>NZ_JBJNLC010000016.1:0-575 GCF_052169255.1 Serratia sp. CY29653 | reverse complement strand
AGGGAAGACTCATCTTGAGGCAAGTTTCGCGCTTAGATGCTTTCAGCGCTTATCTTTTCCGCACTTAGCTACCGGGCAATGCCATTGGCATGACAACCCGAACACCAGTGGTGCGTTCACTCCGGTCCTCTCGTACTAGGAGCAACCCCTCTCAATCTTCCAACGCCCACGGCAGATAGGGACCGAACTGTCTCACGACGTTCTAAACCCAGCTCGCGTACCACTTTAAATGGCGAACAGCCATACCCTTGGGACCTACTTCAGCCCCAGGATGTGATGAGCCGACATCGAGGTGCCAAACACCGCCGTCGATATGAACTCTTGGGCGGTATCAGCCTGTTATCCCCGGAGTACCTTTTATCCGTTGAGCGATGGCCCTTCCATTCAGAACCACCGGATCACTAAGACCTACTTTCGTACCTGCTCGAGCCGTCACTCTCGCAGTCAAGCTAGCTTATGCCTTTGCACTAACCTCACGATGTCCGACCGTGATTAGCTAACCTTCGTGCTCCTCCGTTACTCTTTGGGAGGAGACCGCCCCAGTCAAACTACCCACCAGACACTGTCCTCACCCC
>NZ_JBJNLC010000015.1:0-614 GCF_052169255.1 Serratia sp. CY29653 | reverse complement strand
AATCGTACCCCAAACCGACACAGGTGGTCAGGTAGAGAATACCAAGGCGCTTGAGAGAACTCGGGTGAAGGAACTAGGCAAAATGGTGCCGTAACTTCGGGAGAAGGCACGCTGGCATGTAGGTGAAGTCCCTCGCGGATGGAGCTGAAGCCAGTCGAAGATACCAGCTGGCTGCAACTGTTTAATAAAAACACAGCACTGTGCAAACACGAAAGTGGACGTATACGGTGTGACGCCTGCCCGGTGCTGGAAGGTTAATTGATGGGGTCAGCCGCAAGGCGAAGCTCTTGATCGAAGCCCCAGTAAACGGCGGCCGTAACTATAACGGTCCTAAGGTAGCGAAATTCCTTGTCGGGTAAGTTCCGACCTGCACGAATGGCGTAATGATGGCCAGGCTGTCTCCACCCGAGACTCAGTGAAATTGAACTCGCTGTGAAGATGCAGTGTACCCGCGGCAAGACGGAAAGACCCCGTGAACCTTTACTATAGCTTGACACTGAACATTGAGCCTTGATGTGTAGGATAGGTGGGAGGCTTTGAAGCGTGGACGCCAGTCTGCGTGGAGCCATCCTTGAAATACCACCCTTTAATGTTTGATGTTCTAACTCGGCCCC
>NZ_JBJNLC010000014.1:0-674 GCF_052169255.1 Serratia sp. CY29653 | reverse complement strand
TAGGTAGCTTAACCTTCGGGAGGGCGCTTACCACTTTGTGATTCATGACTGGGGTGAAGTCGTAACAAGGTAACCGTAGGGGAACCTGCGGTTGGATCACCTCCTTACCTAAAGATATTAGTTCGAGTGGCGTGCTCACACAGATTGTCTGATAGAAAGTAACGAGCAGAAATACCTTTATAGGCTTGTAGCTCAGGTGGTTAGAGCGCACCCCTGATAAGGGTGAGGTCGGTGGTTCAAGTCCACTCAGGCCTACCACTTCTCGGAAGTGGAAAAGGTACTGCGCGTGACTGTATGGGGCTATAGCTCAGCTGGGAGAGCGCCTGCCTTGCACGCAGGAGGTCAGCGGTTCGATCCCGCTTAGCTCCACCATATAGTCCGGTATTTCACTACTTCAGAGTATATTGGCAACAGTATGCTGCGAAGTATTTTGCTCTTTAACAATCTGGAACAAGCTGAAAATTGAAACATGACGGCTGAAATTCATTCCTCCGTAGAAGTACCGGAATGAAGAGTAACCTGTCATAGAGTCTCTCAAATGTTTGCAACTTGAACGATGGAAACATCTTCGGGTTGTGAGGTTAAGTGACTAAGCGTACACGGTGGATGCCTAGGCAGTCAGAGGCGATGAAGGGCGTGCTAATCTGCGAAAAGCGTCGGTAAGGTGATATGAA
>NZ_JBJNLC010000012.1:0-1531 GCF_052169255.1 Serratia sp. CY29653 | reverse complement strand
GATGGAAACATCTTCGGGTTGTGAGGTTAAGTGACTAAGCGTACACGGTGGATGCCTAGGCAGTCAGAGGCGATGAAGGGCGTGCTAATCTGCGAAAAGCGTCGGTAAGGTGATATGAACCGTTATAACCGGCGATACCCGAATGGGGAAACCCAGTGTGTTTCGACACACTATCATGTCATGAATACATAGTGGCATGAGGCGAACCGGGGGAACTGAAACATCTAAGTACCCCGAGGAAAAGAAATCAACCGAGATTCCCCCAGTAGCGGCGAGCGAACGGGGAGGAGCCCAGAACCTGAATCGGCTTGTGTGTTAGTGGAAGCGTCTGGAAAGTCGCGCAGCAAAGGGTGATAGCCCCGTACACTAAAATGCACAGGTCGTGAGTTCGATGAGTAGGGCGGGACACGTGACATCCTGTCTGAATATGGGGGGACCATCCTCCAAGGCTAAATACTCCTGACTGACCGATAGTGAACCAGTACCGTGAGGGAAAGGCGAAAAGAACCCCGGCGAGGGGAGTGAAATAGAACCTGAAACCGTGTACGTACAAGCAGTGGGAGCACCTTCGTGGTGTGACTGCGTACCTTTTGTATAATGGGTCAGCGACTTATATTTTGTAGCAAGGTTAACCGTATAGGGGAGCCGTAGGGAAACCGAGTCTTAACTGGGCGAATAGTTGCAAGGTATAGACCCGAAACCCGGTGATCTAGCCATGGGCAGGTTGAAGGTTGGGTAACACTAACTGGAGGACCGAACCGACTAATGTTGAAAAATTAGCGGATGACTTGTGGCTGGGGGTGAAAGGCCAATCAAACCGGGAGATAGCTGGTTCTCCCCGAAAGCTATTTAGGTAGCGCCTCGTGAACTCATCTTCGGGGGTAGAGCACTGTTTCGGCTAGGGGGCCATCCCGGCTTACCAAACCGATGCAAACTCCGAATACCGAAGAATGTTATCACGGGAGACACACGGCGGGTGCTAACGTCCGTCGTGAAGAGGGAAACAACCCAGACCGCCAGCTAAGGTCCCAAAGTCATGGTTAAGTGGGAAACGATGTGGGAAGGCACAGACAGCCAGGATGTTGGCTTAGAAGCAGCCATCATTTAAAGAAAGCGTAATAGCTCACTGGTCGAGTCGGCCTGCGCGGAAGATGTAACGGGGCTAAACCATGCACCGAAGCTGCGGCAGCGACGCTTAGGCGTTGTTGGGTAGGGGAGCGTTCTGTAAGCCGTTGAAGGTGGCCTGTGAGGGTTGCTGGAGGTATCAGAAGTGCGAATGCTGACATAAGTAACGATAAAGCGGGTGAAAAGCCCGCTCGCCGGAAGACCAAGGGTTCCTGTCCAACGTTAATCGGGGCAGGGTGAGTCGACCCCTAAGGCGAGGCTGAAAAGCGTAGTCGATGGGAAACAGGTTAATATTCCTGTACTTGGTGTTACTGCGAAGGGGGGACGGAGAAGGCTAGGCTGGCCGGGCGACGGTTGTCCCGGTTTAAGCGTGTAGGGGGTGTGACCTGGTAAATCCGGTTGCATA
>NZ_JBJNLC010000011.1:0-5727 GCF_052169255.1 Serratia sp. CY29653 | reverse complement strand
GCGGCAATAGCGCGGTGGTCCCACCTGACCCCATGCCGAACTCAGAAGTGAAACGCCGTAGCGCCGATGGTAGTGTGGGGTCTCCCCATGCGAGAGTAGGACACTGCCAGGCATCAAACCAAGCCGAAAGCCCTGAACTGACGTTCAGGGCTTTTTGCTATGGGAAAAATAAATTCCCTGGCTGTATTTATTGCTTATAGAAATACCTCTATTGGCATATGCTGCTTATTTTCATAAGGAAGCATAATGTTTTTTGTCAGAGAAAAAGCTAGCTAAATATATAATTGATAGCTCCAGATTATTATTTAAATAATAAAAATATCTATTTATGAAGATGTTGATGAGAATTATCCGGTTATATCAAGGATAATTCTTAATTCTCCAGTGTATTAGGCGATAAATTTCACGTTAATTAAAACAAATATTAGCCAGACGCCTCGAATCGAGTAGACTAGGCGAAAGATTATTTCTTTATGGGTACTGAACGTTATGTCTACTGAAAGCGCGTTTTTAAAAAACCACAATACGTTTGCGCTCCCGGTCAACGCAGCGCACCTGATCATGGCCGATAGAATTGAGCTGATGCTCAAAGTGTGGCAACAAACGCGAAAGCGTCAGGAGCCGCTGCTGATTCTCGGTGAAGGTAGCAACGTGCTGTTCCTGGAGGATTTTTCTGGCACGGTAATGGTCAATCAGTTGAAAGGTATCGATGTTCGGGAAGATAACGATGCCTGGTATCTCCACGTCAGCTCCGGTGAAAACTGGCATGACCTGGTGCAATATACGCTGCAGGCCGGGATCTGCGGCCTGGAAAACCTGGCGTTGATTCCTGGATTGGCCGGCTCCGCCCCTATCCAGAACATCGGCGCCTACGGCGTCGAATTGAAAGACGTCTGCGAGTATGTCGATCTGCTGGACTTCTCTACCGGTGCTATCGATCGCATTCCGGCTGCCGAGTGTGGTTTCGGTTACCGGGAAAGCATTTTCAAACACCGTTTCCAAACCGGGCATGTCATTGTCGGGCTGGGCCTGCGTCTCAACAAACAATGGCAACCCAAATTGAGCTACGGCGATCTGGCCAGGCTGGATCCCGCCACGGTGACGCCGCTTCAGGTATTTGAATCCGTATGCGCCATGCGCCGCAGCAAGCTGCCCGATCCGCGTGAAACCGGTAATGCCGGCAGCTTCTTCAAGAATCCGCTGGTGAACGCAGAGAAAGCCGCAGAACTCATCGCCAAATATCCCGGCATGCCGCACTATCCACAGCAGGATGGCCAGGTGAAGCTGGCCGCCGGATGGCTTATCGATCAATGCGAATTGAAAGGATATCGTATCGGCGGCGCTGCGGTACACCGTCAGCAGGCGCTGGTGCTGGTGAACATCGACAACGCCCACAGCCAGGATGTGGTGGCGCTGGCGCGCCACGTACGCAAGACAGTGGCCGATAAATTTGGCGTCTGGCTGGAGCCTGAGGTGCGTTTTATTGGCGCGACCGGTGAGCTGAATGCCGTGGCGGTGCTGTCATGAAAGATACCAAGGTTCCGTTAAAACTGATCGCGCTGCTGGCCGACGGTGAATTTCATTCCGGGGAACACCTGGGTGAGTCACTGGGCATGAGCCGTGCGGCGATCAATAAGCATATTCAGACCATTCGCGAATGGGGGTTGGATGTCTTTACCGTGCCCGGCAAAGGCTACAGCCTGCCTGGCGCCATCCAGCTGTTGGAAGCCGAGCGCATCCTCAGCCTGCTGGAAGACAAGCGTGTAAGCGTGTTGCCGGTGGTCGATTCCACCAACCAATACTTGCTGGACCGCATTGCCGAATTGCACTCTGGTGACGCCTGTGTCGCTGAATACCAGCAGGCAGGGCGAGGGCGCCGCGGGCGGCAGTGGATCTCGCCATTCGGCGCTAATTTATACTTGTCGATGTTCTGGCGACTGGAGCAGGGGCCGGCTGCGGCCATGGGGCTTAGCCTGGTGATCGGGATGGTGATGGCGGAAGTTCTGCAGCGTCTCGGTGCGGCCGATGTGCGCGTGAAGTGGCCTAACGATCTCTATCTGAACGATCGTAAATTGGCGGGGATCCTGGTCGAACTGACGGGGAAAACCGGCGATGCGGCTCAACTGGTCATAGGTGCCGGCATCAACCTGGCGATGCGTGATACCAATGCCAGCGCCATTACTCAAGGATGGATTAACCTACAGGAAGCGGGAATTCAGATCGATCGCAATGAGCTGGCTGCAACCCTGCTTAATGAACTGCGTCAGTCGTTGAAACAGTTTGAGATAGACGGACTGGCGCCCTTTATCGGTCGCTGGCGTACCCTGGATAACTTTATCGACAGGCCGGTCAAGCTGCTTATCGGCGAGCGGCAGATTGTGGGTATCGCCCGAGGAATCGATTCGCAGGGCGCGTTGCTGCTGGAACAAGACGGGGAGATCAAGCCCTTCATCGGTGGAGAGATATCGCTGCGCAGCGCAGAATAGTTAGAGAAAGCAGGGGACGGCAACGTCCCCTGAATCGAACGGTAGGCTTACTTTCTTAAACGCACGCTTTCAACGGCGTGGTTAGCGCTTTTGGTCATGATCAGGCTGGCGCGTTCGCGTGTAGGCAATATATTCTGCTGCAAATTCAACCCGTTAATTTCATTCCATAATTGCGTGGCGATATTAATCGCTTCCGGTTCCGGCAATTTTGAATAGTGATGGAAATAAGAATCGGGATTGGAAAATGCGCCTTGACGGAATTTCAGGAAGCGATTGATATACCAGCTTTGCAATAGCGTCTCCGGAGCATCGACATATATAGAGAAGTCGACAAAATCGGAAACGAATACGCGATGCGGATCGTGAGGATAATCCATGCCGCTTTGCAATACGTTAAGCCCTTCCAGGATCAAAATATCCGGTTGCTCGATGACTTTATTACCTTCGGGCACAACGTCATAGATCAAATGAGAATAAACCGGAGCGGTGACGCGTTTGGCGCCGGATTTCACTTCCGACACGAATTTCACCAGGCTATGCATATCGTAAGACTGCGGGAAGCCTTTTTTCTTCATCAGACCGCGCTCGTTCAGCACCTTATTAGGATGCAAGAAGCCGTCGGTCGTGATCAGCTCCACGCTGCGATGTTCAGGCCAGCGGCTCAGCAACGCTTGCAACAGACGAGCGGTCGTGCTCTTACCAACGGCTACGCTGCCGGCGATGCCGATGACATAGGGAATCTTTTGCCCGTCGGTGCCGAGGAATTGCTCCAGCACCGCCTGTCGGCGCAGGTTGGAACTGATATAGAAGTTCAACAGCCGTGACAGCGGCAGATAAATCTGCGCAACTTCTTCCAACGAGAGATCTTCGTTAATCCCTTTCAGTTTAACGATCTCTTCTTCCGACAACGTCAGCGGCACCGAATCTCGCAACGCCGCCCATTGGGTACGATCGAACTGTAGGTAAGGCGTTGCTAAAGATTGATCTCTTTTTATCATAAGCCAAATTCTGCCTGTTAACGCAGGTTGGGAAAGGCGCCGGACGCCAACTCCAGAGAATAAACAAGCTGCATATTATAGACAGCTTCGTTTTTGGCGTAGACTTTTTTCGCAAAAGTTGTCGATAGGCAGCAGTTTATGTCAATTGTGCGAAGCGGCGCGCAGTTGATAAAGCGGGGTTGCAAGGCGGCATCATCGGGGCCGGATACCGCCTGAAGGTTAACTGGCGATGGCGCGCGAAGGTTGGTTCACGGTGAACAGGCGTTTATAATAAATAACGGTCGGATGGTAATGCCCATCGGGCCCCGCCGCATAATCCGGCAGCTCGCCCAAACAGCGATAACCCAGGCTGCGATAAAGCGCTTCTGCTGCCGAACCGGCCTGCGTATCCAGGTACAATAGCCCGCGTTGCTGCTGCAGCGCTACGTGCTCCAGCGTCTTCATCAGCGCCTGACCTACGCCGTTGCGGCGAGCGCGGCTATGCACCAACAGCTTCACCACCTCCGCACGATTACGGCCGTTCGGCTTCTGACAGAGTTCGAGTTGCACGGTGCCAACGACGCCGCGCTCGTCGCGGGCAATCCACAGCAGCAGTTCACCTTTAGCCAGGGCCGGTCGCAGACTGTGGAAGTAACTCTCGGCGTCTTCGTGAGGGATTAAGGTGTCGTAACCGACAGAAGCGCCGTGCGTGACGGCATCGGTCAACAGGCGGGCTAATTCATCCCGGTAAATCGGCAGCGTAGCGGCGTTGATAGGCACTATTTTCATGAGTCATTCCTCCAGATATGGGGGTAATGAAGAGAAGCAATAACTGAGCCACAGCGGCGAAAGGCATGACGACGGCAAAAGGGTGAGGGATCAGTGTAGCTCACGCCTCGGTCCGGGGCAGGTATCCCCTTTTTGGTGCATCGATCCCGCTCACAGTTTACCGTTGCGGGTTAAGTGTTTTGAGAAGCCCGACACGGAGAAAGCGGCGCTCAAGGCTTGCAAAAAGTGGATAAAATTGTAGAGAATGATTGCCGCGAGTGATGAATGTTTGCACGCCGCAGGCTGCGAATTGCATGACAGTATGCAAAATTGACTGATTTGTGAGCGAAAGTGCGCGCAAAGCAATTTTTTTGTTGCATAGGTCGCCCGCTCTACCTAGAATGCGCTGCACTTGATGCCGGCTTAGCTCAGTAGGTAGAGCAACTGACTTGTAATCAGTAGGTCACCAGTTCGATTCCGGTAGCCGGCACCATTCAAGTCACAAGTAGTTAAAATCTGGTGGGGTTCCCGAGCGGCCAAAGGGAGCAGACTGTAAATCTGCCGTCACAGACTTCGAAGGTTCGAATCCTTCCCCCACCACCAAATCTTGCCTTCGGCGATTAACTGAAATGCGATAAATGCCGCAACGGTTGATAGCGGGAGGAGAGGGCGAAAGCCTTCGGCAAGGTTCGAGCTGTGCAGCGCTAGGCGCAGCCGGCCCGAAGGATGCGAGCCGAGTGATGAACAATCCTGCTCCATCCCAAAATTCTACAGAAAAATCAGGTAGCCGAGTTCCAGGATGCGGGCATCGTATAATGGCTATTACCTCAGCCTTCCAAGCTGATGATGTGGGTTCGATTCCCACTGCCCGCTCCAAGATGTGCTGATATAGCTCAGTTGGTAGAGCGCACCCTTGGTAAGGGTGAGGTCGGCAGTTCGAATCTGCCTATCAGCACCACTTCTTAATTTCTCGCCCCCTGATTTTCTTTCTGTTCTGGATTCAACGAGCAAATGCTTGGTTGATGTGGTGATACCACCGATTTATCCGTGTCTTAGAGGGACAATCGATGTCTAAAGAAAAGTTTGAACGTACAAAACCGCACGTTAACGTCGGTACTATCGGCCACGTTGACCACGGTAAAACTACCCTGACTGCAGCGATCACTACCGTACTGGCTAAAACCTACGGCGGTTCTGCACGTGCTTTCGACCAGATCGATAACGCGCCAGAAGAAAAAGCTCGTGGTATCACCATCAACACCTCTCACGTTGAGTATGACACCCCGACTCGTCACTACGCGCACGTTGACTGCCCAGGGCACGCCGACTACGTGAAAAACATGATCACCGGTGCTGCGCAGATGGACGGCGCGATCTTGGTAGTTGCTGCGACTGACGGCCCAATGCCTCAGACCCGTGAGCACATCCTGCTGGGTCGTCAGGTTGGCGTTCCTTTCATCATCGTATTCATGAACAAATGCGACATGGTTGATGAT
>NZ_JBJNLC010000010.1:0-25812 GCF_052169255.1 Serratia sp. CY29653 | reverse complement strand
GATTGTCTGATAAATTGTTAAAGAGCAGTGAGTTAGGCGCTTTCGCTTGCTAACTCGAGGTGGCGTATATTACGCTTTCCTCTTTCAGAGTCAACCCTAATTTTCAGGATTTTTTCTCTTTCTTCCCGGCCGCTGTGTGAAGTGAATCACTTGCGCCGTGTCGATGGAGGCGCATTATAGGGATCCGAGTTTTTTGCACAACCCCTTTTTTGATCTTTTCTTTCTGTTTGCACACTTTTCAGCCCTTCCGTGTGGATCTTGTGCGATCAGGGCCATTTTCAGCAGGATCCGGCGCTGCCGTTGGTTGTAATTCCATCGCCAGGGTCTAGTATTGCCGGTAAATATGATCCCGACGTGAGGCAGCACTATGTCCGATGCAGTACGTTCTTATCTTCAATACACCCCCAAACTCGGTCAGCGTGTCTTGATCGATCCTTCCAGCGTCGTGATCGGCGACGTCGATCTGGCGGATGACGTCAGTATCTGGCCGCTGGTCGCTATCCGCGGTGACGTCAATGCGGTAAAGATCGGCGCGCGCAGCAATATTCAGGACGGCAGCGTACTGCATGTGACTCACCGTTCCGAACACAACCCAGACGGTTATCCCCTGCTGATTGGGGAAGACGTGACCGTGGGCCATAAAGCCATGCTGCACGGCTGCGCCATCGGCAACCGGGTGCTGGTCGGTATGGGATCGATCCTGTTGGACGGTGTAGTAGTAGAAGACGACGTAATGATTGGCGCTGGCAGTTTGGTGGCGCCGGGCAAACGGCTGGCCAGCGGCTATCTCTATATGGGGAGCCCGGCACGCCAGGTTCGGCCGTTGACCGCCGCCGAGTTGGAAGGATTGCTTTATTCTTCTAACAACTATGTGCGTTGGAAAGACGAATACCTGTCGGAAGACATCTGACGGCCACCCCGTTCCCTATATAGAGAACGGGGTGGGAATTATGCCGCCAGTTCGCTGCGCAGCTGGCGCAATACCGGCTCGATCTCTGGCATCACTCCGTGCCAAAGCAGGAAAGCATGCGCCGCCTGCCCCACCAGCATGCCCAACCCATCGGCATATTCCGTTGCCCCTTGCTGCTGCGCCCAGGCCAGGAACGGCGTGACGCCCTGCTGATAGAACATGTCATAGCAACGGGTTTGCGCGTTCACCACACCTGCGGGCAACGCCGGGATCTCCCCGCTGATGCCGGACGCCGTCGCGTTGATCACCAGATCGAACGCTTGCTGATTCAGTTGATCCATCGGCGCCGCCGAGATCTCTCCCAGATGCCGGAAAGCGTCGGCCAACTCCTCGGCGCGGCTGAAGGTGCGGTTGGTGATCGTGAGCTGGCAGCCGAAAGACAGCAGCGGCAGGATCACGCCGCGCGCCGCGCCGCCGGCCCCCACCAGCAAGATGCGATCCTGCGGCCGGATCAATTGCTGACGCTGCAGATCGGTCAGCAAACCGATGCCGTCGGTGTTGTCCCCCAATAGACCGCCATTCGGCAATACCTTCAGGGTATTGACCGCGCCGGCCATCGCTGCGCGCTCGCTCAGCTCGGAAGCGGCCTCATAAGCGCGCTCTTTGAAAGGCACCGTGACGTTCGCCCCCATCCCTCCGGCGTGGATAAACGCCTGCAGGCTGGTTTCAAAACCGTCCAACGGCGCCAACACCGCTCCATAGGGATGCTCAATGCCAGTCTGGGCAGCGAACAGCGCATGAATTCGCGGCGACTTGCTGTGACCAATAGGGTTGCCAAATACCGCAAACTTCTCCATGCCCATTACCTCTAGCCCTGACGGATCTGTTCGCCGGTCAGAGCATCTCTGATTTCGGAAGGATTAAGACGGCCACCCACCTCGCCGGCCAATACCGGGAAAGCCTCGCCGAATTGCCGCGCGACTTCATCCGCACTGCGGCACGGCTCCAGCCCACTGAGATTGGCGCTGGTCGACACCAGCGGCTTGCCGTACTGCCGGCACAGTTGCTGCACCAACGGATGATCGCTGACGCGCACCGCCAGCGAGCTGAAACGCCCGGTCAGCAAGCGCGGCGTCTCCGGCCGGGCA
The DNA here is from genome assembly GCF_052169255.1 of Serratia sp. CY29653. Lineage (NCBI taxonomy): Bacteria > Pseudomonadati > Pseudomonadota > Gammaproteobacteria > Enterobacterales > Yersiniaceae > Serratia > Serratia sp. CY29653. The sequence continues at coordinate 23,754 of NZ_JBJNLC010000010.1, read as the reverse complement.
GGCAACACCCAGGTTACCGGCCCAGGCCAGCTGGCGAACATCGTCACGCGCTGCTGTTCGCTGAGCGCGCTGTCGTCGATATAGGGCTTAAGCTGCGCATAGTCGGCGGCGATCAGAATCAGCCCCTTTTCCCACGGCCGCTGTTTCAATGCCAGCAAAGCATTGACCGCCTGTTCGCTGTCGGGATCACACCCCAGGCCGAATACCGCTTCGGTGGGATAGGCAATCACCTGCTGTTGATGCAAAGCATCGATGATAGATAAAAGGTTCGGGCTTAATTCTGAGTTCATGATGTGATTATTCTGTAGTCGCGACGGGTTTTCCGCACAGCTTGCTGGCACAGCACAGGACGGGGCCTTTTGCCGTACGTTTTTCCATCAGCAGCGGGTAATGGCAATAGGCGCATTCACCGGCGACGGGTTTAACATTGAGGGCGAATTGGCATTCCGGATAACGATCGCAGGAATGAAAAACCTTGCCGTAGCGCGATTTACGCTGCAACAGCTTGCCCTGACCGCACTGCGGACAGGTAATGGCGGTTTCATCAGGCTTATCGATCACTTCAGTGTGATCGCACTGCGGATAATCGCTGCAACCGATAAACATGCCATAGCGCCCCTGGCGCAGCACCAACGTCGCCTGACACTTCGGGCACTGCTGCCCATCCAGCACCTTGACGACATGCCCGTCGGCCTGCGCTTTCAGCGGCCGAATATATTGGCATTCAGGGTACTGGGAACAGCCGAGGAAGGGGCCGTGGCGACCGCTACGGATCACCAGCTCGGCCCCGCATTCCGGACAGGGTTCATTTTGCCTGGCGGCAAAAATCGCGTTTTTTGTCATAACGTCTTCTATGCGCGTTATCGGCTCAATGCAGATAACCTTCGTTCACTTCAAACAACAGTTCTTCCATTTGCTGATAGGCGCTTTCATATCCGGGAATATTAAACAGCACCATCAACACGACCCATTTCAGATCTTCGAGATCGAATTCCGCATTATCCAAAGCCATAACACGGTCGATAACCATTTCACGGGTTTCGAGGTTCAATACCTGAATCTGTTCCAGGAACAGGAGAAAACCACGGCAGCCGGCGTCCAAACGCGCGCTTTCCTCTTCGGTGTAGATCCGCATTGCCAGCGGATCGGCATCCATAAAGTAAGGCGCATTTTGACCTTCTTGCAGGTCAGCCAGCTTCTCAAGCCAATTCAACGCGTTGTAGATATCATCCCGATGAAACCCCGCCTGGGCGAGATCATCGGTCAGTTGATCCTGATCGACGCGCATCTCTGGTTCATTGTGGATATAAGTTTCAAACAAGTACATGAGTACGTCGAACATGGCTTGCCCTCCTTATTCGGACATAGCCGCCGGGTACAGCTGCGATCCACCCTGCTAACTCCAGTTCGAGTAACTTGATTACCACCACTGGCACAGGTTGGCCGGCACGTTCAGCGACGACGTCAACAGGTGTCACCTCATCTCCTACGTTAGCCAACACATCGGCAAATGGCAATTCAACTTCAGCCTGCGACGCACAAATAGTTGTATTTTCGTTCAGTGGCAGCCATTGAAGGCCGCTTCCCAGCAATTCTGCGATATCTTTCGGCCCGGTAACCAGATGCGCGCCCTGCTGAATTAGCCAGTGCGTGCCTTCGCTCATCGGGTTCCCTAACGGCCCCGGCAAGGCGAATACCTCACGCCCCTGCTCCAGCGCATAGCGGGCCGTCACCAGGGTGCCGCTGCGCAACGAGGCTTCTATGACCAGAACGCCCTGGCTCAGCCCGCTGATAATACGGTTGCGGCGCGGAAAATGGTCGGCCAGAGGCAAATCGGTGACCAAATGATCCGAAATCACCGCGCCGCCCTGCTCGACAATCTGCTCCGCGAGCCTGCGGTGCCGGCGTGGATAAACATTGGCCAACCCGCTGCCCAATACCGCTACCGTGCAACCGCCGGCCGCCAGCGCTGCGCGATGGCAAATGCCGTCGATGCCGATCGCCAAACCGCTGGTGATGGTGAAACCGCAACGCGCCAATTCCGCGGCGAAATGATTGGCCCAACGCTCGCCGTAGTGGCTGAACTGCCGGCTGCCAACCATGGCGAGCTGCGGGCGCAGCAACGCTTGAGGATCGCCCTCGATCAGCAAAAACAGCGGCGCATCATCGATCTGGGCCAGGCGTTCCGGATAGCCGGCCGCCCCATAGTTCAGCATGCGGTGCGCCGGCAGTTCCAGCCAACGCAGGCTGGCCGCCAGATAAGCGGGATCCGCTTGGTTGAACTGCGCCCGCTGCCGCTCGTTCAACCCCAGTTCACGCAACGCGCTGCGAGGCTCGCGCCCCATTTGCGATAGCTGCCGCACGAACCGGCTGGCCACGACGGTCTGCAGCCCCGTTACCCCTCGCATCCGTAAAGCGATCTCTTCCGGCCGCATCGTCTGTTCCCTCAGCAAAAACGGTGGTATTACCAATCTGAGCAATTGGTGCGCAATGCTGTCAATCAGGCCGGGAAATGTCTAGAATAGAGGTTAAACCTCGTTCATTACTCGGATACAGATCTAAAGATATATGTCAGTCTTGCAGGTATTACATTTCCCAGACGAGCGTCTGCGCAAAATCGCAGCGCCGGTAAAAGAAGTCAATGCAGATATCCAGCGCATCGTGGATGATATGTTTGAAACCATGTACGCAGAGGAAGGCATTGGCCTGGCTGCGACTCAGGTGGATATCCATCAGCGCATTATCGTGATCGACGTCTCCGAGAATCGCGATCAGCGCCTGGTGCTGATCAACCCGGAGCTGCTGGAAAAGAGCGGCGAAACCGGCATCGAGGAAGGCTGTCTTTCCATTCCCGAGCAGCGTGCGTTGGTACCACGTGCCGCGCAGGTGAAGATCCGCGCGCTGGATCGCGAAGGCAAACCTTTCGAACTGGAAGCGGACGATCTGCTGGCGATCTGCATCCAGCACGAGATGGATCACCTGATGGGTAAACTGTTCGTCGATTACCTGTCGCCGCTCAAGCGTCAGCGCATTCGTCAGAAACTGGAAAAAATGGCCAAGCTTCAAGCCCGCGCCTAACCGATCAGGAAATCAACGTGTCTGACTCTTTACGGATTATTTTCGCCGGAACACCAGACTTCGCAGCGCGTCATCTTGACGCGCTGTTGTCATCTGAGCACCAGATTGTCGGCGTTTTTACCCAGCCCGACCGCCCGGCAGGCCGCGGCAACAAGCTGACGCCAAGCCCGGTAAAAGTGCTGGCTGAGCAACACCAACTGCCGGTATTTCAGCCCAAATCGCTGCGCCCCGAAGAGAACCAGCGCCTGGTGGCCGATCTTAACGCCGACGTGATGGTGGTGGTTGCCTACGGGCTGATCCTGCCGCAGGCGGTGCTGGATATGCCGCGTCTCGGTTGCATCAACGTACATGGCTCGCTGCTGCCTCGCTGGCGCGGTGCGGCGCCGATCCAGCGCTCGCTCTGGGCCGGCGACAGCGAAACCGGCGTGACCATCATGCAGATGGACGTCGGTCTCGATACCGGCGACATGATGCACAAGATTGCCTGCCCGATTGAGAGCAGCGATACCAGCGCCAGTCTCTACGACAAGCTGGCGCAGCTCGGCCCGCAGGGCATGCTGACGACGCTGCGCCAAATGGCCGACGGCAGCGCCACCCGCGAAGTGCAGGACGACGCGCTGGTCACCTACGCCGAGAAGCTGAGCAAAGAAGAAGCTCGCCTGGACTGGACACTTTCCGCCGAACAACTGGAGCGCTGCATCCGCGCCTTCAACCCTTGGCCGATCAGCTACTTCACTATCGACGAGCAACCGGTGAAAGTCTGGCAAGCCAGCGTACTGGCGCAAAGCGCCAATGCGGAGCCGGGCACCGTTGTCCATGCCGACAAGCACGGCATTCAGGTGGCGACCGCCGACGGCATCCTCAATCTGATCCAACTGCAGCCCGCCGGCAAGAAACCGATGTCGGCGCAGGACCTGTTAAATTCACGCCGTGAATGGTTTACCCCGGGTAACCGGCTGTAAGTCACCCCACTGCCCGGCCGTTCATCGCCGGGCCGTTATTTTCTTAATGCCGATCGTTATCAGCTTCAGCCTATGAAAAATAATTACAATCTCCGCAGCATCGCTGCCAAAGCCATCGGCCAGGTGCTGGATCAAGGGCAGTCGCTCAGCACTGTCCTGCCGGCGCTGCAAACCGCCATCAGCGATAAGGACCGCGGGTTGCTGCAGGAACTGTGCTTCGGCACATTGCGCGTGCTGCCGCAGCTCGAATGGTGCATTCAACAATTGATGGCCAAGCCGCTGACCGGCAAGCAGCGTACGCTGCACTATCTGCTGATGGTCGGCCTGTATCAGCTGCTGTATACCCGTATCCCGCCGCACGCCGTATTGGCCGAAACCGTGGAAGGCGCGGTGGCGCTGAAACGCCCACAGTTGAAAGGCCTGATTAACGGCGTCTTGCGGCAATTCCAGCGCCAGCAGGAAGAGCTGCTGCAGCGCGCCGCCAACAATGACAGCCGCTATCTGCACCCGAGCTGGTTGCTGAAACGCATTCAACAAGCCTATCCCGCCAACTGGGAACAGATCGTCGACGCCAATAACCAGAAGCCACCAATGTGGCTGCGCGTCAACCGCCTGCATCACACCCGCGAAGCTTATCTGCAGTTGTTGACCGACGCAGGCATCGCCGCGGAGCCTCATTCAGACTATGCCGACGCGGTGCGTTTGCTGGCGCCTTGCGCCGTGACCGATCTGCCTGGGTTCGCCGACGGCTGGGTCACCGTGCAAGATGCCTCAGCCCAGGGCTGTGTCGATCTATTGGATCCGCAAGACGGTGAACAGATCCTCGATTTGTGCGCCGCGCCTGGCGGCAAAACCACGCATATTCTGGAAGCGGCGCCGAAAGCGCACGTCATGGCGGTCGATATCGACGAACAGCGCCTGGCGCGAGTGAAGGAAAACCTGCAGCGCCTGCGTTTGCACGCAGAGGTTAAGCTGGGCGATGGCCGCACCCCGCAGCAATGGTGCGGTGACAAGCTGTTCGACCGGATCCTGCTGGACGCGCCTTGTTCCGCCACCGGCGTGATCCGCCGTCACCCCGACATCAAATGGCTGCGCCGCGATCGCGACATCGCCGAACTCGCCACGCTGCAGGCCGACATCCTGGAAGCCGTCTGGCCCCATCTGAAATCGGGCGGCGTGATGGTTTACGCTACCTGCTCTATCCTGCCAGATGAAAACAGCAGCCAGATCGCCGCGTTCTTGCAGCGCCACGCCGATGCCAAGCTGGTTGAAACCGGCGATGCGCAGCGGCCGGGGCGGCAGAATATCCCGCATCCCGAGGACGGCGATGGCTTCTTTTACGCTAAGCTGATTAAAATGTAATGCTTCGGGGCGTGCGTGCGCGCCCTAAGTCTTTCAGTGTGAAGCAGAGAACACGATGAAAATAATTATTCTTGGTGCCGGTCAGGTTGGCGGGACGCTGGCGGAAAACCTGGTGGGTGAAAACAATGATATCACCGTCGTCGATACCGATTCCGGCCGGCTGCGTCAGCTGCAGGATAAATTCGATCTGCGGGTGGTTCAGGGGCACGGCTCTCATCCTCGGGTGCTGCGCGAAGCCGGCGCAGAAGACGCCGACATGCTGGTCGCCGTCACCAACTCCGACGAAACCAACATGGTTGCCTGCCAGATCGCCTATTCTCTGTTCAATACCCCCAACCGCATCGCCCGTATCCGCGCGCCGGAATATATCCGCGAGTCGGAGAAACTGTTCCTGCCGGAAGCGGTGCCGATCGACCATCTGATTTCACCGGAGCAGCTGGTCATCGACTATATCTACAAGCTGATTGAATACCCCGGCGCGCTGCAGGTGGTCAACTTCGCCGAAGGCAAGGTCAGCATCGCTGCGGTAAAAGCCTATTACGGCGGCCCGCTGGTCGGCAATGCGCTCTCTTCGATGCGCGAACACATGCCGCATATCGACACCCGCGTCGCCGCTATTTTCCGCCAGGACAGACCAATACGTCCGCAAGGCTCGACCATTATCGAAGCCGGTGATGAAGTCTTCTTCGTCGCCGCATCACAGCACATCCGCGCGGTGATGAGCGAACTGCAGCGGCTGGAAAAACCCTATAAGCGCATCATGATCGTCGGCGGCGGCAACGTCGGCGCCGGCCTGGCCGCCAAGCTGGAAAAAGACTACAACGTCAAACTGATCGAGCGGAACCAGCAACGCGCCGCCGAACTGGCCGAGCAGCTGCACGATACCATCGTGTTCTACGGCGATGCCTCCGACCAGGAGCTGCTGGCCGAAGAGCACGTCGAACAAGTGGATGTCTTCATCGCCATCACCAACGACGATGAGGCCAACATCATGTCCGCCATGCTGGCCAAGCGCATGGGCGCCAAGAAGGTGATGGTCTTGATCCAGCGCCGCGCCTATGTCGATCTGGTGCAGGGCAGCGTGATCGATATCGCCATTTCGCCGCAGCAGGCGACCATCTCCGCCCTGTTGGGGCACGTGCGCAAAGCGGATATCGTCAGCGTCTCGTCGCTGCGCCGCGGCGTGGCGGAAGCGATCGAAGCGATTGCCCACGGCGATGAAAGCACGTCCAAAGTGGTCGGCCGCATCGTCGAAGACATCAAGCTGCCACCGGGTACCACCATCGGCGCGATCGTACGTGGCGACGACGTGATCATCGCCAACGGCAACAGCAAAATCGAACAGGGCGATCACGTCATCATGTTTATTACCGACAAGAAATTCGTGCCGGACGTTGAACGCCTGTTCCAACCGAGCCCGTTCTTCTTGTAGAACAAATTTATTAGGCGGTGGTCTATAATCGCGTAGTTGTTCTCTGCCTTGGGAGGAGATAAAACTTCTCTCCTTTTGTGGCAAAGGGAAATTGCTTTGTTAAACTTGAGTTATTAATTCTGCAAGGGGTGCGTTCTATGAGTATGTTGAAAGAGTTTCGCGAATTTGCCATGCGTGGCAACGTGGTCGATCTGGCCGTCGGTGTGATTATCGGTGCCGCATTCGGCAAGATTGTTTCGTCCTTCGTGGCCGATATCATCATGCCACCACTGGGGTTACTGATCGGCGGCGTCGACTTTAAACAATTCCATCTGGTATTACGTGAAGCTCAGGGCGCCGTACCGGCGGTGGTAATGAACTACGGTTCATTCATTCAAACCGTATTCGACTTCGTGATTGTCGCCTTCGCCATCTTCCTGGCAATTAAATTGATGAACAAAATGCGCCGCAAGCAGGAAGAAGCGCCGGCAGCGCCGCCAGCACCTACCGCAGAAGAGAAACTGCTGACGGAAATCCGTGACCTGCTGAGCCAGCAACAGCAGCCAAAACTATAAAACAGCGTTTGGTTATGCCAATAAAAAGCCACCTGACGAAGGTGGCTTTTTTAATGCCTTAAAACCAGAAGGCCAGTGGTAAATTATCGCTTGATAGTTTACCACTGGCCTCCCAGTTACCGCCTTTGCTGTATTTTTCTTTACGCCGATAGCTGCCTTTGCCTTTCACATTCTTTTCTACTCGTTGACGGAATAGCGGATCATGCAGCAGCGCCTCAATGGCGTTATCTTGAATCTGACCTTTAGTGTGACGATATTTCGTCATGATAATGCTCCTGTAAAAGGTGTGGTGATAAAACGGGGCGATAATACTGCCGGCGGTATAAAAATTAAAGTGCCGTCAGCAACCTTTTTTGCCTTTTTCATCGCTGGCGCCCTGTTCCAAGGCTTCCAGAATAGAACAATAATTGCTGGTATGGGCAGTACCGCAGCAGGCATCACTCAGCCGCTTCAGCGATTCGCGCATGCGAGTCAACTCCGCCAACTTGCTTTCCACTTCGCTCAGGCGCGCATCGACGATCGACTTCGACTCCTGGCAGGTATGATGTTCAGGATCGACGCGGATCGACAGCAGCTCAGCGATCGTTTCCAGAGTAAATCCCAGCTGCTTGGCATAGCGAATGAAGCGCAGCCGCTGCAGATCCTGCTCGGTGTAGAGCCGATAACCACCTTCGGTGCGGACATTGTGATCCATCATGCCCTGCTTTTCATAGTAACGCACGGTATCCGGCGTCACTTCGGCAAGCTTGGCCAACTGACCTATCTTGAACATTACTTCTCCTCCCGGGTGAATTTGCCGTCCAATGCACGCTGATATTCACCATGCAAGAAATCCGTACTCATCCCAGCCTGACGCAACCGGTGCTCCAGCAGCGCCATGCGTTTGCTGAGTTCGACATAGTCCTGATGCTCACTGTTAATCCCTTGCAGCAAACGAGCAACGGTCAACGCCTCTTTGCGATCTTCCAGCGCCGGCGGCAGGTAACCGGCATTTTTCAGCAAACGGTAACCGGCGCGCAGTTCAGCCGGCACCGCGCTGTCATCTTCCAGCGCCAACGGTTGACCCTGGCCGGGCAGATTGTCGAACTCGCCTTTATCCTGGGCATCAAGGATATGGCGCTCCGCCCATTGATCGAGCAGCCCCATGAAAGACAGCCTCGGTTAGCCTAATGATTAAGCCTTAGCATAGCGGATAGGGACGGGGATCTTAAGCGCAGCGGGGGAATTACGCACATTTGGCTGGGTTTGGACGTAAAAAAACCGGGCAAGCCCGGTTTTTTTACGCGTCTACAGATTACTCTGCAGTTGCTACTTCTGCTTGAGACTCAGCACGATCAACCAGCTCGATGTATGCCATCGGCGCGTTGTCGCCTGCGCGGAAGCCACACTTCAGAATGCGAGTGTAACCACCGGCACGGCTCGCGAAACGCGGGCCCAGCTCGTTAAACAGTTTTGCCACGATCTCGTTATCACGAGTACGGGCGAATGCCAGACGACGATTAGCTACGCTGTCGGTCTTGGCAAGAGTAATCAGCGGCTCAACAACGCGACGCAGCTCTTTTGCTTTTGGCAGGGTCGTCTTGATGATCTCATGACGAACCAAAGAGCCGGCCATGTTACGGAACATAGCCTGGCGATGGCTGCTGTTACGGTTCAGTTGACGACCACTCTTACGATGGCGCATGACCTTATCCTTCTCAGTAAAACCTTAACCTGTGATCCGGTTACTCGTCAGCAATGCTTGCCGGCGGCCAGTTTTCCAGGCGCATGCCCAGAGACAGACCACGTGAGGCCAGCACGTCTTTAATCTCGGTAAGAGATTTTTTACCCAGGTTTGGCGTTTTCAGCAACTCAACCTCGGTACGCTGTACCAGATCACCGATGTAGTGGATAGCTTCTGCCTTGAGGCAGTTAGCAGAGCGGACAGTCAATTCCAGATCGTCAACAGGGCGCAGCAAGATCGGATCGAATTCCGGTTTCTCTTCTTTAACTTCCGGCTGACGTACATCACGCAGGTCAACGAAAGCTTCAAGTTGTTCAGCCAGAATGGTGGCCGCACGGCGGATCGCCTCTTCAGGATCGATCGTGCCATTGGTCTCCATCTCGATGACCAGCTTATCCAAGTCAGTACGCTGTTCTACACGCGCAGCTTCAACATTGTAGGCGATACGCTCTACAGGGCTGTAGCAGGCGTCAACCAACAGACGACCGATTGGGCGCTCATCTTCTTCCGAATGAATTCGGGCAGAAGCCGGCACATAACCGCGACCGCGCTGAACTTTGATACGCATGCTGATAGCCGCGTTCTCATCAGTCAGGTGGCAGATCACGTGCTGAGGCTTGACGATTTCGACATCACCATCATGGGTGATGTCGGCAGCGGTCACAGGGCCAATGCCAGATTTATTCAGGGTAAGAATAACTTCGTCTTTGCCTTGAACTCTCACCGCCAGCCCTTTCAGGTTGAGCAGGATCTCCAGGATATCTTCCTGTACGCCTTCTTTGGTGCTGTACTCATGCAGTACACCATCAATCTCAACCTCGGTCACCGCGCAACCCGGCATAGATGAAAGCAGAATACGGCGCAGTGCGTTGCCAAGAGTATGGCCAAAGCCACGCTCTAAAGGCTCAAGGGTCACCTTGGCGTGCGTCGAACTGACTTGCTCGATATCTACCAGGCGCGGTTTTAGAAACTCTGTCACAGAACCCTGCATTGTGTCCTCTCTTTGGTACTAAGCTTTACTTGGAGTAAAGCTCGACGATCAGGTGTTCGTTAATGTCCGCAGACAGATCGGTACGTTCAGGCATACGCTTGAACACGCCTTCCATCTTAGCAGCATCAACTTCCAGCCAAGTCGGCTTTTCACGCTGCTCAGCCAGCTCCAGAGAAGCTTTAACACGAGACTGCTTTTTAGCTTTCTCGCGGATGCTGACTACGTCATTCGGAGATACCTGATAAGAAGCGATGTTAACAACGCGACCGTTTACCATAACTGCTTTGTGGCTAACCAGCTGACGTGACTCTGCACGAGTAGCGCCGAAGCCCATACGGTAAACAACGTTGTCCAGACGACCTTCCAGCAGCTGCAACAGGTTTTCACCGGTGTTGCCCTTCAGGCGGGTTGCTTCTTTGTAATAGTTACGGAATTGACGCTCCAGAATGCCGTACATACGGCGAACTTTCTGCTTCTCACGCAACTGAACACCGTAATCAGACAGACGCGGTTTACGCGCACCGTGCTGACCAGGTGCTTGTTCAATTTTACACTTGGAATCGATCGCGCGAACGCCAGACTTAAGGAACAGGTCTGTGCCCTCACGACGGCTCAGCTTGAGCTTAGGACCCAAATATCTTGCCATTTTCTTTCTCCAACAATCCTAAAAGCTGCGTTACACGCGGCGCTTTTTCGGCGGACGACAACCGTTATGAGGGATCGGAGTCACATCAGTAATGTTAGTGATGCGGAAACCAGCCGCGTTCAGAGCGCGGATAGTAGACTCACGACCAGGACCAGGTCCTTTAACCATAACTTCCAGGTTCTTGATACCGTATTCTTTTACTGCGTCAGCACAACGTTCTGCTGCAACCTGTGCTGCGAACGGAGTGGACTTACGAGAACCACGGAAACCGGAACCACCGGCTGTTGCCCAACCCAAAGCATTACCCTGACGATCAGTGATGGTAACGATGGTGTTGTTGAAAGAAGCATGGATATGAGCCACGCCGTCAGAGACTTGCTTTCTTACACGCTTACGTGTACGAACAGGTGCCTTTGCCATTATTCAATAACCCCGATTATTTCTTGATCGGCTTGCGCGGACCCTTACGGGTACGAGCGTTGGTCTTGGTGCGCTGACCGCGTACCGGCAGACCACGACGATGACGCAAACCACGATAGCAACCAAGGTCCATAAGACGCTTGATGCTCAGGGTAATTTCACGACGCAAATCACCCTCAACGGTGTATTTGGCAACTGCATCACGAAGCTTTTCGATTTGCTCTTCAGACAGCTCACTGATCTTAACATTTTCAGCAATACCCGTGGATGCACAGATAGCCTGTGAACGGGTTTTACCGATACCGAAGATCGACGTTAAGGCGATAACGGTATGTTTATGATCAGGAATGTTAATGCCTGCTATACGGGCCACTATGCACTCCTACTATTTTATACAGCAACACCATTCTGAAAAGCCCGTTTTCAGGATACTCAAATAGTGTTGCAGTGCGACATACAAAAGATTGGCTGGCTAATCTAGCCAGCTCAACCCAACTTTGCAAGAAAAATATGCGAGATAATCAGCCTTGACGCTGTTTATGCTTCGGCTCGGCGCTGCAAATCACACGAACGACACCGTTACGCTTAACGATTTTGCAGTTACGACATAATTTCTTGACGGAAGCACGAACTTTCATTTTTACTCTCCGTAACTTCTCAAACGAATCTGACTAGCGGTTATAGCCTTTCAGATTTGCTTTCTTCAATGCAGACTCGTACTGACTTGACATCATCAGAGTTTGCACTTGAGCCATAAAGTCCATGATGACGACAACCACGATCAGTAGCGAGGTACCACCAAAGTAGAATGGTACTTTCATTGCATCACGCATGAACTCCGGGATCAGGCAGATGAAAGTAATGTACATCGCGCCCACCAGGGTTAAACGCGTCATTACTTTATCGATATACTTCGCCGTTTGCTCTCCCGGACGAATTCCTGGTACGAAGGCACCGGACTTCTTCAGGTTATCTGCTGTCTCACGCGGGTTGAAGACCAACGCCGTGTAGAAGAAACAGAAGAAGATGATTGCAGACGCATAGAGTAACACATAAAGCGGTTGCCCTGGCTGCAAATACAGCGAAATCGTAGTCAGCCAGTTCCAACCGGTACCGCCCCCAAACCATGATGCAATCGTGGCCGGGAACAGAATAATGCTGGAAGCGAAAATCGCCGGGATAACACCCGCCATGTTCACTTTCAACGGTAAATGTGTGCTCTGTGCTGCATAAACACGACGACCTTGTTGACGCTTCGCATAGTTAACGACGATACGACGTTGACCACGCTCGATGAAAACAACGAAGAAGGTTACTGCAAACACCAATACTGCAACCAACAGCAGCAGGAGGAAGTGCAGGTCGCCTTGCCGCGCTTGCTCGATAGTATGGGCCACTGCCGGCGGGAGCCCCGCTACAATACCCGCGAAGATAATGATCGAGATACCGTTGCCGATACCGCGTTCAGTAATCTGCTCACCCAGCCACATCAGGAACATTGTCCCGGTTACCAGGCTCACAACCGCAGTAAAGTAGAATGCAAAGCCTGGATTTAACACCAGGCCCTGCATACCAGGCATATTCGGCAGACCGGTAGCAATACCGATCGACTGGAATATGGCCAATACCAGCGTACCGTAACGGGTGTACTGGCTAATCTTACGACGGCCAGCCTCCCCTTCTTTCTTGATTTCCGCCAACGCTGGATGAACCACCGTCAGCAGTTGGATAATGATCGACGCCGAGATATACGGCATGATCCCCAGAGCAAAGATAGAAGCACGGCTGAGGGCACCACCAGAGAACATGTTAAACATTTCAATGATAGTGCCTCTCTGCTGCTCAAGCAATTTGGCAAGCACAGTGGCATCGATACCAGGAATCGGAATGAAAGAGCCGATGCGGAAGACAATCAGCGCGCCGATGACAAACAAAAGTCTGCGCTTCAGCTCGCCGAGCCCGCCTTTAGCACTTTGAAAATCTAATCCTGGTTGCTTAGCCATCTGCTACTTATTCCTCAATTTTACCGCCAGCAGCCTCGATAGCAGCACGAGCGCCTTTGGTGACACGCAGACCACGCAGGGTTACCGGACGAGCGACTTCGCCAGAAAGTACAACTTTCGCGAATTCGATCTGGACACCAACTACGTTAGCGGCTTTCAGCGCGTTCAGGTCGATAACATCGCCTTCAACCAGAGCCAGTTCAGACAGACGAACTTCTGCCGTGATCATCGCTTTGCGTGAAGTGAAGCCGAATTTCGGCAGACGACGGTACAGAGGCATCTGACCACCTTCGAAACCACGACGTACGCCACCGCCAGAACGAGACTTCTGACCTTTGTGACCACGGCCGCCGGTTTTACCCAGGCCAGAACCAATACCACGACCTACACGCTTAGGCGCATGCTTGGCACCTTCAGCCGGAGACAGAGTATTTAAACGCATCTGTTACTCCTCAACTTTAACCATGTAGGAAACCAGGTTGACCATACCGCGAACAGCAGGAGTATCCTCGCGCTCTACGGTGTGACCAATACGACGCAGACCCAGACCGAGCAGAGTAGCTTTATGCTTCGGCAGACGGCCAATTGAGCTGCGAGTTTGTGTAACTTTAATAGTCTTAGCCATGGTCAATTACCCCAGAATGTCGGCAACGGATTTACCACGCTTAGCAGCGACCATTTCAGGAGACTTCATATTCGCCAGAGCGTCGATAGTTGCACGAACCACGTTGATCGGGTTGGTGGAACCATAAGCTTTAGCCAATACGTTGTGCACCCCAGCAACTTCGAGAACGGCGCGCATTGCACCGCCCGCGATGATACCGGTACCTTCATGAGCAGGCTGCATGAACACGCGAGAACCCGTGTGAGCGCCCTTAACAGGGTGCTGCAGGGTGCCGCTGTTCAGCGCGACGTTCATCATGTTGCGACGGGCTTTTTCCATCGCTTTCTGGATCGCTGCTGGAACTTCGCGTGCTTTGCCGTAGCCAAAACCAACGCGACCGTTACCATCACCAACTACAGTCAGTGCGGTAAAGCTGAAAATACGGCCACCTTTTACGGTTTTAGATACGCGGTTTACCGCGATCAGCTTTTCCTGCAGTTCGCCAGCTTGTTTTTCGATGTGAGCCATCTTAAACCTCTTCCTTAGAACTGAAGGCCAGCTTCACGGGCAGCATCTGCCAGTGCCTGGACTCGACCATGATATTGGAAACCGGAACGGTCAAAGGATACTTTCGCAATCCCTTTTTCCAACGCGCGCTCAGCCAGAGCTTTACCTACGGCTGCTGCTGCGTCTTTGTTACCGGAATACTTCAGTTGCTCCGCGATAGCTTTTTCTAAAGTAGAAGCGGCTACCAGTACTTCAGAACCGTTTGGAGCAATCACCTGTGCGTAAATGTGACGCGGGGTACGATGTACCACCAGGCGGGTTGCACCCAGCTCTTGGAGCTTGCGGCGTGCGCGGGTCGCACGACGGATACGAGCAGATTTCTTATCCATAGTGTTACCTTACTTCTTCTTAGCCTCTTTGGTACGCACGACTTCGTCGGCGTAACGAACACCTTTGCCTTTGTAAGGCTCAGGACGACGGTAAGCACGCAGATCTGCTGCTACCTGGCCAATTACCTGCTTATCAGCGCCTTTCAGCACGATTTCAGTTTGGCTTGGGCATTCAGCAGTGATACCTGCCGGCAGCTGGTGATCGATAGGGTGAGAGAAGCCCAGGGCCAAATTCACCACGTTGCCTTTAACGGCAGCACGATAACCAACACCTACCAGTTGAAGCTTTTTGGTGAAGCCTTCGGTAACACCAACAACCATTGCGTTCAGCAGAGCGCGCGTGGTACCCGCTTGAGCCCATGCGTTAGCAAAACCTTCGCGCGGAGCGAAAGTCAGTGCGTTAGCTTCTTGCTTCACTTCAACGGCGTCGTGGATAGTACGAGTCAACTCGCCGTTTTTACCCTTAATCGAAATAACCTGACCGTTGAGTTTTACCTCTACGCCGGCAGGAATGACGACGGGTGCTTTTGCAACACGAGACATTCTTTCCTCCCGAATTAAGCTACGTAGCAGATAATCTCGCCACCAAGACCAGCCTGGCGAGCTGCACGATCGGTCATAACACCTTTAGAGGTAGAAACAACAGCGATACCCAAACCGGCCATAACTTTTGGCAGCTCATCTTTTTTCTTGTAGATGCGCAGACCTGGACGGCTGATACGTTGAATGCTTTCTACCACAGCTTTGCCCTGGAAGTACTTCAGTACCACTTCCAGAACAGGCTTGGCGTCGCCTTCGATTTTGAAATCTTCAATAAAACCTTCTTCCTTCAGCACGTTGGCAATTGCCACTTTCAGCTTGGAGGAAGGCATGGTGACCGCAACTTTGTTCGCGGCTTGACCGTTACGGATACGGGTCAGCATATCCGCGATCGGATCTTGCATGCTCATCTGTCTTTACTCCCGTGATTCAATTGGTAATTACCAGCTAGCCTTTTTCAAGCCTGGTACTTCACCGCGCATAGCGGCTTCACGAAGCTTAATACGGCTCAACCCGAATTTGCCCACATAACCATGTGGACGGCCAGTTTGGCGGCAGCGTTTACGCTGACGAGACGGGCTGGAATCACGCGGCAGAGTTTGCAGCTTGAGAACGGCATTCCAACGATCTTCATCGGATGCGTTCACATCAGAGATAATAGCTTTCAGTTCAGCGCGTTTTGCAAAGAACTTGTCAGCTAATTTCACGCGCTTGACTTCGCGTGCTTTCATTGATTGCTTAGCCATCAGTAACCCTGCCTTACTTGCGGAACGGGAAGTTAAAAGCAGCCAGCAGCGCGCGGCCTTCATCATCAGATTTCGCAGTAGTGGTAATGGTAATATCCAAACCACGAACGCGATCGACTTTGTCGTAGTCGATTTCTGGGAAGATGATTTGCTCACGCACGCCCATGCTGTAGTTGCCACGGCCATCGAATGACTTGGCGGACAGGCCACGGAAGTCACGGATACGTGGAACAGCAATGGAGATCAGGCGCTCAAGGAACTCCCACATGCGTTCGCCACGCAGAGTTACTTTACAGCCGATCGGATAGCCCTGACGGATTTTGAAGCCTGCAACAGATTTGCGGGCTTTGGTGATCAACGGTTTTTGACCGGAGATAGCTGTCAGGTCCGCTGCGGCGTTATCCAGCAGTTTCTTGTCAGCAATCGCTTCACCAACACCCATGTTCAGGGTGATCTTCTCGACCCGAGGGACTTGCATGACAGAGTTGTAATCAAACTGAGACATCAGTTGTTTGACTACCTCGTCTTTGTAGTAATCATGCAGTTTCGCCATCGTATTACTCCAAATTACTTGATAGTTTCGCTGTTAGATTTGAAGAAACGGACTTTTTTGCCGTCTTCGAATCTAAAGCCTACACGGTCAGCCTTGCCGGTAGCCGCGTTGAAGATAGCAATGTTAGAAACCTGAATTGCAGCTTCTTTTTCAACAATGCCGCCTGGTTGGTTCAGAGCCGGAACCGGCTTCTGGTGTTTCTTAACCAGGTTGATGCCTTCAACAATGACCTTGCCAGCAGACAGGACATTTTTTACTTTACCGCGCTTACCTTTGTCTTTCCCGGTAATCACGATAACTTCGTCATCACGACGGATCTTCGCTGCCATGTTCGCTCCTTAGAGTACTTCTGGTGCCAGAGAGATAATTTTCATGAACTTCTCATTACGCAGTTCACGAGTTACCGGCCCAAAAATACGCGTACCGATTGGCTGCTCGCTGTTATTGTTCAAAATAACGCATGCATTGCCATCGAAGCGAATGACAGAACCGTCCGGGCGACGTACACCCTTCTTGGTGCGCACCACTACCGCCTTCAGAACATCGCCTTTCTTCACCTTACCGCGAGGAATTGCTTCCTTGATGGTAATTTTGATGATGTCGCCGACGCCTGCGTAGCGACGGTGCGAGCCACCTAGAACCTTGATACACATTACGCGACGTGCACCGGAGTTGTCGGCGACGTTCAGCATAGTCTGTTCTTGGATCATTTTAGTGCTCCGCTAATGTCAACTACTACTTTAAAGACCCAAGTAAAAATTAGGCCGTTGAAAAGCCCCATAACCGAGGGCGCAGCATTATAACACCGCTTACTTGGTATGGGTAGAAAAAATAAACGGCTCATTTTCTGAGCCGTTTATTAAGTGAGAGCCAGCTACTCTATTACAGAATCGCTTTCTCTACAACGCGAACCAGCGTCCAGGACTTGGTCTTGGACAGTGGGCGGCATTCGCGGATTTCCACCACGTCGCCGGTACCACATTCGTTGTTCTCGTCATGTACGTGCAGCTTGGTCGTACGTTTGATGAATTTCCCGTAGATCGGGTGCTTCACAGTACGTTCGATAGCAACAACGATGGATTTCTCCATTTTATCGCTAACAACACGACCCTGCAGGGTACGGATAACTTCAGTCATTTACACACCCGCCTTTTGAGTCAGTAAAGTCTTAACGCGTGCGACGTCACGACGCACTTGTTTCAACAGGTGAGTTTGTTGCAGCTGGCCACTGGCCGCCTGCATGCGCAAGTTGAATTGCTCACGCAGCAGGTTGAGCAGCTCGGCATTCAGCTCTTCAACGCTTTTTTCACGCAGCTCTTGTGCTTTCATTACATCACCGTCTTAGTTACAAAGGTGGTTTTGATCGGCAGTTTCGCTGCTGCCAGTTTGAATGCCTCGCGGGCAACCTCTTCTGGCACGCCGTCCATTTCGTACAGGACCTTACCAGGCTGGATCAGGGCAACCCAATACTCCACGTTACCCTTACCTTTACCCATACGCACTTCCAGCGGCTTCTCGGTGATCGGTTTGTCCGGGAATACACGGATCCAGATCTTGCCTTGACGCTTAACTGCACGAGTCATTGCACGACGAGCTGCTTCGATTTGACGAGCAGTCAGACGGCCACGGCCAACAGCTTTCAGACCGAAAGTGCCGAAGCTAACATCCGTACCTTGCGCCAGACCACGGTTGCGGCCCTTGTGCACCTTACGGAATTTTGTACGCTTTGGTTGTAACATCAGCGACTCTCCTTACTTGCGGCCTTTACGCTGCTGCTTTTTAGGTTGAGCAGCCGGTTCCGGTTGTTCAACTGCAGCCATACCACCCAGGATCTCACCTTTGAAGATCCATACCTTAACGCCGATTACACCATAAGTGGTGTGCGCTTCAGATGTGTTGTAGTCGATGTCCGCACGCAGAGTGTGCAATGGAACACGACCTTCGCGGTACCATTCGGTACGTGCGATTTCAGCGCCGCCAAGACGGCCGCTTACTTCAACTTTGATACCTTTAGCGCCAAGACGCATTGCGTTCTGTACTGCACGCTTCATAGCACGACGGAACATCACGCGACGTTCCAGCTGAGAAGTGATGCTGTCAGCAACCAATTTAGCGTCGAGTTCCGGTTTACGGACTTCGGCGATGTTGATCTGTGCAGGAACGCCAGCGATGTCCGCTACGACCTTGCGCAGTTTTTCGACGTCTTCACCTTTCTTGCCGATAACGATGCCTGGGCGAGCAGTGTGAATGGTCACACGGATGCTCTTCGCAGGACGCTCGATAACGATGCGAGAAACGGAAGCTTTCGACAGTTCCTTAGTCAGGAATTGACGAACTTTAAAGTCGCTGTCCAGGTTGTCAGCGAATTCTTTGGTATTCGCATACCAAGTAGAGTTCCAAGGTTTGACAATACCCAGGCGAATACCATTAGGATGTACTTTCTGACCCATTGCTAGTCTCCAGAGTCTCAGCGATCGGACACAACCACAGTAATGTGGCTGGTGCGCTTCAGGATGCGATCTGCACGACCTTTTGCACGCGGCATAATGCGCTTCATGCTTGGGCCTTCGTCTACGAAGATTTTCGTAACTTTCAGATCATCGATGTCAGCGCCATCGTTGTGTTCTGCGTTAGCAATGGCAGACTCCAGCACTTTCTTAACCAGACCAGCAGCTTTCTTGTTGGTGTAGGTCAGAGTTTCCAGAGCTTGCGACACTTTCTTACCGCGAATCAGGTCAGCAACAAGGCGAACCTTCTGAGCAGAAGAACGAGCGTGGCGATGTTTAGCGATAGTTTCCATCTCTTCCTCCTACCTTAGCGCTTTTTAGCTTTTTTATCAGCCGCATGGCCGCGATAAGTACGAGTCGGCGCGAATTCACCCAGTTTGTGACCGACCATTTCATCGGAAACGAACACTGGTACGTGCTGACGACCATTATGGACAGCGATGGTCAAACCGATCATGTTAGGAAAGATCGTTGAACGACGGGACCAAGTGCGCAAAGGCTTCTTGTCACCGCTTTCCACCGCTTTCTCTACCTTCTTCAGCAAGTGCAGGTCAATAAAAGGACCTTTCTTGAGAGAACGTGGCATGGCTTATCCTCTAATTATTTTTTGCTACGGCGACGTACGATGAACTTATCAGTACGCTTGTTGCTACGGGTCTTCTTACCTTTGGTCTGAACGCCCCACGGAGTTACCGGGTGCTTACCAAAGTTACGACCTTCACCACCACCGTGCGGGTGATCTACCGGGTTCATCGCCGTACCGCGAACGGTAGGACGAACACCACGCCAACGTGCAGCACCTGCTTTACCCAGAACGCGAAGCATGTGTTCAGCGTTACCGACTTCACCCAGGGTGGCGCGGCAATCAGCTGGAACTTTACGCATTTCGCCGGAGCGCAGACGCAGAGTTACGTAGGAACCATCACGAGCAACGATCTGAACGTAGGCACCAGCGGAGCGAGCCATCTGGCCGCCTTTACCTGGTTTCATTTCTACGTTGTGAACCGTTGAACCAACTGGAATGTTGCGCATCGGCAGGGTGTTACCCGCTTTGATTGCAGCATCAACGCCAGATTGAATCTGGTCACCAGCTTTCAGGCCTTTCGGCGCCAGGATGTAACGGCGTTCGCCGTCTTTGTACAGAACCAGCGCGATGTTCGCGGAACGGTTCGGATCGTACTCCAGACGCTCAACCACAGCAGGGATACCGTCTTTGTTGCGCTTGAAGTCAACCAGACGATAATGTTGCTTGTGGCCACCACCGATATGACGGGTGGTGATACGGCCATTGTTGTTACGACCACCGCTTTTGCTCAGTTTTTCCAGCAGCGGGGCATAAGGTTTACCCTTGTGCAGCTCAGGGTTAACCACTTTAACAACGTGGCGACGACCCGGAGATGTAGGTTTACATTTAACAATTGCCATTGTTCTTACTCCTCCGACTTACTCTGCGCCGCCGATGAAGTCCAGATTCTGGCCTTCTTTCAGGGTGACGTAAGCTTTTTTCCAGTCGCTACGACGACCAACACGCTGACCGTGACGCTTCACTTTCCCTTTAACTACCAGGGTGTTCACGTCTTCGACTTCGACTTCAAACAGTTTCTGCACTGCAGCTTTGATTTCTGCTTTGGTCGCGTCTTTGGCAACTTTGAGAACGATGGTGTTGCTTTTTTCCATCGCAGCGGATGCTTTTTCAGATACGTGCGGTGCACGCAGCACTTTCAGCAAACGTTCTTCACGGATCATGCCAGCATCTCCTCAACTTGCTTCACAGCATCAGCAGTCATAACCACTTTGTCGAAGGCGATCAGGCTAACCGGATCGATACCTGCTACATCGCGCACGTCAACCTTGTACAGGTTGCGAGCTGCCAGGAACAGATTCTCATCCAGTTCACCGGTCACGATCAGCACGTCTTCCAGAGCCATATCTTTCAGTTTCTGTGCCAGCAGCTTAGTTTTAGGCGCTTCTACAGAGAACTTCTCGACAACGATCAGACGATCTTGACGTACCAGTTCGGACAGGATGCTTTTCAGCGCGCCGCGGTACATCTTTTTGTTTACTTTCTGACTGTGGTCCTGTGGCTTAGCAGCAAAGGTCACGCCGCCTGAACGCCAGATCGGGCTCTTTACAGAACCTGAACGCGCACGGCCGGTGCCTTTCTGACGCCATGGCTTTTTGCCGGAACCAGTTACTTCAGCACGGGTCTTCTGAGCACGGGTACCTTGACGGGCACCTGCTGCATAAGCAACAACAACCTGGTGTACCAGCGCTTCGTTGAAATCACGACCGAAGGTAGTTTCGGAAACAGTCAGCGCGCTTTGCGCGTCTTTCAATACTAATTCCATTGCTATCCCCTTACGCCTTCACAGCTGGTTTAACGATCAGGTTGCCACCGGTTGCGCCCGGTACAGCACCCTTAACCAGCAGCAGGTTGCGCTCAGCGTCAACACGTACTACGTCCAGGCTCTGAACGGTTACGCGCTCATCACCCAGGTGGCCAGCCATTTTCTTGCCTTTGAACACTTTGCCCGGAGTCTGGTTCTGACCGATAGAACCCGGAACGCGGTGAGACAAGGAGTTACCGTGGGTAGCGTCTTGGGTACGGAAGTTCCAGCGCTTAACAGTGCCAGCAAAACCTTTACCTTTAGAAGTACCGGTAACATCGACTTTTTTAACGTCAGCGAAGATTTCTACGCTAATTTCCTGACCTGCAGCGAATTCTTGACCTTCTTCCAGGCGGAATTCCCACAGACCACGGCCAGCTTCAACGCCAGCTTTAGCGAAATGGCCCGCTTCCGGCTTGGTTACACGGTTAGCTTTTTTGCTACCGGTGGTAACCTGAACGGCACGGTAACCGTCGGTGTCCAGGCTTTTAACCTGAGTCACGCGGTTCGCTTCAATTTCAATTACGGTTACTGGGATAGAAACGCCATCTTCAGTGAAGATACGGGTCATACCCACTTTTTTACCGACTAAACCAATCATTGTTTCAACCTCTCAATCGCTCAATGACCTGATTAACCCAGGCTGATCTGCACGTCTACACCGGCAGCCAGATCCAGACGCATCAGAGCATCAACGGTTTTCTCGGTTGGCTCAACGATGTCAACCAGACGCTTGTGAGTGCGAATCTCGTACTGATCGCGCGCGTCTTTGTTGACGTGCGGAGAAATCAGAACGGTAAAGCGCTCTTTGCGAGTTGGCAGCGGGATCGGACCACGGACTTGCGCACCAGTGCGCTTTGCAGTCTCGACGATTTCCGCGGTTGATTGATCGATCAGACGATGATCAAACGCTTTCAGGCGGATACGGATTCTTTGGTTCTGCATGAGACCAGAGCTCCAATTATTTATAAACGTAAATAATTACTCCTCACACCCATTTCGATTGATGGGGGAGTGTAATCGTCAACATATAACCCCCATATCGGGAGTATTGTTCGAGAGGCAAAAAAGGCCTGCCAATCGACTGATTCGCTAAAATCAGGCTTACCAAGATTAGGTAAGCCCGCGCATTATACGCAAAATGGCCGAGGAAGCAAGCCGCAGTTGGAAATATGCTCAGGAAATCGTCATTTTTGCGCGCTCAGATGCAGTCGCGAGATGAAGGCGGCAAACAGGGTATGAATTATGCTTGGTAGGGACGCTCCCCTGCCCCGCCGTAAAAACGGTTGCCGGCAGGAGAAACGATGACGAACAGAAGGCAGGTTTACTCTTTGCGCTCTAGAACCTGAGCCTGGGCATAGTTTTGAATACCGAGGCGAGCGATCAGATCCAGCTCGGTTTCCAGCCAGTCGATATGCTCTTCTTCATCGGCCAGGATGTCGATCATTAAATCGCGGCTGACGTAATCGTGGATCGAGTCGGCATAGGCGATACCTTCGCGCAGGTTTTTGGCACCCGCCAGCTCCAGCGCCAAATCGGAACGCAGCATCTCTTCAATGTCTTCGCCGATGTTCAGCTTGCCGAGATCTTGCAGGTTCGGGATCCCTTCCAGGAACAGGATACGCTCGATGTAGCGATCGGCATGTTTCATTTCGTCGATCGACTCGTGGTACTCCTTGTCGTTGAGGCGCATTAACCCCCAATTCTTGAACATGCGGGCGTGCAGGAAATATTGATTGATGGCAACCAGCTCGTTACCGAGCAGCTTGTTGAGGTGAGCAATGATCTTTTTATCGCCTTTCATAGGTAACTCCTCCTGGCCAGTTCTAAAAGTGTAGAACCTGTAAGCCAAGAGTCAAAAATAACCTTACCCTTTGTTAGGCAACTTCATGCATTGGGATGATAGTTCCGCGTTCCTCCACCATAATCTGTCTTGCCTGACGAATGCACTTTCCACAATCGGTACCAATCGGCACAAGTTCACGCAGCTGCTTCATGGTATGGGGATTGTGCTGACGCACCGCATTACGGATGGCTTTGTCAGTCACCGCATTACACAGACATACATACATAGAGAGACTCACTTCTTAACCAATGCACTGAGTCTAAATGGGAATGGTTTTTATTTCAATTAAGATTTAAACAAATTGCATAAAAAAAGGGCACCGAAGTGCCCTTTTTTGTGTCGAAAAATTATTCGCGATTAAGCGATAACTTTAGCAACAACGCCCGCGCCAACGGTACGGCCGCCTTCACGGATTGCGAAACGCAGACCGTCGTCCATCGCGATTGGGTGAATCAGGGTTACAACCATGTTCACGTTGTCGCCTGGCATTACCATCTCTACGCC
>NZ_JBJNLC010000009.1:0-30901 GCF_052169255.1 Serratia sp. CY29653 | reverse complement strand
TGAATTTTACTTCAGTTAGTCACTCTTCAAGACTTGATATTTTTTTGCATCCGAAGATGCTGGATATCGTCTTGTGGAGTGCCCACACAGATTGTCTGATAAATTGTTAAAGAGCAGTGAGTTAGGCGCTTTCGCTTGCTAACTCGAGGTGGCGTATATTACGCTTTCCTCTTTCAGAGTCAACCCTAATTTTCAGGATTTTTTCTCTGCGACCCCCGGATACTCTGTGAAGTTGTTCACATGTTCCGTGTCGATGGAGGCGCATTATAGGGAGTTCCTCGCAGGCCGCAACAGGTATTTTCCGCAAAAACGATCGTTCGCTGCATTCCACAGCAAAACCCCGCCTTATACCCACTTGCACACAGTGTTATCCACAGATGCGATTTGCACGGAAAATTTACGAGCGCCACGCAAACGTTTTCGCTACAATTCCCCGCGACGAAACGATCCCCTTTTTATGGGGGCGCTACCTGAATATGCGCCTGCCCCTCCCTTTATAAGGCAAAAACCTTTCCTTATAGAGAGAACGAGGTGGACATTCACGTAACGCTCTTTAATTGCGACTCAAAGCCAAGGGATAAAACCATGCAACAACCTCGTCCAATCCGCCGGGCCCTGCTCAGCGTGTCTGACAAAGCCGGTATCGTTGAATTCGCCGAAGCGCTTTCCCAGCGCGGCGTTGAACTGCTCTCCACCGGCGGTACCGCTCGCCTGCTGGCAGACGCCGGTCTGCCCGTTACCGAAGTTTCCGACTACACCGGCTTCCCGGAGATGATGGACGGACGAGTAAAGACCCTGCACCCGAAAGTTCACGGCGGTATTCTCGGCCGCCGCGGACAGGACGACGCCGTCATGACTCAGCATGACATCCAGCCTATCGACATGGTGGTCGTCAATCTGTACCCGTTCGCCCAAACCGTGGCGCGCCCGGATTGCTCGCTGGAAGACGCGGTCGAGAATATCGATATCGGCGGCCCGACCATGGTGCGCTCCGCCGCCAAGAACCATAAAGACGTCGCCATCGTGGTGAAGAGCAGCGACTACGCCGCCATCATTACCGAGATGGACAACAACGACGGCTCGCTGCGCTATGCCACCCGCTTCGATCTCGCCATCAAGGCCTTCGAGCACACCGCCGCCTACGACAGCATGATCGCCAACTACTTCGGCGCGCTGGTGCCGGCGTACCATGGCGAGACCGAGCAGCCGTCCGGCCGCTTCCCGCGCACCCTGAACCTCAACTACATCAAGAAGCAGGATATGCGCTACGGTGAGAACAGCCACCAGCAGGCCGCCTTCTATATAGAAGAAGAGGTAAAGGAAGCGTCCGTCGCGACCGCCGAGCAGCTGCAGGGCAAAGCGCTGTCTTATAACAACATCGCCGATACCGACGCCGCGCTGGAATGCGTGAAAGAGTTCGCCGAGCCGGCCTGCGTGATCGTCAAACACGCCAACCCTTGCGGCGTGGCGATCGGCGACGACATCCTGGCCGCCTACGAGCGCGCTTACCAAACCGACCCGACCTCCGCCTTTGGCGGCATCATCGCCTTTAACCGCGAGCTGGATGCCGCCACCGCGCAGGCGATCATCAGCCGCCAGTTCGTGGAAGTGATCATCGCGCCAAACGTCACCCAGGAAGCGCGCTCCCTGCTGGCCGCCAAGCAGAACGTGCGCGTGCTGGCCTGCGGCCAGTGGCAGCAACGCGTGGCAGGGCTGGACTTCAAGCGCGTCAACGGCGGCCTGCTGGTGCAGGATCGCGATCTGGGCATGGTAACCGCCGCCGATCTGCGTGTGGTATCCGAGCGTCAGCCGACCGAACAGGAACTGCGCGACGCGCTGTTCTGCTGGAAAGTGGCCAAGTTCGTGAAATCCAACGCCATCGTCTATGCACGTGACAACATGACCATCGGCATAGGCGCCGGCCAGATGAGCCGCGTTTACTCCGCCAAGATCGCCGGCATCAAAGCGGGCGACGAAGGGCTGGAAGTGAAAGGGTCTGCCATGGCCTCCGACGCCTTCTTCCCGTTCCGCGACGGCATCGATGCCGCGGCGGCGGTCGGCATCACCTGCGTGATCCAGCCGGGCGGCTCGATCCGCGACGACGAAGTGATCGCCGCCGCCAACGAACACGGCATCGCCATGATCTTTACCGACATGCGTCACTTCCGCCATTAATTCCTTTTGCCGCGTGCGCTTCAGCGCACGCCATTCGTGGAGCCCCTGATGAACATTTTGATTATCGGCAACGGCGGGCGCGAGCACGCGCTGGCCTGGAAAGCCGCCCAGTCTCCGCTGGCGGACAAAGTCTACGTTGCGCCGGGCAATGCCGGCACCGCGCTGGAAGCCAATCTGGAAAACGTGGCGATCGCCGCCACCGACATCCCTGCCCTGGTCGCTTTCGCCCAGAGCCATGACATCGGTCTGACCATCGTCGGGCCGGAAGCGCCGCTGGTGATCGGCGTGGTCGATGCCTTCCAGGCCGCCGGTTTGAAAATCTTCGGCCCGTCGCAGGCCGCCGCGCAGCTCGAAGGCTCCAAAGCCTTCACCAAAGATTTCCTGGCGCGCCACCGCATCCCGACCGCCGAATATGAAAACTTTACCGAGGTGGAGCCGGCGCTGGCCTATGTGCGCCGCAAAGGCGCACCGATCGTCATCAAGGCCGATGGCCTGGCGGCCGGTAAAGGCGTGATCGTCGCGATGACGCTGCAGGAAGCGGAAGAAGCCGTGCGAGACATGCTGGCCGGCAACGCCTTCGGCGACGCCGGTCATCGCATCGTGGTGGAAGAGTTCCTCGACGGCGAAGAAGCCAGCTTCATCGTGATGGTCGACGGCGAGAACGTGGTGCCAATGGCCACCAGCCAGGACCACAAACGCGTCGGCGACGGCGACACCGGCCCGAACACCGGCGGCATGGGGGCTTACTCCCCGGCGCCGGTCGTGACCGACGAAATCCACCGGCGCGCCATGGATCAGGTGATCTGGCCGACGGTGCGCGGCATGGCGGCGGAAGGCAACACCTACGTCGGCTTCCTGTACGCCGGCCTGATGATCGCCGCCGATGGCCAGCCGAAGGTGATCGAATTCAACTGTCGTTTTGGCGATCCCGAAACCCAGCCGATCATGCTGCGCCTGCGCTCCGATCTGGTGGAGCTGTGCCTGGCGGGTGCCGAAGGCCGCCTGAACGAGAAAAGCTCCGACTGGGACGAACGCCCTGCGCTCGGCGTGGTGCTGGCGGCCGGCGGTTATCCGGGGGACTATCGCAACGGCGAAGTGATCCAGGGGTTGCCGCAGCAGGAAAGCGCCGACGGCAAGGTCTTCCATGCCGGTACACGCCTGCAGGGCGATGACGTCGTCACCAGCGGCGGCCGCGTGCTGTGCGTAACGGCGCTGGGCGACACCGTGGCACAGGCGCAGCAACGCGCCTACCAGCTGGCGGAAGGCATTCAGTGGCCGGGCAGCTTCTGCCGCAAAGACATCGGTTATCGCGCGATTGCGCGTGGCAAGTGATTTGGCCGTCTAAGGTCATGATGGGAGGCTCCGCAGCGCGGGGCCTTTTTTACAGCTGGTCTTCTTTCGGTTCCCAGCTGCAGAAGTCGTCGTTCGCCACCAGCAGCAGTTCGCTGCCTTCGGGCGCTTCCAGCCAGGCGACGCTCACCGGCCGGCTACTGCTTCGGGCGCGTTTCTCGATCCAAACGATGGAGGCGGCATCCAGCCCCGGTTTCATGCGTTGGCCGTTGCAGGTTTGCACCTCGCCCTGCATCCAGTGCCCCTGCAGCAATTTCACCTTGCCGGCGCGCAGCGCATTGCTCACTTCAAGGATACGCCGCGCCTGATATTGGTACAGAGCGATTTCATCGCTGGTCAGCGGTTCGCGGCGTGTCGCCAGCTGGCGCTGCATAAAACTCACCGTGCCGTCGTCGGCAAAGCGCAGCTGAATGGAATCTCGATCGCCGTCGGCGTCGTTGCGTTTGATTTGGCGCAGCACGTCGCCCTGATAGGTGTACAGCGTGGTGATGGTACCCGGACCGCGGTAAGGGCTGTAGACGCTGACCAACACCTGCGGACGATGTTGCTCATCGTCTTTACGCCACAGGCGTATCACACCCTGATCGGCCACGAAGCCGCTGGCGGTAAAGCTGGGGATATCGGAATGGAAACTGCAGGCGCTCAGGCCGACGGCGATGCCAACGGCCATGAGCGCCCGACGAGCAAACAAAAGGGGCGCCATCACCCCCCTGTTTATTCTTTTCACCGAGGCGCGGTCTTATTTAACAGCGTCTTTCAGTGCTTTGCCAGAAACGAACGCAGGCACGTTGGCTGCTGCGATTTTGATTTCTTTGCCAGTCTGTGGGTTGCGGCCAGTGCGCTCGCTACGATGGTTTACTTTGAAAGTACCGAAGCCAACCAATTGTACTGCATCACCTTCTTTCAGAGACTCAGTAATAGCAGCCAGGGTGGATTCCAGAGCCAGTTTAGCTTGTGCTTTGGAAAGGTCAGCCTTGTCCGCGATTACATCAATCAGTTGAGTCTTGTTCATAAGTTATCCTTACAGTGTGTTTATCGTTTGCAAAGCATCGAGTGCGACGGATATGCCGATTGACAGCACTCTCCTGCATACACGCACCGATAGCCACTTTTTTTACGCCCCCCAAATGTAGACCAGACAGGGTGCGGATGTGAAGCCTTAAGGCATGACAAATCAGGCGTTAAATCACGTTTTGTTGCCTTATTGCGCTAAATTTATCCCGATGTTGCTGACACCGGCCTCTCGCAGGTCGGATCGCAGCCCCTTGATCAGGTCTATATCGCGCTCTTCACAGGCGTCCAACAGGCGGAAAATTTCCCATTGAATGTCCCATTCTTCCTCTACCGCAGGCAAACTTTCCAACTCTTCGTCGGTCATTTCCTTACCGGCTTGGGTCATTTCCAACATCGCCACGGTGCGAATCGATGTTTCGCTGATGGCAATGGCGTGCTCCAGCGTCTCCCCGCCGAGCCGCGAATGGATCAGTTCCCCTAATGCGATACAGGCATCAATTGCCGGGTAAACGCCGTAAAGATCGTAATCTTCCGCCGACGGAATCGCCTCTTCCAACTTCTCGAGCTGGCTGTCGAAGTTGACCTTGGCGTCCTTCACCACCAGCGTTTCCCACACCAAATCCAGAATGCGGCGATAAACCGCCGGATCGCCGAACTCGGTCTGTTTGCAGAACATCTGGTAATTCGGGTACATACGCTCGCACAAACTGGCCATAAAGGTCAAATGTTGCCAGGCCTCGAGCCGTTCCAGACGTAAATGAATCGGGTTACGTAGCATGCTTTACTCTCTTACGCGTTATCTGCGGCGCAGTGTACCCGAAATCGCTCATGGCGACACCTCCGGATGCTGCTGCAACCAACGCTGAAACGCCGGACGGCGCGATGCGATGGCGTCGGCCCAACGGGTCGGCTCCGGTAAACGGTAGCCCGCCATACAGCGTTGCACCCACCCCAGCGCACTGTCGGCGCTCACGCGATGGCCGGTAGAGATGAACAGCGGGTTGCAACGCGCCTTGCTGCGCCACACCCAGCCCAGCGGTTCACCCTTATCTTCCAGCGGCGCCAGCGCGCCGACGGCGGCGTCCAGCGGCGCGAATTTGCCGCACAGGCGCTTCTTGGCCACGCCGATGGTCGGCACATCGACCAGCAGGCCGAAATGGCTGGCGACGCCGAGACGCCGCGGATGCGAAATGCCATGCCCATCGACGAAGATCAGCCCCGGTTTCTGCTGCAGCTGCCCCCAGGCGGCCAACAGCGCCGGGTATTCGCGAAACGACAGGAAGCCCGGGATGTAGGGCATGACGGTGGCGATGCGCGCCACCTGATACTCCACCAGCTCCAGCGACGGATAGCGCAGAATGGCGATGGCGGCGCGCGTCACCGCCCCTTCTTGCTCGAAGCCCACGTCGGCGCCGGCGATGAAAGTCGGCGGTTCGGCCGGCAGATCGTCGTAGCGAATGACTTCAGCCGCGCGCCGCAGCTGTTCGGCGCGCAGGGCCGCCATATCGGTCACATCGGATCCTTAACGGTGGTATTTCGCCGAGTGCGCGTGTACCGCCTCGACGAAGGCGCCGGCGTGCTCCGGCGGCACATCCTGATGGATGCCGTGGCCCAGGTTGAACACATGGCCGTTGCCGTGGCCGAAACCGGCCAGAATGGTCTCCACTTCTTCCGCGATGCGCGCCGGGGAGGCATACAGCATCGACGGATCCATATTGCCCTGCAGCGCCACTTTGTCGCCGACGCGCCGACGCGCGTCGGCGATGTCGGTGGTCCAATCCAGCCCCAGCGCATCGCAGCCGGTGGCGGCCATCGCCTCCAGCCACTGCCCGCCGCCTTTGGTGAACAGCGTCACCGGCACGCGGCGGCCGTCGTTTTCACGCAGCAGCCCGTCGACGATCTTGTGCATGTAGTGCAAAGAGAACTCGCGATAATCGCGCCCGGTCAGCACGCCGCCCCAGGTGTCGAACACCATCACCGACTGCGCGCCGGCTTTGATCTGGGCATTGAGGTACAGGATCACGCTGTCTGCCAGCTTGTCCAGCAACAGGTGCAGCGTGGCCGGCTCGGCATACATCATCTTTTTCAGCTTGGTGAAGGCTTTGCTGCTGCCGCCTTCGACCATATAAGTCGCCAGCGTCCACGGGCTGCCGGAGAAGCCGATCAGCGGCACTTCGCCTTTCAGCTCGCGGCGAATGGTGCGCACCGCGTTCATCACATAGCCCAGCTCCACTTCCGGATCGAACACCGGCAGCTTGTCGACGTCGGCGCGGCAGGTAACGGGGGAGCTGAAACGCGGGCCTTCGCCGGCTTCAAAGTACAGGCCGAGCCCCATGGCGTCGGGAATGGTGAGAATGTCGGAGAACAGGATGGCGGCGTCCAGCGCATAGCGGCGCAGCGGCTGCAGCGTGACCTCGCAGGCCAGCTCCGCGTTCTTGCACAGCGACATGAAATCACCGGCCTGGGCGCGGGTCGCCTTGTACTCCGGTAAATAACGACCGGCCTGGCGCATCATCCATACGGGGGTCACATCCACCGGCTGGCGCAACAGCGCGCGCAGGTAGCGATCGTTCTTCAACTCAGTCATTTATGGGGCTCCCTTAATAATCTGCCGGCCATTGTACATTATTCTGCCCGGCACAGCGCCACGGTGTCCTCAATCAACCGGCGCGCCACGGTGCCGGGCGGCGGCAACAGCGGCAGCTGGTCGTAGCGATACCAGCCGGCGTTGAGCAGCTCCTTGGGATCGTGACGAATTTCCCCCTGATGGTAATCGGCCATAAAGGCCATCATCAGCGAGTGCGGGAACGGCCAGGGTTGTGAAGTGATGTAGCGCAGGTTCTTGATTTCGATATTGCTCTCTTCCATCACTTCGCGCGCTACCGCCTGCTCCAGCGTTTCGCCCACTTCGACGAAGCCGGCCAGCACCGTGTGGATACCGCCGCGATGGCGCACGTGTTGCGCCAGCAGGATCTGATCCTCGCGCCGAATGGCGACGATCACGCAGGGTGCAATCTGCGGGTAGTAGCGCTCTTTGCAGTGGCCACACAGGCAGGCGCTCTCGCTGCGGCTGAGGTGCATCTCATGGCCGCAGTAGCCGCAATAGCGATGTGAACGGTAGAAATCCGCCAGCTGCACGCCGCGCCCGGCAAGCTGAAACAGACCGCGATCCAGATCCAACAGCTGACGCACCGAGCCCATCTCCCGCGGCATCGCCTGGCGCACCAGCCAAACCGGCGCACCCGCCCACTCACCGATGGTGCGCGCCATGCGGCCCTGCAGCCCGAGGGTGGCGGCCGTCCCCGACGGCAATTCACCGTTCGGTAACCAAAGTTTGCTTTCATGGCTGACGATCCACCAGCCGTTTTCATTGCCCGTTAATGCAAGTTCCATATCGTTGTTGCACAACCTCAGCTTCACTGGCACTCTACAAATCGGCTTTGTTACATTTTAATAACTTACCGGTTACTTTTATTACTTACACGGAGTCAAACATGCTCAACCGTTTGGAAAGGCTGACTCAGCGCGTTGGCGGTAGTAATGAATTAGTTGATCAATGGCTTCAGGCCCGCAAGCAGTTGCTGGTCGCCTACTGCACGCTGGTAGGCCTCAAACCGAATAAAGAAAAGCATACGCCGCTGAATGAAAAAGCGCTGGAGAACTTTTGCCACAACCTGGTGGATTACCTCTCCGCAGGGCATTTTCATATCTATGACAGAATTATCAAACAAGTGGAAGGCGCAGCCAGTCCGAAAATGTCGCTGGCGGTGAACATCTACCCCAAGCTGTGGGCCAATACCGAACAGATCATGGCGTTCCACGATCGCTATACCGAAGTGGATATCGATCAGGAGGTTTGTCTGGAATTCCACCAGGCCTTGTCGGATATCGGCGAAACGCTGGCGGCGCGCTTTGCGCTGGAAGATAAGCTGATCCTGCTGGAGGCGGAAGCCGCGCAGCAACCGCAGCCGGATCCGGCGCGTTAAAATTTTATAGTTTTTTTTCTTATCCCTCCTATACTGGGGGGCATCTTGTCGGAGTGCCTAGCGCCTGATTTGTTCATGAATCAGCCAGGCTGAGACCGTTAATTCGGGATCCGCGGAACCTGATCGGGTTAATACCCGCGAAGGGAACAAGAGTAATCTATCGCCACAGGCACGGCCTTCCCCTTGCGGGCGCCCTGCCTTATCGGCCACCATCATTACTCCCTCCGAGCTCCAGACAAGCAACTTTCCCAACCCAACACACTGGTAGGAACTTGCTATGTCTAACGTTAATCCACCGCGCGCCCGTAAAGCGCAACGCGAAGCCGCCCAGCAGTTTATCGACACCCTGCAAGGCATGGCTTTCCCGAACTCACGCCGTATCTATCTGCAAGGCTCGCGCAGCGATATCCAGGTGCCGATGCGCGAAATTCAGCTCAGCCCGACCCTGCTCGGCGGCAGCAAAGACAACCCGCAGTATGAACCCAACGAGGCGATCCCGGTGTATGACACCGCCGGCCCCTACGGCGATCCGCAGGCCAAGCTCGACGTGCACGCCGGTCTCGCCAAACTGCGCGCCGGCTGGATCGACGCGCGCGGCGATACCGCCACCCTCAGCGGCGCCAGCTCCGGCTTCACCCAACAGCGGCTGGCGGACGAGGGGCTGGATCATCTGCGCTTCGAACATCTGCCGCTGCCGCGCAAGGCGCTGCCGGGCAAGTGCGTGACCCAGCTGCACTATGCCCGCGCCGGTATCGTCACCCCGGAGATGGAGTTCATCGCCATCCGTGAAAACATGGGGCGCGAGCGCATTCGCGGCGAGGTGCTGCGCCACCAGCACCCGGGTCAAAGCTGGGGCGCCAATCTGCCGGACAACATCACGCCGGAGTTCGTGCGCCATGAAGTGGCCGCCGGCCGCGCCATCATTCCCGCCAACATCAATCACCCGGAGGCGGAGCCGATGATCATCGGCCGCAATTTCCTGGTGAAGGTGAACGCCAATATCGGCAACTCGGCGGTCACGTCGTCGATCGAAGAAGAGGTGGAGAAGCTGGTGTGGTCCACCCGCTGGGGCGCGGACACCGTGATGGATCTCTCTACCGGCCGCTATATTCACGAAACCCGCGAGTGGATCCTGCGCAACAGCCCGGTGCCCATCGGCACCGTGCCGATCTACCAGGCGCTGGAGAAGGTCAACGGCGTGGCGGAAAACCTCACCTGGGAGATGTTCCGCGATACGCTGCTGGAACAGGCGGAGCAAGGGGTCGACTACTTCACCATCCACGCCGGCGTGCTGCTGCGCTACGTGCCAATGACCGCCAAACGCCTGACCGGCATCGTGTCGCGCGGCGGCTCGATCATGGCCAAATGGTGTCTGTCGCACCATCAGGAAAACTTCCTCTATCGGCATTTCCGTGAAATCTGTGAGATCTGCGCCGCCTACGACGTTTCGCTGTCGCTCGGCGACGGCCTGCGCCCCGGCTCGATTCAGGACGCCAACGACGAAGCCCAGTTCGCCGAGCTGCATACGCTGGGCGAGCTGACCAAAATCGCCTGGGAATACGACGTGCAGGTGATGATCGAAGGCCCGGGCCACGTGCCGATGCAGATGATCCGCCGCAACATGACCGAAGAGCTGGAACACTGCCACGAAGCGCCGTTCTACACCCTCGGCCCGCTGACCACCGATATCGCCCCGGGCTATGACCATTTCACCTCCGGCATCGGCGCGGCAATGATCGGCTGGTTCGGCTGCGCCATGTTGTGTTACGTCACGCCGAAAGAACACCTCGGCCTGCCGAACAAAGAGGACGTCAAGCAGGGCCTGATCACCTACAAGATCGCCGCTCACGCCGCCGATCTGGCCAAAGGCCATCCGGGTGCGCAGATCCGCGATAACGCCATGTCCAAGGCGCGTTTCGAATTCCGCTGGGAAGATCAGTTCAATCTGGCGCTCGATCCGGCCACCGCCCGCGCCTATCACGACGAAACCCTGCCGCAGGAGTCCGGCAAGGTCGCCCACTTCTGCTCGATGTGCGGGCCGAAATTCTGCTCGATGAAAATTTCGCAGGAGGTGCGCGACTACGCCGCCGCCCAGGAGGCCGCCAAGCCGATCGAAGTGCAGCTGACCGGCATGGAGAAAATGTCCGCCGAGTTCCGCGCCCGCGGCAGCGAGCTGTATCACAGCGCCGGCACCCTGCAAGAGGAGACAAGCAATGACTGATATCACGACCCCCTTCCCGGCTACGCCCCACAAACTGGGGCTTTACCCGGTCGTCGACAGCGTGGAATGGATCGCTCGCCTGCTGGAGGCCGGCGTCACCACCATCCAGCTGCGCATCAAGGATCTGCCTGACGAGCAGGTCGAAGCGGATATCGCCGCCGCCATCGCGCTGGGCCAGCGTTATCAGGCGCGGCTGTTCATCAACGACTACTGGCGGCTGGCGATCAAGCACGGCGCTTACGGCGTGCATCTGGGCCAGGAGGATCTCGATACTACCGATCTGGCGGCCATTCACCGCGCCGGGCTGCGGCTGGGCGTGTCCACCCATGACGACGCGGAGCTGGCGCGCGCGCTGGCGGTGAAACCTTCCTACATCGCGCTGGGGCACATCTTCCCCACCCAAACCAAAGACATGCCTTCGGCGCCGCAGGGGCTGGCGGAGTTGAAACGCCACATCGCCGGCCTGGCGGATTACCCGACGGTGGCGATCGGCGGGATCAGCATCGATCGCGTACCGGCAGTGCTGGCGTGCGGCGTCGGCAGCGTGGCGGTGGTCAGCGCCATCACCCAAGCGCCGGACTGGCGCGCGGCGACGGCCGAGCTATTGCGGCTGATCGAAGGCGAGGATCCGAACGATGCTTAACGATCAGGAATTCCTGCGCTACAGCCGCCAGCTGCTGCTGGAGGACGTCGGCTCGGAAGGCCAGGAGAGGCTCAAACGCGCCACGGTGCTGATCGTCGGTTTGGGCGGGCTCGGTTCCCCGGCTTCGCTGTATCTGGCCGCCGCCGGCGTCGGCACGCTGCTGCTGGCCGACGACGACCAGCTGCATGTCACCAACCTGCAGCGGCAAATCCTCTACCGCAGCGCCGATACCGCCACCGGCAAGGCGGCGCTGGCGCAACGCCACCTGCAGGCGCTGAACCCGTTGGTGGAATCCATCCCGCTGGCGCAGCGGCTGCAGGGGCAAGCGCTGCGCGACGCGGTCGCCCGCGCCGATCTGGTGCTGGACTGCTGCGACAATATGGCGACCCGTCATGAGGTCAATGCCGCCTGCATCGCCGCCGCCAAGCCGCTGATCAGCGGCAGCGCGGTCGGCTTCAGCGGCCAGCTGCTGGTGCTCGAGCCGCCCTATGCGCACGGCTGCTACGCCTGCCTGTACCCGGAGCAGGAAGAGCCGCAGCGCAACTGCCGCACCGCCGGGGTGCTCGGCCCGGTGGTGGGCGTGATCGGCACTCTGCAAGCGCTGGAAGCCATCAAGATGCTGGCCGGTATGCCTTCCTCCCTCAACGGCAAGCTGCGGCTGTTCGACGGCAAGCAGCAGAGCTGGAGCACGCTGCAACTGAGCCAGGCCCGCGCCTGCCCGGTATGCGGAGGCGCGGCATGAAGATCCGTCTGAACGACCAACCGCTGGAGCTGGCGCAGCCGCTCAGCGTCGCCGCCCTGCTGACCCAGCTGGAACGCCACCAGCCGGGCACTGCGCTGGCGATCAACCAAACCATCATCCCGCGCGCCGACTGGGCCGACCATCAGGTGCAGGACGGTGACGACATTTTGCTGTTTCAAGCGATCGCCGGAGGCTGACATGCTGAAAATCGCCGATACCACTTTTACCTCGCGCCTGTTCACCGGCACCGGCAAGTTCGCCACTCCGGCGTTGATGCTGGAGGCGCTGGCGGCCTCCGGCTCACAGCTGGTGACCATGGCCATGAAACGCGTCGATCTGCGCGGCGGCAACGACGCCATTTTGGCGCCGCTGCAGCAGATGGGCGTAAGGCTATTGCCCAACACCTCCGGCGCCAAAACCGCCGCCGAAGCGGTATTCGCCGCCCGGCTGGCGCGCGAAGCGCTCGGCACCCACTGGGTGAAGCTGGAGATCCATCCCGATGTGAAATACCTGCTGCCGGATCCGATAGAAACGTTGAAGGCGGCGGAAACGCTGGTGAAAGACGGTTTTGTGGTGCTGCCCTACTGCGGTGCCGATCCGGTGCTGTGCAAACGGCTGGAAGAGGTGGGTTGCGCGGCGGTGATGCCGCTCGGTGCCCCTATCGGCTCCAACCGCGGTCTGCGCACCCGTGACTTCCTCGAGATCATCATCGAGCAGGCCAAGGTGCCGGTGGTGGTCGACGCCGGCATCGGCGCGCCGAGCCACGCGCTGGAAGCGATGGAGCTGGGTGCCGACGCGGTGCTGGTGAATACCGCCATCGCCGTAGCGCGCGACCCGGTGCAAATGGCACGGGCGTTTCGCCTGGCGCTGGAGGCCGGCGAGCTGGCGTGCAGCGCCGGATTGGGTGCCAGCCAGCGCGGTGCGGCCGCCTCCAGCCCGCTGACCGCCTTCCTCAGCCAACCAGAGGAGACGCAGTGATGGCCGACGATTTCAGTAGCCGCTGGCAACAGCTGGATTGGGACGACATTACGCTGCGCATCAACGGCAAAACCGCACGCGACGTGGAACGCGCGTTGACCGCCGACAAGCTGACGCGCGACGACTTTATGGCGCTGATCTCCCCCGCCGCCGCGCCGTATCTGGAACCGCTGGCGCAGCGCGCGCAGCAGCTGACCCGTCAGCGCTTCGGCAACGTCGTCAGCTTCTATGTACCGCTGTATCTTTCTAACCTGTGCGCCAACGACTGCACCTATTGCGGCTTTTCGATGAGCAACCGCATCAAGCGCAAAACGCTGGACGCGGCGGAGATCGCACGCGAGTGCGAAGCCATCAAGGCGCTGGGGTTCGAGCACCTGTTGCTGGTCACCGGCGAACATCAGAGCAAGGTTGGCATGGACTATTTCCGTCAGCACATTCCGGCGATCCGCCGCCACTTCAGCTCGCTGATGATGGAAGTGCAGCCGCTGGCGCAGGACGAGTACGCCGAACTGAAAGCGCTGGGCCTGGACGGCGTGCTGGTGTATCAGGAAACCTACCATCCGGCCACCTATCTGCAGCACCATCTGCGCGGGCAGAAGCAGGATTTTCATTGGCGCCTGGCCACGCCGGATCGCCTGGGGCGCGCCGGGATCGACAAGATCGGCCTCGGTGCGTTGATCGGCCTGTCCAACAGCTGGCGCACCGACTGCTACCTGCTGGCGGAACA
The DNA here is from genome assembly GCF_052169255.1 of Serratia sp. CY29653. Classification (NCBI taxonomy): domain Bacteria; kingdom Pseudomonadati; phylum Pseudomonadota; class Gammaproteobacteria; order Enterobacterales; family Yersiniaceae; genus Serratia; species Serratia sp. CY29653. The sequence continues at coordinate 17,065 of NZ_JBJNLC010000009.1, read as the reverse complement.
TCTGTTCTACCTGCAGCAAACCTACTGGCAGAGCCGCTACTCGATCTCGTTCCCGCGTCTGCGCCCCTGCGCCGGCGGCATTGAGCCGGCGTCGATCATGAGCGAGCCTCAGTTGGTGCAGCTGATCTGCGCCTTCCGGCTGTTCGCACCGGACGTTGAGCTGTCGCTGTCTACGCGTGAATCGCCGTACTTCCGCGATCACATGATCCCGGTGGCGATCAACAGCGTCAGCGCCGGATCCAAGACGCAGCCCGGCGGCTATGCCGACGACGTGCCGCCGGAGTTGGAACAGTTCGAGCCGCACGACGGCCGCACGCCACAGCAGGTCGCCGAGGCCATCAGCAACGCCGGGCTGCAGCCGGTGTGGAAAGACTGGGACGGTTATCTGGGACGCAGCACGCAATAAGCGGCAACGTTTACCGCCGCATGAAGAAAACGCTGGAGCGGCCGCGCAATGCCGAACGCCGGCGCTGGCGCCGGTAACCTCCCCGGCTATAGTGACCTTGCCGACCGCCAAACCCGGCGTCGGCCGGGGCCGTCACCCTCTCGATGGCCCCGCCTTATCCCATCCCGGATCGCGCCGGAGCTTCTCTTGCGCGACGCCGGGCCCTCGTTCGCGGCAACGCGCATATGGCGTATCGCGGCCGGTAAGGGCGTACGGGCAGATTGCCTTGTCGGCTAATGGGCAGTCAGAAATATGGCATAACGATGTGCGGCACTCACTCAGGAGTGATACTCATAGAGCGCTGTGGCGGCAGAAAAGTGGGAACGAGGATAAGAAGGTACAACGACGAAGAGAGATTCGAGTGGTCATCCCCGGTGCTGCCATTGGCCCTGGTGTTGGCCGCGGATCTTTTTGCCGCCTGCTCCCTGCTTACGGACAAGAGCAGGCGGTTTATTTTGTGAGACTGGCACCCCCCCAGGACGCGAATCACACAGTATGTGCGCTAATTAACCATACAAACGATTAAATGTGAATGTCTTTTGAGTGTTTTTTTATTTAGCATCGAGTGTATTTTGAGTTTGACAAGCAAAATCAAACTGATATCGCTGCAACCCCCAGTCATCATCTATAATCCAGCACGGGTCCTCGCGCAGGTTTTTCAGCGCTCGCGGTCAACATCAAAAAAAGCCAAGGTTGTCATGAAGAAAACGCCAAATTACATCGATGCAATCAGCGCGTTGCTCACTCTGAAAGGAGTTGGCGACAGAAAGCATGCCTCCACGATGGCCAACATACTGAACCTTCAGTACAACAGCGCCAAACAGAAGCTGGATGGCAAAAGAGGCATCACCCTCGATGAAGTCAAAAAGGTATTTCAGTACTTCAACGAGCCGTTTGCCGGCCAAAGGACGCATAACGCCGTCTTTATCATGAACAGCATTCACAAGCGCTGCAATATTGAGGTTGACGAGCGCCCGGTCACGCAAGCGGACAACGACGAAACCTACGCCTGCAAAAAAGACGATCTTTTCATCATCAACACCAATCGGGAACATGCCGCCGAGGCTCCGCTGTACAAAGTCAACAAGATAGACTTTCTGCCGGCCCCGCGTATCGCTATCCTGGACAATGATGGGGATATTCTCGAACTGTTGAAGAAGATCGCCAGCCGATACGGCATCGAGACTGAGACCTTTCAGACGGCGGACGCCATGCTGGCCGCGCTGGAACAGCAGTCCTTTGAGGCGTTTATTCTGGACTGGCTGTTGGATTTCGGCGAGACCTCCGAACGCGTTGTGAAGAAAATTAAAGACGCCCTCGATCCGCACGCCCGCATCATCATTCTGACCGGCCAGCTGAATCACTACGAGAAAAACATCGGCGATATGATCCTGCACTATGACGTACATCTGGTGGAAAAACCGACCAAGCCGCTGATTATCTCCTCGCTGCTGCTGTCGAACCTATTCTTTAATTAGTTTGACCGGGATGCGGATCAAAAACGATGAGCCCACTCCTTCGACGGATTTGGCTTTAATGGTACCTTTCATCGTCGTGACGTAATTTTTGATAATGGTCAGCCCCAGCCCCAACCCCTGCCGCGTTTCCCTTTCCACCCCCTGATTGAACGCCTTATACAACCGATCCAGATTTTTAACGTTAAACCCGATGCCGGTGTCTTTTACTCGCAAATACAGATTGCCGTGACATACCTTCACGTTAAGGGTTATCGCGCCGCGGTGGGTAAATTTGTCCGCGTTGCTGAGCAGGTTGGCCAATATTCGGTAGAGCTTGTATTTATCAGAACCAATCAGGCCGGCATAAGACGAACGGTGAATCACGAGGCGATTGCCGCGCCCGGCGCCGATGCCGGTTACGGCATCGTCCACCACCTCATTCAGCCGGAAGGTGGAAATATTGATTTTGACTTCCCCCATCTCAAGCCGCGAATAATCCATCACCTCGCGCGTTTGTTCGGCGATCTTATTGCCGTGATAGGAGATCAGGCGGGCTTCTTTTTTCAACTCTTCCTGCGCCAGCTCGTGCTCCATGATATCCGCGGCAATGACGATGGCCTGAGTCGAGCCGGCGATCTCGTGGTAGATGGAAGAGATAAAGATGTTCTTGTTCTTGATGATCTCTTTTAACGAGAAGGCATTTCTCAGCACCAGGAACATCATCAGAAACACCAAAATCAACGAAAAGAGGGCGAACATCTCGGCTTTACTCGAATTCTCCTGGATGATGCCTTTCACTTCGGTAAAGTTTTTAATCTGTATCCGATAAATAATTTCCTGGATATCGACCAGCGTGCCCTCGATATCATCCATATAAGAGAGAATGTCCGCCTTGTTTTTCTGCCCCACCAGCAAGCCGGCGGAGAGATCGTCCAACGTGCGGTACTGCTGCTTCAGCAGCGCAACATTCTTGATGAACTCGTCGTCGTAATAAAAAGAGTCGCTGAAGGTCGAACGGCTCTCCAGGATCTGAATCTTCGAGTAGAAGATTTTCTTTTTGATCTGGAAGGCGTCGTAGTCGTTGTTTTCACTGAGCAGCAGCGCGGTTTTGGTTCTTTCAAACGCCAGAAAGAGGATCTCGGCCACCGAGTAGTTGTCCAGATTGGGCTCGATCTGCTTATAGCGTTCTTTTACGCCGCCGAAGTTAATGGCAATCAACAAAATCAATAAGGAGAAGATGGCAACCAACGCGATAAGAGTACCGATCAGTTTTTTGCTCATCTTATTTCAGCTCCAACCGTTTAACTTGCCAGACGGTTTTCGCGTTCACATCCAGGTTATTCAGCTCGGCGTAGCTATCGCGCGGATAAATAATGGCGAACGGCCCCAGTTCCCCAACGTCGATCGGCTTGCCGCCGCGCTGATAGGCGACGATCACGCGGTATTTAGTCATCTCGTCAATCGGCATCGAATAGGAGTAATCATCCCAGGCGAAAGCGCGCACCGACTGGCCTTTCAGATGATAGGCTTTCACCAGCTCCGCAAGCTCAACGCCTGTGAACGTATCTTCCGGGGTGAAATTGGTCGAGGTTTTAATCGTGTGCGACGGCATCGCCTCCAGCATCTGCCGGGTTATCTTGATCTTCTCGCCGTCGAGCGGCTTCAGGTAAAAATAGTCAACGGCCGCATACAGCGGCGCGCTGAACAGCGAAAGCAGCAGTAACGTCATCAATCCGTTGATTTTCATCAGTCACCCTCTTTGCGTTTCACCAGTTCGACCTGGCCGAATTCATCCTGCCCGACCACGGCCCAGCCGTGATGTTGATAAAAGCCTTCGGCTTTGGAGCCGGGATCGGTGGTTAAGTGGATCGCTTCGGCACCGTGTTCAAACATCCAGTGAGTGATCCGTGCCAGCAAGGCGGAGCCGATCCCCTTCGACTGGTATTCCGGCTTCACGAACAGGCCGCCGATCAGCGGTTCAGGGATGAATAGCCCGAAGCCAACGCCGGCATAGTCGTCGCCATGCTTGCAGATCCAGCCGCCGCCCTGGTTGATGTCCTCCAGCGCCTGTTTGCGCTGCAGATACTGGATCTGATGCGGATGCAGCAGGTTTTCCTCAACGGAAAAGCGGATCTCATACAGGTAAGGCAGGTGTTGCGCCGTCAATTTTTCGAAGGTAATGAGGCTGTCCATGTTCGCACTGTCCTTGGTTGTCAGGTAAAAAGCGCCGGTCAATTTCTGCTGTAACCATAGTAGCAAAGTTTGCTCGGCCCCGGCATGAGGCGAAAAAAAACCGCCCCCGAGGGAGCGGTTTATCTGGCAATGGGCCCGGCATGCCGGGCCCGCGGCGCGGATGACGATTACTCGTCGTCGCTGCCGCCCAGGCCTGCGTTGAGCAGCTCGGCCAGGTTAGCCGTCGCTTCTTCCGCGCTGACTTGCGGAACAACCGGCGCTTCACCCTGAGCACGGCGACGCATGCGATCCTGATGATAAGCGTAACCGGTACCGGCTGGGATCAGACGCCCCACGATGACGTTCTCTTTCAGGCCACGCAGTTCATCACGCTTGCCGGCTACGGCAGCTTCGGTCAGAACGCGCGTCGTTTCCTGGAACGATGCAGCGGAGATGAAGGACTCGGTCGCCAAGGAAGCCTTGGTGATACCCAGCAGATCGCGCGAGAAGGTTGCCGGGATCTTACCTTCAGCTTCCAACTGACGGTTGGCAATCTTGACGCGAGACACTTCAGCCTGCTCGCCTTCCAGGAACTCGGAGCCACCAGCGCTAACGATAGTGCCTTTACGCAGCATCTGACGAACGATAACTTCGATGTGCTTATCGTTAATCTTAACGCCTTGCAGACGGTAAACTTCCTGCACTTCGTTGGTGATGTAGCGGGTAACCGCATGCACGCCACGCAGACGCAGAATGTCGTGCGGAGACTCTGGGCCGTCGGATACGACGTCGCCACGTTCCACCACTTCGCCTTCGAACACGTTAAGCTGACGCCATTTCGGAATCATCTCTTCGTAAGCGTCGCTGCCGTCCAGCGGAGAGATCACCAGGCGACGTTTGCCTTTGGTCTCTTTACCGAACGAGATAATCCCGCTGATTTCAGCCAGGATTGCCGGCTCTTTCGGACGACGTGCTTCGAACAGGTCGGCAACGCGCGGCAGACCACCGGTAATATCCTTGGTACCGCCGGATTCCTGAGGAATACGCGCCAGGGTATCACCCGCACCGATCTGAATGCCGTCTTCCAGCTGAACGATCGCTTTGCCCGGCAGGAAGTATTGAGCAGGCATATCGGTGCCTGGGATCAATACGTCTTCGCCCTGAGCGTCAACGATTTTCAGTGCCGGACGCAGGTCTTTACCGCTACCGGTACGCTCTGCGCTGTCCAGAACTACCAGAGAAGACAAACCGGTCAGTTCGTCGGTCTGGCGAGTAATGGTCTGGCCGTCGACCATGTCCGCGAAGCGAATGAAGCCGCTGACTTCACTGATGACCGGCATGGTGTGCGGATCCCAGTTAGCAACGGTTTCGCCGCCGTTAACTTCTTCACCGTCGCCTTTGCCCATCACGGCACCGTAAGGCACCTTGTAGCTTTCTTTGGTACGGCCGAATTCGTCGATCAGTTTCAGTTCGGTGTTACGCGAGGTGATCACCAGCTTGCCCGCAGCGTTCATAACGAACTTCGCGTTGCTCAGCTTGATGCTACCCTTGTTTTTCACCTGGATGCTGGATTCAGCAGCCGCACGAGATGCCGCACCACCGATGTGGAACGTACGCATCGTCAGCTGTGTACCCGGCTCACCGATGGACTGTGCCGCGATAACGCCGATGGCTTCACCTTTGTTGATGATGTGGCCACGTGCCAGGTCGCGACCATAGCAGTTTGCGCACACACCAAAGTCGGTTTCACAGCTCACCACGGAACGGACTTTAACGCTGTCGACAGAGTTCTCTTCCAACAGGTCACACGCCTTCTCGTTCAGCAGGGTGTTGCGTGGCACCAGAATGTCCGCCGTACCCGGCTTGAGGACGTCTTCTGCCGTCACACGGCCCAGAACGCGTTCACGCAACGGCTCTTTCACGTCGCCACCTTCGATAACCGGAGTCATCAGGATGCCGTCGTGGGTGCCACAGTCGTCTTCGGTCACAACCAGATCCTGCGCCACGTCAACCAGACGACGGGTCAGATAACCGGAGTTCGCGGTTTTCAGTGCAGTATCCGCCAGACCTTTACGAGCACCGTGGGTGGAGATGAAGTACTGGAGTACGTTCAGACCTTCACGGAAGTTCGCGGTGATTGGCGTTTCGATGATGGAGCCGTCCGGCTTCGCCATCAGACCACGCATACCGGCCAGCTGACGAATCTGAGCGGCGGAACCACGCGCACCGGAGTCGGCCATCATAAAGATGCTGTTGAAGGAAACTTGCTGTTCCACTTCGCCGTCACGGTTAACCACGTCTTCTACCGACAGGTTTTCCATCATCGCTTTCGCAACGCGTTCGTTCGCTGCAGCCCAGATATCGATCACTTTGTTGTAGCGTTCGCCGGCGGTAACCAGACCAGACTGGAACTGCTCCTGGATCTCGGCAACTTCGGTTTCCGCTTCTTCGATGATCTCCGCTTTCTTGGCCGGGATAACCATGTCGTCGATACCTACGGAAGCGCCGGAACGGGCTGCGTAAGCAAAACCGGTGTACATGATCTGGTCAGCAAAGATAACGGTCGGCTTCAGGCCCAGGATGCGGTAACAGGTGTTCAGCATCTTGGAGATCGCTTTCTTGCCCAAAGGCTGGTTAACGATCGCGTACGGCAGACCTTTCGGTACGATCATCCACAGGATGGCGCGGCCGATGGTGGTGTCGATGATGCTGGTCTGAGAAGTCCATTCGCCTTCGGCGTTTTTGACGTCTTCGGTGATACGCACTTTAACGCGCGCATGCAGAGACGCCAGGCCGGCGCGGTAAACACGCTCAGCTTCTTTGGAACCGTTCAGCACCATGCCTTCGCCCTTGGCGTTAACACAGTCGCGGGTCATGTAGTACAGACCCAGTACAACGTCCTGAGAAGGAACGATGATTGGCTCGCCGTTCGCAGGGGACAGGATGTTGTTGGTGGACATCATCAGCGCACGCGCTTCCAACTGGGCTTCCAGCGTCAGCGGTACGTGAACGGCCATCTGGTCACCATCGAAGTCGGCGTTATAGGCCGCACAAACCAGCGGGTGCAGCTGGATCGCTTTACCTTCGATCAGAACCGGTTCAAACGCCTGGATACCCAAACGGTGCAGGGTTGGTGCACGGTTCAGCAGTACCGGGTGTTCGCGGATCACTTCGTCCAGGATATCCCAAACGACGGCTTCTTCACGCTCAACCATTTTCTTGGCGGCTTTGATGGTGGTGGCCAGGCCACGCAGCTCCAACTTGCCGTAGATGAACGGTTTGAACAGCTCCAGCGCCATCTTTTTAGGCAGACCGCACTGATGCAGACGCAGGTATGGACCTACGGTGATTACGGAACGGCCGGAGTAGTCAACGCGTTTACCGAGCAGGTTCTGACGGAAACGACCCTGCTTACCTTTGATCATGTCGGCCAAAGATTTCAGAGGACGTTTGTTGGAACCGGTGATGGCACGACCGCGACGGCCGTTATCCAGCAGGGCGTCTACCGCTTCTTGCAGCATACGCTTTTCGTTGCGCACGATGATGTCCGGCGCAGCCAGATCCAGCAGGCGTTTCAGACGGTTGTTACGGTTGATCACGCGGCGATACAGATCGTTCAGATCCGAGGTCGCGAAACGACCGCCATCCAGCGGAACCAGAGGACGCAGATCCGGCGGCAGTACCGGCAGCACGGTCAGGATCATCCACTCCGGTTTGTTACCGGACTGCACGAACGCTTCCAGCAGCTTGATACGCTTGGTCAGCTTCTTGCGCTTGGTTTCGGAGTTGGTTTCGTTCAGCTCTTCACGCAGCTGCTCGCACTCGGCTTCCAGATCCATGTTTTTCAACAGGGCCTGAATAGCTTCCGCACCCATCTTGGCGTCGAATTCGTCACCGAACTCTTCCAGCGCGTCCAGATACTGCTCTTCGGTCAGGATCTGACGACGCTCGAGGTTGGTCATACCGCCTTCGACCACCACATAGGATTCGAAGTACAGTACGCGTTCGATGTCACGCAGCGGCATATCCAGCAGCAAACCGATGCGGGATGGCAGCGATTTCAGGAACCAGATGTGCGCGGTCGGCGAAGCCAGCTCGATGTGGCCCATGCGCTCACGACGCACTTTGGTCTGGGTCACTTCAACGCCGCACTTCTCACAGATCACGCCGCGGTGTTTCAAGCGCTTGTACTTACCGCACAGGCACTCGTAATCTTTTACCGGCCCGAAGATACGGGCGCAGAAAAGGCCGTCACGCTCTGGTTTGAACGTACGGTAGTTAATGGTTTCCGGCTTCTTAACTTCACCGAACGACCACGAACGGATCATGTCTGGCGAGGCCAGAGCAATCTTGATCGCATCAAACTCTTCGGTCTTAGTTTGCGCTTTCAGAAACTTCAATAAGTCTTTCACGGATTGGCTCCTGTCGGAGTTAAACCTGTTGGGTACCCACAACCGCAGTAGGTACCCGTGTGACCTGAACAACCACCCTCAGGCTCCCTTAGGCGGGGAGCCTGAGCCGGAATGACGATTACTCGTCTTCCAGTTCGATGTTGATGCCGAGCGAGCGGATTTCTTTCAACAGTACGTTGAAGGATTCCGGCATGCCTGGCTCCATCCGGTGGTCGCCATCCACGATGTTTTTGTACATCTTGGTACGGCCGTTAACGTCATCCGACTTAACGGTGAGCATTTCCTGCAGGGTATAAGCCGCGCCGTATGCTTCCAGTGCCCACACTTCCATCTCACCGAAGCGTTGACCACCGAACTGCGCTTTACCACCCAGAGGTTGCTGAGTCACCAAGCTGTAAGAACCGGTTGAACGGGCGTGCATTTTATCGTCAACCAAGTGGTTCAGTTTCAGCATGTACATATAGCCGACAGTAACCTGGCGCTCGAATTGCTCACCGGTACGGCCATCGAACAGCGTGATCTGACCGGAGGTCGGGATACCGCCCATTTCCAGCAGTTGCTTGATTTCAGTCTCTTTCGCACCGTCAAACACCGGCGTTGCGATCGGCATACCTTTTTTCAGGTTCTCTGCCAGACGCAGCACTTCGTCGTCGCTGAAGGTGTTCAGGTCAACTTTCTGGCAAACGTCGTCGCCCAGATCGTAGGCCTTCTGGATGAACTCACGCAGCTTGGCCACTTCCTGCTGCTGCTTCAGCATCTGGTTGATCTTCTCACCGATGCCTTTCGCAGCCATACCCAGGTGGGTTTCCAGGATCTGACCGATGTTCATACGTGATGGTACGCCCAGCGGGTTCAGTACGATGTCTACCGGCGTGCCGTTTTCATCGTAAGGCATATCTTCGATCGGGTTGATCTTGGAGATAACACCCTTGTTACCGTGGCGGCCCGCCATCTTGTCACCTGGTTGGATCTGACGTTTAACGGCCAGATAAACCTTGACGATTTTCAGCACGCCCGGCGCCAGATCGTCGCCCTGAGTGATCTTACGACGCTTGGCTTCCAGCTTCTTCTCGAAGTCGGATTTCAGTTCGTCGTACTGCTCAGCCAGCTGCTCCAGCTGGTTTTGCTTCTCTTCGTCGGTCAGGCCCAGTTCCAGCCAGCGATCGCGCGGCAGCTTGCTCAGCTTGTCGGCTTCGATGCCACCGGCAACCAGCACCGCGTGGATACGCGCAAACAGGCCGGCTTCCAGGATCTGCAGTTCTTCAGTCAGGTCTTTCTTCGCCTGCTTCAGCTGCATCTCTTCGATTTCCAACGCGCGCTTGTCTTTTTCCACGCCATCGCGGGTGAAGACCTGCACGTCGATAACCGTACCGGAAACGCCGTTCGGTACACGCAGAGAAGAGTCTTTAACGTCAGACGCTTTCTCACCGAAGATCGCACGCAGCAGTTTCTCTTCCGGCGTCAGCTGGGTTTCGCCTTTAGGCGTTACCTTACCGACCAGAATGTCACCGCCGGTCACTTCAGCACCGATATACACGATACCGGATTCATCCAGCTTGGAGAGCGCAGCTTCACCCACGTTAGGGATGTCGGCGGTGATCTCTTCAGGCCCCAGCTTGGTGTCGCGAGACACGCACGCCAGTTCCTGGATGTGGATGGTGGTGAAGCGATCTTCCTGCACCACGCGCTCGGAGACCAAGATGGAGTCTTCGAAGTTGTAGCCGTTCCAAGGCATGAACGCTACGCGCATGTTCTGGCCCAGTGCCAGTTCGCCCAGGTCTGTCGATGGGCCATCCGCCAGCACGTCGCCGCGCTCGATTGGCTCACCCAGATTCACACACGGCATCTGGTTGATGCAGGTGTTCTGGTTAGAACGGGTGTACTTGGTCAGGTTGTAAATATCGATACCTGCTTCGCCCGGGTACATCTCGTCTTCGTTAACTTTGATAACGATACGGGAAGCATCCACGTACTGGATAACACCGCCGCGTTTGGCAACGGCGGTTACGCCGGAGTCAACCGCTACGGCGCGTTCCATACCGGTACCAACCAGCGGCTTGTCAGCGCGCAGGGTTGGTACGGCCTGACGTTGCATGTTCGCACCCATCAATGCACGGTTGGCGTCATCGTGTTCCAGGAATGGAATCAGTGAAGCACCAACGGAAACAACCTGCTGGGTGGATACGTCCATGTAGTCAACCTGGTCGCGGCTGAACAGGCTTGATTCGCCTTTGCTGCGGCAGGTGACCAGGTCTTCTACGAAGCGGCCTTCTTCATCCAGGTTGGAGTTCGCCTGGGCGATAACGAAGTTGCCTTCTTCAATAGCAGACAGGTAGTTGATTTCATCGGTCACCACGCCGTCACGCACGCGGCGGTACGGGGTTTCCAGGAAGCCATACTCGTTAGTCTGTGCGTACACGGACAGGGAGTTGATCAGACCGATGTTTGGACCTTCCGGCGTTTCGATTGGGCACACGCGGCCGTAGTGGGTCGGGTGTACGTCTCGAACTTCAAAGCCGGCGCGCTCACGGGTCAGACCGCCCGGGCCCAGTGCGGAGATACGGCGCTTGTGCGTGATCTCGGACAGCGGGTTGTTCTGGTCCATGAACTGGGACAGCTGGCTGGAGCCGAAGAACTCTTTCACCGCCGCCGAAATCGGCTTGGCGTTGATCATGTCCTGAGGCATCAGGGTATCCAGATCGCCCAGAGACAGACGCTCTTTCACCGCACGCTCAACACGCACCAGACCTACGCGGAACTGGTTCTCGGCCATCTCGCCGACGGAACGGATACGACGGTTGCCCAAGTGGTCGATATCGTCCACTTCGCCCTTGCCGTTACGGATATCGATGAGCTTCTTCATCACTTCGATGATGTCGTCTTTGCTCAGGATGCCCGAACCTTCGATCTCGTCGCGCAGCAGAGAACGGTTGAACTTCATACGGCCAACCGCGGACAGATCGTAGCGGTCTTCGGAGAAGAACAGGTTCTCGAACAGGCTTTCGGCAGCTTCGCGCGTTGGCGGCTCACCAGGGCGCATCATGCGGTAGATTTCTACCAACGAGCTCAGACGATCGGTGGTCGGATCGACGCGCAGCGTTTCAGAGATATACGCGCCGTGATCCAGATCGTTGGTGAACAGCGTTTCGATGCGCTTGTGGCCGGACTGGCTCAGCTTGGCCAGCAGATCCAGCGACAGCTCCATGTTGGCTGCGCAGATCAGTTCGCCGGTATTGGTATCGATATAGTCTTTCGCGACCACTTTGCCCGCGATGTACTCTACCGGTACTTCAATGCTCTGAATGTCGTCTTTTTCCAGCTGACGGATATGACGAGCGGTGATGCGACGGCCTTTCTCTACGTAGATCTTGCCGTTGGCTTCGATGTCGAACGAAGCGGTCTCACCACGCAGGCGCTCTGGCACCAGCTCCATCTGCAGCTTGTTGTCACGGATTTCGAAGACGATCTTGTCAAAGAACAGGTCGAGGATCTGTTCAGTGGTGTAGTTCAGCGCGCGCAGAATGATGGTCGCAGGCAGTTTGCGGCGACGGTCAATACGCACGAACAGGTTGTCCTTCGGATCGAACTCGAAGTCCAACCATGAACCGCGGTAAGGGATGATGCGTGCGTTGTACAGCACTTTACCCGAGGAGTGGGTTTTGCCCTTATCGCTGTCGAAGAATACGCCAGGACTACGGTGCAACTGAGATACGATAACCCTCTCAGTACCGTTGATCACAAAGGTGCCGTTTTCGGTCATGAGCGGAATTTCGCCCATGTAGACTTCTTGTTCCTTGATGTCTTTGACCGTACCTTCAGGCGCTTCGCGCTCATAGATAACCAGGCGCAGTTTTACGCGCAGCGGTGCAGAGAACGTCACACCACGGATCTGGCACTCTTTGACGTCGAAGACCGGCTCACCAAGACGGTAGCTAACGTATTGCAGCTCCGAATTGCCACTGTAGCTCTGGATAGGGAAAACAGAACGGAATGCGGCTTCAAGGCCGTACTGCCCTTCTGGATCTTGCTCGATAAACTTCTGGAACGAGTCAAGCTGGATAGAAAGGAGATATGGTATGTCCAGCACTTGTGGACGTTTACCAAAATCCTTACGAATACGTTTTTTCTCGGTATAGGAGTAAACCATAGGGTTCCTCAGCTCGCTGATCAGTGACCCAATCTGTCCGTCCGATTAGGGACAGTTCATGCAACACCGTTTTGTCGACCGGAAAGCGGGAACACTTTCCGCAATGTCTCTTGCTATCACGCTTAAACCATTTCATCGCGTCTTCCCCCAGAACTCCTGGTAGTGCAAAGACCGCGGTATATTAAGTCGTCAATAGAAACAAACATTGGGAGGCGAAACCAGCAGCCAAACAGTGTGAAACGCTACTGGCGCCCTACAGCGCAAAAAGGCTGGTGACTAAAAAGTCACCAGCCATCAGCCTAAAAGACTAGGCTGCAACCGGAAAGGTTGGCTTATTTAACTTCAACTTCAGCGCCAGCTTCTTCCAGAGATTTTTTCAGAGCTTCTGCGTCATCTTTGCTCACGCCTTCTTTCAGAGCGGCTGGAGCAGATTCAACCAGGTCTTTAGCTTCTTTCAGACCCAGGCCGGTAGCGCCACGTACTGCTTTGATAACAGCAACTTTGTTAGCGCCAGCAGCTTTCAGGATAACGTCGAATTCAGTTTTCTCTTCAGCAGCTTCAGCCGGGCCAGCAGCTACAGCTACAGCAGCAGCAGCAGAAACGCCGAATTTTTCTTCCATAGCGGAAACCAGTTCAACAACGTCCATTACGGACATAGCGGCAACTGCTTCCAGGATTTGGTCTTTAGTGATAGACATAACAATTGTTCCTAAAATTCAGAAATAGTTTAAATACGTTAGCAAAGGCTAAGAAAGAATGGCTTACGCCGCTTCTTTCTGATCGCGTACTGCAGCCAGAGTGCGAACCAGTTTGCCGGCAGCGGCTTCTTTCATGGTTGCCATCAGGCGTGCGATCGCTTCTTCGTAAGTTGGCAGCGTCGCCAGGCGGTCGATTTGCGCCGCTGGGATCAGCTCACCTTCAAAGGCCGCAGCTTTAACCTCGAATTTTGCATTCGCTTTCGCGAACTCTTTGAACAGACGAGCAGCAGCGCCCGGGTGTTCGTGAGAGAATGCAATCAAGGTTGGACCGACAAACGTGTCTTTCAGGCATTCGAATGGAGTGCCTTCAACTACGCGACGCATCAGGGTGTTGCGAACAACACGCATGTAAACGCCAGCTTCACGACCTGCTTTACGCAGTTCAGTCATTTTATCTACGGTAACGCCGCGGGAATCCGCAACAACCGCAGACAGCGCGCCTTTGGCTACTTCGCTGACTTCAGCAACAATCGCTTGTTTGTCTTGAAGATTTAATGCCATTAGCTTTTTGCTCCTGGATTAGCCGGGGAAAATCCCCCGGAACTCACTTCACTCGGCGCTTTGTAAAACGCCACGCCGAGCGGCTTAACACGGTGAGCAGAATCCAGCAAAGACATTCTTTTATAAAAAAGAAAAATTTTCTTAGGCTCTGTCACCGTCTACGCAGGAAGGATTAAGTATCTTGCGATACACCTGCGGTCTTGGACGGAGGCCTGGATAGGCCAGGCTCCAACCGAAAAATCTTTGTTTTGCCTACGGCATAGCCAATAGCAAAACCTTGGGGCATAAGATTCTAGACAAATCTTGGCCCCAAGTCAAAGCGATAATCGCAAATGCGATTAGTTCGCTGCAGCAGACAGACCGCTCTGATCGATAGCAACGCCAGCACCCATGGTGGTGGAGAGGCTAACTTTCTTGATGTACATGCCTTTCGCCTGAGAAGGTTTTGCTTTTTTCAGCGCAACCAGCAGGGCTTCCAGGTTTTCTTTCAGTTTGTCTGCGTCGAAATCAACCTTACCGATAGTGGTATGGATGATGCCGTTTTTGTCGTTACGGTAGCGAACCTGACCTGCTTTAGCGTTTTTCACTGCTTCAGCAACGTTCGGAGTAACGGTACCCACTTTCGGGTTTGGCATCAGGCCGCGTGGACCCAGGATCTGGCCCAGTTGACCTACAACGCGCATTGCATCCGGGGAAGCAATAACAACGTCGAAGTTCATTTCGCCTTTCTTGATCTGGTCAGCCAGATCGTCCATACCTACCAGCTCTGCGCCAGCAGCTTTTGCTGCTTCAGCGTTAGCGCCTTGGGCAAATACGGCAACGCGAACGGAACGACCGGTGCCGTGTGGCAGAACGGTAGCGCCACGAACGTTTTGGTCAGATTTACGAGCGTCGATGCCGAGGTTAACGGCAACGTCAACGCTTTCTACGAATTTAGCGGTGGCCAGCTCTTTCAGCAGAGCAACAGCTTCAGCGATGTCATACTGTTTAGTAGCATCAACTTTGTCACGGATCACGCGCATGCGCTTGGTCAGCTTAGCCATCTCTTAATCCTCCACTACCAGGCCCATGGAACGAGCGGTACCTTCGATGGAGCGAGTCATCGCTTCAACGTCAGAACCAGTCATGTCCGCAGCTTTGGTTTCTGCGATTTCACGTACCTGAGCACGAGTCACTTTACCTACTTTGTCTTTGTTCGGCTTACCGGAACCAGACTTGATACCAGCCGCTTTTTTCAGCAGAACTGCTGCTGGCGGGGTTTTGGTAACGAAAGTGAAGGAGCGATCAGAATAAACGGTGATAACAACCGGAATCGGCAGACCTTTTTCAACGCTGTCAGTCTTAGCGTTGAATGCCTTACAGAATTCCATGATGTTAACGCCCTGCTGACCCAGAGCTGGACCCACTGGTGGGCTCGGGTTCGCCATACCAGCTGCAACTTGCAGCTTGACGTAGGCTTGTACTTTCTTAGCCATTTAAATTTCCTCGGTTTGGGTAGTATCGCCTCGCAAGAGGCTCCCCGTGTTTCACCCCGCCCAACATGCATCAGGCAAGGCATCTAAAAACAAAAGGCGCGAAATTGTAGTTCAATTTCGCGCCTTTGACAAGCGGCTACGGGCCACTCGTTGCTGATTATTCGATCAGCCTTTCTCAACCTGGCTGAAGTCCAGTTCCACCGGCGTTGCACGGCCAAAGATGGAAACGGAAACTTTCAGGCGGCTCTTCTCGTAATCGACTTCCTCGACCACGCCGTTGAAATCGGCAAACGGGCCGTCGTTGACGCGCACCAGCTCGCCCGGTTCGAACAGCGTTTTCGGACGCGGCTTGTCACCAACCTGCTGCAGGCGGTTCATGATCGCATCAACTTCTTTATCGCTGATCGGCGCTGGACGGTCAGACGTACCGCCGATGAACCCCATGACGCGCGGTACGCTGCGCACCAGGTGCCAGCTGGCGTCATTCATCACCATCTGCACCAGCACGTAGCCAGGGAAGAATTTACGCTCGCTCTTGCGACGTTGGCCGCCACGGATTTCAACCACTTCTTCCGTAGGCACCATCACTTCGCCGAACAACTCTTCCATATCGTGCAGTTTGATGTGTTCACGCAGCGATTGTGCTACGCGACCTTCAAAACCGGAAAACGCCTGAACGACGTACCAACGTTTTTTTGGAGCTTCAGACATTTTAGAACCTCAGGCCAGTAATAAACGACACCAGACGGACCAGAATACCATCCAGCCCCCACAGAATCAGTGACATCACGGCGGTTACCGCGGCAACGATCAACGTGGTGTGTAGCGTTTCCTGACGAGTTGGCCAAATCACTTTACGTACTTCGGTACGCGCTTCGCGGGCAAACGCAACGGTGGCTTTGCCTTTGGTGGTCATCAGAGCCACTGCACCTGCAACGGCGATGATCAGCACAACTGCCAGCGCGCGCAATGGCAGGCTTAAATCACGGTAGTAATAGTTACCGACAATAGCCACAACCAACAGAACGGCGACGATCAGCCACTTTGCCGCTTCCAGGCCGCGTCCGCTCCCTTGAGCCTCGGTATTCGCACTCATAAACCAACCTGTCACAATGATGATTCAGAACAAACAACTTTGCCTCGCATTGCGAGGCAAACCAAACCGATCGGATACCGCTTCAGCGCTATCCCGGTGTTTTACGCCATGACGTATTTCAGTCAATACGGTTTAAGAGCCCATCTCACCAATGATTATGACTGCAAAATCGCTGATGAGATAGGTTCTAGTTCACAGCGTAGAAAAAGGGCATCAAATGATGCCCTTTTACCGCGTGTCGCGTCAAACTTTATCAGCGATTAAGCGATAACTTTAGCAACAACACCTGCGCCAACGGTACGGCCGCCTTCACGGATTGCGAAACGCAGACCGTCGTCCATCGCGATTGGGTGAATCAGGGTTACAACCATGTTCACGTTGTCGCCTGGCATTACCATCTCTACGCCTTCTGGCAGTTCGATGGTACCGGTCACGTCAGTTGTACGGAAGTAGAACTGTGGACGGTAGCCTTTGAAGAATGGCGTGTGACGACCACCTTCATCTTTGCTCAGGATGTACACTTCAGATTCGAACTGGGTGTGTGGCTTGATAGAGCCTGGCTTCGCCAGTACCTGACCACGTTCGATTTCTTCACGCTTGAT
>NZ_JBJNLC010000008.1:0-119972 GCF_052169255.1 Serratia sp. CY29653 | reverse complement strand
ATTGTCTGATAAATTGTTAAAGAGCAGTGCCGAGAAACTCATCGGCGCGGGCTGCGTATATTACGCTTTTAGCCCGGAGAGTCAAGCGTTTATTTCGCTGTCTTCTCGCTGACCCGGCGGCTTGTCAGTCGTTGTTCCCGGTCAGTGGAGGCGCATTATAGGGAGTTCTCGGCAGGCCGCAACCCCTATTTTCAATATTTTTTCCGACCGTTGAATGTTTAACCAAAACACCGTTAAAGCGGCAGTTTTTTCAACGATTTAAAGCCGTAGATCTGCAAAACGGGCAATAAAGCGTCAGTATCTTCATTCAACGCCATGCAATAGGCCAGATTCTCTTCCTGGCTCGAGACCAGATTTTCCTGCGTCGAGATGAGCCAGGCGGTACGACGGGCAATCGCCGCGCCGGAATCCACCAGCCGGGTGCCTTCCGGCAACACCTGCATCAGCTCTTCAGCTAATAGAGGGAAATGGGTGCAGCCAAGCACGACGGTATCCGGCGGCTCGCGCATGCTCAGCCACGGATGCAGGATCTTCTTCAGTACCGGCAACGGCACGGCTTCGCCGTGCAGCTTGGCCTCCGCCAGCTCCACCAGCTCTGAAGAGCCCAGCAGTTCAATCTTGCAGTCGGTAGCGAAACGGGAAATCAGTTCGTGGGTGTAGCTGCGCTGTACGGTGCCACGGGTCGCCAACAGGCCGACGATGCCGTTAACGGTAAGACGGGCGGCAGGCTTGATGGCGGGCACCACGCCCACGACCGGGAAGCTGAAACGCTCGCGCAGGGCCGGCAAGGAAACGGTGCTGGCGGTGTTGCAGGCAATGACGACAATCGCCAGAGGATGCCGCTGCTGCACTGCGCCGACAATCTCCATCACGCGCTCAACGATAAACTCTTCGGACTTCTCGCCGTAGGGGAACGCCACGTTGTCGAAAGCGTATATATAGTGGAGATCCGGCAGCAACTGCCGAATCTCCTGATATACCGACAGCCCGCCGACGCCGGAATCGAAAACCAGCACCGTCGGGCGAGGTGTGGCGGTGCTGTTAGAAGGTATAGCTTCCAGTGAGGTAGTATTCTCTTCCTGGAGTAGCGTAGCCATAGGCCGTCTCATAATCTTTATCAAACAGGTTGGCAATTCTACCACGAACTGTCAGATGAGATGTGACCGGATACGAAACTGCGAGATCCCACAGGCTCACGCCGCCGAGTTTCACGCTCTGCTCCGGATAGGTACTGTAGTCCTTGTCATAACGTTGACCCAGATATTGATAAGTCACCGCCCAGTCAAAGTCATACAGCTGCCAGTCCAGCTCATATTTCACCTGCTGTTTGGCGCGGCGCAGCAGCACTTCGTGAGTTTTTGCGTTACGCGGATCGACATAATCGTAACCAATCTGGTGCGTCAGCGGGCCGGTATCAAAAGACGCCGTCGCTTCAATCCCTTTGATGGTCGCTTTACCCACGTTGTAATAGACGTAGTTGGTTTCCCCCGTGGAATCGATCAAATTGTCGATGTCGTTGCGATAACCGGAGATGCGCCAGGTCACCGGCCCGGTCAGCCCTTCAAAACCGCCTTCCCACTGCTTGCTTTCTTCCGGCTTCAGATCGGTGTTATTGCCAAAGTTGCCGTATAGCTGGCTCATATTGGGTGCTTTGAACGCCGTGCCATACGACGCGATAAAACGGTATCCCTCGACGAACTCCCAGGCCGCGCTGGTTTGCCAGGTGCCGTGCCAGCCAAACTCGGAATGATCGTCACCCCGAACCGCGCCTTCCAGCGTCACCGGGCCAACCAGTTGCTGCGCGGTCAGATAGATGCCTGCATCACGTTGGCTTTTTTCACCCTTTACGGTGGTGGAGTCCGGTTTGATTTTCTGTTGCTGCCAGTCGACGCCAGAGCTTACGGTCCCCTGTCCAACCTGCAGCGTATTGCCCCACTGCAGGTTGTACTGTTCGGAATCCACCAGGCTGGCCGAGCTATCATGCATACCGCGGCGAGGATCGTAATCGTAATCCTTGCTATGGCTGTAGCTGCCGGTCAATTGTGTTGCGTAAATGCCTTCTTTATAACGCAATCCGGTATCCCAGGTTTGGCTGTACAGCTTGCGAGTATCGAGCAGAGAGCTGGCCGGAGAGGAATAGTAACTATCGTACGCCGTGCGGTTGTCGTAGCCATACCCACGTACAAAACCGCTGACCGATTCGCTGAACTGATGCTCAAGCGCACCATACAGTGATTTACTCATAAAACCATCGCGATCCTGCTGGCTTTGCATACCGGTACTGCCATAGGCCACCACGTCATACCCTTTGGTATAGGTGTAGTCGCCCGCCACCGTCGCCACGGTGCTGTCGCCCAGCAGCTGTTGGGTCGACGCGTCATAGGATTGATAGCCGTTGGAGCCGAGGCCGGCGGAAAGCGTCGTGCCGTTCTTTTCGCGGGTGGTAATGATGTTGACCACGCCGCCGATGGCGTCGGAGCCGTACACCGCCGAGCGCGGGCCGCGGATGTATTCGACTTTCTGCACCAGCGAAATTGGGATTTGGCTAAGATCGGAAGAGCCGCTGACGCCCGCCTGATTAAGGCGAATGCCGTCAATTAGCACCAGCACGTGGCTGGAGTTGGTGCCGCGAATAAACAGCGAGCTCTTTTGCCCCAGCCCGCCGTTCTGGCCAACATCCACGCCCGGCAGGCGGCGCATCACGTCGGTCAGGCTCTTGGCCTGCCAGCGATCGATATCGTTGCGGGTGACGATGGAAGTCGGCGCCAGCACGGAAGAAACCGGCTGCGGGAAGCGGTTGGCGGTCACCACCAGGTTATCGCCATTCGTGGTTGTGGTGTTGTCTTGCGCCCATCCAGAAAAAGCCGTGACGGAGGAAACCACCGCCAGCAGCGTATTTTTTGTAATTGTCATGAGAAAAGCATCCAAACTTAATTGGCGGATGCCGCAGGATCATGGCCGATAGTTCGCGACGGCCACGGACATTGCGACGTAACACCGGCAGGTCTTCGGGCTTGGGATTTGCAGGCCGCGGGGCGCGACCGGCAACGGGCGATGACTTCCCATCCTGCAATGGACAGTGTCTGCGTCGAAACGCTATCGCCGTGACTTCCCCTTACCGCTGCGCGTCAGCTCCGGATTCACACCGGATTCCCTTTTCACTCGCTGCTTGAGGCCGGACGGCAATGCTACGATCAATGAAAATAGATGTCTAGACTGCTACTAATGTTACAAATAATAAACGCGACAAAACTGGACTTCACGGGCTGATTCCCTACAATCCCCGCTGATCAAATTTGCCTGACGAGAAGACACACATGACGCCCGAGAATTTGCCTATTGAACGTTACGATGACCAACTGGCGGAGAAAGTCGCCCGCCTGAAGACGTTGATGTCACCGTTCGCGGCGCCCGAGCCGGAAGTGTTCCGCTCGCCAGTCGACCACTACCGCATGCGCGCCGAATTCCGCATCTGGCACGACGCGGACGACATGTACCACATCATGTTCGATCAGCAGACCAAGCAGCGTATTCGCGTCGATCGGTTCCCGGCCGCCAGCGAACTGATCAACCGCCTGATGAGCGCCCTGATCGCCGCGCTGAAACCGGAACCGATCCTGCGTCACAAGCTGTTCCAGATCGATTATCTGTCGACGCAAAGCGGCAAAATCATCGCTTCGTTGCTGTATCACCGCAAGCTGGATGACGTTTGGCAACGGCACGCCGAGCAGCTGCGCGACGATCTGCGCGCGCAGGGTTTCGACCTGCAGCTGATCGGCCGGGCGTCGAAGACCAAAATCATGCTCGACCAGGATTATGTTGACGAAGTGCTGCCGGTCGCCGGCCGCGACATGATCTACCGGCAGGTGGAAAACAGCTTCACTCAGCCCAACGCGGCCATGAACGTGCAGATGCTGGAATGGGCGCTGGCGGTGACCGCCGGTTCCAAAGGCGATTTGCTGGAGCTGTATTGCGGCAACGGCAACTTCTCGCTGGCGCTGGCGCGCAATTTCGAGCGCGTGCTGGCGACCGAGATTGCCAAACCGTCGGTGGCGGCGGCGCAGTACAACATCGCCGCCAACCATATCGACAACGTGCAGATCATTCGCATGGCGGCGGAAGACTTCACCCAGGCGATGAACGGGGTGCGCGAATTCAACCGATTGAAAGGCATCGATCTGAGCGGCTACAACTGCGAGACGATTTTCGTCGATCCGCCGCGCAGCGGGCTGGACGAGGAAACGGTGAAGATGGTGCAGGCCTACCCGCGCATTCTCTATATCTCATGCAATCCGGAAACGCTGTGCGCCAACCTGGAAACGCTGCAGGCCACGCACCGGGTCAGCCGCCTGGCGCTGTTCGATCAGTTCCCGTATACCCATCACATGGAATGCGGCGTGTTGCTGGAAAAGCACCGCTGATACGACAGGGGCGCCATCATGGCGCCCCGTTTCATTACGACTCTTGAGTCGGCGCATCCGGCGCCTTGCGCGCCTTCAGTTTCATCCCGATCCACAGCACCAACGCCACGCAGATCACCGACGGCAGGAAGTTGGAACCGATCTGCGGGTATTCGGCGCGCACGATGGCGCTGTACATCAGCAGCCCCAGCAGGAAACAGGCCGCCGCCAGCTTCGGCATGCCGTCCGGCATGGCGCGGTTCAGGTAACGCTGATGCAGGCAGTACACCGCCAGCACCAACGCAATCAGCGGGAAGATCGAAAACGGCACCACCGAGCTGAACAGCGCGGCAAACGAACCGTTGATCGAAAGGCCGGCAATCAACGCCAGCAGTAAGGTGCCATTTTCACGGCCTGGTTTTTCCATCATTTTTTACCTTTTTTATACGTGGGACACAGAAGCTTTTTCTTGTTCGCGGCGATACCAGTAATACGCCCCTTTGGAGATCATCCGCAGCTGCAGCACCAGCCGCTCTTCCAGCTGCTGCCGCTGCTCGACGTCGATATCCAGCGCTTCCGCGCCGGCGCTGAACACGATGGTGACCATCGCTTCCGCCTGCGCTTCGGTAAAGCTGCGCGGCATGTGGTTTTCCAACTCGAGGTAGTCCGCCAGTTCGGCGATGAAATGCTGGATCTCGCGCGCCACCGCCGCACGGAATGCCGCCGACGTGCCGGAACGCTCGCGCAGCAGCAGGCGGAAGGCGTTCGGGTTGTTGCCGATAAATTCCATAAAGGTGGACACCGAGGTGCGGATCACGCTGCCGCCCTTGGCGATGCGTTGGCGCGCCTGGCGCATCAACTGACGCAGCATCAGGCCGCTTTCGTCCACCATGGTCAGCCCCAACTCATCCACATCGCGGAAATGGCGGTAAAACGACGTGGGCGCGATGCCCGCCTCGCGTGAAACTTCCCGCAGGCTCAGGCTGGCGAAGCTGCGTTCGGCGCTCAGCTGGCTGAATGCGGCTTCGATCAGGGAACGACGAGTCCGTTCTTTTTGTTGTGCTCTGACGCCCATATGCATATCCGGATAGGTTCCATTCTCTCAGTCTAACGCCCTAGACTCGGCAATATAGCAAATTTTATTGCAACAGCATTTATACTAACGCGCTCTATCACACTTCCGCCCTGAGCCGATTGTGCTTTGCCTCAAAAAGCCTAATGGTGATTGGGTGAGCAGCGCTATGATGTTAAGATACCGTTGTAATCTTGTATAAAAAACAGGTCTCTCCTACATGCAACAGCACTATCAATTTGATGCCATTGTGATTGGCTCGGGCCCTGGTGGTGAAGGTGCCGCCATGGGGCTGGTGAAACAGGGCGCCCGCGTGGCCGTTATCGAACGGTACAACAACGTAGGCGGCGGATGTACCCACTGGGGCACCATCCCTTCCAAAGCCCTCCGCCACGCCGTCAGCCGCATTATCGAATTCAACCAGAACCCGCTTTACAACAACTCGCGCACGCTCAGCGCGACCTTCCCTGACATTTTACGCCACGCCGATAACGTCATCAGCCAGCAGACCCGCATGCGCCAAGGGTTCTATGAGCGGAACCAGTGCAAACTGTTCGCCGGCGACGCGCGCTTCATCGACGCCAACACCGTCAGCGTCAGCTATATGGACGGCACCCAGGACACCATCCGCGCCGACCACATCGTGATCGCCTGCGGCTCGCGCCCTTATCACCCGGCCAGCGTCGATTTCAATCACCCGCGCATCTATGACAGCGACTCCATTCTCGAGCTGAGCCATGAACCGCGCCACGTGATCATTTACGGCGCCGGGGTGATCGGCTGCGAATACGCGTCTATCTTCCGCGGTCTGAACGTCAAGGTCGATCTGATCAACACCCGCGATCGCCTGCTGGCATTCCTCGATCAGGAGATGTCGGATTCGCTCTCTTACCACTTCTGGAACAACGGCGTGGTGATCCGCCACAACGAGGAGTTCGAGAAGATTGAAGGCACCGAAGACGGCGTGATCGTGCACCTGAAGTCCGGCAAGAAGGTGAAAGCGGACTGCCTGCTGTACGCCAACGGCCGTACCGGCAACACAGATTCGCTGGGGTTGGAAAACGTCGGCCTGGAATCGGACAGCCGCGGGCTGCTGAAGGTGAACAGCATGTACCAAACCGCGCTGTCGCACATCTATGCGGTCGGTGACGTGATCGGCTATCCGAGCCTGGCTTCCGCCGCCTACGATCAGGGCCGCATCGCCGCGCAGGCGATCGCTTCCGGCGAAGCCAGCGGTCACCTAATCGAAGATATCCCGACCGGCATCTACACCATTCCGGAAATCAGCTCCGTCGGCAAAACCGAGCAGGAACTGACGGCGATGAAGGTGCCGTATGAAGTGGGCCGCGCCCAGTTCAAGCATCTGGCGCGCGCGCAGATCGCCGGGATGAACGTAGGCAGCCTGAAGATCCTGTTCCATCGCGACACCCTGCAGATCCTCGGGATCCACTGCTTCGGCGAGCGTGCGGCGGAGATCATCCACATCGGTCAGGCGATCATGGAACAGAAAGGTGAAGGCAATACTATCGAGTATTTCGTTAATACGACCTTCAACTATCCGACCATGGCCGAAGCCTACCGGGTGGCGGCGCTTAACGGCTTAAACCGCCTGTTTTAACGCGTTGTCGATGTAGCCCTGCATGTGCTCGCGGATCGCTTCGGCCAACTGCTCATAACGGCTGCGCAGTGGGGAACCGGGGCGATACACCAACGCGATGGTGCGCTTCGGTTCCGGCTTGTAGCAATCCAGATAGCAGACGCCGTCGCGTTCGCGCTGCGGCGGCACCGCCAGTGACGGCAGCAGGGTAATGCCGCTGCCGGCCGCGACCATATTGCGCAGCGTTTCCAGACTGGTGGCGCGGAAGTGGGTATCTTCGTCCGCGCCCGCCTGGAAGCAGAAGCCCATCGCCTGATCGCGCAGGCAGTGGCCATCCTCCAGCATCAGTAGCTTCTCTCCCGCCAAATCCGGCATCGCCACGCGCTCGCGCTGCGCCCACGGGTGATCGGAATACACCGCCAGCTTCATCGGTTCATCGAACAGAGGCACTTCGATAAACGCCTCGGTTTCCTTCACCAATGCCAGAATGGCGCAGTCCAATTTGCCGCTGTCGAGTTGCGCCAGCAGTTGCTGGGTTTGCGCTTCGTGCAGGTACATTTCCAGTTTCGGGAAAGTTTTGTGCAGCGTCGGGATGATCTGCGGCAGCAGATAAGGCCCCACGGTCGGGATCAGGCCGATGTGCAGCGGCCCGGACATGGCTTCGCCCTGCTGGCTGGCCATCTCCTTCAATACTTTCACTTCGCGCAGCACGGTACGTGCCTGCTCCACCAGCAGCAGACCCGCCTGGGTGAACAGCACCTTGCGGCTGGTGCGCTCGAGCAGCATGACGCCCAACTCGTCTTCCAGCTTGCGGATCTGCCCGCTCAGCGTGGGTTGGCTTACATGGCATGAATCGGCCGCGCGGCGGAAGTGCCGGTGCTCGGCCAAGGCGACCAGATACTCTAAATCACGAATATTCATTGTTTCCCTCCATTCCATGATAGCTCATGGCGATAGATAAGATAGCAATGAGCGATTAGATCTATCAACCCCCAGCGACAATAATGTGTCCCAACGAAGCGATATCGCGCTAAATGCTAAAAATTAATTTTGCTAATTAAGGGGTTAATCAATGTTTACCAGTCAAGAAGGCAAGAAAGTTCCTCAGGTTACTTTCCACACCCGTCAGGGCGACCAATGGATTGATGTGACCACTGATGACCTGTTCAAAAACAAAACCGTTATCGTGTTCTCGCTGCCGGGCGCATTTACGCCAACCTGTTCTTCGAGCCATCTGCCGCGCTACAACGAACTGTCCAGCGTATTCAAGCAGCACGGCGTCGACGGCATTCTGTGCGTCTCGGTGAACGATACCTTCGTGATGAACGCCTGGAAAGCCGATCAGCATGCGGAAAACATCACCTTCGTGCCGGACGGCAACGGTGAATTCACCAAAGGCATGAACATGCTGGTCGAGAAAGCGGATCTGGGCTTTGGCCCGCGTTCATGGCGCTACTCGATGCTGGTGCGCGACGGCGTGGTCGAGAAAATGTTCGTCGAACCGAACAAGCCGGGCGACCCGTTTGAAGTGTCCGACGCCGACACCATGCTGAAATACCTGGCGCCGGAATTCAAAGTGCAGGAGTCGGTCTCCCTGTTCACCAAGCCGGGCTGCCCATTCTGCGCCAAAGCCAAGCAAATGTTGCAAGAGCGCGGCATTCAGTATGAAGAGATCGTGCTGGGCAAAGACGCCACCACCGTTAGCCTGCGCGCCGTCAGCGGCCGCGCCACGGTGCCGCAAGTGTTCATCGGCGGCCGTCACATCGGCGGCAGCGACGATCTGGAAACTTTCCTGTCAGCTTAATAAGTAATAACAAAGCCAACGTGAACTTTGGCGGGCTACGGCCCGCCCTTTTTTTACCTTTCAGGAGCGGATATGAAACTGTTGAACGTTGATGTTGCGGTCATCGGCGGCGGCACCGCAGGGCTCGGCGCCTATCGCGCGGCCAAACGGTCTACCCCCAGCGTGGTGATGATCGAAGGCGGGCCTTACGGCACCACCTGCGCGCGCGTTGGCTGCATGCCATCCAAGTTGCTGATCGCCGCCGCCGAAGCGGTGCATCAAATCGAACGCGCGCCGGGCTTTGGCGTGCACCCAACCGGTACAACCCGCATCGACGGGCGCGAAGTGATGGCGCGCGTCAAACGCGAACGCGATCGTTTCGTCGGTTTCGTGCTGGAAGGCGTGGACGAGATCCCGGCCGGCGATAAAATTCAGGGCTATGCCCGCTTTATCGACGACAACACGCTGCAGGTCGACGAGCATACGCGCATCGTGGCGCAGCGCATCGTGATCGCCACCGGTTCCCGCCCCAGCTGGCCGGCGCCGTGGAACGAACTGGGCGATCGTCTGATCGTCAACGACGATCTGTTCAACTGGGATGATTTGCCGCAGTCCGTAGCGGTATTCGGCCCTGGCGTCATCGGGCTCGAGCTGGGGCAAGCGCTGCACCGCCTCGGTGTCGACACCAAGGTCTTCGGCATCGGCGGCGCCGTCGGGCCGCTGACCGACAGCGCCGTGCGCGACTACGCCGCCAACGCGCTGGGGGAAGAGTTCTATCTCGACGCCGACGTGAAGGTAGAGATGATGCAGCGCGAAGGCGACCGCGTATTTATCCGCTATCGGGATCTGCAGGGCCAACCGCAGGAGATCCTGGTGGACTACGTGCTGGCCGCCACCGGCCGCCGCCCCAACGTCGATCGGCTGGGCCTCGAAAACACCGGCTTACAGCTCGACGCCCGAGGCGTGCCGTTGGCCGACCGCCTGACGATGCAAACCAGCGTGCCGCATATTTTCATCGCCGGCGACGCCAGCAACCAGCTGCCGCTGCTGCATGAGGCCAGCGATCAGGCGCGCATCGCCGGCGCCAACGCCGGCAGCTTCCCGGAGATCAATCCGGGCCTGCGCCGCAGCGCGATTTCAGTGGTGTTCTCCGATCCACAGATCGCCATGGTCGGCTCAACCTTCCGCGAGCTGAGCGAGAAGTTCAGCGCCTGCGGCTGCTTTGAAGTGGGCAAGGTCTCGTTTGAGAATCAGGGCCGCTCGCGGGTGATGCTGCGCAACAAAGGCATTCTGCACGTCTACGGCGAGCAAGGCACCGGCCGTTTCCTCGGCGCGGAAATGATCGGCCCGGACGCCGAACACATCGCGCACCTGTTGGCCTGGGCGCATCAGCAACAGATGACCGTCGATCAGATGCTGGACATGCCGTTCTATCACCCGGTGATCGAGGAAGGCTTGCGCACCGCACTGCGTGACCTGCAGGCGAAGCTCAAACTCGGCACGGCCGAAATCGAGCGCTGCCAGCGCTGCCCGGGCGAATAACCTCTCATTCTCCGCTCATCCCCACCGGGCCTTCAGGCCCGGTTTTTTTGCGCAGCACTTTCCACATTTTCCTCCCTCCTCTTGCCTCACGGCCCTTCTGCGCTCATTTTTTATGCTTCGACATTGAAGTGATACCAATAACGATACTAGAATAAAGAAGGGAGCCAGAATGGAGGAAGAACATGGAAAAGCATGAACACTATACCTATCGCATCACCTGGTCAGCGGATGATCGTGAATATGTCGGGCTGTGCGCCGAATTCCCCTCGCTGTCCTGGCTGGCGGCCACGCGTAGCGGCGCGCTGGAGGGTATCGAAAAAGTGGTGAGCGAAACGATCGCCGATATGTTGGCGCAAGGCGAAACGCCGCCGCAGGCGCTGGCGGAAAAGAACTTCAGCGGAAAACTGGTGTTGCGCATGACGCCGGAACAGCATCGGCGGCTGGCGATCGGCGCGATGGAGGAAGGCGTGAGCCTGAACCGTTATCTGTGCGCACGCCTGGCGGGGTAGAGGTTCAAGGGCGGCACCGGGCCGCCCTTGTCGTCGTCAAGCCAAACGCTGTTTCGCGGCGGCGATTGCCGCGGCCACCTGCTGCGGCGCGACGCCGCCTTTGGCCGCACGCTTGTCCAGGCAGGATTGCAAGGCCAGGATCGGGTAAACGTCATCGCCGATCGTCGCGCTGAACTGCTGCAAGTCCGCCAGCGGCAACGCTTCCAGCGGTTTGCCCTGGCGAATCGCTTCTACCACCGCCTCGCCGACGATATGGTGCGCTTCGCGGAACGGCACGCCCTTGGCGACCAGGTAATCCGCCAGTTCGGTGGCATTGGCATAGCCCTGCTCCGCCGCTTCCTGGCAGCGCGGGCGTTTCACCTGGATGCCGTCCAGCACCAGCGCCGCCATCTGCAGGCAGTCCATCCAGGTGTCGAGCGCGTCGAACAGCCCTTCTTTGTCTTCCTGCATGTCTTTGTTGTACGCCAGCGGCAGGCCTTTCAGCGTCATCATCATGCCGGTCAGCGCGCCCTGTACGCGGCCGCACTTACCGCGGATCAGCTCCAGCGCGTCCGGGTTTTTCTTCTGCGGCATCAGCGAAGAGCCGGAGGTCACGCGGTCGGACAGCTCGACAAACGCCGCTTCACCGCTGTTGAAGAAGATCAGATCTTCGGCGAAGCGCGACAAATGCACCATGCTGATGGCGGCGTTGGACAGCAGCTCCAGCACGTGATCGCGATCGGATACGCTGTCCAGGCTGTTGCGGGTCGCCGAGGCGAAGCCCAGCCAGCCGGCCAGCTGCTCGCGATCGATAGGATAAGCGGTGCCGGCCAGCGCGCCGCTGCCCAGCGGGCTGACGTCCAGCCGTTTCAGGGTATCCTGCAGGCGGCTCTCATCGCGCGCCAGCATCTCGACATAGGCCAGGCACCAGTGCGCGAAAGTCACCGGCTGCGCGCGTTGCAGATGGGTATACCCCGGCATCACCGCATCCTGGTTGGCTTCGGCGGTTTCCACCAGCGCCTGCTGCAGCTGGACGATCGCCTGATGCAGGTCGCCGACTTGCTGTTTGCACCACAGCTTCAGATCGGTCGCGACCTGATCGTTGCGGCTGCGGCCGGTGTGCAGCTTCTTGCCCAAATCGCCGACCTTCTCGATCAGCTTCTGCTCCACCCAGCTGTGGATGTCTTCGGCATCGCTTTGGACGATCGCCAAAGGATCGGCCTGGACCTCCGTCAGTAGCGCATTCAGCGCCTGCTCCAGCTGCTGTTGCTCCGTTGCCGTCAACACGTTAACGGTCACCAGCGCCTTCGACCAGGCCACCGAGCCCACGATATCCTGCTCCGCCAGGCGATAATCGAACCGCAGCGAATCGTTGAGTTGCTTGAACCGCTGATCCGCCGCCTGAGTGAACCGTCCGCCCCAAAGTGCCATATCTTACTCCTGAATTTTTATGCGAAAGGGCGCAGCATGCTGCGCCCTTGCAGAGTCACGCCAATCGATTATTTATTCTTTTTCTCGTTCAACGCGCGGATGCGTGAAGACAGAGAGAACAGGCGGATAAAGCCGCCCGCGTGGCTGTGATCATAAACTTCGTCTTCACCGAAGGTGGCGAACTCTTCGGAGTACAGGCTGTTGGCGGATTTTTTCTGGGTCGCCGTCACCTGACCTTTGTACAGCTGCAGCACCACTTCACCGTTCACCTCTTCAGCCAATGCTTCGGCAGAGGCCTGCAGCGAGCGGCGCAGCGGCGCAAACCAGCGGCCGTCGTACACCACATAAGACATCTCCAGGCCCAGCTGCTCGCGCCATTTGAAGCTGTCGCGGTCCAGCACCAGCTGCTCGACGGCGCGCAGCGCCGCCACCATGATGGTGCCCCCCGGGGTTTCATAGCAACCGCGGGATTTGATGCCCACCAGGCGGTTTTCCACGATGTCGATACGGCCGACGCCGTGCTTGGCACCCAGCGCGTTCAGGGTTTCCAGGCACTGGTA
Source organism: Serratia sp. CY29653 (assembly GCF_052169255.1). NCBI lineage: Bacteria > Pseudomonadati > Pseudomonadota > Gammaproteobacteria > Enterobacterales > Yersiniaceae > Serratia > Serratia sp. CY29653. The sequence continues at coordinate 107,099 of NZ_JBJNLC010000008.1, read as the reverse complement.
CGGCGACAGCGCTTTACCGTTAACCGCCACAACGCGGCCTTTCTCAACGGTCACGGTCACCTGCTCAGGCTGGTCCGGCGCTTCCTGCGGATCGACGGTCCACACCCAGCAATCTTTGTTCGGCGCATTCCACGGGCTTTCCAGCACGCCGCCTTCGGTGGAGATGTGCCAGGCGTTTTCATCGCGGCTGTAGATCTTCTCCAGCGACGCGGTAGTCGGGATATTGCGCTCTTTCAGGTAATCCAGCAGCGCTTCACGGGAACGCAGGTTCCACTCACGCCACGGCGCCACCACTTTCAGCTGCGGCGCCAGCGCGGTGTAGGTGGTCTCGAAACGCACCTGATCGTTGCCTTTGCCGGTCGCACCGTGGCACAGCGCGTCGGCGCCCACTTTCAGCGCCAGCTCGACCTGCGCCTTGGCGATGATCGGCCGCGCCATCGAGGTGCCCAGCAGGTAGCTGCCTTCGTACAGGGCGCCGGTCTGCAGCACCGGATAAACGTAATCGCGGATAAATTCTTCACGCAGATCGACCACGTGACATTCAGAGGCACCGGACTGCAGGGCTTTTTGCTCCACGCCTTCCAGATCGCTGCGCTCCTGACCGATGTCCGCCACGAACGCCACCACTTCACAGCCGCCGTAGTTCTCTTTCAGCCATGGAATGATGGCCGAGGTATCCAGGCCGCCGGAGTACGCCAGAACGATTTTTTTGATGCCTTGGTTTTGCATGATCTATTCCTTTCTAATTCTAAAATTAAGCGAGGATCCGGGTGCCAATCGACACGCCGTTAAACAAAGCGGGAAGCTGATCGGCATGGCGCCAGCTGGCGATATCCACCGGGCGGCCGAGGGTGCGGGCAGCGTCAAGCGCCGCATTCACCTTCACCACCATACCATCGGTGATAATGCCTTGCGCGATCAGTTGTTCCGCTTTTTGCGCCGTCATTTCCGCAATGCGTTGCCCCTTGCCGTCGAGGATGCCGCTGACGTCCGACAGCAGGATCAGATCCGCCCCCAGCGTCGCCGCCAGCGCCGTCGCCGCCTGATCGGCGTTCACGTTCATTAACTGCCCATCGGCGGTGATGCCGATGGAGCTGACAACCGGCAGGTAGCCGGCGCTCAGCAGGGTATTGAGCAGCGCGGGCGAACCGGGCTGCGCGTTGCCGACGTGGCCCAATGCCGGATCGAGTGGGGTCACGACTGCGCTGCCGCCGTCCGCCAGGCTCAGGCCGACGGCGTTGATTTGGTGTTTAATCGCCCACGCCAGCAGCGTTTTGTTGGCGGTGCCGGCCAGCGCGCCAGTGATGATGTCGATCTGATCGGCCGGCGTGACCCGCAGGCCGTTCTTTTTCACCACCGGCAAAGAGAGCTGCTTCATCAGTTCGTCCACCACGCAGCCGCCGCCGTGCACGATCACCAGCGGGCGCTGATGCTGCTGCCGGTAGCTGTCCAGCGCGGTAAACAGACGCTCCAGCGCTTCTTCACTGTCTAATAACACGCCACCTAACTTGATAATTAACGGGTTCATTGCTGTTTACTCACGCTGGTTTAAAGGAGTGACTGGGTTTCCGGGAAGCCGAAACGGATATTCAGGCATTGCACCGCCTGTGCCGCCGCGCCTTTCAGCAGGTTGTCTTCCACCGCCACGGCGATCAGATGCTCGCCCTGCACCGCAAAGCCGATGTCGCAGAACGGCAGCCCTACCACCGCTTTCAGCGCCGGCACGCCCTGGTCGTACAGCCGCACCAGCGGCTTGTCGTCATAGGCGGCGTGATAGGCGGCGGCCACGTCCTGCGCGGTCACGCCGGCCTTCAGGCGGCAGGTGATGGTTTCAAGGATGCCGCGCGGGAAGTTGCCCAGGTGCGGCGTAAAGATGACCGGCACGCCCAGGTGCGCGGCGATCTCCGGCTGGTGCCGGTGGGTGAAAATACCGTACGGCTGCAGGCTCACTTCGCAGAAGCTGGTGGTCATGCTGGCCTTGCGCCCGGCGCCGCTGACGCCGCTGGTGGCGTTGATCACCGGCCACTGGTCGAGGTTCAGCAGCTGTTTTTCGATCAACGGTTTCAGCGCCAGCTGCGCCGCCGTCGGGTAACAGCCCGGCACGGCAATCAGCTGCGCCTGTTTAATCTTGTCGCTCTGCCATTCCGCCAGGCCGTACACCGCCTGCTCCAGCAGGGCGCCATGCTGATGCTCGAAACCGTAGTACTGGCTATAAAAATCGGCGTCCTGCACGCGGAAGGCGCCCGACAGATCGAACACCACGCAACCCGCCGCCAGGAAGGCCGGTGCGATATCGTGGCTGACTTCATGAGCGGTGGCGAGGAACACCACGTCGATGCCCTGCGCCGCCTTGGCGACGTCGGTCAACGGCTGCAGCGGCAGATCGACGATGCCTTTCAACTGGGGATGGAGATCGGAAAGCAACTTTCCTGCATCTGCACTTTGCGCTGAAACCGCTAAAGCGGTTATGTTCATGTGTGGGTGGCGATTCAGGTAAGCCGTGAGCTCCGCTCCGGCGTAACCGCTGGCACCAACGATCAGCGTATTCAACATGTGGCCTTTCACCTTCTAAACTGACGTGCGGTCGCTTGCGACCCAGGTAACAGGGCTAGCCAGCGTTGTTGCGCCGTTCACCCACGGAGCCTGGCGTTGATGCTTTTATAAACATCCGGGTATCGGGTTCCCTTACGCGTCGGCTTACTGTATTTTTATTCAAAATAAATGCATGAATATTGATACTATCCTAACCAAAGGCTGTCAACAGTGAAGATGAAATTACCTCCATTTATTGAGCTGTACCGGGCGTTGATCGCAACGAAGTCGATCAGCGCCACCGATGCCGGCCTCGATCAGAGCAATGAGGCGTTAATCAACTTGCTGGCCGGCTGGTTTGCCGACCTGGGCTTTCGCGTCGACGTGCAGCCGGTGCCGGAATCGCGCCACAAATTCAACCTGCTGGCCAGCATCGGCGAAGGCAGCGGCGGCCTGCTGCTGGCCGGCCATACCGATACGGTGCCTTACGACGAAGGCCGCTGGACGCGCGATCCCTTCACCCTGACCGAGCACGACAACAAGCTCTACGGCCTGGGCACCGCCGACATGAAAGGCTTCTTCGCCTTTATTCTGGATGCGGTGCGCGACATCGACGCGAGCAAATTGACCAAGCCGCTGTACATTCTGGCGACCGCAGATGAAGAAACGACGATGGCCGGCGCACGTTATTTCGCCGCCTCCACCGCCATTCGTCCGGATTTCGCCATCATCGGCGAACCGACCTCGCTGCAGCCGGTGCGCGCACACAAGGGCCACATGGCCAACGCCATTCGCATCGTCGGCCAGTCCGGCCACTCCAGCGATCCGGCGCGCGGCGTCAACGCCATCGATCTGATGCACGAATCCATCGGCCGCCTGATGGAGCTGCGCAAAACCCTGCAGGAGCGCTACAACAATCCGGCGTTCGCCGTGCCTTATCCCACCATGAACTTCGGCCATATCAGCGGCGGCGACGCGGCCAACCGCATCTGCGCCTGCTGCGAGCTGCACCTGGATATCCGCCCGCTGCCTGGCATGACGCTCGACAACATCAACGAGCTGATGCATCAGGCATTGGAACCGGTGAGCCAACGCTGGCCGGGCCGCCTGACCATCGAAGAGCTGCACGCGTCGGTGCCGGGTTACGAATGCCCGACCGACCACCGCATGGTGGCGGTGATCGAGGAGCTGCTGGGCACCCGCACGCAGGTGGTCAACTACTGCACCGAAGCGCCGTTCGTGCAGCAGGTCTGCCCGACGTTGGTGCTCGGGCCCGGTTCCATCGATCAGGCCCACCAGCCGGACGAATACATCGACACCGCGTTTATCGAACCGACGCGCAAACTGCTGGGCCAGCTGGTCAATCACTTTTGCCGGCAGTAAACCCGACATTTAACAGGGGAAACGCGCTATGCTTCCCCTAACTCAAAATAAGTAGAAAACGGCGAAATAAGCCACGCTGATAACCGATACGGCGTAATTAAATTTCAGAAAATGCGCCGATTTTGATGTTTTTTTGCTAAAAATAGTGTCAATTGACGATTGGACAGGAACGCGATGTGATCAGGCAGGCGGTCTGCGCCTGACGCGTGAAATTTATTTACAAGATAAAAATCATACAGAACTGGGTCAGGGGTTATATGAACGAACAATATTCGGCAATGCGCAGTAATGTCAGTATGCTCGGCAAATTGCTCGGCGATACCATCAAAGAAGCGCTGGGCGAGCATATTCTCGATCGCGTTGAGACCATCCGTAAGCTTTCCAAATCCTCACGCGCCGGCAACGAAGCGCATCGCCAGGAGCTGCTCTCCACCCTGCAGAACCTGTCCAACGACGAGCTGCTGCCGGTGGCGCGCGCCTTCAGCCAGTTCCTCAACCTGACCAACGTCGCCGAGCAGTACCACAGCATTTCGCCCAACGGCGAGGCCGCCAGCAACCCGGAAGCGCTGGCACAGCTGTTCAGCCGCCTCAAAGACAAAAAGCTCAGCGACAAAGAGCTGCAGCACGCGGTGTCGCAACTTTCCATCGAGCTGGTACTGACGGCGCACCCGACGGAGATCACCCGCCGCACCCTGATCCACAAGCTGGTGGAGGTCAACACCTGTCTCAGCCAGCTCGATCACAACGATCTGGCCGACTACGAGCGCAACAAGATCATGCGCCGCCTGCGCCAGCTGGTGGCCCAGTCGTGGCACACCGATGAAATTCGCAAACATCGCCCTTCCCCGATCGACGAAGCCAAATGGGGCTTCGCGGTAGTGGAAAACAGCCTGTGGGAAGGCGTGCCGGCGTTCCTGCGCGAGTTCAACGAGCAGTTGGAAAACTCCATCGATTACAGCCTGCCGGCGGAAGCTGTGCCGGTGCGCTTCACCTCCTGGATGGGCGGCGACCGCGACGGCAACCCGAACGTGACAGCCGAAATCACCCGCCATGTGCTGTTGCTCAGCCGCTGGAAAGCCTGCGACCTGTTCACCCGCGATATTCAGGTGCTGGTCTCCGAGTTGTCGATGACCGAATGCACCCCGGAGCTGCGCGCCCGCGCCGGCGGTGACGAGGTGCAGGAACCGTACCGCGAAATCATGAAGCAGCTGCGCAGCCAGCTGATGAGCTCCCAGGCCTATCTGGAAGGCCGCCTGAAAGGCGAACGCGTGCTGAAGCCGCACGACCTGCTGGTGAACAACGAGCAGCTGTGGGAGCCGCTGTATGCCTGCTACCAATCGCTGCAGGCCTGCGGCATGGGCATCATCGCCAACGGTCAGCTGCTGGATACCCTGCGCCGCGTGCGCTGCTTCGGCGTGCCGCTGGTGCGCATCGACGTGCGCCAGGAAAGCACCCGCCATACCGAGGCCATCGCCGAGCTGACCCGCTACCTGGGGCTGGGCGACTATGAAAGCTGGTCGGAAGCCGATAAACAGGCGTTCCTGATCCGCGAACTGAACTCCAAACGCCCGCTGGTGCCGCTGAAATGGCAACCGAGCGCCGACACGCAGGAAGTGCTGGAAACCTGCCGGGTGATCGCCGAAGCGCCGCAGGGCTCGATCGCCGCCTACGTGATTTCGATGGCGCGCACGCCTTCCGACGTGCTGGCGGTGCACCTGCTGCTGAAAGAGGCCGGCTGCCCGTTCGCGCTGCCGGTCGCCCCGCTGTTCGAAACTCTCGACGATCTGAACAACGCCGACGACGTGATGACTCAGCTGCTGAATATCGACTGGTATCGCGGCTTTATTCAGGGCAAACAGATGGTAATGATCGGCTACTCCGACTCGGCGAAAGACGCCGGCGTGATGGCCGCTTCCTGGGCGCAGTACCGCGCGCAGGACGCGCTGATCAAAACCTGTGAAAAAGCCGGCGTGGCGCTGACGTTGTTCCATGGGCGCGGCGGTTCCATCGGCCGCGGCGGCGCACCGGCGCATGCGGCGCTGCTGTCGCAGCCGCCGGGCAGCCTCAAGGGCGGCCTGCGCGTCACCGAACAGGGAGAGATGATCCGCTTCAAGTTCGGCCTGCCGGAAGTCACCATCAGCAGCCTGGCGCTGTATGCTGGCGCGATCCTCGAGGCCAACCTGCTGCCGCCGCCGGAACCGAAGAAAGAATGGCGGGCGCTGATGGACGATCTGTCAGACACCTCATGCCGGATGTATCGCGGCTACGTGCGTGAAAACCCGGACTTCGTGCCTTACTTCCGCGCGGCCACGCCGGAGCTGGAGCTGGGTAAACTGCCGCTGGGCTCACGCCCGGCCAAACGCAAGCCGAACGGCGGCGTAGAGAGCCTGCGCGCCATTCCGTGGATCTTCGCCTGGACGCAGAACCGCCTGATGCTGCCGGCCTGGCTCGGCGCCGGCGCCGGATTGCAGGAGGCGGTGAAAGCCGGCAAACAGGCGGAACTGGAGGCGATGTGTCGCGACTGGCCGTTCTTCTCCACCCGCATCGCCATGCTGGAAATGGTGTTCGCCAAGGCCGACCTTTGGCTGGCGGAATACTACGATCAGCGCCTGGTGGATAAATCGCTGTGGCCGCTGGGCCAACAGCTGCGCGATCAGCTGGAAAGCGACATCAAGGTGGTGCTGACCATCGCCAACGATGCGCACCTGATGGAAGACCTGCCGTGGATTGCCGAATCCATCGCGCTGCGCAACGTTTATACCGACCCGCTGAACGTCTTGCAGGCCGAACTGCTGCACCGTTCGCGCCAGCAGGAGCAGCCGGACGCCCGCGTCGAGCAGGCGCTGATGGTCACCATCGCCGGCGTCGCCGCCGGGATGCGCAACACCGGCTAGCGAGCCTCATCGCGGCCCCGTTTATCGGGGCCTTTTTTTTATGTCTTGTCTTCCCCACAAAAAAAGGGCGCCGCGGTAAGCGACGCCCTTTTTCAATGGAACAGGCCTGTCAGGCGGCGGCCACCGGGCGCACGCCCAGCGTGTGGCAGATGGCGTAGCTCATCTCGGCGCGGTTCAGCGTATAGAAGTGGAAATCTTTCACGCCTTCGCGGCTGAGGATCTTCACCATGTCCATGGCGATGTTGGCGCCGACCATTTTGCGGGTCTCCGCATCGTCGTCCAGCCCTTCGAACATGCTGGTCATCCAGCTTGGCACCCGCACGTTGGTCATGGTGGCGAAGCGCTGCAGCTGCTTGAAGTTGGATACCGGCAGAATGCCCGGCACGATTTCCACGTCGATACCGGCGGCGACGCAGCGGTCGCGGAAGCGCAGGTAGCTCTCAACGTCGAAGAAGAACTGGGTGATGGCGCGGCTGGCGCCGGCGTCGATCTTGCGCTTCAGGTTGATTAAATCGGCCTGGGCGCTCTTCGCCTCCGGGTGCACTTCCGGGTAGGCGGCGACGGAAATGTCGAAGTCGCCCACGTCTTTCAGCAGCGCCACCAGATCGGTCGCGTACATGTCCGGCTTGCCGCCGCCCGGCGGCAGATCGCCGCGCAGCGCCACGATATGGCGAATGCCGCTGTTCCAATAATCGGCCGCGATGTCGCGCAGCTGCGCCGGGCTGGCGTCGATGCAGGTCAGGTGCGGCGCCGCCTCCAGGCCGGTGCGCTCCTTGATCCCCTTGATGATGCTGTGGGTGCGATCGCGCTCGCCGGAGTTGGCGCCGTAGGTGACGGAAACGAATTTGGGTTTGAGGATGCTCAGACGATCGATCGACTGCCACAGGGTCTCTTCCATCTCGCTGGTGCGCGGCGGGAAGAACTCGAATGATACGTTAATCTGGCCGTTCAACTCCGCCAGACTCTGATTCAGCGCTTCCCGCTGGTTTGCGTGGAAAAAGCTCATACCCTGCTCACCTCTTATCAATCACTGTTTTTTTCATCTTGATGAGCGTCTATACGTTTAGACGTCTAGATAGAAAATGCCGCATGTTGGCTAAAGAGTCAACAGGAAAATGAGGGGAATAAGATGATTAATCTTCACCCGCTCAACGAGGGAATTTCATGACGGCGGCAGGGATAAGTATGGCAGGAAAAGCAAAGGGGCGCGGTGAACCCGCGCCCGCAGAGGATTAAAGCAGCTGCGCCAACCGGTTAAGGTCTGACTGGATCGCTCCGGCGGTCACGTCGCGGCCGGCGCCCGGCCCGCGGATCACCAGCGGATTATCGCGATACCAGCGGCTTTCGATGGCGAACACGTTGTCGCACGGCAGCAACGAGGCCAGCGGATGCTCAGGACGCACCGCCTCCACGCCGACCCGCGCCTTGCCGTTGGCGTCGAAACGCGCCACGTGACGCAGCACCAGGCCCATTTCGCTGGCGGCCTCAAAACGCTGCTGCATCTGCTGGTTCAGCGCCTCGCCGTTCTCGAAGAACTGATCGACGGAGCCCTGCTCGCAGCCCGCCGGCACCAGCGACTCGACCCGCACCTGGTTAGGTTCGATGTCGTAGCCCGCTTCGCGCGCCAGGATCACCAACTTGCGCATCACGTCCTGGCCGGAGAGATCGACCCGCGGATCCGGTTCGGTCAGCCCCTGCTGCCAGGCCTGATCCACCAGCTCGGTGAACGGCACCGTGCCGTCATACTGCAGGAACAGCCAGGAAAGCGTGCCGGAGAAGATGCCGCTGATCGCCAAAATGCTGTCGCCGCTGTCGCGCAGATCGCGCACCGTGTGGTTGACCGGCAGACCGGCGCCGACGGTGGCGTTGTACAGCCAGTGGCGGCCGGTTTTGGCGAAGGCGTCGCGAATTTGGCGATAGGTATCGCTGCACGAGGCTCCCGCCAGCTTGTTGGCGCTAATCACGTGGAAACCGTAGCTGGCGAAATCCAGATACTGCCCGGCCAGCTCTTCGCTGGCGGTCACGTCGAGCACCACCAGATCGTCGAACGGGTGCGCGCGCATCCACAGGAACAGCGACTCTTCGTCGAGCGCCTGCGCCTCGTCCTCAAAGAACGCCAATGCGCGGCTGGCGTCCAGCCCTTCGTAGTTCAGCAGGCTGCGGCGGCTGTCCACCACCCCCGCCAGGATAAATTCGAAGCCGCTGCGCGCGGAAATATTGGTCTGCTCGCGGGCAAACAGCTCCAGCCAGCGCGACCCAATGTTACCCTTGCCGAACAGCACCAGACCGATGCGCTTCTCGGCGCGGAACAAGCTTTGGTGCAGCCCCTGGATCAGCAGCGCGGTCGGCCCCTGGCGCAATACCGCCACCAGGCTGATGCCATCTTCCGCCTGCCAGATAAATTCGACCGGCTGATCTTTCAGCTGCTGATAGAAACGGTGGCTGTGCAGCGGGTTCTTGCACACCCCGGCGCCGACCATCGCCACCAGCGCCAACCCTTCGCGCAGGTGCAGTTCACCCGGCAGCGCCGAGGCCTGCAGGATCGCCAGCGCGCTGTTGACCACCTCGGAGGTGTAGCACAGCTGCACCCGATTGCGATCAGGATGGATGCCCACCGCCAGCGGTTTGATCTGCGCGCGCTTGAGCACCAGATCCAACTCTTTCTGCGCCAGTTTGAAGTCATGCTGAGCGGCGACGTGCAGCTCAATCAGACACACGTCATCGTGGCTGGTGACAATCTTGGCGCCGGTGCCGGACGCCAATACGCGCTCGATGCGCGTCGAGCCCTGCTCCGGCTGGTAGCTGCAGCGCAGCTGAAGATCGATATCGCTGCCGGAGACCGGCTGCAGGGTGCGGGTATGCAACACCGGCGCCGCCAGGCGCGCCAGCTCGCTGGCTTCGTCCAGGCGCAGCAGCGGCAGCAGGCAGGCGTCTTTCACCTTGCGCGGGTCGGCGCTGTACACCCCGGCCACGTCGCTCCAGATGGTGACGCGCGCCGCGCCGGCCAACGCGCCGACCTGAGTGGCGGAGTAGTCGCTGCCGTTACGCCCCAACAGCACGGTTTCCCCGGCGTCGTTGCGCGAAATGAAGCCGGTCACCACCAGGCGCTTGCCCGGATGTTGAGCCAACAATTGCTGCAGCAGCGGATAAGAACGGCCTTCATCCACCTGCGGCTGCGCGGCGCGCTCGGCGCGCAGGAAATCACGCGCATCCAGCCAGGCCGCCTGCATATCCAGGTGGTTGAGCACCGCCGCCATCAGGCGCGCCGACCAGATCTCGCCGTGCCCGACCACTTCGGCATAGCACACCTCGTCGACTTTGCCGTCCAGCAGCACCGCCAGACGTTCCAGATCCTGAATGAACTCGGCGATCAGCGGCTCGGCGCTTTCCGGCGGCAGCAGGCCGCTGATAAGATCGCTGTGATAACGACGCAACGTCTGCTGCACCTGGTGCGCAGACAGGCGATCGCTCTGGCTGAGCTTCAGCCAGTTGATCAACTGGTTGGTGGTACTGCCGGCGGCCGATACCACCATCATGTCGCCCGGCTGGCTGTATTCCGCCATAATCCCGGCCACACGCAGATAACACTTCACATCCGCCAGACTGCTGCCGCCAAACTTGTGCAGTTGACGCCCACTCACCGGCCCTGCTACAGCAATTGCATTCATGCTTACCTCGTTGCCGCCGCCTGGAAAGCGCGTTCCAGATCGGCAATCAAATCTTCACTGTCTTCAATACCCACGGAAATGCGCAGCAGGCTCTCGGAGATGCCGGCCGCTGCCCTCGCCTCCGCCGCCATGCCGGCGTGGGTCATGGTCGCTGCATGCGAGATCAGGCTTTCTACGCCGCCCAGCGATTCTGCCAGAGTAAACAGCTCAAGGGCAGAGAGAAAACGGCGCAGCACCGCTTCATCGCCGTCCAGTTCAAAGCTCAGCATCGCGCCGAAACCGCGCTGCTGCCGGCGGGCGATCTCATGCCCCGGATTTTCCGGCAGGGAGGGATGATACAGCTTTTTCACCAGCGGTTGCTGCTGTAAATAGCCGACAATCGCTTCGGCGTTTTGCTGCGCCGCCTTGATGCGCGGCGACAGCGTGCGCATGCCGCGCAGCAGCAGATAGCTGTCGAACGCGCCGCCGGTCACGCCGATATTGTTCGCCCACCAGGCCAATTCGACCGCCAGCTCGGGATCTTTGGCAATCACCGCGCCGGCCACCACGTCCGAATGCCCGTTCAGGTATTTGGTGCAAGAATGGACCACCAGATCGGCGCCGAGTTCGATCGGTTGTTGCAGGGCCGGGCTGAGGAAAGTGTTGTCCACCACCGTCAACGCGCCCGCCGCGTGCGCGGCAGCGCAGATCGCCGCAATGTCCACCACCCGCAGCAGCGGATTGCTGGGGCTTTCAATCAACACCAGCTTCGGTTTTTGCGCCAGCGCCTGCTGCAGGGCTTCTTCATTACCCTGATCGACGAACAGCACGCGATAGGCGCCGCGCTTGCTCAGGCTGTCGAACAGCCGATAGCTGCCGCCGTAGCAGTCGTGCGGCGCCACCAGCAGATCGCCGGGCTTCAGCAGCACGGTGGTCACCAAATGGATCGCCGACATCCCGCTGCCGGTCATCACCGCGCCGGCGCCGCCCTCCAGCTCCGCCAACGCGCGTTGCACCACGTCGCGCGTCGGGTTGCCGCGGCGCGAGTAATCATGGGCTCGGGGTTGATTGAAGTCGGTAAAGTTATAGGTGCTGGACAGATGAATCGGCGGGACGACGCAGCCGTACTGTTCGTCGTCGTTCAGGCCGCTGCGTACGGCAATCGTGGCTGGTTTACGCGTCATGGGCTCGCTCGGCTCTCGGTTCGGTGAATGAGGCCTAAAGAGTAATCGCAGGATTGATAGACGTCAATACATCTGGACATCTAAACTTCTTTGCGTATAGATTGAGCAATGACACAATACCCGCTAAAATTATGCCGATATGACATGACGATAAGATGTTAAGCCACAATGCCCGGCCGAAGCGGGGCATTCAGTGACCCTGGTCGCGTAAAATTGACATTTATTTAGTGAGAACAGTGAAGATCGGGCATAATTGGCCGGTTTTTAGAATTTTGTAATTTTTCTGACAAAGTTAAGGTGTCCCATGGCTGAGTGGAACGGCGAGTATGTCAGCCCTTACGCTGAACACGGTAAAAAAAGCGAGCAAGTCAAAAAGATCACGGTATCCATTCCGCTGAAGGTCCTGAAAATCCTCACCGACGAACGGACCCGTCGCCAGGTGAACAACCTGCGCCACGCCACCAACAGCGAACTGCTGTGCGAAGCGTTTCTGCATGCCTTTACCGGCCAGCCGCTGCCGAACGATGAAGACCTGCGCAAAGAGCGCAGCGATGAAATCCCGGAAGCCGCAAAAGTGTTGATGCGCGAACTGGGTGTCGATCCCGATACCTGGGAATATTGAGAACCGCCCGGCGAACGCCGGCGGCAGAAACGAAAAAAGGCGCCAAAGGCGCCTTTTTCATCGGACGATAAGAAATCTTATTTCTTAGCGCCTGGTACGCTGAAACGCTTGTTGAAGCGGTCAACGCGGCCACCGGTAGCCACGTCACGCTGCTTGCCAGTGTAGAACGGGTGGCATGCGCCACAAACGTCCAGGTTCAGATCGTGGCCCACGGTGGAGCGGATCTTCATCACGTTACCGCAAGAGCAGTTAGCAGTAACTTCTTCGTATTTTGGGTGGATACCTTGTTTCATGGGAAACCTCAGTTAAGGCCGTGTCGCTATCCAGCCCTGTTTCGCCAGACACCACACGTGGTTGATAATAGAATTTTGGTATCGAATTATACCAAAGGCGGCAAATTATACAGCATTAGCCGGCGCGCGCAATCGGAACCGTACATTTGCCGATGCGCCGTGTAAACTGATGCCCACTTTTTTCAATTTGGATGAGATCATGCCCGTCGTACACGTTGCCTTGCCGGTTCCCCTCGCCCGCACCTTCGACTATCTGCTGCCGCCCGGCATGCAGCCGGTGGCCGGCGCGCGCGTGGGCGTGCCCTGGGGCAGGCAGCATGCGATCGGCATCGTCACCGGCTGCAGCGACACCAGTGAACTGCCGCTGGACAAGCTCAAACCGATCGACAGCGTGATCGACGCCGAATCGCTGTTCTCCCCCAGCCTGTGGCGCATCCTGCGCTGGGCCAGCGATTACTATCACTACCCCATCGGCGAAGTGCTGTTCCATGCGCTGCCGATCCTGCTGCGGCAAGGCAAACCGGCCGAGGCCGCGCCGCTGTGGCAATGGTTCGCCACCGAAGAGGGGCGCGCCACCCCGCCCGAAAGCCTGAAACGCGCGCCGAAACAGCAGCAGGCGCTGGCGGCGCTGCTGCAACGCCCGGTCTATCGCCATCAGGTCAGCCAGCTTGAGTTGACGGAAAGCGCCCTGCAGGCGCTGCGCGCCAAAGGGCTGATCGATCTGCGCGCTCAGGTCGCGGATACGCACGACTGGCGCCCCAACTTCGCAGTGCTCGGCGAGCGGCTGCGGCTGAACACCGAGCAGGCTACCGCCGTCGGGGCGATCAGAAGCGAGGATGAGCAGTTCGCCGCCTGGCTGTTGGCGGGGGTAACCGGCTCCGGCAAGACCGAAGTCTACCTCAGCGTGCTGGAAAACGTGCTGGCCAAAGGCCGACAGGCGCTGGTGCTGGTGCCGGAAATCGGCCTGACGCCGCAAACCATCGCCCGCTTTCGCGAGCGCTTCAACGCGCCGGTAGACGTGCTGCACTCCGGGCTGAACGACAGCGAACGGCTGGCGGTTTGGCTGCGCGCGCGCAGCGGCGAAGCCGCCATCGTCATCGGCACCCGTTCGGCGCTGTTCACGCCGTTCCGTCAGTTGGGCGTAATCATCATCGACGAAGAGCATGACAGCTCTTATAAACAGCAGGAAGGCTGGCGCTACCACGCCCGCGATCTGGCGGTGTTCCGCGCCCGGGAAGAGGACATCCCGATGGTAATGGGCTCCGCGACCCCGGCATTGGAAACGCTGCACAACGTGCAACTGGGTAAATATCGCCAGCTGAAGCTCACCCAGCGCGCGGGCAACGCCAAACCGGCAACGCAGCACCTGATCGATCTAAAGGGGCTGCCGCTGAAGGTCGGCCTGTCGCAACCGCTTTTGAAAAGCATGCAGCACCATTTAAAAGCCGGCAATCAGGTGATGCTGTTCCTCAACCGCCGCGGTTATGCCCCGGCGCTGCTTTGCCACGAGTGCGGCTGGATCGCCGAATGCCAGCGCTGCGATCACTACTACACCTTCCACCAGCACCAGCGCCAGCTGCGCTGCCACCACTGCGACAGCCAGCGGCCGGTGCCGCACCAGTGCCCACAGTGCGGCTCCACTCACCTGGTGTCGGTCGGCGTCGGCACCGAACAGCTGGAGCAGGAGCTGGCGCCGCTGTTCCCCGACACGCCGATCACCCGCATCGATCGCGACACCACCAGCCGCAAAGGGGCGCTGGAGCAGCACCTGGCGGATATTCATCGCGGCGAAGCGCGCATTCTGATCGGCACGCAGATGCTGGCCAAGGGCCACCATTTTCCCGACGTCACGCTGGTGGCGTTGCTGGACGTGGACGGCGCGCTGTTCTCCGCCGACTTCCGCTCCGCCGAGCGTTTCGCTCAGCTGTATACCCAGGTCTCCGGGCGGGCCGGCCGCGCGGGCAAACAGGGTGACGTGCTGCTGCAAACCCACCATCCGGAGCACCCGCTGCTGCAGGTACTGCTGCAACAGGGTTACGACGCCTTCGCCAAACAGACGCTGGCGGAGCGCAACAGCGTGTTTCTGCCGCCTTACACCAGCCACATCATCGTGCGCGCCGAAGATCACGACAACCAGCAGGCCCCGCTGTTCCTGCAGCAGCTGCGCAACCTGCTGGAAGCCAGCCCGCTGAAGGACGATTCGCTGTGGGTGATGGGCCCGGTGCCGGCGCTGCAGTCCAAACGCGGCGGCCGTTTCCGCTGGCAGCTGCTGCTGCAGCACCCGACGCGGCGCGTCCTGCAACAGCTGATGAAAAGCTCGCTGCCGCTGATCGGCACCCTGCCGCAAACGCGCAAGGTGAAATGGACGCTGGATGTCGATCCGATCGACAGCTGATCCCGGAAAAGTCCGATTTAGCTGCCGCAGTGCAAACGTTTACCCTTGAAATTGCGAGCGAACGCTAAAAAACCTTCTCAGGTCACATTTTTTATGCAAATTAGGTAACAAAGGCGGGGCGTATTCTGTTTAGAATGTCTGCGAGGGCAAATTTTGTCGCCACATCGCAGCGCGACGGAGTGCCCGAACGCGAGTGGCGCTCAATGACAACAATTTCGCCACCGCATGCCGGACATTGTGAGCAAACAGCAGTAGTGGCGTCGGCATGGGGCTGACGCAAGGAGAAAGGCGTTGGAACACAAGAAAGAGTTATCCATGGCGACCATGAAAGACGTCGCCGAAATGGCGGGCGTTTCAACGGCTACCGTATCGCGTGCGCTGATGAACCCGGAAAAGGTGTCAACGCCGACGCGCCAGAAAGTGGAACAGGCCGTCCTGGCCGTGGGTTATTCTCCTCATGCTCTGTCACGCAATATCAAGCGCAACGAATCCCGCACCATCCTGGTGATCGTGCCCGACATCTGCGATCCGTTTTTCGCCGATGTGATCCAGGGGATCGAACAGACCGCCGCCCAACAAGGCTATCTGGTGCTGATCGGCGACTGCGCGCAGCAAAACCAGCAGGAGCGCACCTTCGTCAATCTGATCATCACCAAACAGATCGACGGCATGCTGCTGCTGGGCTCCAACCTGCCGTTCGACGCCAGCAAGGAAGAGCAGCGCAACCTGCCTCCGATGGTGATGGCCAACGAGTTCGCTCCCGAGCTGGAACTGCCGACGGTGCACATCGACAACCTGACCGCCGCCTTTGAAGCCGTGCATTATTTGCATCAATTGGGCCACCGGCAGATCGCCTGCGTCGCCGGGCCGGAACAGATGCCGCTGAGCCATTATCGGCTGCAGGGTTACGTTCAAGCACTACGTCGTAATGGCATTACCGTCGAAAGCAGCTATATTACCCGGGGTGATTTTACCTACGAAGCCGGCGCGCAAGCGCTGACGGCGCTGATGGCACAGCCGAAACCGCCGACGGCGGTATTCTGCCACAGCGACGTCATGGCGATCGGCGTGCTGTCCCAGGCGAAGAAAATGGGGCTGCGGGTGCCGCAGGATCTGTCGATCGTCGGCTTTGACGACCTCAAGCTGGCGCAGTATTGCGATCCGCCGCTGACCACGGTGGCGCAGCCGCGCTTCCAGATCGGCCAGCAGGCGATGTTGTTGCTGTTGGAGCAGTTGAACGGCCAGACGGTGGCCAGCGGCTCCCGGCTGTTGGACAGTGAATTGATTATCAGAGGCAGCACCGCTGCCCCGAAACGCTAGTCAAATATTTTAGGGTTCAGTAACATGACGGACTTATCCTTTCATCAGGACACAGCGGAATAATAGTGGCACAAAAAGACTATGTAAGCCGTGGGCGCGCAGCAGGAGCTAAGCGTAAAACCCCCAGCCGTAAAAAACGCAGTTCTCCGAAGGTTTCCAAAACCGTGCTGGCGTTAGCCGCCGCGTTGCTGGTTGTCTTTGTCGGTGGCCTCTATTTCATTACGCACAACAAGCCGGAAGACGCGCCGTTGTTGCCTGCGCATACCACGCGCCCCGGCAACGGCCTGCCGCCGAAGCCGGAAGAACGCTGGCGCTACATCAAAGAGCTGGAAAACCGGCAGATCGGCGTGCAAACCCCGACCGAACCGACGGCCGGCGGCGAGCTCAATTCCAAAACTCAGCTGACCGCCGAACAGCGGCAACTGCTGGAACAGATGCAGGCCGACATGCAGCAGCGCCCGACGCAGCTGAACGAAGTGCCGTATAACGATCCGGGCCAGGCCAACGCGCGCAGCGCTCGCCAGCAGCAGCAGATGCAACAACAGCAAATGCAGCAGCAGCCGGTGCAGCAACAGCAGCAGGTCAGCCAGCCGCCGCGCAACCCGTTCAACAACGGGGCCACCACCGCGCCGGTGCAGCCGCACCCGCAGCCAAAACCGACTACCCAGCAACCGGTGCAGGTGAAACAGCCTGAGCCGAAGCCGCAACCGAAGCCGGAAGTGAAACAGGAAACGGCCAAGCAGGAAACCAAACCGGAATCAAAACAGAAGTGGATGGTGCAATGCGGTTCGTTCCGCGCCACCGATCAGGCTGAATCCGTGCGTGCGCGCCTGGCGTTCGAAGGCATCGAGAGCCGCATCACCGCCGGCGGCGGTTGGAATCGCGTGGTGCTCGGCCCGTACAGCAGCCGCGCCGCCGCGGACAAAACCCTTTCGCGCCTGAAGGGCGTCGGCATGTCGAGTTGCATTCCCCTCTCCGTTGGGGGTTGAAAAGCGTCAATCCCCCCCCATCTATACTCTCAATATGCCTCGTAGCGTCTGCGAAAGCAGGCGCTGCGGGGGCTTCTTTCCGTCTTTAACGAGGGTCTGCTCGTGACAACAATTGTAAGCGTACGCCGCAACGGCCAGGTCGTCATCGGTGGTGATGGCCAGGCAACCCTGGGTAATACGGTGATGAAGGGTAACGTCAAGAAAGTGCGTCGCCTGTATAACGACAAAGTGATCGCCGGTTTCGCCGGTGGCACCGCTGACGCCTTCACGCTGTTTGAACTGTTTGAACGCAAACTGGAAATGCATCAGGGCCACCTGGTGAAAGCCGCCGTCGAGCTGGCGAAAGACTGGCGCACCGACCGCATGCTGCGCAAGCTCGAAGCGCTGCTGGCGGTCGCCGATGAAAACGCTTCGTTGATCATCACCGGCAACGGCGATGTGGTGCAGCCGGAAAACGATCTGATCGCCATCGGCTCCGGCGGCCCTTACGCTCAGGCCGCAGCCCGCGCCATGTTGGAAAATACCGAGCTGAGCGCCCGCGACATCGTTGAGAAATCCCTCAACATCGCCGGCGACATCTGTATTTACACCAACCATTTCCACACCATTGAAGAATTGCCTTCCAAAGCGTAAGGATCGAATACCATGTCTGAAATGACCCCGCGCGAGATCGTCAGCGAACTGGACAGCTATATCATTGGCCAAAACAAGGCCAAACGCGCTGTCGCCATTGCCCTGCGCAACCGCTGGCGCCGGATGCAGCTCAACGAGATGCTGCGTCACGAAGTGACCCCGAAAAACATTCTGATGATCGGCCCGACCGGCGTCGGTAAAACCGAAATCGCCCGCCGTCTGGCGAAGCTGGCCAACGCGCCGTTCATCAAGGTTGAAGCCACCAAGTTCACCGAAGTGGGCTATGTGGGCAAAGAAGTGGACTCCATCATCCGCGATCTGACCGATGCCGCCATCAAAATGGTGCGCATGCAGTCGATCGAGAAAAACCGCACCCGTGCCGAAGAGTTGGCCGAAGAGCGCATTCTCGACGTGCTGATCCCGCCGGCCAAAAACAACTGGGGCCAGCCGGAAGAAAATCAGGAACCGTCCGCCGCCCGCCAGGCATTCCGCAAGAAACTGCGCGAAGGCCAGCTGGATGACAAAGAGATCGAAATCGATCTGGCCGCCGCGCCGATGGGCGTGGAAATCATGGCGCCTCCGGGCATGGAAGAGATGACCAACCAGCTGCAGTCGATGTTCCAGAACCTCGGCGGCCAGAAGCAAAAGCCGCGCAAGCTGAAGATCAAAGAAGCCTTCAAGCTGCTGGTGGAAGAAGAAGCCGCCAAGCTGGTGAACCCGGAAGAGCTGAAAGAGCAGGCGATCGAAGCGGTTGAACAGCACGGCATCGTGTTTATCGACGAGATCGACAAAATCTGTAAGCGCGGCGGCCAAAGCTCCGGCCCGGACGTCTCGCGCGAAGGCGTGCAGCGCGATCTGCTGCCGCTGGTGGAAGGCTGCACCGTGTCCACCAAGCACGGTATGGTGAAGACCGACCACATCCTGTTCATCGCTTCCGGCGCGTTCCAGACCGCAAATCCGTCGGATCTGATCCCGGAACTGCAGGGCCGTCTGCCGATCCGCGTTGAGCTGCAGGCGCTGACCACCGAAGACTTCGAGCGCATCCTGACCGAGCCGAGCGCGTCGCTGACCGAGCAGTACAAAGCGCTGATGGGCACCGAAGGCGTCAACATCGAGTTCACCGCCGACGGCATCCGCCGCATCGCCGAAGCCGCGTGGCAGGTCAACGAAAGCACCGAGAACATCGGCGCGCGTCGTCTGCACACCGTGCTTGAGCGTCTGATGGAAGATATTTCCTACGAGGCGAGTGAAATTAATGGCCAATCCATTACAATTGATGCGGATTACGTGCGCAGTCATCTGGATGAACTGGTGGCGGATGAAGATTTGAGTCGTTTTATCCTATAATCGCTCAATCATTGTCTTGTCAGTCATCTGTGTGGGAGGCATTGCCTCCCACAATTATTTCTAACGGACACCGCAACTTACTGACAGAAGCGAAACATGA
The DNA here is from genome assembly GCF_052169255.1 of Serratia sp. CY29653. NCBI lineage: Bacteria > Pseudomonadati > Pseudomonadota > Gammaproteobacteria > Enterobacterales > Yersiniaceae > Serratia > Serratia sp. CY29653. Next base: position 87,760 of record NZ_JBJNLC010000008.1, on the reverse strand, counting down.
GCTCATCGACCCCCACCACCCCGATCTCCGCCTGGCTGGAAAGTCTACGCCCCCGCACCCTGCCGTTGGCCTTTGCCTCCATCGTGGTCGGTTCGGCAATCGCCGCCTGGCACGGCAGCCTGAAACCCGAAGTGGCGCTGCTGGCGCTGTTGACTGCCGGCCTGCTGCAGATCCTCTCCAATCTGGCGAACGACTACGGCGATGCCGTCAAAGGCAGCGACAAAGAAGATCGCATCGGGCCCTTGCGCGGCATGCAAAAAGGCATGATCACCCAGGCGCAGATGAAACGGGCGCTGGTGGTGACGGTGGTGCTGATCGCCCTCGCCGGCTGTTCGCTGATCGCCGTCGCCTGCGAGCAACCCAGCGACGTGGTCGGCTTCCTGGTGCTGGGCGGGCTGTCTATCGTGGCGGCCATCACCTATACCGTCGGCAACAAGCCCTACGGGTATTTGGGGCTGGGCGACATCTCGGTGCTGGTATTCTTCGGCTGGCTGAGCGTAGCCGGCACCTACTATCTGCAAACGCACACCTTCGACAGCGTCGTGATGCTGCCGGCCACCGCCTGCGGCCTGCTGGCGACGGCGGTGCTCAACATCAACAATCTGCGCGATATCGAGAGCGATCGCGAAAACGGCAAGAATACGCTGGCGGTGCGTCTCGGCCCGCACAAGGCGCGCATTTACCATGCCCTGCTGCTCGGCGGCGCGGTGCTGTGTTTCGCGCTGTTTACGCTGTTCAATCTCCACAGCCCATGGGGCTGGCTGTTCGTGCTGGCGATCCCGCTGCTGGTGCGCCACGGCCTGCGCGTACTGCGCGATCCGACGCCGGTCGGCATGCGGCCGATGCTGGAGCACATGGTCAAGGCGGCGTTGCTGGCCAACCTGCTGTTCGCTATCGGCGTGGCGCTCAGTTAAAAACTGATGATTTTGCCAACAGGGCGAATAAAGGGATATACTGAACATTCCAGCGGCAAACAGACGTAAAATCCTATGAAATACGATACTTCCGAACTTTGCGACATCTATCATGAAGAGGTGAACGTTGTTGAACCTCTGTTCTCCAATTTTGGCGGGCGTACTTCATTTGGCGGGCAGATCACCACGGTGAAATGCTTTGAGGATAACGGCCTGTTGTTCGATCTGCTTGAAGAAAACGGCCGCGGCCGCGTGCTGTTGGTCGACGGCGGCGGTTCGGTACGCCGGGCGCTGATCAACGCCGAACTGGCGCGCCTGGCCGCCCAGAACGAATGGGAAGGCATTGTGGTGTACGGCGCGGTGCGTCAGGTGGACGATCTGGAAGAGCTCGACATCGGCATTCAGGCGATGGCGGCGATCCCGGCGGGCGCGGTAAGCGAAGGCGTGGGGGAAAGCGATATCCGCGTCAACTTCGGTGGCGTCACCTTCTTCTCCGGCGATCACCTGTATGCCGACAACACCGGCATCATCCTCTCCGAAGACCCGCTCGACATCGAGTGATTTTCGGTCATGAAAAAGGGCGCCGCAGGCGCCCTTTTCGTTGCTGCCTGGCGTGAGGAATCAGACCTCTTCCATTTTGCCCAGCAGAGCGCGCAGGCGATCTTGCCATACGTGCTGTTCTTCTTTCAGCTGTTGGTTTTCGCGCACCAGCGCTTCGTGGTTGCCGGAGGCAGCCTGAACTTCCTGCGACAGAGAGTTGTTTTTGTCTTTCAGCTCTTCAATTTCCATCTGCAACAAGGTGATGGTATCAATCGCCTGCTGTACTTTTGCTTCCAGTTTCTCAAATACTTCAAATGACATGCTTCAGTCCCCTCATGATAGCAAGGCGTACATCTATAAGTAGCGGCCGCAACGTCGGCTGCAGCTACTGCGAATATTGCATCGCGCTCAGTGACGCGCGCCGTTATGGAAGGCGCGCCAGTCTCGATTCGTTAAAAACGATTGTAAGTAGCCAGTCTCCGCCTGTCTAGCAACATACCGGATCATCGCGCAGTCTGTTGCAATTTTCCTGCCTCCGCCATCAGCAAAAACTGAAAATCCCCGCCGCCGCCGCCGCGAGTTGTTAACGCCCCTCGCCAAACCACTGGTCAGATCACACTTTTATGGCTCAGAAAGAACACTAAACGACGCGAAATCGCTCAATTTTATGACGAGCTACACACATTTTGATTTCGCTATTTCTCGTTTATGTTCGTTAACGATAAATTTACATCACGTCCTCATTCAATAATTGGACGAGATGAAAAAAACTGTGCCCATAGGTCAGATGTATACCTAACTGAGCCTATAAACCAACAACCGCCGTTTTGCAGGACAACAACATTATGAGCCAAACCACCAGTCCGACATTAAAAGGCCAGTGCATCGCCGAGTTCCTCGGCACGGCGCTGCTGATCTTCTTTGGCGTAGGCTGCGTTGCCGCGCTGAAACTGGCGGGCGCCAGCTTCGGCCAGTGGGAAATCAGCATCATTTGGGGCCTGGGCGTCGCCATGGCCATCTATCTGACCGCCGCCATTTCCGGCGCGCATCTCAACCCCGCGGTCACCCTCGCTCTGTGGCTGTTCGCCTGCTTCGACGGGCGCAAAGTGGTGCCTTACATCATTGCGCAGATCGCCGGTGCCTTCTGCGCCGCCGCCCTGGTCTATGGGCTGTACTACAACCTGTTCTTCGACTTCGAAGCGGCTCACCACATGGTGCGCGGCAGCAACGAAAGCCTCGAGCTGGCCAGCATCTTCTCGACTTACCCTAACGCGCATATCTCCGTCGGCCAGGCCTTCCTGGTAGAAATGGTGATCGCCGCCATTCTGATGTGCCTGATCCTGGCGCTGACCGACGACGGCAACGGCATTCCGCGCGGCCCGCTGGCGCCGCTGCTGATCGGTATTCTGATTGCCGTGATCGGCGCCTCCATGGGACCATTGACCGGCTTTGCGTTGAACCCGGCGCGTGACTTCGGGCCGAAACTGTTCGCCTACCTGGCCGGCTGGGGCAAAGTCGCCTTCACCGGCGCACGCGACATCCCGTACTTCCTGGTGCCGATCTTCGCCCCTATCGTCGGCTGTGGCCTGGGCGCTTTCGGTTACCGCGCGCTGATTGGCCGCCACCTGCCGTGCGATGTCTGCGTGACGGAAGAAGAGCCCGACGCCAAGACCCAGCAGCGCAAAGCATGATGGGTGCAGTTTTACACGGTTAACAACAGCAGGATAATTACCATGACTGTAGAAAAAAAATACATTGTCGCACTCGACCAAGGGACCACCAGCTCACGCGCCGTCGTGCTCGATCACGACGCCAACATCGTTGCGGTATCGCAGCGCGAATTCCCGCAGATCTATCCCAAGGCCGGCTGGGTTGAGCACGACCCGATGGAAATCTGGGCGTCGCAAAGCTCGACGCTGGTAGAAGTGCTGGCGAAAGCCGACATCAGTTCCGATCAGATCGCCGGCATCGGCATCACCAACCAGCGCGAAACCACCATCGTCTGGGAAAAAGAGACCGGCAAGCCGATTTACAACGCCATCGTCTGGCAGTGCCGCCGCACCGCCGACATCTGCGAGAAGCTCAAGCGCGACGGCCTGGAAGAGTACATCCGTCACAATACCGGCCTGGTGGTTGACCCGTACTTCTCCGGCACCAAGGTGAAGTGGATCCTGGACAACGTCGAAGGCGCCCGCGAGCGCGCCAAGCGCGGCGAACTGCTGTTCGGCACCGTCGATACCTGGCTGGTGTGGAAAATGACCCAGGGGCGCGTACACGTTACCGATTACACCAACGCCTCACGCACCATGATGTTCAACATCCACGAGCTGGACTGGGATGAGCGCATGCTGGAAGTGCTGGATATCCCGCGCGCCATGCTGCCGAAAGTCCGTCCTTCCTCCGAGGTGTACGGCCAGACCAACATCGGCGGTAAGGGCGGTACGCGTATTCCTATCGCCGGTATCGCCGGTGACCAGCAGGCAGCGCTGTACGGCCAGCTGTGCGTTCAACCGGGCATGGCGAAGAACACCTACGGCACCGGCTGCTTCCTGCTGATGAACACCGGCAAAGAAGCGGTGCGTTCGAAAAACGGCCTGCTGACCACCATCGCCTGCGGCCCGCGCGGCGAAGTGAACTATGCGCTGGAAGGCGCGGTGTTCATCGGCGGTGCGTCTATCCAGTGGCTGCGCGACGAGCTGAAACTGATCAGCGACGCCGCCGACTCCGAATACTTCGCCACCAAGGTGAAAGACAGCAACGGCGTCTATGTGGTGCCGGCCTTCACCGGCCTGGGCGCCCCTTACTGGGATCCGTACGCCCGCGGTGCCATCTTCGGGCTGACCCGTGGCGCCAACAGCAACCACATCATCCGCGCCACGCTGGAATCCATCGCTTTCCAGACCCGTGACGTGCTGGACGCCATGCAGGCCGACGCCAACACTCGCCTGCAATCGCTGCGCGTGGACGGCGGCGCGGTCGCCAACAACTTCCTGATGCAGTTCCAGTCCGATATTCTCGGCACTCGCGTAGAACGCCCTGAAGTGCGTGAATCGACGGCGCTGGGCGCCGCGTTCCTGGCGGGCCTGGCCATCGGCTACTGGAACGATCTGGATGAAGTGAAGAGCAAAGCGGTGATTGAACGCGAATTCCGCCCAAGCATCGAAACCACCGAACGCAACTACCGCTACGGCGGCTGGAAAAAAGCGGTGGCTCGCGCTCAGGCGTGGGAAGAGCACGACTAAACCCAGCCTTGTCGTTACCCCCCAAATTGCGCTGCCTGCGGGCGGCGCTTTTTTTTGCCCCGCCCCGCCGGTGCCGCGCTGTGATAGACTTTGCCGATATTTTCTTCTCTTTCTCACAGACAGGTTTGCCATGAAACGTGAATTAGCCATCGAATTTTCCCGCGTTACCGAAGCCGCCGCGCTGGCGGGCTACAAATGGCTGGGACGCGGCGACAAGAACGCCGCCGACGGCGCGGCGGTCCACGCCATGCGCATCATGCTTAACAACGTGGATATCGATGGGCGCATCGTGATCGGCGAAGGCGAGATCGACGAAGCGCCGATGCTGTATATCGGCGAACAGGTCGGCACCGGCCAGGGCGACGCGGTCGACATCGCGGTCGATCCGATCGAAGGCACCCGCATGACCGCCATGGGCCAGTCCAATGCGCTGGCGGTATTGGCGGTGGGCGATCGCGGCACCTTCCTGCACGCGCCGGACATGTACATGGAGAAGCTGGTGGTCGGCCCGGCGGCGCGCGGCGCCATCGATCTCAACCTGCCGCTGGCGGAGAATCTGCAGAACGTCGCCGCCCGGCTGGGCAAACCGCTGTCGCAGCTGACGGTGATTGTCTTGGCCAAACCGCGCCACGACGGCGTCATCGCGCAGATGCAGCAGCTCGGCGTGCGGGTGTTCGCCATTCCTGACGGCGACGTGGCGGCCTCCATTCTCACCTGCATGCCGGAAAGCGAGGTCGATGTGATGTATGGCATCGGCGGCGCGCCGGAAGGGGTGATCTCAGCCGCGGTGATCCGCGCGCTGGACGGCGACATGCAGGCGCGTTTGCTGCCACGCCATGAGGTGAAAGGCGACAGCGCCGAGAACCGCCGCATCGGCGAACAGGAGCTGGCGCGCTGCCGGGAGATGGGTATCGAAGCCGGTCAGGCGCTGCGTCTGGATCAGATGGCGCACAACGACAACGTGATCTTCTCCGCCACCGGCATCACCAAGGGCGATCTGCTGGAGGGCATCAGCCGCCAGGGCAATATGGCCACGACCGAAACGTTGCTGATCCGCGGCAAGTCGCGCACCATCCGCCGCATCCGTTCAACCCACTATCTGGATCGTAAAGACCCGGCGCTGCACGAGTTTTTGCTGTAACGAAACAGGGCGCCGAATGGCGCCCTGATGATTGATGACAAACCTCATGACCTTGCCTGGTTGGCAGAGAGCAACGAATAGAAAACCAGGAAAATCAATTTATTGATTTTCGGCTGATAACCACAAAGGGGGAAAAATCACGCTTTTTCCCCCTTTGTCAACTGCATGAGGGCGCCGAATGGCGCCCTGTCGTTATGCGGTATGCCCCTGATGTTGCATCCGGTTGGACAGCGGCCACCAGCACAGCAAGATCAACAGCGCCATCGCGAACATCAGCAATCCGAGGCTGAACTGCCCGGTTTGCGGCAGCATGGCGGAAAGCCAGGTCGCAAGCCCCGATCCCATATTCTGCATGCCGCCCACCAATGCGCCCGCCGCGCCGGCCAGGTAAGGGAACGGCTCCATCGCCCCCGTGGTCGCCAGCGGGAACAGCATGCCGGCGCCGAAGAAGAACAGCGCGGCCGGCACGATCAGCGTCCAGATGTTCATCACGCCGAACCAGCCCGGGATCCACATCATCGCCCCCGCCAACAGGCAGCTAATCACCGAATGCCACATCAGCGTGTGGAAGGTCTTGCCGTCGCGCCCGGCGTACCAGGCACCGAAAAACGCCGCCGGGATCGGCAGAATGAACAGGATGCTGACGGTCAGGCCACTCAGCCCCAACACGCCGCCCATCAACACGCCGCAGCTGGCCTCGAATACCGCAATGCCCGCCAGCGCGCCGATCAGCATCACCAGATAGCAGCTGAAGGTGCTGTCAGCCAGCAGCTGGCGGAAACTGGCCAGCATGCGGCGTTTTTCCGTTTGCACCGGGCGGGTTTCCGGCAGCCAGCGGAACATGGCGAAAGCGACGCAGGCGCACAGCGCCAGCAGGAAGGCGTAGCTGGCACGCCAGCCGAACACCATCGCCAATGCGCCGCCGATCACCGGCGCCAGCAGCGGGCTGACCAAAATCCCCATATTCAGCAGGCTGTTGGCATAGCGCAGCGCGGTGCCGGCATACAGATCGCGCGGCATGGTGCGCGCCATCACGCCCGCCACGCCGGTGCCCATGCCCTGAATCGCGCTGGCGGCGACCAGCATCGTCAGGTTAGTGGACAGCAGCGCGCCCAGCGCGCCGATCAGGAAGATCATCATGCCGGTCAGGATCACCGGACGACGCCCGATACGATCCGATATCGGCCCGTAAATCAGCTGGGAGAAACCGTAGGTCAGCAGATACGCCGCCATCACCCGTTGCACGGCGCCGGTGCGAACCGACAGATCGTGGGCGATATCAGCAATAACGGGAACATAAATGGTTTGCGCCATCTGGCCGACGGCGACCAACAGGATAAGCATCACCAGCAGGTGAAAATTCTCTAGTTTTCTCATTATCTTCGTTAACGTTTCAACTCGTCACAGCGTCCCGGAATGGCCGTTGCAGCAGCCAGAACGGCGAGCAGCCCTCTATGGCGGCATAAACTAATCAAATCTGATTTTTTTAGCGAGTTTCAGGCAGATATTGATCCAGGTCACACTGGCAGCAAACCCGACCAGGCTCGTAAATTAAACTGTACGTCTAACGCTTTGGAGTTAAAAACAGCGCCCTTGCAGTAGCCGCGCTTTAGCATTTAATCGATAATCCTTTTCATCAACTTGAAATAAAATAACACCATAGGGATTTGGTTCATGAAAACACCTGAGCTGATTTTATTGCAGTTAAAGGCTCTCGGCCCGCACTCGGCCAAAATGCTGGCGGAGCGTCTGGACATCACGCCGATGGGCATCCGACAACATCTGCAATCCCTGGAAAAACGTGAGTTGGTTTGTTACGAAGAAGCGCGCAGCAAGGTCGGCCGCCCGACGCGCTACTGGTCGCTGACCGAGCGAGGGCATGCCTTTACGGCCGCCGACCAGGAGCGGTTGCGGGCATCCGCGCTGCAGCTGTTTGGCGGCGCCGGGGTGGAACCGTTGCTCAGCGCGCGCGAAGAGCAGCTTTATCTGCGTTATGCCGAAGAGCTGTCCGCCGAGCGCAGCCATCAGGACCGGTTAGCCCGCCTGGTGCGCCTGCGGCAACATGACGGTTACATGGCTGAATTGCTCGACCACCCGCACGGCGCGCTGCTGGTGGAAAACCACTGCCCGATCGGCGTGGCCGGCTCCAGCTGCAGTAGCCTGTGCAATTCCGAGCTGCAGCTGTTTCACCGCCTGTTCGGCAACGACTACCGGGTAGAGCGCACCGCGCACGCCATTTCCGGCTCACGACATTGTGCTTATTTGATTCGACCACGGGAGCTTTAGAGTATGGCTGAATGGGTAAACGGCAAGGTTACGCAGGTAAAACAATGGACCGACGGGCTGTTCAGCCTGGTGGTCCATGCCCCTATCGATCCTTTCACCGCCGGGCAATTCACCAAGCTGGCGCTGGAGATCGACGGCGAACGGGTGCAGCGCGCCTACTCCTACGTCAATGCCCCCGACGACGCCAATCTGGAGTTCTATCTGGTCACCGTGCCGGAAGGCAAACTGAGCCCGCGCCTCAATCAACTGCAGCCGGGCTCGGACGTGATGGTAACCAAAGAAGCCGCCGGCTTCTTCGTGCTGGACGAGGTGCCCGACTGCGACACGCTGTGGATGCTGGCGACCGGCACCGCCATCGGCCCCTATTTATCGATTCTGCAGCAGGGCATCGGGCTGGAGCGCTTCAACAACCTGGTGCTGGTGCACGCCGCGCGCTTTGCGCGTGACCTGAGCTACCTGCCGCTGATGCAGCAACTGCAGCAGCGCTACAACGGCAAGCTGCGCATCCAGACCGTCGTCAGCCGCGAAGAGGCGCCCGGTTCATTGACCGGCCGCGTACCGGCGCTGATCGAGGACGGCCGGCTGGAAGCGGCGATCGGCTTGACCATCGACGCCGAAACCAGCCACGTGATGCTGTGCGGCAACCCACAAATGGTGCGGGACACCCAGCAAACGCTGAAAGACCACCGCCAGATGCGCAAGCACCTGCGCCGCAAGCCGGGCCACATCACCAGCGAACACTACTGGTAACCCGGCGAGGGTCAGCGGAACTTCACCGGTTCGGCTTCCGGGCCGAACCGGTTATCTCCCGGCGTGCCGACGAAGGCCCCCAGATCGATCATCATCATCACGATAATCAGCGTCGGAATGAAACGCCCGACGCCCCATTGCCAGATCGGCGCCAGCATCTGCCAGTTCCCCGCCGCCAGCATCCACGCCAGGATCAGCAGCAGCGCCCACCAGCCGGCCTTGTTGCGATCGTGCAGGCGCTTGACCAGCACCGCCGCCGTCGGCCACAGCAACGCCACGATAAAGAAGGCGATGGATTGGATGGCGATCAGCTGATAATTGGCCAGCGTAAACGCCGCCGCCATCAGCGCCAACCACAGCCCCATCCAAATCCAGAAGTCGCGCCGCCCGATGCGGCCCTTAAAAGAAAAACACCACTGTTGTAACGTCATCGATTCCTGCGCTCTAAGCCTGCCCATATTCTGCGCCGCAGTGTAACATAGGCGCTGCCGGGCCGAGTTTTCCGCCTCGCATAACGCGGTGCGCCGCACAGCTTTCTCGTCAGCGAACCGATAATGGCGTGGGATCTTTGACAAGCCCCGCGGGTTATCGCTTTAATCGGAGCCATCTTTGTCCTTGATGCCATACGCCATGCTGAGAAAAACCCTCGTCATCGCCTGCCTGCTGCAGGCGGCCGCCAGCGCCTGGGCCGATCCGCCGCCCACCGAAGCGACGCCCGCCGCACCTTACCTGCTGGCCGGGGCGCCGACGTTCGATCTGACGGTGGTCAAATTCCGCGAAAAATACAACCGCGACAACCCGAAGCTGCCGATTGGCGAATTCCGCGCCATTCCCGCCGCCGAAGACGATTCGCCGCTGCTGACGCGCGCCGCCAGCAAACTCAACGAAAACCTGTACGCCTCCACCGCGCTGGAGAAAGGCACTGGTAAAATCAAAACGTTGCAGATCACTCACCTGCCGCTACAGCAGGCCAATGAAGAAAAAGCCGCGCGCGCCATCGCCATCAGCTACATGGCGGCGCTGATGCGCCAGTTCGAACCGGCGTTGACGGTGGAACAGAGCCAGAACAAGGTGAACAGCCTGCTGGAAAAAGGCAAAGGATCGCGCTTTTACCAACAGCAGGTCGGCGCCATTCGCTATGTCGTTTCGGACAACGGCGATAAAGGCGTAACCTTCGCGGTTGAACCGATTAAGCTGGCGCTTTCCGAGCCGTAACGGCGCGGCATTTAATGACGAAAAGCAAAGCCTTCGCGCTTAATGATCTCTATACTGTTGGGCAGGTAAACTGCCGGTCCGGCAGTTGTCATTTCGACTCTCGCGTTCCCTAGTTGGAGGAAAAAACATGCGTCATCCATTAGTTATGGGTAACTGGAAGCTTAACGGCAGCACCCACATGGTCAACGAACTGATCGCCGGCCTGCGCAATGAGCTGAGCAGCGTTGACGGCTGTGGCGTCGCCATCGCCCCGCCGGTGATGTATCTGGATCAGGCCAAGCACGCGCTGGCCGGCAGCCGCATCGCGCTGGGCGCGCAGAACGTGGACGTTAACCTGTCCGGCGCCTTCACCGGTGAAGTTTCCGCCAACATGCTGAAAGACGTCGGTGCCCAGTACATCATCATCGGCCACTCCGAGCGCCGCACCTACCACAAAGAAAGCGACGAAGTCATCGCCGAGAAATTCGCCGTGCTGAAAGAAGCCGGCCTGATCCCGGTGCTGTGCATCGGTGAAACCGAAGCGGAAAACGCCGCGGGCAAAACCGAAGAAGTGTGCGCGCGCCAGATCGACGCCGTGCTGAAAACGCTGGGCGCACCGGCGATGAAAGGCACCGTGATCGCCTATGAGCCGGTCTGGGCCATCGGCACCGGCAAATCCGCTACCCCTGCGCAGGCGCAGGCCGTGCACAAATTTATCCGTGACCACATCGCCAAGCACGATGCCGCGGTTGCCGCTGAAATCATCATCCAGTACGGCGGTTCGGTGAACGACAAGAACGCCGCGGAGCTGTTCTCTCAGCCGGACATCGACGGCGCGCTGGTTGGCGGCGCCTCGCTGAAAGCCGACGCTTTCGCCGTGATCGTCAAAGCCGCTGCCGCAGCGAAAAAAGCCTGATTCCCTTAGGCCTGCCATAAAAAAACCCCGGCTTGCCGGGGTTTTTTATTGCCGCTCAACCGGCATCAGCGTTTGCTGATCTCATCGAACACGCCGCCGGTGGCGAAGTGCACCTTCTGCGCTTCGGTCCAGCCGCCGAAGGTGTCATCCACGGTGAACAGCTTCAGCTGCGGGAACTGCCCGGCAAACTTGGCCGCCACCGCCGCATCGCGCGGACGGTAATAGTGCTGCGCCGCGATGGTCTGCCCTTCCGGCGAATACAGATACTTCAGGTAGGCGGTCGCCACGTCGCGGGTACCGCGTTTATCGACCACCTTATCCACCACCGACACCGTCGGTTCGGCCAGGATCGATTCGCTCGGCGTAATAATCTCGAACTTGTCTTTGCCGAGCTCTTTCTCCGCCAGCAGCGCTTCGTTTTCCCAGGCGATCAGCACATCGCCGATGCCGCGCTCAACGAAGGTGTTGGTCGCGCCGCGCGCGCCGGAATCCAGCACTTCGACGTTCTTGTACAAGTTTTTGACGAAGTCCTGCGCCTTGGCCTTATCGTTGTTGTTGTGGTGCAACGCGTAGCCCCAGGCGGCCAGGTAGTTCCAGCGGGCGCCGCCGGAGGTTTTCGGGTTCGGGGTGATCACCGACACGCCCGGCTTGATCAAATCGGGCCAGTCGTGAATTTGTTTCGGGTTGCCTTTGCGCACCAGGAAGACGATGGTCGAGGTGTAAGGCGCCGAGTTGTCCGGCAGGCGCTTGATCCAGTCTTTCTCGATGCGCCCGCGTTCGGCGATGGCATCGACGTCATAAGCTAACGCCAGCGTCACCACGTCGGCCTCGATGCCGTTGATCACCGAGGTCGCCTGTTTGCCGGATCCGCCATGCGACTGGCGCACCGTCACCTTGTCGCCGGTTTCCGCCTGATAGTGCTTGCTGAATGCCGTGTTGTAAGCCTGATAGAACTCACGCGTCGGATCGTATGACACGTTCAGCAACTGAATATCCTTCGCCATGGCACCGGACGCCAACAGCACCAATGTCAGACCTACACCCCATTTACGCATCGACAGGCTCTCCCAGAAAATTAAGCGCAACCTCAATCGGTTGGTTTAGCATCAGAGCCTGCCAGAAACTTTCCCGGCAATTAAAGAATAAAAAATTTGGGGATAGATGATTACGGAATATATCGCCGGCGGGCATCAAAAAGCCCCCGCAAGCGGAGGCTCTTTTGTCGTGCGGTGAGCGGCGTATCAGTACAGTTTTTTCGCCGTTTCCAGCCAGTCGCCCTTGAACGGACGCTTCATGTTTTCGATCGCGTCGATGATGTCGTGGTGCACCATTTTTTCGTTCTGGATACCGACGCAGCGGCCGCCGTAGCCCTGCAGCAGCAGCTCGATGGCGTAGGCGCCCATGCGCGAGGCCAGGATGCGGTCGTAGGCAACCGGTGAACCGCCGCGTTGAATGTGGCCCAGCACGGTGGCGCGGGTTTCACGCTTGGTTTCCTGCTCGATGTGGCGCGCCAGCTCATCGATGTCGCAGATGTGCTCGGTGATCGCCACGATGGCGTGTTTCTTACCCTTGGCGATACCGGCCTTGATTTCGCACACCAGGTCTTCGCGGTTGAATTCGATTTCAGGCAGCACGATGAATTCGCAACCGCCGGCAATCGCCGCCGCCAGCGTCAGATCGCCGCAGTAACGGCCCATCACTTCCACGATGGAGATACGCTGGTGCGAAGAGGAGGTATCGCGCAGGCGGTCAATTGCTTCCACCACGGTTTCCAGCGCGGTGAAGTAACCGATGGTGTAGTCGGTGCCGGCAACGTCGTTATCGATGGTGCCCGGCAGACCGATGCACGGGAAGCCTTCTTCCGTCAGGCGTTTGGCGCCCATGTAGGAACCGTCGCCGCCGATCACCACCAGCGCGTCGATGCCGCGATTCTTCAGGTTTTCAATCGCCTTGGCGCGCACGTTTTCATCCCTGAACTCCGGGAAGCGGGCAGAGCCGAGGAAGGTGCCGCCGCGGTTGATCATGTCGGACACGCTATAGCGGTCCAGCTGCTCCATGCGATCTTCGTACAAGCCAAGGTAGCCATCGTAAATACCAAAAACTTCCAGACCTTCTGAAAGCGCAGAACGCACAACGCCGCGGATTGCAGCGTTCATACCCGGCGAATCACCGCCGCTCGTCAGTACACCGATTTTCTTGATCATGACTACCTCTGAACTGTGTAGATGCAATTTCTTAAGAATTCTGTCTCCGCCGATCGTCTTGAAACCTCTCCGGCTGCAGAAAACCAGCTTTACGGCTTATTGCTGGATATTATATCAAAAACACCCAGCTGAATTGATTCAAGTCACGCAATATAACGGTAAAAATACCGCATGGCACGCTGAGCTAACTCAGATATTCATGATAATACTTCGATCTGTGCCTCTATCTGATTATAGCTCCCAATGCCCCTGCCTACCCGGCGGCACCACGGAGCACGGATCCAGGTGAATGATGACGTCCGCCCCCGCAAAACGGTGCCGCAGCGCCTGTTCCACCTGATCGGCTAACCGATGCGCCTCGCGCAGCGGCAGCGTGTCTTCCATCTCCAGATGCAGCTGGATGAAACGCGTCGGCCCCGACTGCCGCGTGCGCAGATCGTGCGCGCCTTTCACCCCGGGCCACGAGGAAACCACCTCGATAATTGCCTGGCGTTCGTCATCCGGCAACGCCCGATCCAGCAGCGACTGCACCGCCTCGTAGCCCATGCGCAGCGCGCTATACAGGATGTAAACGCCGATGCCCAGCGCGAACAGCGCGTCTGCCCTCTGGAAGCCGTACCAGCTTAGCCCAAGAGCGATAAGAATAGCACCATTCATCATGACATCTGACTGATAATGCAGCATATCTGCGCGCACCGCCTGGCTGCGCGTTTTTCTGACCACCCAACGTTGATAGGTGACCAGAATCAGGGTGCTGATCAACGCGATCACCGTCACGACCACCCCGACGCCGGGATCGCGCAGCGTTTGCGGCGCATACAAATGCTGGAAGCCGGTGAGGAACAGAAACAGGGCGGAGCCGGAAATAAACATGCTTTGCGCCAGCGCCGCCAGCGATTCCGCTTTGCCGTGGCCAAAGGTGTGCTCGGCATCGGCCGGCTGCAGCGAATAACGCACCACCAGAAGGTTGGTCAGCGAGGCGGCAATATCGACCAGCGAATCTACCAGCGCCGCCAGCAGGCTGACCGAACCGGTGTGATACCAGGCAACGATTTTGATCAACAGCAGTGACGACGCCAGCGCGGTAGCGGCCAACGCAGCGGACTTTACCAGGCGTGCATAGCGCTGTTCCATCAAGGGATCCCGGTCAAAAGGTGTGGCGCTCAATATAGCGAAATGTCGGATAAAAAAAACCCCGCCATCATGGCGGGGAAGACAGGGATGGTGTCTATGGCAAGGAAAAACAGGGGACTACTCAGTCGTACTTCACTTCTGGGCAGAAGCTTGCTGCAAACCAGAAATTTGTTGCTCCATCTGCTGCATACGCTGCTGATGTTTCTGGTCTAAAACACTTTTTTGCTCTGGCGTCAGCAGGTTATACATTTGGTTACGCACCCGGGCCATCTCGACCTGGCGCTTGACCTGCTGTTGGGCCATCTTTTCCGCCTGGGCATACACGGCGGCTTCGTCAAATTTCTCTGCGGTCACCAGTTTATGCATGGCTTCCATTTCAGCTACATTGACACCAGGCAGATCGTGCCGGGCCTGGCGCATCAAATCGCGCATTTGCTGGCGCTGCTGTTCGCTGAGGCTGACACCGTCGAACATATGGTGTTGGCCGGGTATTCGGGTCATCGCGTCGTTGCCGGGAGGTTGGGCTGTGTCCGGTATAGTGTCGGCAGCGAAGGCAGCGGTCGAACCAATTGCCAGCAGTGATGCCATAACTAATGCGGTCACCTTACGCATTTCAACTCCTCAAGCTTTCTCACTTTGCGAATCAACGAGGAGCAGTGTACCGCTACACCTGAAAACCTGCGTCAGTGCATGTAAAACTACGTAAAGTCATGGAATGGCAACAGTTGATGACGTATTTTGCGTCTGGAGGTAAATCATAATGAACAAGATTCTGTTAGTTGACGACGACCGCGAGTTGACCTCGCTGTTAAAAGAACTGCTTGAAATGGAAGGTTTTAATATCGTCGTCGCGCACGATGGCGAGCAGGCGTTGTCGCTGCTGGACAGCTCCGTCGATCTGCTGCTGCTCGACATCATGATGCCGAAGAAAAACGGCATCGATACGCTGAAAGAACTGCGCCAACATCACCAGACGCCGGTCATCATGCTGACCGCGCGCGGCAGCGAACTGGACCGCGTGCTGGGCCTGGAGCTGGGTGCCGATGATTACCTGCCGAAACCCTTTAACGATCGCGAGCTGGTCGCGCGCATTCGCGCCATTCTGCGCCGTTCCAACTGGAGCGAACAGCAGCAGCAGGTCGACAGCGGCGCCCCGACGCTGGATGTCGATGGCCTGCAGCTGAACCCCGGTCGCCAGGAGGCCAGCTTCGACGGCCAAGTGCTGGATCTGACCGGCACCGAATTCACCCTGCTTTACCTGCTGGCGCAGCATCTCGGCCAGGTGGTGTCGCGCGAACTGCTGAGCCAAGAAGTGCTGGGCAAACGCCTGACACCGTTCGATCGCGCCATCGACATGCACATCTCCAACCTGCGGCGTAAGCTGCCGGATCGCAAAGACGGGCATCCGTGGTTCAAAACCCTGCGCGGGCGTGGTTATTTGATGGTATCTGCAACATGATCAACAGTTTGACGGCACGCATCTTCGCCATTTTCTGGTTCACGTTAGCCCTGGTGCTAATGTTGGTGCTGATGGTGCCTAAGCTCGACTCCCGCCAAATGACTTCGCTGCTCGACAGCGAACAGCGGCAGGGGTTGATGCTGGAACAGCACGTCGAGGCCGAGTTGCAAAACGATCCGGCCAACGATTTGATGTGGTGGCGCCGCCTGTTCCGCGCCATCGACAAATGGGCGCCGCCGGGCCAACGCCTGCTGCTGGTCACCAGCGAAGGCCGGGTGATCGGCGCGCAGCGCAATGAAATGCAGATCGTCCGCAACTTCATCGGCCAATCCGACAACTCGGATCATCCGAAGAAGAAAAAGTACGGCCGCGTCGAGCTGGTAGGGCCGTTCGCGGTGCGCGACGGCGAAGACAACTACCAGCTGTACCTGATCCGTCCCGCCAACAGCCCGCAATCCGATTTCATCAACCTGATGTTCGACCGGCCGCTGCTGCTGCTGATCGTCACCATGCTGATCAGCGCCCCGCTGCTGCTGTGGCTGGCCTGGAGCCTGGCGAAACCGGCGCGCAAACTGAAAAACGCCGCCGATGAAGTAGCGCGCGGCAACCTGAAGCAGCATCCGGAACTGGAGGCCGGCCCGCAGGAATTCCTGGCCACCGGCGCCAGCTTCAACCAGATGGTCAGCGCGCTGGAACGCATGATGAATGCTCAGCAACGCCTGATATCGGACATCTCGCACGAGCTGCGCACGCCGCTGACGCGCCTGCAGCTGGCCACCGCGCTGATGCGCCGCCGCCACGGCGAAGGCCACGAACTGGCGCGCATCGAAACCGAAGCGCAGCGGCTGGATTCGATGATCAACGATCTGCTGGCGCTGTCGCGCGGTCAGCAGAAGAGCGAGCTGGCGCGCGAGCAGCTGAAGGCCAACGAACTGTGGGCCGACGTGCTGGACAACGCCCGTTTCGAAGCGGAACAGATGGGCAAGCAGTTGGAGATCACCGCGCCGCCCGGCCCATGGACGCTGTTCGGCAACGCGAGCGCGCTGGACAGCGCGTTGGAAAACATCGTGCGCAACGCCCTGCGTTATTCGCACACCCGCATCGCCGTGGCGTTCAGCGCCGACAATCAGGGCGTGACCATCCAGGTTGACGACGACGGCCCCGGCGTCAGCGCCGAAGACCGCGAGCAGATCTTCCGTCCGTTCTATCGCACCGACGAGGCGCGCGACCGCGAATCCGGCGGCACCGGCCTCGGCCTGGCAATAGTCGAGGCGGCTATCAACCAGCATCGCGGCTGGGTGAAGGCCGAAGACAGTCCGCTTGGCGGCCTGCGGTTGGTGCTGTGGCTGCCTCTGCATCATCAACGTCTGTCGACTAAGACAGAACAGTAAGAGTTTGCTATCCTGCGCCCCTCGTTCACGAGGGGCCTGCAACATGCTGAACATCGTTTTATTTGAACCCGAAATTCCACCCAACACCGGCAATATCATCCGCCTGTGCGCCAATACCGGCTTTAACCTGCACCTGATCGAACCGCTGGGTTTCCCGTGGGACGACAAGCGCCTGCGCCGCGCCGGGCTGGACTACCATGAGTTCACCCGCGTCAGCCGTCATGCCGATTACGCCGCCTTTCTCGCCGCCGAAAAGCCGCAACGGCTGTTTGCCCTCACCACCAAAGGCACGCCGGCGCACAGCGCCGTCAGCTATCAGGCCGGCGACTACCTGCTGTTCGGCCCGGAAACGCGCGGGTTACCCGCCGATATCCTCGATGCGCTGCCTGCGCAGCAAAAAATCCGCATCCCGATGCAGGCGCAAAGCCGCAGCATGAACCTGTCGAATGCCGTCTCGGTGGTCGTGTATGAGGCCTGGCGGCAGCTGGACTATGCCGGCGCGCTGATCAAGGCGTAATCCGCGACGACGCGCCATACTGAAAGGGTCATCCTCTCCAGAGCACGGCACATGGCTTTCGTCGCAGATATTGTCACCCAGCTTCGCCGGCTTGAGCCGGCGCTGAACGAGGCGCTGTTGCGGCTGCAACAGGCGCAAGACACCGAAGCGCTGCACGACTTGCGCGTCTGTCTGCGCCGCATTCGCAGCCTGCTGCGCCCGTTGCGCGGCTGCCCCGGCGCAACGCGGCTCGATCGGGCCGCCGCCGAGTTGGGCAGGCTCACGACGCCGCTGCGCGATCTCGAGGTGCTGATCGCCGAACTGGCGCGCCATCGCCTGGATTGGCAGGCCAACGTGCGCCAGAGCGATCTTCAGGCCCGCTACCGTCAACTGCTCGCCCATCCGCAGATCATCGACTTTCCCTCGCTGTTGCACGCCTGGCCGCGCCGCTTCCGCCGCACCGCGCGACGCACCGCCAAACACCGCCTGAACCGACGCCTGCAGCGCCAGCAACAGCAATTGCGCCGGGCATTGGCCGATACCGGCTACGATCGCCACCGCCTGCGGCTGCTGATAAAGCGCCTGCGCTACGCGGCCGAAGCCTATCCGCAACGCCTCCCCCTCTCTCCCGCCGCGATGGCGGGCCTCAAGGCGGCGCAAAGCGCCCTCGGCGACTGGCACGATCGTGAGGTCTGGTGCCTGCAGGCAGAACATCAGGCGGATCTCTGGCCCTTGTTGCCCCGGTGGCAAGCTGAGCAACGCCAGACGCTGGCCAAGGCGGACGACTTGCTCGCCGCCTTATCATCGGCGCTGGCGGCGAAAACCGGCGGTGCATCACGATCCTGAAAAAAGGCCGCGGCAGGGCACGCCCGGCCCCGAAAATGCCCGATGAGGCGTAGATAATGCGCTATGTTTTGTAAGGGTAATCACCACTCATCATAGGAAACCATATGAAGAAACAACGCTTGAGCGTTGCCATGGCGGTTCTGGCAGCGGGCCTGTTGCTGGCGGGTTGTTCGTCCAAAGTCACCCAAACGTCGCAGTATTCGGGCTTCTTGTCCGATTACAGCAAACTGCAGGAAACCACCTCGCCAAGCGGCCATAAAACGCTGCGCTGGATAGATCCAAGCTACAAGGAATCCAACTATCGCGGCCTCTATTTCCAACCGGTGGTCTATTTCCCGGCGGAGAAACCCACGGCGCGCGTCAGCCAGGACACGCTGAACAAGATTAAGACCTACGCGACCCAGCGGATCAAAACCGCGCTGCAGAACCGCTTCACCATTCTGCCAAGCCCGACGGGCTCGCGCGTGCTGGTGGCCAAGCTCGCCATCACCGCCGTTTCCGCCGAAAATGAAGACATGAAATTCTATGAGGTGGTGCCGGTCGCCGCCGTGGTCGCCAGCACCATGGCTGCTACCGGGCACCGGACGCAAAATACCGCGCTGTATATCGAAGGCGAGCTGATCGACCAAGATACCGGTAAAACGGTGATGGAAGTGGTACGCAAGGCCTACGGCAAAACCGTCAACAACGACAGCACGCCGGTCACGGCGGATGACGTCAAGGCGGCGATCGACGACATCGTCACCGATATCACCAACTTCCCGAAACAAGGCTGACCGCCGCCTGAAAAACACAGGGGGAGCCGAAGCTCCCCCTGAATGGCTGCACAGACGGCGCTCAAATGCCGTCGCCGTACTCGAAGCCGTGATTGGTGCCGTTAAAGTATTGGTCCATATCCATCGACGGCGTATCGCTCTCCGGCCGCCCGACGATGCGCGCCGGCACGCCGGCGGCGGTGGTGTGCGGCGGTATCGCCTGCAAGACCACCGAGCCCGCGCCGATCTTCGCGCCCTTGCCCACTTCGATATTGCCGAGAATTTTGGCGCCGGCGCCAATCATCACCCCTTCGCGGATTTTCGGGTGACGGTCGCCGCTGGTTTTACCGGTACCGCCCAGGGTGACCGACTGCAGGATAGAGACATTGTTCTCCACCACCGCCGTTTCACCGATCACGATACCGGTGGCGTGGTCGAGCATGATGCCGCAGCCGATGGTCGCCGCCGGGTGGATGTCCACGCCGAAGGCGACGGAAATTTGATTTTGCAGGTAGATAGCCAGCGCTTGCCGCCCTTGCTGCCACAGCCAGTGACCGATGCGGTAAGCCTGCAGCGCATGGAACCCTTTCAGGTAAAGCAGCGGCGTGGAGTATTTATCGACCGCCGGGTCGCGCAGCCGTACCGCGAGGATATCGCGCGCCGCCGACACGATCATCTGGTTGTCGGACTTGTAGGCCTCTTCCACCACCTCGCGCACCGCGATGGCGGGCATGATCGGCGTCGCCAGCTTGTTGGCCAGCATATAGCTGAGCGCGCTGCCCAGGTTCTCGTGCTTGAGCAACGTCGCATGGAAAAAGCTGGCCAGCATCGGTTCACAATCAGCCAGTGCTCGCGCTTCTGATTTAATGCTGTTCCAGACCTGTTCCAACTCTTCTGACGACATCACATTCCCCTCTGCCTTGCCAAACGGGCCGCTTCACACGGTAGCGCGAAGCGGCCCAGGTCATTAGCGGGGTCAGCATGCTGCCCCGACATATCGTTTTATGTCACGCGCTGGGTTTTTCGTCCTTTCGGGCTCGCCCCAGCAGGCTCAGCGCCGCTTCGCGGGCGTCTTTATGGCAGTAAAGCACCTGATAAATCTGTTCGGTGATCGGCATTTCCACACCGTGCCGCTGCGCCAGCGCCAACACCTCTTTGGTATTGCGATAGCCCTCGACCACCTGACCGATGCTGTCCTGCGCTTCCTGCACGCCTTTGCCCTGCCCCAGCATAATGCCGAAGCGGCGGTTGCGCGATTGGTTGTCTGTGCAGGTTAGCACCAGATCCCCCAGCCCCGCCATGCCCATGAACGTCGAAGGATCGGCGCCGAGCGCAGAACCCAGACGGCTCATTTCCGCCAGCCCGCGTGTAATCAACGCGGTGCGGGCGTTGGCGCCAAAACCGATGCCGTCGGACATGCCGGCGCCGATGGCGATCACGTTCTTCACCGCGCCGCCAAGCTGCACGCCGATGAAATCGGGATTGCTGTAGACGCGGAAGCTCTTGCCGCAGTGCAACAGCTGTTGCAGATCGTCGGCGAACTGCGCATCGGTCGCCGCCAGCGCGATCGCCGTCGGCAGGCCGGCGGCCAGCTCTTTGGCGAACGTCGGCCCGGAGAGCACCGCCAGCGGGATCGCCTCGCCCAGCGCCTCACGCGCTACGTCCTGCAGCAACCGGCCGGTTTCCGCTTCCAGCCCCTTGGTGGCCCACACGATGCGGGCGTCCGGGCGCAGATGCGGCTTCAGCTGGCGCAGCACGTCACCGAACACGTGGCTCGGCACCACCACCAGCACGTCGCGGCTGGCCGCCAGCGCCCGCGCCAAATCGGCTTCAAGCAGCAGAGTATCGGGGAAGGGAACGTCGGGCAGAAACGCCTGATTGCAGCGATCTTGCTGCAACGTTTGAACTTGCGCGGGGTTATGCCCCCACAGCACCACGGTGTGGCCGTTACGCGCCAGCGTAATGGCCAATGCGGTGCCGTACGAGCCGGCACCGATGACAGTCATTGAAGCATTGACGGTGTTCATCAGGCATCCTGATGTGGTGCGGCACCTTCGCCTTCCGCCTGCTGCTGCAGATAGTTCATGAACAGCGCGTCAAAGTTGACCGGTGCCAGGTTCAGCTGCGGGAACGTACCGCGGGAAACCAGGCTGGTGATGCACTCGCGCGCATACGGGAACAGGATGTTCGGGCAGTATGCGCCCAGGCAATGCGCCAGCTGCGTGCCTTCGATGCCTGCTACCGAGAAGATGCCCGCCTGTTGCACTTCGCACAGGAACGCGGTCTCTTCGCCCAGGGTCGCCGTCACGGTTACGCGCAGTACCACTTCATACACTTCGTCAGCCAGCTGGCTGGACGCGGTATCCAGATCAAGTTTAACTTCCGGCTGCCATTCCTGCTGGAAAACCTGCGGCGCATTCGGCGCTTCGAAAGAGATGTCCTTGGTATAAATACGTTGGATCTGGAAAGCCATTTCGGTGCTGTTTTGTTCTGACATGTGAGTAATACCCTTGGTTAAACGTCCTTATTGACACTCGATGAACCGGCAAGCTGCTTAAAGCAGTGGATCCAGGCCGCCGCGAGCATCGAGTTCATATAAATCATCGCAGCCGCCGATATGCCGGCCATCGATGAAAATCTGCGGCACGGTGGTGCGCCCGCTGCGCTCGATCATCACTTCGCGCTTGGCGTTATCGCCGTCGATGGCGATCTCGTTAAACGCCGCGCCCTTGCTGTTCAACAGCGCCTTGGCGCGATGGCAGAACGGACAGGTCGCTTTGGTGTAGATATCAATGTTAGCCATGGATTGCCACCTCAAATAGGTTAAACGGTTACTTACCGCGCACCAGCGGCAGGTTTTCTCCGCTCCAGCCGGAAATGCCGTCTTTCAGCATAGTCACCTTTTCAAAACCGGCCTTGCTCAGGTTCTCCGCCGGCTCGCGGGAGGCGGTGCCGTTGGCGCACACGACGATGATCGGCTGCGCTTTGTGTTTTTCCAGCTCGCCCAGGCTGCCGCTTTTGATTTCGCTGGCGGTCAGGTTGATGGCGTTGGCCAGGTGACCACGGCGAAAATCGTCGCGGCTGCGGGTGTCGACCACCACGGCTTCTTCTTTGTTGATCAGACGAATAGCTTCACCGCGGGCGATCTCTTTGACCTTGGAGAAACGGCTTTTGAAGGTCATGACGATCACGGCGACCAGCAGAGCGATCCAAGCCAGGCTCAGAATAGGGTGTCTGCTTACGAATGGCATAATTTCTTGCAGCATGGGGTGTAACAACTCCCGTCAGTTAAGGGATAAATAAGTCAAGGTTCCAGAGTATACCTGCCGAGTGCGGCAAATACAGCCAATAAGCAAGCGCGATTGCAGAAACTGCGGGCTGCGCTGAGAAATTCCCGACGTCAGAGCATAAAAGCCCGCGCGATTCGCCGCAACCTTGATCTCTTTGGGCTATTTATCGCCGGCGGCGATGTAAAATCAGCCGGTTTTTCGAGGGTGAATAGCCATGCTTGCGGCGGGCGCATGGCTATTCGCAGCTTAAAAAGTTCATAAGAGGTCAATGCAATGTCGAGCAACAAAAAACCGATGGTTCTGGTGATCCTGGACGGTTACGGCCACCGTGAAGAGCGGCAGGACAACGCGATCCTGAACGCCGGCACTCCGGTGATGGATCGCCTGTGGCGGGAGCAGCCGCATACGCTGATCGCCGCCTCCGGGCTGGATGTCGGCCTGCCCGATGGGCAAATGGGCAACTCCGAAGTCGGCCACGTCAACCTGGGCGCCGGGCGCATCGTGTACCAGGATCTGACCCGGCTGGACAAAGCGATCGCCGACGGCGACTTCTTCGCCAACCCGGTGCTGACCGCCGCGGTCGATAAGGCCGTAGCGGCCGGCAAGGCGGTGCACATCATGGGCCTGCTGTCGCCGGGCGGCGTGCACAGCCATGACGAGCACATTCTGGCCATGATCAAGCTGGCCGCCCAACGCGGCGCCAAAGCCGTTTATCTGCACGCCTTCCTCGACGGGCGCGACACGCCGCCGCGCAGCGCCGAAGCCCCGCTGCAACGCTGCCGCGACGCCTTCGCCGCGTTGGGCGTCGGGCGCATCGCCTCGCTGATCGGCCGCTACTACGCGATGGACCGCGACAACCGCTGGGATCGCGTGCAGCTGGCCTATGACCTGCTGACGGCGGCCAAAGGCGACGCCGTGGCCGAGGATGCGATCGCCGGGCTGCAGGCCGCTTATCAGCGCGGTGAAAACGACGAGTTCGTCAGACCGACCGTGATCCGCGCCGCCGGTGAGGCCGATGCCGCGATGCAGGACGGCGACGCGTTGATCTTCATGAACTTCCGCGCCGACCGCGCGCGCCAGATCACCCGCGCCTTCGTGAACGCGGATTTCGACGGTTTCCCGCGCGCCAAACAGGTGCAGTTCGGCGATTTCGTGATGCTGACCGAATACGCCGCCGACATCGCGACCGCCTGCGCCTATCCGCCGGCGTCGCTGGCCAACACCTTCGGCGAATGGCTGATGAAGCACGACAAAACCCAGCTGCGCATCTCGGAAACCGAAAAATACGCCCACGTCACCTTCTTCTATAACGGCGGCGTGGAAGCGCCGTTCAAGGGCGAAGACCGCGTGCTGGTCAACTCGCCGAAGGTCGCCACCTACGATCTGCAGCCGGAGATGAGCGCCGCCGAGCTGACCGACAAGCTGCTGAGCGCCATCCGCAGCGGCAAATACGACGCCATTATCTGCAACTACCCGAACGGCGACATGGTGGGGCATACCGGCGTGTATGAAGCGGCGGTCAAAGCGGTGGAAACGCTGGACGCCTGCATCGCCCAGGTGGTTGATGCGGTGCGCGACGTCGACGGTCAGCTGCTGATCACCGCCGATCACGGCAACGCCGAGCAGATGCGCGATCCGGCCACCGGCCAGGCGCACACCGCCCACACCAGCCTGCCGGTGCCGCTGATTTACGTCGGTAAACCGGCGCGGGCGGTCGAAGGCGGCAAGCTTTCGGACATCGCGCCAACCCTGTTAACGCTGATGGGAATGGAAATCCCGCAAGAGATGACTGGTAAGCCGCTGTTCATCGTGGAATAATCCTTCTCCATGAGGGAGAAGGCGTTTTTTGCACTATCAAGGGTAACCCGAAGCGCAAACGCAGGCAGCCGGCCGCTGCCTGAACGCACCGCGCCAAGGACGTTCACCGCCATGTGCGCCAGCGTATTTTGCGCTGGCGTCTTGCTGTTGCCGCTCGCCGGCCAGGCGGCGGAGGACAATAAATCCCAGCTGAAAGATATCCAGCAGAGCATCGCCGAGAAAGAAAAGGCGGTGAAGCAGCAGCAACAGCAGCGCAGCTCGCTGCAGGATCAGCTGCGTCAGCAGGAAAAAACCATCGCCCAGGCCAGCCGCCAGCTGCGCGACACCCAGAGCACGCTCACCCAGTTGGGCAAGGACATTGCCGGCCTGAACGCCTCGATAGCCAAACTGCAAAAGCAGCAATCAACCCAACAAAACCTCCTCGCCAAACAGCTCGACGCCGCCTTCCGGCAAGGGCAGCACAGCGCCGTGCAGCTGATCCTCAGCGGTGAAGAAAGCCAGCGCAGCGAACGTATTCTGGCCTATTTCGGCTATCTGAACGAAGCGCGTCAGAAAACCATCGAAGAGCTGAAGCAGACCCGCGCCGAGCTGGCGAAGCAAAAAACCACGCTGGTGGCCAAACAGGGCCAGCAAAAATCCTTACTGGGCGAGCAACAGACGCAGCAGCAGAAGCTGGAGCAGGCGCGCGGCGCCCGCAAGAAAACGCTGACCGCGCTGGAAGCCTCGCTGGAAAAAGACCAACAACGCCTGGTGGAACTGCGCCAGAACGAAGCCCGCATGCGCGACAAGATCGCCCGGGCGGAGCGCGAAGCCCGTGCGCGCGCCGAACGCGAAGCGCGTGAAGCGGCCAAGGTGCGCGAACAGGTGCGCATCAAGGAGCAGCAGGCGAAGAAAACCGGCACTACCTACAAACCTAGCGAAGCCGATCGCTCGCTGATGGCGCGAACCGGCGGCCTCGGTCGTCCGGCCGGCCAGCTGATGTGGCCGGTGCGCGGGCGCACGCTGCACGGCTTTGGCGAACAGCAGCAGGGCGAGCTACGCTGGAAAGGCATGGTGATCGAAGCCCGCGAAGGCAGCGAAGTGAAAGCCGTCGCCGATGGCCGCGTGCTGCTGGCCGACTGGCTGCAAGGCTATGGCCTGATGGTGGTGGTCGAACACGGTAAAGGCGACATGAGCGTGTACGGCTACAACCAGAGCGCGTTGGTCAACGTCGGGGCGCAGGTGCGCGCCGGCCAGCCGATCGCTCTGGTCGGCACCAGCGGCGGCCAGGGAACGCCGTCGCTCTATTTCGAAATCCGTCGTCAGGGACAGGCGGTTAACCCACTGCCGTGGTTGGGAAGATAGATTTGCGCTATGTCAAAACCCGTACAGCTCTGTTAATAGGCTGTCTGCTGCAGGTTTACGCTGCGCAGGCAGGAAAACTCTCCATCGTCATCGATGACGTGGGCTACCGCCCTCACGAAGAAAACGCGGTGCTGCAAATGCCGACGGCGATCTCGGTCGCGGTGTTGCCCAACGCGCCGCATGCCCGCCTGATGGCCACCCGCGCCCACAGCCAGGGCCGCGAAGTCTTGATCCACATGCCGATGGCGCCGCTCAGCAAGCAGCCGCTGGAACGCGATACCCTGCAGCCCTCCATGAGCAGCGAAGAGATCCAGCGCATCATCCGCAACGCGGTGAACAACGTGCCCTACGCGGTCGGCATGAACAACCACATGGGCAGCGCCATGACCTCCAGCCTGCCGGGCATGCAGAAAGTGATGCAGGCGCTCGAAAGCTACCGACTGTATTTCCTCGACAGCATGACCATCGGCAGCAGCCAGGCGACCCGCGCCGCGGCCGGCACCGGCGTGAAGGTGATCAAACGCAAGGTGTTCCTCGACGATACCGCGAACGAAGCCGACATCCGCCGCCAGTTCAACCGCGCGGTCGAATTGGCGCGGCGCAACGGCTCCGCCATCGCCATCGGCCACCCGCGCCCGGCGACGGTGAAGGTGCTGCAGCAGATGCTGCCGTCGCTGCCCGCCGATATCGTGCTGGTCAAGCCGAGCGCGCTGCTGAACGAACCGCAGGGCAACGGCGGCGGCTACGTCCCACCGCCGGTCAAACCGCAAAAACCGCAGCCGAAGAACCCGTTCAGCGGCGGCATCAAGCAGTGCAAAGTCAAACCGCCGAAGGAAAAAACCAACGCCGGCACCGCGCTGGGCGTCATCGCCGACAGCATCGCCACCTCGCCGCCGGTGACCTTCATCAAGCGTCATTGGCAGCACTGGACGCAAGCCAAACCGCAAGCGTAAAAAAAGGGCCGGAATTCCGGCCCTTGTCACGTCTGCCGAGATTAATCCCAGCTCAGCACCACTTTACCCGACTTGCCGGAGCGCATGGCGTCGAAGCCCTGCTGGAACTCGTCGATCGAGAAACGGTGGGTGATGATCGGGCTCAAATCCAGACCGGACTGGATCAGCGCCGCCATCTTGTACCAGGTTTCGAACATTTCGCGGCCGTAAATCCCTTTGATAAACAGCCCTTTGAAGATGACCTGGTTCCAGTCGATCGACATATCCGAAGGCGGAATGCCCAGCATGGCGATGCGCCCGCCGTGGTTCATCGCATTGAGCAGCGTGCGGAACGCCGGCGGCGCGCCGGACATTTCCAGACCGACGTCGAACCCTTCGGTCATGCCCAGCTCGGCCATCACGTCGCTGAGGTTTTCCTTGCTGACGTTCACCGCGCGGGTCACACCCATCTTGCGCGCCAGTTCCAGGCGGTATTCGTTAACGTCGGTGATCACCACATGGCGAGCGCCGACGTGTTTGCACACCGCCGCCGCCATGATGCCGATCGGGCCGGCGCCGGACACCAGCACGTCTTCCCCAACCAGATCGAACGACAGCGCGGTGTGCACCGCGTTGCCGAACGGATCGAAGATCGAAGCCAGTTCGTCGGAGATGTTATCCGGGATCTTGAAGGCGTTGAACGCCGGGATCACCAGGTATTCCGCAAAGCTGCCCGGACGGTTCACGCCCACGCCGACGGTATTGCGGCACAGGTGCGTGCGGCCGCCGCGGCAGTTGCGGCAATGGCCGCAGGTGATGTGGCCTTCGCCGGACACGCGATCGCCGATGCTGAAGCCTTTGACTTCCTGACCGATCGCCACCACTTCGCCGACGTATTCATGGCCGACCACCATCGGAACCGGAATGGTTTTTTGCGACCACTCGTCCCAGTTGTAGATATGCACATCGGTGCCGCAGATCGCGGTTTTGCGGATTTTGATCATGATGTCATTGTGGCCCAGCTCCGGCTGAGGCACGTCGGTCATCCAAATCCCTTCTTCCGCTTTCAGTTTTGACAGTGCTTTCATGGTTTTACCTTATGCAATAACGCCAAGATCCTTACCGATACGTGTAAACGCCGCCACTGCGCGTTCGATTTGCTCCGGGGTGTGGTCGGCAGACATCTGGGTACGGATGCGCGCCTGGCCTTTCGGCACCACCGGATAGAAGAAACCGGTCACATAGATGCCTTCCTTGAGCAACGCATTGGCGAATTCCTGCGCCAGCTTCGCCTCACCCAGCATCACCGGGATGATGGCGTGATCGGCGCCGGCCAACGTGAAGCCGGCGGCGGTCATTTTTTCGCGGAACAGACGCGCGTTGGCCCACAGGCGATCGCGCAGGGCATCGCCCTCTTCCAGCAGTTCCAGCACTTTGATCGACGCGGCGACGATCGCCGGCGCCAGCGAGTTGGAGAACAGGTACGGGCGCGAACGCTGGCGCAGCCACTCCACCACTTCTTTCTTGGCGGCGGTGTAGCCGCCGGACGCGCCGCCCAGCGCTTTGCCTAACGTACCGGTGATGATATCGACGCGGCCCATCACTTCGCAGTATTCATGGGTGCCGCGCCCGTTGGCGCCGACAAAGCCCACCGCGTGAGAGTCATCCACCATCACCAGCGCCTGGTATTCGTCCGCCAGATCGCAAACCCCTTTCAGGTTGGCGATCACGCCGTCCATCGAGAAGACGCCGTCGGTGGCGATCAGAATGTGACGCGCGCCGTCGGCTTTGGCCTGCTTCAGCTGCGCGGCCAGCTCGGTCATGTCGTTATTGGCATAGCGATAGCGCTTGGCCTTGCACAGGCGCACGCCGTCGATGATCGACGCGTGGTTCAGCGCATCGGAGATAATGGCGTCTTCCGGGCCGAGCAGGGTTTCGAACAGCCCGCCGTTGGCGTCGAAGCAAGAGGAGTACAGGATCGCGTCTTCCATGCCCAAAAAGGCCGCCAGTTTCTGTTCCAGCTGCTTGTGGCTGTCCTGGGTGCCGCAGATGAAACGCACCGACGCCATGCCGAAACCGTGGCTGTCCATGCCAGACTTGGCGGCGGCGATCAGCGCCGGGTGGTTGGCCAGGCCCAGGTAGTTATTGGCGCAGAAGTTGATCACATGGCTGCCGTCGGCGACGGCGATATCCGCCTGTTGCGCGGAGGTGATGATGCGTTCTTCCTTGAACAGCCCTTCACTGCGCGTGGCGGCAAGCTGTTGTTCCAACTGCTGATAAAAAGACGCTGACATTCGGTTATCTCCAGGATTGGGCTATTTGCGGCATATTTTACTGATTTGTAACCAAACTGACGAGAATGCGCGGGAGAGAATATTAAAATTGCAGCAGATATCACGGCAAACGGCGGACTTCAATGGCAATGCGGGATATTCGGAGCCCTTCCGCTGTTTGCCGCGGCATGAAATGCTATTATAACCGCCATTGAGCGTGGGGCATTGTGCCCCGCCAGGCAGCTTAGCAGGGGTAACCCAATGATTATCGTCACAGGCGGCGCCGGCATGATCGGCAGCAACATCATTAAGGCACTGAACGACAAGGGATATCGCGATATCCTGGTGGTGGATAACCTGAAAGACGGCACCAAGTTCGTCAACCTGGTCGATCTGGACATCGCCGACTATATCGATAAAGAAGACTTTATCGCCAGCATCGTGGCCGGCGACGATCTGGGCGATATCGAAGCGGTCTTCCACGAAGGCGCCTGCTCCGCGACCACCGAGTGGGACGGCAAGTACATGATGGACAATAACTATCAGTACTCCAAAGACCTGCTGCACTACTGCCTGGATCGCGAAATCCCGTTCCTGTACGCCTCCTCCGCCGCCACTTACGGCGGCCGCGAAGAGTTCATCGAAGAGCGTGAGTATGAAGCGCCGCTCAACGTGTACGGCTACTCCAAATTCCTGTTCGATCAGTACGTGCGCGAGATCCTGCCGGAAGCGGACTCGCAGATCTGCGGCTTCCGCTACTTCAACGTTTACGGCCCGCGCGAAGGCCACAAAGGCAGCATGGCCAGCGTCGCCTTCCACCTGAATACCCAGATCAACCGCGGCGAAAACCCGAAACTGTTCGCCGGCAGCGAAAACTTCAAGCGTGACTTCATTTACGTCGGCGACGTGGCGGCGGTTAACCTGTGGTTCTGGGAAACCGGCAAATCCGGCATCTTCAACTGCGGCACCGGCCGGGCGGAAACCTTCCAGGCGGTGGCCGACGCGGTGGTGGACTTCCACCAGAAGGGCGCGGTGGAATACATCGAGTTCCCGGAGAAGCTGAAGGGCCGCTATCAGGCGTACACCCAGGCCGATCTGACCAAGCTGCGCGCCGCCGGCTACGACGCACCGTTCAAAACGGTCGCCGAAGGGGTGAAAGAGTATATGGCCTGGTTGAACCGCACCGCATAAGCTGAAGGAATTAACGCTGGGTATGAAAATACTGGTTATCGGCCCTTCTTGGGTTGGCGACATGATGATGTCGCAAAGTCTCTATCGCACCCTGAAGGCCGAATACCCGTCGGCGGAGATCGATGTGATGGCGCCGGCCTGGTGCCGCCCGCTGCTGGCGCGCATGCCGGAAGTCAATCAGGCGCTGGCGATGCCGCTGGGCCACGGCGCGCTGGGGCTCGGTGAACGCCGCCGCCTGGGGCGCGCCCTGCGCGCCAACCGTTACGATCGCGCTTACGTTCTACCCAACTCGTTCAAATCCGCGCTGGTGCCCTTCTTCGCCGATATCCCGCAGCGCACCGGCTGGCGGGGCGAAATGCGTTACGGCCTGCTGAACGACGTCCGCGTGCTCGACAAGGCGGCCTTCCCGCTGATGGTGCAACGCTACGTGGCGCTGGCCTATGACAAAGGCCGCATTCAGCGCGCCGACGATCTGCCGCAGCCGCTGCTGTGGCCACAGCTGCAGGTGAGCGACGAAGAGATCGCCGACACCACCGCAGCCTTCAACCTGACCGACAGCCGGCCGATCGTCGGCTTCTGCCCGGGCGCGGAGTTCGGCCCCGCCAAACGCTGGCCGCACTATCACTACGCGACGCTGGCTCAGCGGCTGATCGAGAACGGCTATCAGATCGCGCTGTTCGGCTCGGCGAAAGATCACGAAGCCGGCGAACAGATCCGCGCCGCGCTGCAGGAAGACGCCCGCGATTTCTGCCTTAACCTGGCCGGAAAAACCCAGCTGGAGCAGGCGGTGATCCTGATCGCGGCCTGCCGGGCGGTGGTCAGCAACGACTCCGGTTTAATGCACGTTGCCGCAGCGTTGAACAAACCGCTGATAGCCTTGTACGGCCCAAGCAGCCCCGACTTCACGCCGCCGCTCTCCGACAAGGCGCGGGTAATTCGCCTGATCAGCGGCTACCACAAGGTGCGTAAGGGCGATGCCGAGCAGGGATACCACCAAAGTTTGATCGATATTCAGCCGCAGCAAGTGTTGGACGCGCTGACGCCGTTACTTGTCGCCAGCGAGGAATAATCATGCAGGTGTTAATTGTAAAAACCTCCTCGATGGGGGACGTGCTGCATACACTGCCCGCCCTGACCGACGCGCTGCAGGCCATTCCCGATATCCGCTTCGACTGGGTGGTGGAAGAAGGCTTCAGCCAAATCCCCACCTGGCACCCGGCGGTAGATCGCGTGATCCCGGTGGCCATTCGCCGCTGGCGAAAAAATTGGTTCGGCAACGACACTCGGCAACAGCGCTGCGACTTCAAACGCGCGCTGCAAGAACGCCGTTACGACGTGGTGATCGACGCGCAGGGCCTGATCAAAAGCGCCGCGCTAATCACGCGCATCGCCAAAGGCGACAAACATGGCCCGGACTGCAAGAGCGCGCGCGAACCGTTCGCCAGCTGGTTCTACAATGTGCGCCATGAGATAGACAAGCAGCAGCACGCGGTGGAGCGCACGCGCGAACTGTTCGCCAAAAGCCTTGGCTACGACAAGCCAGGCAGCTACGGCGATTACGCCATCGCCGCACGCTTTCTCAGCCGCCCGCCGGCCGATGCCGGGCAGTATTTGGTGTTTTTGCACGCGACAACCCGTGACGATAAGCATTGGCCGGAGCAAAACTGGCGTGAGCTGATCTCACTGACGGCGGACAGCGGGCTGAAGATCAAACTGCCGTGGGGCGCAGAGCATGAACATCAGCGCGCGTTGCGCTTGGCGGAAGGTTTTTCACATGTCGAAGTGCTGCCGAAGCTCAGCCTGCAGCAGGTGGCCGAGGTGCTGGCCGGCGCCAGGGGCGTGGTCTCGGTCGACACCGGGCTCAGCCATTTGACCGCCGCGCTCGACAAACCGAACATCACGCTGTTCGGGCCGACCGATCCCGGCCTGATCGGCGGCTACGGGCAAAATCAGCACTCGTTGATTTCGCCGGAAAAAAGCATGGCGACAATCGACGCCGATACGGCATGGCAGGCGTTGCAAAAGGTTATAGCATGAAAAAACTGCACATTATCAACCTGGGTAAAATGGGCGGCGTCGAACGCCTGTTCCTGCAGTACATCAACGATACCACCGACGGCAGCAACCAGGTCTTGTGCATCAGCGGCGACATTGGCGAAGAAATCCGCCGCCAGTTGCCTGCGCATCAGCCCGTCACCTTCGCCAACCGCCTGATCAATGCGCTGCCGTTGCGCTGCCCGCAGTTCCTGCGCAAATTTTTGCTGAAGTGGAAAATCGAGCGGGCGAACGCCGACGTGGTGATCGTCTGGGACCTGGTGCCGGGGCTGGTGGCCAAACCCAAGCGCGGCAAGCTGGTTTACTACGATCACGGCTGCTCCTGGCGTTACCCCAAGAATAAAAAGACGCTGCGTTTCTTCGCCATGCTGGACGGCGTCATTTCCGCCTCACACGCGTCGAAGCGGGTGATGGAGCAGCGCTTTAATCTGCCTTGCCCAAATCACGTGGTGATCAACCGCATCAAAACGCCGACGGGAATCGACACTGCGCCGAAAACCCTGTCGCAGCCGGTCAGGATCGGCACTGCCTCACGCCTGGTCAGCCTGAAAGGCATCAGCGTGTCATTATTGATGATGCAGGAACTGCTGCGGCGCGGGCATGACGTCACGCTGGAAGTGGCCGGCAAAGGGCCGGATCGCGCGGCGTTCGAGGCGCTGGCGGCCCGGCTACAGCTCGGCGATCGCGTTACCTTCAGCGGTTATCAGGATGACGTCGCCGGCTTCTTCAATCGCACGCACATCTACATGAGCACGCCGATCACCGAGCCGTTCGGCTTGTCCTGCATGGAATCGCTCTATTTCGGCGTGCCGGTCATCTTCCCGCAGGTCGACGGCCAGCCGGAAGCGGTGAAAGACGGGGTCTGCGGCATTGGCCTGACGCCGTCGGTCACCATCGAACAACACCGGCAGCTCACCGATATCGAGGTCGACTTCCCGCATGAGGTCTACGATCCGTTGACCGACAGCCTGGTCGCGCCCAAGCTGCTGTCGCATATCGATTGTGCGGATGCCTTTGAGAAATTGCTGGAGCGAGAAACCTACCAGACTCTGAGCCGAAATGCGCAGCGCTATCCTGCGGAACATTTTAACTATGCTCAGTTCAAAGTTGAATTCGACGACACGCTGCGATCACTCACTACATCTAATTAATTACTTCGGAACCCCAATTCATGCTGAAAGAAAAAATACCTCATCCAGCATTCAGTTATCTTATTTATTTAGGGTGTGCAATTGCATTCTGCACCACACCATTTGACTCCCATACCGGGAAAAATATATTTTACATATCCAGCTACATCGCTTTCATAGCATTCATAATGAATGTGAAATTTTATACAAAAAACTATAAAAATCTCATTCTTCCTATGCTTTTCTTCATTATTGGCATGGCAAGCGTACTCTGGACTGCCTACTTTAAGCAACCTGGTGATTATATAAACATATACCGCTCCTATACTTCATCAGGTAAATTGCAAATTGCAACGGCGTTTATTCTTTTGATTTCACTCAATGAACGGCTAGACATCAAAAAGTATCTTTCCTGCATTATTCTTCTTTGTGGCCTGGCAGTAAACGCTTATGCTATTTATCAAGGAGTTTTGCTAGGAGCAGAGCGCGTAGAGCTTAACTTTGATCGCTCTACTGCCGCTGCCTATATCATCACTGCGGTAAATTTAGTCGTCATGTATACTATCATGATTATGAATAATCGATACCGCCTGTATATCTACGCCATCGCTTTCTTGCTAACACTCTCTTCTATCATTCTGACGGGCACACGTGCGGCGATAATAATTTACCCTATAACTTTAGGCATCTCACTCCTAATTAATAAAGAGTCGATGACAAAGAAAAATAAATTTAACTTGTCATTAATTCTGATCGCAATATTCGCTATTTGCAGCTTCATCTTTAAAGGAGAAATAGAGCAGCGCATTCATGCTTTCCAGACTGATCTACAGATGGCATCTCAGCCAGAAAGAGAAAACTCAATAACATCAAGAATTTCAATGCAAGAGTCAGGTATAAATGCCGGTATGAGTGCGCCACTTGGCCAATCAGCAGAACAACGAGCAAGAGAGATCCTCTCATATGTCGCTCAAAAACCTCTGCTAGCGGGTGTATTGCCTTATTTAACCGTGCATATGCATAACGAAATTATCGAAACATTCTCTATTAAAGGAATGTGGGGGGTCATAATATTACTGGCCCTTTACATTGGATTATTTTACTGTTCCTTCAGACCTATTCGTAATCCAATGTTGTTATCAATATCTATCGCTCTTTTTGCCTATGGGTGCAGCGATGTCGTCTTCTTCAGTAGTGAAGTGACCATTGTTTTCTGTCTTGTTATAATACTTAGCGTGATTCTTGTTAGAAGCCCGATAAAGCAGGTATGAGTATATGACACAGCCCCCTTATTTACTCAGCATTATCATTGCATTATATAACAATGAGAATTTCATTATAGACTGTCTGCAGTCTTTGCTTCCTCAGTTAGACAATGATATTGAGGTGATCATCGTTGATGACGGCTCTACAGATTTATCTGAAAAAAAAGTGCAGAATTTTATTAAGGGGATCGACAACTTCAAATTTATTCATCAAGAAAATCATGGTGTTGCCCATGCAAAGAATACTGGATTGCACAATGCACAGGGCCAGTATGTCACTTTTCTCGACAGCGACGATCTCATTAGTCGTCAATATATTCAAATACTTAGACCAATTTTACAATCTGAGCAATATGATATTATTGACTTCAATTATAAGAAGTTTTGTACATCGCCCCCTGAAGAGCTGACATTGATTAACGTCATCCCCCAAAATTATGCCGTCGAAGCACAAGGTATTTATGCCTTAGAGAAGGTATTTGAAAAATCATTGTGGCACTTGGTGACTCGGATTTTCAGGCGCGCCACAGTTCATGGAGAACGTCTTGAAGACGGCAGGCGCTATGAAGACGTGATTTTCACGCCTTTTCAGTATTTCAAAACCCGCCGCATCGCCCATCTGGACTGCGAGCTCTATTTCTATCGGGATAACAGCCAAGGCATCACTCGCAATATCAAACCCAAAGATATTGAAGATCTGCTGTTCGCCATGGAGAAGATGCTGCGTTTTGTGGCGCAGCATCCCGGGGATGAGCCACTGCGCCGGTTGGCCGCCCTGATGCTGGCCAACTGCTTTTCCGAGGTGAAAAGCATGTCGAAGGCGGTGTACGGCTATTATCATTACGCGCCGGCAACGCTGCACATCCTGCGCCGCGCCGCCGACGTCTGCCGCAACAGCGACGTGCCGGGCAAAAAAGTCCGCCAGATGCGCTATGCGCGAGTGGATACCTTTCTTTCTAAGCTGCGCAGGCGCAGGCAGCACTAACCGCATCGGCCGGGCGGCCGATGGGTCGTCTCGCCTTTAGCGCGCTAAAGGCACGTGTGCGACCAGCTCATCATAAATCCGCTGCGGCTGGATGACCCCCATCGGGCTTTCCGCCTCCAGCGGCATCGTATAACCGGTACGCGACACCTGAATGATGCGGTGCAGTTCAGCATCCTGAATCGGGCCGGTGGAGCGTGAGTCGGCGGTCACGAACAGGCTGATGGTTTTCACCTTCAACGCCACCGCCAGGTGCAGCGGCCCGGTATCGCCGGTGACCAGAACATGGAAACTGTCGATCAACGTCAGCAAGCCTTGCAGCCCCGTTTTACCGATCTGGTTATCCACGCAGGCCTGCGTTTGCGGGCCGATCAGGCTCATAAACTGTTTGGCCTTGCCGTCGTCAAACGGTGCGCCAATCAGCACGATGCGTACATTAGGGTGCTTCGCCACCAGCTCATCGGCCAGCCGCGCATAGTGCGAAACCGGCCAGCAACGCGACTCCGTAGATGCCCCCAATTGAAAACCGATGGTGGGATGCTCGCTGCTTTTGACGCCGCGCTGATAATCCACGGGAATTTCCATCGTCGGATCGTCGCTGCGGCAGCCCAAAATGGAAATCAGCTCCAGCTTGCGGCGCACGAAGTGGCCGTAATAATGGAAGATATAGTTGGTCAGCCAAGGCTCCAGCCCGCAAATGCCCGAGCTGTAGTTATCCCTGATAATGTACTTCGCCCCGGCCAGTACGGCGCTGATGATGTCATAAGGCAGGTGGGAGTGCAGGATCAGCGCCAAATCCGGCTGATGTTCGCGCAGCGATTTCAGCAACGGGCGGATCGTCTTGATCTTGCTGTCCCAATACACCACGCGATCGTAATAGCGGCCGTTTTCCACCAGCTCGCGGTTTTTCTTGTGCACCACCAGCGTGATGTGTGCGTTGGGGTAGCGTTCCCGCATCGCCCTCAATGCCGGCGTGTTGAACATGAAGTCGCCCAACGCCGTGGTGGAATAGATGACGATATTGTCAAACTGCTGGGCGCCGTCGAACGTCGTCTTATCCTGAAAACGACCGTACTTCGCCGTATAGCGCCGCAAGAACCAGTCGGCAACCTTGATTTTCCATTTTTTCGACATGTGCGTGCTTAATTCGCTTTAAGTTGATAATACTCGGCCAGCGTCATGCCCACCGTGCGCTGCTGGAGCCAGTCAAACAGCTGTTCCAGATCGCGGTACAGCACTTCGATATCCTGCTCGGTTTTGAACGTCGGGCTGCCGCCCGGCATAAACTCGGAGGAGTGCAGCATAAATTCGACGTAGTCATGCCCCTGCGCCAGCGACGCTTCAGCCACCCCTATCATCTTGGCCACGTTGCCGCCACTTGGCCGCAGCCAGTTGACGGACGGCGAACGCCGCTTGCCGCGCAGCCGATCATAACCTTGCTTGAACGCGTTCATCAGCGCCGAGTGCTTGTACTGAATGCTCATCGGCACTTCCAGCAGCGCCGAAGCGCCCGGTTTGGCAATGTTCTGCGGATCGATGAAATAGGCCTGCGACGGGAACCGGCTGTAATCGGTGCCGCCGTTGCCATGCGGATTGCCCGGCGAAAACTGCCAGTTGACGCGCGGCGTCACCGAGCAGTCGACCTGATAGCCATACTCCAGCAGCAGCGAGGCATAATATTCGTTGAACGCCCAGCGGCCGGCGCGATGGCTGAGCATTTTGGTCTGGAAGGCATCTTCCAGCAGCTTGGTCATGTGATCGACCTTGGCGCGGATCTGATCGGCGGGATACTCGATCAAATACGGTTTGTAGCGCCAGTCGTCGTCGGTGAGCGGCGTTAGCGGCGGGCTGTTCCAGGCGTGCAGGTGCATGCCGACTTCACCCGCGCCGCGGGCGATCACGTCGCGCGCGAACTCGACGTAAGCCGGATCCATCGCCATTTCATAGTTGGTGAGATAAACCGGTTTGAAGGCGTATTTTTCGCACAATGCCTGAAAGCGCGGCAAGAAACGCGTGTTTTCGGTCGCGATGCGATCGTGGTTTTGCCACAGATTATCGCCTTCGGTATCAATGGTGATGAGAAACGCCGGTTTAGTCATGAATATCGAGCCTGATATCAACAGAATGCACTATGTTACGCAGCCCGTTTCGCCAGGGCAAACGACTTTGCTGCCTGGTTTGGACAACATTGAAACGCATTCGTCCCCGGCTCGGCGATTTTTTTGCGGCCCGGCAAGAAAACCTTGCAACAGTAGCCACATGCGATCGGGTCATTTAGAATCAAAGATTGGTTTCCCAGAAAGCGACTCATGATGAACGACGCGCCAGCCCCAACTTCCGCCCCATCCGTACAGCGTATTTTGATCATAAAACTGCGCCATCACGGCGATATGCTGCTGGTCACGCCGGTCATCAGCAGCCTGCGGCAAAACTACCCGCAGGCGCAGATCGATGTGCTGCTGTATCAGGAAACGCAGGAGATGCTGGCCAGTAATCCGGAACTGTCGACGCTGTTCGCCATCGACCGCCAATGGAAAAAACAGGGCGCCCGCGCGCATCTGGGGCACGAACTGGCGCTGCTGCGCCGCCTGAAGGCGCAGCGCTACGATCTGGTGGTCAACCTGGCCGATCAGTGGCGCAGCGCCATCCTCACGCGCCTGACCGGCGCGCGCATCCGTCTGGGCTTCGATTTCCCTAAACGCCGCGGCTTCCTGTGGCGCCACTGCCACACGCAGCTGGTGCCGGTCGACAATCATGCCCGCCTGCATACCGTCGAACAAAACCTCTCGCTGCTGGCGCCGCTGAACCTGCCCGCGCTCAGTGATCATGTGACCATGAGTTACGATCCGCAGGATTGGCAGGCATGTGAGCAACGGTTACAGAAACAGGGCGTCACCGGCAGTTATATTGTGGTGCAGCCCACCTCGCGCTGGTTCTTCAAATGCTGGAGCGAAGAGAAAATGGCCGCCACCCTCACCGCCTTGCAGGCCGACGGCCACCAGCTGGTGATCACCTCCGGCCCCGACGCCAGAGAACAAGCCATGGTAGAGCGCATTTTGGCGCTCTGCCCGCCGCAGGGCGTGATTTCGTTAGCCGGCCAGCTGACGCTGCGCCAACTGGCCGCCCTGATCGACCACGCCAAGCTGTTTATCGGCGTGGATTCGGTGCCGATGCACATGGCCGCCGCGCTGCACACGCCGTGCGTAGCGTTGTTCGGCCCTTCCAAGCTGACTTTCTGGCGGCCGTGGCAGGCTACCGGCGCCGTGATCTGGGCCGGCGACTTCGGCGAACTACCCGATCCGGACGCCATCGATACCGGCACCGACGAACGGTATCTCGACCTTATTCCTACAGACGCGGTGATTGCAGCCGCGCGGAGCACGCTGGCATGAAAGCATTTCGTTTGGCGATCGTTCGCCAAAAATACCGCCCGGACGGCGGAGCCGAACGTTTCGTTTCCCGCGCCCTGGAGGCGCTGGAGCAACAGGATCTCGATCTGAACGTCATCACCCGCGAATGGCAGGGTGACGCCAATCCCAACTGGCATATCCACCTGTGCAACCCGCTAAAACTCGGCCGCATCAGCCGCGAGCGAGGCTTCGCCGTGGCGGCCAGGGCGCTGTGGCAGAAAGAGCATTTTGATCTGGTGCAAAGCCACGAGCGCATTCCCGGCTGCGACATCTACCGCGCCGGCGACGGCGTACACCGCCGCTGGCTGCTGCAACGCGCGCGTCTGCTGCCGGAATGGCGCCGCAAATGGCTGTTCTCCAACCGTTATCACCGCTATGTGATGTGCGCCGAACGCGCCATGTATGCCGCACCGGAGCTGAAAGCCGTCATCTGCAACGCCGAGATGATCAAGCAGGAAATCATCGCGGACTTTGGCGTGCCCGCCGACAAAATCACGGTGATCTATAACGCCATCGATAATCAAAAGTTCCCGCCCGCCGACGAGGCCCTGCGCCAACGTCTGCGCGAGCAGTATCAGATCCCGCAACAGGCGCACTGCCTGATCTTCGTCGGTTCCGGCTTTGAGCGCAAAGGGCTGGCCGCCGCCATCCGCGCCGTGGCAGCGACCGACAGCCACCTGTTGGTGGTCGGTAAAGACAAGGCCGAAAAACGCTACCGGGCGCTGGCGCAGTCGCTGGGCTGCGGCGATCGGGTTCACTTTATGGGCGTGCAGAAGCAGACCTTGCCGTTCTATCAGGCCGCAGATGCGCTGCTGCTGCCGACGCTGTACGATCCGTTCCCGAATGTGATTCTGGAAGCGATGTCGTGCGGCCTGCCGGTTATCACCAGCACCACCTGCGGCGGCGCCGAGTTTATCACCCCCGGCCAGAACGGCTTCGTGACCGACGCGCTCGACGTACCGGCCATCGCGGAGGCCATTCGGGCGCTGCCGCGCCAGGCGCTGGGATCATCCATGGGCGAAGCGGCAAGATTGCGTATTATGCCGGCTACGCCGGCGCATCTGTCCGAACAGCTTATTTCCCTCTATAACCGGTTACTGGATTAGCTATGCGTATTCTGATGATCATCGACGGCCTGCCGGGAGGCGGCGCGGAAAAAGTGGTGCTGACCCTGTGCCAGGGCATGCAGCAACAGGGGCATGACGTCAGTCTGATCTCGCTGCGCGACGTCTGCAATTACCCTATCCCGCCGGGCATTGATTATCAGGTGGTGGCCGATCGCAGCCGCGCCCCCTGGCGCAAGCTGACCGAGCTGTCGCGCCGCGCCGGCGCGCTGGATCGGGCGATAGCCGAACACGAGCGCCAACACGGCGCGTTCGATCTGGTGTTCTCCAACCTGCATAAAACCGATCGCATCGTCAGCCGCAGCAAGCGGTTGGCCGCGGATCGCCTGTGGTTCTGCATTCACGGCATTCTCTCCACCTCCTACCTCGGCCACCGCAAG
This sequence comes from Serratia sp. CY29653, assembly GCF_052169255.1. NCBI lineage: Bacteria > Pseudomonadati > Pseudomonadota > Gammaproteobacteria > Enterobacterales > Yersiniaceae > Serratia > Serratia sp. CY29653. The sequence goes on along the minus strand of NZ_JBJNLC010000008.1, from coordinate 47,298 downwards.
GGCCTGGATCGCTGGCTGAAGCAACGCAAAATCGCCAACGTTTACCAGGGAAGAAACATCGTCGCCGTTTCACGGGCGGTCGGCGACGATCTGCAGCAGAACTTGCCGATCCGCCCGCGCCGGCTGGCGGTCATCAACAACCCGTTCGATATCGACGCCATCCAGCAACAGGCGGCGATGCCTTGCGAACTGGCCGGCCAGGACTATCTGGTGCACGTCGGCCGCTTTCACGCCACCAAGCGGCATGACCGCCTGCTGAAAGCCTATGCGCACTCCGGCATTCAGGCGCCGCTGGCCTTAATCGGCGCCGGGGACGACGCCAGAGTCGCCGAGGTCAAACGTCTGGCGACAGACCTGGGCATTGCAGAGCGCGTGCTGTTTCTCGGTTTCCAGGCTAATCCCTACCCGTTTATTCGCCATGCCTCGCTGCTGGTGCTCAGCTCCGACAGCGAAGGGTTTGGCAACGTGCTGGTAGAATCGCTGCTGTGCGGCACACCGGTGGTCAGCACTCGTTGTCCGGGTGGCCCTGCGGAAATTCTGGAAAAAGCCGGCATGGCTAACGCGCTGGCGGAATTAAACGAAGCGTCGCTGGCAGAAAAAATGGCGGAGATTTACGCCAATCCGCCGCAGATAAATCAACAGCAATTGCTGAGCTATGGGCTTGAGCCTATTTGCCGCCAATATCTGGAACTGGAAAGAAAATAATAAAGAATGAAATAAGGCAGGGGATGCCTGCCTTATTTTCTTCGCTAGCTGAGCGCCTGCATTTTCTGCCAAACCTCATCGACAGAAACATCCTCACAGTGCCCCGACTCACTTTGCAAAATATGATGACGGCCGGTCCATGGATGCCAGGAGGCTTTATCGGTATCGCCAAAGAACACTACCATGTCCTTATTCAACGCGGCGGCAAGATGCATCTGCCCACCGTCGCTGCACAGCACCCGGTCGCATAAATCAAACCCGCCCAACAGCTCACGCACCGACGCCGTCGGATAAAGCGCGACGCGTTCGTTTTGACACAGCGCCAGCAGCTGTTCGGCGCGCTGCTGGTCGCCGATGTCGTCCGGCGCCAGGGTGCCCTGCGGCGACCAGAAGATCAGCACGCCGGTGTGGGGATCGGCAACCAGACGGTTGATGATTTCGGCATAGCGTTCAACCGGCCAACGCCTTTTCGGGCTGCGGCTGCTGATATGCACGGCGCATACCCGTTCGACCGGCGGCAGACGCTCCTGCATCCGTTGCGCCGCCAATTGCCGCTCTTCAGGCGTCAGAAACACCCGCACCGGCGGGATCAGAATGGATTGATCGGTTATCGCCGATAAATAGCTGTAGGTATGTTCGACCTGATGTTGACCGTTGAAATCGTCCTTGCGGAACGGGCGATGAATATCTTTCGTGCCCAAATCAGCGCCGATGATATGGGTGGCGCCAGCCATTTTCGCTAAACGTAAACTGTATTTGCAAGGCACCGGGTTGGCCAGAATGACCGCATCGAATTTTATTTTGCGCAGCTTCAGGAAGATCATCAGACGCTCGAAATAAACGCCCAGCGTGGTCTCATTTTTCGCCTTGTGCTTGGCCTTTTTATAGACAAAGACTTTCTCGAGATGAGGGTTGTTTTTAACGACGTCCTGGCTGACTTTATTGATCAGCAGATAAACTTTTGCGTCCGGATAGGCAATTTTCACCCCTTCAATCAAGGGCGTGGTGCAAACAAGATCGCCGATGTTATCGCGGCGAATAATTAAAATATTCTTCATTCCGAGCCTGTCGGCGAAATCGCTCGCCGGTTGTCTGAAACTGACACCCAAGGTTACCAAATTAGCGCCTTTCCCTTCCAGTTATGGTACTATTCCGAATAACCCATATAAATGAAATTGATAGAATGTTGCTGCGTTTATATCAGGTACTACTCTACCTCATCCAACCCCTGATCTGGCTCCGCTTACTGCTGCGCAGCCGCAAAGCTCCAGCCTACCGTAAACGCTGGGCGGAACGCTATGGCTTCTGCGCCGGGAAAGTCGTGCCAGGCGGCATCATGCTGCATTCCGTCTCCGTCGGCGAAACGCTGGCGGCCATCCCGCTGGTGCGGGCGCTGCGCCATCGTTACCCCGCTTTGCCGATAACTGTGACCACAATGACCCCAACAGGTTCAGAACGCGTCCAGTCCGCTTTCGGCAAAGACGTGCATCATGTCTATCTGCCCTACGATCTGCCCAGCTCCATGAACCGCTTCCTCGATCAGGTGAATCCCAAGCTGGTGATCATCATGGAAACCGAGCTGTGGCCCAACCTGATCAACGCGCTGCATCAGCGGCAGATCCCCCTGGTGATCGCCAATGCGCGCCTGTCGGCCCGCTCCGCCGCCGGCTATAAGAAAATTGGCGGATTCATGCGCGATATGCTGCGCCGCATCACGCTGATCGCCGCCCAAAACCAGGAAGACGGCGATCGGTTTATCGAGCTGGGCCTGAAGCGCTCTCAGCTGGCCGTGACCGGCAGCCTGAAGTTCGATATCTCCGTCACCCCGGAGCTGGCCGCCCGCGCCGTTACGCTGCGCCGCCAATGGGCGCCGCGCCGCCCGGTGTGGATCGCCACCAGTACCCATGACGGGGAAGAAACCATCCTGCTGGAAGCGCACCGCAAACTGCTGGAAAAACACCCCGATCTGCTGCTGATCCTGGTGCCGCGTCACCCGGAGCGCTTTCCGACCGCCAAGGAGCTGGTGCAGAAAGCCGGCTTCAGCTACACCCTGCGCAGCAGCGGCGAAATCCCGTCCGGCAGCACCCAGGTGGTGATCGGCGATACCATGGGCGAGCTGATGCTGCTGTACGGCATCGCCGATCTGGCCTTTGTCGGCGGCAGCCTGGTGGAACGCGGCGGGCACAACCCGCTGGAAGCCGCCGCGCACGCCATCCCGGTGTTGATGGGCCCGCATACCTTCAACTTCAAAGACATCTGCGCCAAGCTTTCGCAGGCCGAAGGCCTGATCACCGTGACCGACGTGGATTCGCTGGTGAAGGAAGTGGAAACCCTGCTGACCGACGAAGACTACCGCCGCTACTACGGCCGCCATGCGGTGGAAGTGCTGTATCAGAATCAGGGAGCGTTGCAGCGCCTGCTGCAGCTGCTGGAACCGCACCTGCCGCCCCGGAGCCACTAAATGAGCAGCCGCAAAAGCCTGTCGGTGGTGATGATCGCCAAAAACGAAGCCGGGCTGTTGCCGGACTGTCTGCGTTCGGTCGAGTGGGCCGATGAAATCATCGTGCTGGACTCCGGCAGCGAGGACGACAGCGTCGCCATCGCCCAAAGCCTGGGCGCCAAAGTCTTCACGCACACCGACTGGCAAGGGTTCGGCAAGCAGCGTCAGCTGGCGCAAAGCTACGCCAGCCATGACTACGTTTTGATGATCGACGCCGACGAACGCGTCACGCCCGAGCTGCGGCAATCCATCGAACGGGTGTTGAACGCGCCGGACGACGGCGCCGTCTACAGCTGTGCGCGGCGCAATCTGTTCCTTGGCCGCTTCATGCGCCACAGCGGCTGGTATCCCGACCGCGTCAACCGCCTGTACGCCAACCGAAGCTATCGCTATAACGACGATCTGGTGCACGAATCGCTGAACATCGGCGGCGCCAAAGTGATCCCCCTCAGCGGCGATATGCTGCACCTGACCTGCCGCGATTTCTTCGCCTTCCAGCGCAAACAGCTGCGCTACGCCGAAGAGTGGGCGACGCAACGCCACCGGGCCGGCAAGCGTTGCGGCTACCTGTCTATCCTGACCCACACGCTCGGCGCCTTCGTCAAAACCTGGCTGCTGCGGGCCGGCTTCCTCGACGGTAAACAGGGGTTGCTGTTAGCGGTGGTCAACGCGCAATATACCTTCAATAAATATGCCGCATTATGGGCATTGGGCCGCAACTACTCAGAGAAGTGAATCATGACCAGCAAAGCCATCTATCCCGGGACCTTCGATCCCATGACCAACGGCCACCTGGATTTAGTGACGCGCGCGTCACTGATGTTCGATCACGTGATTCTGGCCATCGCCGCCAGCCCGAGCAAAAAGCCGCTGTTCAGCCTGGATGAGCGCGTGGCGTTGGCGATGCAGGTCACCTCGCATCTGGGCAATGTGGAAGTGCTGGGCTTCAGCGAGCTGATGGCGCACTTTGCCGCTCACCAAAATGCCAATATCCTGGTGCGCGGCCTGCGTGCGGTGTCTGATTTTGAATACGAATTGCAGCTGGCGAACATGAACCGCCATTTGATGCCGACGCTGGAAAGCGTGTTCCTGATGCCTTCCGAAGAGTGGTCGTTCATCTCCTCCTCACTGGTGAAGGAGGTCGCCCGTCACGGCGGCGATATCGCGCCTTTCCTGCCGGATGTGGTCACCCAGGCGCTGATGGCGAAGCTCGCCACCGAGTAATGCTCAGCGCTGGCAGCGGCGGCAAAAGAAGGTGCTGCGCTGCCCGTGCTTAGCGGATTCGATCGGCGTGCCGCACGCGCGGCAGGGTTCTCCCGCCCGCCCGTAAACCTGCAGTTCCTGCGCGAAATATCCCGGTTTGCCGTCAGACTGCAAAAAGTCGCGCAATGTCGTGCCGCCCTGCTCGATAGAGCGCTGCAACACCGCCTTGATGGTCTGCGCCAGCAGCGCCGCTTCGGCTTTGCTCAACGATCCCGCGGGACGATCGGGCAGGATCCCGGCGCTGAACAGGGATTCGCTGGCGTAAATATTGCCGACCCCGACCACCAGCTTGTTATCCATCAACCACGGTTTGATCAGAGTGCGCTTATTACGTGATTTTTCATACAGGTAGTCGCCGTTGAACGCTTCGCTCAGCGGCTCCGGCCCCAGATGCGCCAACACGCTGCTGGTCGCCAAATCTTCGCACCACAGCCAGGCGCCGAAACGGCGCGGATCGGTATAGCGCAGGATCATGCCGTTGCTGATCACCAGATCGACGTGGTCGTGTTTGCCGGCTTCGTCTTCGTTTTCCTCACGCAGCATGCGCAGGCTGCCCGACATGCCCAGGTGCACGATAATCCAACCGTTCTCCAGCTCGATCAGCAGGTATTTGGCCCGGCGCTGTACGCTGAGCACCGGCCGATCGCTCAGCGTCAGGATCTGCTCGGAAACCGGCCAGCGCAGGCGCGCGTTGCGCACCACCGCATACTGAATGCTGTGGCCGACAAGATAAGGCTCTATACCGCGTCTGCTCGTCTCAACTTCCGGTAATTCAGGCATCTGGCTTCCCCTCCGACGTTTTCTACCCTTTATAAAACAAAAAACCCGGCCAAGGCCGGGTTTTTCATTAATCCACTAAAATTATTTAATTTTAGCTTCTTTGTATACTACGTGCTGACGGACAACTGGATCGAATTTCTTCAGTTCCAATTTTTCCGGCTTAGTACGCTTGTTCTTCGTGGTGGTATAGAAGTGACCAGTACCAGCAGAAGAAACCAGCTTGATCTTCTCGCGAACACCTTTAGCCATGATTCAGTTCCTTAATACTTCTCACCACGGGCACGCAGATCGGCCAGAACCGTCTCAATACCCTTCTTATCGATAACACGCATACCTTTAGCAGATACACGCAGAGTTACAAAGCGCTTCTCAGCCTCAACCCAAAAACGGTGTGAGTGCAGGTTAGGCAGAAAACGGCGTTTGGTCGCGTTCATTGCGTGGGAACGGTTGTTACCGCTCACCGGGCGCTTGCCAGTAACTTGGCAGACTCGGGACATGTCTATTCTCCAAAAATCAAATCAGCTCGAGCTTCGTATAGGGTATGGCCGCCTCGTCAGGCTTTTAGAGCCCATCTCAGCAAACTTCATACTGAGGAGACTCTCGTCATCAGGTAGAAACCACACATCAGGTCAGAAACCTGCTGAGATAGGCTCTTGCGCCAAACCCAAGATTCTCAAAGGTGGCGTAGTATACGCTCTGAAGCGTAAGTGCTCAAGTCCCGAACAGCTAAAGATCCCACAAGGATCGCGAAAAAATCGCTTAAAGCCATCCGCGCTCGGCAAAAGAGACGCATTCACCCCGACCGATCACCAAATGATCAAGCACTCGGATCTCCAATAACTGACAGGCTTTCACCACCTGTTCCGTTATCAAGCGGTCGGCATGACTGGGTTCAGCCTTACCCGAAGGGTGATTATGCGCGAGAATCAGCGCGGCGGCATTAGCCTTCAACGCTTCGCGCACAATTTCTCTCGGGTAGACGACGACGCTGCTGATGGTACCAGCAAACATCTCCTGATGGCGAATAACCCGGTGCTGATTGTCTAAAAACAATACCAAAAAGACCTCCCGCTCGCGATGCGCCAGCAGGCTTTGCAGATAATGCTGGGTGACCCGCGGATTGAGCATGGCGTTTTCCTGCGACAAATGGCTGGAAAAGAAGCGCAGCGCCAGCTCGGCAATCGCCTGCAGCTGCGTATAGCTGGCGTCCCCCAGGCCTTTTTGGCTGCAAAAAGCCTGATGATCGGCCGACATCAGGTGATAAAGCGAGCCGAACCGGCGCAGCAGCTGCTCCGCCAGCTGCATCACGTGCACGCCGGGCAACCCGGTGCGCAAGAAAATGGCCAACAGCTCTGCGTCGGACAGCGCCGCCGCCCCCTGCATCAACAGCTTTTCACGCGGTGCCAGCGCGCCCGGCCAGCACGCCACAATCGAGTTGCTCATCGTGTTCCTCCCTGAAAGGGCTACAGCATGCCATGTGCCACCCGGCGCGTTCGACAGGTGTTTGATAACATTGCGAAGTGTTTCGCAAAGCACAATGTAACGCCCTGCAGCCATTGCGGAATCGCTCACCTGAACGGCGGATATGCTAAAATGGCGCATCTTTCGGCTTTCAATCGGACAATGATGATGACGGGACTTTCCGGCAAACATATTGTGCTTGGCATCAGCGGCGGCATCGCCGCCTACAAATGCCCAGAGCTGGTGCGCCGCCTGCGCGACAGGGGCGCGGAAGTGCGCGTGGTGATGACCCACGCCGCCAAGGCGTTCATTACGCCACTGACGCTGCAGGCCGTTTCCGGTTACCCGGTGTCCGACGATCTGTTGGATCCCGCCGCCGAAGCCGCCATGGGCCACATCGAACTCGGCAAGTGGGCGGATCTGGTTATTCTGGCGCCGGCGACCGCCGATCTGCTGGCGCGCGTGGCCGCCGGCATGGCCAACGATCTGCTGACCACCGTCTGCCTGGCGACCGATGCCCCCATCGCCGCCGCGCCCGCCATGAACCAGCAGATGTATCGCGCCGCCGCCACGCAGGCCAACCTGCAAACGCTGCAGGCGCGCGGCATGCTGCTTTGGGGGCCGGACAGCGGCAGCCAGGCCTGCGGCGACGTCGGCCCGGGCCGCATGTTGGATCCGCTGAACATCGTCGACCTGGCGAACGCGCATTTTTCCTCCCCGCAGGATCTGCAACATTTGCAGGTTATGATCACCGCCGGCCCGACGCGTGAAGCGCTGGATCCGGTGCGTTTCATCAGCAACCACAGCTCCGGCAAAATGGGCTTCGCCATCGCCCGCGCCGCCGCCGCCCGCGGCGCGCAGGTGACGCTGATCGCCGGGCCGGTCAGCCTGCCGACGCCGCCATCGGTCACCCGAGTGGACGTCACCAGCGCGCTGGAGATGGAGCAGGCGGTGCAACAGCGCGCCGCGCAACAGCAGATTTTCATCTCCTGCGCCGCCGTGGCCGACTACCGCCCCGAGCGGATCGCCGATGAAAAAATAAAAAAACAGGGTGATGAAATCATCCTCAAGATGGTAAAAAACCCCGACATCGTCGCCGGCGTGGCGGCGATGACCAAAAATCGACCGTTTGTCGTGGGGTTTGCCGCCGAAACCCAGAATGTGGAAGAATACGCGCGGCAAAAACTGGCGCGTAAGAAGCTGGATTTGATTTGCGCTAACGATGTATCGCTTGCAGAGCACGGGTTCAACAGCGACACCAATGCCCTGCACCTTTTTTGGCAGGATGGAGAGAAACGCCTGGCGCTGAGCGACAAGGCACTCCTTGGCCAACGTTTAATAGACGAGATAGTCAGCCGTTATGATGAAAAAAATCGACGTTAAGATCCTCGACCCGCGCATCGGTCAGGATTTCCCGCTACCGACCTACGCCACCCCGGGCTCCGCCGGTCTCGACCTGCGCGCCTGCCTGGACAGCGCGGTAGAGCTGGCGCCGGGTGAAACCACGCTGCTGCCTACCGGCCTCGCGATCCATATCGCCGACGCAAGCCTGGCGGCGGTGATCCTGCCGCGCTCAGGCCTGGGCCATAAGCACGGCGTCGTGCTGGGCAACCTGGTCGGCCTGATCGACTCCGATTATCAGGGCCAGCTGATGGTGTCCGTTTGGAACCGCGGCCAGAAGCACTTCACCATAGAGCCGGGTGAACGCATCGCGCAGATGGTCTTCGTGCCGGTAGTGCAGGCAGAATTCAACCTGGTGGAAGAATTCAACGGCAGCGAGCGCGGCGAAGGCGGCTTCGGCCACTCGGGGCGCCACTAAGCGCCACCCAAGGCACGAGGGCCGGCAGGGAAACGTCGCCTGAACCTTGCCTTTCCGGGGAGAAGGATGTTCTCTGCGGCAAGGTTTTACCGCGACAATTGCAGCGCACACCAGGCAGCGCGGAAAGGGCCGTTAAGGCCGCTGACCCCAGCATCGTAAAAAAGCTATCACATAAGCCGCACAGAGCCTGCTCTGCAGCGGCCGGTGCGCGGGTTTCCGTCAGTTAAGTTTTAGCAAGGGTCTAATCAGACATGGCAGAAAAAGAAAAGACGAAAAGGAATCGGCGCGAGGAAATATTGCAGGCGTTAGCCCAGATGCTGGAGTCCAGCGACGGCAGCCAACGCATCACCACCGCCAAGCTCGCCGCGAACGTGGGTGTTTCTGAAGCTGCGCTGTACCGGCATTTCCCCAGCAAGACACGGATGTTCGACAGCCTGATCGAGTTTATCGAAGACAGCCTGATCACCCGCATCAACCTGATCTTGCAGGACGAGAAAGAGACGTTTAATCGTCTGCGCCTGATTTTACTGCTGATTCTGGGCTTTGCGGAACGCAACCCGGGGCTGACGCGCATCATGACCGGCCACGCGCTGATGTTTGAACAGGATCGCCTGCAGGGCCGCATCAACCAGCTGTTCGAACGCATCGAGGCGCAGCTGCGACAGGTGCTGAAAGAGCGCAAATTGCGCGAAGGCAAAGGCTTTATCGTCGATGAAACGCTGCTGGCCAGCCAGCTGCTGGCCTTCTGCGAAGGCATGTTGTCGCGCTATGTGCGTTCGGAATTCCGCTATCGCCCAACGCAGGAATTCGACGCCCGCTGGCCGCTGTTGGCGGCCCAGCTGCAATAAAGATAACGCCGGGCATGCCCGGCGTTTTTACTTACACCCCGTACTGCTCGCGGTAAGCGCGCACCGCCGCCAGGTGGTCCGCCATTTCCGGCTTCTCTTCCAGATAGGCGATCAGGTCCTTCAGCGTCACGATCGAAATCACCTTGCAGTGATAGTCGCGTTCCACTTCCTGAATGGCGGAGATATCCGCGCGGCCGCGTTCCTGACGGTCGAGGGAGATCAGCACGCCCGCCAGCGAAGCGCCGCTGGCGCCGATGATTTCCATCGACTCGCGGATCGCGGTGCCGGCGGTGATCACATCATCCACCAACATCACGCGCCCCTGCAGCGGGCTGCCTACCAGCGAACCGCCTTCGCCGTGGGTCTTGGCTTCCTTGCGGTTAAAGCAGTAAGGCACGTCGCGCTCATGGTGTTCCGCCAACGCCACCGCCGTAGTGGTGGCGATAGGAATGCCTTTATAGGCCGGGCCAAACAGCAGGTCGAAATCGATGCCGGAGTCCATCAGAGCTTCGGCGTAGAAGCGCCCCAACAGCGCAAGATCGCGCCCGGTATTAAACAGGCCGGCGTTGAAGAAATACGGGCTGGTGCGGCCGGATTTCAGGGTGAACTCGCCGAATTTCAATACCTGCTTGTTAAGCGCGAACTCGATAAACTGGCGCTGATAGGCTTTCATTACTGCTTCTCCTCGTCTGAATCTGCTTAGGTCTTGTTATTACTGCCGCCCGATCGCCGGGCATAAAAAAGGCGACTTCTCAGTCGCCTTAAAAAATCAGTCCGCCAGCGCCGCTTTCTGCGCCTGGAAGATGGTTTCGATGCCCCCTCGGGCCAGCGCCAATAGCGCCAACAGCTCATCGTGGCTGAACGGCTCGCCTTCGGCGGTGCCCTGCACCTCAATCATGCGGCCATCTTCCATCATCACCACGTTCATGTCGGTTTCCGCCGCGGAATCCTCCACATACTCCAGATCGCACAGCGCTTCGCCATTGACGATGCCGACGGAAACCGCCGCCACCATGCCCTTCATCGGGTTGGCTTTCAGCTTGCCGTTGGCCACCAGCGTGTTCAACGCATCGGCCAGCGCCACGCAGGCGCCGGAGATCGAGGCAGTTCGGGTACCGCCGTCGGCCTGCAGTACATCGCAGTCGAGGGTGATGGTGAATTCACCGAGCTTTTTCAGGTCTACCGCGGCGCGCAGCGAGCGGGCGATCAGGCGCTGGATCTCCAGCGTGCGGCCACCCTGTTTGCCTTTGGCGGCTTCACGAGCGTTGCGGCTGTGGGTGGAGCGCGGCAGCATGCCGTACTCGGCGGTGATCCAACCTTGCCCCTGGCCTTTCAGGAAGCGCGGAACGCCCTCTTCTACCGTGGCGGTGCACAAGACTTTGGTATCGCCAAACTCAACCAGCACTGAACCTTCAGCGTGTTTGGTATAGTGACGGGTCAGTGTCAGGGGGCGAACTTGCTGTGGTGCTCTGCCTGCAGGACGCATGGGCTCTCTCCGGCTTCAAATCAACTATTGGCTGCGCATTATACGGGCTTCGTGACGTAATGCCTATCCTGCCCGCAGCCGCGACGCTATAATCGCCCCATCTTTTCCTATTACGGGTACGCATCAATGATCCGCAGCATGACCGCCTACGCCCGGCGTGAAATCAAGGGTGAATGGGGCAGCGCAGCCTGGGAGCTGCGTTCCGTTAACCAGCGCTACTTAGAAACCTACATCCGCCTGCCGGAACAATTCCGCAGCCTGGAGCCGGTGATCCGTGAACGTATCCGTGGCCGCCTGACCCGCGGCAAAGTCGAATGCAACCTGCGTTTCGAGCTGGATCCAAGCGCGCAAAGCTCGCTGATCCTGAACGAAAAACTGGCCAAACAGCTGGTCGAAGCCGCCAACTGGGTGAAAATGCAGAGCGACGAAGGTGAAATCAACCCGATCGACGTGCTGCGCTGGCCGGGCGTGATGTCCGCGCAGGAGCAGGATCTGGACGCCATCAGCGCCGAGCTGATGCAGGCGCTGGACGGCGCGCTGGATGACTTCATCGTCGCACGCGAAAGCGAAGGTGCCGCGCTGAAAACGCTGATCGAACAGCGCCTCGACGGCGTCAGCGCCGAAGTGGTCAAAGTGCGCGCCCAGATGCCGAACATCCTGCAATGGCAGCGCGAGCGCCTGGTCAGCAAGTTGGAAGAGGCACAGGTACAGCTGGAAAACACCCGCCTGGAGCAAGAGCTGGTGCTGATGGCGCAGCGCATCGACGTCGCCGAAGAGCTGGACCGTCTGGAAGCGCACGTGAAAGAGACGCACAACATCCTGAAGAAGAAAGAAGCCGTCGGCCGCCGCCTCGACTTTATGATGCAGGAGTTCAACCGCGAATCGAACACCCTGGCCTCCAAGTCGATCAATGCCGACGTCACCGCTTCCGCCATCGAGCTGAAAGTGCTGATCGAGCAAATGCGCGAGCAGATCCAGAACATCGAGTGATCCTGCCCCGCATGCCATCAAGCCCGCGCCAAGCGGGCTTTTTTCTGGCTGCAGATCAGCGATGGGCGGCCGCCTGCTCTTCATCAATCAGCCCCATGTTCTGCAACTGCACCGCAATGCTCCAGGTTGAGCGCTCGAACTCATCGCTCAGCGCTTCCAGCGTCGCCCCGGCCGCATGGCTCTCACGCAGCCGCAGTTTTTCTTCTTCCGGCCAAGGGAAGTAGGCATTGGCCGGCCGGCCCTCGGCCAGATTCTTCTGCCGCTTCTCCTCCGGCGTCAGCCGGGCTTTTTTCTGCAGTTCGGATTCACCGTCGAACTCGTTGGCCAACGCGAACAGCAGGCGGATAGCCTCCGGCGCACAGGCCGCCGAAGCCGATCTCAACAGCTCGCCGGTGTCGGGATTAACGCCGTTGGCCAGCGCCCTGAGCAACGTGCCGGTATTCATCGTTCGCCTCCTTGTCCGAGAAAATACGCGCCGGTCGTGGCGCTTTGTTCAGGCATTTTTCTCTGCCTCTCTCGAGAAAACCACGCTTTACGCCATGAAAAAGCGCCAGTTGCGAGCCAGATTCCAGGCGTTTGCACGCGAGTGACGGCGATTGCATCAGGTTGCGAGCCGGCAGGCCTCTGGGCAACCGGCTCACCGGGAAGCTTATGAAAAACTGCCGAGCAGCGCGTGCGGATGACAATCGGCAAGATATCCCGCACGCCATAAGTATTTTGTTCTAATTATCACGCAAGGTAATGAAAGGGCGGCGATGCTGTGGCTAAATGTGTTTTTTCTCTGCCCGTGAACCGTACGGACCGTTTATGCCACAAATTCTGCAATTTATTATGGCTCTGGTGGTGATCATCGCCCTGGCGCTGCTGGTCAGCAATAATCGCAAGAAAATCCGCCTGCGCTATATCATCCAGCTGCTGGTGATCGAAGGCGCGCTGGCCTATTTCTTCCTGCACTCCGCCAGCGGGCTCAGCGTGATCAAACACGTCGCCGGCTTCTTCGACACTCTGCTCGCCTACGCCGCCCAAGGATCGGAGTTCGTGTTCGGCGGCATGAGCAAGGATGGTCTGGCATTCATCTTCCTCGGCGTTTTGTGCCCTATCATCTTTATTTCCGCCCTGATCGGCATTTTGCAGCATTTCCGCATCCTGCCGCTGATCATTCGCCTGGTCGGCACCTTGCTGTCCAAGGTCAACGGCATGGGCAAGCTGGAATCGTTCAACGCAGTCAGCACGCTGGTGCTGGGGCAGTCGGAGAACTTCATCGCCTATAAAGGCATCATCGGCGATATCTCGCCGCGCCGCATGTACACCATGGCCGCGACCGCCATGTCGACGGTATCGCTCTCCATCGTCGGCGCCTACATGTCGATGATCGACGCGCAGTACGTGGTGGCGGCATTGATCCTTAACATGTTCAGCACCTTCATCATTCTGTCGATCATCAACCCGTATCAGGTCGAAGACGAGCCGGAGCTGAAGCTGAACAAACTGCATGAAGATCAGAGCTTCTTCGAAATGTTGGGCGAATACATTCTGGCCGGCTTCAAGATTGCGATGATCATCGCGGCGATGCTGATCGGCTTTATCGCGCTGATCTCCGCCGTCAATGCGTTGTTCTCCGCGGTGCTCGGCATCAGCTTCCAGCAGATCCTCGGCTATGTGTTCTATCCGCTGGCCTGGCTGATCGGTATCCCGGCGGAAGAGGCTCTGAAGGCGGGCAGCATCATGGCGACCAAGCTGGTGGCCAACGAATTCGTGGCGATGATTGAGCTGAAGAAAATCGCGGCGGAGCTGTCGCCGCGCGGGCTGGGCATTCTGTCGGTGTTCCTGGTGTCGTTCGCCAACTTCGCCTCCATCGGCATCGTCGCCGGCGCCATCAAGGGGCTGAACGAGCAACAAGGCAACGTGGTTTCCCGTTTTGGCCTGAAGCTGGTTTACGGCTCGACGCTGGTGAGCCTGCTGTCGGCGGCCATCGCCGGCCTGGTGCTGTAATCCCCACTCCCGGCCGCAGAGCCGGGAGTTCGCTTTAAAACGCCACGCACACCGGCGCATCCACCCGCATTACCGAATCCTGCGCAAACTGCTGCTTGTAGCCGCTGCGCAGCGCCTCGATATTCGCCTCGCTCTCTTTGCCCGGCGCATGGATCAGCAGCAGCGCCTTGCTGTTCTCGCGCGCCAGCTTGCCGTCGTGGCCCAGCCACTGCCCTTTGGCATCAAAGACCGTCAGCCCGTCTTTAAAGCGCGGCGTCACCTGGCTATCGACGAAGGTTTGCCACTCGGCGGCGGTGATCGCCGGCCCCGCCGGGCGATTCAGGCCGAAGTAGAGCGTTGTTTGCACCAGCGGGTCGCCGGTGCGGCAAGCCGGGGCGGGTGGCACAGCCTGGTGGCCTGGCGCCACGCAGCCGCTCAGCAGCAGGGCGGCCACCACGGCGCCGGCGGCCAATCTCGGGGAGTTTTTCATCTGCAGTCTCGGTTTATCGGTTGAAGGATTCGCTGCAAAAAGCATAGTCAGCGATGGAAACCAGCGCGAAATTTCTAATGCTTTCATCAACAGCCAGATGTTAAAAAAGGCTGGTTATCGGCAATAAAAACGGAGTTTGGATTAGCTAAATTAATCCGAAACGCCATCGGTGAAAAAAACTCAGTGGCGCGCGTCCTCGGCGGCGATTACCCTGCCGGCCATCATTCTGACGCAAGTACGCTGTGAATCCCTTATGTTACTGAGCATCCTTTATATCATCGGCATCACCGCCGAAGCCATGACCGGCGCGCTGGCGGCCGGCCGCCGCCAAATGGACATGTTCGGCGTGATCATCATCGCTTCGGTCACGGCGATCGGCGGCGGGTCGGTGCGCGATATGCTGCTCGGGCATTTTCCTTTGGGCTGGGTCAAACACCCGGAATACATCGTCATCGTCGCGATAGCGGCGATCGTCACCACCTGGGTGGCTCCCCTGATGCGCCATTTGCGCCGCCTGTTCCTGGTGCTCGACGCCGTCGGCCTGATCGTCTTCTCGATCATCGGCGCGCAGGTGGCCCTGGATATGGGACACAGCGCCATTATCGCCGCCATCGCCGCGGTGATCACCGGCGTCTTCGGCGGGGTGCTGCGCGACATGTTCTGCAACCGTATCCCGCTGGTTTTCCAGAAGGAGATCTACGCCGGCATCTCCTTCAGCGCCGCCTGGCTGTATATCGGCCTGCAGCACCTCAGCCTGCCGCACAATCTGGTGGTGATCCTCACGCTGGTCGCCGGCCTGAGCGCGCGCCTGATCGCCCTGCGCTTCCGCCTTGGCCTGCCGGTGTTCAACTACCAGCATCCGGATCACTGATCTCGGGGCGGCAACGCGCCGCCGCCGAGGCCAAAACTGCAGAAATGTCGCCCTTCGACGCGCAAATTCGCTCATTCGCCGCTTTTTCCGCGCAAAGCGGCGGGCAAAATGCGAGCTAACGCTGCACCCGGCGCGTTAGCCGTGTATACTGTGCGGAGAAAATACACATCCGCTGTTATTGGCATATCAACCGTTATCAACGAACATCATCATGGCTCAAGGCACGCTTTATATTGTCTCTGCTCCCAGTGGCGCAGGTAAATCAAGTCTGATTCAGGCTTTGTTAAAGACGCAACCGCTGTACGACACGCAGGTTTCGGTTTCGCACACCACGCGCGACAGCCGCCCGGGTGAAAATCACGGCGAGCACTATTTCTTCGTCTCGAAAGACGAATTCCGCCGGATGATCGAGCAGGACGCGTTTCTTGAGCACGCCGAAGTGTTCGGCAACTATTACGGCACCTCGCGCGCCGCCATCGAACAAGTATTGTCGACCGGCGTGGACGTGTTTCTGGATATCGACTGGCAGGGCGCGCAGCAAATCCGCGCCAAAATGCCGCAGGCGCGCAGCATCTTCATTCTGCCGCCGTCGAAGGAAGAACTGGGCCGCCGCCTGCGCGGGCGCGGGCAGGATTCCGAAGAGGTGATCGCCAAGCGCATGGCTCAGGCCGTGGCGGAAATGACGCATTACGCGGAGTACGATTACCTGATCGTGAACGATGATTTCGATCTGGCGCTGTCCGATCTGAAGACCATCATTCGCGCCGAACGCCTGCGTTTGGGCCGCCAGTTGCTGCGGCATGACGCTTTAATCAGCAAACTATTGGCAGACTGAAGGCAGTTTCAGTATCATGCCCAGTCTTTTCGTCACCTGTGGAGTAGCACAAATATGGCACGCGTAACTGTTCAAGACGCTGTAGAGAAAATTGGTAACCGTTTTGACCTGGTGTTGGTCGCTGCTCGTCGGGCGCGTCAGATCCAGACCGGCGGCAAAGATGCACTGGTTCCGGAAGAGAACGACAAGTACACCGTTATCGCCCTGCGCGAAATCGAAGAAGGCCTGATCACCAGCCAGATCCTCGACGTGCGTGAGCGCCAGGAACAGCAAGAGCAGGAAGCCGCAGAGATTCAAGCGGTTACCGCGATTGCTGAAGGTCGTCGTTAATTAGACTGCGAGTCCGCCTTGTACCTGTTTGAAAGCCTGAATCTGCTGATTCAACGTTACCTGCCCGAGGAGCAGATTAAGCGCCTCAAACAGGCATACCTCGTCGCGCGCGACGCGCACGAGGGCCAGACACGCTCCAGCGGTGAGCCTTACATTACTCACCCGGTCGCCGTGGCCTGCATCCTGGCGGAAATGCGTCTCGATCACGAGACGCTGATGGCGGCATTGCTGCACGACGTCATCGAAGACACCCCAGCCACCTATCAAGATATGGAACAGCTGTTCGGCAAGAGCGTCGCCGAACTGGTTGAGGGCGTCTCCAAGCTCGACAAGCTGAAGTTCCAGGACAAGAAAGAAGCGCAGGCGGAAAACTTCCGCAAGATGATCATGGCGATGGTGCAGGATATCCGCGTCGTGCTGATCAAGCTGGCCGACCGTACGCACAACATGCGCACCCTCGGTTCGCTGCGCCCCGACAAACGCCGGCGCATCGCGCGTGAAACCCTGGAAATCTACAGCCCGCTCGCCCACCGTCTGGGTATTCATCACCTGAAGACCGAGCTGGAAGAGCTGGGCTTCGAGGCGCTGTACCCGAACCGTTATCGCGTGATCAAGGAAGTGGTGAAAGCCGCACGCGGCAACCGCAAAGAGATGATTCAAAAAATCCTCTCCGAGATCGAGGGGCGACTGACCGAAGCCGGTATCGCCTGCCGCGTCAGCGGGCGGGAAAAACACCTCTACTCCATCTACCTCAAGATGCATCTCAAAGAACAGCGTTTCCATTCCATCATGGATATCTACGCGTTCCGGGTGATCGTGAAAGAGGTCGATACCTGCTACCGCGTGCTCGGCCAGGTGCACAGCCTGTACAAACCGCGCCCGGGGCGAGTGAAAGATTACATCGCCATTCCCAAGGCCAACGGCTATCAATCGCTGCATACCTCGCTGATCGGCCCGCACGGCGTGCCGGTCGAAGTGCAGATCCGCACCGAAGACATGGACCAGATGGCTGAGATGGGGGTAGCCGCGCACTGGGCTTACAAGGAAAGAGAACAGGGCGAAACCGGCACCACGGCGCAGATCCGCGCCCAGCGCTGGATGCAGAGCCTGCTGGAACTGCAGCAAAGCGCCGGCAGTTCGTTTGAGTTTATCGAGAGCGTCAAATCCGATCTGTTCCCGGATGAGATTTACGTTTTCACCCCGGAAGGCCGCATCGTCGAGCTGCCCGCCGGCGCCACGCCGGTCGATTTCGCCTATGCGGTGCATACCGATATCGGCCATGCCTGCGTCGGCGCGCGCGTCGATCGTCAGCCGTACCCGCTGTCGCAGTCGCTGACCAGCGGCCAGACCGTCGAGATCATCACCGCGCCGGGTGCGCGGCCCAACGCCGCCTGGCTGAACTTCGTGGTCAGCTCGAAAGCGCGCGCCAAAATTCGCCAGATGCTGAAGAACCTCAAGCGCGACGACTCCGTCGGCCTCGGCCGCCGTCTGCTCAACCACGCGCTGGGCGGCAGCCGCAAGCTGGCCGAAATCCCGCAGGAAAACATTCAGCACGAGCTGGACCGTATGAAGCTGGCGACGCTGGACGATCTGCTGGCGGAAATCGGCCTCGGCAACGCCATGAGCGTGGTGGTGGCGAAGAACCTGCAGGGCGATCAGTCCAGCCTGGGCGCTTCCTCCGGCGTGCGTAACCTGGCCATCAAGGGCGCCGACGGGGTGTTGATCACCTTCGCCAAGTGCTGCCGTCCGATTCCGGGCGATCCGATTATCGCTCACGTCAGCCCGGGCAAAGGGCTGGTGATCCACCATGAGTCCTGCCGCAATATTCGCGGCTATCAGAAAGAGCCTGAGAAGTTCATGGCGGTCGAGTGGGATAAAGAGACCGAGCAGGAGTTCATCGCCGAGATCAAGGTGGATATGTTCAACCACCAGGGCGCGTTGGCCAACCTGACGGCGGCGATCAACGCGGCCGAGTCCAATATTCAGAGCCTGAACACCGAAGAGAAAGACGGTCGGGTTTATAGCGCCTTTATCCGCTTGACCACCCGCGATCGCATCCATTTGGCAAACATTATGCGTAAAATCCGTATCATGCCGGATGTGATCAAAGTTAACCGCAACCGAAACTAGCGCTTATGAGTCCTGAACGCTATGCGCGGATTTGTGAAATGCTCGCGACCCGGCAGCCGGATTTGACGGTCTGCCTGGAGCAAGTGCACAAACCGCATAACGTCTCCGCCATTATCCGCACCGCCGACGCCGTCGGCGTGCATCAGGTCCACGCCGTGTGGCCCACCACCCGCATGCGCACCCTGGTTTCCTCCGCCGCCGGCAGCAACAGCTGGGTCAGCGTCAAAACCCATCGCTCCATCGGCGACGCGGTCGGTCACCTAAAAACGCAGGGCATGCAAATTCTGGCCACCAATCTGTCTGCGCGCGCGGTCGATTTCCGCGAGGTGGATTATACCCGGCCCACCTGCGTGCTGCTCGGCCAGGAAAAAACCGGCATCACCGAAGAAGCGCTGGCGCTGGCCGATCAGGACATCGTCATTCCGATGATCGGCATGGTGCAATCGCTCAACGTCTCCGTGGCCTCGGCACTGATCCTGTATGAAGCACAGCGCCAGCGGCAGAACGCCGGCCTGTATCGCCGCGACAACAGTATGCTGGATGAAGAAGAGCAGCAGCGTCTGCTGTTCGAAGGCGGCTACCCGGTGCTGGCCAACGTAGCCAAGCGCAAAGGGCTGCCGCGCCCGCAGATTGACGAGCAGGGCCAGGTGGTCGCCAGCGCCGAATGGTGGGCGGCCATGCAGGCGACGGTGCGCAAATGAAAGGCCGCCTGCTGGATGCTGTCCCACTCACCACGCTTTCCGGGGTTGGCGCCAGCCAGGCGGGCAAACTGGCCAAACTCGGCCTCGAGACCATTCAGGATCTGCTGCTGCACCTGCCGCTGCGCTACGAAGACCGCACCCGCCTCTACCCGATCAACGATCTGCTGCCGGGCATCTACGCCACGGTAGAAGGGGAAGTGCTGCGCAGCGACATCAGCTTCGGCCGCCGCCGCATGCTGACCTGCCAGATCAGCGACGGCACCGGCATCCTCACCATGCGGTTCTTCAACTTCAACGCCGCAATGAAGAACAGCCTGGCCACCGGCCGCCGCGTGACCGCCTACGGCGAGATCAAGCGCGGCAACCACGGCGCGGAAATCATCCATCCGGAATACCGCATTCAGGGCGAAGCCAGCGAGGTTGAGCTGCAAGAGTCGCTGACGCCGGTCTACCCCACCACCGAAGGGGTGCGGCAGGCCACGCTGCGCAAGCTAACCGATCAGGCGCTGGAGCTGCTGGATACCTGCGCTATCGCCGAGCTGCTGCCGCCGGAGCTGAGCGGCGGCCTGATGAGCCTGCCGCAGGCGCTGCACACCCTGCATCGCCCGCCGCCGGACATCCAGCTGGCGGATCTGGAGCTGGGCAAACACCCGGCGCAAAAACGCCTGATCCTTGAAGAGCTGCTGGCGCATAACCTCAGCATGCTGGCGGTGCGCGCCGGCGCGCAGAGCTATCAGGCGCAGCCGCTGCTGCCGGACGATCGGCTGAAAAACCGTTTTCTCGCCCAGCTGCCGTTCTCGCCGACCGGCGCGCAAACGCGCGTGGTGGCCGACATCGAAGCCGATATGCAAAAAGACTTCCCGATGATGCGGCTGGTGCAGGGCGACGTCGGCTCCGGCAAAACGCTGGTGGCGGCGCTGGCGGCGCTGCGCGCCATCGCGCACGGCAAGCAGGTAGCGCTGATGGCGCCGACCGAGCTACTGGCCGAGCAGCACGCCAACAATTTCCGTCAGTGGTTTGAACCGCTGGGGCTGGAGGTCGGCTGGCTGGCCGGCAAACAGAAAGGCAAGGCGCGCATCGCGCAGCAGGAGGCTATCGCCAGCGGCCAGGTGTCGATGGTGGTCGGCACCCACGCCATCTTCCAGGAGCAGGTGCAGTTCAACGGCCTGGCGCTGGTGATCATTGATGAGCAGCACCGCTTCGGGGTGCATCAGCGGCTGGCGCTGTGGGAGAAAGGCGAAGAGCAAGGCTTCCACGCCCATCAGCTGATCATGACCGCCACGCCGATCCCGCGCACGCTGGCGATGACCGCCTATGCCGATCTCGATACCTCGGTCATCGACGAGCTGCCGCCGGGCCGTACGCCGGTGACCACCGTCGCCATCCCCGATACCCGCCGCGCCGACATCATTCAACGGGTGAAGAGCGCCTGTCTGGAAGAGGGGCGGCAGGCTTACTGGGTATGTACGCTGATCGAAGAGTCCGAGCTGCTGGAAGCGCAGGCGGCGGAAGCCACCTGGGAAGAACTGAAAACCGCGCTGCCAGAGCTGAAGGTAGCGCTGGTGCACGGCCGCATGAAAGCGCAGGAAAAGCAGGCGGTGATGCAGGCGTTTAAACAGGGCGAGCTGCAGCTGTTGGTGGCCACTACGGTGATCGAAGTCGGCGTCGACGTGCCGAACGCCAGCCTGATGATCATCGAAAACCCGGAGCGGCTGGGCCTGGCTCAGCTGCACCAGCTGCGCGGCCGCGTAGGGCGCGGCGCCGTGGCCTCACACTGCGTGCTGCTGTACAAAACGCCGCTGAGCAAGACTGCGCAAACGCGCCTGCAGGTGCTGCGCGACAGCAACGATGGCTTCGTCATCGCGCAGCGCGATCTGGAGATCCGCGGCCCGGGCGAGCTGCTGGGCACCCGCCAGACCGGCAGCGCCGAATTCAAGGTGGCGGATCTGCTGCGCGATCAGGCGATGATCCCCGAAGTGCAGCGCGTCGCTCGCCATCTCCATCAGCACTATCCGGAGCACGCCCAGGCGCTGATCGAACGCTGGCTGCCGGAGAAGGCGCGCTACTCCAACGCATAAAAAAGGGCGCCGCAGGCGCCCTTTTCGCGATGACCCGCGATATCACCCCACCGCCGGGAACACCGGCAGCAGCAGATACAGCTTGATGACGATGGCATTGGCGATATCGATAAAGAACGCCCCCACCATCGGCACCACCAAAAACGCCACGTGCGACGGGCCGAAACGATCGGTGATCGCCTGCATGTTGGCGATCGCCGTCGGCGTGGCGCCCATGCCGAAGCCGCAGTGGCCGGCGGCCAGCACCGCCGCGTCGTAGTTTTTACCCATCACCCGATAGGTGACGAAGATCGCGTACAGCGCCATGACCAGCGTCTGCACCGCCAGGATCGCCAGCATCGGCAGCGCCAGCGAGGCCAGCTCCCACAGGCGCAGGCTCATCAACGCCATCGCCAGGAACAGCGACAGGCTGACGTTGCCCAGCACCGACACCGCCCGCTCGAACACGGTATAGAAACCGGTGAAGGCCAGCGTGTTACTGAGGATCACCCCGACGAACAGCACGCAGACGAAGTTCGGCAGTTCAAACACCGTGCCGCTCAGCAGGCCGGCAATCAGCTGCCCCAGACTCAGACAGATGGCGATCATGGCGATGGTTTCGATCATCACCAGCGAGGTGATCAGACGGCCGCTTTCCGGCTTCTCGAAGCCGCTCGGCTGCACGCTGTCATCCGGGGTGCCTTCCGGCGTGGAGGAGTGCTTGACCAGATAGCGCGCCACCGGGCCGCCGATCAGGCCGCCCAGCACCAGGCCGAAGGTGGCGCAGGCCATGGCGACTTCCGTGGCGTTCTCGAAGCCGTAGCGCTCGATGAATAGCTTGCTCCAGGCCGCCCCGGTGCCGTGGCCGCCCGACAGGGTGATCGACCCGGCGATCAGGCCCATCAGCGGATCCAACCCCAGCATTTTCGCCATGCCGATGCCGATGGCGTTCTGCACGATAAGCAGCCCCAGCACCACGAACAGGAACACCACCAGCACCTTGCCGCCGGCGCGCAAACGCGCCAGGTTGGCGTTCAGGCCGATGGTGGCGAAGAAGGCCAGCATCAGCGGATCCTTCAGCGACATGTCAAAACTGATTTCCCAGTTGACGAGCTTTTTCAGGGCTAACAGCAGGAGGGCCACCAGCAAACCGCCGGCGACGGGAGCGGGAATGGTATATTTTCGCAGCAGAGGAATGGTTCTGACGCACTTGCCCCCGAGGAGCAAAACCAGCGTCGCCGCGACTAACGTGCCATAAGTATCAAGATGAAACATCCAGGTACTCCATGTAAGGAAAAAGATCCAAATAAAAATAATAAGTTATAGAAAACCACTGAGTTTTTAAACTTGATGAGTGCAGGATTAGAAGTAAAAAACGCTGAGATGACAAGAAAAAATGAATGAAAATGCGACATAAACAGGAAAGTCGGCAACATAATATTTACGCGCAACCGTTTGCTTTTGTGGGGCGGAGCATTAAAATGCCTGCTTTGCCGTATCTGGAAACGCCACACCATGAGCATGTCATCCTCCGAGCTTGATGCCGCGCGCCAAGCCGCCTCAGAACCCCGCGCCAGTGAACTGATTTATCGCCTGGAAGATCGCCCGCCGCTGCCGCAAACGCTGTTTGCCGCCGGCCAGCATCTGCTGGCGATGTTCGTCGCGGTGATCACCCCGGCCCTGCTGATCTGCCAGGCGCTGGGCCTGCCGGCACAGGATACCCAGCACATCATCAGCATGTCGCTGTTCGCCTCCGGTCTGGCTTCCATTCTGCAAATCAAAACCTGGGGGCCGGTGGGTTCCGGGCTGCTGTCGATTCAGGGCACCAGCTTCAACTTCGTTTCGCCGCTGATCATGGGCGGTCTGGCGCTGAAAAACGGCGGCGCCGACGTGCCGACCATGATGGCCGCGCTGTTCGGTACCCTGATGGTCGCCTCCTGCACCGAAATTCTGCTGTCGCGCGTGCTGCATCTGGCGCGCCGCATCATCACCCCGCTGGTTTCCGGCATCGTGGTGATGATCATCGGCCTGTCGCTGATTCAGGTCGGCCTGACCTCGATCGGCGGCGGCTACGCCGCGATGAACGATCATAGCTTCGGCTCGCCGAAAAACCTGCTGCTGGCCGGCGCGGTGCTGGCGGTAATCATCCTGCTGAACCGCCAGCGCAACCCTTACCTGCGCGTGGCTTCGCTGGTGATCGCCATGGCGGTCGGCTATCTGTTGGCCTGGGCGATGGACATGCTGCCCGCCGATGCACCGGCGGCCCCCACGGCGGCGATCACCATCCCCACGCCGCTCTATTACGGCCTGGGCTTCGACTGGAACCTGCTGCTGCCGCTGATGCTGATTTTTATGGTCACCTCGCTCGAGACCATCGGCGACATCACCGCCACCTCCGACGTCTCCGAACAGCCGGTCAGCGGGCCGCTGTACATGAAGCGCCTGAAGGGTGGCGTGCTGGCCAACGGCCTGAACTCGATGCTGTCGGCGGTGTTCAACACCTTCCCCAACTCCTGCTTCGGCCAGAACAATGGCGTGATCCAACTGACCGGCGTCGCCAGCCGCTACGTCGGCTTCGTGGTGGCGCTGATGCTGATCGCGCTGGGGCTGTTCCCGGCGGTGGCCGGCTTCGTGCAGCACATCCCCGAACCGGTACTGGGCGGCGCGACCATCGTGATGTTCGGCACCATCGCCGCCTCCGGCGTGCGCATCGTATCGCGCGAGCGTCTCAACCGCCGCGCCATCATGATCATGGCGCTGTCGCTGGCCGTCGGCATGGGCGTCTCCCAGCAGCCGCTGATCCTGCAGTTCGCGCCGGACTGGCTGAAAACCCTGCTCTCTTCCGGCATCGCCGCCGGCGGCATTACCGCCATCGTGCTGAACCTGGTGTTCCCGCAGGAACACGAGAAGAAGTAACCCGTCCATCGGCGTTCAAACGGCCGCTTGCGGCCGTTTTTTATTGTCTATCAGACCATTGCCCTTGAGATGCCCGGCCAATTGCGGCATAAACAGGGTATCTTTTTTGACCGATGCGGATGTAGACGATGAAATTTGTCGGAAAGCTGTTGCTGACGTTGCTGCTGCTGATCGTGCTGGCGGCAGTGGTACTGTACCTGGTCGGGCAAACCCGCTGGGCGGCAGGCCGCCTGAGCGCCTGGATCAGCGACAACAGCGAATACCGCCTGTCGATAGGAAAAATCACCCATTCGTGGAGCCAGCCGAACCAGATTGAGCTGGAAGACGTGCAACTGGCGCGCAACGGCCAGCCGCAGGCGCTGGTCGCCAAACGCGTCGATCTGGGCCTCAGCCTGCGCCAAATCACCGAGCCGCGCTATTTTCACAGCGTCACGCTGCGCGACGGCACGCTGAACGTGCAGCCGCAGGCGGCGGCGCTGCCTGTACAGGCCGACGTGCTGCAGCTGAGCAACATGGCGTTGCAGTCCAACGATAACGAGTGGCAACTCAACGCGCAGCAGGTCACTGCCGGCATCACGCCGTGGCGCCCGCTGGCCGGTCATCTGCTGGGGGACAACAACCAGTTCCAGTTCAGCGCCGGTTCGATGACGCTGAATGGCATCCCCGCCTCGAAGGTGTTGGTGCAGGGGGAGCAGAAGCAGGGCCAGCTGCTGTTGAACAACTTCGGCGCCGATCTGGCGCAGGGCGACCTGACCGGCGTGGCCAGCCGCGCCGCCGACGGCAGTTGGCAGGTGGATCGCCTGCGGCTGAGCGGCGTGCGCATGCAGACCCCGCTGACGCTGGCGGAATTCATGCAGCGCTTTACCACCCTGCCGCCGGTCACCCTCAAGCGTTTCGATCTGATCGACGCGCGCCTGGAAGGCAAGGCATGGGCGTTTAACGATCTCGATCTGTCGCTGCAAAACGTCAGCGTCGAAAAAGGCGACTGGCGCAGCGAAGACGGCTCGCTAAACGTCAACGCCAGCGACGTGATCAACGGCGGCTTCCACCTGATCGATCCGATCGCCACCCTGCGGCTCTCCTCCGCCGGCATCGCCATTCAACAGTTCACCACCCGCTGGGAAGGCGGGCTGCTGCGCACCTCCGGCAACTGGCTGCGCGCCGGCAAACGCCTGCAGCTGGATGAAGTGGCCATGGCGGCGCTGGAGTACACCCTGCCGAGCGACTGGCGCGAACTGTGGCTGAAACCGCTGCCGGACTGGCTGGCGGAGGTGTACGTCACCAAGCTGACCACCAACCGCAATCTGATCATCGATATCAACCCGGCATTCCCGTTCCAGATCACCGCGCTGGACGGCTACGGCAGCAACCTGCTGCTGGCGCGCGATCGCCAGTGGGGCATCTGGTCCGGATCGCTCAACCTGAACGGCAGCGAGGCGACCTTCAACAAGATAGACGTGCGGCGCCCTTCGCTGGCGCTGAACGCCGACGCCAATCAGATTAACGTCACCGAGCTCAGCGCCTTTATGCCTAATGGGTTGCTTGAGGCCAAAGCGACCGTCGATCAGCTGCCGGGCAAGCCTTTCCAGCTGACGCTGCACGGCCGTTCGGTACCGATGAACACCTTGCAGCAATGGGGATGGCAGCCGGTGCCGCTGACGGGCGACGGCAACCTTGAGCTGCAGTTGAAAGGGCTGCTGAACAGCGACGGGCCGTTCAAAGCCTCGTTGAAGGGAAATCTGCAGGCCACCGCCGGCGACGGCCAAGCGGTGAACCAGCAACTGCCGTAATGCCCTGCGCGGCCCGCCCTCAGGCAGGCCGCCGTCTTACTCTTCCAGCGCCTCAGAGCCGCCCTGATCCAGCGGCACATCCGGCTCGGCCGGCAGCACCATGTAGGTGCCTTCGAACACCGCACCTTTATCCTCGTCGCCGAACAGATGCACTTCGGCGTGCACGCGCGCGCGGCGGCCGCGCGCCAGACGCGCCAAATCGCCGCTCAGCGAGCCGAGATCCGCCACCGCTCGCGGCCTGCCGGTAATCGGTTTGCTGTAGCGAATGTGCGCGTCCGCCAGAATGATGGTGCCGCCGAGGTGGCGCTCGCGCAGCAGCAGCCAAATCAGCCCCCAGGCGGTCAGCGTCGCCAGCGAGAACAGGCTGCCGGCGAACAGCGTGTGGTGCGGATTCTGGTTGCCGGTCTCGGGCATGGTGGTGACGAAGCGCTGGCCGGTGTATTGGCTGATGCGCACGCCCATCTTTTCGCTCAGCGGGATGTGTTCATACCAGGCCTGCTGCAGTTGGCCGCACCAGTCGGGGCGATGCAGGATATCGTCCAGCGTCGCTACCGGTTTGATCATCAAAAAGTGGCGGATCGGGGTGGTCTGCGGCGCAGTGATCTCCCCCTGATTGACGAACCCCAGCTTGGCGAAGAAGTCCACCGCGTCCTCACGGGCGCTGCACACCACCCGCTTCACGCCCTCCTGCCGCGCGACGGACTCCAGCGTCATCGCCACCAGCGTCCCCAGCCCTTTATCCTGCAGCGTCGGATCTACCGCCAGAAAACGGATCGCCGCCTCGTTGTCGGCATTGATGTACAGCCGCCCGATGGCGACGATTTTACCGGCCTCGTCCACCACCATTTGGTGGTGGGCCATGGCGTCATAGGCATCCTTTTCCGAACCCACCGGCTGGTGCAGCGGCTTGCGCAGCATTTCCCAGCGAAACTGGTAATACTCCTTCAGTTCTTGCTCTGTTACGGGTACTCGTAGGTGATACATAGACGCCTGTTCTCCGAATGCTTAGACCTGTAGCCAGAATGTCACCGGACCATCGTTGACCAGCGCCACTTGCATGTCGGCGGCGAATTCGCCGGTCTGGGTCTCTACGCCGCGTTCGCGGCACTGGCCAACAAAATATTGATATAACCGATCGGCGACCAAAGGTGCGGCGCCGCGCGAGAAGCTGGGCCGCATGCCCTTTTGGGTGTCCGCCGCCAGGGTGAACTGCGAAACGACCAGCACGCTGCCCCCGGCCTGCTGGACGTTGAGATTCATCTTGTCGTTCTCGTCGCCGAAAATGCGGTATCCCAACACGCGTTCGCACAGGCGCTGCGCTTTTTGCTCGTTATCGCCCTGCTCCACGCCCAATAACACTAACAAACCGGGGCCAATCTTGCCTACCGTCTCGCCACCCACCGTGACGCTGGCGTTTAACACCCGTTGAATCAACGCAATCATTCCTGCTGCCCTTCTGGTTTCTGTTCCTGTTGCTCCGCCTTCTGCCGACGGTAGTCGCGGTATTCGCCGATGGTCACGGTGATTTCCGCGCCGAGTAACACGATACACCAGCTCCAGTAGACCCACAGGAATAAAATCGGGATCACCGCCAGCACACCGTAAATCAGCTGATAGGAGGGGAACATGGTGACGTACAGCGCGAATCCCTTCTTGCCCAGCTCGAACAGCAATCCGGCCACCAGCGCGCCAATCAGCGCGTCTTTGGGCGGCACCCGCACCGTCGGCACGATGCAATACAGCAGCCAGAAGGAAGCGCACGACAAAATCAGCGGGAAGATGCGCAGCACCTGATCCACCAGGCCGTTGACGCCGGTCTGCGCCAGCCAGTTGAGCGACAGCAGGTAGGAGCTGATGGCCATGCTGGCACCCACCAGCAGCGGCCCCAGCGTCAGCACCATCCAGTACACGGCGAAGGAGAAGACGATCGGCCGCTTGTTCTTGCTGCGCCAGATGGTGTTCAGCACGCTGTCCACCGAGGAGATCAACAGCAGCGCGGTGACGATCAGCCCGCAGGTGCCGACGGCGGTCATCTTGTTGGAGTTGGCGACGAACTGTTCCAGGTAGTTCTGTATGACGTTGCCGGCGGCCGGCACGAAATTGGAAAAGATGAAGCTCTTCAGCTGTTCGCTGATGTCGGAAAACATCGGGAAAGCGGCGAACAGCGCGAACACCACGGTGACCAGCGGCACCAGCGACAGCAGGGAAACATAGGCGAGATGGCCCGCCAACATCGTCAGGCCATCGTGATCGATACGCTGGTACAGCAGCCGTCCGAAGGTGACGCCGGGCTTAATCGCAGAGGGCAGCTTCTTGCGGCGGAAAAACGACATGGTCACTCCTTGATGTCCGTTGATACGCCTTAAGCTTAACGCGCCCTGCGCTCATTGAGCAAAATAGGCCGGCACCACGTCGCGATCGGTGACGTGCACCGTCTTGATCCCCAACGCCTGCGCGGCGAGGACGTTCGCCGGGTGATCGTCGAAGAACACCGCGTCGGCGGCGGCGGTGTTTTCCGCGGCCAGCACATGCTGGTAGATCTCGGCCTCCGGCTTGCGCATGCCGAGATCTTGCGACAGATAGAGGTGATCGGCGGCGGCGGCCACTTCAGGATAGTGCTGCGGCCAGTAGTTGCAGTGCAGACGGTTGGTGTTCGACAGCACCACCACCCGGTGGCCCTCGTTGCGCAGGCGCTGCATGATGTCGATCACTTCCGGGCGCAGCGCGACGAATACCGCCTGCCAGCCGGTGGCGAACTGCTCGAAGCTGAGCGCGATGCCCATTTCATCGCACAGCTTGCCGGCGAAGTCTTCGTCGCTGATTTCACCGCGCTCATGCTGCTGGAACACCTCACCCATAGTGAAACGATCGGACAGCACCGCCAACGGCGTGCCGCTCAAATTGCTCCACACGCCCAGCACACGCTTGAAATCGATATCGACGATCACATTACCTAAATCAAAGATATACAGCATAGTCCTCTCCTGATGGGCCGGTGAGATTTCACTGTAGCGGGAAAAGGAACAGCTGAACAGGGAACGAACGGAAAAGCGCATAGCGCGCCGCACAAACGGGGAACAACAGAGGAAAAAACTCAGGGCGCGAGAACCGCGCCCTAAGCATGAGACACTCAATCAGCGATTAAGCGTCTTTAGGACCGCGGCTGGCGCGCTTACGATCGTTTTCCGTCAGGTGACGCTTACGGATACGGATCGAGGTTGGCGTCACTTCTACCAGTTCGTCGTCATCGATGAACTCCAGAGCTTGCTCCAGGGTCATTTTGATGGCCGGAACCAGGGTAGTCGCTTCGTCAGTACCGGAAGCACGCATGTTGGTCAGCTTCTTACCGGTCAGGCAGTTTACGGTCAGGTCGTTGGAACGCGAGTGAATACCGATGATCTGGCCTTCATACACTTCCGCACCGTGGCCCAGGAACAGCTTGCCGCGATCCTGCAGGCCGAACAGCGCGAACGCGACCGCTTTGCCCTGGCCGTTGGAGATCAGCACGCCGTTCTGACGCTGGCCCACTTCGCCCGGACGCACGTCGTCGTAGTGGCTGAAGGTGGAGTACAGCAGACCGGTGCCCGAAGTCATGGTCATGAATTCGTTACGGAAGCCGATCAGACCGCGGCTTGGGATCACGTAGTCGAGACGCACGCGGCCCTTACCGTCCGGATCCATGTTTTTCAGGTCGGCTTTACGCTCGCCCATCGCCTGCATCACGGAACCCTGATGCTGCTCTTCGATATCCAGCGTCACGTTCTCGAATGGCTCCTGCTTGCGGCCATCGATTTCGCGGAAGATAACTTTCGGACGGGAAACCGCCAGCTCGAAACCTTCGCGACGCATGTTTTCGATCAGCACCGACAGGTGCAGCTCGCCACGGCCGGAAACGCGGAAGGCGTCCGCATCGTCGGTTTCTTCAACGCGCAGCGCTACGTTGTGCACCAGCTCTTTGTTCAGACGGTCAAGGATCTGACGCGACGTCACGTACTTGCCTTCTTTACCGCAGAACGGCGAGGTGTTGACGTTGAAGAACATGGTGACGGTCGGTTCGTCGACGGACAGCGCCGGCAGCGCTTCTACGGCGTTGGTGTCGCAGATGGTGTCGGAGATGTTCAGCTCGCCCAGGCCGGTGATGGCGATGATGTCGCCCGCTTCCGCCAGGGTGCTGTCGATACGCTCCAGACCCAGGTGGCCCAGCACTTTGCCCACTTTACCGTTGCGAGTTTTACCTTCGCTGTCGATGATGGTGACCTGCTGGTTCGGCTTCACTTTACCGCGCTTGATGCGGCCGATGCCGATAACACCCAGGTAGTTGTTGTAGTCCAACTGGGAGATCTGCATCTGGAATGGCGCTTCCAGCTCAACCTGCGGCGCAGACACGTGGTCGACGATCGCCTGATACAGCGGGGTCATGTCTTCCGCCATGTCGGTGTGGTCGACGCCGGCGATGCCGTTCAGCGCAGAAGCGTAGATGATCGGGAAGTCGAGCTGCTCGTCGGTCGCGTCGAGGTTCACGAACAGGTCGAACACCTGATCCACAACCCAGTCAGGGCGCGCGCCAGGACGGTCAACCTTGTTGATGACCACGATCGGCTTCAGACCGTTGGCGAAGGCCTTCTTGGTCACGAAGCGGGTTTGCGGCATAGGGCCATCCATTGCATCCACAACCAGCAGCACCGAGTCAACCATCGACATCACGCGCTCTACCTCGCCGCCGAAGTCGGCGTGTCCCGGGGTATCCACGATGTTGATACGGTAACCGTTCCAATTAATGGCGGTGTTTTTTGCGAGGATGGTAATCCCACGCTCTTTCTCCAAATCGTTGGAGTCCATTACGCGTTCGGTGGCTTCCGCACGCTCTCCGAAAGTACCGGATTGTTGCAGCAGCTTATCAACCAGGGTGGTTTTACCATGGTCAACGTGGGCAATAATGGCGATGTTACGCAAATTTTCGATCACAGCTTTGCCTCGGGCATTAGAAATAGCGCGCTATTGTACACGTATTAAGCGAGGGACTAAACAAGATCACAACCATCTCTTATAAACAACCGCGTACCGGTCAGTTTGTGATCCCTTTCACGGTGCAAAAAGCCGCAATCGCTGCACTTTTGCACCATTTCGGTGCCTGCGCCCACCCTTATTGCACCATAACAGTGCAATTTATCGTTGATGGTGCATACTGTGGCTGGGTAAAACCCGCGCAGAAAGGCGATGAACGCCTTTTTAAAAAGTTGGCACGCTTTTCGCTTTAGTCTTTTCAAGGCGAAAAAAGCCAGTTCCACAGATTCGTTCCACGACGACGACAATGATAAACCGGGAGAGTTAAGTATGTCCGCTGAACACGTTTTGACGATGCTGAATGAGCATGAAGTGAAATTCGTAGACCTGCGTTTCACTGACACCAAGGGTAAGGAACAGCACGTGACTATCCCGGCTCACCAGGTAAACGCCGACTTCTTCGAAGAAGGCAAAATGTTTGACGGCTCCTCTATCGGTGGTTGGAAGGGCATCAACGAATCTGACATGGTGCTGATGCCGGACGCCAGCACGGCGGTTCTGGATCCGTTCTTCGAAGAACCTACCCTGATCATTCGCTGCGACATTCTCGAGCCGGGCACCATGCAAGGCTACGATCGCGACCCGCGCTCCATCTCCAAACGCGCCGAAGACTTCCTGCGCTCCTCCGGCATCGCGGATACCGTGCTGTTCGGGCCAGAGCCTGAGTTCTTCCTGTTCGACGACATCCGCTTCGGCAGCAGCATCCGCGGTTCCCACGTGGCCATCGACGACATCGAAGGCGCCTGGAACTCCGGTACAAAATACGACGGCGGCAACAAAGGCCACCGTCCGGCGGTGAAAGGCGGTTACTTCCCGGTTCCACCGGTCGACTCTTCGCAGGATCTGCGTTCCACCATGTGTCTGACCATGGAAGAGATGGGCCTGGTGGTTGAAGCGCACCACCACGAAGTGGCAACCGCCGGTCAGAACGAAGTGGCAACCCGCTTCAACACCATGACCAAGAAAGCCGACGAAATTCAGATCTACAAATACGTGGTGCACAACGTGGCGCACGCCTTCGGCAAAACCGCGACCTTCATGCCGAAGCCTATGTTCGGCGACAACGGTTCCGGCATGCACTGCCACATGTCGCTGTCCAAGAACGGCACCAACCTGTTCGCCGGCGACAAATACGGCGGCCTGTCTGAAACCGCGCTGTTCTACATCGGCGGCATCATCAAGCACGCCAAAGCGATCAACGCCCTGGCCAACCCGACCACCAACTCGTACAAGCGTCTGGTGCCAGGCTACGAAGCGCCGGTGATGCTGGCTTACTCCGCCCGTAACCGCTCCGCGTCCATCCGTATCCCGGTGGTCGCCAGCCCGAAAGCGCGCCGCATCGAAGCCCGCTTCCCGGATCCGGCGGCTAACCCATACCTGTGCTTCGCCGCGCTGCTGATGGCCGGCCTGGACGGCATCATCAACAAGATCCACCCTGGCGACGCCATGGACAAAAACCTGTACGACCTGCCGCCGGAAGAAGAAGCCGAGATCCCAAAAGTGGCCGGCTCGCTGGACGAAGCGATGGCCGCACTGAACGAAGACCGCGAGTTCCTGACCCGCGGCGGCGTGTTCACCGACGATGCGATCGATGCCTACATCGAACTGCGCAAAGAAGAGATGGACCGCATTCGCATGACGCCACACCCGGTTGAGTTCGAACTGTACTACAGCGTCTAAGCCCTACCCGCGCCGTCTGCGCAGGCGGGCGGCGCCCACATTTTTGTTATCGCTTTTTTGTTGCCGTGGAAACTTTCAGCCCATCTTCGGATGGGTTTTTTTCTCCACCGTATTTTCTGCAAAACTATTCCATACCGCGCCGATCCCGGATGGAGTAGGATAGATGCACTAAAAAGGTGCAGGAGTCTGCTGTATGGCAACTGGCAAGCTGCCCGATGCTGGGCAGATCCTCAATTCACTCATCAACAGCATCCTGCTGTTGGATGACTCTCTGGCGGTTCACTACGCCAACCCTGCGGCACAGCAATTGCTGGCGCAAAGCTCCCGCAAGCTGTTCGGCACGCCGCTGCCCGATTTGCTCGGTTATTTTTCGCTGAACGTCTCTTTGATGCGCGAAAGCCTGCGCGCCGGTCAGGGCTTCACCGACAACGAAGTGACCCTGGTGGTCGACGGCCGTGCGCATATCCTTTCCCTGACCGCTCAGGCGCTGCCGGAAGGCTATATTCTGGTCGAGCTGGCGCCGATGGACAATCAGCGCCGCCTGAGCCAGGAACAGCTGCAGCATGCCCAACAGGTGGCGGCCCGCGATCTGGTGCGCGGTTTGGCGCACGAGATTAAAAATCCGCTGGGCGGCCTGCGCGGCGCGGCACAGCTGCTGGCCAAAGCGCTGCCCGATCCGGCGCTGACCGAATACACCAAGGTGATCATCGAGCAGGCCGATCGGCTGCGCAATCTGGTGGATCGCCTGCTCGGCCCGCAGCGGCCCGGCCAGCACATCACCCAGAGCATCCATCAGGTCGCGGAGCGCGTCTGCCAGCTGGTGTCGCTGGAAATGCCGGATAACGTCACGCTGGTGCGCGATTACGATCCGAGCCTGCCGGAAATGGCCCACGACCCGGATCAGATAGAACAGGTGCTGCTGAACATTACCCGCAACGCGCTGCAGGCGCTGGGCGAAGCGGGCGGCACCATCACGCTGCGCACCCGCACCGCGTTTCAGATTACGCTGCACGGCACCCGCTACCGCCTGGCGGCGCGCATCGACGTCGAAGACGACGGCCCCGGCGTGCCGGCGCAGCTGCAGGACACGCTGTTCTACCCGATGGTCAGCGGCCGTGAAGGCGGCACCGGCCTGGGATTATCCATCGCCCGCAATCTTATCGATCAGCATTGCGGAAAAATTGAATTCAACAGTTGGCCAGGTCATACCGAATTCTCGGTCTACCTGCCCATTCGTCAGTGAGGTTTGCTATGCAACGAGGGATAGTCTGGATCGTCGATGACGATAGCTCCATCCGCTGGGTGCTTGAGCGCGCGCTCACCGGCGCGGGCCTGAGCTGCGCCACCTTCGAAGGCGGCAATGACGTGCTGGAAGCCTTGGCCACGCAAACCCCCGACGTGCTGCTGTCCGATATCCGCATGCCGGGCATAGACGGCCTGGCGCTGCTCAAGCAGATCAAACAGCGCCACCCGATGCTGCCGGTGATCATCATGACCGCGCATTCGGATTTGGACGCCGCCGTCAGCGCCTATCAGCAAGGGGCCTTCGACTACCTGCCGAAGCCGTTCGATATCGACGAAGCGGTGGCGCTGGTCGAGCGCGCCATCAGCCATTATCAGGAGCAGCAGCAGCCGGTGCGCAGCCAGCCGGCCAGCGATCCGGCGGCGGACATCATCGGCGAGGCGCCGGCGATGCAGGACGTGTTTCGCATCATCGGCCGGCTGTCGCGTTCGTCGATCAGCGTGTTGATCAACGGTGAATCCGGCACCGGCAAGGAGCTGGTGGCGCATGCGCTGCACCGCCACAGCCCGCGCGCCAAGTCGCCGTTCATCGCCCTGAACATGGCCGCCATCCCCAAGGATCTGATCGAGTCCGAGCTGTTCGGCCACGAGAAAGGCGCCTTCACCGGCGCGAACCAAATTCGTCAGGGCCGTTTTGAACAGGCCGACGGCGGCACGCTGTTCCTCGACGAGATCGGCGATATGCCGCTCGACGTGCAAACGCGCCTGCTGCGGGTGCTGGCGGACGGCCAGTTCTACCGGGTCGGCGGCTATGCGCCGGTGAAGGTCGACGTGCGCATCATCGCCGCCACGCACCAGAATCTGGAGCTGCGGGTGCAGGAAGGCAAGTTCCGCGAGGATCTGTTCCACCGCCTGAACGTGATCCGCGTACACCTGCCGCCGCTGCGCGAGCGCCGTGAAGATATCCCGCGGCTGGCGCGCCACTTCCTGCAGATCGCCGCCAAAGAGTTAGGCGTCGAGGCCAAGAACCTGCACCCGGAAACCGAAACCGCGCTGACCCGCCTGCCCTGGCCGGGCAACGTGCGCCAGCTGGAGAACACCTGCCGCTGGCTGACGGTGATGGCCGCCGGGCAGGAAGTGCTGATCCAGGATCTACCGGGTGAGCTGTTCGAAACCGCCGCGCCGGAAAGCCCCAGCCACAGTCTGCCGGACAGC
Source organism: Serratia sp. CY29653 (assembly GCF_052169255.1). Classification (NCBI taxonomy): domain Bacteria; kingdom Pseudomonadati; phylum Pseudomonadota; class Gammaproteobacteria; order Enterobacterales; family Yersiniaceae; genus Serratia; species Serratia sp. CY29653. The sequence continues at coordinate 12,154 of NZ_JBJNLC010000008.1, read as the reverse complement.
TGGGCCACGCTGCTGGCGCAGTGGGCCGATCGCGCGCTGCGTTCCGGTCATCAAAACCTGCTGTCGGAAGCGCAGCCGGAGATGGAGCGCACGCTGCTCACCACCGCGCTGCGCCACACCCAGGGGCACAAACAGGAAGCCGCGCGCCTGCTGGGCTGGGGGCGCAATACCCTGACCCGCAAGCTCAAAGAGCTGGGTATGGAATAGGAACGGGGATGGATGATGAAAAACGCCGTCCGGCGCACAAAAAAACGCCAACCGCAGGCTTTACAGCCGGTGCGGGCGCAGTATGATCGTGTCGCACACTCTGGAGGTTGACGATGCTGGACTCATTCATCGTATTCATTTCTCAGGGCGCGGAGCTGGGCTCCGCCGCCAGCCACACCCCGCAGGCGGCGGTTGCCGCGGTGTTGTGCGCCGCGCTGATTAACTTCTTCAGTTAAAAAAACAGCCGCATCAGCGGCTGTTTTTTCATCCTCAGATCACCCGTGAGAACTGCTGGCTGCGCGCCTGTTGCCGCAGATAGCGGTCGAAACACATGCAGATATTGCGGATCAGCAAGCGCCCGCGCGGCGTGACGCGAATGCCCTGCTCGTCGCGCTCCACAAGCCCATCGCGTTCAAACGGCGCCAGCAGCTGCAGGTCTTCGGCGAAGTAAGCGGTGAAATCGATGCCGTATTGCCGTTCGAGCGGCTGATACGCCAACCGGAAATTGCAGATCAGGGTTTTGATCAGATCGCGCCGCAGGCAATCGTCGTCCGTCAGCGCCAGCCCGCGCCACAGGGCGTTGCCCTGCGCCGGTACGCTCTCATAGTAATGCTTCAGCTCTTTCTGGTTCTGCGCATAGCTGTCGCCGAGCATGCTGATGGCCGACACGCCCAGCCCCAGCAGATCGCTGTCGCCCTGGGTAGTATAGCCCTGGAAATTGCGGTGCAGCTTGCCTTCGCATTGGGCGATTGCCAGCTCGTCGTCCGGGCGCGCAAAGTGATCCATGCCGATGAACTGATAGCCGGCGCCGGTCAGGAAAGCGATGCTCTGCTGCAGAATATCCAGCTTCTGCTGGGCGCTGGGCAGATCGGCGTCTTTGATTTTGCGCTGGGCGGCGAACAAGTTCGGCATATGCGCGTAGTTGAACACGCTGAGGCGATCGGGATTCAATTCAGCCACCCGCTGCAGCGTGAAAGCGAAGCTTTCCGGCGTCTGTTTCGGCAGGCCGTAGATCAGATCGATATTGGTCGAGCGGAAGCCCAGCGCTTTGGCCCGCTCAATCAGGGCGAAGATAAAGGCTTCGTCCTGCTCGCGGTTGACCAACTGCTGCACCTGTTTGTTGAAATCCTGCACCCCCATGCTCAGACGGTTAAAGCCTTCGGCGCGTAAATGATCGAGCACATCCAGCTCTATCTCGCGCGGATCGACCTCGATCGACATCTCCGCATCGGGCAGGAAATCAAAGTGTTCGCGCAGCAACGCCACCAGCCGGCTGATTTGCGTTTTATCCAGGTAGGTCGGCGTACCGCCGCCCCAGTGCATCTGGCCGACCTTACGGCCGGCGAACAGCGGCGCACGGCTGGCGATCTCTTGCGCCAAAACGTTCAGGTACTCGTCGGCCTTGTGGGTCTGGCGCGTCACCAGCTTGTTGCAGCCGCAGAAGTAACACAGCTTATGACAGAAAGGGATATGCACATACAGCGACAGCGGCCGCTCAGGGTAACGCGCAGCGGCGCGTTGAAACGCCGCTTCGTCGTAGCGCTGGTTAAACTCCAGCGCCGTGGGGTATGAAGTATAACGCGGCCCTGAGTAGTTATATTTTTGGATCAGGGCCAAATCCCAGACAATCGTCTGCTCTGACATGCTCACTCCTTCCGATATCTTTTTCTACCGGGCCTGGAGAGAGGCGGTTGTCTGCGCTGTCTGGCCACGGAAGCGCTGCGAAAACGCGCTTTGCGCTTAGACAGCCGCCATAGTTTACCGAATAACCACAGCAGATAACACATCAAGAGTAGGGCTATTGCCGAGATTAGCCACATAGCGCGTTAAAAAGCGTCTTTCGGGTTGCCGCCTTTCAGCAGCTTCAGAATATCTTCCTGCTTCTCTTCTTCTTCGTCGTCGTCTTCACCCAGTTCGATGCCCAACACGTCCATCAGCACATCGATGCGATCCAACGTTTTGTCGACATAGGTCTGCTCTTCCGCGTTCAGCGTTTCGCCATCGTCGATGCGATCCAGCAGCGCGTTCAGGCGTTCGTCATTTTCCAGCTTCGCCAGCTCTTCTTCCGGCGACAGGCGCGGTTTCGCTTCGGCCTTTGGCTTCGGCTGCGGTTTGGCCTTTACTTTGGTTTCGTCGACCACCAGCGCTACCGGCACTTTACTGCCGATACGCGGATCTTTGGCTTCCGCCGCCGATTTGTTCTTCTGGCTGCCGGACTCGACCTGGGTGCGCGAACCGGAAGCGTGGCCGCGGCGCTTTTTCAGGCGTTTGCGCTCGCGCGCTTCCTGATCGAGCTCCATACGGCTTTTCTTTTTCGTTTTTGACTTCGCCGCGCTGCCGCGAGGTGCTTTTGATGGCTGGTTCATAGCGTGTGCTCTTAGGTATGTAGATTCAGTATAGAATTGCGGCGGAATCTAGCAGAAAGCGGACAAAGAAAAAAGGCGGCAGGTTAAACCTGCCGCCTATTTCGCACCTTCTTGCGAAGGGTATTCCTGTTACGCGCTCCTTGCGCACATGCAACATCCCGGTTTTTCCTTCTGCTATAACCGCATTCCCTGCCACTACGTCCTTCATCCTGAAAGAAAAATCGTCCATGGCGCAATCCATTCGCATCCGCTCTTCCCGAGCGAGCTTCCTGCCGGCATCCAAACTGCCAATACTTCACCATCCGATGTGCCTGCCGCCTGTTCCGGTGCGAAAGGGTCACTTCCTGTTGCGTTCATCCTGGCACTCATTGCACGCCCTGTGCATTCCCTGAGATTTGTCATCCTTCCCGGATGTTCCTTAATCCTGCGCAACCCTGCGTTAACGACTACTTTACGTTATTGTTGCCAAGGCTCAAGGCACCTGACGCCGATTTGGACGACATTTCCCTACAACGAAAAAACAACATATTGTTTTTAAAATAAAAACAGAAACATCACTTTCGAATAAAGCGACATTACCCGCGATTCGAATGGCAAATGTCTCACAACGTACGCGCGGCATAACCGTCGTTTTATCGCGTCCCGCCGCTTAAAAACCGAGAAACACGCCATTTTTACCGCTGATGCAGTTATAATCGCCAACCAGTTAGCCATCCTCACGGAGACGAAAAATTTTGACCAGCAAGAACTACAACTATCATGTGACCCATTTCGTCACCAGCGCACCCGATATTCGCCATCTGCCGGGGGATGCAGGAATTGAAGTCGCCTTTGCCGGCCGTTCCAACGCCGGGAAATCCAGCGCGCTGAATACGCTGACCAACCAAAAAAGCCTGGCGCGCACCAGTAAGACGCCGGGGCGCACCCAGCTGATCAACCTGTTCGAAGTGGAAGACGGCATCCGCCTGGTCGACCTGCCGGGTTACGGCTACGCCGAAGTGCCGGAAGAGATGAAGCGCAAATGGCAGCGCGCGCTGGGCGAATACCTGCAGATGCGCAACAGCCTGAAAGGCCTGGTGGTGCTGATGGATATTCGCCATCCGCTGAAAGATCTCGACCAGCAGATGATCCAGTGGGCGGTCGACGTCGGCACGCCGGTGCTGGTGCTGCTGACCAAGGCCGACAAGCTGGCCTCCGGCGCACGCAAGGCGCAGCTCAATATGGTGCGTGAAGCGGTGCTGCCGTTTATGGGGGATATCCAGGTTGAAGCCTTCTCGTCGCTGAAGAAGATCGGCGTCGACAAGCTGCGCCAGAAGCTGGACACCTGGTTTAACGAGATCCCACCGGAAGTGCTGCCGGAAGACGAAGCCGGCGAATAAGCCCAGGCCGAACGCCAGAGCCGATGCCTCGCCGCATCGGCTTTTTTATACCCGCAGTTCAGCCGCAGGCGGGATTTTTTGTTATCTAATTACAGTTCTGAAATAAAGCCATCATAAAAACTTATCGCCAGGGCTGGCTTATCTCGCCGGATTACGCGAGTCGAGAGGGGGGAAGCAGGAACGAAAAGCGGAGCGGAGCGATAGGAAAAACGTATGGTTTGCTGCTGTTTTTACAATAAAAAACGCCCCAGTCAATACTGACTGGGGCGGCTAAATATTCAGCCAAATCCGATTACGTGAAGTAAAAGGTCTGAAAGATAGAACATCTTACCTCTGTACCCTACGCCTGTAACTCTACCTTATTTTTTCGCAGGGCAAAAGAATTTTTTGTAGTTTACTTACACAATTTGCGGCGCAAGAACGGCGAAGTTGGGGAAACTATCGCCGCATCTTGTAGCTTAATTACGAAAAGTGCTTAGGTTATCGCCAGTTAGCGCATCCGGCGATAACCCGGTAATCAGTGCGCCTCATCCCAGTTCATGCCGACGCCCACGTCGACCTTCAGCGGCACCGCCAGGGTCATGCTGCCTTCCATCAATTGACGGATGCGTTGGCTGGCTTCTTCGATCACCGACTCATGCACCTCAAATACCAATTCATCGTGCACCTGCATGATCGCGCGCACCAACGGCTTCTCCTGCCCTTGCAGCCAGGCGTCGACCTCGATCATCGCACGCTTGATGATATCGGCCGCGGTGCCCTGCATCGGGGCGTTGATGGCGGCGCGCTCGGCCGCCTTGCGGCGCATGGCGTTGCTGGAGCGGACGTCCGGCAGGTACAGGCGGCGCCCGTCCAGCGTGCTGACATAACCCTGTTCGGAAGCCTGTTGACGGGTGCGCTCCATGTAGTCCAGCACGCCCGGGTAACGCTCGAAGTACAGATCCATATAGCGCTGGGCTTCCCCACGCGGGATCCCCAACTGGCGCGCCAGGCCGAAGGCGCTCATGCCGTAAATCAGGCCAAAGTTAATCGCCTTGGCGCTACGGCGCTGTTCGCCGGTCACTTTATCCAACGGCACACCGAAGACTTCCGACGCCGTGGCGCGGTGAATGTCTTTCCCTTCGGCGAAGGCCTTCAGCAGCCCTTCATCCTGTGACAGATGCGCCATGATGCGCAGCTCGATCTGCGAGTAGTCGGCCGCGACGATGCGGTAGCCTTCCGGCACGATGAAAGCCTGGCGGATGCGCCGCCCTTCTTCGTTGCGCACCGGGATGTTCTGCAGGTTCGGATCGCTCGAGGAGAGACGGCCGGTCGCAGTCACCGCCTGATGGTACGAGGTGTGTACCCGGCCGCTGACCGGGTTGATCATCAGCGGCAGCTTGTCGGTATAGGTGGTCTTCAGCTTCGCCAGGCCGCGGTATTCCAGGATCACCTTCGGCAGCGGGTAATCCAGCGCCAGCTCGGCCAGCACTTCTTCGTTGGTGGACGGCGCACCGCCCGGGGTTTTCTTCAGCACCGGCAACTTTTGTTTCTCGTACAAGATAGCCTGCAGCTGCTTGGTCGACGCCAGGTTGAACGGCTCTTCCGCCAGCTCGTGGGCCTGCGCCTCCAGCTCAGCCAGACGCTTGGCCAGCTCCTGGGAGTGGGCCGACAAAATGGCCGGATCGATCAGCACCCCGGTGCGTTCGATATGCGACAGCACCGGCAGCAGCGGCATTTCAATCTCGTTGAACACCGTCAGCAGCTCTGCGCTCTGTTTCAACTGCGGCCACATCGCCAGGTGCAACTGCAGCGTGACATCGGCGTCTTCGGCGGCGTAAGGCGCCGCCTGCTCCAGCGCGATCTGATTGAACGTCAGCTGGTTTTTGCCCTTGCCGGCGATCTCTTCGAAGGTGATGGTTTTATGGCTCAGATAACGATCGGCCAGGCTGTCCATATCGTGACGGCCGCCGACGCTGTCCAGCACATAGGACTCCAGCATGGTGTCGTAGGCGATGCCGCGCATCTCAATGCCGTAGCGCGCCAGCAGGCTCATGTCGAACTTCAGGTTTTGCCCGACCTTCAGCGCCTTATCGTCCTCCAGCAGCGGCTTGAGCGCTTCCAGCACGTAGGCGCGGTCCAGCTGTGGCGGTGCGTCCAGATAATCGTGCGCCACCGGCAAATAAGCCGCCTCGCCCGGCGCGATCGCGAAGGACAGGCCGATCAGGTTGGCGGTCAGGGTATCCAGACCGTCGGTTTCGGTATCGAAGGCAAACACGTCGGCCTTTTTCAGCCGCGCCAGCCAGTCGGTAAAGGTCGCTTCATCCAGAATGGTGACATAACCGTCCTGGGACAGCTTGGCCTCCGCCAGCGCCTTCGGCGCTTCCGCGGCGGCGGCGGCCGGTTTGGCGCCGCCGGCAGCTTTCGCTCCCGCGCCTTTCTTGTTTTCCAGCCATACGCCGGCTTCCACGTCCGCCAGCCAGCGTTTGAATTCATACTGTTTGAACAGCTGCTGCAGCGTATCGACATCCGGTGCAGAGACCGTCAGATCCGCGCAGGTCAGATCCAGCTCAACGTCGGTTTTGATCGTCGCCAGCTTATAGGAGAGGTACGCGACCTCTTTGTTCTGCTCCAGCTTGGCCGCCATGGTTTTGGCGCCGCGGAAGCTCAGCGTGGCGATATTCTCCAGATTACCGTACAGCGCATCCAGCCCGCCGATACCCTGCAGCAACGCCTGAGCGGTTTTCTCACCCACGCCCGGCACGCCGGGAATGTTGTCCGATGAATCGCCCATCAGCGCCAGGAAGTCGATGATCAGCTCCGGCGGAATACCGTACTTGTCGCACACTTCCTGCGGGCCGAGGATGGTGTTGTTCATGGTGTTGATCAGGGTGACGTTCGGCGTCACCAGCTGCGCCATGTCTTTGTCGCCGGTGCTGATCAGCACCGCGTGGCCAGCTTTTTCGGCCTCCAGCGCCAGCGTACCGATGACGTCGTCCGCCTCAACGCCGGGCGTCACCAGCAGTGGCAGGCCCATCGCCTTGACCATGTTATGCAGCGGCTCGATCTGCGCACGCAGATCGTCCGGCATCGGTGGCCGGTGCGATTTGTATTCGGCGAAGAGATCATCGCGGAAGGTCTTCCCTTTGGCATCAAACACCACGGCAACGTGGCTCGGTTGATACTGCAGCAGCAGGCTGCGCAGCATATTCAGCACGCCGTACATCGCGCCGGTCGGCTCGCCCGCCGAGTTGGTCAGCGGCGGGAAGGCGTGATAAGCGCGGTAGAGGTAGGAGGAACCGTCAACCAGGATTAGTGGGTTTTCTGCAATCTGGGCCATAGCGTTTCTTTATCGTGATCGGACATAGGGGTAAGCATGCCATAGCTGGCCGCCGGAGACGAACCTTAGCGTGCATTGCGGACGAAAATGATGAGATTGTGCGCGAGGATCCGCAAGATCTTACCTGTGGATAACTTTGTGCATAGAAAAGAGACCGAATTATAACGTTGTGATTATCGTTATAACGGCGAATAAAATTCCTATTTAAATCACCGCGTTAAAAGAACGAATTCCGGCGACGCTTTATTACTGGCTTTTATTGGATTTGTGGATATAACTTTCGCCGGATTTTAATCGCACTATTAATCAAATTCGGCGCCTCAATTACCTTAGCACAAGCTGGACAAGTTGCACAAAAACTCGGCAAATGGTTATCCGGCGAGGCCAAAAACAGTGATTTTTAGCGGCGCTTTACCCCGACATTCTCTGTTAAAATAGGCTTTTGTTCATGCGCTTCGGCATGCAACGATGTTCCCAACAACCGTCAGCCCATAACCATGCCAAGATTGTTAACGCCTGTTATCTTTATCATTTCCGTCATACTCACCATTCTGGTGACGGTGTTGTGTTCTATCCCCATCACGCTGGCCGGCATCGTGAAACTCCTGGTGCCCATTCCCGCCGTCTGGCGATATATCTCTGCTTTCGCCGATTTCATGATGTGGTGTTGGTGTCAGGGGCTGGCGCTGTTATTGCGCATTAACGGGCAATTGCGTTGGGATATTGAAGGGCTGGAAGGGCTGGATCGCAAAAACTGGTATCTGCTGATCAGCAACCACGAAAGCTGGTCAGACATTGTCGTGTTGTGCGTGCTGTTCAGAAATCATATTCCAATGAATAAGTATTTCCTCAAGCAACAGCTCGCCTGGGTGCCTTTTGTCGGCCTGGCCTGCTGGGCGCTGGATATGCCATTCATGAAGCGTTACTCCCGCGCCTATTTGCTCAAGCATCCGGAGAAGCGCGGCAAGGATATCGAAACCACGCGCCGTTCCTGCGAAAAATTCCGTCAACGTCCAACCACCATCGTCAATTTCGTCGAAGGTTCGCGCTTCACCGAAGCCAAGAAAATTAAAAGCAATTCGCCGTATCGCAATTTGCTGGCGCCCAAAGCCGCCGGCATCGCGTTTACCCTTAGCGCGCTGGGCAATCAGTTCGACAAAGTGCTGAACGTCACCCTGCTCTATCCAGAAAATAACCAACGGCCTTTTCTGGATATGCTGTGCGGTCGTTTGACGCGCATCGTGGTAAGAATAGAGACGCTACCGATCGATGAAACCCTGCACGGGGACTATTTCAACGACAAGCAGTTCAAGCGGCGTTTCCAACTGTGGCTGAATACGCTGTGGCAGGAAAAAGACCGGCTGCTGGATAAATTGAAGCGGCAATACGGATAAAAAAACGCCGGCAACGAACGCCGGCTTTTTTCATGTTGAATCTGGCTTATTTCTGCTGGCTGAGGAATTTAACCACGTCGGCGAACTGCTTCACGTAAGCGTCCATCGAGCTGGTGTCCAGGCCATCGTTTTTAACCATGTATTTGCCGTTCACGAATACCGCCGGCACACCGCGCAGCTGCAGATCTTCCGCGGCTTTCTCCTGTTGAACCACCAGAGATTTCACCACGAAGCTGTTCCATGCCGCGTCATAATCTGCGGCGGTCACGCCCGCTTTCACGAAGACGTTACGGATATCGTCCGGCGTTTGCACGGTCTGGGTTTTCTGCACCGCTTCAAACATCAACGGGCTTACCTTGTCTTCCACGCCCAGCGCCATCGCCACCGCCCATGCCTGAGTCAGCTGTTTGCCCAGCGGCCCCAGGAACTCAACGTGGTACTTGGTCATTTTGGTGCCGGCAGGCAGCGCCTTCTTCACGTTCTCGGACACGTGATAGACCTGCTCGAACTGGTAGCAGTGCGGGCAGTAGAAGGAGAAGAACTCCAGCACCTGAGGCTCACCGGTCACCGGCTTGTCCAGGGTCACGTACTGAGCGCCATCGCTAAACTGTGCCGCCGAGGCACTGAAGGCCATCACCATGCCAACGAGCGCCAACCATATTTTTTTCATAAGACTAAACTCTCCATTGTGTTAAAGCTTCAATACATTGGCGTCAGCTGCAGAGGGGGCTCCTGCAACAGCTTAACCTGTTCGGTGAAGGCCGCAGTCTGAGACAACCAGAAATCAGACTCCGCCATCCACGGAAAACTCTTAGGGAAGGCCGGATCCTGCCAACGGCGGGCGACCCAGGCCAGGTAATACACCATGCGCATCGCGCGCAGCGGCTCAATCAACGCCAGCTCGCGTTGGTCGAACTCGGCAAATTCGCCGTACGCTTCCAGCAAGACGTCCAGCTGCATCAATTGATCGCGCCGCTCACCGTGCAGCAGCATCCACAAATCCTGCACCGCCGGGCCGTTACGCGCGTCATCAAGATCGACGAACAGCGGGCCGTCGCGCCACAGAATATTGCCGGGATGGCAATCACCGTGCAAACGGCGCGGCTGCCAGTCCAGATGCCAGTGCGCCTTGATCGCCGCAATCAGGTTGTCCGTTGCCAGCAGGAACGCGTCACACTGTGCTGCCGGCAACAGCCCGCAATCGGCCAACACCTGACGCGGGGCGGTGAGATACTCTTCAACCCCCATCGTCGGCCGTTCGGCGAACAAACGCTCGCCGCCGACCTGATGGATACGGCCCAGGAAACGACCCACCCATTCCAACTGATCCAGGTTGTCTATCTCATATTGGCGCCCGCCCACGCTGGGAAACAGGGTAAAGAAGAATCCACCGTGCGTATGCAGCGTAGCGCCTTGCAGCGCCAGCGGCGCCACCGCCGGAATTTCCGCGCTGGCCAGATCCAGAGCGAACTGATGTTCCTCACCGATTTGTGCGGCGCTCCAGCGCTCCGGGCGGTAAAACTTCACTACGTAGCGCCGGCGATCTTCGTCTATAAACTGATAGACGCGGTTCTCATAGCTGTTCAGCGCCGTCAGGCCGGAATCGACGCGCAGGCCAACCCCTTCTAGCGCGTCCATAATCAAATCGGGCGACAGGGTGTCGAAATTAAAAGCAGAGTTATTCATAACGTTCGTTTGATCGCTGACAGCACGGTGCCGGGAATGAGAAATAGTAGCATTAATGGCGCATTTGACGCGCTATGCTTTCTCGCACCGCGCGAGGATCAGTCCTTGATAACGCCGCGAGCGCGCAACAGCGCCGTTTTAAAATCTTCTTCGTAATCTTTCTTCAGGCCCGGGATCTGATCCGTGCCGGCGCTGCCGCGCATTTTCAGATGGTAAATAAGAATGTCGTCGCTCAGTTCGGACAACTCGCCCTGGAAGCCCGCTTCCTGCGCCAGCTTTTGCAAAAACTGCATCAAATTGAGATCGGGATCTTCCTGCCAGGCCGGGTGCAACAGCTCGATCAACTCGTTTACGCGATGCGTTTTCATCTCAATATCGTCCAATAGCATGAATAAACTCACAAAGTAACAGGCTTACCCACGCAGTGAAAGAACCGGCTTGTCAATAAAGGTAAATCCTGATGTCGCACCGGCTTTAGCGCTACAATCAGCGCATCGACAAGGCGGGATAAACGAGATGCATAAAGAAATCAGCGGCGTCATTTTGGCCGGCGGACGGGCCACGCGTATGGGCGGTGAAGACAAAGGCCTGGTGTCGATTGCCGGTATCGCACTCTATCAACACGTATTGGCTCGGTTACGGCCGCAAGTGGCTTCCGTCGCCATCAGCGCCAATCGCAATCAGGCACGTTACCAGGCGAGCGGTTTGCCGGTGATTGGCGATCTGACGCCCGATTTCGCCGGGCCGTTGGCCGGGATGCTCGCCGGGCTCAAACAGGCCCCCAGCGAGTGGGTGGCCTTCGTCCCTTGTGACGTCCCCGACTTTCCCGCCGACTTAGTCGCGCAGCTATGGCGGCAAAAAGGCGCGGCGCCAGCAGCCTTTGCCAGCGATGGTGAACGAGATCACCCTACGCTGGCATTATTGCATACCCAAATAGCGCCGCAGCTGGCCGACTATCTGGCGCGCGGTGAACGCAAGCTGATGCTGTTCTTGCATCAGATTAACGCACAACGCGTGGTGTTCAGCGGGCAGCAAACGGCATTTCATAACCTGAATACGCCGGAAGACTGCCTGCACTGGCAGCAAGAACGAGAGCTAAAAACATGAATCGTTCATTGCCCCCTTTGCTGGCCATCGGCGCCTACAGCGGGACGGGGAAAACCACCCTGCTCAAGCAATTGATCCCAATGCTGAAACAGCGCCAGGTGCGGGTTGGGCTGATAAAGCATACGCATCACGACATGGATGTGGATACGCCGGGTAAAGACAGCTATGAGCTGCGCAAAGCGGGTGCCGACCAAACGCTGGTCGCCAGCGATCGCCGTTGGGCATTGATGACCGAAACGCCGGAGCAACAACCTTTGGATCTACGCTACCTGGCAGGGCGTTTTGACGCCGATAAGGTCGATTTGATTCTAGTGGAAGGGTTCAAACATGAGCCGGTCAGCAAGATCCTGCTTTATAGGGCCGAGATCGGCAGACCGCTGGAAGACATGCTGGATCAGTTTGTCGTGGCGGTAGTCAGCGACCGGCCGCTATCCATCGCAGCTAAGCAGTTGGATCTCAATCAACCGGAAAGCATCGCCGACTTTATTGTCGAGTGGTTGAAAGGCGCAGCGTAGCTGCGCTTTTTTGCGTTTTACGCATAGCAAAAAGCCCTGAACGTCAGTTCAGGGCTTTCGGCTTTATTTGATGCCTGGCAGTGTCCTACTCTCGCATGGGGAGACCCCACACTACCATCGGCGCTACGGCGTTTCACTTCTGAGTTCGGCATGGGGTCAGGTGGGACCACCGCGCTATTGC
>NZ_JBJNLC010000007.1:0-232424 GCF_052169255.1 Serratia sp. CY29653 | reverse complement strand
TCAACACGACCGGTAACAACGGTACCACGACCGGAGATGGAGAATACGTCTTCGATTGGCAGCAGGAACGGCTTGTCGATAGCACGCTCTGGCTCTGGGATGTAGCTGTCCAGCGCTTCGGCCAGTTCGATGATTTTCGCTTCCCACTCAGCTTCGCCTTCCAGCGCTTTCAGCGCGGAACCGCGGATTACTGGCAGGTCGTCGCCTGGGAAGTCGTAAGCGGACAGCAGTTCGCGAACTTCCATTTCTACCAGTTCCAGCAGCTCTTCATCATCAACCATGTCGCATTTGTTCATGAATACGATGATGAAAGGAACGCCAACCTGACGACCCAGCAGGATGTGCTCACGGGTCTGAGGCATTGGGCCGTCAGTCGCAGCAACTACCAGGATCGCGCCGTCCATCTGCGCAGCACCGGTGATCATGTTTTTCACGTAGTCGGCGTGCCCTGGGCAGTCAACGTGCGCGTAGTGACGAGTCGGAGTGTCATACTCAACGTGAGAGGTGTTGATGGTGATACCACGAGCTTTTTCTTCTGGCGCGTTATCGATCTGGTCGAAAGCACGTGCAGAACCGCCGTAGGTTTTAGCCAGAACGGTGGTGATCGCTGCAGTCAGGGTAGTTTTACCGTGGTCAACGTGGCCGATAGTACCAACGTTAACGTGCGGTTTTGTACGTTCAAATTTTTCTTTAGACACGGCTATATTCCTTACTATAGCGCTCTCCCCTTCTGGAGAGAGCACGGGACTTTGGTTTTAACCCTGCGGCTTATTTGCCACGGGCTTCGATTACGGCCTGAGCGACGTTGTTCGGTGCATCATCATACTTCAGGAATTCCATGGTGTATGATGCGCGACCTTTAGTCAGAGAACGCAGCTGAGTTGCGTAGCCGAACATTTCGGACAACGGTACTTCAGCGTGGATCTTAACGCCAGTCACTTCAGATTCCTGACCGCGCAGCATGCCGCGACGACGGCTCAAGTCACCGATAACGTCACCGGTGTTCTCTTCTGGAGTCTCAACTTCAACCTTCATGATAGGCTCAAGCAGAACTGGTTTCGCTTTCTTAAAGCCTTCTTTAAAGGCGATAGACGCGGCCAGTTTAAACGCCAGTTCAGAGGAGTCAACGTCGTGGTAAGAACCGAAGTGCAGACGAATACCCATGTCTACTACCGGGTAACCAGCCAACGGACCAGACTTCAGCTGCTCCTGGATGCCTTTATCAACGGCAGGGATGTATTCGCCAGGAATTACGCCGCCTTTGATGTCGTTGATGAACTCGTAACCTTTCGGGTTAGAGCCCGGCTCCAGTGGGTACATGTCGATCACAACGTGACCGTACTGACCGCGACCACCAGACTGCTTGGCGTGCTTACCTTCAACATCGGTAATCTTCGCGCGAATCGCTTCGCGGTAAGCTACCTGAGGTTTGCCCACGTTAGCTTCAACGTTGAATTCACGCTTCATGCGGTCAACGATGATGTCGAGGTGCAGTTCACCCATACCGGCGATGATGGTCTGGTTAGACTCTTCGTCAGTCCATACGCGGAATGACGGGTCTTCTTTAGCCAGACGGCCCAGAGCCAGACCCATTTTTTCCTGGTCAGCTTTGGTTTTCGGTTCAACGGCGATAGAGATTACCGGCTCAGGGAATTCCATACGCTCCAGGATGATTGGAGAGTCTGGATCACACAGGGTGTCCCCGGTGGTCACGTCTTTCAGACCGATCGCAGCGGCGATGTCGCCTGCGCGAACTTCTTTGATCTCTTCACGCTTGTTGGCGTGCATCTGAACGATACGGCCGAAACGCTCGCGCGCAGACTTAACGGAGTTCAGCACGGTGTCGCCGGAGTTAACAACGCCGGAGTACACGCGGAAGAAGGTCAAGTTACCTACGAACGGGTCGGTAGCGATTTTGAACGCCAGAGCAGAGAACGGCTCGTCATCACTTGCGTGACGCTCAGCCGGAGTGTCTTTACCGTCGTCCAGGATACCGTTGATCGCAGGAACGTCAGTTGGTGCCGGCAGGTATTCGATTACCGCATCCAGCATCGCCTGCACGCCCTTGTTCTTGAACGCAGAACCGCAGGTAACCAGGATGATTTCGTTGTTCAGTACGCGCTGACGCAGAGCAGTTTTGATTTCTTCCTCGGTCAGCTCTTCGCCGCCCAAGTATTTTTCCATCAGCTCTTCGGAAGCTTCCGCAGCGGACTCGATCAGGTTCTGGCGCCATTCTTCAGCCAGATCCATCATGTCAGCCGGGACGTCTTCGTATTCGAAGGTTACGCCTGCGTCTTCTTCGTTCCAGTTGATCGCCTTCATTTTCACCAGGTCGATAACGCCGGTGAATTTGTCTTCTGCGCCGATAGCCAGCTGCAGAGGAACAGGGTTGGCGCCCAGACGAGATTTGATCTGGCCAACAACTTTCAGGAAGTTAGCGCCCATACGGTCCATTTTGTTAACGAACGCGATACGTGGCACTTTGTATTTGTTAGCCTGACGCCATACGGTTTCAGACTGTGGCTGAACACCACCAACAGCACAGTAAACCATTACCGCGCCATCCAGCACACGCATGGAACGTTCTACTTCGATGGTGAAGTCAACGTGCCCTGGGGTGTCGATGATGTTTACGCGATGCGGTTCGAACTGCTTGGCCATACCAGACCAGAAGGCAGTAGTCGCTGCAGAAGTGATGGTAATACCACGCTCCTGCTCCTGTTCCATCCAGTCCATGGTGGCAGCGCCGTCATGAACTTCACCGATTTTGTGGTTTACACCGGTGTAGAACAGAATACGTTCGGTAGTGGTGGTTTTACCGGCGTCGATGTGAGCACTGATACCGATGTTGCGGTAGCGTGCAATGGGTGTTGTACGAGCCATTTGATTCCTCTATTCCTAGGGCGTTCAAGTTCAGTTAACCCAAGCGGGCCGATTTGACGCGCCCGCTTGGTTAGCATGACTACAGCCGGGTGATTACCAGCGGTAGTGGGCGAACGCCTTGTTGGCTTCGGCCATACGGTGAACGTCTTCACGCTTCTTAACAGCAGAACCTTTGTTCTCTGCTGCGTCAGACAGCTCGTTCGCCAGGCGCAGAGCCATGGATTTATCACCGCGTTTACGTGCAGCATCAACGATCCAACGCATTGCCAGAGCATTACGACGAACCGGGCGGACTTCAACTGGTACCTGATAAGTAGAACCGCCAACGCGACGCGACTTAACTTCTACAGTCGGGCGAACGTTGTCGAGAGCGACTTCGAAAGCTTCCAGGTGATCTTTACCAGAACGCTGAGCCAGGGTCTCCAGCGCGGTATAGACGATTGCTTCTGCAGTAGATTTTTTACCGTCTACCATCAGGATATTTACAAATTTGGCCAGCAGCTCAGATCCGAACTTAGGATCTGGCAGGATTTTACGTTGGCCGATTACGCGACGACGTGGCATGGAAATACTCCGTTGTTAATTCAGGATTGTCCAAAACTCTACGAGTTTATTTTGACATTAAAGTTAAAACGTTTGGCCTTACTTAACGGAGAACCATTAAGCCTTTGGCTTCTTCACGCCGTACTTGGAACGAGCTTGCTTACGGTCTTTAACACCGGAGCAGTCAAGTGCACCACGGACGGTGTGGTAACGCACACCTGGCAGGTCTTTTACACGACCGCCACGGATCAGGATTACGGAGTGTTCCTGCAGGTTGTGGCCTTCGCCACCGATGTAGGAAGTCACTTCGAAACCGTTGGTCAAACGCACACGGCAAACTTTACGCAGTGCGGAGTTTGGTTTTTTCGGGGTAGTGGTGTATACGCGGGTGCATACGCCACGTTTCTGCGGGCAGGCTTCCAGCGCTGGAACGTTGCTTTTAGCAGCCTTCACAGAGCGTGGTTTGCGAACCAGCTGGTTAATTGTTGCCATTAAAAAAGCTCCTGGTTTTTGCTTCGTACTAGCTTCGTAAACATGTGATAAATCCCCTCGTATGCACTATTGGCAAAGTACGAGGACGCAGAATTTTAGGGCTGACCAGTATGGGTGTCAAGAAATATACAACATCACTCTCATTACCAGGCCATTTGGCTGCGGTGTTGTTCGGTTAATTCAACGAAGTGATTATAGCCGACGACAGTGATTTTGTGCGAAAAATGACCAACCAATCCCCGGGCTTCCAGGTCGTCCTGCAGCGCATAAAGGGATATGGGGGCGGCGAGCAGCGATTCAAGATGGGCGCTGCCGGCAAGGCCTGCAAGCACGCCGTCCTGCAGCAGCAGCAGCGCGTCACCCTCCGCCGTCAGGCGCAGCAGCGCAGGCAAGTCACATTGGTTTGGCGAGTGGCTCAGGGTATACAGCATCAGAGGATCCTAAAACGTCATCACGGCGTCGTAGCCGGCCAGTTCGCGGCGCAGTTCGTCCGGTGCCAGCACCTCGGCATCCAGCACCCAATCGGTCACCTGGCTCAGCCCACGCTCCTGCAGCGAAGCCTGGCACAGATAGCACCGCTCCACGTCATACAGCGGCAGCACGCCGAAGGTGGCGATGTAATTGCGCGCCAAAATCTTTTCCGGTTGCTGGCCCGGCAACAGCTGCAATACGCCGTCGCCGACAAAAAACACCCCCAAATCTTCACTGAGCGCCGACGTGGCGAGCAGCGCATCCAGCCCTTCCCTGCCGCCGGCGCCGCCGTGCGGCCCGTGGGTGAAAACAAAAGCGACTCGTTTCATCATATCCTCAGAACTGCACCAGACGGTCGCAACTCAGCGACGCTTCGGCCAGGGAACCCAGCCCGCTCAGGGTAAAGCCAGGCTGCAGGTTGGCGCTTGCCAGCCCCTGTTGCGCCGCCTCCTGCTCGTCGGTGACCCCACGGCGCAACGCGGCGGCTACGCAGACGTTGAGCGCTACGCCGTGTTGCTGCGCCAGTTGCGTCCAACCGCGCACCAGGTCGAACTCGTCGCTGGCGGGCGCGGTCAGCTGGTTGGCGTTCAGCACGCCCTCACGGTAGAAAAAGACGCTGGAAAGTCGGTGCCCTTTCGCCAACAAAGCCTGAGCGAACTGATAGGCGCTGCTGGCCTGCTGCGTGCCGTAAGCCGGGCCGGTGACCAACAGGCAATAATCGAGCATCAACGGTCGCTTCCCAACAGATCGCCGCTCTTGAACTGGCGGATGTACAGATACACGGTGTGTTTGGAGATGTTCAGGCGATCCGCCACCTGGTTGATCGCATCCTTGATGTCGAAGATGCCTTTCTCATAGAGGTTGAGCACCACCTGGCGGTTCTTGGCGTTATTGGACACCGAGCGGTCGGCGTTCACCTCTTCGATGGTGAACTCCAGCGTCTGCGCCACCAGATCGTCGACGGAAGACGCAAAATTCACCGACGACGGCACGTCCTGCGTGGCCGGCGGCATAAAGGTCTGCATGATCTGCGAAAACGGTACGTCGAGGTTCATGTTGATGCACAGCAAGCCGATCACCCGCTGCTCGCGATTGCGAATGGCGATAGTCACCGACTTCATCAACACGCCGCTCTTGGCGCGGGTAAAGTAGGCTTTCGACACGCTGCTGTCGTCGCCGGCCATGTCGTGCAGCATGCGCAGCGCCAGATCGGTGATCGGCGAGCCGATTTTACGCCCGGTATGTTCACCGTTGGCGATGCGTACCGCTGAGCTGTTCAGGTCTTCCAGCGCGTGCAGTACGATCTCGCAGTGGCCGCCGATCAACATCGCCAGCCCGTCGACCACCGCTTCATAGGATTTCAGGATTTCATGATCCGTTTGAGTAAACGGACGTTCATTCAGCAAATCAAGTTCGCTGGCTTCGCTGGATAAAAGCGAATTCGACATCGAAGATACCACCCTCATAGATCGCCTGTGCCAGGGGGCGCAGCTAAAACCGCTCGAACCGGATCGCTGCCGTCGTCGGCACGCCGCAGCGCGGCCGGCTGAGAGCGCCATCAAACGGCACGATGACATCCGCGGGCGAGGCGGCCGGGAACAATTTTAGGTACACGCCCTAAGGGGCAGACGCATGACTGATAAGTCAGAATTATTAGTCTAGCAAAGCGGCCGGAGCAAAGTCCTTGCGTTTGCGCGTGGTATTGACGTTAAGCCCGATGCCCGGCAGGCGTCAAGCGTTCAATGGAGAGAGAGGCGGCGGGGGCCGAAATGAAAACCGCCGCGGAGGGCATCCGCGGCGGTGGCAAACAAAGCGGCGATGTTATTTCGCTTTGGCGTCGGCTTTCGCGTCCGCCGGTTTTTCGGCTTTAGCGTCGGCTTTCGGCGCCGCTTTCACGTCCAGCAGCTCAACGTCGAAGACCAGCGTGGAGTTAGCCGGGATGCCCGGAACGCCGGTTTTGCCGTAGGCCAGCGCCGGTGGGATCACCAGCTTGATTTTGCCGCCTTTCTTGATGTGCTTCAGGCCTTCGGTCCAGCCTGGGATCACGCCGTCCAGACGGAACGACAGCGGCTCGCCGCGGGTGTAGGAGTTATCGAACTCGGTACCGTCGGTCAGGGTGCCTTTGTAGTTCACCACCACGGTGTCGCTGTCTTTCGGCGCTTCACCCGCGCCCGGCTTCTCTACCTGGTACAGCAGGCCGGATTCGGTTTTCTTCACGCCTTTTTCTTTAGCGAAGCTATCGCGGTACTTGGCGCCTTTGGTTTCGTTGTCCTTGGCGTCCTGCTCCATCTTCGCCTGAGCGGAAGCCTTCACGCGCGCTTCGAAGCCCTGCAGGGTCTTCTCGATGTCGGCGTCGTTCAGCTTGCTCTTGTTGGCGAACGCGTCCTGAACGCCGGCAATCAGCTGATCTTTGTCCAGCTTGATGCCCAGCTTCTCTTGCTCTTTCAGAGAGTTGTCCATGTAACGGCCGAGAGAGGCGCCCAATGCGTAGGCCGCTTGCTCGTCGTCGTTTTTGAACTTGCCGGTGCTCGGTGCTGCTGCCGCGTCCGCTGGTTTAGCGGCTTCTGCCGGTTTGGCGGCATCGGCTGCCATGACCTGGGTCGCATTCAGAGCAAAAGCCATGGTGGTTGCCAGAAGCGTGACTTTAAACAAAGATTTCATCCATTTCTCCAGTGTCTGAAGCAATGCCCCAAACAATCATTAGGTAAGATAACCGGGCTACTATAGCTGCCTGAAACAAAACAAAACAGTCGCACAGGTAACCAATCGAGTCAAAGTGTGACTCCCGCTTTGCCAAGAAGTTTCCCCCTGAGTGCTACTCCCATGATAAATCAGATTTTTCTTGCGGGATATTCGGCCAGGCTCGCAAAAAACGGCAGATCGCGCGTGCAACTTTTCAGCACTTTACACTGTCGATCGCAACGTTGCGCGCCGTCTGGAGAAATAGCGCGAGCAAACCCGGCGCCAGCTGTTACCATAGCGCCGAATCAGGATTTTATCGCGTCAGAGGTAGCCTCATGCACAACGCCGACATTCAACGCCTGCTACAGCGGCTTGAAGAACTGGAAAGCCGTCAGGCCTTCCAAGAGCTCACCATCGAAGAGCTCAACCAGACCGTCATCCAGCATCAAATGGAAATGCTGAAGATGCGCGAACACCTGCGCATGTTGACCGACAAGCTGCGCTCGACCCAAACCTCAATGATCGCCTCGCAATCGGAAGAAACCCCTCCGCCGCACTATTGAGGGCTCGCCATGCGGTTATTTCAGGCGTGCCAACCCTTCGACGGCACGCTCGAGATACCGGCGCGGGCACCCCAGGTTGATACGGATAAAACCGCGCCCCTGCGGGCCGAAACCGCTGCCCATCGACGGCGCCAGCTTCGCCACCGCCACCAGCGCCTGCTGCAAGTCTGTATCGCTCAAACCCAGCGAGCGGCAATCCAGCCAGGCGAGATAGGTCCCTTCAGCCTGGGTCATCGCGCACCAGGGCGCGGCGGCCGCCAGCGCCTGCTCAAACCAACGCCGATTCTCCGCCAGGTAGTCGAGCAGCTCATCAAGCCAGGCAGCGCCCCGTTGATAGGCCGCGGTCGCCGCCGTCATCGACAGCGCGTTGAATACATCCAGCCCGTGGGCGTTCAGCCGATCGACAAACGCCTGCCGAAGCCGGGCGTTGGGGATCAGGAAATTCGAAATGCGCAGCGAGGAGAGGCCGAACGTTTTGCTGGCGGACGTCGCCGCAATCACCCGATCGCGATATTCCTCGCCCAGATGCAACACCGACGTAAACGTCTCGCCGGGCAGCAGCAGATCGGCCCAAATTTCATCGGAGATCACCGTGACGTCGTGGGCGTGGCAGAGCGCCATGAGCCGCTCCAGTTCATCACGACGCCAGCAACGGCCGGTCGGGTTGTGCGGATTGCACAGCAACAACAGCGGCGGTTTACGCAGCGCCAGACAGGCGGCCAGCTGGTCGAAATCGATCCGGTATCCCTGCGGGGTTTCCCGCAGCGGGTTTTCAATCACCTCTCTGCCGTTCATGGTGACTATCTTGGCGAACGAGCCATAATACGGCCCCTGCACCACCACCCCGTCCCCCGGCTTGCTGAGCAGTTGGATCAGCATCGCCAGCCCCGGCACCACCCCTTCAATCGACGTGAACCACTCGCGCCGCAGCGGCAAGCCGTGCCGCTTGGCAAACCAGTCGATCGCCGCCTCATAGTAAGCGTCGTCGCGTTCGCTGTAGCCAAAGACGCCGTGGTCCACCCGCTGATGCAGCGCCTGCTGCACCTCTGGCGGGCACGGAAAATCGAAATCGGACACCCACATCGGCAACAGTTCGCTGCCGTCCAGTTGCAGATAGCGGTCGATGAAGTCCCACTTCACGGAGCCGGTGTTGTGGCGATCGATGATGGCGTTGAAATGACTCGTCATGTCAGGCTTCCTTACGCTGCAAGTCGTTCTGAGGTTGGAGTTTGGCGATACCGAAGCCGGTGAACCCATAAATCAGGGCGAACACCACCGCGGCATAACATTGGATCGCCCACGGCAGCAGATCGAGGGTGCTGACCCCCAGCGTGGTGGCCATGTAAATGCCGGCGGCCGTCCACGGGATCAGCGGTTCGATGACGGTGCCCGCATCTTCGACGGTGCGCGACAGATTTTTGTTGTCCAGCCCCATGCGTCGATAGGCCCCTTTGAACAGCTCCGCCGGGATCAGCAGCGCCAGCTTGCCGTCGCTGGTCGCGCCGGTCACCAGGATAGTGGTGGCAACGGTGGCGGCGATCAGCTGGCCGGTGGTGTGCACCACTTTCAGCAGCCGGCTGATGATCACCGTCAGCGCGCCGGTCAGCGTCAGAGCGCCGGCGAAGGAAAAGGCGCAGAACACCAGCAGGATCGTACTCATCATCGAGAACATGCCGCCGCGGTTCAGCAGGCGCGGCACATCGGCGACGATCCCTTCGACGTTATGGCCCTGAGCGGCGAACATCGACAGATTGAAACCGTCCATCAACGCATTCAGCCCCTGCTGCAGGCTAAAGCCCTGCAGCGCGACGCCGATGGCGATCGCCAGCGCGCAGGCGGCCAGCATGACGGGGATCACCGGCCGTTTGGTCACCGCGCCCCACAGCACCAGCACCGGCGGCAGGATCAGCAGCAGATTGAAGTGGTACAGCCCCTCGAGCGCGCCGACGATTTCGGTCACTTTTTCCGGCGTTGCCACGCTGCCCACCGCACCGGTGTGGCCGGCGATCAGGTACACCACGGCGGCCAGGATGAAGCTCGGCAGCGTCGTGTACATCAGATGCTGGATATGGCTGTAGAGATCGGTATCCGCGACGATGGCCGCGAAGTTGGTCGAATCGGACAACGGCGAAATTTTGTCGCCGAAGTAAGCGCCGGACACCACCGCCCCGGCCGCGGCGGCCAGCGGCACGTCCAGACCGGCGGCCACGCCCATCAGGGCCACGCCCACGGTGCCGGCCGCTCCCCAGGAAGTGCCGGTGCACACCGAGATCACGCTGGTGATGAAGAATGCGGCGATCAGAATGTATTGCGGGCTGATCAGCTTCAGCCCCCAGTACACCATGTAAGGGATTGTGCCGCTGATCATCCAGGTGCCGATCAGGCCGCCCACGCAGATCAGGATCAGAATAACCGGCATCGCCTTCGCCAGTTTGGCCACGATGGCCTCGATGATGTCGTCCCAGCGGTAGCCTTGCCACCAGGCCAACGCGGCGGCGATGGCGGCGGAAACCAGCAGCAGCGGTTCAATGCGCAGGCCAAACTGGCCATAGCCGATGATGAGCAGCAACAGCATGGCCACAATCGGCAGCGTCGCCAACCCAAGGTTGAGCGTTTTCTTATTATCCATATACGGCTCCTGTTGAAGATGGGGTACTGCAACAGCGTAATGGCTTCGATAATCGGAGGATGTGAGCGCAGGCAATCGGCCATGTAATCGGTTTCATGAGGTAGCGTTGTGTGAGCCGTCTCTCATTCGCCGCGCTTGCTTTGCGCATGCGCCTCACCGTCGGTTACGGAGTCTCGCAGGATAAGTTCGGCCGAAAAGCGGTTGTTCTGCGGCGCGACGTCGCTGCCGCTGTGGATCTGCAGCGCCAAGCGCGCGGCGCGTCGGGCCATTTTCTCGATCGGGTAATGCACGGTGGTCAACGAAGGATGGAGATATTTCGCCAGGGCAATGTCGTCAAAGCCGACGATCGACAGCGCCTGGGGCAGTTGAACTTGCCGTTGATGGCAGGTGCGCATCATGCCGGCGGCCATCACGTCGTTGAACGTCACTGCAGCGGTGAAGCGTTGGTCGCTGGCCAGAACGCGCTCGGCCGCCAGTTCGCCCCCTCGTTCGTTGAAGGGCACGCTGATGATCCAGCTGCCGGGCACCTCAATGCCGGCGGCGGCCATGGCCTGGCGGTAACCCGCTAGCCGCTGCGCGCGATCGTCGATCGGCAGATCCGCCGTCACGCAGGCAATTCTTCGATGCCCCTGGCGTATGAGCAGCTCGGTCGCCGTCTGCGCCGCATTGGCGTTGTCGAGCCAGATGCAACGGTTGGCGATCGCGGGCAGGTAACGATTGATCAGCACCAGCGCGGGCGTATGGGCGGCGTAGCGCAGCAGCGCCTCCTCCCCCATGCGCGTGACGTGCGCCACGATGGCTTCACATCCCTGATTGATGAGAAAATCGAGGCCGCTTTTTTCCAGCTCGGCCTGATGCCCGCCGCTGCACAACATCAACCGCACGCCGGCCTGCCGCGTGATGTCTTCCACGCCCCGCGCCAGGCGTGAAAAAAACGGATCGTCGAGATTGCCGGTCAGCAATCCCAGCATATTGCCGCTTCTTTTCGCCAGCGCCAGCGCGGCGGCGTTGCGATGGTAGTTAAACTCGCGCATCGCTTTCTCGACGCGTTCGCGGGTCACCGGTTCAACGTAGGCGGTATTATTGATCACCCGGCTGACGGTGGCCGTGGAAACGCCGGCGCGCCGCGCCACGTCTTTCATGGTGGCCATGGCATGTCCTGTTGTGCCGTTCGGCGCCCGGTGCGCCGCGCATAAAAAAGGGCAGCCGATGGCCGCCCTCTTGTCTCGTCACTGCGATCTGCTTAGTGGCAGCCGCAGCCGCCGTTACCGCAACCGCCTTTACCGTGGTCGTGACCATGGTCGTGATCGTGGCTGTGGCCGTGACCGCCGCAGCAGCCGTCACCGTGTTCGTGGTGATGGTCGTGCTCGCCGTGTACGTGACCGTGCGCCAGTTCTTCTGCGGTCGCTTCGCGGATCGCGACAACTTCCACGTTGAAGTTCAGGTTTTGGCCGGCCAGCATGTGGTTGCCGTCAACCACCACGTGGTCGCCGTCAACTTCGGTGATTTCAACCGGTACCGGGCCCTGATCGGTGTCAGCCAGGAAACGCATGCCGACCTGCAGTTCATCAACGCCCATGAAGACGTCTTTCGGTACGCGCTGCACCAGGTTTTCGTCGTAGTTGCCGTACGCGTCGTTCGCGCCGACGTGAACGTCAAAACGATCGCCAACGTCGTGGCCTTCGAGTGCTTTTTCCAGACCTGCGATCAGAGAACCATGCCCGTGCAGATAGTCCAGCGGTGCGCTCACCGGAGACTCATCAACCAAAACACCGTCTTCTGTACGTACTTGGTAAGCCAGGCTGACCACCAAGTCTTTTGCTACTTTCATGATATCTCCTACCGTTGGCTACTAGGACGCGCACCGTTATCGGGATGCGCGCCTTTTCCGGACAGATTGTAACGGAAATCTGCCTCGCTGTACCCTCCGGGATAAAAAAACGCTACTTCGGCTGGAAAATGCCGATCACCTGCTCTTGCGGGCGAACGTGTTTTTCCACCTGTTGTTCGGTCTGGCGCTGATGGTGGCCGCACTTGACGCACTCCACCACCTCCACCTGATCCTCCCGCCATACCGCCAGCGTATCCATGGCGCTGCAGCTCGGGCACACCGCCCCGGCGATAAATCTCTTACGTGTTACAGACATCGTTATGCTCCCGCTTATTCGTATTCGTCCCAGCCGTCGAACTGGCGACTTTCTTTTTGCATTTCGCGATGGAACAGCTCTTCCAGCTCGCGCCGCGCCTCTTTCACGCGGGAAATTTGCGCCACGTCGCCCTGATGCGGCGGCATCAGTTCACGCAGCATGCGCATATCCAGGCGGCGGAAATGCTGCTGGGCGCGGAAGGCCTGATGCGGGTGCATGCCCAACTCCATCAGCGCTTTGCGCCCCAGTTCCAGCGCGCTGGAGAAGGTCTCGCGGCTGAACTGCTTCACGCCCGCCTGCAGCAACTCATGCGCCTCCACGCGGCCGCGCGCCCGCGCCAGAATGCTCAGATTCGGGAAGTGCTGCTGGCACAGCCGCACGATCTCCATGGTGTCTTCCGGCTCATTGCAGGTGATCACGATCGACTTGGCTTTTTCGGCGCCCGCCGCGCGCAGCAGCTCCAGCTCGGTGGCATCGCCGTAATAAACCTGGTAACCGTAACGCCGCAGCACGCCGACGGCGCTGACATCGCGCTCCAGTACGGTAATGCGCATTTTGTTGGCCATCAACAGGCGGCCGATCACCTGGCCGAAACGCCCGAAGCCGACGATGATCACCTGCGGATCGTCGTCCTCTACGTACGGCGTTTCCTCTTCTTCGCCCTTGGCGTTATAGCGACGCGCCAAAATGCGGTCGATGGCCTGCATCAGCAGCGGCGTGGTCATCATCGACAGCGTCACCACCACCAGCAGCAAGGAGAGTTGATCCGGCTGCAGCACCTTTTGCGCGCCCGCCGCAGAAAACAGCACGAAGGCGAACTCGCCGCCCTGGCTGAGCACCCCGGCGAACTGCAGGCGCACCGAACTGCGCAGGCCGAACAAACGCGACACCCCGTAGAGCACGCCGGATTTGATCGCCACCAGCGCCAGCACGCCGATCAACACCTCAGCCAGATGTGTGTAGAGCACGCCGATATTCAACACCATGCCCACCGAGATAAAGAACAGCCCCAGCAGCAGCCCTTTAAACGGCTCGATGGAAATCTCCAGTTCGTGGCGGTATTCGCTCTCCGCCAGCAGCACCCCGGCGATGAAGGTGCCGAGCGCCATCGACAGGCCAAGCGTCTCCATAAACAGCGCCGAGCCGAGCACCAGCAACAGCGCCGCGGCGGTGAAGATCTCGCGCACGCCGGAAGCGGCGATATAGCGGAACAGCGGCCGCAGCAGGAAGCGGCCGCCGATCAGCATGCCGCCGAACGCCGCCACCTTGAGCGCGATCTTCGCCCAGTCGTCGCTGGTTCCGCCGGCGCCGGCCAGAATGGGGATCAGCGCCAACGCCGGGATCACCGCCATATCCTGGAACAGCAGCACCGAGAAGCCGAGCTGCCCCCCTTCGTTGCGGTTCATGCCCTTCTCGCGCATCAGCTGCAGCGCCATGGCGGTGGAAGACATCGCCAGGCCGATACCGCCGATCACCGCCGCCTGCCAGGCGAAGTGCGTCAGATACAGCAACGCGCCCAGCACCGCAGCGGTGATCAACACCTGGCCGGCGCCGGCGCCGAAGATCGAGCGCCGCAGCTCCCACAGCTTGCTGGGGTTCAGCTCCAGGCCGATGATGAACATCAGGAACACCACGCCCAGCTCGGAGAAGTGCAGGATCTCGTCGACGTCGCGAATGAAGCCCAATCCCCAGGGGCCGATGGCGATGCCGGCGATCAGATAGCCCAGCACCGCGCCGATCCCCAGGCGACGGGCGATCGGCACCGTCACCACCGCGGCGAACAGGAACAGTAAAATGGCGGTCAGTAAGGTCGATCCTTCCATGCTCACCGCCCTCCGCGCGGCAGCGGGTGGCTCAGCCACTCGCCGTAGGCGTCCGCATGGCTGCGCAGCACCTCCGGCTTTTGCCGCCGCGCCCAATACACCACGAACGGCGTCAGCCAATGCATATGGCACATCCCGGCGGTCAGCTCGAACGGCCGCAGAATATCTTCCATCGGGTAGTGGTTATAACCGCCGGTGCGGTAGGCGCCTTCCGGTTCGCCGGTGGTGATCACCGAACGCCAGTATTTGCCCGCCAGCGCATTGCCGCCCACGCCGCTGGCAAAGCCGCGCGACAGCACGCGATCCAGCCACTCCTTCAGCAGCGCCGGGCAGCTGTAGGTGTACAGGGGATGCTGAAACACGATGACCTGATGCTCACGCAGCAGCTGTTGTTCGTGATGGATATCGATAAAAAAATCAGGGTAGTGCGCGTAGAGATCGTGCACGGTGACATGTTCCAACTGCTGCGCCGGTCGAAGCAAAACCCGGTTCGCCACCGAGTCATGGGATTCCGGATGGGCATACAGCAGCAAGACCTTGGGCGGCTGCGACATCATTCCCCTCCAAAGCGTCGTCAGGGTAGCGGTTTTCCGTTACCATGCATCGCAAAGACAAAAACAGCGCGCGGTGCGCGTTCTGTTACCTTAATGATAATTTAACATACTCTGAACATACGGCGCTTTATGATTGTATTCTCCTCGCTACAAATCCGACGCGGCATCCGCGTCCTGCTGGACAACGCCACGGCGACGGTTAATCCAGGTCAGAAGGTCGGCCTGGTGGGCAAAAACGGCTGCGGCAAATCCACGCTGCTGTCGCTGCTGAAGGGCGAGATCGCGGCGGACGGCGGCAGCTTCACCTTCCCCGGCAACTGGGCGCTGGCCTGGGTCAACCAGGAGACGCCGGCGCTGGACGTGCCGGCAATCGAGTATGTTATCGACGGCGACCGCGAGTTTCGCCAACTCGAAGCCGAATTGCAGGCGGCCAACGATCGCAACGACGGCCACGCCATCGCCACCCTGCACGGCAAGCTGGACGCCATCGACGCCTGGACCATCCGTTCCCGCGCCGCCAGCCTGCTGCACGGCCTCGGCTTCTCCAACGAACAGCTGCAAAGCCCGGTGCGCGACTTCTCCGGCGGCTGGCGCATGCGCCTCAACCTGGCGCAGGCGCTGGTGTGCCGTTCCGATCTGCTGCTGCTCGACGAACCGACCAACCACCTGGATCTCGATGCGGTGATCTGGCTGGAGCGCTGGCTGAAAAGCTATCCCGGCACGCTGGTGCTGATCTCGCACGACCGCGACTTCCTCGATCCGATCGTCGACAAGATCCTGCATATCGAACAGCAGACGATCAATGAATACACCGGTAACTATTCGTCGTTCGAACGCCAGCGCGCCACCAAACTGGCGCAGCAGCAGTCGCTGTATCAGCACCAGCAAGAGAAAGTGGCGCACCTGCAAAGCTATATCGACCGTTTCCGCGCGCAGGCCACCAAGGCCAAGCAGGCGCAGAGCCGCATCAAGATGCTGGAGCGCATGGAGCTGATCGCCCCGGCACACGTCGACAACCCGTTCACCTTCAGCTTCCGTCCGCCGGAAAGCCTGCCGAACCCGCTGCTGCGCATGGACAAAGTCAGCGCCGGGTATGGCGATAAAGTGATCCTGAAGTCAATCAAGCTGAACCTGGTGCCCGGCTCGCGCATTGGCCTGCTCGGCCGCAACGGCGCCGGTAAATCCACGCTGATCAAACTGCTGGCCGGCACCCTGGAACCGCTGAGCGGCGAGATTGGCCTGGCGAAAGGCATCAAGCTGGGTTACTTCGCCCAGCACCAGCTGGAATTCCTGCGCGCCGACGAATCGCCGCTGCAGCACCTGAGCCGCATCGCACCACGGGTGCTGGAACAGCAGCTGCGCGACTATCTGGGCGGCTTCGGTTTCCAGGGCGACAAGGTCAGCGAAGTGACCGAACGCTTCTCCGGCGGCGAGAAGGCGCGGCTGGTGCTGGCGCTGATCGTCTGGCAGCGCCCTAACCTGCTGCTGCTCGATGAACCGACCAACCACCTGGATCTCGACATGCGTCAGGCGCTGACCGAAGCGCTGATCGATTTCGAAGGCGCGTTGGTGGTGGTCTCGCACGACCGTCACCTGCTGCGCTCCACCACCGACGATCTGTACCTGGTGCACGACGGCCAGGTCGAGCCTTTCGAGGGCGATCTCGACGACTACCAGCAGTGGCTTGTCGACCTGCAGCGCCAGGAAAGCCAGCAGGACGCGCCGGAAAAAGAGAGCGGCGGCAACAGCGCGCAGGCGCGCAAGGATCAAAAACGCCGCGAGGCGGAGTTCCGTACGCAGACCCAGCCGCTGCGCAAGCAGATCGCCAAGCTGGAACAGCAGATGGAAAAACTGGGCGCCGAACTGGCGGCGGTGGAGGAACAGCTGGCGGATCCCGCACTGTACGACATCAACCGCAAGGCCGAGTTGACCGACTGCCTGCAAAAGCAAAGCCAGGCCAAATCCGCGCTGGAAGAGACGGAAATGACCTGGCTGGATGCGCAGGAACAGCTGGAACAGTTAACGCAGGCGTTCGAAGCCTAAGCCTCAGGCCTTATAAAAAGGCCTATCCCCCAGAATGGTCGCGCGGTGCATGATGCGCCGCTGCGGCAGATAATCCGCGTTGGCGTAGTGCTGCGTCACGCGGTTATCCCAGATCGCCACGTCATTTTCCTGCCAGCGCCAGCGCACCTGAAACTCCGGTTTGGTGATGTGAGCAAACAGGAAGTTCAGCAAAGCGTCGCTCTCTTTCGGCGCCAGATCGACGATCCGCGTGGTAAACCCTTCATTGACGAACAGCGCCTGCCGGCCGCTGACCGGGTGGGTGCGCACCACCGGATGCAGCAGCGGCGGGTTTTTCTGCACCGCCTGTTGCCAGCGCTGATGCTCCTCTACACTGCCGCGATGTTTGTGCTCCGGGAACGACTTGGTGAAGTCATGCTCCGCACGCAGCCCCGCCAACAGCGTTCTGAACGGCGCCGACAGCGCCTCGTAGGCCGCGATGCCGCTGGCCCACAGCGTATCGCCGCCGGTGGAAGGCAAGGTCTTGGCCGCCAGGATCGCCCCCAGCGGCGGGTTGTCGATAAAGGTCACGTCGGTGTGCCAGTTATCGTTGTCCGGCGGGTTGTCGTCGTGGGTATCGAGCACGATGATCTCTTCCACGTCGGTGGCGTGCGGATAGACCGGATGGATATGCAGATCGCCGAAGCGGCCGGCCAGATCGCGCTGCTGCAGCGGGGTGATCGGCTGATTGCGGAAGAACAGCACCTGATGCTTCAGCAAGGCGTGATAAAGCTGCTCAAACTGGCCGTCGCCCAGCGGCCGGGCCAACTCGACGTTTTCCACCAGCGCCCCGATGTAAGGCCCCAGCGGGGTGATATTCAGACGTTCGTTCATTGCTGTACTCCATGCCACGGGGTCAATCGGCGCTGCAGGGCACGCAGCCCCAGCTCCAGCCCAAATGCAATCACCGCAATCACGCCGATGCCGGCCAACACCACGTCGGTCGCCAGAAACTCACCGGCGGATTGCACCATAAATCCCAGGCCGCGCGTGGCGGCGATCAGTTCGGCGGCCACCAGCGTCGACCAGCCGACGCCCAGCCCGATGCGAATGCCGGTCAGGATCTCCGGCAGCGCGCTCGGCAGCACCACGAAACGCAGCACCTGCCAACGCGTGGCGCCCAACGCCCGGGCGGCACGCCCCCTCACCTGCGCCACGCTGCGCACGCCGGCCACGGCAGACAGCGTCACCGGCGCGAAGATCGCCAGATAAATCAGCAAGATCTTCGAGGTTTCGCCGATGCCGAACCAAATCACCATCAGCGGCAGATAGGCCAGCGGCGGCACCGGGCGATAGATTTCAATCAGCGGATCGAGAATGCCGCGCACCGTGTCGTTCAGCCCCATGGCGATGCCCACCGGGATGCCGACGATCACCGCCGCCAACAGCGCTACCAGAATGCGCCCCAGGCTGGCCGCCAGGTGTTGCCACAGCGTGGCGTCCATAAAGCCTTGCGGGCTGGCGATGGTGATCAGCTGGTGCAGCACCTGCTGCGGCGCCGGCAAAAACAGCGGGCTGATCAGCTGCAGCGCCGTCACGCCCCACCAGACGATCAACACCGTCAACAGCGTGGCGCCGCTCAGCCAAACGTTGCGCGGCACGCTGAAACGGCGCGCCGCTTTGCCCTGCGGCTGCGCCGCGGCCTTCAGAGTGGAATGCAGGCTCATAGCAAGGCCTCGCGCTGTTGGAAAACTTTGCCCAGCACGTATTCGCGCTGCGCGATAAATTCAGGATCGGACTTGATGGCGCGGCAGGCTTCGCCGTCGGCATAGCGTTGGCCGAAGTTCAGCGACAGCCGCTCCACCACCTGCCCCGGCCCCGGCGACAGCAGCAACAGCTCGCTGGCGAGGAACACCGCCTCTTCGATATCGTGGGTGATCAGCAGCACCTGTTTGCCGGTATCGCGCCAAATGGTCAGCAACAGCTCCTGCATCTGCTCGCGGGTGAACGCGTCCAGGGCGCCGAACGGTTCGTCCAGCAACAACAGCCGCGGATCGGCGGCCAGGGCGCGGGCGATGCCGACGCGTTGGCGCATGCCGCCGGAAAGCTGCCAGATAAAGTGCTGTTCATAGCCCGCCAGCCCCACGCGCTGCAGCATCTGCTCCGCCACCTGGCGGCGCTGCGCCTTGCCGACGCCGGCCAGCTGCAGGCCGAACTCGACGTTGTCCACCACGTTGCGCCACGGCAGTAAGCCCTCATGCTGGAACACCACGCCCCGTTCGGCGCTCGGGCCGTGAACGGGCGTTCCATCCAGCGTGATGCTGCCAGCTGAAGGCTCGATAAACCCGGCGATCAAATTCAGCAGCGTGGTCTTGCCGCAGCCCGACGGGCCGAGCACCACCACCAGTTGCCCGGCGGCAATCTGGAACGACACGTCACGCAGCGCGGGCCGCCCCTGATACTCTGCTGAAAGATGATTGACGTTTAGCATCCTGCTTCCTTACGACTGCGGCGCAGCCTGCACCTGTTTCACAAAACGGTCGGTCACGTAAGCGCTGTAGTCGCTGTCGACCTGCGGGATCTTGCCCTGCTGCTTGAGGAATTCGGCGGTATCGCGGATCGCCTTGTCCACCGGCTGGCCGAGCTGGGCAACCTGATCCGCCACCGGCAGATAACGGTTTCCCTTCACCAGCTCCGGCACCTGCGCTTCCGGCACGCCGCTCAGGCGCGCCAGCGTGCTGAGGTGGCTCGGATCTTTCAGCCACTGCTCCGGCGCCGCCAGGTAGGCCTTTTGCGCCTGTAGGGCGCTGGCGGCAAAGGCGGTCACCACGTCGGGATGTTTCTCGGCAAAGTCTTTGCGCACCACCCACACGTCCAGCGTCGGCGAGCCCCATTCGCCCACCTGCGCGGAGTCGGTCAACACCTTGCCCTGTTTGGCCAGTTCGTTGACCACCGGCGCCCAGACGTAAGCGCCGTCGATGTCGCCGCGCTGCCAGGCGGCGGCGATGGCCGGCGGCTGCAGATTGAGGATCTTCACCTGCTCAGGCTTGATGCCCCAATGCTTGAGCGAGGCCAGCAGGCTGTAATGGGTGGTGGAGATAAACGGCACCGCAATGCGCTTGCCGATTAGATCCTGCGGGCTTTTGATGTCATTTTTCACCACCAGCGCTTCGGAGCTGCCGAGCTGCGAAGCGATGAGGAACACTTCGATGGGGAGTTTCTGGCTGGCGGCCACCGCCAGTGGGCTGGAGCCGATATTGCCGATCTGCACGTCGCCGGAGGCCAGCGCACGCAGCACGCTGGAGCCGCTGTCGAACTTACGCCAGTCGACGGTCGCGCCGGACCGTTTGGCGAAGCTGTTTTCCGCCTGCGCCACCTTGGCCGGCTCCGCCGACGTCTGGTACGCCACGGTCACGTCCACCGCGTAGGCGCTGGCTGCGCTGAGCGCCAGCGCCAACAGCGCCGCGTTGCGTAAGGAAAAGAGTTTGCCCGCCATGTTCCGCTCCGTTGATAAAAATCTGTTCAGTTGCTGACAGTTTTATCTGAGCGGTGACGGGCGATAAAAGAATAAAAAAGTCTTCTTTATTACCCTGCGTAATATAAACGCGGATTACAGCGCGATCGTCCCGTGCAGGAACACGTGAGCATAGCCGCCGAGCAGCGTACGATCCCCTTGCAGTTCGCAGAACAGTTCGCCGCCGCGTGCCGAGACCTGCTGCGCCTGCAGCCGATGGCGGCCGAGACGCGCCGTCCAGTAAGGCATCAGCGTGCAGTGCGCGGAGCCGGTAACCGGATCTTCACCGCCGTCGAGCGTGAAATAGCGCGACACGAAGTCCACGGTGTCACCCGGCGCAGTGACGATCACCGCACACCCGGCCAGCGCGATCAGCGCCGGGATGTCCGGCCGCAGCGCACGCACCTGCGCCTCGTTTTCCAGCACCACCAGCAGCGCTTTCGCCTGCCACACCTCCTGCGGCTGCACGCCCAGCAGCGCCGCGAGGCCCGCCGGCTCAGCCACCTTCTGCGGCGGCCGAGCGGGGAAGTCGAGCACCAGCCGTTCCCCGTCCTGCGCATCGCGCTTGACGAACAGTTCGCCGCCGGCCGAGCGGAAGCGAATATCCTGCAGCGCCGGGTTAACCACGCTGAACATCACATGCGCCGCCGCCAGGGTGCCGTGGCCGCAGAGATCGACCTCGCGCTGCGGGGTAAACCAGCGGATGGCGGTCATGTCGCCGTCATCCCAGACAAAGCTGGTTTCCGGCAGGCCGATCTCGTTGGCGATCGCCTGCAGCCGCGCCGCCGGCAGCGGCTGCGTCAGTAGGCACACCCCGGCCGGGTTGCCGCGCAGCCCTTCGCCGGTAAAGGCAACCACGTGATAATAATTTTCCGCCATCGTTCGCTCCTTAATGCCAGATCAGTAACACACAGGCTGCGGTCAACAACCCCATGGAAACGTTGAAGATAACCCAGGCCTTTTTGCTGCGCAGCAGGCGGCCAATCACGGTGCCGAACGCCAGCCAGATAATGCCGGCGACGATGTTGACCGCCAAAATGCCCAGCGCGATCGCCGCAATGGAACCGTTGTACTTATCGCCCGCCAGGCTGAAGCTGGCCACCGCCCCCAGCGCCATCAGCCAGGCTTTCGGGTTGAGGAACTGCAGCAGCCAACCCTGATACAGCCGCACCGGCTGCGGCGGCGCCACGTCGGTTTCCAGTTTTTCATAGGCGGCGGTGGCGACTTTCCATGCCAGCCACAGCAGGTACAGGCTGCCGAGGATTTTCAGGATCAGGTGCAGCGACGGATAAACCAGGATCAGGCTGCCGACGCCGAAGGCCACCAGCAGCAAAATGCTTTGCATGCCGAGCATAATGCCGATCATCAGCCACAGCGAACGCATAAAGCCGAAGTTGGCGCCGGAAGTGGTCAGCAGCAGGTTATTGGGGCCGGGCGTGATGGCGGCGACCCACAGGAAGCCCAGCATCGAAAGGAATAAACTCGGTTCCATGGCACGGGTGCTCCTCACCCAAGGCGCTTTTTTGCAGTATCATTGTTAATTCTTGGTATTGAAGCTAACAGTGCGCTAGGGATCTCACAATAGCCGCCCACAACATTTTACTCAGCCTATGCCTAACACCTTTCGCCCTCTGACCGGGGCCAGTAACCCGCACCTGCAAACGCTGTTGCCGCGGCTGGTGCGCCGCCGCGTATTATTGAAACCGCATTGGCAGCGGCTGGAATTGCCCGACGGCGATTTCGTCGATCTCGCCTGGAGCGAGGATCCGGCGCAGGCGCGCGACAAACCGCGCGCGGTGCTGTTCCACGGCCTGGAGGGCAGCTTCTACAGCCCCTACGCGCATGGCCTGCTCAACGCCTGGCGCGAGCGCGGCTGGCTCGGCGTGGTGATGCACTTTCGCGGCTGCAGCGGCGTGCCCAATCGCAAGCAGCGCATCTACCACTCCGGTGAAACCGAAGACGCGCGCTTCTTCCTGCGCTGGCTGCGCGACCGCTACGGCGAGGTGCCGACCGCGGCGGTCGGCGTTTCGCTCGGCGGCAACATGCTGGCCTGCTACCTGGCGCAGCAAGGCGCCGACAGCTTGCTGCAGGCGGCCGTGGTGGTCTCGGCGCCGCTGATGCTGGAGCCCTGCGCCTACCGCATGGAGCAAGGCTTTTCCCGCGTTTATCAGCGCTACCTGCTGGGGCAGCTGAAACAAAACGCCACCCGCAAGCTGTTGCACTACCCGGACACCCTGCCGCTCAAGCTGTCCCAACTGAACGGTCTGCGGCGCATCCGCGAATTCGACGACGCCATCACCTCGCGCATTCACGGCTTCAGCGACGC
Source organism: Serratia sp. CY29653 (assembly GCF_052169255.1). NCBI lineage: Bacteria > Pseudomonadati > Pseudomonadota > Gammaproteobacteria > Enterobacterales > Yersiniaceae > Serratia > Serratia sp. CY29653. Next base: position 209,796 of record NZ_JBJNLC010000007.1, on the reverse strand, counting down.
TACCGACTATTATCGCCGCTGCAGCGCCCTGCCGCTGTTGCCGGCTGTCCAGACGCCGCTGCTGATCATCCATGCGAAGGACGATCCCTTCATGACCCCTGAGGTGATCCCCGACGTCGCCGGCCTGCCGCGCAATATCGAATATCAGCTGACCGAGTTCGGCGGCCACGTCGGCTTCGTCGGCGGCACGCTGAAAAAACCATACATGTGGCTGGAGCATCGCATTCCGGCCTGGCTTTCCCCTTATCTGGACATCCCGACGTGATCATTCCCTGGCAAGAACTGGCAACCGACACCCTCAACAGCCTGATCGAATCTTTTGTACTGCGCGAAGGCACCGATTACGGCGAGCACGAACGCTCGCTGGAACAGAAGGTGGAGGACGTGCGCCGCCAGCTGAAAAACGGCGAAGTGGTGCTGGTGTGGTCGGAACTGCACGAGAGCGTCAACATCATGCCGCGCGGCCAGTTCCGCGCCGGGCAGGAAGAAATTTAGTGGCGATCGGTTCTATGACTGACGGAAAAAATCAGGTAACAATGGGGCATTGCAAACCAGCGCGCGCCATTTTTTCCCGAGATAGAGAGCGTCAACAAGAGCCACAATAATCCCCTGACGCCGGCGCATTCAACACGGAGTGACAACCACCATGTCTGCCAAACATCCCGTTATCGCGGTGACCGGTTCCAGCGGCGCCGGCACCACCACCACCAGCGTGGCGTTCCGCAAAATATTCCAACAACTCAACATCCGCGCCGCCGAGCTGGAGGGCGACAGCTTCCACCGCTACACCCGGCCGGAAATGGACGCGGCGATCCGCAAGGCGCGCGATCTGGGCAGACACATCAGCTATTTCGGCCCCGAGGCCAACGACTTCGGCCTGCTGCAGCAGAGCTTCATCGACTACGGCAAGAACGGCACCGGCCGCTCGCGCAAGTATCTGCACACCTACGACGAAGCGGTGCCCTACAATCAGGTGCCGGGCACCTTCACCCCGTGGGAACCGCTGCCGGCGCCGACCGACGTGCTGTTTTACGAGGGGCTGCACGGCGGCGTGGTCACCGAGCACCACGACGTAGCCAACCACGTCGATCTGCTGGTTGGCGTGGTACCGATCGTCAACCTGGAATGGATCCAGAAACTGATCCGCGATACCGGCGAGCGCGGTCACTCTCGCGAAGCGGTGATGGACTCGGTGGTGCGTTCGATGGAAGATTACATCAACTACATCACGCCGCAGTTCTCGCGCACCCACATCAACTTCCAGCGCGTGCCGACGGTGGACACCTCCAACCCGTTCGCCGCCAAGGCGATTCCCTCACTGGACGAAAGCTTCGTGGTGATCCACTTCCGCGGGCTGGATCAAATTGACTTCCCCTATTTGCTGGCGATGCTGCAGGGCTCGTTTATCTCGCACATCAATACGTTAGTGGTGCCGGGCGGCAAGATGGGGCTGGCGATGGAACTGATCATGGCGCCGCTGGTGCAGCGGTTGCTGGAAGGCAAGAAGATCGAATAAACGCGTTGAGCGCGGCGCCGGGCCGCGCTCCGCCTCGATTACGCCGCTTGGCGGATCTCGAAGCTGTGGGTCACCGTGGCGGCCTTGTTGAGCATCAGCGCCACCGAGCAATATTTCTCCGCCGACAGGTTCACCGCACGCTCGACGATCTTGTCGGTCAGGTCCTGGCCGGTAACGATGAAATGCAGGTTGATATGGGTGAACAACCGCGGAGCTTCTTCGCGGCGCTCGGAGGTCAGCTTCACCTCGCAGTCGCGCACGTCGTTGCGCCCTTTTTGCAGGATGGACACCACGTCGATCGCGCTGCAGCCGCCCACCGACATCAGCACCATCTCCATCGGGCTGGGTGCTTTATCGCCGGCGTTGCCGTCCATCAGCACCTGGTGGCCGGAGGCCGATTCACCCAAAAACGTTAACCCTTCCACCCATTTAACTCTTGCCTGCATTCTGGTCACTCCGGTTGATTTCTTAAAATCAGAGTACGCTTTCGCATAGAAACAGGCAACGTAACCTGATGCTAATCATGCTGAAGCGAGACAACACGAGACACCCGCCTTACTCTGTGCTACAAACAGAGCCGCAATAAATCTTTCCGGGACACTGAATTTCAGGGAAACGCCCAGAGAAAGGCTCCTTTACCGGTATGTTAACAGAATGTAGCTTGCAGCGCTTACGGCAAGTTAATATGCTAGAGCGACAGCGTATTTTTATGACACGCCTCAAAACTTGCCGGTAGCCCTCGCTCATGACTGCGGCTACAGGCGGGTTTTACAGGGAACTCTGACCCCTGTGACACAAGGCAGCGATAACAACAGAGGATAACAGCGAATGGTTCTCGGCAAACCGCAAACAGACCCTACTCTCGAATGGTTCCTGTCTCATTGCCATATCCACAAATATCCATCGAAGAGTACGCTGATTCACCAAGGTGAAAAGGCCGAAACGCTTTACTACATCGTGAAAGGCTCCGTCGCGGTGCTGATCAAGGATGAAGAAGGTAAAGAGATGATCCTGTCCTACCTCAACCAGGGGGATTTCATCGGCGAGCTCGGATTGTTCGAAGAAGGCCAGGAGCGCAGCGCCTGGGTTCGCGCGAAAACCGCCTGTGAAGTGGCCGAAATTTCCTACAAGAAATTCCGCCAGCTGATCCAGGTGAACCCGGACATCCTGATGCGTCTGTCCGCCCAAATGGCGAGCCGCCTGCAGGTCACCTCCGAAAAAGTGGGCAACCTCGCCTTCCTGGACGTTACCGGCCGCATCGCGCAAACCCTGCTGAATCTGGCGAAGCAACCCGACGCCATGACTCACCCGGACGGCATGCAGATCAAGATCACCCGCCAGGAGATCGGCCAGATCGTCGGCTGCTCGCGCGAAACCGTTGGCCGTATTCTGAAAATGCTGGAAGATCAAAACCTGATTTCCGCCCACGGCAAAACCATTGTCGTCTACGGCACCCGTTAATCCCTGAAGAAACGGCGCAATCTGCGCCGTTTTTTTATCTGCTCTCTGCCATGTGGCGCCGCCTGATCTACCACCCGGAAATCAACTACGCACTGCGACAAACGCTGGTGTTGTGCCTGCCGGTGCTGTTCGGCCTGCTGATAGGCCAGCTGCAGCTCGGCCTGATGTTCTCTCTGGTGCCCGCCTGCTGCAATATCGCCGGTCTGGACACGCCGCATAAGCGCTTCTTTAAACGGCTGGTGGTTGGCGGCTCGCTGTTCGCCTTCAGCAGCGTGCTGCTGCAACAGGCACTGCTGTGGCACGTGCCGCTGCCGGCGCTGATGCTGGGCCTGGCGCTGCTGCTCGGCGTCACCGGTGAAATCAGCCCGCTGCACGCCCGGCTGTTGCCGGCGGCGCTGGTGGCCGCCATCTTCGCCCTCAGCACGGCCGGCACGGTGCCTCTCTGGCAGGCACCGCTGCTGTACGCCATCGGCACCGTCTGGTACGGCTTATTCACCTGGTTCTGGTTCAAGCTGTGGAAAGAGCAGCCGATGCGCGAGACCCTGAGCCAGCTCTACCTGGAACTGGCGGACTATTTCGAAGCCAAATACTCGCTGCTGACCCAGCACACCGATCCGCAAACCGCGCTGCCACCGCTGCTGGTGCGCCAGCAAAAGGTGATGGATCTGATCAGCCTGTTGTACCAACAGCTTAATTTCCTGCCGCACGCCAACAACCTCGAGCAAAAGCGCCTGCAGCGCGCCTTTCAGGTGGCGATGGACCTGCAGGAGCACATCACCGTCAGCCTGCATCTGCCGGAGGAGGTGCAAAAACTGGTGGAGCAGAGCCAGGCCGAAGCAATCATTCGCCGCAACGCTCAGGTGATCGCCGGCCGGCTGCGCGTAGTGGCGCACGATATTCTCTATCATCAACATTCGAAGCGCTTCTCCATGGCCCACGAGCTGGCGGCGCTGGAAAAAATGGCGGCGCAGCATCCCGATAACCCGGTCGGCCAGTTTTGTTATTACCACTTCAGCCGCATCGCCCGCCTGCTGCGCACCCAGCATCCGCTGTACCGCCGCGACCTGATGCCCGGCCAGCACCGCCTGCCGTTTTGGCCGGCGCTGGCCAGCTATCTGTCGTTCAAGTCCACCGCCCTGCGCAACGCCGCGCGGCTGGGCGTGACGCTGGCAGTCGGCAGCAGCCTGGGTGCGGTGTTCAATCTGCCGAAGCCTTACTGGATCCTGCTCACCATCATGCTGGTGAGCCAAAACGGGTATAACGCCACCCGAGTGCGTATTCAGCACCGTGCGCTGGGCACGATTGCCGGGCTTTTGCTGGCGGCCGGGCTGCTGCAGCTGCAGCTGCCGGAAGGCGAAACGCTGAGCATCATGTTGGTGATCACGCTGCTGGCCTACCTGGTTTCGCGCAAGAACTACGGGCTGTCGGTGATTGGCTTTACGGTCACGGCGGTTTACACCCTGCAGCTGCTGGCGCTGAACGGCTCGCATTTCCTGGTGCCGCGCCTGATCGATACGCTGATCGGCTGCGTGCTGGCGTTCGGCGGCACCATTTGGCTGTGGCCGCAGTGGCAAAGCGGGCTGCTGCGCAAGAATGCCCATCAGGCGCTGGAGCACGATCAAACCGCGCTGCGGTTGATGCTGGAACAGCCGGAACCGGACGCCACCGCGTTGGCCTATACCCGCATGCAGGTCAACCAGGCGCACAATGCGCTATTCACCTCGCTCAATCAGGCGATGCAGGAGCCGGGGTTCGCGTCGGACTATCTGGCGGACATGCGGCTGTGGGTCACGCATAGCCAGTTCATCGTCGAGCACCTGAACGCCATGACCATTCTGGCGCGCGAACACTACATGCTGACGCCAAAACTGGCGGAAGCGTATCTGCAGGCCTGTGAAATCGCGCTGCAAAGCTGCCAACAGCGGTTGGAATACGACGGCCCGAGCAGCGGCAACAGCGGCATCATGCAGCCGCCGGATCTGCATCCGGAGATGCCCGTTACCGAGATGGAGCGCCATCTGCGGCGCATTCTGTCGCACCTGAGCGTGATGCACACCATTTCTTCGCTGGCCTGGCGCCAGCGCCCGCACCACGGCATTTGGCTCAAGCGCAAACTGCGCGATCAATAAGGGCGCGGCATGCCGCGCCCCGTTATATGCCGCGCGGGCGTCAGGCGTTGATCACATCCTGCACCGCCAGCTCGAACAGCGCCATGCCGGCCTCGATATCCTGCAGCTCCACCACCAGTGACGGCGCGAAACGAATCACGTTCGGCCCGGCGTTGAGGATCATCAACCCGCGCGCGGCGGCGGCGGTGAGGAAGTCGCGCGCTCTGCCGTGATAATGCGGCGTCAGCTCGGCGCCAATCAGCAACCCCATGCCGCGAATCGCGGTGAAAATACCGTATTTATCGCCGATATGCTGCAAAGCCTGCACATACAGCGCATGACGCTGCTCGATGCCGCTCAGCACCTCCGGCGTATTGATCACGTCCAGCGCCGCCTCCGCCACCGCGCAGGCCAACGGGTTGCCGCCATAGGTGGTGCCGTGGGTGCCCACCTGCATCACCGACGCGATCTCTTCGGTAGTCAGCATGGCGCTGACCGGGAAACCGCCGCCCAGCGCCTTGGCGGTGGTGAGAATATCCGGCGTCACGCCATAATGCATATAGGCGAACAGTTTGCCGCTGCGCCCCATGCCGCTTTGCACTTCGTCGAACACCAGCAGCGCCTGATGTTGGTCGCACAGCTCGCGCACGCCTTTGAGGAAGCCGGCATCGACCGGCGTAATGCCGCCCTCGCCCTGAATCGGCTCCATCACCACCGCGCAGGTGTGGTCGTCCATCACCGCCTTCACCGCCGCCAAGTCGTTGAACGGCACGTGCACGATGTCGGCCGGCTTCGGCCCGAACCCGTCGGAATATTTGGCCTGCCCGCCCACCGACACGGTGAACAGCGTGCGGCCATGAAACGCGTTATAGAAGGCGATGATTTTGGTTTTGTAGGGGCTGTGGCGGGTGATGGCGTAATGACGCGCCAGTTTGAACGCCGCCTCGTTGGCCTCTGCGCCGGAGTTGGCGAAGAACACCCGATCGGCGAAGGTGGCGTCGATCAGTTTGCTCGCCAGGCGCAGCGCAGGCTCATTGGTGAAGACGTTGCTGGTATGCCACAGGGTTTCGCCCTGGCGTTTGAGCGCCTCGACCAGCGCCGGATGGCAGTGCCCCAGCGCCGTCACCGCGATGCCGCCGGAAAAATCGATGTACTCTTTTCCCTGTTGATCCCAGACCCGGCTGCCTTGGCCGCGCACCGGCACAAACTGGGCAGGTGCATAAACAGGCAGGATCACCTGGTCAAAGGTGCTGCGGCTCACTGCGGATTTTTCAGTCATTTTCGGCTCCACCCTGAAGGTTTTTCAGCGCTATCGTAATGTCATATTGAAAACATAATCACTAAATATGCATAAAAAACCAATCGAGCGCAAACGCAAAACGCCTGGCGAGCGAAAAAAACGCATCGGGATTAACGCTGAAGGAAATTATCCAGCAGCTGGTGGCCCTGCTCGCTGAGCACGCTTTCCGGATGGAACTGCACGCCTTCCAGCGCCAAAGTGCGGTGGCGGATGCCCATGATCTCGTCGCGCACGCCGTCGCGTTCGCTCCAGGCGGTCACTTCAAAACAGTCCGGCAGCGTATCGGCTTTCAGCACCAGCGAGTGGTAGCGGGTCACGGTCAGCGGATCGCTCAGGCCGCGAAACACGCCGACGCCCAGATGACGAATCGCCGAGGTTTTGCCGTGCATCACCGCGCGGGCGCGCACCACCTCGGCGCCGAACGCCTGCCCCAGCGCCTGGTGCCCCAGGCACACGCCGAGGATCGGCAGTTTGCCGGCGAAATGACGAATGGCGGCCAGCGAGATACCCGCTTCGTTCGGGGTGCAGGGGCCAGGGGAAATCACCAGATGCTGCGGCGCCAGCCGCTCGATATCGGCCAGCTGCAGCTCATCGTTGCGCTTCACCAGCACCTCGGCGCCCAATTCGCAGAAGTACTGGTAAAGGTTATAGGTAAAGGAGTCGTAGTTATCGATCAGCAGCAGCATGTTAGGTCCGGCAGAGAAAAATGCCGCCACAGTGTACTGATTTAACCCGCCGCTGCCGACGATAATTTCCGCTTACTTTTTACGGCCGCCGGTGATCGAGCCCAGCACGCCGCGCAAGATTTGGCGGCCGAGATCGCGCGCCATGCTCTTGGCGGCGGTCTGGACAATGCCGTCGCGCTTGCCGCCGCGCGGGCCGGTGGAACCGAACAGCAGCTCGTTCAGGCCGTCCATCAGGCCGCCGCCCGCCTGCTGTTGTTGCTGTTGCGCCTGCGGTTGCTGCCCCTGCTGCGGGGTGCCGACGGTGGCAAAACCGCCCGACGATAGCTTCTCGTAGGCGGACTCGCGGTCAATCATATCCTCATAGCGGCCATACAGCGGCGACTTGTTGATCGCACTGTTCAGCCCTTCCGCGCCGAGCATGCCCATTTTGGATTCCGGCGCGATCACCATCGCCCGCTCCACCACGTTCGGCCGGCCCTTCTCGTCGAGGAATGACACCAGCGCTTCACCCACGCCCAGCTCGGTGATCGCCGTTTCGGCATCGAAGGCCGGATTGGCGCGCAGGGTTTGCGCCGCCGTCTTCACCGCCTTCTGATCGCGCGGCGTGAAGGCGCGCAGCGCATGCTGCACGCGGTTACCCAGCTGGCCCAGCACGCTGTCCGGGATGTCCAGCGGGTTCTGGGTGACAAAGTAAATGCCGACGCCTTTGGAGCGGATCAGGCGCACCACCTGTTCGATCTTGGTCAGCAGCGCCGCCGGCGCGTCGTTGAACAGCAGGTGCGCCTCATCGAAGAAGAACACCAGCTTCGGCTGTTCAGGGTCGCCCACTTCCGGCAGGTGCTCGAACAGCTCGGCCAGCAGCCACAGCAGGAACACCGAATACAGCTTCGGCTGATTGATCAGCTTGTCCGCCGCCAGCAGGTTGATCACGCCGTGGCCGTTGGCGTCGGTTTTCATCAGATCGTTGATGTCGAGCATCGGCTCGCCGAAGAACTGGTCAGCGCCCTGCTCTTCCAGCGTCAGCAACCCGCGCTGAATGGCGCCGATCGACGCGGCAGAGATATTGCCGTACTGGGTCTGGAATTGTTTGGCGTTGTCGCCGACGAACTGCAGCATGGTGCGCAGATCCTTCATGTCCAGCAACAGCAGCGCGTTGTCATCGGCGATCTTGAACACCAGCTGCAGCACGCCGCTTTGCACCTCGTTCAGATCCAACAGGCGCCCCAGCAGCAGCGGCCCGAGATCGGAAATCGTGGCGCGGATCGGGTGCCCCTTTTCACCGTAAATATCCCACGGGATAATGGTGCAGGCCTGCGGCTGCCAGTCGCTGACGCCGATCGCCGCCAGGCGCGCCTGCAGTTTCTCGGAAGGCACGCCCTCGGCGCCGATGCCGGACAGATCGCCCTTCACGTCCGCCAGGAACACCGGCACGCCGATGCGCGAGAACTGTTCGGCCATTTTCTGCAGCGTCACCGTCTTGCCGGTGCCGGTTGCCCCGGTGATCAGCCCGTGGCGGTTGGCCAACGCCGGCAAAATCACCAGATCCTGCTCCGGTTTTCCGTCTTTCATCGCTTTGGCGATAATCCGTGGTTCACTCATTTTCTGTTCCTTTGACGCTGACGCGGCGCGAAACGCGCCTGTGGATGCAATAAAGCTATAAGCGCCGCGTAACCCCGTCAAGGACAAACAAAATGGGCGCCGTCGGGGCCTGATGAATTCAGATTGCGCTTAGCGTCAAAGCGCCTTTGCTTGAACAATAAAGCACCAGTGCTATAGTGAGCATTACGCTGTATATACGAGGTAAATACCATGTCTGAATCTACCGTGGTAATCCGCGTGGATGAAGAGTTAAAAACCGCTTTCGCCAGCGCGGCAAAGGCCGCCGATCGCACGGCTTCGCAACTGCTGCGTGATTTCATGCGCGAGTTTGTCAGCCGCCAGGCGCAACAGGAAGAGTACAACCAGTGGTTAAAGGAAAAGGTCGAGGTAAGCCGTAAGGCGTTGCGTGAAGGCAAATTCGCCGACGATGAAGAGGTGGCCGCTTATTTCGCCGAACGCAGAGCCAAATCAACGCGATAAAACACAAAAGGACTTTTGTGAAACTGACATGGACGGAACCCGCCATCGCCGATCGTCTGGCGATTTATGAATGGTTGGAACTTAAAAATCCGGCCGCCGCCGCAGAAAATGATGCAAAAATCGCTGACGCGGCGGCACGCCTCGTGCATCATCCGCCAGCGGGAAAACGGGGCGGATAGCCGGTACGCGCGAGCTGGTCATCTCCCCGTCCTATTTGCTGGTCTATGAATGGGCGGCTCAACGCGTCATCGTATTGGCCATCGTGCATACTCGCCGTCGGTGGCCGCCGGCATAGTCACCCCCGCAGCCCCAACTGCTCCTTCAGCGTCTTCAAATAGCGCCGGCTGACCGGCACCGGATCGCCGGCCGACATGATCATCTCCGCCGCGCCGCCCTCTTCGAAGCGGATCTCGCGCACCTGCTCCAGATTGACCAGATACTGCCGATGGCAGCGCACCAGCGGCGTGCGGCTTTCCAGCGTGCGCAGCGTCAGCTCGGTGAAACACTCCATGCCGTCGCTGCGCACCACGAAGACCCCGCTCAGTTTGGAGCGGATCGCCAGCACTTCGTCGAAGCGCAGCAGATAGATGCGGCTGTGGCCGGTGCAGGGAATGTATTTCAGGTAACCGGCGCTCTCTTCCAGCGCCGTCACGTCCTGCGGCGCACTGCGCTGCCGCAGACGTTGCAGCGTCTTGCTCAGCCGCTTCGGCTCCGCCGGCTTCAGCAGGTAGTCGAAGGCGTGCTCCTCGAACGCCTGCACCGCGTATTCGTCGTAGGCGGTCAGAAACACGATGTGCGGCATGCGGTTGGGATCCAGCATGCCGACCATTTCCAGCCCGCTGATGCGCGGCATCTGGATATCGAGAAACACCACGTCCGGCTGCAGCCGGTGGATCTGGCTGATGGCTTCAATGGCGTTGGCGCACTCGCCGATAATCGCGATCCCCGCTTCAGCTTCCAGCAGGTGGCGCAGGTTGTCGCGCGCGGAAGGTTCATCGTCAACAATCAGTGCGTTTAACATCAGGCGGCCCTCTCCATGGGAACATTGAGCGTAATGCGGGTGTAGGCGTCCGGTCGGCAATCCACCTGCACGCCATAGCCTTCGCCGTAGCGCACGCGAATGCGTTTATCCACCAGGTTCATCCCCAGCCCGCTGCAGTTCGGTTTCGGCTGGAACAGCCCGGCGTTGTCCGTCACCTGCAGCAGCAGATGCTCCCCTTCGCAGCAGGCGCCGATTTCGATGCGGCCCACGCCCAGCAGATGCGAGGTGCCATGCTTGATGGCGTTCTCGACGATCGGCTGCAGCGAGAACGCCGGCAGCCGCACCGCCAACAGCGCCTCCGGCAGCGATACCGCGATCTCCAGCCGATCGGCGAAGCGCGCTTTCTCGATCTGCAGGTAGGCGTTCACGTGTTCAATCTCGTCCGCCAGGCTGACTTCGTCATCGGAACGTTTGAGGTTTTTACGAAAGAAGGTCGAGAGAGACTGCACCAGATCGCAGGCGCGTTCGCCATCGCGGCGGATCACCGCCACCAGAGTATTCAAGGCATTGAACAGGAAATGCGGATTGACCTGCGCATGCAGCAGCTTGATCTCCGACTGCGCCAGCAGCTGCTTGTGGCGCTCGTACTGTCCGGCCATGATCTGCGCCGACAGCAGGCTGGCGATGCCTTCGCCCAGCGTACGGTTGATGGTGCTGAACAGCTGGCTTTTCGGCTCATACAGCTTGATGGTGCCGATCACCCGCTGATTTTCGCCGCGCAGCGGGATCACCAGCGTCGATCCCAGCTTGCAGGCAGGATTGATCGAGCAGCAGTAAGAGAGCTGATTACCGTCGGCGTACACCACCTCGTTGTTGTCGATGGCGCGATGCGAATGCACCGAGGCGATCGGCGTGCCCGGCAGGTGGTGGTCGTCGCCGATGCCGATAAACGCCAGCAGCTTGTCGCGATCGGTGATCGCCACCGCGCCGATGCCCAGCTCCTGATAGATCACCCGGGCGACCTTCATGCTGTTCTCCTGATCGAAGCCCTGCCGCAGGATGCCCTCGGTGCGCTCGGCGATCTTCAGCGCCTTGGAAGAGAAGGCGCTGGTGTATTTTTCGAACATCGCGCGCCTATCCAGCAGGATTTGCATGAACATCGCCGCACCGACGGTATTGGCGATCATCATCGGCAGCGCGATGTGCTCCACCAGCTGCAACGCTTCGTCGTAGGGGCGCGCCACCGCCAGGATGATCGCCATCTGCAGCACTTCCGCCACCAGCGCCACGCCGCCGACAAACAGCGGATTGAACAGCAGCTCGATGCGCCCGCGGCGCATGGCGATGCTGTGTACGATGCCGCCGACCAGGCCTTCCGACACCGTGGAAATCGCGCAGGCCACATCGGTCATGCCGCCGAGCGTATACCGGTGCAGGCCGCCGGTCAGCCCGACCAGAAAGCCCACCGACGGCCCGCCCAGCAGACCGCCCAGGACCGCGCCTATCGCGCGGGTGTTGGCGATCGAATCCTGAATGTGCAGCCCGAAGTAGGTGCCCATGATGCAGAACACCGAGAAGATCACGTAGCACAGCAGCTTGTGCGGCAGGCGGATGGTCACCTGCATCAGCGGGATGAACAGCGGGGTTTTGCTCAGCAGATAGGCGATAACGAGATAGACGCACATCTGCTGCAACAGCAACAGCACCTGGTTAAATTCATACATGGCAGCAACTCATCCAGAGACAACAAAGGGCGAACGCCGGATTTCCGGTCTGATTATTGTCTGCCGATTAGAGCATGAGGCGCGGGAGAAAACAGTGATGAAGGCAAGGCTTCGGGAGGAAGGAGCGGCCGACCCCAACGGGATCGGCCAAAAAACTTACGGCAGCACCTTGGCCGACAGAATCACCACCGGTTTGGTCGGCACATTCTGGTAAGGGCCGACGTTGCCGGTCGGCACCTGGGCAATTTTGTCCACCACGTCCATGCCTTTCACCACTTTGCCGAACACCGCGTAGCCGAAGTCACGCTGGCCGTGATCCAGGAAGGCGTTATCCGCCACGTTCAGGAAGAACTGGCTGGTGGCGCTGTCCTTGTCGGCGGTGCGCGCCATCGAGATGGTGCCGCGCAGGTTGCGCAAGCCGTTGTCGGCTTCGTTCTTGATCGGCGCCTTGGTGGATTTTTGCTGCATGTCAGCGGTGAAACCGCCGCCCTGGATCATAAAGCCCGGGATCACGCGATGGAAAATGGTGTTGTTGTAGTACCCGCTGTTCACGTAATCGACGAAGTTCTGGGTGGAAACCGGTGCCTTCTGGCTGTCGAGCGCCAACTCGATATTCCCCGCCGAGGTCGTCAGCATGACGTGGGTCTCACCGGCGGCGAGTGCGGCTGGCGCCATCGCTGTGAGGGAACACAGCGCGACGAAGGTCACTAAAGTACGTTTGAACATTAACGGGTCCTTTCTCTGAGAGACAAACAACGGAAAAGCGCTTTGATTCTAAAGAGCTGTATCGGCAAGTACCAGCCATTTACCTATATTTACCCAATTACGGGACATATCCTAGGCGGCCCTGAATTTTGCTGCGGAAAGTATGGGCGCAGAAGGCTTTTTTGCCAACCGCATCACGCATTTTTTGCCCCGCGCCGCCCTGGGTTGATTTTTGCGATCTGCCTCCCAGTTTGCACACGCATTGCCGTTACTCTATATAAATGAGAGCGCTCTCATAATAAAAAGAGCGGATACTGAAGCATCCCACGGCGGCGTCGCCGCGCAACCCCTGGAGAAATGACGTGAGTGAACTGATGACTGAAGTCAGCCCCGAGTTTGAAAGCACCATCATGGAACTGCTGGTGTTCTCCGGCAGCGCGCGCAGCAATGCGTTGACGGCGCTGCGGCAAGCGCGCGCCGGCGACTTCGCCGCCGCGGCCAGGCACATGGCCGAGTCCAAAGAGTGGGTGAAGAAAGCACACCTGATCCAGACCGAGCTGATCGGCCTGGACGAAGGCTGCGGCAAACTGGCGATCAACCTGATCACCGTGCATGCGCAGGATCATCTGATGAACGCCATGGTGATCCAGGATCTGGCCGACGACATGATCGAGCTCTATCGCCGTCAGTCGCAGACGGAGGGCCGCCCATGAGCGTACTCAAAATCGCCGTGATCGGCGGCGGCAGCAGCTACACTCCAGAGCTGGTCGATGGGCTGATCCAGCGCATTGAGGAGCTGCCGGTCACCGAGCTGGCGCTGGTGGACGTCGAACCGGGCCGGCAAAAAGTGGAAACCATCGCCGCCCTGACCCGCCGCATGCTGGCGCGCCACGGGCTGGAGCAGGTGAAGGTCAGCGTGCACTTTGCGCTGGACAACGCCATTCGCGGCGCCGCCTTCGTGCTGACCCAGTTCCGCGTCGGGCAACTGCCGGCGCGCGCCGCCGACGAACGGCTGGGCCTGAAATACCAGTTGCTCGGCCAGGAGACCACCGGCGTCGGCGGCTTCGCCAAGGCGCTGCGCACCATCCCGGTGATGCTGGACATCGCTCGCCGGGTGGAAAAACTGGCGCCGGACGCCTGGATCATCAACTTCACCAACCCGGCCGGCATCGTCACCGAGGCGGTGTCCCGCTTTACCAAAGCGAAGATCATCGGCCTGTGCAACGTGCCGATCAGCATGCATCACATGATCGCCAACATGCTGCAGGCGCCTTACGCCGACGTGCAGCTGCGCTTCGCCGGCCTGAACCACATGGTCTGGGTGCATCAGGTCACGCAGCAGGGGCGCGACGTCACCGCCAAGGTGATCGACATGCTGTGCGACGGCGCGGCGCTGACCATGAACAACATCAAGGAAGAGCCCTGGCAGCCGGACTTCCTGCGCGCGCTCGGCGCCATCCCCTGCCCCTACCACCGCTATTTTTACCAGACCCGCGAGATGCTGGCGGAAGAGATGGCCGCCGCCGGCGAGCGCGGCACCCGCGCCGAGCAGGTGATGCAGGTGGAGAAAGAGCTGTTCGAGCTGTATGCCGATCCGCAGCTGAACACGAAACCGGAGCAGCTCAGCTTCCGCGGCGGTTCTTTCTATTCCGAAGTTGCGCTGGAGCTGATTCGTGCTATCCATAATAATCTCGGCACGCAATTAGTGGTCAACACCGCAAACCGCGGCGCAATCCATGGCCTGCCGGACGATGCTGTGATAGAAATCAACTGTATCGTTGATGCTCAGGGCGCGCACCCGCTGACCTTCGGCCCGCTGCCGGAGCCGATGCAGGCCCTGACGCAGCAGGTGAAAGCCTACGAACGCCTGACCATCGAGGCGGCGGTGCACGGCGATCGCCGCAGCGGGTTGCTGGCGCTGATCGCCAACCCGTTGGTGGGCAACGCCAACCTGGCGCAGCCGCTGCTGGAAGAAGTGTTGACGATAAACGCGCCGTATTTGCCGCAGTTCAGGTAAGCGGCTATACGCAGCCAGACAGGGGTTCGGCGCGCCGAACCCATTTTTTTAGCCGTAATTCAGGAGTGGGACGATGGTGACACTGGAAGATGTCGCAGCGCTGGCGGGCGTTTCGCGCGCCACCGTATCGCGCGTGGTGAATGGCGACAGCAACGTCAAGGCGCCGACCCGCGAGAAGGTTGAACGCGCCGTTGCCCAGCTCGGTTACACCCCCAACCCGGCGGCCCGCGCGCTCGCCTCCAGCCACAGCAATACCCTTGGGCTGGTCACCACCTCGTACCGCGGCGGCTTTTTCGGCGCGCTGATGGACTTCGTGCAGACCGAGGCCGAATCCCACGGCAAACAGCTGCTGGTGACCCAGGGCCGCAACAGCGCCGAAAACGAATGGCAGGCGGTGCAGCGGCTATTTAGCCTGCGCTGCGACGGCGTGATCCTGCACGTGCGTTTTCTCAGCGACGATCGGCTGCGCCAATTGGCGGCGGAGCAACGTGATTTCGTATTGCTCGATCGTCTGGTGCCGGGGCTGGAAGACCGCTGCGTCACCTTCGATCACCCGCTCGCCAGCCGCATGGCGACGCAGCAGCTGCTCGATGCCGGGCACCGGCGCATCGCCTGCATCAGCGGCCCGCGTGAACGCCCGTCGAGCCGCCTGCGGCTGCAGGGATTTGAAGAGGCGATGCAGGCGGCGAATATCGATCCGGTGGCCTGCCTGGAGGGCGTCTACGATCTGGAAAGCGGTTACCGCTGCGCCGATCGGCTACTGCGGCAAGCCGCGCGGCCCAGCGCCATCTACTGCTGCAACGAAGAGATGGCGATCGGCGCGCTGCTGGCGATCAACGAACACCGCCTGCGGGTGCCGCAGGATATCTCCTTGATCTGCTACGACAGCGGCGAACGCGCGCCTTTCGTGCGCCCGGCGTTGAGCAGCGTACATTTTCCCATCAGCGAGATGGCCCAATACGCGGCGCGCAGGTTGATCGACCCCGCCACCCCGGCGCACCGGTTTGAGCCGACGATCGTCAACCGTGATTCCGTTGTGACGGTACGCAAATAGATCACAATAATGCACACCGGCCCTTCATGGGTTACATCAAAAAATCGACAGCCATCACAAAAAATCCCGTTGTCTGTGCTAGGATCCGCCCCCTGGTGGCCTGATCGGGACTTTTTTCTGCGTTTGCCAGGAAAAGCCAGCGGCCTTATGCCAGCGTTAAAACCTCTAACAGACATATTCAGGCCTATACAATGAATGACAGTAACCGCATACGGCTTACCTGGATCAGCTTCTTTTCGTACGCGCTGACCGGTGCTTTAGTGATCGTCACAGGGATGGTGATGGGAAACATTGCAGAGTACTTTAACCTGCCGGTTTCCAGCATGAGCAACACCTTTACTTTCCTCAACGCCGGTATTTTGATTTCGATCTTCCTCAATGCCTGGCTGATGGAAATCATCCCGCTGAAGCGTCAGCTGATCTTCGGCTTTGTCCTGATGGTGCTGGCGGTCGCCGGGCTGATGCTCGGCAAGAGCCTGACCATGTTCTCGCTGTGCATGTTTATCCTCGGCGTGGTTAGCGGTATCACCATGTCGATCGGCACCTTCCTGATCACCCACATGTATGCCGGCCGCCAGCGCGGTTCGCGCCTGTTGTTCACCGACTCCTTCTTCAGCATGGCCGGGATGATCTTCCCGATCGTCGCCGCGATGCTGCTGGCCCGCCATATCGGCTGGTACTGGGTTTATGCCTGCATCGGCCTGCTGTACGTGGGGATCTTCGTGCTGACCCTGTGCTCCGAATTCCCGGTGCTGGGCAAGAAAGGCGCCGACGCCGGCCAGCCGGTCGAGAAAGAAAAATGGGGCATCGGCGTGCTGTTCCTGTCGATCGCCGCGCTGTGCTACATTCTCGGCCAGCTGGGCTTCATTCAGTGGGTGCCTGAGTACGCCACCAAGTCGTTCAACATGGACATCGGCCAGGCCGGTAAGCTGGTGAGCGACTTCTGGACCTCTTACATGGTCGGCATGTGGGTGTTCAGCTTCATCCTGCGCTTCTTCGATCTGCAGCGCATCGTGACCGTGCTGGCCGCACTGGCTACCGGCGCGATGTACCTGTTCGTCAGCACCGACAACCCGGAGCACCTGGGCTACTACATCATGGCCCTGGGCTTCGTTTCCAGCGCCATCTACACCACGCTGATCACCCTCGGCTCGCTGCAGACCAAGGTCTCCTCGCCGAAGCTGGTCAACTTTATCCTGACCTGCGGCACCATCGGCACCATGTTGACCTTCGTGGTTACCGGCCCGATCGTGGCGAAAGGCGGCGCGCACGCGGCGCTGACCACCGCCAACGGCCTGTATTTGGCGGTGTTCGTGATGTGCCTGCTGCTGGGCTTCGTGACCAAGCACCGCAGCCACGGCCACGTGACGCACTGATCCGCACACAGGGCTGAATTCATCGTCGTTGACTGATAATGCCCCTCTCCTTAGATAAATGCCGGCCGCTTCTACCTGGCCGGCATTTTTTATTCTCTCCTCTTTTCCATAAGCTGGGCCAACGCGCCCTGGGCCGGCGGCATAACCGAATTTCATCTCCAATTCGCGGGGTGACGGAGCGTGATTAAATTGGCATTGTATAAAATGCCAGCACCCTTTATATTTGAAAACTCCGATTAATAAAAAACAACACTGGCCTACCGGCGAATATCGCTCACTTAGCCATTTCACTTATCATTTTCACTCATTCGGCTCTAAAATATTACCATCAAATATATATAAAGGAATATCATAAATGAAGATTATATTTTATGCCTTGCTCTTATCTTTGATAAGCCATGCTCCCGTCTATGGTAAAAATGCGTCATTCACAACGGCTTCAGCCATTAATGCGCGTAACGCAACGCACCAATTTCTCTTAACTGCGAAAAACGCCTATGAGATTTATAACCTGGAAAAATTGGAAAATGCGCTATCCTCGGCTCACCAGAGTGCACCACAACGCCTGGACGTCCTATTTAGCCTGGGAAACACCTACATACTGCAAGGAAATATTAATAAAGCACTGGACGTCTACGCCGGAATAAATACCCAAACCGGTGGTGATATTGATGCGCTGAGCTATCTGGTGATGTACAAACACTACCTGGGGCAATCAATTACCAACGAAATGTCGGCCCTAAAGAAAATCAGTGCGCAGCGAGCAAAAGATGTGGCGACCATAATCGGCAATATCAATGAGCAATTAGCTATGCCAATAGCGGAAACACTCCCCGCCGGCTACAACACAGACAAGCCAGCGCTAATACTCACCTTAGGCTATGCATTAAAAGAGGATGGCGTCATGGATAATATATTGATAGACCGGCTGAAAAAAACCTTAGCCATGGCGAAAATGTTGCCTGAGGCTAAAATTATCGTAACGGGCGGTGTGCCGAGAAATGACAAAAGTGAAGGTATCGAAATGAAGCAATGGCTGATTGCCCAAGGAATAGACGAAAACAGGATAATTGCCGAAAACTACGCGACAGATACCGTAGAAAACTTTATTTATTCACGTTACATCATCAAACAAGCAAAACGAAATGACATTGTCATCGTCAGTTCCGCAACCCATGTGCGCAGGTGCCATGTCATTTTGCAATCCCTCGCCCTGGCCAAAGGAGAACACTATAACATCACAACCGTCGCGGCCCCAGACGCCTCCGAAGAAGAGATGAAATTCGAAGGGAAACGCAAACTGGGTATCTATCGTGATGCGCTGCGCGCCTATGGATTGTATATGATTTCGGCCGCACCTGAATTTTCGTTAAACTGATGGCGCGCTCCCGGATGACTCGCTGCCCGCCGGGAGTTATATCACTGTTCAGGGCTGGTTCAGTTCGATTCCCAACCAGGAAGGCACCGGTCGGGCATTCCCGTCGGGTTGTTTTATCGGCGAGCACCAAGCGCCAGAGTTAGGGCAGCTGCTCTTGGGCGCTTCGCCGCCGCCCCATTTTGCAATGCCGTTTTTGATAACCAATGCGGCGGAACCACCGCCGTCCAGTTCTACCGCCATCTTGGCTTCCAATGCCCGGAACAACGCGGTCAGATCCCCGCGGTCGACGCCGTCACGGTAGGCACCGCCGTGAAAAATATAGAGACGATCCTGCTTGTTATGGTAACCCAGGGCAATCCGGGTCGTTTGAGCCGGCCCGTTATCCGGCTGACCTTCTGGGCCGTCATCACGCCGTGGAATCAGCGAGGTTCCAGAAAAGGCCACAAACTGAGCCCTCATATTGCTTAGCCTATCGGCAAAACGCGTGGCTTCAGTACTAAACCGATCGGTGTTATTTACAATGTGCAACGGAATACCAAGCTGATTCATTTCCCAAAAAAGTGTGTCGACCGGCGCGGCTTTATTATGCTCATCGACGAAATGGCGCAGCCCGGGGAAATAGTCACCGGTTTCCAGCTCCGGCTGCGTTGCACCGTCTTTAACATTGTCATAGTACATACCAAGCGGCGTTGCACAACCGTTACTTATCCAGGTACTGCCACGTCTTTGCGGCCTGATATCAAAATAGTTAACGTTCAGCACAATATCGGGAAAAGCCAACCTTCCCCATGCGCCAACAGGGTAATAAATTTCATTAGATTGTTTAACCCCATCGTCCGTTGACGCATTGTCATTCTTTTCGCACCGTAGCGATGTCCGCTTTTTCATGTCCAACAGCAATGACGGCACCAATTTACTCACATTGGGAATAACCAGCAGTGTCCCATTTTGGTTATTGGCATAGTACTCGTCAATGCCTGAGCGCATTGGTATCTGATGGTCTTTATCAAAAGTGTATACGAATGGCGCATCTTTGTTTTTTTCTATCGCATCCGTCAGCTCCATTAAAACATTAGCGCCATCGGGACCAATATTTACGACTTTACTTAGACGAACATAGATATCATTACCGCTGCCTATTTTATCAGAATGTACGGTCGCGTTGAGAGTAAACGTATATTTCCCAGACCTTGGTGTTGGTATCACCCTGACGAATCGTTTATCCCTGCCAAATCCATATAACTGAAAGAGCTGCTGACTTTCTCGCCCTGTTTCGTCATGTTTTATGCCAACCAACAGGCTCAACTTATAAGGATCTTCCCAGTCGTACCAAAAACCCGTACTATAATCTTGATACTTGTTCACCCATAGAATTAAAACCATCTTCCCATCGACATATTTTTCACACATCGTGAACATGGCATACCTATATTCATTAGCCGAATATTTCTCTGTGGCACGCTTATCACAATTGGGATCCTGAATGTTTATGTCATCAAAATCATTGGTCGGATCCGTAACGCTACCTTCGCCAGCAGGCGCCGCATAACATGCCCCGCCAAAAACCAGGAAACTAAACAATGCTACGCGGCGTAAAATCATCATCAATCCTTGCATGTCAGACACCAATAAAGTTAATCACCAATCCCTGGAAATTAGATTACAACCCAATGAATATCCACAGAATTAAATAAAAACCCTCAAATCGTTGACTAAAATCAATATCAACAACCAATTATCCGACAAGAAGTGAAAATATAGGATAAAAATAACTAATGAGTCGCATTCCATGGTAAAAAACACACTTAAAATTATTTCAACGATTAATTATTAGATACTCCAGGTTATAAAGAGAATCATTAACCGGCCGAACGATAATGTACCTCGCGTTGCCGGAATTATCGCGAGAGGGGCGCCCACGACATATAATGTTCACCCTCATTGTCGCGGGCAAAGGAACCGGCTAACGCCGAAAATCCACCCTCTCATCCTGCTGCAAATACAGCGTGGTTTCCGCCGGCCGCGTTTCGGCGATCACCGCCCCCTGGCGAATCGAATAACGCACCGGCGTCTGGCGGCGCACCGCGTCGAAGCCGCTTTCCGCCGGCAGGATCACCAGGTTGGCGCTGTTGCCGGCCGCCAGGCCGTAGTCGCTCAGGTTCAGGGTGCGCGCGCTGTGGCTGGTGATCAGTTTCAGCCCGTCGTCGATCTGGCCATAGCCCATCAGCTGGCACACGTGCAGCCCCATATGCAGCACCTGCAGCATGTTGGCGGTGCCGAGCGGGTACCAGGGATCGAACACGTCGTCATGGCCGAAGCAGACGTTGATCTCCGCCTCCAGCATCTCCTTCACCCGCGTCACGCCGCGCCGTTTTGGGTAGCTGTCGAAACGCCCCTGCAGGTGAGTATTCACCAGCGGGTTGGCGACGAAGTTGATGCCGGACATTTTCAGCAGGCGGAACAGCCGCGAGGCGTAAGCGCCGTTGTAAGAATGCATCGCCGTGGTGTGGCTGGCGGTGACTTTCGCCCCCATCTCCAGCTTCAGCGCCAGTGCCGCCACGGTCTCGACGAAGCGCGATTGCTCGTCGTCGATTTCGTCGCAGTGCACGTCCACCAGCCGATCGTATTTTTGCGCCAGCGCGAACGCCTTGTGCAGCGACGCCACGCCGTATTCGCGGGTGAATTCGAAGTGCGGAATGGCGCCCACCACGTCGGCCCCCAGCCGCAGCGCCTCTTCAAGCAGCGCTTCGCCGTTGGGATAGGAAAGGATCCCCTCCTGCGGGAAGGCGACGATCTGCAGCGTCACCCAGGGCGCCACCTCCTGTTTCACCTCCAGCATGGCGCGCAGCGCGGTCAGTGAGGGATCGGAAACGTCGACGTGGGTGCGCACATATTGCACGCCGTTGGCGATCTGCCACTTGAGCGTTTGCCAGGCGCGCTGTTTGACGTCTTCATGGGTCAGCAACGCTTTGCGTTCGACCCAGCGCTCAATGCCCTCGAACAACGTGCCGGACTGGTTCCAGGCCGGCTGACCGGCGGTTTGCGTGGTATCCAGGTGGATATGCGGTTCGACGAACGCCGGCAACGCCAGCCCGCCCTGCGCATCCAACACGTCGCTGCGCCACTCCTGCCCTTCCGGCTGCGGCACCAGATGCGCGATGCGCCCCTGTTCGATCGCCAGTTGCCACAACCCTTCATGCCCGCTTAAACGCAGGTTGTCGATAAACTTCAATGGACGTGTCGCCACCCTTCACCTCTGCCGTTGCGCTGGTTTTCTTCATCATACTGGCAGCGGATCGCGCTGACAAAGTCGCCGTTTCATGCCTACCCCCTGCGTTTACTCCCTGCGGGGTAATTTGCAGGCAAACTGACTCGCTTCAGCTAAAGGTGAATAAAATCCGCAACTTATCAAAAAACCTGAAAAATCATCCACATACCACGTTAGAGGTATATAAGGGTGTCCTTGATTTGCATCAATAAATTGCCCATCGAGAGGGATAAGGTAAACCTAGGAAACCAGAATTTTGAGGCAATAATGAGCAGAGTCAAACTTGCCGTCGTCGGCAATGGCATGGTCGGCCACCGGTTCATCGAAGATCTGTTGGATAAAGCAAACAAAGACCAATTCGAAATCACCGTATTTTGCGAAGAACCGCGCATCGCTTACGATCGCGTGCACCTTTCCTCTTACTTCTCGCACCACACCGCCGAAGAGCTGTCGCTGGTGCGCGAAGGCTTTTACGAAAAACACGGCGTGAAAGTGCTGGTCGGCGAACGCGCCATCACCATCAATCGCGACGAGAAGGTGATCCACTCCAACACCGGCCGCACCGTCTATTACGACAAGCTGATCATGGCCACCGGCTCCTATCCGTGGATCCCGCCGATTAAAGGCTCGGATAGCCAGGACTGCTTCGTTTACCGCACCATCGAAGACCTGAACGCCATCGAAGCCTGCGCACGCCGCAGCAAACGTGGTGCGGTGGTCGGCGGCGGGCTGTTGGGGCTGGAAGCCGCCGGCGCCCTGAAAAGCCTGGGGGTGGAAACGCACGTGATCGAGTTCGCTCCGGTGCTGATGGCCGAACAGCTCGACCCGATGGGCGGTGACCAGCTGCGCCGCAAGATCGAGCGCATGGGCGTCAAGGTACACACCGGCAAAAATACCCAGGAGATCGTCAACGGCGGCGGCACGGCGCGCAAAACCATGCATTTCGCCGACGGCAGCCTGCTGGAAGTGGATTTCATCGTGTTCTCCACCGGCATCCGCGCCCAGGACAAGCTGGCGCGCCAATGCGGGCTGGAGATTGGCCGCCGTGGCGGCATCGCCATCAACGACAGCTGCCAGACGTCGGATCCGGACGTGTACGCCATCGGTGAGTGCGCCGCCTGGCGCGATCGCACCTTCGGCCTGGTGGCGCCGGGTTACAAAATGGCGCAGGTGGCCGTCGATCACCTGCTGGGCCGCGAAAACGGCTTCCAGGGCGCCGACATGAGCGCCAAGCTGAAGCTGCTGGGCGTGGACGTCGGCGGCATCGGCGATGCCCACGGCCGCACCGAGGGCGCCCGCAGCTACGTTTATCTGGATGAAAGCAAAGAAGTCTACAAACGCATCGTGGTCAGCGCCGACAACAAAACCCTGCTCGGCGCGGTGCTGGTGGGCGACACCAGCGACTACGGCAACCTGCTGCAGCTGGCGTTGAACGGTATCGAACTGCCGGAAAACCCGGACGGCCTGATCCTGCCGGCCCATGCGGGCAGCAAACCGGCCATCGGCGTGGATTCGCTGCCGGAAAGCGCGCAGATCTGCTCCTGCTTCGACGTCAGCAAAGGCGACATCATCCAGGCGGTCAACAAAGGCTGCCACACCGTGGCGGCACTGAAGGCAGAAACCAAGGCCGGCACCGGCTGCGGCGGCTGCATCCCGCTGCTCACCCAGGTGTTGAACGCCGAGCTGAGCAAGCAAGGCATCGAGGTCAACCATCACCTGTGCGAACACTTCGCCTACTCGCGCCAGGAGCTGTTCCACCTGATCCGCGTCGAAGGCATCAAGTCGTTCGAGGCGCTGCTGGCCAAATACGGCAAAGGTTACGGCTGCGAAGTGTGTAAACCCACCGTCGGCTCGCTGCTGGCCTCGTGCTGGAACGAATACATCCTCAAGCCGCAGCATACGCCGCTGCAGGATACCAACGACAACTTCCTCGGCAATATCCAGAAAGACGGTACCTACTCGGTGATCCCGCGCTCCGCCGGCGGCGAAATCACCCCGGACGGCCTGCTGACCATCGGCCAGATCGCCAAGGAGTACAACCTCTACACCAAAATGACCGGCTCGCAGCGCATCGGCATGTTCGGCGCGCAGAAAGACGATCTGCCGGCCATCTGGCGCAAGCTGCTCGCCGCCGGCTTTGAAACCGGCCACGCGTATGCCAAGGCGCTGCGCATGGCGAAAACCTGCGTCGGCAGCACCTGGTGCCGCTATGGCGTCGGCGACAGCGTCGGCTTCGGCGTCACGCTGGAACATCGCTACAAAGGCATCCGCACCCCGCACAAAATGAAGTTCGGCGTCTCGGGCTGTACCCGTGAATGCGCCGAGGCGCAGGGCAAGGACGTCGGCATCATCGCCACCGAGAACGGCTGGAACCTGTATGTCTGCGGCAACGGCGGCATGAAACCGCGCCACGCCGACCTGCTGGCCGCCGACCTCGATCGCGAGACGCTGGTGCGCTACCTCGACCGCTTCATGATGTTCTATATCCGCACCGCCGATAAGCTGCAGCGCACCTCGGTGTGGCTGGAGAGCCTGGAAGGCGGCATCGATTACCTGCGCAAGGTGATCGTCGACGACAAGCTCGGCATCAACGACCAGCTGGAAGCGGAGATCGCCCGCCTGCGCGATGCGGTGATTTGCGAGTGGAAAGAGACCGTCGAGCATCCGGAAACGCAGCTGCGCTTCGCCCACTTCATCAACAGCCCGCTGCGCGATCCGAATGTGCAGGTGGTGGCCGAACGCGACCAGCACCGCCCGGCGCGCCCGGACGAGCGCATTCCCGTCACCCTGATCGATACCGAGGAGAGCCACGCATGAGCCAGTGGATTACCGTTTGTCCCGTCGCCGACATTCTGCCCGGCACCGGCGTGTGCGCCCTGATCGGCGATCGGCAGGTGGCGGTGTTCCGCCCCTATGCCGACGAACAGGTGTTCGCCATCAGCAATATCGACCCGTTCGCCCAGGCCAGCGTGCTGTCGCGCGGCCTCATCGCCGAGCATCAGGGCGAGCTGTGGGTCGCCAGCCCGCTGAAAAAACAGCATTTCCGCCTGTACGACGGCCACTGTCTGGAAGACGACAGCCGTTCCGTCGCCCGCTTCGCCAGCCGGGTGGTCGACGGTATCGTGCAAGTCGCGGCATAACCTTTCGGGGGGCAACATGTTTACCGACACGATCAACAAATGCGCCGCCAACGCGGCGCGCATCGTCCGCCTGGCGAAGGAGAGCCCGCTCGGCTTCTGGATCAGCTCGGCGATGGCCGGCGCCTACGTCGGCCTCGGCATCATCCTGATCTTCACCCTCGGCAACCTGGTCGACCCAAGCGTGCGGCCGCTGGTGATGGGCGCCACCTTCGGCATCGCGCTGACGCTGGTGATCATCGCCGGTTCCGAGCTGTTCACCGGCCATACGATGTTCCTGACGCTTGGCGTCAAGGCCGGCACCATCCGCCAGAGCCAGATGTGGGCGGTGCTGCCGCAAACCTGGCTCGGCAACCTGCTCGGCTCGGTGCTGGTGGCGCTGATGTATTACTACGGCGGCGGCAGCCTGCTGCCGGTGGATACCAGCCTGGTGCACAGCGCCGCGCTGGCGAAAACCACCGCGCCGGCCGAAGTGCTGTTCTTCAAGGGGGTGCTGTGCAACTGGCTGGTTTGCCTGGCGATTTGGATGGCGATCCGCGTAGAAGGCGCCGCCAAGTTCATCGCCATTTGGTGGTGCCTGCTGGCCTTTATCGCCTCGGGTTACGAACACTCCGTCGCCAACATGACGCTGTTCGCCCTCTCCTGGTTCGGCAACCACAGCGAGGCCTACACCCTCGCCGGCATCGGCCACAACCTGCTGTGGGTGACGCTGGGCAATATCCTGTCCGGCTCGGTGCTGATGGGTCTGGGGTATTGGTACGCCATGCCGCGCGCCGAACGCCCGCAGGCGGCGAAAGCCGCCGCACGTCAGACCGCCTGAGTTTTCGGGGGCGCACTTCGCCCCCACACTGATTATCCCGAGGAGTGCCGATGGACTACCTGCCGATTTTCTGCCAACTGCAACATAAAGCCTGCCTGTTGGTGGGCGGCGGCGAGATCGCCGAACGCAAGGCGCGCCTGCTGCTGGACGCCGGCGCAGCGCTGACCGTCAACGCCGTGGACTTCACCCCGCAGTTCCGCCTGTGGGCGGAAGAAGGCCGGTTGACGCTGGCCGAAGGCGAATTCAGCCCGGCCCTGTTGGCGGAAAAATGGCTGGTGATCGCCGCCACCGACCGGTTGGAGGTCAACGCACTGGTGTATCAGTGCGCCAACCAGCAACGGGTGTTCTGCAACGTGGTGGACGATCCGAAACGCGCCAGCTTTATCATGCCGTCGATTATCGATCGTTCGCCGATCATGGTCGCGGTGTCCTCCGGCGGCAAAGCACCGGTGCTGGCGCGGCTGCTGCGCGAGAAGCTGGAAGCGATGCTGCCGCAGCACCTCGGCAAGCTGGCCCAGTTGGGCGGCTCGCTGCGGCAGCGGGTAAAACAACGCTTCAGCAGCCTCGGCGCGCGCCGTCGCTTCTGGGAACGATTATTCGCCCACGATCGGCTGGCGCAGTCGCTGGCCAACGACGATACCACGCAGGCCGAACGCCAGCTCGAGCAGTTGTTCAGCGAACAGCCGGAAGATCGCGGTGAAGTGGTGCTGGTGGGCGCCGGGCCGGGCGATGCCGGCCTGCTGACGCTGAAAGGGCTGCAGCAGATCCAGCAGGCCGACGTGGTGGTTTACGACCGGCTGGTCTCCGAAGAGATCATGACGCTGGTGCGCCGCGATGCCGAGCGTATCTTCGTCGGCAAACGCGCCGGGCACCACTGCGTGCCGCAAGAGCAAATCAACCAAATCCTGCTGCAGCAGGCGCAGCAAGGCAAACGCGTAGTGCGCCTGAAGGGCGGCGATCCCTTTATCTTCGGCCGCGGCGGCGAAGAGCTGGAGACGCTGGCAGACGCCAACGTGCCGTTCTCGGTGGTACCGGGCATTACCGCCGCCTCCGGCTGTTCCGCCTACAGCGGCATCCCGCTCACCCATCGCGACCATGCGCAAAGCGTCCGCCTGGTGACTGGCCACGCCAAGACCGACGGTGGATTGGATTGGGCGACGCTGGCCGCCGGGCAACAGACGCTGGTGTTCTATATGGGGCTGTCGCAAGCGGCGGAAATCCAGCGCCAGCTGATCGCACACGGATTGCCGGCCGACACGCCGGTGGCGCTGGTGGAAAACGGCACCTCCTGCCGCCAGCGGGTGATCGAAGGCGAGCTCGGCCAACTGGGCGCCTTGTCCCTGCAGGCCGCCAGCCCCAGCCTGATCATCGTCGGCAGCGTGGTCGGCCTGCGCAGCAAGCTCAACTGGTTCGCCAGCGAGGCACCGCCCGCCGACCTGGCGCAAATGGCGTGATCCCGACATAAAAAAAGCGGCCTGTGGCCGCTTTTTTATTTGCGCCGGCATTATGCCTGCGGCGGTACGAAACCGACGGCCTGATAGACCTTCGCCAGGGTTTCCTGCGCGCGTGCGCGGGCCTTGGCGGCACCGTCGCGCATGACCTGCTGCAGATAGGCTTCGTCGTTACGGAAGCGGTGATAACGCTCCTGCAGCTCGCCCAGCATGCCGGAAACGGCTTCCGCCACCGCGCCTTTCAGGTGGCCGTACATCTGGCCTTCGAACTCGGCTTCCAGCTGCGCGATGCTCTTGCCGGTCACGCCGGCGAGAATATCCAGCAGGTTGGAGACGCCCGCTTTGTTGACCACGTCGTAACGCACGAC
Source organism: Serratia sp. CY29653 (assembly GCF_052169255.1). Classification (NCBI taxonomy): domain Bacteria; kingdom Pseudomonadati; phylum Pseudomonadota; class Gammaproteobacteria; order Enterobacterales; family Yersiniaceae; genus Serratia; species Serratia sp. CY29653. The sequence goes on along the minus strand of NZ_JBJNLC010000007.1, from coordinate 182,366 downwards.
AGGCGGCTCTTCCGAGTCGGTCATTGCGCGCTTAATCTTCTTGGTCACCGCTTTCGGATCTTCCAGCAGGCCGATCACGTTGTTGCGGTTATCGTCCGACTTGGACATCTTCTTGGTCGGCTCCTGCAGCGACATCACGCGCGCGCCGGATTTAGGAATAAACGGCTCCGGCACTTTGAACACGTCGCCGTACAGCGCGTTGAAACGCTGGCCCACGTCGCGGCTCAGTTCCAGGTGCTGTTTCTGGTCTTCGCCCACCGGCACCTGGTTGGTTTGATACAGCAGGATATCCGCCGCCATCAGCACCGGATAGCTGAACAGCCCGGCGTTGATATTCTCCGCGTAGCGCGCGGATTTGTCCTTGAACTGCGTCATGCGGCTCAGTTCGCCGAAATAGGTGTAGCAGTTCAGCACCCAGCTCAGCTGCGTGTGCTCAGGCACGTGCGACTGCACGAAGATAGTGCTTTTTTCCGGATCGATACCGCAGGCCAGGTACAGCGCCAGCGTATCCAGCGTGGCCTTGCGCAGTTTCTCGGCGTCCTGGCGCACGGTGATGGCATGCAGATCGACGATGCAGTAGATGCAGTCGTAGTCGTCCTGCATCTGCACCCACTGACGCAGCGCACCCATGTAGTTGCCGATGGTCAGTTCGCCGGACGGCTGCGCGCCGCTAAATACGATGGGCTTACTCATGTTTAAATTTCCTGATTCTCTAAAGATGACAGCCCAAGAGCGGGCAACAAATCGGCGAAGCGCTCCAACACCCGATCGGGGTGGCTCAGGGCGATCGATTCACCATAGTTATAACCGTAGGTAAAGCCGACGCTTGGGCAACCGGCACCCTGCGCGGCTTGAATATCGTTGCGCGAGTCGCCGACGAACAGCAGTTCATGCGCGCGCAGCCCCAGCTTGCCGAGCACCAGGTACAGCGGCGCCGGGTGCGGTTTCTTTTCCGTCACGTCGTCGCCGCCGATCACCAGCGAGAAATAGTCGCCAATGCCCAACGATGCCAGCAGCGGCGCCACGAACGGCGTCGGCTTATTGGTCACCAACGCCATCGGGTAACCGTGCGCGGCCAGGCGGGCCAGCGTCTCTTGCACCTGCGGGAACAGGCGGCTGCCGCTGTCGACGGTCTGCGCGTAGAAATGGTCGAAGCGTTCACGCAGCCGGCTGCACTGCTCCGGCGTGCCTTCCGCTTCCGCCCAGCGCAGCGCGCGTTGCACCAGCACGTCGGCGCCGTTGCCGATCCAGGTGCCGACCCGTTCCTCACCCGCTTGCGGCAGGCCCGTCTCTTCCAGCGCCATATCGATGGCGGCTGCCAGACCCGGCGCGCTGTCGACCAGCGTGCCGTCCAGATCGAAGGCCAATGCGCGGATCGCGCCGAAATCAGCCATGGGTAACCTTCGCCAGCTCGCTGCGCATCTCGTCGATCACCTTGCGGTAGTCCGGCTGGCCAAAGATGGCGGAACCGGCGACGAACATATCGGCGCCCGCGGCGGCGATTTCGGCGATGTTGTCCACCTTCACCCCGCCGTCGACTTCCAGGCGGATATCGCGGCCGCTGTCGTCAATCAGCTTGCGCACCTGGCGCAGCTTGTCCAGTGTGCCGTGAATGAACGACTGGCCGCCGAAGCCCGGGTTAACCGACATCAGCAGGATCACGTCGATTTTATCCATCACGTAATCGAGGTAGCTCAGCGGCGTGGCCGGGTTGAACACCAGGCCGGCTTTACAGCCGTGCTCTTTGATCAGCTGAATGGTGCGATCGACATGCTCGGAAGCTTCGGGGTGGAAAGAGATATAAGACGCGCCGGCCTTGGCGAAATCAGGCACGATGCGATCCACCGGCTTGACCATCAGGTGCACGTCAATCGGTGCGGTAATGCCGTAGTTGCGCAGCGCTTCGCACACCATCGGGCCGATGGTCAGATTGGGCACGTAGTGGTTGTCCATCACGTCGAAGTGCACCACGTCGCCGCCTGCGGCCAGCACGTTGGCGGTATCTTCACCTAACCGGGCAAAATCTGCCGACAGAATGGACGGGGCAATCAAAAACTTTTTCATCCGCTTCTCCAAACGTAGGGTCGAGTTGTTATGCGCCGGGGTGCCCCCGGCTTAGCGATACAGCGCCAAAAGCTCGTTCACTTTGCTGCGGCCGAGAATGTTGCGGCTGATCGTGCGGCGCGCTTTCACCACATACAGCGCGGCATGCTGGTACCAGTCGCGCGTCAGCTCGGTATCGTGATTGGAGATCAATACCGGTACCTGGCTCTCTACCGAGAGCTGGTGCGCCAGATGCGCCAGGCTCTGCTGATCGGCGATGCTGAAGCTGTTGGTGTGGTAGGCGGTGAAATTCGCCGTCGCCGACAGCGGCGCATAAGGCGGATCGCAATACACCACGGCGCCGGCCACGGCCTTCGCCATGGTATCGCGGTAATGCTCGCAGACAAAAGTGGCATTGCGCGATTTTTCGGCAAACCAGTAGAGCTCTTCTTCCGGGAAGTACGGTTTCTTGTACCGGCCAAACGGCACGTTGAACTCGCCGCGCAGGTTATAGCGGCACAGGCCGTTATAGCAGTGGCGGTTCAGGTACAGGAACAGCAGCGCCCGGCGGTAAGGCTCGGTGCTAGTATTGAACTCTTCTCGCAGCAGGTAAAACTGATCCGAGTTATTGAATTCATCGGCGAAAAGCGTGCGGGCATCGCGCACGAAGTCATCCGTGCGCAGCTTAACGATGTTATACAGGTTGATAAGATCGCTATTGATGTCGGCGAGAATGTAGGCGTCGTAATCCGTATTCAGAAAGACGGATCCCGCACCCACGAAGGGCTCGATTAAGCAGTCTCCCGCCGGCAGATGGCGACGAATCTCATCTACCAGCGGGTATTTTCCACCAGCCCATTTTAAAAAAGCGCGGTTTTTCTTCATGCCGTCAATTAGCTACTTATACAATTCAGAGCGGCGGATTGTACTCTGTTTCAGACAGCACATCAGCGCACAAATTTAAATGATTTATTTTTTAAGATCTTGCTGCACTTGGTGTACAGGTCGGACCCACGGTTTTTTCGCCTGCACATCCGCCGGCAACGAAGCAATGGCGCGCTTCGCTTCTGCGGAAGACGCATAGTTGCCGCTTACCAGCACGTACCACGGTTTGCCGTCACGCTTGGTGGCGTACACCAGGTAGTTCTGCAGCTTCTGCTGTTTGGCGTAGGCGTTCAGCGTATCGGAACGCGAAGCGCTGCTCAGCTGCAAGGTATAGTGGCTGCCTGGCGCAGACTGCAGCGAACTGCCGCTGCTGGCGACCGCTCCCGCTTTCGCGGTGGAAGACGGCTTGGCAGGTGGCCTATACACCGTGGTCGGTGATTTATGCTGCGTCGCGCTCGGCTTGGCGGCGGTTTTCGCCGGCGTTTTATGCTGTTGCTGCGCGGTGCCCTGCACAGGGCGAGTCGTTTCGCGCGCCGCGGCGCCACTCATCACCGTCGCCGGTGCGGTCGGCAGCGTCGAGGCTGCGCCGGTCATGCCCTGGGTCGCGGCATCCACCTGCCCTTGCTGCTGCGACAGCGCATCCGCCATGTTGCCAGGCAGATCGACGCGCTGCTGCGCACCGCCCTGCTGAGGCTGAGTTTGCGCTTCGGTCGGCGTGCCGGAGATCGGCGGCACGCTGACGTTCTGCGGTTGCTGCGGCTGAGTCGCGCTCACGCCGTTGTTGTCATGGGTATCCGTGGTGCCGCCCGGCACGCCGTTATTGGCGGTGGTCAGCGACGAAGAACCGGACAGGTTGATATCGCGGGCCGCGCCGTTTTGCGCGCCACTATCCTGAGCCGCTTCATGCTTGGTCGGCGCCTTCAAGGCGGAACCGATGCCGATAATCAGCAGCAACAGCACCAAAATGCCGATGCCGATCATCAAATGCTGGCGCGAAACGGCGAAGCGCGGCGCGGCGGCCGGCTTGCGCGAACGCGTAGGACGACGATCGCTGCTATCAGGTCTGAGATCGTCTTCCGGTTTAAACTCGTCCATCTGAAACCCTCCAACTAGAGGCAAAAGCCCACCACCGTAGACCTACCGTGGCACGGGCAGATTAACCCGATGATGGCAAAGCGACACCCGTCGTGCTCTGCTCACTGTATTAATATAGATGCAAATGGCGGCTAAGCCACTGTTACTTAGTCCGATTTAATTACGCTGCTGCTCAGGCAGGCAGGCGGCGATCGACGCCAACACCAGCTCATGCCCTACGCCGCCGCGCACTTCCGCCGCACCTATCGCGGTCGGCAGCACCAGACGCAGTTCACCCGCCAGCACTTTCTTGTCGCGCAGCATGTGCGGCAGATAGGATTCCGGCGTCATTTCCTGCGGCCCGCAGACCGGCAAGCCGGCCCGCAGCAGCAGCGCTTTGATGCGTTCGATATCTTCAACCGAGAACTGGCCGAGACGGTGCGCGGTTTCCGCCGCCATCACCATGCCCGCAGCCACCGCTTCGCCGTGCAGCCATACGCCGTAGCCCATTTCGGCTTCGATGGCGTGGCCGTAAGTATGGCCCAGATTCAGCAAGGCGCGCAGGCCGCTTTCGCGTTCGTCGGCGGCCACGACCTCGGCCTTCAGCTCGCAGCAGCGGCGGATACAGTACGCCAACGCCTGCATATCCAGCGCCATCAGCGCATCGATGTTGTTTTCCAACCAGACGAAGAACTCGCGATCGAGGATGATCCCGTATTTGATGACTTCAGCCAGGCCGGAAGAGAGTTCACGCGTCGGCAACGTTTTCAGGCAATCCAGATCAACCACCACCGAAGCGGGTTGATAGAAAGCGCCGATCATATTTTTGCCGAGCGGGTGGTTGACGGCGGTTTTGCCGCCTACGGAGGAGTCCACCTGCGACAACAGCGTGGTGGGAACCTGAATAAAGCGCACGCCGCGTTGGTAGCACGCGGCGGCGAAGCCGGTCAGATCGCCGACCACGCCCCCGCCGAGGGCGATCAGCGTGGTATCGCGCCCGTGCGGTTTTTCAAGCAGCGCCGAAAACACCTGCTCCAACACCGCCAGAGATTTGTACTGCTCACCATCGGGAAGGATCACCTGATCCACCACGACGCCCCCCTGCTCCAGCACCTGCCGGACACGCTCCAGATAAAGCGGCGCCAGGGTCTGGTTGGTGACCAACATCGCTTGCTCACCCGCCTTCAACGGCATAAAAGAAGCCGGATCGTTAAACAATCCGGCGGCGATGGTAATCGGGTAGCTGCGCTCCCCAAGCGTTACAGTAATTCTCTCCATGTCGCGCTCAGTTCTCTGTATGGTGCGGCGGTGGTTGATCCCCGCAACAGCGGGGAACACAAATCAGTTTTCCGCATTGGCCGACGGCGAACGCGAAAATCGGCAATCAGTTGCTTTCCAGCATGTTGATGATCTGGTTGGCAACCACTTTAGCGCTCTGATCGTCGGTGCGGATGGTGACATCGGCAATCTCTTCATACAACGGATTGCGCTCTTTCGCCAAGGCTTCCAGCACTTCACGCGGCGGAGAATCAACCTGCAGCAGCGGGCGTTTTTTATCACGCTGGGTACGAGCCAGCTGCTTCTCGATCGTGGTTTCCAGATAGACCACCACGCCGCGCGCGGACAGACGGTTGCGCGTTTCGCGCGACTTCACCGAACCGCCGCCGGTCGCCAACACAATCCCTTGTTTTTCCGTCAGTTCATTAATGACTTTTTCTTCACGATCGCGGAAACCTTCTTCCCCTTCCACGTCGAATACCCAGCCCACGTCAGCTCCGGTACGTCGCTCAATTTCTTGATCGGAGTCGAAGAACTCCATATTGAGTTGCTGAGCTAACTGACGGCCAATAGTGCTTTTGCCGGCACCCATAGGCCCAACCAGAAAGATATTGCGTTTCTCTGCCATGTTTTTCGGTATTACTAAGACAATTCGTTAATGTTAACCCGCCCCGCCAATCAAATCAGCGGCGGGACCTAAACTGAAACCTCATGAGCGATAGTGCGAGATCAGACGAAAAATTATCTCAACACTCTTGGTAGTTTGGCAACCGAATAAATCGCAATCCACGCCGCGGGAGGGAAACCATATGTTTTTAACGGCGTCTTGACGCTAACAAAAAACCTCGGTGCTCAATTCGGTAACCCTTGTAAGCTAAATCGGCCGCAGCGTCAAACGCAGATCCCCCCAAGGGGATAAAAAAGTGTATCTGCACATCAACTTTAGGAGATTTGCCGCCCGGCCGACAGGCAGCCGCTTATCCCTTAATCAGGGTCGGCGTAATGAAGATCACCAGCTCGCGTTTTTTCTGTTGCGCGCCGCTTTGCCGGAACAAGCCCCCCAGCAGTGGTGCATCGCCCAATCCCGGCACCTTGTCCGCCGTCTTGCCGCTATGCCGTTGAAAAATACCACCGAGCACCAGGGTTTCGCCGTTTTTCACCGTGATCTGCGTCTTAATCTCCTGTTTATCGATGGTCAGCGCTTCCCCCGCGCCCCGGCTGATGGCGCGCCCCGGCATATTTTGGCTGATGTGCAGCGTCAGCGTGATGCGTCCGTCCGGCAACACCTTGGGCGTCACCTCCATGCCCAGCACCGCCTCTTTGAACTCGATCGCGGTCGCACCGCTGGCGCCGCTCGACACTTCGTAAGGGATCTCGGTTCCCTGTTTGATACTGGCGGTTTGCAGATGCGCCGTCAGCAGGCGCGGGCTGGCGATGATCTCCACCTGATTCTCCTGCTCCAGCGCCGTCAGCTCGAGGCTCAGCAAACGCCCGCTGATGCGCGCCAGGTGGAAACCGGCGTTCACCGCGCTGCGCTCCAGCGGCAGGTTGACGCCGAGATTGCCCGGCCGCAGCGGCCGCGTCGGCCTGTCGTCGGGCGCCAATCCCCAACGCACGCCGAGTTCACGCAGGCTTTCGCTGTTGATGGTCACGATATGCGCCGCCAGCTGCACCTGTGCCAGCGGCGCGTCCATTTCCGTCACCCGTTTTTTCAACTGCGCCAGGATTGGCGCGGTGTCGCGCAGCAGCAGCGTATTGGTGCGCTTATCCGCCAGCACGCTGCCTCGCTCGCTGAGCAAGGCGCCGCGTTGGGCATTGAGGCTTTCGGCAATCTCCGCCGCATCGCCGTTCTGTAACGTCAGGCTCAGGCTGTGCAGCGGTTGCCGCTGCGCCAGCGCTTCTCGCTGCTGTTTTTTTTCCTGCGCGTCCGGCTCCGGGGCGATCAGCATCACGCTCCCCTCCCGCGTCATCGTCAGCTTGCCCATACGCAGAGTCAGCGCCAGCGCCTGAGGCCAGGGCACATTCTCCAGCCGCAGCGTCAGGTTGCCGCTCACGCCGGGCGCGGCGATCAGGTTCATCTGCCGATAATCCGCCAGCGCCTGCAGGATGACCGTCACCGGCGCATCCTGAAACTCCAGGGAAACCCGCTGTTTATCCTGCGCCTGCGCGGCGCCGAGCGCCAGGCACCACAGCGCCACGCCCAATCCAGCGCGTCCTTTCATGGTTTGCCATCCTTGTTGTTGTCCATCATGAGCGAGATGTCACCCTGGCTCGCCGGGCAATCCGGTTCGGCCGCCAGCGCCGTTAACGTCAGGCTGCGCGCCTGCACCTGCGTCACCTGCCAGCGCTCGGCCAGCACCCGCTGCTGCGGCCGCAGGCGTAGCCATTGCCCCGCCGGCGTCACCACCCAGCCATAGCGCAGCGCCGGGTGCCCGATGACGCCTTTCAGTCGCCAGCCCGCCGGCGATGCCTCCGTTTGGGCACAAGCAGGCAGCGGAGGCGGCGCAAACGGATCGCGCGGCTCAGCGCATAAGGCCCACGGCCATAGCAGCCACCACCAACGGCCAGGTTTTTTACTCATCGGCCTGCTCCTCGGCGGTATCCTGTAAAACCAACCGCGCCGTCATGCCCTGCGGCGGTGTCTCCACGCTCAGCTGCTGGAGGCGCAAATCGGCGGGCAGCGCCTCCAGCAGCACCAGCAAACCGGCGTAGTCAATGCGCAAGCTCAGCGTTTGCCGCGGCGGTTTTTCCTGCCGCTGCCAGCGCAACAGGGCGCCCCCCGCTCGTTGCAGCACGCTCGCCAGATCGCCGGTGGCGATCGGCGCAAGCGGCGCCGCAGGGATAGCGGTTTGCGGCACCTCGTCCAGTTGGCGTTGCACCATAGCGATCTGTTGCAACAGGCGCTGTTGCCGCTCCGCCGCGCTTTCCCGCTGACGCCATTCGTCTTGCAGCATCCAGCCGCCGCCCAACAGCGCCAACGCGCCAATGCCCAGCCCTTGTGCCACCAGCAATAGCCAACCCGGCAATCTCAGCCAGAAGCGCAGCCCGGATGACAAACGGCTATCCATCACGCCCCCAGCGCGCCGCCAGGTGAAAGGAGTACAGGCCGTCTTCGCGTTGCGCCACCTCAGCCAAACGCAGCCGTGGCAACGCAGGCATCCCCGCCAGCCGTCGTTCGAACTGCGTGATGGCCGCAGGAGAGCGGCTCAATCCACGCAGCCGCAGGCCGTTCGCCGCATCGCTGTCCAGCGCCGTGAGCCACAGCGGGGGAGGAACGCTGGAGGACAATTGCTGCAGCAGCTGCAAATAACGCCGGTTATGTTGGGCGTTGCTCGCCTGCCGTTCGGCGCGGACACTGTGCAACGCTCGCTGCGCCCGCTCTTGCTGCTGCTGGCGGACGAGCAACGTCAATGCCGCCAGCTCTTCACCCAGCATCGCCAGCCGCGCCTGCCGCTGCGCCTGTTGATGCCGCAGCTGGCCGGCGATCAGGAACAGTGCCAGCAGCAGCGCCGCTACCTGCAACAGCAGCACGCCCAGCCAGAAATAGCCGCGCCGCCGCTCGCGGCGCTGGCGCCAGGGCAGAAAGTTGACCTGATACATCAGCGATCCTCCTCGCGCAGTGCCAGACCACCGGCCAACGCGAACGCCGAAGGATGCGCAGGCAACGGCGGACGCAGCTGCGTGAAGGCGCTGAGCGGCGACCAACCAAGGCAACCGGCGGGCAAGGCTCCCGCCAGCACGCCGCCGGCATAGACCGGCCGATCGTCGCCCAGCGGCATCTGGGCTTGCAGCGCCCGCAGCGCCTGCGCGTCATCGTCGCCCGGCGCCAGACCAAAAGCGAACGCGCCGTCGGCCGGCGCCACCCACAGCCATTCTCGTTCGAGACGGTGCATCAGCCCCGCAGCGGGCGGCACGCCTGCCGCCGTCGCCATCATCCGCAGCGCACAGGGGGTGATATCGACCGCTTGCGGATGCAGGCCAGCCTGACGCAGACAATGCAGCCACTGCTGCAGCTCCTGCCGCCGCGCAGCGGTCAACAGCAGCGCCGCCTCATCCGCCGGCGCGGCGCGATAGTCGAGCACCAACGTCTGGCCGTCGAGCAGGAACTGCTTCAAACCGTGGCCACCGATATAGTCGCTGCGTTCCGGCTCGCGCAGCCGCGCGTCCGGCTGCGTCATGCGCTGCTGTAACACGCGTTGCGCCGGCAGAGCAATGCGTAAGGAAATATGTCGCGGCAGCTGGACGCGCCATTGCCGCAGCGCCCGGATCAGGAATTCGGAAGGTTGCAGGCAGCCATCGCGCAAAACCGCCTGCGGCAGCGCCTGCTGCCACCAGTGGCGCAACTGCCAGCCGTTGCGGCGGCGTTGGGCCGCCACCGCCCGCACGCAGTCGATTTGTATATCCAGCCCTACCTGCCATGCTTGAGGGAACATGTTTCGCAAGCCTCCATAACATCAGATGATAAAAGAACATATCCATGTCGCAGGCTTGCCTTTATACTACCGCGCGGTTGTTTATAAACTGCCCAAATGACTTAGAAATGGGAAATCTCAGGTGAAGTTCGTAAAGTATTTTCTAATCCTTGCAGTATGTTGCATCGTGCTGGGAGCAGCCTCGATTTTTGGCTTGTACAAATATGTCGAGCCACAGCTGCCCGACGTCGCAACGCTGAAAGATGTGCGGCTGCAGATACCGATGCAGGTCTACAGCGCCGATGGCGAACTGATCGCCCAATACGGCGAGAAGCGCCGCATTCCGCTGAAACTGGATCAAATTCCGCCGGTGATGGTGCACGCATTCATCGCCACCGAAGACAGCCGCTTCTATGATCACCACGGCGTCGATCCGGTCGGCATCTTCCGCGCCGCCTCCATCGCGCTGGTCTCCGGCCACGCTTCACAGGGGGCCAGTACCATTACCCAACAGCTGGCGCGTAACTTCTTCTTAAGCCCGGAACGCACCCTGATGCGTAAAATCAAGGAAGCTTTCCTGGCGGTGCGCATCGAGCAGATGCTCACCAAAGATGAAATCCTTGAGCTGTATCTGAACAAGATCTATCTGGGTTACCGCGCCTACGGCGTGGGCGCCGCCGCGCAGGTCTATTTCGGCAAAGACGTCAGTCAGCTGACCCTGAGCGAAATGGCGACCATCGCCGGCCTGCCGAAAGCGCCGTCCACCTTCAACCCGCTCTATTCGCACGATCGCGCCGTTGCCCGTCGCAACGTGGTGCTGTCGCGCATGCTGGACGAACACTACATCACGCAGGCGCAGTACGATCAGGCGCGTTCCGAAGATCTGGTCGCCAATTACCATGCGCCGGAAATCAGCTTCTCCGCGCCGTATCTCTCCGAGATGGTGCGTCAGGAGATGATCAAGCGCTACGGTGAAAACGCCTATACCGACGGTTACAAGGTTTACACCACCGTCACCAAACGGCTGCAGCTGGCGGCGCAGGAATCGGTGCGCAACAACGTGCTGGCCTATGACATGCGCCACGGCTATCGCGGGCCGTCCAACGTGTTGTGGAAAGTCGGCGAAGCGGCCTGGGATCGCAAACAGATTGTCGATTCGCTGAAAAACCTGCCGAACTACGGCCCGCTGGCGCCGGCGGTGATTACCGCCGCCAACCCGCAGGAAGCGACGGCGATGCTGGCCGACGGCAGCAGCATTGCCCTGCCGATGGCGACCATGCGCTGGGCGCGGCCATATCGCTCAGACACTCAGCAAGGCCCAACGCCGAAACGCGTCACCGACGTGGTGCAGGCCGGCCAGCAGGTGTGGGTGCGCAAAGTGAACGACGCCTGGTGGCTGTCGCAGGTGCCGGATGTCAACTCGGCGCTGGTCTCGATCAACCCGAACGACGGCGCGGTGAAAGCGCTGGTCGGCGGTTTCGATTTCAACCAGAGCAAATTCAACCGCGTCACGCAGGCACTGCGCCAGGTAGGTTCGAACATCAAACCGTTCCTGTACACCGCCGCGATGGATAAAGGCCTGACGCTGGCCACCATCCTGAACGACTTGCCGATCACCCGTTGGGATGCCGGCGCCGGCACCGACTGGCGGCCGAAGAACTCGCCGCCGACCTACGACGGCCCGATTCGTCTGCGGCAGGGGCTGGGGCAATCGAAGAACGTAGTGATGGTGCGCGCGATGCGCGCGATGGGCGTCGACTACGCGGCGGAATATCTGCAGCGCTTCGGCTTCCCGGCGCAGAATATCGTGCATACCGAATCGCTGGCGCTGGGTTCCGCCTCCTTCACCCCGATGCAGCTGGTGCGCGGCTACGCGGTGCTGGCGAACGGCGGTTACCTGGTCGATCCGTACTTCATCACCAAAATTGAAGATGACAACGGCAATACGGTGTTCGAAGCCAAACCGAAAGTGGTGTGCAGCAGTTGCAACCTGCCGGTGATCTACGGCGACACCCACCGCTCGGCGGTGCTGTCCGACGACAACATCGAAAACGTCGCCACCTCGCAGGAAGGCAACAACAGCACGGTGCCGATGCCGCAGCTGGAGCAGGTTACCCCGGCTCAGGTACAGCAGGACGGCGACCAACAGTATGCGCCGCACGTCATCAGCACACAGCTGGCCTTCTTGATCCACGACGCGCTGAACAGCAACATCTTCGGCGAACCGGGTTGGATGGGTACCGCCTGGCGCGCCGGGCGCGATCTGAAGCGTCATGATATCGGAGGCAAAACCGGTACCACCAACAGTTCCAAGGACGCCTGGTTCTCCGGCTATGGCCCGGATACCGTGACCTCGGTGTGGATCGGTTTCGACGATCACCGCCGCGATCTGGGCCGGTCGACGGTATCCGGCGCCATCCCGGATCAAATTTCCGGCGGTGAAGGCGGTGCCAAGAGCGCCCAGCCAGCGTGGGACGACTTCATGAAGACCGCGCTGGAAGGCATCCCGGAGCAGAAAGTCACGCCGCCGCCGGGCATCATCAGCGTCACCATCGACAAGAGCAGCGGTAAGCTCTCTGGCGGTGGCGGCGGCAGCCGTTCCGAGTACTTCATCGAAGGAACTCAGCCGACGGACTACCCATCGCGCGATACCGGCACCACGTTGACCGATCCGGGCGGTGAAAGCCACGAGCTGTTCTGATCGAAAAGGGCCAGAGAAATCTGGCCCTTTTTTTGTTCGGCGCGAAGCGTATCAGCGCGATGCGCGCAAAAACGCCTCGGAGAGGAACAGCGCGCTGACGTTGCGCGCCTCACGGAAATCCGGTTCCGCCAGCAGCGCCATCATGTTGGCGATCGGCCAGCGCACCTGCGGCAGGGGCTCTGGTTCATCCCCTTCCAGGCTCTGCGGATAGAGATCGTGCGCCAGCACGATATTCATTTTGCTGGAAAAGTAGGATGGTGCCATCGTCAGCTTGCTGAGAAAATCAAAGCGCTTCGCGCCGAATCCCACCTCTTCCATCAGCTCGCGGTTGGCCGCCTCCAGCACGCCCTCACCGGGATCAATCAGCCCTTTCGGGAACCCCAGCTCATAGGATTCGGTGCCCACCGCATATTCGCGGATCAGCAGCAGATCATCGCCAATCACCGGCACGATCATCACCGCTTCGCGATCCGAAGGCCGCATGCGCTCATACACCCGCCGAACCCCGTTGCTGAATTCCAAATCGACCGACTCGACGTTGAACAAACGCGAACGCGCGACGGTTTCCACTTTCAGAATTTTAGGTTTTTGCAGGTGTTTATCCATGATTGCCTCAAAAAGGTTACCCAGACGTGGACGGGGCAACCGAAATAATGATTGGCGTAACGCACGGCTCGTAGGCGCTCAAACGCTGACCAAATTCGATCCTGATCACATTGTGCGTTAAGGGCAAGCTCCGCTGCAACGCGCATGAGCAGTAATTTACTTTCTTTTAACAAGCGTAGCCAGCGGCCGGCGATTTTCCGTACTGATTCAGCAAACAGCGTGCAAGAAAATAGGATAATGCCGATATCGACGGCAGAGGCAGGTTGCTAGTATCACGCAGGCAAGAATCAGTGATAAAATGGCCTTGCGTCATGAAGGAATGAGATCCAGAGCGAGAATCTGTTTGTTCCCTCATTAGTTCTGGGTGCCTCCTGGCGGTTTACTCCGTATAATATTCAGCTTTTCATCAGGTTGGCGAAATTCACGGTGTGAGATGGGGATTGCATGAGCACAATAGTGTTGATATTGGCCTTAGTGCTTGTCTGTCTGATTGCCGCTGGTCTGTACCTGTGGTTCAAGGCTCGCAACCCGTCGGCGCTGGCGCACGCGCTGCCGTTTATCAAACCAGCCCACCGCAAGCTGACCGACGAAGAGCGCGCCGCGGTCGAATTCTACCTCAATCAGCAAAACAAGCTGAGCAACAAACTGTTGCCCGGCGGCGGCGCTACGCTGCCCGCGGCCAAGCTGGCGCTCACCCCGCAAAGCGATAACGTTTATCCCGTCACGCACGCCATCACCCGCTACGGGCTGGCCAGCGACGATCCCAATAAATGGCGCTATTACCTCGACGCTGAAGAGGTGCATCTGCCGCCGTTCTGGGAGCCCTATATCACCGCCGACAACCATGTGGAAGTGATCAGAACCCAGACGCTGCCGCTGGTGATTTCGCTCAACGGGCATTCGCTGAAAGATCATATTCACGACCGGCCGCAGCCGCCGGTGGTAACCGCCGCGCCGACCAAAAACGCGTCCATCCGCAAGGAGGAGAGCGAGCATGTCGAGCTGGTCAATATTCGCAAGGAAACGCCGGAAGAGCATGCGCTGAACCGGCCGAACGGCATCCGTGAAGCCGTTATCATCTCCGTTGCGCTGCTGCTGCTGTTCTTCAGCCTGATAAGCCCGGTGCTGGTGATCCCCTGGATGATTTTCGTGGCGGTGCTGATGATCGCCTGGGGATGCTGGAATCTGTTCCGTCGCCCGGCCTCACGCGAGCTGAAGGAGATCCACTGTCTGCGCGGTACGCCGAAGCGCTGGGGCCTGTTCGGCGAATCCGGCCAGGGGCAGATCAGCAACATTTCGCTCGGCATCATCGATCTTATCTACCCGCCGCATTGGCAGCCTTACCTGACGCAGGACCTGGGCAAGACCACCGACGTGGACGTCTACCTCAATCGGCAGGTGGTGCGCCAGGGGCGCTTCCTCTCGCTGCATGACGAAGTGAAGAACTTCCCGCTGCAGCAGTGGGGCCGCAACGCGGTGCTGGTCGCCAGCTCGGCGCTGGTGCTGCTGTTGCTGCTGATCTATATCCCGCTCAACCTGCCGCTGACCCTCAGCATGGCCTGGCTGCAGGGCGCGCAAAAAGTGGAAGTGACCAGCGTACAGGCGCTGGAGGCCACGCCGCTGCGCATCGGCGACACGCTGAAAGTGCGCGGCAGCGGCATGTGCTATGTGCCGCCGCCGGCCAACGGTGGCGGCGCCGCCAATTTCGCGCCGTTCGACTGCTCCGGCATTTATTGGAACAACGCCGCCCCGCTGCCGCAGCCGGAATCGGAAGTCATAGACAAAGCGACGGCCCTGCTGGCTACGGTCAACAGCCAGCTGCATCCGAGCGGCGCCGATCAAAAGGTCAACCCGCAGTTGGCCAGCGCCATTGAGAAATCCGGCATGATCCTGTTGGATGACTTCTCTGATATCGTTCTGAAAACACAGGATTTGTGTCAGGCAGAAAACGACTGCGTGCGGTTGAAAAACGCCCTGGTCAACCTGGGTAACGCCAAAAACTGGAGCGGTTTGGTGAAACGCGCCAGATCCGGCGCGCTGCAAGGCGTCAACGTGCTGCTGCGCCCGGTGAGTGCCGAATCGCTGGACAGCCTGACCAAAGTGGCCACGTCGTCGTTCATCTTCAATGAAACGCGTCTGGCCGCCGCGGCGCTCAACAGCCCGCCGCCGGGCGGTTTCCTGATCCGCAGCGACGAAGGCCGCCAACTGGTCAGCCACCCGCAATCTTCGGCGCCGCAGAGCGAATACAACGCCCTCGACCAGTGGAATGAGCTGCAGCGCCTTTCCACTCTGCTGCTGCATACCCCGTTCCAGGCGCAGGGGGTGATCACCAGCCTCAGCGTCGACGCCAACGGCACCCGCCACGTGGCGCTGCACAGCGAACCGGACATGATCACCCTGTGGCGCTACCTCGGTACCAGCCTGCTGTTGCTGGCGGTGGTCATCAGCCTGGGCTATAACGCCTGGCGGCTGGTGCAGCGTCGGCGCATCAATCAGCACCGCGTCGCCGATATCCAGCGTTACTACGACAGCTGCTTCAATCCGCAGCTCAATCCGATGTCGATGCGGCCGATGGCCTGAACCTGGCGTCGGGGCCTCCGCCCTGTCATCTGCTTATGCTACGCTAACGCTATTATTCTCATCTGCGGACCGCCCGTCGGTCCGCCCGTGGAGTTTTTATGGTTCCCGAGTTTGATTGGCCGCAGATCGATACCGTGCTGCTGGATATGGACGGCACCTTGCTGGATCTGGAGTTCGACAGCCACTTTTGGCTCAGCCTGGTGCCGCAGGCGCTGAGCGAAAGGCGCGCCATTCCGTTCGACGAAGCCCGCAATATCATTGAGCGGGAATATCAGGCGGTGCAGCACACCATGAACTGGTATTGCTTCGATTACTGGAGCGAGCGGTTGGATCTGGATATCTACCGCATGACCAGCGAAGTGGGCAGCCGCGCCCGGCTGCGCGAAGACACCGAGCCGTTTTTACAGGCGCTGCGCGACGCCGGCCTGCAAACCATTTTGCTGACCAATGCGCATCCGCACAGTCTGGCGGTGAAAATCGAGCATACCGGCCTCGATCGGCACCTTGATTTATTGTTTTCCACCCACACATTTGGTTATCCGAAAGAAGATCAGCGTCTGTGGCAGGCGGTGCAGCAGCACACCGGATTCAATCCGCAGCGCACGCTGTTCGTCGACGACGGCGAGCCGATCCTCGACGCGGCGCGCGCTTTCGGCATTCGTTACTGCCTGGGCGTGCAAAACCCGGACTCCAGCACGGCGGAAAAAAGCTTCCAGCGCCATCCGTCGATGCGCGACTATCGCCTGCTGATACCGGCGCTGGCCAAGGGGGAAGCATGAAGGAAAAAGCGACGCGCGACGACGCGGTCCGGTTGGACAAGTGGCTGTGGGCCGCACGCTTCTACAAGACCCGCGCGCTGGCGCGCGAAATGATCGACGGCGGCAAGGTGCATTACAACGGCCAGCGCGGCAAGCCGAGCAAGATTGTCGAACTCAACGCCGAGCTCAAGCTGCGGCAGGGCAACGAAGAACGAACCGTGATCGTGCTGGCGCTGAGCAGCCAACGCCGCGGCGCCGGCGAGGCGCAGCAAATGTATCAGGAAACCGAAGCCAGCATCGCCAACCGCGAAAAAATGGCGCTGGCGCGCAAGATGAACGCGTTGACCATGCCGCATCCGGACCGCCGTCCGGACAAAAAGGAGCGGCGCGACCTGATGAAATTTAAATTTGGTGAGCCGGAATAACCCCTCACCGCAATGAGAGAAGATTATGTCCAACCATGACCAATTGCACCGTTACCTGTTTGAAAACTACGCGGTGCGCGGCGAGCTGGTTACCGTCAGCGAAACCTATCAGCAGATCCTGAATAATCACGACTACCCGGCGCCGGTGCAAAAGCTGCTGGGCGAGCTGCTGGTCGCCACCAGTCTGCTGACCGCGACCCTGAAGTTCGACGGCGACATCACCGTGCAGCTGCAGGGCGACGGCCCGCTGAAGCTGGCGGTGATCAACGGCAACAACCGCCAGGAGATGCGCGGCGTTGCGCGCACCCAGGCGCCTATCGCCGACGACAGCACCCTGCATCAGATGATCGGCAACGGCGTCATGGTCATCACCATTTCCCCGACGGAAGGCGAGCGCTATCAGGGCGTGGTCGGCCTGGAAGGTGAAACCCTGGCCGAGTGCCTGGAAGCCTACTTCCGCCAGTCCGAACAGCTGCCAACCCGCCTGTTCATCCGCACCGGCGAAGCGGAAGGCCACGCCGCGGCGGCCGGTATGCTGCTGCAGGTGCTGCCGGCGCAGGACGGCAACCTCGATGATTTCGATCATCTGGTGCAACTGACCAACACGGTAAAAAGCGAAGAGCTGTTCGGCCTGCCGGCCAACGAAGTGCTGTACCGCCTGTATCACCAGGAAGAAGTCACCCTGTACGAACCGCAGGACGTGCAGTTCCGTTGCACCTGTTCACGCCAGCGTTGTGCCGACGCACTGCTGACCCTGCCGACCGATGAAGTGGCGGACATGCTGGAGCAGGACGGCAATATCGACATGCACTGCGACTACTGTGGCAGCCACTATGTCTTTGACCCGGTTGATGTTGCCGCCTTGTATGCGGGTAATACCGGCGAAAGCGACAGGTTGCACTAAGTTATACCCCCTTCGGCGGGCGCGCCCGGCGCCCGCCAACGCCCGCCGTTTGCACGTTTGCTTTTTTCCGTGTGCTATCTCTCAGATCGTAACGAAATACCGCCTAAAACGTTAAATATTTGATACCCATCGCTGTTACGCACCGTTAGATCCCTACAATTGCCGCCAGAAATTCTGTGACCAAGGAGTAGTAACATGCGCGTTAAAGGTATAACCCCTCAGGATCTGGCCGCTTACGGCATTCACGACGTTAGCGAAATCGTTCACAACCCGAGCTATGAACTGCTGTTTAAGGAAGAAACAGACCCATCTCTGGAAGGTTTTGAGCGTGGGGTAGTCACCAAGCTGGGTGCCGTCTCCGTCGATACCGGCATCTTCACCGGCCGCTCGCCGAAAGACAAATACATCGTCCGCGACGACATCACCCGCGATACCGTGTGGTGGGCCGATCAGGGCAAAGGCAAAAACGACAACAAACCCCTCAGCCCGGAAGTGTGGGCCGATCTGAAACACCTGGTCACCGAACAGCTTTCCGGCAAGCGCCTGTTCGTGGTGGATACCTTCTGCGGCGCCAACGCCGACTCGCGCCTGAAAGTGCGCTTCATCACCGAGGTGGCCTGGCAGGCGCACTTCGTGAAAAACATGTTCATCCGCCCGAGCGACGAAGAGCTGGCTGACTTCGAGCCGGACTTCGTGGTGATGAACGGCGCCAAATGCACCAACCCGAACTGGCAGCAGCAAGGCTTGAACTCGGAGAACTTCGTCGCCTTCAACCTGACCGAGCGCATGCAGCTGATCGGCGGCACCTGGTACGGCGGCGAAATGAAGAAAGGCATGTTCTCGATGATGAACTACCTGCTGCCGCTGAAAGGCATCGCCTCAATGCACTGCTCGGCCAACGTGGGCGAGAAAGGCGACGTGGCGGTGTTCTTCGGCCTGTCCGGCACCGGCAAAACCACCCTCTCCACCGATCCTAAGCGTCAGCTGATCGGCGATGACGAGCACGGCTGGGACGACGACGGCGTGTTCAACTTCGAAGGCGGCTGCTACGCCAAGACCATCAAGCTGTCTGAAGAAGCCGAGCCGGACATCTACCACGCCATCAAACGCGACGCGCTGCTGGAAAACGTCACCGTGCTGGCCGACGGCAGCATCGACTTCAACGACGGTTCGAAAACCGAGAACACCCGCGTTTCTTACCCGATCTACCATATCCAGAACATCGTCAAGCCGGTGTCCAAGGCGGGTCACGCCACCAAGGTGATCTTCCTGACCGCCGACGCTTTCGGCGTGCTGCCGCCAGTATCGCGCCTGACCGCCAACCAGACTCAGTACCACTTCCTGTCCGGCTTCACCGCCAAACTGGCCGGCACCGAGCGCGGCGTCACCGAACCGACGCCAACCTTCTCCGCCTGCTTCGGCGCCGCGTTCCTGTCGCTGCACCCGACGCAGTACGCCGAAGTGCTGGTGAAACGCATGCAGGCCGCCGGCGCCCAGGCTTACCTGGTCAACACCGGCTGGAACGGTACCGGCAAGCGCATCTCGATCAAAGATACGCGCGGCATCATCGACGCCATCCTGAGCGGTGAAATCGACAAGGCGGAAACCGTCACCCTGCCGATCTTCGATCTGGCGATGCCGACCGCGCTGCCGGGCGTGAACCCGGAGATCCTCGATCCGCGCAATACCTACGCCAGCCTCGAGCAGTGGCAGGAAAAAGCGCAGGATCTGGCCGAGCGCTTCATCACCAACTTCGACAAATACACCGACACGCCTGCGGGCGCCGCGCTGGTCAGCGCCGGCCCTAAGCTGTAATTCGGTAGCGTTACCTCTTCAGCTAAGGCGCGGATCCCGCGCCTTTTTTTATTTTCAGCGATTGCTTTTTAACCAGCAAGGCGAGAAAATAAGTCAATGCAATCATTGATAGCAAAGGAGGTTTCAATGGCTACTATCACCGTCAGAAATCTGGACGACGAAATCAAAGAGCTGCTGCGTATTTCAGCGGCGAAAAACGGCCATTCCATGGAAGAGGAAGCGCGCATGATCCTGAAACAGGCGCTGGTGAAAAAGCCGCCGCGCTATGGATTGGGTACCTGGATGCATCAGCACTTCGCCGAATTCGGCGGCGTTGAACTGGAGATCCCACCGCGTGACGCCGTGCCACCACGCATCGTCACCTTTGATGATGAAGATGACAACGCATGATCATTCTCGACACCAACGTCATTTCAGAAACGCTGCGCCCCAGCCCGTACTACAACGTCATTAACTGGCTAAATGAAAAGGACAATGACGATCTCTATCTGAGCGCCATTGTCCTGGCCGAACTGTTCAGCGGCGTCGCCTGCATGCCTGACGGCAAGCGCCAGCGGGATCTCAAGCTCAAATTGGCGGACGCTCTTGAATTGAAGTTCGAGGGGCAGATATTGCCGTTTGATGGGCTGTGCGCGATGCAATACGCGGAATTGACGGCAAGGAATCGGCTGCTGGGTAAAGCGATGAGCGTGCCGGATGCCCAAATCGCCGCCACCTGCCTGCATTACGGCGCCGCCCTGGCTACCCGCAACACCAAAGACTTCCTCCACTGCGGCATCGAGTTAATCGATCCGTGGCAGGCGCCGACCGGCCGTCGGTTGCATGAGGATGCGGCGGAATACTACGTGATGAGCAGGAAGTCCTGACGGGGCCGCAACGACGCGGCCCGCGCCAAGCGCGTCAGGCGTTTTCCCTGGCGGTTTGATGGCCGTTGGCCGACTCTTTTTTCTCCATCGGCAACGGAATATACGCGCGGATCAAGAGCCCGCCGCGTTCGCTGGTGCCGATTTCCAACTCACCGTCGTGCGCATCGATAATACGCTGCACGATCGCCAGCCCCAGACCGGTGCCGCTGGTGCTGCGCGCGCTGTCACCGCGGACGAACGGCTGCAGCAGGTGCTTCAACTCTTCCGGCTTGATGCCCGGGCCGTCGTCTTCCACCTGGAACCAGCCGCGCTGCAGCTCGCGGCCGCTGCTGACCTTGATCCAGCCGTTGCCGTAACGCGCCGCGTTCACCACCATGTTCACCGCCGCCCTCTTAATCGACAGCGGGTGCACGTTCATCATCAGCTCACCCGGCGACAGCGCGGTTTCAATCACCCGCTCATAGCCGCTTTCCGCCGCGACCACCTCGCCCAAAATGGCGTTCAGATCGCTGCTTTCGGTCGGCATCTCCTGCCCGGTGCGCAGATAATCGATGAACTGCTCGATGATGGCGTTGCACTCTTCGATGTCTTTATTGATCGACTCGGCCAGATAGCCGTCTTCGGCGCTCATCATCTCCGTCGCCAGCCGGATGCGCGTCAACGGCGTGCGCAGATCGTGGCTAACCCCGGCCATCAGCAAGGTGCGGTCATCCGCCAGCTGCTTGACGCCCGACGCCATCTGATTGAATGCGCGAGTCACCGACCGCACTTCGGAAGCGCCATACTCGCGCAGCGGCGGCGGAATAATCCCCTTGCCCACCTGCAGCGCCGCATGTTCCAGCTCCACCAGCGGGCGGTTTTGAATGCGGATAAACAGCCAGGCGCCGCCGATCGCCAGCAACATGATCGCCAGCGTATAGCGGAACAGCGGAGAGAAGTCGCCCTGGTGGATTTCCGTCAGCGGCACGCGCACCCAGATATCGGGCTGCAGCCAGGTTTTCAGCCACACCACCGGGGAGTTCTTGTTCACCTCCACCCGCACATCGGTCGGCCCGCCGAGCTGCTGCGCCATCTGCTGGCTGAGGAACTGGTAGTGCTGCGCCCAGCGCAGGCCGCTCTCCTCCGCCGCCGAGTTGGTGTAGAGAGAGATGCCCAGTTCGCGGTAGATCTCGCGGCGGAACGCCGGCGGCACTTCCAGCAGCGTGCCGTCCTCCAGCTGCAGCCGATCGGTCATCAGCATACGCACTTCGTAGGCCAATACCTTGTTGAACTGCTGCAGGCTGGGCAGGATGGCGAAGTTCAGCACCACCAGATAGGTCGTCACCAGGCTGACGAACAGCAGGGTGACGATCAACAACAGGGTTCGGGCAAACGAGCTACGCGGTGAAAAGCGCAATCGCCTCATGCCTTGCTGCCGTCCGGGACGAACACGTAGCCGAGACCCCAAACGGTCTGGATATAACGCGGATGCGCCGGATCTTCTTCCACCATGCGGCGCAGGCGAGAGATCTGCACGTCGATGGAGCGCTCCATGGCGCTGTATTCGCGGCCACGCGCCAGGTTCATCAGCTTATCGCGCGACAGCGGTTCACGCGGGTGGCTAACCAGCGCCTTCAGTACCGCGAACTCGCCGCTGGTCAACGGCATCGGTTCGTCTTCGCGGAACATCTCGCGGGTGCCGAGGTTCAGTTTGAATTTGCCGAACGCGATCACCGCTTCTTCCTGCGAAGGCGCGCCCGGCAGCTCGTTAGCCTGGCGGCGCAGCACTGCACGAATGCGAGCCAACAGCTCACGCGGGTTAAACGGTTTAGGAATGTAGTCGTCGGCGCCGATTTCCAGCCCGACGATGCGATCGACCTCTTCACCTTTGGCGGTGACCATAATGATCGGCATCGGGTTGCTCTGGCTGCGCAGGCGGCGGCAGATGGACAGGCCGTCTTCGCCCGGCAACATCAGATCGAGCACCATCAAATGGAAGGATTCACGGGTCAGCAAGCGATCCATTTGCTCAGCGTTGGCAACGCTGCGAACCTGGAAGCCCTGCTCGGTTAAATAACGTTCCAAAAGTGCGCGCAGGCGCATGTCATCATCGACAACCAGGATCTTATGATTCTCTTGCATGGTATTACTCCCAAAGGCTTTATTGCCTGACTCGAATATTGTTAGAAAACCTTGCCATTTGAGACAGCGTTTAATGGTATGTATTCTAGACGAAATTGTTACAAAGCTTATTCTTTTCCCCATTTATCAACAATTTTCAGTGAATGTCGACGGGGGTTCGTCAAAATATCGCCCTTTATCAGCGCAATGTGGGGTCGCGGCCCAATTTTACGCAATTTCGCCACCGGCAAACCGCACGGTGGCGTTTTGACGGCGAGTCAGGAAGTCTGCAGGAAACGCGCCAGCTGCCGGCGCAGCTGCCGGTTCTCTTGCTGCAGCGCCTCAACCCGATCGAGCAACGTCAGCGCCATGGCGATCCCCGGCCAATCCAGATCCAGCTCGGCCCGCAGCCTGCGCGCACGCTGCAGATGGCTCAGCGCCGGGTAGTCGAACTCCCAGCTCGGCTGCGCCGGCTCCAGCGGCACGATCACGCCCAGGCCAACGATCTCGACCAGCTCATCCTCTGAAATCTCCACCCGTTGGCACAGTTCCACCACGGTGAAAGTGATCTCTTTCTTCATCATGTGCTTTACTCCCATTCCGCGCGCGGGTTGAACGCCGCCTGTTCAGCCAGTTCTCGCCACAGGGCGCTGGCCTTCTCGTTCGGCTTCGGCGGCATCACCACCTTGAGAATGACATACAGGTCACCGGGCTCTTTCTTGCCCGCCAGCCCCTTGCCCTTGACCCGCAGCCGTTTGCCGCTCTGGCTGCCGGCCGGCACGGTCAACGCGATTTTGCCGGTCAGCGTCGGCACCTCAATGCTGGCGCCGAGCGCCGCCTCCCAAGGGGCGAGAGGTGCCACGATGCTCAGGTTGTGGCCGTCGATCTCGAACAGCGGATGCGGCGCGAGGCGGATGACCAGATACAGATCGCCGTTCTGGCCGCCGCCCACGCCGGCAACGCCCTGCCCCTTGAGGCGAATGCGCTCGCCGTCGCCCACCCCGGCCGGGATTTTCACGTTCAGCGTTTTGCTGGCTTCGCTCACCTGCCGCCCCAGCTCGTCGTACACCGGCAGCTTGTAGGAGATCTCGCGGCTTTGGCCATGCAGCGTTTCCTCGAGGAACAGCGGCACCTCCATCTCCAGATCCTGGCCGCGGAAGCCATGCCCGCCGTGCGAGTGCGAAGCGGAGCGGTGCCCGCCCGCCGCACGCCAGCCGAACATGTTTTCGAAGAAATCGGAGAAGTCTTGCGCGTCGGCACCGCCGCCGTGCCATGAAGCGCTCTGCTGATAGCCGCCGCGATCGCCGCGCGCCTGGCGGCCAAAGTTCGGATCGTTGCGGTGCAGCCGGATCTGATCGTACTCAGCGCGGCGCTCTTCGTCCTTCAGCACCTCATAGGCTTCGGCCAGCTCCTTGAATTTGCTCTCGGCGTCTTCTTCGGTGCTCACGTCAGGGTGATATTTACGCGCCAGCCGGCGGTAGGCCGTTTTGATGGTTTTCAGATCGGCGTTGGGCTCAACGCCCATCGTTGCGTAGTAATCTTTAAATTCCATGCGGTAATACCTTCAATGTGTTGGGTTGTGCGCCAAAATTCCTTGTCTCTCTCGCCAGATATCCTCCTTTCGTCACATTCCTTTTCCGCTATCGCTAAGCATACTCCCGATTGTTAAAAGCTGCGCAAACTGAATAACAACCGTGCGGCAATACGCAGGCCCGCGCGCCATTTCTAAAGCCCCCCGCATTCACGTACACTGTGGCGGTGGCCCCATAAAGATAAATCACCATGAGAACTCAACTGATAACCCGTGAAGGGTATGACAAGCTCAAGCAAGAGCTGGATTACCTCTGGCGCGAAGAACGCCCCGAGGTGACCAAGAAAGTGACCTGGGCCGCCAGCCTGGGCGACAGAAGCGAAAACGCCGACTACCAGTACAACAAGAAGCGGCTGCGCGAGATCGACCGCCGCGTCCGCTATCTGACCAAATGCCTGGAGCAATTGAAGATCGTCGATTACTCCCCGCAGCAGGAAGGCAAGGTGTTCTTCGGCGCCTGGGTGGAGGTGGAGAACGCCGACGGCGAGACCAAACGCTTTCGCATCGTCGGTTACGACGAGATCTTCGGCCGCAAGGATTACATCTCCATCGACGCGCCGATGGCGCGCGCCCTGCTGAAAAAAGAGGTCGGCGACGTCGCCACCGTCAATACGCCGCTGGGCGAGGCGCAGTGGTACGTTAACGAGATAGACTACCTGAAGTAAGCTTTCAGCTTTTTCCGAACCGCCGCCAACGCCGCCGCCTGCGCAGTTCTCCACGTGGCGGCCGCGCGGCGGCGGCCCGCTCCACTGGCATTTTCCCCGATCAATCCGTATAACTGTCCCCTGTTTATTCACCGTTCTCAATACAGATACCAGACCTATGAATGACCCACTGAGCCGCATTATTGCAACAGAACTGCAGGCCCGGCCGGAGCAAGTCGACTCCGCCATCCGTCTGCTGGATGAAGGTAATACCGTGCCCTTTATTGCACGCTATCGTAAGGAAGTCACCGGGGGCCTGGACGACACCCAACTGCGCCAGCTGGAAACCCGCCTGGGTTATCTGCGTGAACTGGAAGATCGTCGTCAGACCATCCTGAAGTCGATCGATGAACAGGGCAAACTGACCGAACAACTGGCGGGGGCGATCAACGCCACGCTGAGCAAGACCGAACTCGAAGACCTCTACCTGCCGTACAAACCGAAGCGCCGCACCCGCGGCCAGATCGCCATCGAGGCCGGTCTGGAACCGCTGGCGGACGCGCTGTGGCAGGATCCGCAACAGCAGCCGGAACAGCTGGCTGAACGCTACGTCGACGCCGACAAGGGCGTGGCGGACGTCAAAGCCGCCCTCGACGGCGCGCGCTATATCCTGATGGAACGCTTCGCCGAAGATGCCTCGCTGCTGGCCAAGGTGCGCGACTACCTGTGGAAAAACGCCCATCTGGTGTCCAAAGTGGTCGAGGGCAAGGAAGAAGAAGGCGCCAAGTTCCGCGACTATTTCGATCACCACGAACCGATTTCTCAGGTGCCTTCGCACCGCGCGCTGGCGATGTTCCGCGGCCGCAACGAAGGCGTGCTGCAGCTGGCGCTGAACGCCGATCCGCAGTTTGAGGAAGCGCCGCGCGAAAGCCAGGCGGAGCTGATCATCATCAATCACCTCAACCTGCGCCTGAACAACGCCCCGGCCGACGCCTGGCGCAAGGCGGTGGTCAACTGGACCTGGCGCATCAAGGTGTTGCTGCACCTGGAAACCGAGCTGATGGGCACGGTGCGCGAGCGCGCGGAAGATGAAGCGATCAACGTTTTCGCCCGCAACATGCACGATCTGCTGATGGCCGCGCCGGCCGGCATGCGCGCCACCATGGGCCTCGATCCGGGCCTGCGCACCGGGGTGAAAGTCGCCGTGGTCGACGCGACTGGCAAGCTGGTCGCCACCGACACCGTCTACCCGCACACCGGGCAAGCGGCCAAAGCCGCCGCCATCGTCGCGGCGCTGTGCATCAAACATAACGTGGAGCTGGTGGCCATCGGCAACGGCACCGCTTCGCGTGAAACCGAGCGTTTCTATCTCGACCTGCAAAAGCAATTCGGCGAGGTCCGGGCGCAGAAAGTGATCGTCAGCGAAGCGGGCGCGTCGGTGTATTCCGCGTCAGAACTGGCGGCGCAGGAGTTCCCGGATCTCGACGTGTCGCTGCGCGGCGCGGTGTCCATCGCCCGTCGTCTGCAGGATCCGCTGGCGGAGCTGGTGAAAATCGACCCGAAATCCATCGGCGTCGGCCAGTATCAGCACGACGTCAGCCAGAGCCAGCTGGCGAAGAAGCTGGACTCGGTGGTGGAAGACTGCGTGAACGCCGTCGGCGTCGATCTGAACACCGCGTCGGTGCCGTTGCTGACCCGCGTGGCCGGCCTGACGCGCATGATGGCGCAGAACATCGTCAACTGGCGCGACGAGAACGGCCGCTTCAGCAACCGTGAACAGCTGCTGAAAGTCAGCCGCCTGGGGCCGAAGGCCTTCGAACAGTGCGCCGGCTTCCTGCGCATCAACCACGGCGACAACCCGCTGGATGCTTCCACCGTTCACCCGGAAGCCTACCCGGTGGTGCAGCGCATTCTGGCCGCCACCGAGCAGGCGCTGCAGGACCTGATGGGCAACGCCTCGGCGGTGCGCAGCCTGAAAGCGGTCGACTTCACCGACGACAAGTTCGGCGTGCCGACGGTCACCGACATCCTGAAAGAGCTGGAGAAGCCGGGCCGCGATCCACGTCCGGAGTTCAAAACCGCCACCTTCGCCGAAGGCGTGGAAACCCTCAACGATCTGCAGGTGGGCATGATCCTGGAAGGCTCGGTGACCAACGTCACCAACTTCGGCGCCTTCGTGGATATCGGCGTGCATCAGGATGGCCTGGTGCACATCTCCTCGCTGGCGGACAAGTTCGTTGAAGATCCGCACACCGTGGTGAAGGCCGGCGACATCGTCAAAGTGAAGGTGATGGAAGTCGATCTGCAGCGTAAACGCATCGCGCTGAGCATGCGCCTGGATGAGCAGCCGGGCGAAGGTTCACCGCGCCGCGGCGGCAACGCGCCTGCACAGACGCGCGACCACGCCAACCGTTCGGCGGGCGGCAACAAGGCCAAACCGCGCAACGCGGCACCGGCCGGCAACAGCGCCATGGGCGACGCGCTGGCGGCGGCATTCGGCAAGAAACGCTAAGTCAGATCCAACAGGGGGCGGAGCCTGCTCCGCCCCTTTCTGATGAATAAAACTTGCGGCATTTCTTGACCCGCCTCAATAAACCGTCATCTTTTTATTTCCCACGCCTGCGTGACCACCCTCCCATTATTCAGGCAACAACAATCCCTTCTGCAGCCATTTATTAACAACTTCGTTAACACGCATTTTTCATCTCGCGAATTGTGAGAGAAACACAAATGGTTACCGCTCGCATTACGGCGGAATAATGTTATCGAATTGCCTTTCGGTGGAAATAAATAAAGGGAAAAAACCATCTATATTTGCAAACAAGAAAACTCGGCTACAAATACGTAACTGATTTAACTCGCCATTCTCATTTGTTCCCCAGCGCAACCGGTGGTAAAACGTCGTTAATCAAGACAACGCCATCAAAAACTGTCGACGCCATAATAATTGGTTACAATACCCTTACTTTTTGTATTGAACGCGATAATGATAATTACTATTATTTGCGCTCACTTTATTGCATGACCTTATGGATGAATACCGCCGACGGCGTGGCATTTTCGCCGGCAACGTCCAATTATCATCAGCCCGATGCTCATCGGCACCCGGAAGGTTAATCACATGCAGCTCCAACCTAAACGCACGTATAAGATTGTCGGCTTTTCCGGTGAAATTGCGCCGGCCTACCGCCAGAAACTGTTATCGCTCGGCATGCTGCCCGGCTCTTCGTTCGACGTAGTGCGCGTCGCACCGCTGGGCGATCCGATAGAAATTAAAACTCGCCGCGTCAGCCTAGTGCTGCGCAGGAAGGATTTGGCGCTGCTGCAGCTCGACGGCCAGCCCTGAGCCGACGCGCTCTCCGTTTGCCGACGCGCCTTTGCGCCGGCGCTGTTCTCCTTGAAGACGACACGCTGAACTATGAAAAAACTCACCATCGGCTTAATCGGTAACCCGAACTCCGGCAAAACCACGCTGTTCAACCAGCTGACCGGCGCACGCCAACGGGTCGGCAACTGGGCGGGCGTGACGGTCGAACGCAAAGAAGGCCATTTCACCACCCCGCAGTCCGACGTACGGCTGGTCGATTTGCCCGGCACCTACTCCCTGACCACCATTTCAGAGCAAACCTCGCTCGACGAGCAGATCGCCTGCCACTACATTTTGAGCGGCGACGCCGATCTGCTGATCAACGTGGTCGACGCCTCCAACCTGGAGCGCAACCTCTACCTGACGCTGCAGCTGCTGGAGCTGGGCATTCCCTGCATCGTGGCGCTGAACATGCTCGACATCGCCAAAAGTCAGCATATCGATATCGACGTCGCCGCGCTGTCGGCGCGCCTCGGCTGCCCGGTAGTGCCGATGATCTCCACCCGCGCCGACGGCATCGGCGTGCTGAAACAGATGATCGACAATCATCACATCAACGAACAGCAGGCGCTGGTGAACTACCCACCGCTGTTGCTGAAAGCGGTCGCCACGCTGAGCGACGCCATGCCGCAAACGCTGCCGGCGGTGCAGCGCCGCTGGCTGGCATTGCAAATGCTGGAAGGCGACATCTACAGTCACCGGCTGGCTGGCCCCGCCGTCGCGCTGTTGCCTGCGGCTGCCCAGGCGTTGCAACAGCAGCAGCAGGAAGACCCGGCGCTGGTGATCGCCGACGCGCGCTACCAGTCCATCGCCGCCCTGTGCGATGAGGTCAGCAACTCGCAGCAGGCGATGCCCAACCGTCTGACCGAGCTGCTGGATAAAGTGATCCTCAACCGCTGGCTGGGCGTGCCGATCTTCCTGCTGGTGATGTACCTGATGTTCCTGCTGGCGATCAACATCGGCGGCGCGCTGCAGCCGATCTTCGATATCGGCTCGGCGGCGATCTTCATTCAGGGCATTCAGTGGCTCGGCTACACCCTGCACTTCCCCGACTGGCTGACCGTTTTCCTGGCGCAGGGCGTCGGCGGCGGCATCAATACCGTGCTGCCGCTGGTGCCGCAGATCGGCATGATGTACCTGTTTCTGTCGTTCCTGGAGGATTCCGGCTACATGGCGCGCGCGGCGTTCGTGATGGATCGCCTGATGCAGGCGCTCGGGCTGCCGGGCAAATCCTTCGTGCCGCTGATCGTCGGCTTCGGCTGCAATGTGCCGTCCATCATGGGCGCCCGGACGCTGGATGCCCAGCGCGAGCGCCTGATCACCATCATGATGGCGCCGTTCATGTCCTGCGGCGCCCGTCTGGCGATCTTCGCGGTGTTCGCCGCCGCCTTCTTCGGCCAGGACGGCGCCGGGGTGGTGTTCTCGCTGTACATGCTCGGCATTGCGGTGGCGATCCTTACCGGCCTGGTGCTCAAATACACCCTCATGCGCGGCGAAGCCTCGCCGTTCGTGATGGAGCTGCCGGTCTACCACGTGCCGCACCTGAAAAGCCTGCTGCTGCAAACCTGGCAGCGGCTGAAAGGCTTCGTACTGCGCGCCGGCAAGGTGATCGTGGTGGCCAGCATATTCATCGGCGGCCTGAACAGCTTCTCGTTCAGCGGCAAGACGGTCGACAACATCAACGACTCCGCGCTGGCCTCGGTCTCCAAGGTGCTGACGCCGCTGCTGCAGCCGATGGGCGTCCACAGCGATAACTGGCAGGCCACCGTCGGGCTGGTGACCGGCGCGATGGCGAAAGAAGTGGTGGTCGGCACGCTGAATACGCTGTACACCGCCGAGCGCATCAACAAAGAAGCGTTCGACGCCGCCAACTTCAACCTGCTCGATGAACTGGGCGGCGCGCTGCACGAAACCTGGGAAGGCCTGAAAAATACCTTCAGCCTGAGCGTGCTCTCCAACCCGATCGAAGCCAGCAAGGGCGACGGCGAGATGGGCGTCGGCTCGATGGGCGTGATGAGCAGCAAATTCGGCTCCGGCATTTCCGCCTACAGCTATCTGATCTTCGTGCTGCTGTATGTGCCTTGCGTCTCGGTGATGGGCGCCATCGCCCGTGAATCGAGCCGCGGCTGGATGACCTTCTCTATTCTGTGGGGGCTGAACGTGGCCTACTCGCTGGCGACGCTGTTCTATCAGGCGGCCACCTTCAATCAACACCCGCAGTACAGCCTGACGGCGATCCTGGCGGTGGTGCTGGTGAATCTGCTGGTGCTGTTCGGCCTGCGCCGGGCGCGCAGCCGCGTCACGGTGCGCCTGGGCAACGCCACGCCGGCGGCCTGTTGCCAGAGCGCCAAAGGGAGCTGTCACTGATGGCCGGGCTGCTGCAGGTGCGCGATGCGCTGGCGCTGCGCGGCAGCGCCCAGGCGCAGCAGCTCAGCCACTCGCTGGCGACGCCGCTGCCGCTGGTGCAGGCGATGCTGGACCGTTTGACAGCGATGGGGAAAGTGGAACGCATCGAACAGGATGACGGCGCCTGTCTGAGCGGCAGTTGCAAAAGCTGCCCGCAGGGGCAGGGGTGCAGCACGGTGTTCTACCGGCTGAAGGCCTGACGATCAGGGGCGCCATGACGGGCGCCCCTTTGCCGTTCAAGGCTTATTGCTTGTCTTTGTAAACTTCGGCGATGGCGCTGAATTTACCGTGTTCGCGGCCTGCCAGGATCACGTAGTATTGACCGCCCTTTTCGTCCGCCAGTTTGGACAGCTCTTCCTTGGCATCCATCGGTGACGTGGTTTCCGCCGTCGTGGTGACGGTGCCGATCTTCTCGTATTTACCCGGGTTCTTATCCAGATCTTCCTTGGTCAGCAGGGTTGCCGCCATGGAGCCGAAAGACACCGAACCCAGCACTGCCGCTGCAATAATCATCTTCAATGATTTCATGACACTAACCTCTCAATGGATAATTTATCTGTTATGAAAGCCGTCAAGAATCCATGCGTAGTACCGCAGGCTGCCGCGACATCCTCAGGCCTCGTTGCTTTCCCTGACGGGGCCTGTTTCCCAGAGACGAAACGCCAAAATGAAAAGCGCCGCACGCGGTCTTTTCATTTTGCAGCCAACGCATTGACTCACTAAGTATCGAACAGCTTTGTCTTTTATCCACCCGGCGGCGTTTTTTTTAGCGCCCTATCGTGCGATTTCCCACCGGATTCAATGTGCTGCAATAAACGCTTCGATCATCGTCACAAATTCATCGGGATGAGAGATAAACGGCGCATGGGCGGCTTTGGCCACGATCTGCGACGCAGAATGCGGCCAGGCGGCATCGAGCAGCTCGGCGACCTTGCGCGGCACCAGCCCGTCCAGATAGCCGTAGATCCGCAGCAGCGGCAGATTCAACGCCGCCAGCGGCACGCGCAGATCGGCGGTACGCAGGATCTCCAGCCCGCCGTTCAACACCTCGACGCTCGGGGTCGGTTGGCTGAGCACCACCGCTTTCAGCTGGCGCGCATCCTGACGCGCGCTCTCGGTGCCCAGCGTCTGCAACGCCAGAAAACGCTCGACGGTGCGCTGGAAATCCAGACTCAGCTGATGCTGGAAACCGCTCAGCACGTCCGGGCGGATCCCCGGCCACTCATCGCGGGCGGCAAAGCACGGCGAGGAGGCTACGGTGATCAGCCCCTTGACCCGCTCGGGCTGCATCAGCGCCGCCTGGCTGGCCACCAGCCCGCCGAGCGACCAGCCTAGCCACCAGGCCTGCGGCGGGGCGGCCGCCAGCACGATTTCCGTCATCTGCGCCAGCGACAACGCGCCGAACCCCTGGCTGCGGCCATAACCCGGCAGATCGACCAGGTGCAGGCGAAAATGCGGCGCCAGTCGCGCCTGAATGCAACTCCACACTTCGGCGTTCAAGCCCCAGCCGTGCAGCAGCACAAGATCGCGTTCGCCCTCACCTATTGTTTGCCAGTACAGCGCTGTCATTGGTTATTGTCCTTTCATGCTTATCCGTCTCGGAGGCTCTATGCTATCAATCCGCAGCCGCTGTTGGCTATGCCGACAGCCGTTGAGCCTGATGCGTCATGGCATCTGCAGCTGCTGCCTGCGCCATCTGCCGGCCCACCCGCCGTGTTGCCCGCGCTGCGGATTGCCCGCCGGGGAAACACAAACCCCCTGCGGCCGCTGCCTGCAACGGCCGCCGCCCTGGCAGCGGCTGGTGTTCGTCGGTGACTACGTTGCGCCCCTCAGCCAACTGGTAAAGAGGTTCAAGTTTCACCGCGCGCCCGAGCTGGCGCCGACGCTGGCGCGCCTGATGCTGTTGCGGTGGCAGCAGGCGCGCAGAGAGCAGAATCTGAACAGACCCGACCTGATTTTAGCGGTACCCTTGCATACATCACGCTGTTGGCGCCGTGGTTATAACCAGAGCGATCTGCTGGCCCGGCCGCTGGCGCGCTGGCTGGGCTGTGCCTATCGGCCCGCCGCTTTGCGCCGGGTGCGCAAGACAGCCCTGCAACAGCGGCTGAGCGCCGGAGCGCGCAGGCGCAATTTGCAGCGCGCTTTCATCTGCACGGTGCCGGTCGCCGGCCGGCATATCGCCCTGGTGGATGACGTGGTGACCACCGGCAGCACCGTCGCGGAGATCGCGGCGCTGTTGCGGCGGCAAGGCGCCGCCTCGGTGCAGATATGGTGCGTTTGCCGCACGTTGTAGTGCCACGGCAATGGGCGTATTATAACCGACTATAGAAGTCAACTATTGAGCTAATGCTATGATCCGTATAACAGATGCTGCACAGGAACACTTTGCCAAACTGCTGGCAAATCAAGAAGAAGGCACCCAAATCCGCGTATTCGTGATCAACCCGGGCACGCCGACGGCCGAATGCGGTGTCTCTTATTGCCCGCCGGACGCGGTAGAAGCGACGGATACCGAACTGAAGTTCGACAAACTGTCCGCCTATGTCGATGAGCTGAGCGCGCCGTATCTGGAAGACGCCGAAATCGACTTCGTGACCGACCAGCTGGGTTCTCAGCTGACGCTGAAAGCGCCAAACGCCAAGATGCGCAAGGTCGATGACGACGCGCCGCTGATGGAGCGCGTGGAATACGTGCTGCAGTCGCAGATCAACCCACAGCTGGCGGGCCACGGCGGCCGCGTGACGCTGATGGAGATCACCGACGACAACATGGCGATCCTGCAGTTCGGCGGCGGCTGTAACGGTTGTTCGATGGTCGACGTCACGCTGAAAGAAGGCATCGAGAAAGAGCTGCTGCAGAAATTCCCAGAGCTGAAAGGCGTGCGCGATTTGACCGAGCACCAGCGCGGCGAGCACTCCTATTACTGATCCCCGGCGCTCGCGCCGCGGTGGATAACACAATGCCGGAAGGGGGAAACCCGTTCCGGCATTGTCGTTTTCAGCCCACCGACACCTTGCGCCGCCGTTTGTCCAAATCCTTCAGCAACCGGTTTATCCGCGGATCGGCGAACATCTCCTCCAGCGTTTCGGTCAGCTTGCGCCGCCAGTTAGGGTATTGATCGCTGGTGCCGGGAATATTGACCGGATCGGCCATGTCCAGCCAGTCTTCCGGCTGCAGGCCGAGCAGGGCGCTGGCGCTGTCGGCGACATAACGCTGCAGGCCGCGGTTGAGCAGCGGGCTCATGCCGAGCAGCGCCGCCTTCTTGCCCACCTTCTGCGGCACGCAGCCGTAATGATGCAACCCATCCAGCAGCCCCTGCTTGGCGCGTTCCCGATCGGCGAACAGCGCCCGCAGGATCTCCGCATCCGGGTAAAGGCCCAGCCGGTTGCCGAGCGTGAGATCGTCGCTTTGCCAGTAGCCGCGCAGCGTCGGCAGATCGTGGGTGGTGATGGTCGCCATCGCCTGCACCGGATAGGCCTGCGGCGCGCGGAAATGGTGTTCGCCGTCGCTTTCGAAATACAGCACTTTGTAGGAATAGACGCCGCTGTCGCGCAGCTTGCCGACGATCTCCACCGGCACGGTACCGAGATCCTCGCCGATCACCATGCAGCGGTGGCGCTGGCTTTCCAGCGCCAGCACCGCCAGCAGATCGTCCACCGGGTATTTGACGTAGGCGCCGCGATCGGCGGTTTCGCCATACGGGATCCACCACAGCCGCAGCAGCGCCATGACGTGATCGATGCGCAGCGCGCCGCAGCTGGTCATGTTGGCGCGCAAAAGATCGATGAACGGCTGATAACCGCGCGCCGCCATCACGTGCGGATCCATCGGCGGCAAGCCCCAGTTTTGCCCCAGCGGCCCCAGGATGTCCGGCGGCGCGCCGACCGACGCTTTCAGGCAGTACAGTTCGCGGTCACACCAGGTTTCCGCCCCGCCTTCCGCCACCCCGACCGCCAGATCGCGATACAGGCCAATCGGCATCTGCTGCTGCCGGCTCTGTTCGAAACACTGCGCGAACTGCGTGGCCGCCAGCCACTGCAGCCACAGGTAAAAGCGGACCGCGTCCTGATGCTCATCGCAGAACTGCCGCACCGCTTCGCTCTGCCCACGCCGATAGCGCTCGGGCCAGGCCGGCCAGCCCCACTGGCTGGCGTCTTTGGCCGCTAGGTGGGCATGCAGCGCATCGAACGCCGCCTGCTGATACAGGCTTTCGCCGCCCTCAGTCACGAACCGTTCGAACGCCTGACGCTGCGCGTCGTTCGGCTTGCGCACCTGAAACAGCGGGAACGCCAGCTTCAGCCCCGCCAGCTTCAGCTGCATCACGGCGGTGTAATCCACCCACTCCGCGGCGCGCGCCTTGGCCAGCTGCTTCTGCGTCGCCGGCTTCTGCCACCAGCGCTGAGCCGCGTCGCTGCGTTGGAAATCCTCCACCGCGTTGACGTCGATATACGCCAGATTCAGCCAGCGGCGCGACGAGGGGCTGTAGGGGCTGGCGCTCTCCGGGTTGGCCGGATACAGCGCATGGATCGGATTGAGGCCGACGAAAGCGCCGCCGCGTTCCCCCACCTGCTCCACCATCAGGCGCAGATCGCCGAAATCGCCGATGCCCCAGTTGCGATCGGAACGCAGCGTATACAGCTGAACGCAGGCGCCCCACAGTTTCTTGCCGGTCAGCAAGGCGTTCGGCTCGAAGCAGCGCCTCGGCGCGACGATCACTCGGCATGACCACTGCCGCGCGCCCTGGCTCAGCGTCAATTGGTGATAGCCCGCCGGCAGATCGCCCGGCAGCGTCAGGGTCTTGCGCGCGCCGACGCGCCCCTGCAGGCATTCGCCGTCTTCACGCTGCAGCGCCCACAGGTACTCGCCTTCGCCCGCCGGGGTCAACGCCAACGGCGCGCCCTGATAGAACACCTTGACCGCCGGTAACGGCGACGCCGCCCCTTCCTGCGCGGCTTCGGCCCGATTCATGGCCGCCAGCAGCTTGCGCTTGGTCTCCGGTTCAATCGCCTGCCGCTTGCCGTGGGCATTGATGAAATCGGCGGCGATCCCCGCCTGTGCCGCCGACTGATCGATACGCTTGCGATCCATTCGTTCTCCTTAACGTTTGGCTTGCCAGATGCGCTGCTGGTAATCGCGGATCGAACGATCCGAGCTGAACATGCCGACGCGCGCGGTGTTAAGGATAGTCCGCCGCGTCCATTCGTCCCGATCGCGGTACAGTTCATCGACCCGGCTTTGCGCCTGGCAATACGAGGCGAAGTCCGCCAACACCAGATAGGGATCGCCGCCCTCCAGCAGGCTGTGCAGCATCATGTCGAACGCGTGCTTGTCGCCGTGGCTGAACGCGCCGCTCGCCAGCTCATCCAAAATCGCCTTCAGGTGCTTGTCTTTCTTGCGGTAGCTGAGCGGATCGTAGCCCTTCGCCAGTATCGCCTTCACCTGCTCCACGGTATTGCCGAAGATAAAGATATTGTCTTCGCCCACCTGCTCGGCGATTTCGACGTTGGCGCCGTCCAGCGTGCCGACCGTCAGCGCGCCGTTCAGCGCCAGCTTCATATTGCCGGTGCCGGAGGCCTCTTTGCCGGCGGTGGAGATCTGCTCGGAGATATCCGCCGCCGGGATCATCAGTTCGGCCACCGACACGCGGTAGTCGGGAATGAACGCCACTTTCAGGCGGTCTTTCACCAGCGGATCGTTATTGATCTTCTCGGCCGCCTGGTTGATCGCGTAAATGATGTTCTTCGCCAGGTAGTAGCCCGGCGCCGCCTTGGCGCCGAACAGGAAGACGCGCGGCACGATGTCCAGATTCGGGTTGTCGCGCAGCTGGCGATACAGCGACAGGATGTGCAGCAGGTTCAGGTGCTGGCGTTTGTACTCGTGCAGACGCTTGATCTGCACGTCGAAAATCGCGTCCGGGTCGAGCGTCAACCCCATCACGCCGTGCACGTAATGAGCCAGCGCCACCTTGTTGTCGCGTTTGATCTGCTGATAACGCTGGCGGAACGCCGCGTCGTCGGCGAATTTTTCCAGCCCGCGCAACGCGTCGAGATCGTTCGCCCATTCCACCTTCAGCGTCTCGTCGATCAGGCCCGACAGCGCCGGGTTGCACTGTTTCAGCCAGCGGCGCGGCGTGATGCCGTTGGTGACGTTATGGAATTTGTTCGGCCACAGCTGGTGATATTCCGGGAACAGATCCTTCACCACCAGATCCGAGTGCAGCTGCGCCACGCCGTTGACCGCAAAGCCGCTGACCACGCACAGGTTGGCCATGCGCACCTGCTTGTTGTGGTGAACCGCCAGTTTGGCCCACACCGCCTCGTCGCCCGGCCAGTGCTTATCCACCAGTTTTTTGAACCTGGCGTTGATCTGTTTGATGATGGAGAAATGGCGCGGCAGCAGGCTGCGCACCAGTTTTTCATCCCAGCACTCCAGCGCTTCCGGCATCAGGGTGTGGTTGGTATAGGCGAAAGTGTTGCTGGTGATCGCCCAGGCCGCCTCCCACTCCAGCTGGTGTTCGTCCAGCAGAATGCGCAGCATTTCCGGAATGGCGATGGTCGGGTGGGTGTCGTTCAGTTGGATCACTTCGTACTTCGGCAGCTCTTCAATCTTGCGGCCGGCCTGATGGTGCTTGCGCAAAATGTCCGCCACCGAGCAGGCGCACTGGAAATACTGCTGCATCAGGCGCAGGCGCTTGCCGGCCTGATGGTTGTCGTTCGGGTAGAGCACCTTGGTCAGCTTGTCGGCTTCTACGCCCTGCTTCTCCGCCTGCAGGAATTTGCCGTCGTTGAAATCGCTCAGGTTGAACGGATGCTGATGGGTCGCCTGCCACAGGCGCAGCGGCTGCGCCACGCCGTTGCGATACCCCAGCACCGGCAGATCCCAGGCTTCGCCGCGCAGGGTGAAGGCCGGGCGCCATAGTTCGCGGCCGTCGGCCTGCTTTTCCAGCTTGCCGCCGATGCCTACGTCCACCGCCAGCGCGGCGTTGTGGCGGAACCACGGGTAGCTCTCGCGCTGCCAGTTATCCGGCGCCTCTTGCTGCTGCCCCCCCAGGAACGACTGGCGGAACAGCCCGTACTGATAGTTCAGCCCATACCCGGTGGCCGGTTGCTCCACCGTCGCCATCGAGTCAAGGAAACAGGCCGCCAGCCGCCCCAGCCCGCCGTTGCCCAGCGCCGGATCGGTTTCCTGCTCCAGCAGATCCGCCAGCTTGACGTTCTGCTCCGCCAGCGCCTGCTCGACGGTGTCGTACCAGCCCAGGTTGATCAGGTTGTTCGCCGTCAGCCGGCCGATCAGAAACTCCATCGAGATGTAGTTCACGTGGCGCAGCGGTTTGGCGCTTTTGCGCGGCGCCGGCTGTGCGGCCAACTGCTCGGCCAGCGCCGCACTGACGGCTTCCCACCATTGATGTTGCGTCATCTGCTGTGCGGAACTGAGGCCGAACCGTTGCCACTGACGGGCAAGCGCCGCCAGAAAAGCATCCTTCTTGAGCGTAGGCTGTGACATAAGGAAAACTCTCTATCCAGTAAGTGGGTCAAATTGCCGCTATCGTGCCGGTGAGAAAGCCTGACGGCATCATCCCGCCTGGGGATTAGCTGGGGAGGAGGATTGGGGCGTAGCTGGAATTGTGATCTCAGGCACTGTTTGACTCCCTTGCGACGATGCAAAAAAGCCCGCCAACGCGTGCGGCGAGCACTGAGAACGTTAGCCATGACGTTAGCACAAGTATTCGCACTGCTGAAGTTTTGTGCATGGCCGGAAATGCGATCTGCAACCGCATCGCCGCGCGCCGACGCCAAACGTAAAAAAGTGTGATCGATAGCAACTTAACTCCAAGCCGATGCGGAAGCTTGTTGCAATACGTTTAGGGTTGGCAGAAGTTAGGGGGAGCTATTAATTACGAACCATAAAATAATTAGCGCCACTCCAATCCCGGCGGGAACCGCGATTTATACCCTGGAATACTATGCTGATCCCATCAAAACTGAGCCGCCCGGTACGGCTACAAAATACCGTGATCCGCGATCGCCTGCTGGCCAAACTGGCCAGCGCGGGCAACTATCGCCTGACACTGGTCAATTGCCCGGCGGGATACGGAAAAACCACGCTGATCGCCCAATGGGCGGCCGGCAAGGCCGATCTGGGCTGGTATTCGCTGGACGAGAGCGACAACCAACCGGAGCGCTTCGCCAGCTACCTGATCGCCGCGCTGCAGCAGGCCAGCGGCGGCCGCTGCGTCAAGAGCGAGGCGCTGAGCCAGAAACACCAGTACGCCAGCCTGTCGGCGCTGTTCGCCCAGCTGTTTATCGAGCTGGCCGACTGGCACCAGCCGCTGTACCTGGTGATCGACGACTACCATCTGATCACCAACGACGCCATTCACGAAGCCATGCGCTTCTTCCTGCGCCATCAGCCGGAAAACCTGACGCTGATCCTGCTCTCGCGCACCCTGCCGCCGCTCGGCATCGCCAATCTGCGGGTGCGCGATCAGCTGCTGGAAATGGGCACGCAGCAGTTGGCGTTTACCCATCAGGAAGCCAAACAATTCTTCGACTGCCGCCTGGCGGCGCCGATGGAACAGCAGGACAGCAGCCGCCTGTGCGACGAAGTCGAAGGCTGGGCCACCGCGCTGCAGCTGATCGCGCTGTCGGCCCGCCAGTCTGCCTCGTCGGCTCAGCTGTCGGCCAAGCGGCTGGCGGGGCTGAACGCCAGCCACCTGTCCGACTATCTGGTGGACGAAGTGCTGGATCACGTCGATGCCGAGGCGCGCGCCTTCCTGCTGCGCTGTTCGGTGCTGCGCTCGATGAACGACGCGCTGATCGTGCGGCTGACCGGCGAAGACAACGGCCAGCAGCGGCTGGAGGAGCTGGAGCGCCAGGGGCTGTTTATCCACCGCATGGACGACACCGGCGAATGGTTCAACTTCCATCCGCTGTTCGCTTCTTTCCTGCGCCAGCGTTGCCAGTGGGAGCTGGCGCTGGAGCTGCCGGGGTTGCACCGCGCCGCCGCCGAGGGCTGGCTGGCGCTGGGGTATCCGGCGGAGGCCATTCACCATGCGCTGGCGGCCAGCGACGTCAGCATGCTGCGCGATATCCTGCTGCAACACGCCTGGTCGCTGTTCCACCACAGCGAACTGGCCTTGCTGGAGGAGTGCCTCAACGCGCTGCCTTATGAGCGCCTGATCCAAAATCCCAAGCTGGCGCTGCTGCAGGCCTGGCTGGCGCAGAGCCAGCACCGCTACGGCGAGGTCAACACCCTGCTGGAGCGCGCCGAGCGCACCATGCGCGAGCAGAAAATCGAGATAGACCAAACGCTGCACGCCGAGTTCGACGCCTTGCGCGCCCAGGTGGCAATCAACGCCGGTAAACCGGAAGAGGCCGAGCGGCTGGCGACCGAAGCGTTGAAATTCCTGCCGCTGTCCAGCTATTACAGCCGCATCGTCGCCACCTCGGTGACCGGCGAAGTGCACCACTGCAAGGGCGAACTGGCGCGCGCGCTGCCGATGATGCAGCAAACCGAGCAGATGGCGCGTCGTCATCAGGCCAACCATTACGCGCTCTGGGCGCTGCTGCAGCAGAGCGAAATCCTCATCGCCCAGGGCTTCCTGCAGGCCGCTTACGAAACCCAGGACAAGGCGTTCGAACTGATCCGCGAGCAACACCTGGAACAGCTGCCGATGCACGAGTTCCTGCTGCGTATTCGCGCGCAGATCCTGTGGTCGTGGTCGCGGCTGGACGAGGCGGAAGACGCGGCGCGCACCGGGCTGAAAATCCTGGCGAACTACCAGCCGCAACAGCAGCTGCAGTGCATCGCCATGCTGGCCAAATGCTCGCTGGCGCGCGGCGATCTGGACAACGCCAATACCCATCTGCAGCGCTGCGAAACCCTGCTGCACGGCGCCCACTACCATCGCGACTGGCTGACCAACACCGACAAGTCGCGGGTGATCCACTGGCAGATGACCGGCGACACCGCCGCCGCCGCCCAATGGCTGCGCCACACCGAAAAGCCCGGCATGGCGGACAACCACTTCACGCAGGGCCAGTGGCGCAACATCGCGCGGGTGCAGATCCTGCTCGGCCAGTATGAAGAGGCCGGCGTGGTGCTGGATGAGCTGAACGAAAACGCCCGCCGCCTGCGGCTGGTGAGCGATCTCAACCGCAACCTGCTGCTCAGCAACCAGCTCTACTGGCTGCAAGAGCGCAAGGGCGAAGCGCAGCAGGCGCTGATCGAAGCGCTGTCGCTGGCCAACCGCACCGGCTTTATCAGCCACTTCGTCATCGAGGGCGAAGCGATGGCGCAGCAGCTGCGACAGCTGATCCAGCTCAACACGCTGCCGGAGCTGGAACAGCATCGCGCCCAGCGCATCCTGCGCGACATCAACCAGCATCATCGGCACAAGTTCGCGCATTTTGACGAGAATTTCGTCGATAAGCTGCTGACCCATCCGCAGGTGCCGGAGCTGATCCGCACCAGCCCGCTCACCCAGCGCGAATGGCAGGTGCTGGGGCTGATCTATTCCGGCTACAGCAACGACCAGATCGCCGGCGAGTTGGACGTGGCGGCCACCACCATCAAGACGCACATCCGCAACCTGTATCAGAAACTGGGCGTGGCCCATCGCCAGGAAGCGGTGCAGCAAGCGCAGCAGCTGTTGAAGATGATGGGGTACGGCGCCTGAGAGTCAGCGCTGGCCGTAATAGGCGCCGGCGCCATGTTTGCGGCTGAAATGCTTTTCCAGCAGATAGTCATCGATCCGTTTCAGGCCGGGGTTAATATCCCGGCTGATCCACGCCATTTTCGCCACCTCCTCCAACACCACGGCGTTATGCACCGCCTCATCCGGCGTCCTTCCCCAACTGAACGGGCCATGCTGATACGCCAGGATGCCGGGAATGTGCAGCGGTTCACGCCCTTTCAGGGTTTCGATAATCACCCGACCGGTGTTCAGCTCATATTCCCGCGCCACCTCTTCCGCAGTCAGCCCGCGTGTACAAGGAATGTCGCCGGAAAAATAGTCGGCGTGGGTGGTGCCGAGCGCCGGTATCGCTTCACCCGCCTGCGCCCAGGCGGTGGCATGGGTAGAGTGCGTATGCACCACACCGCCGAGTTGGGGGAACGCCCGATACAGCGCCAAATGTGTCGGCGTATCGGACGAAGGCCGCAGTTGCCCCTCGACAACCTCACCTCGCGCATTCACCACCACCATATCCTCAGCCCGCATCGTTTCATAAGGTACGCCGCTGGGTTTGATCACCACCAGCCCACTGGCCCGATCGATGCCGCTGACATTGCCCCAGGTATAGGTCACCAGCCCGTGCTCAGGCAACGCCATATTGGCTCGGTACACCTGACTTTTCAGTTGCTCCAGCATGCTCCCCCCTTATTTCCAACCCGGCCTCGACCATGCGTTCAACCACCCAGGCTTGCGCCTCCCGCACCGCCCGCAGCGGATCGTCCGCTTTCTCGCTCCACATCTCGAGCAGATAGGGGCCGCGATAGCCGCTCTGCAACAGCGTTTCGAAACAGCGCACGAAATCGACCACGCCCTCGCCGAACGGCACATTCTTAAACTCCCCCGGCCGCGTATCCTTAACGTGTACCGCCACGATATGTCCGCGCCCGGCCATGAGCTCCATCGGCACATCGTTGTCCCAGGCAGACAAGTTGCCGATGTCCGGGTACAGCTGAAACCACGGGTTATTCAGGTAGTGGGCATAGCCCAGCGCCTTGCTGATCGAGTTCATCAGCGGATAGTCCATGATTTCCATCGCCAGCATGACCTGCGCACGGCTGGCCATCTCCACCGCCTGCGCCAATCCGGCGCGGAACCGGGCGCGGGTCTGCGCAGTTGACTGCTGGTAATAAACGTCATACCCGGCCAGTTGGATCACCCGGATGCCGGTATCCTGCGCCAGCCGAATAGCTTTTCGCACGATCTCCAGTCCTCGGTCGCGCGTGGTGTCGTCTGCACTGCCCAACGGAAAACGCCGGTGGGCGCTGAGGCATAAAGAAGGGACGCGCACACCGCTCGCCGCAACGGCGCTAACCAAGGCGAGCCGCTGTTCAGCGCTCCAGTCCAATCGCGCCAGGCGGCCGTCGCTTTCATCGATCGACATTTCAACGAAGTCGAATCCCAACTCACCCGCCAGTTGCAGGCGCGTCAGCCAGTCCTCGCCCGGCGGCAACGCTTTCTCATAGATGCCCAACGGCACGGATTTGTGCAACATAACCGCTCCTCAGCCCCACAGCTGGGCAATGACGGATTTAAATTCCCGCGCCGCCGCGACCGGATCGGCGGCATCGCGAATGCTGCGTCCGGCGATAAAGACGTGGATGGGAATGCCCTGGAACAGAGGCAAATCCTCCAGCGCCAGTCCGCCGGTGACCGTCACCTTAAAACCCATCTCGCTCAGGCGACGCACCGCGCGGATATCGTCTTCGCTCCATGCGACCCCTGCGGCCTGCGCATCGCGGCTGCGGTGGTACACCACCTGACCCATTCCCGCTTCACGCCACGCCTGCGCCTGTTCCCAGGTCCAGAACCCCGTCAGTTCGATCTGCACGTCGCCACCGAACTCATGCGCTACCTGCAGGGCGCCCTTGACCGTATTGATGTCGGCACAGCAGATCACCGTGATCCAATCGGCATGCGCCTCGAAGCACATTCGCGCCAAAATCTGACCCGCATCGGCGATTTTTGCGTCCGCCAACACGATGCGATCCGGATACAGCGCTTTCAGATCGCGCACGGCGCGCACGCCTTCCGCCACGCACAAAATAGTGCCGACTTCGATGATGTCGACTTCGGCCGCGATCAGGCGAGTCGTGTCGTAAGCCGCGGCCATGGACAGGTTATCCAGCGCCACCTGCAACATCGGTAAATGCGTGTTCATTGTTTGTCTCCTTCAATCAATTCGCCGCCGTAGACGTTTTGTCGATCAACGCCAATACCTCGCTCGCGTGGCGACAGGCCCGCAAGCGATCGAAGTTCGCCTCATCTTCAAACAGGTTCACCACTTGCATGATCCCCACCTCCTGATGCGTTTTGGCGTCCACCGCCGCCAGGGTGATCAAGATGTCTATCGGATCGTTGTCCTCATCGCCGAAACACACCGGCGTTTTCAAGGTGACCAAGGCGAAGCCGGTTTTCAGCACCCCTTCCTCCGGCCGGCCGTGCGGCATCGCCAGGCCCGGCGCCAGCACGAAGTAAGGGCCGTGCCGTTCGACGCCGGCCAAAATGGCGTCGAAATAGCGCGGTTCCACCACCCCGGCAGCCACCAGCAAATCGACGCCCAACCGCACCGCCTGCCGCCAGTCAGCAGCCTCCGCCTGCAGCTGGATGGCGTTGTTTTGCGCCAACGAATCGCTCAGCTTCATCACTCGCTCCTTACTGCTTCAAATCTTGCGGAAAATGCGTGCCGATAACTTCCATCAGCTTCGGGCCGAAGTCCGCCGCCGAGAGCATATTGCGCACCCCAACCACATATTTGTTGCCGCTCACGACGATTTCGTCGGCGACATGGGTGGAAGCAATGATGATGTCGGCCCCGTTCAACTCGGATTTGTATTCCCCCACCGCACAGCTGTTGACCGAATGATTCACACCTTGCTGCGTTAAAAATTGGTCGACTTTCATTTTCATGATCATGGAACTGCCTTGCCCGCAACCGCATACCGCCAGGATTCGTACCGTCATAATCTGCACTCCTATTAACGTGACGCTGGTTCAACCGATTGTTTTTCAGCATCTTCTTCCGCACGCAGGGTGCGTCCGGCGAAGAACATGTACAGCAGGGCGATAACGATCACCACCCCCATAAACCACAGGCCCAGACTCAGCCCCTGCATCAGCGGCGGCGCCAGAATCGACCAGTCCGCCATGCCCATCCAGGCGCTTAGCCCGGTCAGTTTGATGGCCCACACGCAGCCGAAGATCTCTATCATTCCCATCACCAGACAGATCTTCATCGCCGCGCGCCAGCCGCCGAAGTGGTTAGCGAATACGCCGATGGTGGCGTTAGAAAAGAACATGGGAATGAAACCGGGAATGATCATGATGGAAGAGCCGAGCGCCAACAGTATGCCGACGGCGATCAGTTGGCCGATGGTGCCCCACATAAAACCCCACACCACGGCGTTGGGCGCGAAGCTATAAATGGCGGCGCAGTCGATGGCCAGTACCGCGCCGGGGATCAGACGTTGGGATATGCCGTTAAAGGCCTCGGTCAATTCGGCGACGAACATGCGCACGCCCTGCACGATG
Organism: Serratia sp. CY29653; assembly: GCF_052169255.1. NCBI lineage: Bacteria > Pseudomonadati > Pseudomonadota > Gammaproteobacteria > Enterobacterales > Yersiniaceae > Serratia > Serratia sp. CY29653. The sequence goes on along the minus strand of NZ_JBJNLC010000007.1, from coordinate 137,648 downwards.
ATGAAAATCGCCACCGCGAACATCAGCCCGGTTTGCAGGATATAGATGCTCCAGTGGGTTTTACCGGCCATCGCCTGCAGAGTGTCCAAGCCGAACGAGCACAGAATGATGCCGAAAAACAGCGTCATCACGATGGCGGTGGACACGATGTTGTCATGGAAAATGTTCAGCCACCCGGGCAGCTTCAGATCTTCCACGCTGTCCTCTTTTTTACCGAGATACGGTGCGGCCTTGTATGCCAGCCACGAAGCGAACTGCTGTTGATGCCCGATCGAGAAGCCGCTGTTTTCCGTTACCGCCTGCGTCGGCTTGAACATCATGTTGGAGGTGATGCCCCAGTACAGTGAAGCCAATAGCGCGCTGCACAATACCGTCGTCCACATGCCGTAACCCAGAATGTAGAAAAATACCGCGATCAGCCCGACCTGCTGAAACATGATGTGGCCGGTGAGCATGATGGTACGAATCCCGGTAATACGCCGCAGCAGTACGTAGAGAATGTTCAGCGCCAATGCCAGCAATACCGCGTAGCCGACCCAGCTGTAGGCGTCCCCCATACGTTCGATGGTGGCCATCATCGAAGCATAGGTGTCCGAAATCGCCCCGTTGATGCCGTATACCTCAGACAACTTCGCCACAACGGGTTTGAACGTGCCGGTCAGGATGCCGGAGCCGGCCTGCAATAACATGAAACCGATAATGGTCTTGATGGTGCCTTTGATGATGACCGCCGCGCTTTTGCGCAGCAACGTGTAACCCAGCAGTGTAACCAGCCCCAGCAGCAGCGGCGCATTGGTCATCACCTGGTTAAAAAAGACGGTGAAGATGGTGTAAAGGGTTTCCATACGGCTCTCCCGGAAAGGTTGGCGTGCAGGTAACGCTTTCACCATATCAATCACCAACAATCACAAAAAGATCATAAATGATTATTTGTGAACAACCTCGCAAGATAAAAATCAATTCCACTAACATTCAATGAATTAGGCAACATTCATTTTATTAGCCATTGAATTTAATAACAGTAACCAGGAGAAGCATAAGCGTCATGGGCAGTGTCGCACGCGAATAAGGCGGCGTTGACGGGAGCTAAGATCGTTGTCAGCTGAAAAAAACGATGCTAGATTCAATCAAAACAAGTCACATAAAATCTTAATGTGATTATTTATGATTTTATCATCACCGACAATGAGGAAAACCCATGAGTAAAGTCAACGACATCACCCGCGAGTCCTGGATATTGAACACCTTTCCCGAATGGGGCACTTGGCTGAACGAAGAGATAGAGCAGGAGAAAGTCGCGCCCGGCACCTTCGCCATGTGGTGGCTGGGCTGCACCGGCATCTGGCTCAAGTCTGAAGAAGGCGCCAACCTGTGCGTCGATTTTTGGTGCGGCACCGGCAAGCAGAGCCACGGCAACCCGCTGATGAAAACCGGCCACCAAATGCAGCGCATGGCCGGGGTGCGGAAACTGCAGCCGAACCTGCGCACCACCCCATTCGTACTCGACCCGTTCGCCATCACCCAGCTCGACGCCGTGCTGGCCACGCACGATCACAACGACCATATCGATGTGAACGTCGCGGCGGCCGTGTTGCAGAACTGTCCCGAATCCGTCCCGTTTATCGGGCCGAAAAGCTGCGTGGATATCTGGATCGGCTGGGGCGTGCCGCCGGCGCGCTGCATCACCGTCAAACCTGGCGACGTGATAAAAATCAAAGACGTCGAAATTCATGCGCTGGATGCTTTCGATCGCACGGCGCTGATCACATTACCGGTGGAACAAAAGGCCGCGGGCGTACTGCCGGACGGCATGGATCTGCGTGCGGTCAACTACCTGTTCAAAACGCCGGGCGGCAACCTTTATCACAGCGGCGATTCTCACTACTCCAACTATTACGCCAAGCACGGCAACGATCACCACATTGATGTCGCCCTCGGCTCCTACGGCGAGAACCCACGCGGCATTACCGACAAGATGACCAGCGCCGACATCTTGCGCATGGCGGAATCGTTGAACGCCAAGGTCGTGATCCCCTTCCACCACGATATTTGGTCGAATTTCCAGGCAGACCCGCAGGAGATCCGCGTGTTGTGGGACATGAAAAAGGATCGGCTCAAGTACGGTTTCAAACCCTTTATCTGGCAGGTTGGCGGCAAGTTCATCTGGCCGCAGGACAAAGACAATTTGGAATATCACTATCCGCGCGGGTTCGATGATTGTTTCACCCAGGAACCCGACCTGCCCTTCAAGTCTTTCTTGTAATCAACCGGTGTTGCATACTGATGCGCGCTTTTGAACGGCAATGATTCAAATCGTCAAACGGCGCGCATATAATCGAAGGCAACGACGTTCTTCTCACCCTGATGGAGCCCGCATGACAGAGTCCCAACGCCACAATGCCATTCTCGATCTCTTGCATCACAAGGGGCAAATCTCCGTGGCGGACGTGATCGCGGCGTTTGACATCTCTCCGGCCACCGCGCGCCGGGACATCAACAAACTGAATGAAATTGGCAAATTGCGCAAAGTGCGCAACGGCGCCGAAGCCACGCAAACCCCGCGCCCGGCCTGGACGCCGCTCAACATCCATCAAACCCAGCATCTCGATGAAAAAATGCGCATCGCGGCAGCGGCGGCGCAACTCTGTCAGCCGGGCGAAAGCGTGGTGATCAACTGCGGTTCCACCGCATTTCTGCTGGGGCGTGAAATTTGCGGCAAGCCGGTTCAGGTGATCACCAACTACCTGCCGCTGGCCAACTACCTGATCGAACAGGACCATGACAGCGTGGTGATCATGGGTGGCCAGTACAACAAGACTCAGTCGATTACCCTGGCGCCTCAGGACGGCGACGCGACGCTGTACGCCGGGCACTGGATGTTCACCAGCGGTATCGGCCTTACCGCCGAGGGTTTGTATAAAACGGATATGCTGACCGCCATGGCGGAGCAAAAGATGCTCAACTACGTCGGTAAACTGGTGGTGCTGGTCGACAGCAGCAAAGTCGGCCAACGCGCCGGCATGCTGTTCAGCCGCACCGAGCAAATCGCCATGGTGATCACCGGCCGCGCTGCCAATCCGGCGATCGTTGAGCAACTGCGTCAACAGGGCGTTGAAGTGCTGCTGGTGTGACAAAACCACACCCTTGCTCTGGTCTTAAACGCCGCCGAGTTGGTTACAATAGCGGCGTCCCCCAATTACGAGGCAGTCAGCAGTATGGAACAGTTCGAAGCGATCAACGTTGAGCAGGCGTACACCCGCTGGAAAGAGGGCAGCGCCGCCCTGGTCGACATCCGCGATCCGCAAAGTTTTGAAGCCGGGCATACGCCGGGCGCCTTTCACCTCACCAACGCCACCCTGTCGGCCTTTATGCAGCAAAACGACTTCGAGCGGCCGGTAATGGTGATGTGCTACCACGGCAACAGCAGCCGCAGCGCGGCGCAGTACCTGCTGCACCAGGGGTTCGACGCGGTCTACAGCATCGACGGCGGCTTCGAGGCCTGGGCCCGCCAGTATCCGCAAGACGTGGAAACCTCTGCCTGATTCCCTCCGCCCGCCGTGCATCGGCGGGCTTCCCCTTCGATTTTGTGCGCGTTTTCGCGGGTTTTTCGCAGATCCGTTTGCCAGCGCTCAGGATTTCGACGTTATAATCGGCCGTCAGGGTCGCCGGCGGGCAAGCCGCGGCCAAAATCATTCACTTACGACGGAAGAGCAATGGTTAGAGTAATCGCCGTATCCAACCCGCGCCTGGCGCTGGCCTTTGTCGACTATATGGCGACCCAGGGCATCCGGCTTGAGCTGCGCAACAGCGGCGAGGCGGCGGAAATCTGGCTGGCCGACGACGTTCACCTCGAGCAGGTGCAACACGAGCTGCAGCAGTTTCTGACCGATCCGCTCAACCGCCGTTATCAGGCCGCCAGTTGGCAGACCGGCCATACCGACGCCGGCCTGCACTATCAGAGCGAATCCTATCTGCACACCCTGCGCAGCAAGGCCGGGCCGCTGACGCTCGGCGTGATGGTGCTGTGCATCGCGGTCTATATTCTGATGCAGGCGCTGGGCGACGACACCGTGATGTACTGGCTCTCCTGGCCGCAAAACAGCAGCCAATACACGCAGCTGTGGCGCTGGGTCAGCCATGCGTTCCTGCACTTCTCCCTGCTGCATATTCTGTTTAACCTGATGTGGTGGTGGTATCTCGGCGGCCAGATGGAAAAACGCCTCGGCGCCGGCAAGCTTTTCGTGCTGGCGGTGGTGTCGGCCTTCTTCAGCGGCTGGGCGCAATCGCTGTTCAGCGGCGCGCTGTTCGGCGGGCTGTCGGGCGTGGTTTATGCGCTGATGGGCTATGTCTGGCTGTCGGGCGAACGGGCGCCGGAGCGCGGCCTGATGCTGCCGCGCGGCCTGATGGCGTTCTCGGTGCTGTGGCTGGTGGCCGGATATTTCGATATTTTAGGAATGTCGATCGCCAACGCGGCACACGTAGCCGGTTTAGTGTTAGGGTTATTGATGGCATTTTGGGATACGCGCCATCGCGCACACAACGAACAATAACAGCCGGGAGCTGTGCCCAGCGGGCATAGCGGGCGTTTTAGGGGATTATCGTGAAGCAAACACAGCGTCATGACGCAATTATCGAGCTGGTGCGCCTGCAGGGTTACGTCAGCACGGAAGAGCTGGTCGAACATTTTGACGTCAGCCCGCAAACGATTCGCCGCGATTTGAATGACCTGGCCGACCAGAACAAGATCCAGCGTCACCACGGCGGCGCGGCGCTGCCTTCCAGCTCGGTCAACGCTGCCTATAACGATCGCAAGGTGATGTGGTCGGAAGAGAAGGCCCGCATCGCGCAGCGCGTCGCCAGCCAGATCCCGGACGGCGCCACGCTGTTCATCGATATCGGCACCACGCCGGAAGCGGTGGCCCATGCGCTGATGAACCACAAGAACCTGCGCGTGGTCACCAACAACCTCAACGTCGCCACCCTGCTGACCGCCAAGGAAGACTTCCGTCTGATCCTGGCCGGCGGCGAAGTGCGCACCCGCGACGGCGGCATCATGGGCGAAGCCACCCTGGACTTTATCTCCCAATTCCGCCTCGATTACGGCATTCTCGGCATCAGCGGCATCGATATGGACGGTTCGCTGCTCGAATTCGACTATCACGAAGTGCGCACCAAACGCGCGATTATCGAAAATTCCCGCTGCGTGATGCTGGTCACCGACCACTCCAAATTCGGCCGCAACGCCATGGTCAACCTGGGCAACATGAATCTGATCGACTACCTGTTTACCGACCAGCTGCCGCCGCCGAGCGTGATGAAAATCATCGAGCAGTACGACGTGCAGCTGGAGCTGTGCTGATCCGCCGTTAACCCGCGGGGCGCGCCGCCGCCCCATTTCCCCCCCCCCGACGCCCCCTTTTCGACAGCCGTTTGCCCGCCCGATCCATATCCTTATCCTTATCATTTATGTGCCTATCATCACCAAACTGTTACCTTTATCACGCCTAAATGTTTTTGTTTGGTTAAGTCTTGGCTTGCTTGTTGGTTTTTGATTACAATCATGAGCGAAAACGAACATGAAAGAGCTATTTCGAACATCTGGAGGAAGATGACGTGGAAACCAAAGACTTGATCGTTATCGGTGGCGGCATCAACGGTGCCGGCATCGCGGCGGATGCTGCCGGGCGCGGGCTGTCGGTACTGCTACTGGAAGCGCAAGACTTGGCCTGTGCTACGTCTTCCGCCAGTTCCAAACTGATCCACGGTGGCCTGCGCTACCTGGAACACTACGAATTCCGTTTGGTGAGCGAAGCGCTGGCCGAACGTGAAGTGCTGCTGAAGCTGGCGCCGCACATCGCGTTCCCAATGCGTTTCCGCCTGCCGCACCAGCCGCACCTGCGCCCGGCCTGGATGATCCGTATCGGCCTGTTCCTGTACGATCACCTGGGCAAACGCACCAGCCTGCCGGGCAGCAAGGGCTTGCGCTTTGGACCAGAGTCGGTGCTGAAGCCTGAATTGAAGCGCGGTTTCGAATATTCCGACTGCTGGGTCGACGATGCTCGCCTGGTGGTGCTGAACGCGCAGGAAGTGGAAAAACGCGGCGGCGAAGTGCGCACCCGCACCAAAGTGACCCGCGCATGGCGTGAAAACGGCATGTGGATGGTGGAAGCGGTCGATATCGACAGCGGCAAAACCTTCACCTGGCGCGCCAAAGGCCTGGTGAACGCCACCGGCCCGTGGGTGAAAAACTTCTTCGACGACGGCCTGAAGCTGAAATCGCCTTACGGCATCCGCCTGATCAAAGGCAGCCACATCGTGGTGCCGCGCGTACACGATCAGCCGCAGTCTTACATTCTACAGAACGAAGACCACCGCATCGTGTTCGTGATCCCGTGGAATGACGAGTTCTCCATCATCGGCACCACCGACGTGGAGTACAAAGGCGATCCGAAGGACGTGAAGATCGACGAGAACGAAATCGCTTATCTGCTGAAAGTGTACAACGATCACTTCAAGAAGCAGCTGGGCCGCGACGACATCGTCTGGACTTACTCCGGCGTGCGTCCGCTGTGCGACGACGAATCCGATTCGCCGCAGGCGATCACCCGCGATTACACGCTGGACGTGCACGACGAACAAGGCAAGGCGCCGCTGCTGTCGGTCTTCGGCGGCAAGCTGACCACCTACCGCAAGCTGGCCGAGCACGCGATGGAAAAACTGGCCCACTACTACCCAGGCTGCGGCCCGGCGTGGACCAAAAACGCCACGCTGCCGGGCGGTGACATCGGCGGCGATCGCGACGGCTACGCAGCCAAATTGCGCCGCGCCCACGGCTGGTTGCCGGAAGCGCTGGCGCGCCGCTATGCCCGCACCTACGGTAGCCAGAGCGAGCTGATCCTGGCCGGCGCCAACGGCCTCGCCGATCTGGGCGAAGATTTCGGCCACGGTCTGTATGAAGCCGAACTGCGCTACCTGACCGAGAAAGAGTGGGTCGTAGAGCTGGACGACGCCATCTGGCGCCGCACCAAGCTGGGCATGTGGCTGGACGAAGCGCAGCAGGCGCGAGTGAAAGCCTGGCTGGCGGAACACGCGAAAACGAAAACGCTGTCTCTGGCTTCCTGAGCCGCAGCGTAACGAAGAAAGGGCCGGTTATCCGGCCCTTTTCTTTGCTCTTCCTCGCACGCTTTACAGCTTCACCGGCTGAATGTGCCAGATTTCATCCGCATATTCCTGAATGGTGCGATCGGAGGAGAAGTAGCCCATGTTGGCGATATTCAGCACCGCGCGCCGCGTCCACTCGTCCTGATTGAGATACACCTCGTCCACCTTGTCCTGCGTGTCCACGTAGCTGCGGTAATCCGCCAGCAGCTGGTAGTGATCGCCCAGGTTGACCAGCGAGTCGAACAAATTGCCATAGCGCTTCGGCTCTTCCGGGCTGAACACGCCGGTGGCGATCTGCGTCAGCGCCTGATGCAGCTCCGGGTCTTGCTCATAGTACTGGCGCGGGTTGTAACCGTTGCGGCGCAGTTCCTCGACCTGCTCGGCGGTATTGCCGAAGATAAAGATATTCTCCTCCCCCACGTGCTCGCGCATCTCGACGTTGGCGCCGTCCAGCGTACCGATGGTCAGCGCGCCGTTCAGCGCGAACTTCATGTTGCTGGTGCCCGAGGCCTCGGTGCCCGCCAGCGAGATCTGTTCGGACAGATCCGCCGCCGGGATAATGATCTGCGCCAGGCTGACGCCGTAGTTTGGAATGAACACCACCTTCAGCTGGGTATGCACGCGCGGATCGTTGTTGATCACTTTGGCCACGTCGTTGATCAAGCGGATGATCTGCTTGGCGGCATAGTAGGCCGACGCCGCCTTGCCGGCGAAGATCACCACCCGCGGCACGCGCTCGATCTCCGGATCGTCCAGCAGACGGTTATACAGCGTGATGACGTGCAACACGTTGAGCAGCTGCCGTTTGTACTCGTGGATGCGCTTGATCTGCACGTCGAACAGCGCATCCGGGTTGACCACCACGTTGAGCGTTTTGGCGATGTACAGCGCCAGCCGCTCCTTGTTCTGCCGCTTGGCGCGCTGCACCGCCTGCAGGAAACTCGGGTAATCGACGTTGGCTTTGATCTCGCTCAGCTGGCTGAGATCGGTGCGCCAGGTTTGGCCGATGCAGTCGTCCAACACCGCCGCCAGCGGCGGGTTGGCCAGCGCCAGCCAACGGCGCGGCGTCACCCCGTTGGTTTTGTTGCAGAAACGATTAGGGAACAGCCGGGCGAAGTCGGCGAACAGCGACTGCACCATCAGCTCGGAATGCAGAGCGGAAACGCCGTTGACCTTGTGGCTGGCCACCACCGCCAGCCACGCCATGCGCACCCGGCGGCCGTTGGTTTCGTCGATGATCGAGACCCGCGCCAGCAGGTCGTTGTCGCCCGGCGCCACTTCCTGCACCATCTTGAGGAAGTGATCGTTGATTTCGAAAATCAGCTGCAGATGGCGCGGCAAGATGCGGCCAATCATGTCCAGCGGCCAGGTCTCCAGCGCTTCGCTCATCAGCGTGTGGTTGGTGTAAGAAAACACCTGCTCCACCACTTCCCAGGCGTCGAGCCACTTGAATTTGTGCTCGTCGATCAGCCGGTGCATCAGCTCGGGAATCGACAATACAGGGTGAGTGTCGTTGAGGTGAATGGCGATCTTGTCCGCCAGGTTGTCGAAGGTTTTGTGCATCAGCCAATGGCGATTGAGGATGTCCTGCACCGTCGCCGACACCAGGAAATACTCCTGCCGCAGCCGCAGCTCGCGCCCGGAGGAGGTCGAGTCGTCCGGATACAGCACGCGCGACACGTTCTCCGAGTGGTTTTTATCCTCCACCGCAGCGAAATAATCGCCCTGGTTGAACTTGCCGAGGTTGATCTCGTTACTGGCCTGCGCGCCCCACAGCCGCAGGGTGTTGGTGGCATCGGTGTCGAAACCGGGGATCACCTGATCGTAGGCGATGGCCACGACCTCTTCGGTTTCCAGCCAGCGCGCCTTGGCGCCCTCCTGCTGCACGCGGCCACCGAAGCGCACCTTGTAGCGGGTGTTGTGGCGCGGAAACTCCCACGGATTGCCGTACTCCAGCCAATAGTCCGGCGATTCCATCTGCTGGCCGTTGACGATGTTTTGCTTGAACATGCCGTACTCGTAGCGAATGCCGTAGCCGCGCCCCGGCAGCGCCAGCGTCGCCAGCGAATCGAGGAAGCAGGCAGCCAGCCGCCCCAGACCGCCGTTGCCGAGGCCGGGGTCGTTCTCTTCTTCCAGCAGTTCACCCAGGCTCAACCCCATTTCGTTCAGCGCGTTGTCGATGTCCTGATAGATGCCCATCGACAGCAGCGCGTTCGACAGGGTGCGGCCGATCAGGAACTCCATCGACAGGTAATACACCTGCCGCACGTCCTGCGACAGCTGGGCGCGGTTGGAGCGCAGCCAGCGCTCCACCATGCGATCGCGCACCGCGAACAGCACGGCGTTCAGCCAGTCGTGCCGGTTGGCGATAGCCGGATCTTTGCCGACGATAAACATCAGCTTATAGGCGATGGAGTGTTTCAGCGCTTCCACACTGACCGTAGGTGAGGTGTAACTAAACGGTGAAGTCATGGCTTTTTGATCCCTTTTAGGGAGCCCGGCCATTCGCCGCGGAATAGCTGGCCCCGCTGAACATGGACGCGGTACGCCGCGCCCCGACAATCAACCCAAACGGCTGCCCGCCGCGCGTCAACCCGAGACGCGAAACGCGGGCTACAAACGTTGATAAAGCGATAAATACTCTTTCGCCGCCACCGGCCAGCCGAAGTCCACGCTCATGGCGTGGCGCTGAACGTGGCGCCAGTGTTTCGGCCGGCTCCACAGCACCATGGCGCGGCGGATGGCGTTGCCCAGCGCGACGGCATCGCAATCGTCGAACACGAAGCCGCTGGCGGTGCCGTCGGCCAGGTTCTCCAGCGCGCAGTCCACCACCGTGTCCGCCAGCCCGCCGGTGCGGCGCACCAGCGGCAGCGTGCCGTATTTCAGGCCGTAGAGCTGCGTCAGGCCGCAGGGCTCGAAGCGGCTCGGCACCAGAATCACGTCGGCGCCGCCGATGATGCGGTGGGAGAAGGATTCGTGATAGCCGATCTGCACCCCAACCTGCTCGGGATAATCGGCAGCGGCGGCCAGAAACGCCTGTTGCAGCACCGCATCGCCGGCGCCCAGCAGCGCCAGCTGCCCGCCCTGCGCCAGCAGTTCAGGCAGTGCCTGCAGCACCAGATCCAGGCCTTTTTGGCTGGTCAATCGGCTCACCACCGCGAACACCGGCAGCGATTCATCCACCTTCAGCCCCATGGCCTTTTGCAGATGCAGCTTGTTTTTGACCTTGCTTTTCAGATCGTCAGCGTCGTAGCGGGCGCTCAGCCGCGGGTCGCGGGCCGGATCCCAAATGTTGTCGTCCACCCCGTTGAGGATGCCGCTCAGCCTGCCCTGCCGCTGCCGCTCCTGCAGCAGCCCCTCCATGCCGTAGCCGAACTCCGGCCGGGTGATCTCGCGCGCATAGGTCGGGCTGACGGCGGTCACGTGGTCGGCATAAAACAGCCCGGCCTTGAGGAACGACATCTGGCCGTAGAACTCCAGGCCATAAACATCGTAAAACGACGCCGGCAGCCACAGCTCGGTCACGTGATGGGCAGAGAACAGCCCTTGATAGGCCAGGTTGTGCACCGTAAACACCGAGCGCGCCGGGTGGCCGTTGGCGGCCAGATAGGCGCAGCTCAGGCCGGCGTGCCAGTCGTGGGCATGCACCAGCTGCGGCCGCCAGTAGCGATCCAGCCCCTTGGCCAGCTCGCAGGCCATCCAGCCCAGCAGCGCAAAGCGGCGGTGGTTGTCGGGGTAGGCGTACATGGACTGATCGTGGTACGGGCTGCCCGGCCGGTCATACAGCCAGGGCGCATCGATGAGATAGATGCCCACGCCATGGTAAGTGCCGTAACGCAGGCCGACCCGGCCGGCGAACGAGTCGATTTCCGCCACCAGCGAGGTGTCGGGGATGCCGTTGCGTACGTCAGGGAAAGCGGGCAATAGCACCCGAACATCGGCGCCTTCGGCGATTTGCGCCGCCGGCAGCGCGCCAACCACGTCTGCGAGTCCGCCCGTTTTCAGCAGGGGGAACATTTCAGAACATACGTGTAAGACCTGCATTATCACTCCTGAAAGTCGGCCGAAGGCCTCTGGATAAGAAATAAAGCAGGCTTGCCGCTGTTATGCGTGCCGCGTTGCGCAAGCCATCGAACCGTTCATCAGGCGGCAGGCTATCGTTCTGCCGCCCACGTTAACTCACAATTTTGACAACATTTCGCGCGTCACCAGCACGATGCCGCCTTCCGAGCGATAAAAACGCTTGCTGTCCTCATCGGCGTTTTCCCCGATCACCATGCCTTCCGGAATGTGGCAGGCGCGGTCGATGATGCAGCGCCGCAGGCGGCAGGAACGGCCGACGTTCACGTCCGGCAACAATACGGTAGAGTCGATGGTGCAGAACGAGTTCACTCGCACGCGCGGGAACAGCACCGAATGCACCACCACCGAGCCCGAGACGATACAGCCGCCGGACACCAGCGAGTTCATGGTCATGCCGTGGCTGCCGGAGCGATCCTGCACGAACTTGGCCGGCGGCAGCGGCTCCATGTGGGTGCGGATCGGCCAGGCGCGGTCGTACATGTCCAGCTCCGGCGTCACCGACGCCAGATCGAGGTTGGCGCGCCAGTAGGCGTCCAGCGTGCCCACGTCGCGCCAGTACGGCGGCAGATCGGGGTTGGAGGTCACGCAGGACAAGGTAAACGGATGCGCCCACGCCGCCTGCTGCGCGGTGATTTTCGGGATCAGATCCTTGCCGAAATCGTGGCTGGAGCCGGGGGTCGACATATCCTCTTCCAGCAGTTGAAACAGGTAGGCGGCATTAAAAATATAGATGCCCATGCTGGCCAGCGACATATCCGGGTTGCCCGGCATCGCCGGCGGATCGGCGGGTTTCTCCAGGAACTCGATGATGCGGTCGCTTTCATCCACCTTCATCACGCCGAATTCGCCGGCTTCGCTGCGCGGCACCGGCAGGCAGGCCACGGTGCACTGGGCGCCCTTCTCGACGTGGTCTATCAGCATGCGCGAGTAATCCATCTTGTAGATATGGTCGCCCGCCAGGATCACCACGTATTCGGCCTCATAGCGGCGGATGATGTCCAGGTTCTGGTACACCGCGTCGGCGGTGCCTTTGTACCAATGCTCGGTGCTGAGGCGCTGCTGGGCCGGCAGCAGATCGACGAACTCGTTCATCTCCTCGTTGAGAAACGACCAGCCGCGCTGAATGTGCTGCACCAGCGTGTGCGACTGGTATTGGGTGATCACGCCGATGCGGCGAATGCCGGAGTTCAGGCAGTTCGACAGGGCGAAATCGATGATGCGGAACTTGCCGCCAAAGTGGACGGCGGGCTTGGCGCGGGTGGAGGTCAAATCTTTCAGGCGCGAGCCGCGGCCGCCGGCCAGGATCAGCGCTACGGATTTAATCGGCAGCTGGCGCGCCAACATCAGGGGGTCTTTATTTTCAAACCTAACCATAGCGGACTCCTTTTATTATTTCCGTACCAGAACGCAAAGCGAGCGCGCGGCCTGGTGCCAGGCGGGTAACACCGCCCGTGAGTCTTCCTGAGTGAACGGGGCGACAACCTGCCAATCGCCTTCCGGCAACCTCATCTCCACCGTTTGCGGCGTGGCGTTGACCAGCAGCAGCCAGCGCTGCGACAGCAGGATCTGCATGAGCAGATCGCCCTGCTCCCACTGCTGCGCGTCGAGCGGCTGCCCTTGCGCGTTCAGCCACTGCACGCTGCCGTCGTCCTGCTGCCACCAGCGGTCCTGTTGCAACGCGGGGATCTGGCGGCGCAGCGCGATCAGCGCCGCGACGTAATCGGTCAACGCGTCATCCGCCGTGGCCCAATCGAGCCAGGTAGTAGCGTTGTCCTGACAATAGGCGTTGTTGTTCCCCTGCTGGCTGTGTCCCTGTTCATCGCCGGCCAGCAGCATCGGCGTTCCCTGGGACAGCAACAGCGTGGCGAGCATCGCCCGCTGGCTGGCCCTGCGGCGTTGCACAATGGCGTCGTCGGCGACCAGGCCTTCCACGCCGTGGTTGTTGCTGAAATTGCGATCGCTGCCGTCACGGTTGCCTTCGCCGTTCGGCTGGTTGTGTTTCTCGTTGAAGCTGACCACGTCCTGCAAGGTAAAACCGTCATGGGCGGTCAGCATGTTGACGGTGGCGTAAGGCGCCCGCCCGCGCTGGTTGTACAGATCGCTGGAGGCGGCGAAACGCCGGGCGAACTGGCCGAGCGACACGCCGCTCTGCAGCCAGAAACGGCGCATGTCGTCGCGGTAATGGTCGTTCCATTCGGCAAAGCGGCCGGGGAACGCCCCCACCTGATAGCCGCCGGGGCCAACGTCCCAGGGTTCGGCGATCAGCTTGCAGCGCGACAGCACATCGTCCGCCAGCATCGCCTGGAACAGCGGCGCATCGCGATCGAACCCCGGCGTGCGGCCGAGCACGCTGCCCAGATCGAAGCGGAAGCCGTCGACGTGGCACTCCCGCACCCAAAAACGCAGGCAATCCATCACCCAGGCCACGCCCTGCGGCTGATCGAGCCGCAGGGTATTGCCGCAGCCGGTGTCGTTAACGTAGTCCCCTTCCGGCGTCAGCCAGTAGTAGCTCTGGTTGTCGATGCCGCTCAGCGACAGCATCGGCCCGTCCCTGTCCAGCTCGGCGCTGTGGTTGAACACCACGTCGAGGATCACCTCGATGCCGGCTTGGTGCAGCGCCTTGACCGCATCGCGAAATTCGTTCAACGGCGTGCCGTCGGTGCTCAGGCTGGCGTAGCGGTTGTCCGGCGCATAGGGCGCCAGCACGTTATAGCCCCAGTAGTTGATCAGCCCCAGCCGCTGCAGCCGCGGTTCGGAGGTATGTTGCTGCACCGGCAGCAGTTCCAGCGCGGTGATGCCAAGGCGTTTGAAGTGGGCGATCATCACCGGGTGCCCCAGCGCGGCAAAGCTGCCGCGCAGCGCCGGCGGGATCTTCGGGTGCAGCAGCGTCAGGCCGCGCACGTGCGCTTCGTAAATCACCGTCTGCCCCCAGGGCGTGGCGGGCGGGCGATCGTCCTGCCAGTCGTACTGTTCGTCCACCACCACGCATTTCGGCATCAGCTCGGCGCTGTCGTGCGGATCAGGCTGTTCGTAACCGCCGTGCAGGTGCGGGTGATCCGCCACCGGCCCCTCCACCGCGCGCGCGGCCGGATCGAGCGCCAGCTTGTTGGGGTTGAAACGCTGCCCGTTCGCCGGGTCGAACGGGCCGTAGACCCGGTAACCGTAACGTTGCCCCGGTCTGCCGCCCGGCAAATAGCCATGCCAGATATCGCCGCTGCGCGCCGGCAGCGGCAGGCGCACTTCGCGCTGCTGGCCGTCGAACAGGCACAGCTCCACCCGCTCGGCGTGCGCCGAGTACAGGGTAAAGTTGATGCCTTCGCCGTCGTAATGGGCGCCCAGCGGCGCGGCGAGGCCGGCCGTCAGCTCCGTCATGGCGCCTCCCGCAGCAGATAAATGGTCGCCAGCGGCGGCAGCGTCACGCAGATGGAAAAGTCGCGGCCGTGGCTACCGACCGCTTCGGAAGAGACCCGCCCCTGATTGCCGGCGTTGCTGCCGTGATAGTGGTGCGAATCGGTATTGAGGATCTCGCGATAGTCGCCGGCGCGTGAGAGGCCGATGCGGTAGCGGTAGCGCGGCACCGGGGTAAAGTTGCTGATGGCGATCAGCTCATTGCCCTGCGAATCGTAGCGCGCGAAGGCGAATACCGAGTTGTCGTGATCGTCGACCACCAGCCATTCGAAGCCGTCCGGGCGGTAGTCGCGCTCATACAGCGGCGCCTGCTGCCGGTAGCAGTGGTTCAGATCGCGCACCAGCCGCTGCACGCCGTTGTGCCAGTTATCCAGCCCCTCCAGCAAATGCCAATCGAGGCTGGTATCGAAATTCCACTCGCGCCCCTGCGCGAACTCGCAGCCCATAAACAGCAGCTTTTTGCCCGGATGCGCCCACATAAACCCATAGTAGGCGCGCAGGTTGGCGAACTTTTGCCAGGCGTCGCCCGGCATGCGGTCGAGGATCGATTTTTTGCCGTGCACCACTTCATCGTGCGAGATAGGCAACACGAAGTTCTCGGTATAGGCATACAGCATCCCGAAGGTCATCTGGTTGTGGTGATACTTGCGGTGCACCGGATCGCACTTCATGTAATTGAGCGTGTCGTGCATCCAGCCGAGGTTCCACTTGTAGTGGAATCCCAGGCCGTTGGCGTCCGGCGGCAGGGTGACGCCGGGATAGTCGGTGGACTCCTCCGCCAATGTCACCGCGCCCGGCTGCGCCTGGCCGATAGTCTGGTTGGTATAACGCAGGAAGGCGATCGCCTCCAGGTTCTCGTTGCCGCCGTAGTAATTCGGCACCCACTCGCCGTCGGCGCGGCTGTAGTCGCGATAGATCATCGACGCCACCGCATCGACCCGCAGCGCATCGATACCGAAACGCTCCAGCCAATACAGCGCGTTGCCCGCCAGGTAGTTGCGCACCTCGTGGCGGCCGTAGTTGTAGATCAGCGTATTCCAGTCCTGGTGGTAGCCTTCGCGCGGATCGGCGTATTCATACAGCGCGGTGCCGTCAAAATTCGCCAGGCCGTAGGCGTCGCTCGGGAAATGCCCCGGCACCCAGTCGAGGATCACGTTGATGCCCGCCTCATGCGCCGCCGCCACGAACGCCCGGAAATCGGCCGGCGTGCCGAAGCGCCGGGTCGGCGCATACAGCCCCAGCGGCTGGTAGCCCCAGCTGCCGTCGAACGGGTGCTCGTTGATCGGCAGCAGCTCGATATGGGTGAATCCCATGTCCTTCACATAGTCGATAAGCTGCACCGCCAGCTCGCCGTAGCTGAGCCAGAAATGGTTGTCGGTGTGGCGGCGCCATGAGCCGAGATGCACCTCGTAGATGGCGATCGGCTGGTCAAAATCGTTGGCGCGGCGGCGCGCCTGCGTCGACGGCACCACCTCCGGCAGCGGCGCCACCAGCGAGGCGGTGTCCGGGCGCATCTGCGCCTCGAAGGCGTAAGGATCGGCTTTCAACTGGGTATTGCCGTAGCAATCGACGATTTCATATTTGTACAGCTGGCCGGCCCGCACGCCGGGCAGGAACAGCTCCCAGATGCCGTTTTCACGCCGCAGACGCATCGGATGGCGGCGGCCGTCCCAGAAGTTGAACTCCCCCACCACCGAGACGCGCTGGGCGTTGGGCGCCCAAACGGCAAAGCTGACGCCGTCGACGTTATCCAGCGTGGCGAGGTGAGCTCCCAGGCGTTCATAGGGGCGCAGGTGCGTGCCCTCGGCCAATAGCCAGCTGTCGATGTCCTGCAGCAGCGGGCCGAACCGATAGGGATCGTCGATGGTCTGTTGGTGATCGCGCCAGCTGACCTGCAGCTGATAGCGGAAAGGATTTTTGCGCCGCGGCACCACGGCGCTGAAGAAGCCGCGCGGATCGTCGCAGTTCAACTGCACCAGCCGCCGGCCGGTTTGCTGCTCAATCAGCCAAACTTCGGTGGCGTCCGGCAGCAGCGCGCGCACCTGCAGACCGTTATCGGTCGCATGCATGCCAAGCAGAGCAAAGGGGTCGGCGTAATGGCCGGAGATGATCTGATCAATCACGTCACGATCGGGAAGTACAGGCATAGTCTTCTTCCTTAGATTAACAGCATGATCTAAGCACGGCTTGTTGGTTATTCCTTGGCCGTTTTGGTCATCATGCAATGCATTCGGTATCCAAAGCGTGATTGCGGTCGGTTATTGACCAATCTTTACTCTGCCGACCTGAATTTCGCTCTTTATGCTTATTTTTAGAAATATTTCAGTCATGGTGAAAAATTGTTCGCCCATGCGTTAAGCATAGCCAATGTCTGTTAAAAACTGCTCAGCATTGCTCAGGAAAATTCTTCATTAAGAAAACTGCCAGCCTGGCGGCGCCGGCATGCGGCGGCCGACGAGGAGATATGCGGGGTACAGCTCATTGAAGCAGGGCTTGCGATGACGTTGCCCGACGCGGACGCGGCGAACAAAAAAGTGGAAAATAAGGCTTTAGGGGGCTGAAAGTAGCCAGCCCCCAGGAAGTGAGGGTTTACAGCAGAATACGCAGCATGCGGCGCAGCGGCTCGGCCGCGCCCCACAGCAGTTGGTCGCCCACGGTGAACGCCGACAGGTACTCCGGCCCCATATTCAGCTTGCGCAGACGGCCGACCGGCGTATTCAGCGTGCCGGTCACCGCCGCCGGCGTCAGTTCGCGCATGGTCAGCTCACGGTCGTTCGGGATCACGCGCACCCAGTCGTTGTGCGTCGCCAGCATCTGCTCGATTTCCGGCAGCGACACGTCTTTTTTCAGCTTCAGGGTGAACGCCTGGCTGTGGCAGCGCAGCGCGCCGACGCGCACGCACAGGCCATCGACCGGGATCACGCTGCCGGTGTTCAGAATCTTGTTGGTTTCCGCCTGGCCTTTCCACTCTTCGCGGCTCTGGCCGTTGTCGAGCTGCTTGTCGATCCACGGGATCAGACTGCCGGCCAGCGGCACGCCGAAGTTATCGGTCGGCAGTTTGCCGCTGCGGGTGGCCTCGGTCACCTTACGCTCGATATCCAGAATGGCGGAAGCCGGATCCTGCAGCTCTTTCGCCACGTCGGCATGCAGCATGCCCATCTGGGTCAGCAGTTCGCGCATGTGGCGCGCGCCGCCGCCGGAGGCCGCCTGATAAGTGGCGACCGACGCCCACTCCACCAGATCGTTGGCGAACAGGCCGCCGAGCGACATCAGCATCAGGCTGACGGTGCAGTTGCCGCCGACGAAGGTTTTGATGCCGTTGTCCAGGCCCTGCTGAATCACCGCGTGGTTGACCGGATCCAGGATGATGATGGCGTCGTCCTGCATGCGCAGCGAAGAGGCCGCGTCGATCCAATACCCCTGCCAACCGCTGGCGCGCAGCTTAGGATAAACTTCGTTGGTATAATCGCCGCCCTGACAGGTAATAATGATATCGAGCGCGCTCAGCGCGTCGATGTCATACGCATCCTGCAGCGTGCCCTGCTGGCCGCCGAAGGCCGGCGCGGCGGAACCGTGCTGCGAGGTGGAGAAGAAGACCGGGCGAATGGCGTCGAAATCGCGCTCTTCCGTCATGCGTTGCATGAGAACCGAGCCGACCATTCCGCGCCAACCGATGAAACCAACGTTTTTCATAATATCTGTGTCCCGCCCGGATAAGGGCTTATGTAGGTGATAACGAGTTGTGTGCAATATCTCCTCACCTTACAAAATGTCGGCGCGGGCGCAAAGTGAATTTATTCGATGGCTGGGGATTTCTCAGCAATCCTTCTTATAGGCAAGGACGCGGCCGGAAAGGCCGAGGCGTTTTCCCGATCACGAGGTCACCATGACAGAGATGATTTCCGCTACGGTATTGCTGTTTTTAATTATGGATCCGCTGGGCAACCTGCCGATTTTCATGTCGGTGCTCAAGCATCTGGAACCGCGCCGCCGCCGGGTAGTGCTGATCCGCGAGCTGCTGATCGCCCTGCTGCTGATGCTGATCTTCCTGTTCGCCGGCGAGAAAATTCTGGCGTTCCTCAACCTGCGCACCGAAACCGTCTCCATTTCCGGCGGCATCATTCTGTTTCTGATCGCCATCAAGATGATTTTCCCCACGCAGGAGGGGAACAGCTCCGGGCTGTCCGCCGGCGAAGAACCCTTCCTGGTGCCGCTGGCGATCCCGCTGGTGGCCGGGCCGTCGATTCTGGCGGCGCTGATGCTGCTGTCGCACCAGTATCCGCATCAGCTGCCCCATCTGGTGGCGGCGCTGTTGATCGCCTGGGGCCTCTCTGCGGCCATTTTGCTGATGTCGAACCTGTTCCTGCGCCTGCTGGGCAGCAAAGGCGTCAGCGCGCTGGAACGGTTGATGGGGCTGATTCTGGTGATGCTGTCGACCCAGATGTTCCTGGACGGCATACGGGCTTACATGAAGCTGTAGGCGCCTGGCGGCGCCGACGACGGCCCGCGCTCAGCGGGCGGTGATGCGGTTGATGCAGGCGAGCGTGTCGGCGACCACGCCGTCCAGCGGCTGGTTGATGTCGATCGCCTGCACATCCGGCTCCTGCTCGCCCGGCTCTTCCAGCGTGGCGAACTGCGAAACCAGCATCTGCGGTTTGAAGAAGTGGCCCTTGCGCTGTTTCAGGCGCTCCTCAATCACCGTCTTGTCCCCTTTCAGGTAGAGAAAATGCAGGTTGCGATTGCCTTCGCGCAGGCGGTCGCGATAGCTTTTTTTCAGCGCCGAACACACCAGCAGCGACACCGGATTGGTGCGTTGCATGGCGAAGATGGCGTCGTTCAAGGCCGCCAGCCACGGGGCGCGATCGTTGTCGTCCAGCGCGTGCCCGGCGGCCATTTTGTTGATGTTGGCGCGCGGGTGCAGGTAATCGCCGTCCAGCATGGCGGCATCGGCCTCGCGGGCGACGGCGCTGGCCACGGCGGATTTGCCGCTGCCGGAGACCCCCATCAGGATAAATACGTGATTCTGTGGATTACTCATTGTGTCATGCCCTTATGGGAACTGGCGCGAGCGCGCCAAATGCGTCCCGACTGATAAAGATACTCTGGAACGCCGACGCCCCGCAGGGCGTCGGATAAAGATTATACGACCGTCGCCAGCAGCAGGCAGCCCACCAGGCCGCACACCGAGATGATGGTTTCCAGCACCGACCAGGATTTGATGGTTTCCATGATGCTCAGGTTGAAGTACTCCTTGAACAGCCAGAAGCCCGGATCGTTAACGTGCGAGAAGATAACGCTGCCGGAACCGACCGCAATCACCATCAGCTCAGGGCTGACGCCGGTGGTGGCGATCAGCGGGGCGACGATGCCGCCGGCGGTGATCGCCGCTACGGTGGCGGAACCCAGCGCCAGACGCAGCGCGGCGGCGATCGACCAGGCCATCAGAATCGGCGAAACGTTGCTGCCTTCCATCAGGCCGGCGATGTACTGCTCGACGCCGCTGTCCACCAGCACCTGCTTGAAGGCGCCGCCGCCGCCGATGATCAACAGCATCATGGCGATGATTTTAATCGAATCGGTGATGGTGCCCATCACTTCATCCATGGTGCGGCCGCGGTTCAGGCCGAAGGTGAAGATAGCGATCAGCACGGCGATCAGGGTCGCCATCACCGGGTCGCCGAAGAACTCGGCGAAACGCAGCAGGCTGTGGCCCTTCGGCAACACCATTTCAGCGACCGCGCGCAGCGCCATCAGGATCACCGGCACCAGCGACGTGGCGACGCTGACGCCAAAGCTCGGCATCTCCGCTTCGGTAAAGGTTTTCGGGTTGTACAGGCCTTCCGGCACCGGCTTGTCGATGCCTTTCAGGAAGCGGGCATAAACCGGGCCGGCCAGGATCACCGTCGGGATCGCCAGCAGCGTGCCGTACAGCAGGGTTTTACCCATATCGGCATGGAAGATGGTGGCGATGGCGGTCGGGCCCGGGTGCGGCGGCAGGAAGCCGTGGGTCACCGACAGCGCGGCGGCCATCGGCACGCCGACGTACAGCAGCGGGATGCGCGCGGAAGCGGCGATGGTGAACACCAGCGGCAGCAGCAGCACGAAGCCCACTTCGTAGAACAGCGCGAAGCCGACGGTGAAGCCGGTCAGCACCACCGCCCATTGAATGTGTTTTCTGCCGAACTTGTCGATCAGCGTGGTGGCGATGCGCTGCGCGCCGCCACAGTCCGCCAGCAGCTTGCCGAGCATGGCGCCGAAGCCCATGATCAGCGCCAGGCTGCCCAACGTGCCGCCCACGCCGGCCTTGATGGAGCCGATGACTTTATCGACCGGCATGCCCTGTGCGATCCCGACCGCCAGGGCAACCAGCACCAGAGAGATAAAGCCGTTCAGCTTGAAGCGGATCATCAGCAGCAGCAGCAGCGCTACGCCGCCTGCAACAATCACTAATGGCATAATTTTTCTCCAACCTTTTATCGCGACTCTCTTTACGATAGGCGTAAAGCGTGCGGTTGTTTTATTTTTAGGCTCTTTCCCGGTGTTTAAGAAGAGCTGTAGGTGTTGTTGAGTCAGAGGTTCAGTCTTGCAGCAAGATGACCGCACACTCTTTGTTACCGGTATCATGATACCGGTAACAACATGAGCGCCGGAACCGGGTAAGCGGCTAAAATTCGCGTTCTGGGACAGAGATCAAACTTATGCCGGCAACGAGCGGCGGGCTTACAGGCGGGATAACCCGCGCGCCTCAGGGCGCGCTGCAAAAAGAAAGGGTGTTAAAACAGAACGTTAAAATGGCTCAGATACTGCCGCCGGGGATCACGGTGAAACCGACGTCCACCATGCGCGGGCACACCGTTTCGCCGCGCAGCCGGGCCAGCAAGCGCTCGGCGCCGATCTGCCCCATGCGTTCGCGCGGCGTCAGCACGCTGGCCAACTTCGGCACCATCACCTGGCCGATATCATGGCCGTGGAAACCGGCGATCGCCATGTCCTGCGGGATCGACAGCCCCTGACGCTGGCACTCGAAGGCCGCGCCGATCGCCAGGTCGTCGTTGGTGCAGAAGATACTGTCGATCTGCGGGTAGTCGCGCTGCGCCTGGCGCAGCAGCTCACCGCCGGCGGAATAGGAGGAAGAGCGTGCGGTCATGATGCTGTACGGCTCCAGGCCGGATTCGCGCATCGCCTGCTCATACCCCTGCTGTTTGATGATGGTACGTTCATCCTGTCGGGCGCCGAAATAGACCACGTGACGGTGGCCGTGCGCGATAATCTGCTGGGTCATCTGGCGCGCCGCCTCGAAGTTGTTGAAGCCCACCGCCAGATCGATGCACGGCGAGACGCAGTCCATCAGCTCCACCACCGGAATGCCCGCCACCTCGATCATTTTCAGGGTGCGTGGCGTGTGATGGCGCTCAGACAGGATCAGGCCGTCGATATTGTAAGAAAGCAGCGAAGTCAGACGCTCTTCTTCACGCTCCGGCAGGTAGCCATAGTGCGCCAGCATGGTCTGGTAGTTGTGCGCGTCGGTGACGCTTTCGATGCCGCGCAGCACTTCGGCGAACACCTGGTTGGTCAGCGACGGCAACAGCACGCCAATCGCCCGGCTGGTGGCGTTGGAGAGGATGTCCGGCGCGCGGTTGGGGATGTAACCCAGCTCATCCAGCGCGACGGCGATTTTTTGCTGCAGGGCGGCAGAAACCTGGTCGGGATTGCGCAGATAACGGCTCACCGTCATCTTGGTCACGCCCACCTTGTCCGCCACATCCTGGAGTACCGGCCGTTTTTTCTTCATTATCAATGAACTGACTAACCGTGAATGGGCAGTCATTTTAGCAAAAAAAACGGCGGGCCGATATTGTCGGTTATGCGACGGCCAGCAGAACTCACAGATTCTCCGCGCCAAGCGGAAACCGATAACCGCTACGTGCACTTCATCACACATTCGCCGTAATTTTTGGATCTCTCCACGCTTTTGGTGTATCCCTGACATAAATCTTCACTTAAATGAATATTTAAATGAGCCGCAGTCAATTTATAAAAAAAGAAGGGTTATCGCTGAGCTGTCTGGCGATGTACTTGCTGGGATGCCAACCGGGGGAGCGATTAAAAACGATTGGCGAACTGGCCCGCGACAACGGCCTGTCTATCGGTTTGATGCAGGCGGCACTCAAGACACTGGAAAACGCAGGCTGCATAACCGTACAACGCAGCGGGCGCAACGGCAGCTTCTTAACCCATGTGGACTATAGGTCGCTGCTGGATTACGCCAACATTTCCCGCGTTGTTTGCGCCATGCCGTTACCCTATACCCGCGAGTACGAGGGGCTCGCCAGCGGATTGAAGCGCGAGTTTTCCGACGTACCGTTCTACTTTGCACATATGCGGGGAGCGGATATTCGCGTGGAATGTTTGCGCAATGGCATTTATGACCTGGCGGTCGTCTCGCGTCTGGCCGCCGAAGAGTATGTAAGCCGGCCGGAAAACGGGGTGAAGATCGCGGCGACGCTTGGAGAGCATTCTTGGGTATCGCATCAAATCATTCGCCGCCGCGGGGATCACGGCGCGGTGCGCAGAGTCGGCGTGGACTGCCGTTCGATGGACCAAAAGCTGCTGACGGATATGATTTATGACCCGGCGGCGGTCGCACGGGTGGAAATTCCTTACCACGACTGCCTGAGCCGGCTCGAAAACGGCACCATCGATGCCGTCGTCTGGAACGTCGAGAACCGCCAGGTGTTGGCCCGCTACGGGCTGGAGGCCGTGCCCCTGGAAGGGGATCAACGCGTCGTGCTGGCGACGGAAGCTACCATTTTAATCCGCAGCGATGACCGAAGCACCGGGAAACTGCTGGATACTTTTGTCGATACGCATCGGGTTCGCCAGCATCAGCGCGCCGTGGTGTCAGAAGAGATTGAGCCCAGCTATTGAAGGAGAGATTGTGGAAGAGAAGATGAAGCTGCTTTGCCAGGCCGGAGTGATAGATGAAGATATCTTCCGCGGCATGTTGCAAGTCATTGACGATCTGGAAACGCGCTGGGGGCGCCCGCTGCCCGAGGAACAGGGATGGATGGCCATCGCGCATATGGCGAACGCGCTGATGCGTTCACGGCGCGGCGAAATCATCGCACCGCTGGGCGAGGATTTTCTGCAGGAGATCGCCGCATCGGGTGAACTGCCCCGCCTGCGGCGGCTGAATGATGGGCTGCTGGCAAAGTTCAGCGTACGGCTGCATCCCAACGAGGAAGGTTATCTCTTGGCCAACCTGTTCGGCTTGTCTCCCCAACAGCGGCATTGATTTTTTCGCAACAAATGTTCAAAAAAATGAATATTTAAATGACGGCCAATCTGATGTTCCGGAAACCGCTGTCTTAAGGAGTTGCCAACCCTATGTTTTTAGATGCGCTACGCAAACAAAATCAGCCGCTGATTGACGCGTCGATCGGGCTGCTGCGCCAGCACAAACTCACGCCGGACACCTGGGTGATCGATGTGGATATGGTGAAACAGAATGCGCGCCGCATTCTGCAAACGGCGGAAGAATATCGTGTGACGCCGTATGTGATGAGCAAGCAGTTCGGCCGCAATCCCTGGCTGACCCAACAAATTATCGACCAGGGGTTCAGCGGAGCGGTGGCGGTGGATTTCCGCGAGGCGCGATGCCTGGCCAATAACGGCGTGCCGCTTCGCCATCTGGGGCATTTAGTGCAAATTCCGGACGGGGAAATCGAGAGCGCGCTGCGATGCCGGCCGGAAGTCATCACGGTTTTCTCATTTGAGAAAGCGCGCAGGATCGCCGAATGCGCCCGGCGTCTCGGCATGCGGCAACGCCTGCTGCTGAAAGTATGCCAGACCGGCGATATCGTCTACCCCGGTCAGGAAGGCGGCTTCCAGCCTGACGAGCTGGTCGATGTCGCGGCGCGCATCGCCGCGCTTGGCGGCGTGGAGATCGTCGGCGTCACGAATTTTCCTTGCGCCCTGGCGTCGGCAACGGCGGGCGAAAGCCTCACCACGCCGAACTTTACCACGCTGGTCAACGCGGCGAAAACGCTGCGCGCGGCGGGCTTTCCTATCGAGCAGGTTAACGCCCCGTCGGCCAATAGCTGCAACACCATCCCTGCGCTTGCCCGCGGCGGCGCGACGCATATTGAACCTGGCCACGCGTTTACCGGCACCATTCCGGCCAATGAATACGGCGATCAACCGGAACGCATCGCCATGCTGTATCTGTCGGAAGTGTCTCATAACGCAGGATCGAACAGCCTGTGCTTCGGCGGCGGCTATTACCGCCGCGGCCGCCTACGGAACGCGCTGGTTTTCACCGGGGATACCCCCAGCGAGACGCGGACACTGCCGTTCAAATCGGACAATATCGATTACTACCTGGGGCTGGAGGGCAATTTCGCGGTTGGCAGCCCGGTAATCATGTGTTTCCGCACGCAGATCTTCGTCACCCGCAGCGACGTAGCGCTTATCCAGGGCATCAGCGCAGGCCGGCCAACGCTGGCCGGGCTCTACGACAGCCTGGGCAATCCCATCGTCTCGCGGCAATAGCCAAACGCCGTCGGCGTCTTAGCCGCCAATATCAGGGGGGAACACAGCATGAACAAATTTGTAGTCCTGGTGATCGACAGCTTTGGCGTCGGCGCCATGGAGGATGTGCCGCAAGTCAGGCCGAACGACGCAGGCGCCAATACCTGCGGCCATATCTTGCAGCAATGTCCCGACCTGCGCCTGCCCGCAATGGAAAGATTGGGCCTGATCAACGCGCTGGGATACCGGGCCAACGTGATGGAGCCCAATCCGCAGGCAAACGTCGGCAAAGCGGCGCTGCAACATGAAGGCGCCGACTCGTTCATGGGGCATCAGGAAATTATGGGAACTCAGCCCAAACAGCCCTTCAGAATGCCGTTCGGCGAAATCATGGATAAAACGGCTGGCGCCCTGCGGAAAGCGGGCTACCGGGTGCAGCGGCTCCCGGTGACGGCGAATACGGCATACCTTTGGGTCAACGACGCCGTGGCCGTCGGCGATAACCTTGAAACCGACCCCGGCCTGGTCTACAACGTGACCGCCAATCTGAACCTGATCGATTACGACACGGTCAGAAAAATCGGCGCCATCGTTAGGCGATGCGCGCCCGTGAGCCGCGTCATTGTCTTCGGCGGAGAAAGCACCAGCAACGAAGCCATCGCCGCAGCGGCGCAAAGCCGGCAAGACATGTACGCCGGCATCGATGCCCCGCGTTCGGGCGTCTACCGGCAAGGCTTCCGGGTCGTTCATTTGGGTTACGGCGTCGATGAGGCCGTACAGGTTCCCGCCTGTCTGCAACGTCAAGGCATCCCGACATCCCTGATAGGGAAAGTGGCGGATATCGTCGCCAATCCCGACGGCGATAACTTCGGCGGGATTGTCGATTCCGCGCAAATCATGGCGCTGACCCTGAGCGAAGCGCAACGACCGGGCCGGCGGTTTATCTGCACCAACATTCAGGAAACCGATCTGGCCGGGCATGCGCAGGATGTGGCGCGTTATGCGGAGCGCCTGCAACTGGTGGACGGATATCTGGCGCATCTCATGTCGCTGCTGGATAAGGACGACGCGTTAGTGGTCATGGCCGATCATGGCAACGACCCAACGATCGGGCATTCACAGCACACGCGCGAGTGCGTGCCCCTGCTGGTCTGGCGCCCGGGCGTTACTGGCGTCCGGCTGGGAGATCGGGCCACGCTGTCCGACGTGGGCGCCTCCGTTTGCGACGCCTTCGGCGCTCCCGCACCGCAGAACGGCACCTCTTTTTTCTCATTATTGCAGGGGAATTCTCATGGCTGATCAGATTGAATGGCTCAACGCCGACGGCTACACCTATGCGCATGAACATCTGCACATCGATCTTTCACCGTTTAAGCATAACGATGACTGTCGCCTCGACAGCTATGCTCTGCTGCGCGATGAAATGGAGGCGTTGATGGCGCGGGGAGTCCGCAACATCGTCGAGGTAACGAACCGCTATATGGGGCGGGATGTCCACTTCATCGCGCGCCTGATGCGCGACACCGGTATCAACGTGCTGCTCTCCACCGGCTACTACCAACAGGATTTCTATCCCGAACACGTCGCCACCCGAGACGCGCAAACGCTGGCTGCCGAAATGATTGCCGAAATTGAATGCGGCATCGACGGCAGCGGCCTGTGCGCTGGCGTGATTGCCGAAATCGGCAGCAGCGAGGGCCGAATCACGCCCGACGAATCAAAAATGTTCCACGCCGCCGCCCTCGCTCACCACGCCACGGGGCGGCCAATCTCCACGCATACCAGCTTCAGCACCATGGGGCCGGAGCAGCTCGCCCTGCTGCAATCTTACGGCGTGCCGGCCGACCGCATCGTGATTGGCCACTGCGATCTGAAAGACAATCTGGAAACTGTCTTGCACCTGATCGACCGGGGAGCGTGGGTGCAGTTCGACACCATTGGCAAAAACAGCTACTACCCGGATGAAAAACGCGTGGCGATGCTGACCGCGCTGTCGCAACGCGGCCTGCTCGATCGGGTGATGCTGTCGATGGACATCACGCGCCGTTCGCATCTGCGCGGCAACGGCGGCCCCGGCTTCAGCTACCTCATGGACAGTTTCGTTCCGCTGTTGCTGGAGGCGGGGATCGGTCAGCAAGCCGTGACCGCAATGCTGCAACACAACCCAAATCGGTTCTTCAAATAATAAGGTGATAGCCATGAAAAAAATCGGAATTGCAGGTTTACAGCGGGAACAGATCAAACAGGCCATCGAGAGCGCCGCCCCAGGCATTTTTGACGTCAGCATCTTAAGCGACATGGACGCCGCCGCCCGAGTCAAAAACGGCGAACTGGACTATTTCATCGGCGCCTGCAATACCGGCGCCGGCGCTGCGCTGTCCATCGCGATAGCCATCATCGGCTTCAACAAATGCTGCACGATCGCCAAGCCGGGCATTCGTGCGAAAGAAGAGCAAATAACGAAGTGGGTGGCGGAAGGAAAAGTCGCGTTTGGCCTTTCGGTCGAGCACGTCGAACATGCGATCCCGCTGTTGATTCGGCAACTGTCATAAGGAGGCGAAAATGGACCCTATCCTTTCCGTCATTCTGGTGTCCCTGTTGACGGGCATGACGGCGCTGTTATCTCACCGTTCGGCGGCAGTCTTTCATGACGGCATTCGCCCTATCCTTCCGCAACTGGTGGAAGGCCATATGAACCGTCGGGAAGCGGGCAGCATCGCTTTTGGCCTCAGCATAGGGTTCGTGGCCTCCGTCGGCATTTCATTTACCTTGTCCACCGGCTTGCTGAACAGCTGGCTGCTGTTTCTGCCTACCGACATCATCGGCGTGCTGGCCGTCAACGTGTGGCTGGCATTCATTCTCGGCGCCATCTGGGGCATTCTGGTCTTCACCAGCCTGCAGCCCATCAACCAACTCCTGACCTCGCTGCCGGTAGACATCATTGGCGCGCTGGGGGAACTGAGTAACCCGGTCGTGTCGGCCTTCGCGCTCTTTCCCCTGGTCGCCATTTTCTACCAGTTCGGCTGGAAACAGAGCGTGGTCGCGGCCCTGCTGGTGTTGCTGTCGCGCCTGATCGTCGTGCGTTATTTCCCGCATCTGTTCCCGGAGTCGATCGAAATCTTCGTCGGTATGGTTTTGCTGTTGGGCATCGCGATTTTCCGCGATCTGAGAGATCGGCGGACTTCCCCAACGGGTGAAGAGGCTTCGGCCCCGTCGATGTTTGAGGAGCGCACACAGCGCATTATCAACAACCTGCCGCTTATTGCCGTAACCGGCGCGCTGATTTCTGCCGTCGCCAGCATGAAGATCTTCGGAGGCTCCGAAGTCTCGATTTATACGCTGGCGAAAGCCTACGCGCCCGGCATCTCGCCCGAAGAATCAGACGCCCTTCTGCACCAGGCGGCGCTGGCCGAATTCATGCGCGGACTTGGATTCATTCCGCTGATCGCCACTACCGCGCTGGCGACCGGGGTATATGCGGTGGCGGGCTTCACGTTCGTCTTTGTCGTCGGTTACCTTTCCCCCTCGCCCTGGCTTGCCGCACCGGCGGGCGCCATCGTCATCACGCTGGAAATCCTGCTGCTGCGCTATATCGGCAAATGGCTGGGCCGATATCCTTCGGTGCGCAATGCATCCGACAATATCCGCAACGCGATGAATATGCTGATGGAATTCGCCTTGTTGATCGGCTCCACTTTCGCGGCCATCAAAATGGCCGGGTACACGGGCTTCAGCATGGCGGCGGCGCTCTATTTCCTTAACGAAGCGCTCGGCCGCCCGGTGCTGAAAATCGCCGCGCCGGTGGTGGCGGTCATTATCACCGGCATTCTGCTCAATATTTTCGGCTGGATCGGCCTGTTTGTGCCGCAGTGATCAAACCGTCGCCATTACTGAAACAGCGTCATGCCAGGAAGGGAATATATAACGATGGCTATATTCGCTCTGAACATAAAACGAAGCGCCGTTACAGGGCTCGCCCTGATTTGTCTGCAAAACGCGCCGGCGCATGCCGAGTCCATCGCGCCCAACAGCGATACCCGCGAGCGGTGGCGGGTAGACTATTCGGATATCGGCTATCCGAATGTAGGCTTTTCTCCCTACATAGAAGGCTGGATCAACGGTTATCTTACGCCTGCAGACTATCCGGACGGCGCGGCAATCCTGCCGGCCCCGCCGATTGAAGGCAGCGCGGCCTGGAAAGCCGACGAGGAAAACTTTTACCAGCTTCGCAAACTGCGCGATACGCCCCGGGGCAGGTTGGCGGTGGAGGATGCCAATCTGTCCTTCAATGCCATCGGTCGGGCTTTCTCCGCAGCGTTGGGGACGGAGATATCGCGCCAGCGCACGCCGCATACCCACCTTTTGCTGAGCCGCCTGCTCACGGACGCCGGCTATGCTTCCAACGGCGCGAAAAAGGCCCACGCCCGCATTCGCCCCTACTCCGCGCTGCGGGTGGAGAGCTGTACCCCGCAAGAGCACAGTGCGCTCAGCAACGATGGCGGTTCCTATCCCTCCGGGCATGCCGTAACCGGTTTCGTATGGGCGATGACGCTGACGGCCATGGTGCCGCAACGTGCGACGGAGCTCATGCGCAAGGGTTATGAGTTTGGCCGCAGCCGGCTGATTTGCGGCGTACACTGGGCCAGCGATGTCGAAGCCGGCCGCGTGTTGGCGGCCGGTGCCTTTGCTCGATTGCAAGCCAGCGCGGAATATCAGCAGCAATTTCGGGAAGCAAAACGAGAGATAGATCGGCTGTTGCAGCAGCAAACGGAAGAACGCTGACCCTTAGCCCGCGTCGATTCCCCCGCGCTTGCGCGCGGGGGAATCATGCCATTCCGCGGCGACTATGGAAGAGCATTAGGGGTTAAACGGTGTGTCATAGCCTGCGAACTGATAGACATACTGCAAAATCGCCGTGCCGTTTTCATCCGCCCGATTTTCACGATCGACCAGCAGGGCGGTAATGCCCTCCGCGCCGCGCAGATGGGCGCCGCCGAGTAAACCCGACAGCGTGATTTCCACCGCATCCGGCACGCCCGGCGGCGGCGTCAACACGGGATGGCATTCAGACCAACGAATAGTGGTGCCCAAATAATCATTCAGGGTTTTGCCTCTCTCCGCCAGCAAACGCACCATGCCCTCGTACTTATCGACAAAATGATCTTTGGCGACATAGTCCTGTTTATCCGGATCGAGAACATCGTCAAAACTATTAATCCCGTGTTTGCCGGTAAAGGTCCCTTGCCAGGTATTCACATCCGTGACATGCACTTCGCCTTTGCCAGGCAGATTCATGACCTTATCCCGCACGCCGTTGGCCCAATTTGACACCGGCACGTCGGAATAATATTTAGGGAGATGGTTTTCATCATAATGCGTGTAATATCCCAGATCCCAGAAGTCTTGTTCGCTGAGCTGGTAACCGATAAAACCGAGATAGTTCATCGTCGCATACTGCATTTGCTTGAACATCTGAGGATCCGTTGAACCTTGAGTATAGTATTTGCCGATACCCAAACGCTCGAAATATTCTCTTATCGAGACATTGCTTTTGGTTGTCGTGCCATCCTGGGCCCGAATAACCCGGCCGGGATACTCCACATCCTGATAAGATGTCGCGGTTGGATTATCATAATTTTCCGCATAATATTGCGCTTTTTGCGGATCGATCGTGCTTTCGAAAGTGAGTATCGCATTTAAGAAATCATCATAAGTGCCGTTACGTTCATTTTTAATTTTCATCATTTTTCCTCTACCTCCAGGTATGAGATTGTTTTCTGCAATGGCATTCAGCGTGGCGAAAGCCCGTACGCGTGAGCTCGGACGCCCCTCTGTGGAGCGATTGGAAAACCAAAAAATAAACTGACGAAAGAAATTAAAAATATATTTAGCACGCAACCCACTGAGCGGCTATCGTCCAAGTCAAAAATCAGCCACCGTTCTGGCACTCATTTCCGGACCGTTTTATTTACGTATTTCAGCCCGTCAATACTATTTGACCATCAGTTCACAGACGCCCTACCTGAAATTAACATCATGCAAACACAAACAATGGCATTGCCTTTGCAATTAATACGTTATCAGGAAATAATTTATTTATATAATAATTCTAAATCCTTTATTAAATCGCTCAATAAACAGACAGGCTGTAAATATTATTATCAATAATGTAAAGCCAGCTTAATTTAATCGTTGCCGCTCTTATGTCAGGCGTATAAAAATCACACAGCGGCTCCAGAATTAACTTTCTTGCTCAAAAGAAGGCAAACACTTTTTGCAGCCTGGCGCGAAGGAAACGCCAGAAAACCGAGGAAATAACCGGGCCATAACAAGAAAACCAACCCGCACTCCAGGCTAAGCCTGAAGCACCAGGTTGGTCATATTGCGCCGCCAGCCGCATCAGCGGAAGGCAACAACTTGATATTTACCGCCTAATCACACCGGCGGCAGATCGAACAGCAGGATTTCGCTCTCTTCGTCGGCCTGAATCGTCAGACCCGATTCATCCCACACCGCAAACGCGTCGCTGATGCCGGCGGCCTGGCCGTTGACCGAGACCTTGCCGCGCACCACCTGGATCCAAATGCGACGGCCGGCGGCGATTGGGTACTCACCCTGTTCGCCTTTATTCAGCGCCCAACGCGACAACGTCATATCCTGAAACACCTTCAGCGAACCGTCGCGCGCATCCGGCGACAGCACCAGCTGACGGCCCTGCGGCGCGTCGAACATACGCTGCTCGTAGCGCGGCTCCAGCCCGACCTGATCCGGAATGATCCAAATCTGGTACAGGTGCAGCGGACGATCCTGATTGGCGTTGTACTCGGAGTGACGTACCCCGGTGCCCGCGCTCATGATCTGGAATTCGCCGGCCTGGATCTGCTCCTTGTTGCCCATGCTGTCCTGATGCTCCACCGTGCCGCTCAGCACATAGGTCAGGATTTCCATGTCCTTATGCGGGTGGGTGCCGAAACCCTGCCCGGCGTCGATCACATCTTCGTTGATCACACGCAGCGCCGAGAACCCCATAAAGTTCGGATCGTAGTAGTCGGCAAATGAGAAGGTGTGCCAGCTATCCAGCCAGCCATGATTGGCGTGGCCGCGGTCTTCCGCTTTACGTACATAAATCATATTCAACTCTCCTCAATGTTTTTTTACAGTCTAGTCCTGCGGGCAGAATAAGAAAGCGTAAAAAACTCATGCCTCTGTTCAAAAATTTCGATGGAATGAAACGGCGGATTGGCAACGGATTTGTTGAAGGCGGAAGCGGTTGAAAAAGGGCAAAAAAAAAGCCAGCACCCGAGCTGGCTAAGTAAACACTGGAAGCAATGTGAGCAATGTCGTGCCTTCGCAGCGAGAGTATCAAGGGTTGATGCCCTCCCCGGAACGCATCGCAATAATAATCATTATCATTCGCACCTGTAAAGCGTTTTTTTTGACCCGTTGAAATAATATTGACTCAAGGCAGTAAACGGATAAATTCAGAGGTTATTCAACCGGTAAGCAACAGGAGCAGCGAGATGAGCGAGATCGTGATACGCCACGTGGAAACAACGGATGCGCAGGCCCTGCATCATCTTTATTCTCTGGCGCCCGTCTACCGCGATACGCTGCAGCTACCGCTACCGTCCGTCGAGTCCTGGCAGAAGCGCCTCGCCAATCCCGAACCGGGCACGTATAACCTGGCGGCCGTTATCGACGGGCAGCTTGCCGGCCAGTTGGTTGTGATGCTGAATCAGCGCGTACGCCGCCGCCACGTGGCTACCTTCGGCATCGGCGTCGATCCGCACTACCACGGTAAAGGCGTCGGCAGCCGCCTGATGCAGGCGATGATCGACCTGTGCGACAACTGGGCGGCCATCGAGCGCATCGAACTGGAGGTATTCACCGACAACCCGGCAGCCATCGCGCTATACCGCAAATTCGGTTTCGAGATAGAAGGCACCAGCCGCGCCTATGCCATGCGCGACGGCGTACTGGTCGATGCCTACCATATGGCGCGTTTTCGCTCCGGGCAGCCGCGCGGCGATGCGTAATCTTCCCCACCCACAGGGGCCGCTGCGCCGGCCCCTGAACATCAACCGCCGAACCTTTTTACAAGCGCTGGCCTGCCTGACCGCCGCCGTCGGCATATTCTCTCCTCTCACCCCATTAGGTGCCGCTATGCCAACTTCCGCCGCCGGACGCCCAGGCGCCCGCAACCTGATTACCGATGTGCCGGGCCTGAAGGTCGGCGTGGCGCAGGACAGCCGGGTGCGCACCGGCGCGACGGTTATCCTGCCGGACAGCCCGGCGATCGCCGCCGTGGACGTGCGCGGCGGCGGCCCCGCCACCCGGGAAACCGACGCGCTGGGCGAAGACAATTTGGTGCAGACCGTCGATGCCCTGACGTTCAGCGGCGGCTCGGTTTACGGCCTGGCGGCGGCGGACGGCGTCGCAGCCTGGCTGGGGCAACAGGGTAAAGGCTACGCGCTGCGCCCGGCACCCGGCGTGCCGGTCTCCCCGATCGTGCCCACCGCCTGCCTGTACGATCTGGCCAACGGCGGCGACAAAAACTGGCAGCTCACGCCGCCGTATCGCCAGTTGGGCATCGATGCGGTCGGCAAGGCCGGGCTGAATTTTCCGCTCGGCACCGTCGGCGCCGGCTATGGCGCCATGACCGGCATGGGCAAGCTGAAAGGCGGCCTCGGCTCGGCATCTATCATTGCCGCCAACGGCGCTACCGTCGGCGCGCTGGTGGCGGTCAACAGTTTGGGTGCAGTGGTAGCGCCCGGCACCCGCGCCTTCTGGGCGACGCCCTATGAAATTGACGGTGAATTCGGCAACGGCGGCGCGGCGGCGCTGGCGCAACTGCGCGCCCAAGGCGAAGATTGGATGGAACAAGAGCCGCAGGGCGGCAGAAAGAACACCACCCTGGCCTGCATCGCCACCGATCTGGCGCTGACGCGAGTGGAGTTGAAACGGGTGGCCATCATGGCGCAAGACGGCATGGCGCGCGCTATTCGCCCGCTGCACAGCCCGTTTGACGGCGACGTGGTGTTCGCCCTGTCCACCGGGCAGCGCGAGGTTCAGGGCAGCCGCGAACTGGCGGTGCTGCAAATCGGCGCGCTGGCGGCGGACACCCTGGCCCGGGCGATCGCCCGTGGCGTGCATGCCGCCACCCCGTGGCCAGGCAGCCAGGTTGCAACCTGGCAAACGCTCGGCGGTTAACACGCCGCCATCAAAAAAGGGGCGCCGGCGGCTCCCCTCGAGCTTTATTGACCCTCGCCGCTTAAATGCCGGCGGTTTCCCGAATATAACGGCGCGCTTTTACCGCATACTCGAACGGGTTGGCCAGCGCCGGGTCCTGCTCGGCCTCCACCACCATCCACCCTTTGTAACCGCGCTCGTCCAGCAGCTTGAACACCGGCCTGAAGTCGATCACACCATCACCCGGCACGGTGAAGGTGCCCTTCTTCACGCCGTCGAGGAAGCTCAGCTTGTTGGCCTTCACTTCCGCCACCACCTCATCGCGCACGTCCTTCAGATGGACGTGGTTGATGCGCGGCAGATACTTCTCCAGGATCGCCATCATCGCCTGCTGGCTGCCTTCCGAATAGTAGGCGTGGCCGGTATCGAACAGCAGGTAGACGTCGTCGTTGACCATGCTCATGTAGCGATCGATTTCGGCCGTGGTTTGAATGCCGGTGCCCATGTGGTGGTGCAGACATACCTGCATGCCTTTACCGGCGGCGATCTTCGCCAGCTCGTTGTAACCGTCGGCCACCCGCTGCCACTCTTCATCGCTGAAGTACGGTTTCTCTTCGAACACGCCTTTGGTGGTGCCCTGAATGCTCTTGCTCTGCTCGGAGCAGCCGATCACCCTGGCGCCCATGGCATGCAGGAAATTCATGTGGTTGATAAATTCATCGATGGTTTTGTCTTTCTGGCCGTCGGCGAAAAAGGTGCTGAACCAGGCGTTGCAGATCTGGATACCGCGAATGTCCAGCATCGGTTTCAGCACCGCCGGATCGCGCGGGTATTTGCTGCCCACTTCGCTGCCGGTGAAGCCGGCCAGCGCCATTTCGCTGACGCACTGCTGGAAGGTATTTTCCTTGCCCAGATCGGGCATGTCGTCGTTGGTCCAGCCGATCGGCGCAATGGCCAATTTCACGTTGTCTTTATTCATGGTCTGCCTCGGTGCTTGGAGGGCCGCCGGCGCAAACGCCGCCGGCGAGCCGAATAAGATTATTTGCCCAACAGCTCTCTTTCGATGCGCTCTCTGGTCGCCACCGCCTGGCTCGGCATCTTTTCCGGGTAGCCGAACAGCGAAGTGCAGATGATCGATTCGCCGCCGACCTTGAAGCTGCGGTTGGCAAACTCCATGTCGCGCAGCGTCTGGAACAGGGCGTCGAAATTCACCTCACCTTCGCCGATGCCGACGTGCTGGTGCACCGCGGCGTCAACGCCCGGCGGGTTGACGATATAACGGCAATGCTTGGTGTGGTTCATGGTGTCGGCGATCAGCACGTGGGAAAGATCGTCCCCGGCGTACTGCAGCATGCCGGCCACGTCGCCCTGCCCCTTGTCGTAGTAGAAGGTGTGTGGCACGCTGTAGAGGTATTTGACGTGATCGCTGCGCAGCGATTTCACCAGATCGGCGGTTTCGTTGCTCAGTTCGCAGAAGTCCCACGGGTGCGACTGGATCTCCATACGGATACCCTCGCGCTCGACGATCGGCAGCAGTTCCTCCATCGAGCGATACCACAGCTCCTCGCAGATCTCCGGTTCGTTGGGGTTGCCCGCCAGTTCGGTGTTGATCACCTGCACGCCCATTTCCACCGCGATTTCGATCATCCGCCGCCAGTTTTTGACCGCCGCCTGGCGGCGATCCTCCCCCGGCCCGGACCAGCGGTACACCACGATAAATGAGGAGATCTCCACGCCGGTCGCTTTCAGGGCGTTTTTATACTCCGCCATGATTTCGCGGCTGGCCTTCGGATGCTTGTAAAACGGGTTGATCTGCGGGTGCGGCGACTGCTCGATATATTTGTAGCCCCAGTCCGCCACCTGTTGAACCATTTTGGTGACGCCCAAATCCCGGATAACGTCGACATCAAAAGCGATCTTCATGGTCACTCCTCTGCAATCGTAGGTATGGGGGACAAGCCGATTATTTGTTGTAGAACACCGGGCGCGCCGGCAAGGTCACCGGCACAATCTCGCCGCTGAGCTGGGCCGCCACGCAGGCGTCGGCGGTCACCGCGGCGGCGTAGCCGTCCCAGGCGGAAGGCCCGGTCAACTTGCCCGCGGCCACGTCGTTGATGAAGCCCTGTAGCTCAACGTCATAGGCGTCGATAAAACGATCCTTCCAGTCGGTCAGGATTTCGGTCGACAGGCGGGCGCCGCTGCGCATCTGCACCGAAGACGGCTCCGGCAGTTTGGCGATGCCGGTTTCCCCTACCACTTCACACTGAATGTCGTAGCCGTACTGGCAGTTGACGAAGATTTCGACGTCAATGCGCGTGCCTTTGGCGGTTTCGAACAGCACAATCTGCGGATCTTTCAGGTGTGGGAACGCCTTCGGGCTCTTGCGCGGGAACACCACCTGCACCGACACATAGTCGTCGTCGAGCAGCCAGCGCAGCACGTCGATTTCGTGGATCAGGGTGTCGGTGATCGCCATATCGGTGGTGTAAGCCTCGCCGACCGTCGGGTTGCGGTGCGCGCAGTGCAGCATCAGCGGCTCGCCGATCTGGCCGCTGGTCAGCACCTGTTTCAGCGCGCGATAGCCCTGGTCATAGGGGCGCATAAAGCCGACCTGCACCAGCCGCTTGCCGTGTTTCGCTTCGGCATCGACGATGTTTTTGCAGCCCTGCGCGGTCACCGCCAGCGGCTTCTCGCAGAATACCGGTTTGCCGGCGGCGATGGCCGCCAACACGAACTCTTCGTGGCTCGGCCCCCAGGAGGTGACCAGCACCGCCTGCACATCGGCGGCCTTGATCAGATCGTGGCCGTTGTCATACACCCGCGCATCCAGCTGCAGATCGCTCACCACCTTGGCGGCGTTGTCGCGATTGATGTCGTTCACCGCCACTACGCGGGCGCCCTGCAACACTTTGCTGCAGCGACGGATATGATCGCGGCCGATGGCGCCGGTGCCGATAACCCCAATGTTCAATGTCATTTTCGCTACCCTCGAGATTTATGTATGAAAACGAATCAGTAATCGCGCGCCTTATCGATGTTTTCCTGCAGCTTGCGCGCCACTGCGACGATTTTCTCGCTGTCGGCCACCTGAGCGCCGCCCACGCGCCACCAGCTGAGATACTTGTGCACCATGGTCTTCGGCAGCACCTTGATGTCCAGCAGCGTGGACACGGTCTGCCTGCGGGCGTCGGCCAGCGCATCGAGCAGCTGCTGCTCGGTGGTGACGCGATAGGTTTTGCAACCGTAAGCCGCCGCCAGCATGGCGAAATCGACCGGCACCAGTTTGCCGTCGAGCTTGCCGCCCTGTGGATTACGGAAGCGGAATTCGGTGGTGTAGCTGTCCATGCCGTGTTCCATCTGCAGGTTGTTGATGCAGCCGTTGGTCATGTTGTCGAACAGCATCACGTTGATCTTGCAGCCTTCCTGAATCGAAGTGACCAGTTCGGAATGCAGCATCATGAAGGCGCCGTCGCCCACCATCGCGTACACCTCGCGCTGCGG
Source organism: Serratia sp. CY29653 (assembly GCF_052169255.1). Taxonomy (NCBI): domain Bacteria; kingdom Pseudomonadati; phylum Pseudomonadota; class Gammaproteobacteria; order Enterobacterales; family Yersiniaceae; genus Serratia; species Serratia sp. CY29653. Next base: position 99,776 of record NZ_JBJNLC010000007.1, on the reverse strand, counting down.
CTCGGCCAGCTTGACCCCCAATGCGGCGTTCACCTCATACCCCATGCAGGAGTAACCGTACTCCACGTGATAACCGTGCTCGCCGCGGTTGTGCCACACCCGCTGCAAATCGCCCGGCAGGCTGCCGGCGGCGGCGACGATCACGCTGTCCGCCGGCAGCTCGCGGTTCAGCACCCCCAGCACCCGGCTCTGGGTCAGCGCGGAATCGGTCTGGGCGATAAATTCGGCGAACACCCGCTCGCGATCGAGGTGATCGTCTATCTCCGGCACAAAGCCTGCGCCGCCGTATTCCACCGCGTAAACGCGCTCGGTCTCTTCACGCTGGGCGCTGCGCGCCGCGGCGATGGCGTCGCCCCAGCCGGCGCGGTACTCGGCCTGCGCCAGCAGTGCGCCCAGTTCGCTCAGGGCCTCGCGGGCGTCCGCCAGCACCTGCACGCCGTCGAGCTTGCCGGCGTCAAAGGCGCTGACGTTGATATTGAGGAAGCTGACGTCCGGATTTTGGAACAGCCATTTGGACGAGGTGGTGAAATCGGTGTAACGGGTGCCGACGCCGATCACCAGATCGGCCTGACGAGCCAGCGTATTGGCCGCCAGGCAGCCGGTTTCGCCAATGCCGCCGAGGTTGAATTCATGGTCGCTCGGCACCGTGCCTTTGCCGGCCTGGGTTTCGGCGAACGGAATGCCGAAGCGCTCGGCGAATTCGCGCAGCGCCCGCCCGGCCTGCGAGTATTTCACGCCGCCGCCGCACACCAGCAGCGGTTTGCGTTTGGCCGCCAGCAGCGCCAACGCGTCCGCCAACATGCCGTCGGTCGCCGGGCGGCGATCGAGCCGATGCACGCGTTTTTGGAAGAAATAGTCGGGATAGTCGTAGGCTTCACCCTGCACGTCCTGCGGCAGACACAGCGTCACCGCGCCGGTTTCCGCCGGATCGGTCAGCACGCGCATCGCGTTGATGCAGGCGCTCATCAGCTGTTCCGGCCGCACGATGCGGTCCCAGTATTTGCTCACCGCGCGGAACGCGTCGTTGGTGCTGATGCTGAGATCGTAAGACTGTTCGATTTGCTGCAGCACCGGATCCGGCTGGCGGGATGCGTAAACGTCGCCCGGCAGCAGTAATAAAGGAATGCGGTTGGCGGTGGCGGTGGCCGCGGCGGTGATCATATTGGCGGCGCCGGGGCCGACCGATGAGGTGCAGGCGTAGATCTGCCGGCGCAGCTTCTGTTTGGCGAAGCCGATCGCCGCATGGGCCATCCCCTGCTCGTTTCGGCCCTGATGCACCCGCAGATCGCCGCTATCCTGCTCCAGCGCTTGCCCCAGCCCCAGCACGTTGCCGTGGCCGAAAATCGCAAAAATGCCCGCGACGAATTTGGTTTCCACGCCGTCGGCCAGCAGATACTGGTTATCGAGGAATCTGACGAGCGCCTGCGCCATGGTTAGCCTGATCTTGCCCATTTACTCACCCTTTAGATTGAGGGCCGCCCCGGAAAGGGCTCGCGCCGAGCCGACAATTCCGTGTTTGTGTTACGCGGCGGCAGCTATTATCTTGAGCAGGCGATGCCCGCTGCTCACGAAGTCGACAACCTGAAACGTGAAGCGATTATAAACAAATATATTTTTCATAAAATCACATTACAGAAGAAACATTTCATTTTGCGATAAAGATCGCATAATGCATGAAAAGCCCGTTTCATCTCGTGATTCAGCCTTCACTGGCTTCGCGCCACGCACCGGCCAATAAAAGCCGTTGGCTCATGGGCTGACCGCCTTTTACCCTGTCATTTCCCCTCTTTTATGCGTGCCCCGGCCCCCCTCCCGTAGCCGTTTCACCGCCTTTTCCCACGCCTCTGTCGATGTTTTAAATGCATCACATTTTTGGGGTGTAAATTTCATTCTATATTGAAATTGAAATTTTCATTCCCCATACTGTCCACATGCTTCCTGCAGGGCGCCACGCTCGGGCCGCCGCCGGAGTTTTGCTTAAACAGAAGGAAACGGGTATGGCTACACAAGAAAAACAGCTTGATGTCATTTGTCTCGGGCGCATCGCCGTCGATTTCTATGCTCAGCAGATCGGCGCGCGGCTGGAAGACGCCGGCACATTCGCCAAGTACCTCGGCGGTTCTTCCGGCAACGTGGCCTACGGCACCGCCATTCAGGGGTTAAAATCCGGCATGCTGGCGCGCGTCGGCGACGAGCACATGGGCCGCTTTCTGCGCGAAGAACTGCAGCGCGTCGGGGCCGATACCCGCTGCCTGATCACCGACAAACAGCGATTAACCGGCCTGGTGATCCTCGGCATCAAGGATCAGGAAACCTTCCCGCTGATCTTCTACCGCGAAAACTGCGCGGACATGGCGCTGACGCCGGACGACATCGATGAGGCCTACATCGCTTCCTCGCGCGCGCTGGCCATCACCGGCACGCACCTGTCGCACCCGAACACCCGCGCCGCGGTGCTGAAGGCGCTGGAATACGCGCGCCGCCACGGCCTGCGCACCGCGCTGGACATCGATTACCGCCCGGTGCTGTGGGGGCTGACGTCGCTGGGCGACGGAGAAACCCGCTTTGTGGAATCGGACCAGGTCACGCGCGAGCTGCAGGAGGTGCTGCACCATTTCGATCTGATCGTCGGCACCGAAGAAGAGTTTCATATCGCCGGCGGCAGCACCGACACGCTGACGGCGCTGAAAAACGTGCGCCGGGCCACGGCGGCCACGCTGGTGTGCAAGCGCGGCGCGCAGGGTTGCTCGGTGTTCGAGGGCGAAATCGCCGATGGCTGGGAACAGGTGAAACTGCACGCCGGCGTGCGGGTTGAGGTGCTGAACGTGCTGGGGGCCGGCGACGCCTTTATGTCCGGCCTGCTGCGCGGCTACCTGAACGATGAGGGCTGGGATCAGGCCTGCCGCTACGCCAACGCCTGCGGCGCGTTGGTGGTCTCGCGCCACGGCTGCGCGCCGGCGATGCCGACCAAACGGGAGCTGGACGACTACCTGCTGCGTGAACGGCAGGTCACGCGCCCGGACCGCGATGCGCGCCTGAACCACCTGCACCGGGTCACCACCCGCAAGCAACAGTGGCCGGAACTGTGCGTCTTCGCCTTCGATCACCGCAAGCAGCTGGCGGACATGGCACGCGAAGCCGGCGTCGGCGAGGAGCGCATTCCGCGCCTGAAAACCCTGCTGCTGACCGCGGCGCAACAGGCCGCCGCGCAGGCCGGCCTGAACGGCAACAGCGGCATTCTGGCCGACACCACTTACGGGCAGGCGGCGCTGAACGAGATCACCGGCCAGGGATGGTGGATCGGCCGGCCGGTAGAGCTGCCCAGTTCGCGTCCGCTGCGCCTGGAGCACGGCAATATCGGCTCGCAATTGATCGACTGGCCGCAGGAGCACGTGGTGAAGTGCCTGGTGTTTTATCACCCGCACGACGCGGCGGAACTGCGTCGCGAGCAGGATGAGCTGATCGCCGACGTCTACCGCGGCTGCTGTAAGTCCGGCCACGAGCTGCTGCTGGAAGTGATCCTGCCGGACAACAACCCCGACAAAGACGAACGTTATTACCTGGAGATGATTGAGCACTTCTACCGGTTGGGCATTCAGCCGGACTGGTGGAAACTGCCGCCGCTGAGCGCGGAAAACTGGCGGCGGGTCGGTGCGCTAATCGATACCTACGATCCCTACTGCCGCGGCGTGCTGATCCTGGGGCTCGACTCCCCGGAAGCGGTGCTGAAGGCGGGCTTTGCCGCCGCCGCGGATGCGCGCTGGGTGAAGGGTTTCGCCGTCGGCCGCACTATCTTCGGCCAACCTTCGCGCCGCTGGCTGCAGGGGGAAATCGACGACGCCGCCCTGATCGAGCAGGTGAAACAAAAATACCTGACGCTGATCGGTTTCTGGCGCCAGTACCGCCCGCAGGCGGGCGGCGCGCACTGACAGCGAGAGCAGGTTCACGTCCCCTTAAGGCCATTTCGCCGCTTTAAGGGGATTTTTTGCCCCTTTTCTGTGAAGTCACGCAATGTGCGATCGAATAAATCGCTTTTTGAGGAAATGAAATTTCCGCTCCGTCTGTTAAAATACCCTGTCAATATTTCAGGCGTCAGGCCAATGCGCCTTCACCCCACTGCGAGCCGAATGGATGAACAACCCAACTCAACTTTCGCTGTTACAGGACGAGATCCGCCACCGTTACGAAACGCTGAGCAAGCGTTTGAAGCAGGTGGCGCGCTATATTTTGGATAACAGTAACAGCATCGCTTTCGATACCGTTGCCTCCATCGCCGCACAGGCCAGCGTGCCGCCTTCCACCCTGATCCGTTTCGCCAACGCCTTCGGTTTCAGCGGCTTCAACGAAATGAAGCAGGTGTTCCGTCAGCATCTGATGGAAGAGACGGTGAACTATACCGAGCGCGCTCGCCTGTTCCGTCAAACCTCCACCGACGACAACGTCGCGCCGGAGAAGCCGGCGGAGATTCTCAACGTATTCACGATGGTCAACGCGCAGGCGCTGCAGCAGCTGGCGATGCAGATCGCCCCCGAGCAGCTGGATCGCGCCGTCGAGCTGCTCAACAACGCCGAAAATATCTACGTGATCGGCCTGCGCCGTTCGTTCAGCGTCGCTTCCTACCTCACCTATGCGCTGCGCCATCTGGAGCGCCGCGCGTTTCTGATTGACGGCCTGGGCGGCATGTTCACCGAACAGCTGAGCATGGTGAAACCGAAGGACGTGGTGATCGCCATCAGCTATTCGCCGTACGCCCGCGAGGCGGTGGAACTGGTGGAATTGGGCGCCAAGCGCGGCGCCCAGCAGATCGCCATCACCGACAGCCAGGTCAGCCCGCTGGCCGCCTTCAGCGACGTCTGTTTCGTGGTGCGCGAAGCGCAGGTGGACGGCTTCCGTTCGCAGGTGGCTTCGATGTGCCTGGCGCAGACGCTGGCGGTCTCGCTGGCGCTGAATAACGCCCGGGACGAGTAAGGCTGACAAAAAAGCCCGGCAAGCCGGGCCTCAAGCGCTTATTGCGCGGCGGGATAGCCGTCGCCGTTAATCCAGGCGTGGTCTTTTTCCCAAGTAAACTTCCACTGCCGCACCGGCCCGGCCATCACGTTGAGATAATAGTTGTCGTAGCCCGCCAGGGTCGCCACCGGGTGATAACCGCGTGGCACTTTCACCACGTCCCGATTGTAGACCGGCATGCATTCGTCGAGCGTGCGATCGTCGGTATAGACGCGCTGCATGCAGAATCCCTGCTCCGGCTGAATGCGGTGATAATACGTCTCTTCCAGATAGGTTTCGTCCGGCGAGTCTTCCCGATCGTGCTTGTGGCTCGGGTAGGAACTGGTGTTGCCCTCGTCGGTGTAAACCTCCACCACCAGCAGGCTGTCGGCCGGCTCGCTGTCCGGCAGAATGTTGTGCACCAACCGCTGGTTGCGCCCCTTGCCGCGCCGCTCCACGCCGATATCCGCCGGCGTAATCAGCCGTGAAGGCAGGTGGCCGCTGCCGGGCGCGCTGCACACCGCCAGCTCCAGATCGGTTTCTGCCCGCACGTCGATGCGATCGTGGTGCGGCACATACACCGCGTAAGGCGGCGTGCGCTCGAACGGGCTCATGCGTTTGCCGATATGCGGGTATTCGGCGCGCAGCGTGGCGACGGAGGCGATACCGGCCACCAGCACCAGGCACAGCTCCTTGTCACCGCACTCCAGCTGCAGCGACTGCCCGGCGACCAGGCGATAAACGTCGAAACCGACATAGCGCCACCCGGCATTTTCCGGCGTCACGTGCTGAATACGCCCCTCGGCGTTCGGCGTCTGACATTTGGCAAGCAGTGAAGACATCTCGATTCTCCTGTTAACTCCCCGTGCAAAGGCCGTTGCCCCGAAGGAGCAACGGCCCGCTCATACTTTGCGATGGCTTAACCCAGCGTCGGCATGCTGAATTCGGACACCGTCTGCTGCCCGGCCGGCCAGCGCGCGGTGGCGGTCTTCATGCGCGTGTAGAAGCGCACGCCGTCGGTGCCGTGCACGTTAAGCGCGCCGAACACCGAGCGTTTCCAGCCGCCGAAGCTGTGGAACGCCATCGGCACCGGCACCGGCACGTTGACGCCGACCATCCCGGCCTGCACTTCCTGCACGAACTGGCGCGCGTAGTGGCCGCTGCCGGTAAAGATGGCGCTGCCGTTGCCAAACTCGTGGCCGTTCACCGTGTCGATGGCGGTGCGGTAATCCGGCACCCGCACGATGCCCAGCACCGGCCCGAAGATCTCTTCACGGTAGATGCGCATGTTCGGCTTCACATGGTCGAACAGCGTGCCGCCGACGTAGTAGCCTTCAGGATAGCCCGGCACCTGATAATTGCGGCCGTCGGCCACCAGGGTGGCGCCTTCTTCCACGCCCAGATCGATGTAACCCAGCACCTTTTTCTGGTGGGCGGACGACACCAGCGGCCCCATTTCATTCTCTTCGCCGCCCTGCAGCAAGCCCGGCCCGACGCGCAGCTGCGCGATCAGCGGCTTCAGTTTGGCGATCAGTTTATCGGCGGTGTCGTCACCGACCACCACGGCGATCGGCAGCGCCATGCAGCGCTCGCCGGCGGAGCCGAACGCGCCGCCCATCAGCGCGTTGACCGTGGCGTCCAGATCGGCGTCCGGCATGACGATCGCCTGGTTCTTCGCCGCGCCGAAGGCCTGCACCCGCTTGCCGTGCGCGCTGGCGGTGGTGTAGATATGTTCCGCCACGGTGGAGGAGCCGACGAAGCTCACCGCCTGAATGCGCGGATCGGTGCACAGCTGCGCCGCGTCTTCATTGGCGCAGTGCACCACGTTGAACACGCCGTCCGGCAGGCCGGCTTCTTTCAGCAGTTCCGCCAGGCGCACCGAGGCGGAAGGCACCAGCGCCGGCGGCTTGAGGATGAAGGTGTTGCCGCAGGCCAGCGCGATAGGGAACATCCACATCGGCACCATCGCCGGGAAGTTGAACGGGGTAATGCCCGCCACCACGCCCAGCGGCTGCATCAGCGAGAAGCTGTCGACGCCGCTGCCGACGTCCGGCGAATACTCGCCCTTGATCAGATGCGGGATGCCGCAGGCGAATTCGACCACTTCCATGCCGCGCGTCAGTTCGCCCAGCGCATCCGAGTACACCTTGCCGTGCTCGCTGACGATAAGCTCGGCCAGCTCGTCGCGGTGCTGTTCCAGCAGCGCCTTGAAATTGAACATGATGCGCGCGCGGCGCAGCGGCGTGGTGCGCGACCAATCGGCAAACGCCCGATGGGCCACGTCGATGGCCTGCTTGACTTCGGCGGCGGTGCTCTGCGTGACGCGCCGCTCAACCTGCCCGCTGGCCGGGTTGTGCACGTCGACGGTTTGATTGCTGCTGCTCAGGCACACCTGCCCGTCAATAAAGTTACCCACGGTTTTCATGTCACGCCCTCTTTTCAAGTCCGCTGTCGCCTGGCCACTCGCCGGCGGCGCGGCGTTAATCGTCCCGCTCGCCAAACCCCGTCGGCAAGCCGGCTACATCCTGACCGGATGCAGCAAACTCTATTTCATTGAAAAAAAAGTTTCAAATAAATTGTTTTGAAAAATTTGTTTTTAGTGCGTGAGGTCGCAATTTTGCGGTGTCGATCGGGTTGGCGCTTTCATTACCGCGCCAGGGAAAGCGCAACGGCGCAGGAGAAACCAGGGGCAATACACACTGACTTTGCTACAGAAAACCCGCACCGCGCCTGCCCTGTCGCCGTTACCGCCCGCCCCCGAACGCCCAAGGCGCCCGGATCGCGCGTGACGGTTTTTTTTGAACTGGATCTAAAAATCAATATTCCATTATTCACTAATTATGAAATAAATGTTCTTGTTTGTTCCAGCATTTATCGACGACATCGCCTTGATGACAGGCACGGTTCACACCCTTCCGCTCGCCCTCTTCCCGATAACCCAACCGTGCGGACGGAAGCCAGGATAAAAATCGGAGCAACACATGTCATATCAGCGTAAGCACAATACCGGCTACATATTGCGAATTTGCGGCATCGCCGCCTTGGGCGGCATTCTGTTCGGCTACGATACCGCCGTGATCTCCGGCGCGATCGAAGCGCTGAAAACCTATTTCAATCTCAGCCCGGCCGAAACCGGTTGGGCGGTCTCCAACGTGGTGATCGGCTGCGTGGTCGGCGCCTTCGCCGCCGGGCCGCTGGCGGCGCGCTGGGGCCGTAAAAAGGCGCTGATGCTGGCGGCGCTGCTGTTCACCGTTTCCGCCGTCGGCGCAGCCTTGGCCCCGACCTTCACCTGGTTCGTCATCTACCGCATCATCGGCGGGCTGGCGGTCGGCATCGCCGCCACCGTGTCGCCGATGTACATGTCGGAAGTGTCGCCAAAGGACATGCGCGGGCGCGCGCTCAGCATGCAGCAGTTCGCCATCGTGTTCGGCCAGATCGTGATTTTCTACGTCAACTTCAAAATCGCCAGCCTCGCCAGCGAAGCCTGGCTGGTGGAAATGGGCTGGCGCTGGATGTTCGCCTCGGGCGTCATCCCCTGCATTCTGTTCTGCATCCTGGTGTTCGTCATTCCTGAGTCGCCGCGCTGGAACGTGATGATGGGCCGCGACGATCAGGCGCTGGCGATGTTGACCAAGGTTTCCAACGCCGCCCACGCGCAGAATCTGCTGAAAGAAATCAAAGACTCGCTGCAGCAGGATCAACAGCAGCGGCATCGGAAGCTGAACTACGGCGATGTGCGGGTGCGTTTCATCCTGTTCGTCGGCTGCATGATCGCCATGCTGCAGCAGGTGACCGGCGTCAACGTGATGATGTACTACGCGCCGGTGGTGCTGAAAACCGTCACCGAAAACGCGCAGGAAGCGCTGTTTCAGACCATCTGGATCGGCGTGCTGCAGCTGGTCGGTTCGGTCATCGGCGCCATGCTGATGGATCGCATGGGCCGCATTCCGCTGATGCGTTACGGCACGCTGGGCGCCATCGCCGGCCTGCTGCTCACTTCGTACGCGCTCTACACCCAGGCCACCGGCTATTTCGCGCTGTTCGGCATGCTGTTCTTCATGGTGTTTTATGCGCTGTCCTGGGGCGTCGGCGCCTGGGTGCTGGTGTCGGAAATCTTCCCGAACCGCATGCGCGCGCAGGGGATGAGCATCGCCGTCGGCTGCATGTGGGTCGCCAACTTCGCGGTGTCGCAGTCGTTCCCGATGATCAACGACCACCCTTACCTGTTCTCGCATTTCCACGGCGCCTTCCCGATGTGGATCTTCGCCGCCTGCTGCCTGTTCAGCTACTGGTTCATCGGCAGCTATATTCCGGAAACCAAAGGCGTCTCGCTGGAAAAAATGGAGCAGGTAGTGCTGGCCAAACGCCACCGCCACCCCCTGCCCGACGGCAAGCCGCTGCCGCTGGAAAACGGCAAATCCTGATCTCTCAACCCTGACCGCTGGAGTAATGCCTCATGACCATTGCACTGGACCGCTTCTGCATTAACCGCAAGATCGCGCCGAATCTCGATCTGGACAGTTTTTTCCGCCTGGTGAAACGCTGCGGGCTCAGTAAGGTTGAGCTGCGCAACGATATGCCCAGCGGCAAGGTGACCGACGATCTGAGCGACGCGCAGCTCAATGCGCTCGCTGCGCAATACGGCATCGAGATCGTCACGATCAACGCCCTCGGCATGTTCAATCTGATGGACAACCCGGCGGCGCTGCAGCAGCGCGCCGAAGCGTTGCTGGCGCAGGCGCAGGCCATCCACAGCCGGGCGCTGGTGCTATGCCCGCACTGCAGCGCCGATGACACGCGCAGCGAGCAGCAAAAACGCGACGACACCCTCGCCGCGCTGCGGCTGCTGGCGCCGCTGTTTGCCCGCTATGGCGTGCAGGGGTACGTCGAGCCGCTGGGCTTCGGCATCAGCTCGCTGCGATCGTCGCTGCTGACCCAGGCGCTCATCCGCGATTCGGGCGCGCCGTACCGCATCGTGCTCGATACTTTCCACCACTATTTAAGCGGTGTGGCGCAGGCCGACTTCGACGCGCAGATCCAGGTGGCGCAGATCGGCCTGGTGCATCTGTCCGGCGTGGAGGATGGGCGGGATAAAGGCGCGCTGAGCGACGAAGAGCGCATCATGTTGAGCGAGGGCGATCGGCTGGAGAGCCGTCGCCAGGTGCAAAACCTGGAACGCCTGGGCTACACCGGCGTCTATGCCTTCGAGCCCTTCTCTTCGCAGCTGGACAGCTGGAGCGAGGCGGATATCGAACGGGAAATCCGCCAGAGCATCGCCCTGCTGCAAGGGTAAAAAAACGGCCTCCGCGGAGGCCGTTTTTCATGGCGTTACTTCAGGTTGCCGACCACCAGCTGGTGGCGCGCGTTGTAAAACTTACGGTAGGCCAGATAGCAGGCGATGATGGTCGACAGGCTGGCGGTGGAAAGCAGCATGAAGGTCACCATAATCTGGTATTTGATTGCTTTCACCGGGTCGATGCCGGCGAAGATCAGCCCGGACATCATGCCCGGCAGGCTGACCAGCCCAACGGTTTTCGCCGAGTCCACGGTCGGGATCAGCGAAGCGCGGATGCTGTCGCGGATCAGCGCCGCCGAAGCGAACTTGGGCGTCGCCCCCAGGCTGAGCATCTCCTGAATCTTCTGCTGTTCGCTTTTGAAACGTTGGCCGAGGTTGGTGTAGCACAATCCCACCGCCACCATGGCGTTACCGGCGATCATCCCGGAGATGGGGATTACCTGCATCGGCGTAAATTCGATGGAGCCAGTCAAGACCAGCACCGCCAGCGTCAGCACCGCGCCGGTGGTGATGGCGATAAACGACGTCACGAACGCGTGTTCGACGTACTTGCTGCGTTTCTTGGCGTTGTAGGCCGCGTTAAAGCAGATGAACAGCACCATCAACACGGTGAGCACCGCGTTATCCAGATCGAAAATGTACTTCAGCACGTAGCCGACGATGATCAGCTGCACCACCGCGCGGCAGATGCTCCAGATAATGTCCTTTTCCAGCGCCAGCTTTTCCCGGTGGCTGATCAGAATGGCGACCACCACCAGGATCATCGACAAGCCTAAGGATTCGTTGGTGATGTTATGCTGATTCATGCTGTTGCTCCTGTTGCTCGGCGCCGTGCGCGCGCAGGGTGATCACCTCGTCCGCATGCGCTATCTCTTCGGTATCGTGCGTCACCCACAGCACCGCCAGCCGGTGCTCCGCCACCAGCTGATGCACTATCTCATTGACGTTGCGCTTATTTTCCTCGTCCAGCGCGCTGGTGATCTCATCGAGCAACAGCACCCGGGGCATAAACTGCAGGTTGCGGATCAGGGACACGCGCTGCTTCTCCCCGCCGGACAGCTCATTGATGCTTTTGGTCAGCATCGCCTCCGGCAGCCCGAAACGCGCCAGATCGGCCTGCATTTTTCGTTCATCCGGCGACTGTTGACGGATCTGGTAGGGCAGCGCCAGATTGTCGTAAACCGTATTGCCGAACAGCGCCGGCGTCTGGAAGCAGTAAGAAACCTGTTTGCGATACGCCTCCGGCGACATCTCGGCGATCGCTCGTCCGTCGAAATAGAGGTTTCCGCTGGTCGGATCCATTAAGGAAGAGATGATTTTCAGCAGGGTGCTTTTCCCGCAGCCGGAAGGCCCGGTGATCAGTTTGAACTCGCCTTCACCCAGCGTGAAAGAGACGGAGTCCAGGATCACCTGGTTGTCTATTTGATAATGAATATCATCCAATCTCAGTATGTCTTTCTTTTCCTTCATTACGATGCCGGCTCCCTACACCTGTTCCCGTCTGAGCGATAAGTATATGGCCGCAAAAAACATATTAGCAATGCCTGTGCGGATGGCAGCGAGCGGAGAGGAGGATTGACGGAGCAAAACGCCCCGTCAAATAATAAATTTTACTAATGATTAGCTGTAGGAATAGTCAAAAGCGACCGCCAGGGTCGAATCACTCTTTTTTTATCGCTGCCTGTTCGTCGCAGCTGTACCAGCGTAGAGAATTGTTGATGCTGCGGTGGGTGCAGCGGACCTTGCCCTCCTTTTCCAGCGCCAGCAGCAGGGTGCGGGTGGTATAAATGTTTTCGCCGCATTTATCCGCCAGCTCGCGCGTCTTCGGCCACTGCTCCGGCGGGGGATGCAGGCCCCCGGCCCCTTCCACAAGATCCCGGCACAATCCCCGCAACACATCCAGCATCAGCGATTTTCTACTTTCAAACGTTTTCGGCACCTTGGCCATAGCATTCCTCCTGAGTGGTTACTGCTGAGCCCCCGTTCATGACTGCACGTCAGTGATGCGCAGGGGCATAAATCACGGCGGCGTCCGCGCAAACGACGTTGTTCCGATAAAATAGACCTGGCGCTGCCTATCACCGCGCGAATGAATATTTATTAATAAATCCAACCTTTGCCGATAAAATGTCATGCATTGTTCCTCGGATTTTTCACTAGGATTTTTCTGTGCAATTTTTTTCATGGTTATCATGATATGAAGATGTTTAAACAATCCCATAACGAACCGCGAATACATAATTACCAACATTGTCAACGCATGCGCCTTACATCTGTTAAATGCATTAATCGCAGTAATCATTCCATCGTTCATCCTTTGATTATCACTTAGGTCATTATTATGTAATGCCTACGGCATCACCTGCCCTTTTCTGGTTAATCACAATGGGTTAAATAACATAAGCGCGTCCAAAAAATAGCATCTGATAAGAATAATCTTCCCTCTGCCTTGTTGTTATTTTTTTGTTAACACCCCTTCGACAACCCAGGAATAGGCGGTGGAACGCCATAGGGACAACTAACCACACAAAATCATACAAAACAAATGCTTATGTTTTTCATTTTGTTTCATAAAGAAAATTCTTCAATGTTCGTCAAAGCGTAATATTAGCAAAGCGATATTGCGCATTGTAGGGCAACAGCTATTACAGTCGATCTAATATCTCGCATAACCTTATTTATGCAGTCATTTATTCTGGATAATATTTACATACGATCTATTGGTTTTTGATCTTATATTTAACTTTTTCCTTTTGGTTTTATATTCTGAATTTGAGTTATTTCAACAAAATCTATTTCCAAGTAATGCTATTGTTTGCAAGAATATTCCCAGCAAAACGCCATACTGATATTCGGGTTTTAAAATCAAATAAAACCGACCAAACATCACATAACCATTTCGTTATTAAAAGCAAATAACGAAAAGTGTGCGTATTGCCCAAAGCAAAAGGATCTGGCTCCCATCGCAGTGCGGCTAACAGGGCGTTGCTGCTCTGCGGGGATTTAGGTGTGCTTTTCTTTTTATTTAAATACTCTCTACAGGAACCTGAGAAATGAAACTGAATAAATTAATGCTGGCGACCGCCATTGCTTTTTCTACCGCCCCCGTTGCACATGCGGCGCCGACCCCGAACCAGGGCAGCGGCACCGTGACCTTTAGCGGTGAAATTATCGATGCGCCTTGCAGCATCACGCCGGACTCCGTCGATCAAACCGTCCCGATGGGCCAGATCAGCAGCCGCATCCTGGCCAAAGAAGGCAAATCCAGCGCCGAACCCTTCAGCATTGAGCTGAAAGACTGCGCGCTCAACACCATGAAAAACGTCAAGGTGACCTTCACCGGCACGCCGGATGCCGTCAACAGCAAATTGCTGGCGCTGAGCGGTTCCGCCAGCGGCGCGGGCATCGTGATTTACGACCAGCTGCACGCCAAGGAAGTTGAGCTGGGCACCGCAACGGACGGCCAGGGCCTGAACGAAGGCAACAACGCCCTGAAATTCGCCGCATACCTGCAAGGCAACAGCGCTTCCGGCGCCGTCGTGCCGGGCCAGTTCACCAGCGTGGCGAACTTTACCCTGGCTTATCAGTAAGCCTCGTTGGGGATGCCGGCGCGGGCATCCCCATGCTTAACGACGCCGGCTCCGGCAAAGGAACCGATCTCGACAGGGAGAAGCCAGCATGACCATCCATTGGCGAGGCGCATTGCTGATCGCGCTCAGCATCGGCAGCGCTAGCGCCACGGCGAAAACTCAGGGCCACGGCAAAGTCAGCCTGGGCGGCGAAATCGTCGAAACGCCGTGCAACATCGCCGGCGACAGTTTGGATCAAACCGTTGATTTCGGGCTGGTTTCAATGAGCGACGCCGGGCGAGATGCCCAGCCGAGCCTCATTGGCAGCCGCCGCCACTTCGCCATCAGGTTGGTGAACTGCGAACTGGCCAGCCAGATAAAGCCCGATTTTATTTATCGCGCGGCCAACCTCACCTTCAGCGGCATCGCGGATAGCCAAGATCCGCAATGGCTCGCCGTCCATGGCGAGGCGCGCGGCATGGCTATCGAGTTGCTGACCGACGCCGGCACCCCGATCCCGCTCGGCAGCACGACGGCGGATTATCTGATCGTTGCCGGCGATAACACGCTGCGCTTTGGCGCCCAGCTGCGCATTCACCCCGACAGGGCACGGGCGGGCGGTTTCAGCTCATTGGCCAAATTCACCCTGTCTTATCTGTAGCCGGTTTTCGTTAGGAACGCTGTACAGCATTACGTATTCAGGTCTTACGGGATGACCTGCTATTAGGCGCGGATTTGCCATGAGTGATCATTCTATGACGTCTTTACTGACAATAAAAAAAACGCCCATCATCGTCATTCTCTCTGTTCTCTGGGCAAAACCGGTCTTTTCCGCCACGGAATTCAATACCGACGTGTTGGATATTGGCGAACGCAGCAAAGTGGACTTATCCCGCTTTTCCGACGCCGATTACGTCATGCCGGGCACCTATCTGCTGGATATCAAAATCAACCAGAAAACGCTGCCCCAGCGCAGCATTCAGTATTTCCCGTCGCCGGATAACAAGAGCGGCAGCCAGGTGTGCCTGCCGCCTGACCTGGTGGAAAAAATGGCGCTGAAAGAAGAAGCGGCCAAAAAAGTCACCCTGTGGCGCGACAACCAGTGTGCCGACATTCGCGGCATCAAAGGCGCAACGGTTTCCGATCGCATCAGCGGCGGCGTGCTGGCGATCACCATTCCGCAGGCCTGGATGAAATACTCCGATCCCGACTGGACGCCGCCCGAGCAGTGGGACGATGGCATCCCCGGCGTGCTGCTGGATTACAATCTCAGCGGCCAAATCGGTAAACAGCACCACGACAACGGCACCGCCGAAAGCCTCAGCAGCTACGGTACGTTGGGCGCCAACCTGGGCGCCTGGCGCCTGCGCGCCGATTATCAGACCGATTTCAACCAACAATACGGCCGGCGCGACAGCAATTTCGACTGGAATCAGATCTACGCATACCGCGCGCTGCCGATGCAGGCCGCCAGGCTGACGCTGGGTGAAACCTACCTGAATTCGCCGGTGTTCGACGCCTACCGTTTTACCGGCCTCAACCTCGCCAGCGACGAGCGCATGCTGCCGCCCAACCTGCAGGGTTACGCGCCTGAAGTACGCGGCATCGCCAAAAGCAACGCGCGGATCACCGTCTCTCAGGAAGGCCGCACGCTGTATCAAACCACGGTGCCCGCCGGGCCGTTCGCCATTCAGGATCTCAGCAGCTCGGTACGCGGCAAACTGGATGTGAAAGTGGAAGAACAAGACGGCAGTGTTTCCACTTTTCAGGTAGATACCGCCAGCATTCCTTATCTGACCCGCCCCGGCTACGTGCGCTATAACGTGGCGCTGGGCAAGCCGTCTGCCTACGATCACCGCACGCAAGGGCCGGTGTTCTCCGCCGGCGATTTCTCCTGGGGCTTGAGCAACGCCTGGTCGCTGTACGGCGGCGCGCTGCTCGGCGGCGATTACAACGCCTGGGCTCTCGGCCTGGGGCGCGACCTGAACCTGTTCGGCGCCCTGTCGGTGGACGCCACGCAGTCGATCGCGCGCCTGCCCGATGAACCCAGCGCCAAAGGCATGTCATTCAAGGTCAACTACGCCAAACGTTTCGACGAGCTCAACGGCCAAATCACCTTTGCCGGCTACCGCTTTTCGCAGCGCAAATTTATGACCATGTCGCAGTACCTGCAGGCGCGCTACGGCGACATTGACGATCGCTACAGCGGCCGACAAAAAGAGTTGTATACCGTCACCGCCAGCAAAACCTTTATGGCGGAGGACAGCGCTCAGGCGATCACCGCTTATCTGACCTACTCACACCAGACTTACTGGGACGCAGGCGCGCAAAACCGCTACGGCATGTCGACCAGCAAGCTGTTCGACTTCGGCGGGATCAGCAACATCACCGCCTCGTTGGCGGCCTATCGCACTCACTATCGGGGCCGCACCGACGATAGCGCGATGCTCAATTTCACCGTGCCTATCGGCGAGCACAACCGTCTGGGCTACGCGCTGCAGGTCAATAACCGCGACGTGACCCAAACGGCGACCTACACCGACAACAGCGACATCAACAATACCTGGCAGGTCGGCAGCGGCGTCACCCAGTCCGGCAAACCGACGGCGAGCGGTTACTACACCCATAACGCGTCGTTCGGCACGCTCAACGCCAACGCGTCTTATCAGCAGGGCAGTTACTCCTCGATAGGCGGAACTTTCCGCGGCGGCCTGACCGCTACCCGGCACGGCGTCGCCGCGCACCAGAACGCCGGCAACGGCGGCAGCCGCATGATGCTGGATACCAACGGCGTCGCCGGCGTGCCGATCAACAACGGCCGCGCTTACAGCAACCGCTTCGGATTGGCGGTGATCTCGGACATCACCAGCTACTACAACACCGATACGCGCATCGACGTCAACAAGCTGGCGGACGACGTTGAAGCCACGCGCGCGGTGGTGCAAGGCACGCTGACGGAAGGCGCCATCGGTTATCGCCACTTCGAGGTGGTGAAAGGCAGCAAGCTGTTAGCCACCATCAAACTGGCGGACGGCAGCGAACCGCCGTTCGGCGCCACGGTGCTGAGTGCAACCGGACGGGAGATCGCGGTGGTGAACGACGGCGGCTCGGTGTATCTGACCGGCGTCCAACCGGAAGAGCGGTTGGACGTCGCCTGGGAAGGCCGCCGTCAGTGCCGCATCGCCATCCCAGGCGCCGCCAAACCGCTGGACCGGCTGCTGTTGCCGTGCGCCAAACCGTAATCCGCAACACATTGAGAGTAGACGCATAACATGAACAAACATTCGATAGCAGTAACCGCGGGCAGCCTGGCGTTGATGACGCTGGCTTCGACGGCCGACGCGGCGATCGCGTTGGATCGCACGCGCGCCATCTATGTGAGCGACGCCAAATCGATCAGCCTTAACATAACCAATGAGAACAAAGAGTTGCCTTTCCTTGCTCAGGCCTGGATCGAGAATGCGCAACATCAAAAGATCGTTTCGCCGCTAGTGGTATTGCCGCCGTTGCAACGGGTGGAAGCCGGAGAACGCAGCGTCGTGCGCATTACCAAAACGCCGGAAGCCGAGCTATTGCCGCAAGATCGCGAATCTGTGTTTTATTTCAATTTGCGTGAAATTCCGCCCAAAAGCAGCAAAGCCAACGTGATGCAGCTGGCGCTGCAAACGCAGATCAAACTGTTCTTCCGCCCGAAGGCCATCGTCGCGCCGCAGGGTGAGATATGGCAAGAACAGCTGGTGTTCCACAAAACCGCCGACGGTTTCACCATCGAAAATCCGACGCCGTTCCACATCACGCTGACCGGCATCGCCCGTCAGACGCAGAAACAAGGCGGTGGCGCGATCGGCGATTTTCAGCCGGTGATGCTGTCCCCCAAATCCAGCGAAAAAGTGCGTTTGCGCGACCATGGGTTCGACGCCTTCGTCGTCACCTATATCAATGATTTCGGCGGCCACCCCGAGCTGCGCTTCACCTGCAGCACTAGCCTCTGCACCGCCGCACCCGGAAAAAAATAAGGAGATACGCCATGGCTGACTTCACCGGCCGCCTGCGGCCTCTGCTGATCGGCGCCTTGCTGCTCGGCAACGGCGCCGCGATGGCCTCTCCGCCGGGAGAGGTTCAGGGCACCAGCGGCACCGTCGGTTTTCAGGGCGCTCTGCTGAGCTCTCCCTGCAGCCTGGCGCCGGACAGCCGCGATCAGTCGGTCGATCTCGGTGAGATCGGCACGCTCGCCTTCCGGCGTGTCGGCGATCAAAGCGCGCCGGTACGTTTTCGTCTCGCCTTTACCCATTGCCTGCTGGGCGCGCGGGCGCTGGCGGACAATCCGGCCGGCATGCGCAATGGCGATGCCGGCCTGCTCTACCTGCGGGGGGAGCAGGCCGCCACGCTGGTGTTCCTCGGTGAAAGCGATCCCGACAATCCGCAGTTGCTGAAGCTGCACGGCGGCGTACAAGGCGTTGGCCTGCGGCTGAAAGATCAACGGGGCCGTGCATTGTCCCTCAACCAACCCGGCGCCCCCTATGTATTGCAGCCGGGCGGCAATACGTTGTGGTTCAGCGCTCAATTGGAATCAACCCGTCCGTTCATCGAAGCAAACCAATTCAAAGGAGTGGTGCATGTCCAGCTGGTCTATTTATAAACGCCTGGCGTTGCTGGGTTGCCTGGCGACGCCGTTCGGCGCTCAGGCGCTGGAATGCCACCTGAATACCGAGAACGGCATTACCGAAGAGAGCGAGGATATCGGCCGGTTGACCATACCGGCCACCTTACCGGTCGGCAGCCGGCTTTGGACCTCTAAACCGATGAGCCGCGACGTTATGTGCTGGGCGCACGCCAGCAAACCCAAGGGGGAATGGGTTTATTTCTATCCCAATCCGGACAACCGGCAGTTCGCCGCCGGCATCGCCATGGGGGTGATTTATAACGGCCGGGATCTCGGCTTGATCAACTCCCGAGTACAAACCGATATGTTTCGTACCCCCAAGCAACGGGAGCTCGGTCATGTCAACTATCAGGTTTATTTGCAAAAAACCGGAGAAATCACCGCAGGGGGCGCCAGTCAGATCGCCGTTTTTCAGCTCGATGGCGTAGGCGGCATCAACGTCCACCCGGGAAAAAATTACCGTTTCACCCTAACCGGGCTGGATAAAATCAAGGTGATCCAGTGCGCCGCTTCGGTGGAGCTTTCAACCCCGGAAGGCGTTGACTTCGGTGAGATCCCGACCTGGAAACCCAATGCGGGCACCGTAGCGAGCAAGGATTTCAGCATCTTGATCCGCAAAAACGGCTGCAGCGACAGCTTCGCGCTGGAGGCCAATTTCATGGTGAAAAACGGCACGCTGACCGACGCTACCGGCTTGAATATGGACAATGGTTCAACCTTGCGCATCCACGATAATTCCAACCCCAAATGGATTAAATACAATCAGTTCGACAGCTTTGCCGACATGAGTGGCCGCGATCAGGTGCAAAAATCCTACAGCGCCTCATTGCAGGCCAGCGGGGAAGGACAGGAAGGCAATTTCCGCAAGACCGTAATCTTGCTGATTAATTATATTTAATGGTGGTGATGATGAAGAGCTATCGGACAATCACCGCTCTGTGCGGCATCGGTTTTCTATTTTCCTCCGCAGTCGCGGCGGAAAATAAGGAAATAGACTTTTTCGGCTCCGTGGTAAGCAGACCCTGCAATATCGACCCGCAGTCTCTTCACCAGACCGTCGAGATGGATACGGTGTTGATCAAAACCTTGTACCGCTACGGCCACACCAACCCCGTGTCATTTTCCATTCGCTTAACCGACTGTAAAACCGCCGTTTTCAAATCGGTCACCGCCACCTTTACCGGCACCGAAGATGCCGAACTGCCGGGCAAGCTGGCGATCAACAATGGCGCCAACGGCGCCGCTATCGCGCTGTTTGACGGTGCTGGCAAAGCGATTGATCTGGGCACGCCGACCGATGCGGTGACATTGCAAGACGGCCCCAACGCCCTGAGGTTCAGCGCCTATGTCCAGGCCCGGCCGAGCGCGATGAAAGATAAAAGCCTTACCGAAGGCGAATTCAGTTCCGTCGCCAATTTTGTGCTGGCGTACCAATAAGCCCCGCACCGCCCCAAGGAAATCAGGAAAACGACCGGCGCGCGAACGCCGGCGATTGGCCGTCACCGTTCGCTCCGGCGCGGCGCCGCGGCCTTTTAAGGAGCCACCCATGCCAGATATTCGCTTCACGCTGTTCGACAGCGATAACTTCTACCAGCAGGGGCTGCGTCTGCTGCTGCAGGACTATCTGCACTCCCTGAACGAATGCCAACGCCTGTACCCGCAGTTCTCGCCGCTGGCGCTGCAGGCGTTGGATAACATCGAAATCGTGTTCCGCACGCCGGAAGAGCGCTGGGGCTGCGCCTGCTGCTACCGGAGCCCCTACGGCATCCCGCGCCAGCGGCAGCTGACCTTGCTGATCCTCGACGACACGGCCCAGCAACAGGTGAAAAACCTGTCTCCGCTGTTCAGCATCCACCGGCGCGACTCGGTTTACGCCATTCGCCTCAAGCTGCAGATGGCGCTGGAAAAATTCATTCAGCAGCCGTGGATGGCGCTGCACGCCGCCGACATATGGAAATGCCAGGCCTGCCGCCTCGCCGCGCTGAGCCACTGTGAGAAAAAGGTGCTGGGTCTGATGAGCAGCGGCATGTCCGCCTGCAGCATCGCCGGCCTGCTGCAGCGCAGCCAGAAAACCATCAGCGCCCACAAACGTTCAGCGATGCGCAAGCTGAACGTGCGCAAAAACAGCGAGTTGAATCGGGTGCTGCTGAATCAGCGGGAGCTGAACTGAACGACAACAGGCTCGCGAGTGACGCCAGAGTGGTTTACTCTGAATACTCATTTTCGCACTGCAAAGCGAGCCGGAATGCATGCCCAGAACAGCCAAAGCCGTTGACGTCCCCGCCCTCGGCGAGCTCGATCGTCAGGCGGGTCAACTTAGCCACCAGCTGGCGCAGGCCCTGCGCCAGGCCATCCACCGGGGCGATCTGAAAGCGGGCGACCTGCTGCCCTCGACGCGCCGGCTGTCGGCGGCGTTGAATCTGGCGCGCGGCACGGTATTGGAGGCGTTCGCTCAGCTAACGGCGGAAGGTTTTCTCGAACCGCAGCCCGGCTCCGGCACCCGGGTCGCCCACTATCAGGCGCCGCGCCGCACGCCGCACGCCACGGTGCAGGCCGCTCCGTCCACAGCCGTGCCGCTTTCCGCACAGGCGCAGCATCTGGCGCGCTTTGCCGCCCAGGCGCGGGCGTTGCCGCCGGTGCCGTTCACCGTCTCGGTGCCGATCGGCGATACCGCGCCCGACGATATCTGGCGGCGGCTCGGCAACCGCATCCGAGCGCGCGGCCCCGGCGCCCCGTCAGGCTACGGCGATCCGCTGGGCGCGTTGCCGCTGCGCGAAGCCATCTGCGACTATGTGCGCCGTTCCCGCTCGGTAAACTGCACGCCGCAGCAAATCCTCATCACCTCCGGCACGCAACAAGGGCTCTATTTGGCCGCACAGATCCTGCTGGACGCCGGCGACAGCGCCTGGGTGGAAGACCCCGCCTACGCCGGCATCACCGCCATTTTCGACAGCCTGTTTCGCGATCGGCGCATGATTAGGGTGCCCGTCGCCGCCGACGGCATCGACGTCGCCGCCGGTATCCGCCTGGCCGCCGACGCCCGCGCCGCCTTTGTCACGCCGTCCCATCAATATCCGCTGGGCATGCCGATGAGCATGGCGAAAAGAAGCGCCCTGTTGGGCTGGGCCAAAGAGCGGCAGGCCTGGATCGTGGAAGACGACTACGACAGCGAGATGCGCTACGCCGGCCACCCGTTCCCTTCGCTGCAGGGGCTGGCGCCCGAGCGAACGCTCTATCTCGGCACCTTCAGCAAGGTGCTGTTCCCTTCGCTGCGGCTGGGTTACGCCATCGTGCCGCCACCGCTGGTCGACGCCTTTTGCGGCGCCAGGATCCTGATGGATCGCCATCCGCCCAGCGCGGATCAATACGTGCTGGCCGCCTTTATCGCCGAAGGGTATCTCGACCGGCATATCCGCAAAATGCGCGGCGTCTACGCCGAGAAACGCCGGGTGCTGATCGAGGCGATCAACACGCATATCCCCGCCGATTTGGCGATAGTGCAGCCCTGCGATCAGGGCATGCACATGGTGCTGTGGCTGAGGAAAGATCTCGACGACGTGCGGGTCGCCCAGCAGGCCAACGAAGCCGGATTGGCGCTGCGGGCGGTGTCGCCGATGTATGCGCCCGGCCACGGTGAGCCGGGCCTGGTACTGGGGTTGGGCGGTTACGCCGACCGCCAGGTGCAACAGGCGGTGGAACGGCTCGGCGAGGTGATCCTGGCCTGCGCCGGCAGCGGCGCCTAGCGGGAAAAGCGCTTGGCGCCGAACACGCAAACCACCACGCCGGCCATCACGGCGATCATCATCGGCTGGACGGTTTCCTGCAGCAGCCAGCCCGCCAGCGCCAGGCCGAAGAACGGCTGCAGCAGCTGCAACTGCCCGACGGCGGCGATGCCGCCCTGCGCCAGGCCGCGATACCAGAAAATAAACCCAATCCACATGCTGAACACCGAGACGTAAACCAGCGACAGCCAGGCGGCGCCGCTGACGGCAGGCCAACCGGCCGGCGCCGCCAGCCAGGTGGCCGCCAGCGTCAACGGCAACGCCGCCACCAGCGCCCAGGAGATCACCTGCCAGCCGCCGATCCGGCGCGACAGCACCGCCCCTTCGGCATAACCCAGGCCGCACAGCAGCACCGCACCGATCATCAGCGCATCCCCTTGCCAGCCGCCGCCGCTCCCCTGGCTTAGCGCGAACGCCCCCACCAGCCCGGCCCCGATACAGGAAAAGGCCCAAAAAGCGGGCTTGGGCCGCTCTCCGCCGCGCAAAACGCCAAAACCGGCGGTCGCCAACGGCAGCAGGCCGATATACACCAGCGAATGCGCCGAGGTGGTGTGCTGCAGCGCCAGCGCCGTCAGCAGCGGAAAACCGATGACCACGCCAAGCGCCACAAACAGCAGCGGCGGCAAATCGGCCCGCGTCGGCCGCGCCTGGCGGGTGATCAGCAGCGCACACAGCGCCAGCAAGGCGGCGATCGCCGCCCTGACCGCCGTCAGAAACAGCGGATCGAGCTCCAGCACCGCCACCCGCGTGGCGGGCAGCGAGCCGCTGAAAATAATCATGCCGAGGAAGCCGTTCATCCAGCCCTGGGGCGAATGCCCGGCGGCGGGATGCGCAGGGGGAACAACGAGAGTTTTTTCAGACTGACTGTCCGTCATGTGAACGCTCCGCACGCCTGAGGCATACCGAAATCGGCAACCCGCGAGGCGATGTCATAGTGAAAGAGAACATCGTTCCCCGGCGTCACTTGCCGGGGCCAGGTTCTATTTTTCAGATAAAGCGGTTCACGGACAGGTCCGGATAGCGAGATTTTCACTGTGCCGGTTCCGCTAACGCCAAAGAAGGGCGTTTTTCGGGCTGTCCTTGGCCGTTTGGCGGCTCTGCCTGCGGGGTATCATGGACTTTTATGCGTTTTTGCAGAACAGGACAAGGTGCGGTGCCGTGGTGAAACCCTTCTTACGCAGTGGCAGTTTGGATGATGTGCTGGCTTTAGGCGAAAACGGGCAACCGATCTACGCCTGCGCGCAGCAGCTGCGGGAAACCCTGCGTCTTCGCCGGCAGCAGCAGGCCGCCGACTGTCTGGCGATCCCCCAGCCGAACGAAAGCGGCACCCGCATCGACTGGTATGCGCCCTTCCCCGGCAAGGTCACCTCCTGGCTGGCGGCGAGCGACGCCCAGCGCGCGCAGGCGGTGCGCCACCTGGAACACTGCCTGACGATCTTCCGCAGCCTGACGGAACAGGCCCAGGCGACCGATCACCCCAGCCATCGCCTGTTCGGCGCGCTGCTGGCCAAAGCGATGCACATGCCCGACCCCAACCACGTTTACCTGGTGGACGATCGGCCGGTGCTGACCTTCTGGGGCTTTATCAAGCCGCAGGCGCAGAGCCCGGACGATCCGCTGGCCTGCCTGCGCCCGCTCGAATCGGAAGTGGAAAAACCGGCGCCGATCGCCGCCGCACCGCGCAAGACGGCCGTTGTCGAACCGGTAAAACCGGCCCCGGCCGCCGAGCCTGAACCGGCGCCCGCCCCGGCAGCGCCTATCGAATCCTCTGCCGTCGTTCGCCCGCGCCGGCGCTACGCTATCTGGCTGTTGCCCGTACTGTTGCTGGGCAGTGCGGCGCTGGCCGCCTGGCTGCACCGCTCGCCGCCGCCGCAACCGGCGATGCCGGCGGAGGTCCAGCATCCGGCGCCGCCGGAAAAAACCGCCGCGCCGTTGCCCAAGCTGCGCTTGCCGCTGGCGCACGCGACGCTGATGCCGCCGCCACCGGCGCCGGTTATCCCGCCGCCGCTGGACAAAAATGCGCTGGTGCTGCCGCCCGAGGCGGTGAAGGCCGGCTCCACCCGTTTCCTTAATGGCAAATGGCGCGCCACGGTGGCGCTGAAAGACCCGATTACCGGCAAGCGGCCCAGCCTGCAATATCGTCTGAACGGCGGTAAAGGCATCGCCGTCATCGCCTACGGCGACGGCGTCAGCTGCCGGGTGGCGGTCGAAGCCGGGCTGATGCAGTCCGGCAATCTGGTGATCAACAGCCGCACCAAGGCGCGCTGCAGCGACGGCAGCCGCTACCAGATCCCGGAGATCGTCTGCCGCCAGGGCGACACCGGCGCGGCGGAGTGCACCGGCCGCTACGATGCGGACACCACCTATCCCATGACGTTCAAGCGCGAGAGTAAATGATGCTGGCACCCCTTACGGACTACAAACACGGCATTACGCTGATTCAAGACAGCGGCATTCAGTTTCTGGACTTTGCCCTGACGCCGCTGCTGGACGCCGAGTTTCCCGGCAAATTCGTGCGCAAGACCGCCAGCGGCCCGCTGCTGCGCCTGCAATGGGAGGCCGAGAGCGGCAAATACCAGCTGCCGGCCGTGGGCGACCAGGCCGCCGAAGTGGTGCGGCCGGAGTTCAGCTATCCGCTGCAGCAGTCGCTGCACCTGCTGGATAAGCTCTGGTTGCCGCTGCCCTGCTTGCGCCACACCCCGGCGGGCCTGTTCTTGTCGGGCCCGGACAACTGGGCGCGCCTGCAGGTGGTGCAGTTGGATGAACCGGATCAGGACGGCAACCTGCTGCGCGTGGTGCTGGCCTTCGACACCCGCGCCGCGGCGCCCGGCCAGGAGGCGCTGGCGCCGGGCGAAAGCGATCTCGGCACCGATCTCCGTTTCGCGCTGGCGCACCGCAACCACGAGCTGGGCGAATTCCTCGATCTGACCTGGGTGGACGGCTGGCTGCGCGAGGCGTTCAGCCAGCGCGCCGCCGAGCGGGAGCAGCGTGCCGAAGTGGAGATCAACGCCGGGCTGAAAACCTTCGAGTATCAGGCGCACTACCTCAATCTGTTGCACATGCTTGGCCATCAGCTGGCGGTGCCGCAGATAAAGATGGTGGCGGCGACACTGCAGCAACCGGCGATCGACGTCGATCTGGTGCTGGACGTCGGCAACTCCCACACCTGCGGCGTGCTGGTCGAGGATCATCCGGAGGAGAGCAACGGCCTGAAGCAAACCTACGAGCTGCAGCTGCGTTCGCTGTCCGAACCGCACCGCGTCTACAACGAACTGTTCGAGAGCCGGGTGGAGTTTTCTCGGGCCGGCTTCGGCAAGCCGCATCTGTCTTTCCAGAGCGGGCGCGACGACGCCTTCCAGTGGCCGTCCATCACCCGCGTCGGCCGCGAAGCCGCGCAACTGGCGCAGCGGCGAACGGGCCATGAAGGCACTACCGGCATTTCCAGCCCGCGCCGCTACCTGTGGGACGAGGAGCGCTATGCGCCCGGCTGGCGCTTCAACGAGCGGCACGAGCCGATGGCCGCCGCCGCGCCGTTGACCACCCTGATCAACGACGAAGGCGTGCCGCTGTCCGCCCTGCCGACGGCGCAACGGCTGCCGGTGTTCGCCGCCCATTACAGCCGCAGCGCGGTGATGACGCTGATGCTGAGCGAGCTGCTGGCGCAGGCGCTGATGCAGATCAACAGCATCGCCCAGCGCAGCCGCATGCCGAACGCCGCCGCGCCGCGCCGTTTGCGCGCCATCATTCTGACGCTGCCTTCGGCGATGCCGAAACCGGAGCGCGAGATCTTCCGCCGCCGCATGCAGGAGGCGATCGGGCTGGTGTGGAAGGCCCTCGACTGGCACCCGCAGGATGCGCCGTTCGACGGCGCGCACGCCCGCTTCCCGGCGCCGCAGGTGCAGATGGAGTGGGACGAGGCCACCTGCGGCCAGATGGTCTATCTGTACAATGAAACCCAGGTGAACTTCGCCGGCCGCACCGACGCCTTTTTCGCCGCCATGGCCCGGCCCGACCGGCCGCTGGCGCCGGATGAGCAGGCGGGCAAAACGCTGCGCATCGCCTCCATCGACATCGGCGGCGGCACCACCGATCTGGCGATCACGCACTATTCGCTCGACGACGGCGTGGGCAACAACATCAAAATCAACCCGCGCCTGCTGTTCCGCGAGGGCTTTAAGGTCGCCGGCGACGATATCCTGCTGGACGCCATCCAGCAGTTTATCCTGCCCGCCGTGCAGCAGGCGTTCGAAGCCGCCGGCGTAAGCGCCGCCCCGGCGTTGATGGACAGGCTGTTCGGCAACGAAGGGCGTATGGACGGGCTTTCCACCCTGCGCCAGCAGGCCGCGCTGCAGATTTTCATGCCCGCCGGGCGCGCGCTGCTCGGCGCCTATGAAGAATACGACCCGCTGGACAGCCGGGCGGAAATCGCCGCCAGCCTGGGCGATCTGCTGCCGCAGCCGCCGACGCCGCAGGTGCTGGCGTTTATCAACGGCGAGGTGCAGCGCGAAGCCGACAGCGACGCCTTCGAGATTCTGCACACCCCGCTGGTGATCCGCCTGGCCGATCTGCACGCCGCCTTCTTGTCCGATCGCATCGGCATCGGCCGCTGCCTGCGCCTGCTGGCCGAGGTGGTGGCGCTGTATACCTGCGACGTGCTGCTGTTGACCGGCCGACCGGCGCGTTTCCCCGGCGTGCAGGCGCTGCTGCGCCACCTGCAGCCGCTGCCCGCCAGCCGCATTCTGCCGCTCGAGGGCTACCACACCCGCAGTTGGTACCCGTTCAACAAACGCGGCCGCATCGACAACCCGAAATCCACCGCCGCGGTGGGCGCCATGTTGTGCCTGTTGGCGATCGACCTGCGGCTGGAGAGCTTTTACTTCAACGTCGGCGATTTCCAGCCTTACTCCACCATTCGCCACCTGGGCATGCTGGACGGCAACAACATGCTGGCGGACGATAACGTCTATTACCGCGACATCGATCTGGATCGCGCCGACTTCGCGCTCGACCCCGCCGGCAGCTTCCAGCTGCGCGGCCCGCTGCGCCTGGGCTTCCGCCAACTGGACAACGAACGCTGGCCGGCCTCGCCGCTCTATACGCTGACCATCAATGACGCCCAGCTGGCGCGCAAACTGGCCGGCGACGCGGTGATCACCCTGCGGCTGGCCATTACCGCCAGCGCCGAACAGGGCGCGGAAAGCGTCAGGATCGCGCAGGCGTTGCTGGCCGACGGCAGCCCCGTCCCGGCGCACCATCTGCAACTGAAACTCAATACCCTGGCTGCCAGCGCCTCCGGCGCGACCCACTACTGGATAGACAGCGGGAGCATTTACCCACGATGAAAGCTATCACTACCGCCCAATCGGCCCCGAACCACGCCCTCAGCGCCGGCATTCTGCAGGCGATCGCCTGGGTGGACACCGCGCGCCGGCAGTCCACCCGTTTGGAACGGGAAGCCGATCGCCTGACGCTGCGCCTGCGCCGTTGCCATAACCGCGCACTGCAATTGGCGAAGGCGCAACCTGAGCAGGTCGCTATCGGCCTGTACGGCCACAACGCCGCCGCCAAGGCCCACCTGCTGGCGGCGCTGGCCCCCGGCGCAGAAAGGCTGCACGGCGACGCCGCGCTGGCGGTGCGTTACTGCGCCACCGCGCCGACGCCGTCCACCGAGTATCCTCTCACCCTCGCGCTGCTCGATGAAGCGCAGTGGCTGGCCATCACGCTCGATGCCGCCGCGATGGGCGGCTTCCGGCTGGACTGGGACGCCCGCGCGATCGCCGGCCATCTGCAAGCGTTGGCGCGTCACCGCCAAGCCGTCGCCCTCGACGGCCTCAGCGACAGCGATGTGCTGGCGCTGTGGGATAGCCAACGCTGCCACGGCGACAAGGGGCAACAGACGCTGGACAGGCATTTCTGGCCGCAGGCCGTGGCGCTGGCGCCGCAGCTGAGCATCGACGATCGCGCGCGCCTGTTTGCGCCGCTGTGGGGAGAGGAAACGACGCTGACGGCGCATTATCGCCAGCTGGCGCACACGCTGCATGCCCTCGGCGGCAGCCGACAGGTTCATGCTCCGCACCGCGCCTTACCGCTGCTGACCGCGAGCGCCGCAGCGGAAAACGCCGCGATCGTCGTGATGGCCGAACACGGCGGTGAACGGAGGATCGCGTTGAGCGATCTTACCTGGCTGACCGCCGAAGTCACCACCGTTCTGCCGCAGACGGCGCAGGCGGGCCTGCCCGCCGACGTGGCGCTGATCGACCTGCCCGGCAGCCGCGCCTGCCCGCAGGCGGAACCGACGCAGCGGCTGCAACAGGCGAAACGCGCCCATTTGCTGACCCGCTGCGCAGACGGCCTGCACGCCAACCTGCTGCTGGTGGCCGATGCCGCCGCCACGCCGCAGGACACCGCCCGCGTCGGCCAGGCGCTCGCCAACTGGGTCAACCAGACTCAGGGAGAAACCCCGGCGCTGCGCCAGCGCCGCAAACCCGGCCTGATCTGGGCGATCACGCCGTTCGATCAACGCGGGGAAGGCAAAGCGCGTCCCGACGACGCCGTACAGCGCCAGGTCGGCGAACCCGGCGACAGCTGGGCCACGCTGCTGGCGCTGGATGAACAGGATTGCCGCCGCATGGTAAGTTACCTGGCCACCCAGGCGCGCCCGGCCCAGAAGCAAGCGCGCCTGCTCGAACAGCGCGAAGAGTTGCAGCGTGAGCTGACGGAAAGCCTGCTCGGCAACTGGCTCACCGCCGCCGATCCGCACGCGGCGCAGCAACGCGGCCAACAGCTGCTGCGCGCGCTGCAGGCGCAGGCCGGCCGCCACGGCGAACTGCTGGAACGGCTGTTGCCGCAGCGCGATACGTTGCGCCAGCTTTATCAGCAACAGCAGCACGCCGCGCCGGCCCCGACGACGACGCCTGTACCGTTCGGGCTCGACATCGATCTGTTCGGCGCACCGGAAACCCCGGCACCCGGCGAGCCCCCCGCGTCATCCTTTGCCGCGCGGGTATTCGCGGATTGGAGCAACCATCTGCGCAGCCTGCCGGACAGCCGCCGGTTGCTGGAGCTGCTCGGCGTCGAAAAGCCGCACCTGGAACTGCTGGTCGATGCGCTGATCGGCGCCGCCTGCCGCCTGCGGCTCGATGATGAGCTGGAACGCGCGCTGTGCGCCGGGGGCCTGCCGGAACAGAGTGAAGATCGGCAAATCAGCCAGGCGCTGGCGATACTGGGCGACTTCGTCGCCTGGCTCGGCTTCCAGCGGCGCGATGCGGCAACGCGCCCCGAGAGCCGCGTCAACCCCGGCCAGCCGATCTTTACCCCGCCGCCGCAGCCGGCGGTGGACTGGAGCAGCCAGCAGCGGTTAACCCGGCTGGCGCCGACGCCGACCAAAAACACCGCGTTTTATATCTATGACTGGCTGATCGGCCTGCAAACCCTGCTGGCGGAGAATGCGGCGACGGAAAGCGCGCTCGGCGAGGCGCAGCGCGCGGCGTTGGAAGAGATCGTGGCGACTCTGCGATAAGCGGCGGCTCTGGCAGCAATAGGGGGCGAAAACAGGATAAATCGGGCGTTGCCGATTATGCTGATGAGTAACGCAGCGATTCTGGGAGAAAATCATGCCCCCTTTCAGCCTGAAGACTATCGATCATGTGGTTCTGCGCGTGCGCGATGCGGAAAAAAGCCTGCGGTTCTATACCCAGACGCTGGGTTGCGACATCGCCAAACGGCGGCCCGATTTGGGGCTGGTGCACCTGCGCGCCGGAACGGCCATGATTGATCTGGTCGACGTGAACGGCCAGCTTGGAAAAAAAGGCGGCGACGCGCCCGATCCTCACCGGCAAAATGTCGATCACCTCTGCCTGCGCATCGATCCTTTCAACGAAGACGAACTGCTGGCCTATCTGCGATCGCAGGGGATCGCCGTCGAGCCCGCTGAATCGCGCTACGGCGCGGAAGGCGACGGGCCATCGGTTTACTTCAGCGATCCGGACGGCAATCGCATAGAGCTTAAGGGGCCGGCGGCCGATTAAATCACGGTGTGTTCCGGATGTCGGATAATCATAAAATAGCCTTCTAAATCAGCCTAGCCCCTTCACGCTGCTGAACGTTAACGCTCCTGCGCCGCCAACGCCTGGGCGCAGGCCCAGGCCGAGCTCCACGCCCACTGGAAGTTGTAGCCGCCCAACCACCCGGTCACGTCCACCACTTCGCCGATAAAATAGAGCCCCGGCGCCTTGTGGGCTTCCATCGTCTTGGAGGAAAGTTCGTTGGTGTCGACGCCGCCGAGCGTCACTTCCGCCGTGCGGTAACCTTCGGTGCCGTTCGGCTGCACGCGCCAGTTCTGCAACAGCTCCACCAGCGCCGTCTGCTGCGGCGCATTCAGCTGCTTCAGCGTGGCCTCCGGCAGTTGTCCCAGGGTTTGCAAGCACTCCACCAACCGCTTCGGCAATTGCAGCGCCAGGGTGTTTTTCAGGCTTTGGTTCGGGTGCTGGCGGCGTTGATCATCCAGGAAGGCCGCCAAATCCAGCTCAGGAAGTAAGTTAATGCTCACATACTCACCCGGTTGCCAGTAGCTAGACAGCTGCAGCACCGCCGGGCCGGACAGGCCGCGATGGGTAAACAGGATGCTTTCACGGAAGCTGACGCCGTTCTCGGCGGTGATCACCGCCGGCACCGAGACGCCGGACAGCGTCTGCACATGCTCCAGCAGCGGCTTATGCAGGGTAAAAGGCACCAGCCCGGCACGCGTCGGCAGCACCCTGAGGCCGAACTGCTCCGCCAGCTTGTAACCGAACGGCGAAGCGCCCAGCCCCGGCATGGACAAACCGCCGCTGGCCACCACAAGTGAGCGAGCACTCACTTTTTCACCATTCAGCGCCAGCGCGTAACCATGTTCGGTTTTCTCCACGCCCAGCACTTCGCTGCGCAGGCGCATCGTCACCTGGCCCAGCTCGCACTCTTTGACCAGCAGATCCACCACCTGCTGCGCCGAGTCGTCGCAGAACAGCTGCCCCAGCGTTTTTTCATGGTAGGCGATGCCGTAGCGGTTGATCAGATCGATGAAGTCCCACTGGGTGTAGCGCGCCAGCGCCGACTTGCAAAAGTGCGGGTTGTTCGACAGGTAGGCCGCCGGTTCGGCGTACATGTTGGTAAAGTTGCAGCGCCCGCCGCCGGACATCAGGATCTTGCGGCCCGGTTTTTTGCCGTTGTCGAGCAGCAACACGCGGCAACCGAGTTGCCCCGCCTGCGCGGCGCAAAACATGCCGGCGGCGCCCGCCCCAATCACTACGACATCAAACTGTTCCACCTGAGCCTCTCTTATCAAAACCACAATCGCGACAAAAGGGCGCCATATTACGCCGTTTCGCCGCCGGTCACCGCCAAATTCACGGCGGCAGATTGTAAAGCCCCGGCGCCGCCAACGCCATAGTAAGAAAATATTACAGAGGTCAGAGGAGAATAACGCATTGATATTCCATATTTTTGTTATAGGCGCGTCATCATTTCGTCATGTCCAAATCAAAAAAACGTCATATTTTCCTTTTCCCCGGCCCCGGTTGTCACTGATAATGCGCGGCGTTCATGTCCACAAACTGGCGTAACGCTTATGCTGCATTTGTTCGCTGGCCTGGATTTCCATACCGGCCTGATGTTAATTCTCGCATTGTTGTTCGTGTTGTTTTATGAAGCCATCAACGGTTTTCATGATACGGCCAATGCGGTCGCTACAGTTATTTATACCCGCGCCATGCGCTCGCAACTTGCGGTCGTGATGGCAGGTTTGTTCAACTTTCTTGGCGTAATGCTCGGCGGTTTGAGTGTTGCTTACGCCATCGTCCACTTGCTGCCTACCGATCTGTTGTTGAACGTCAGTTCAGCACACGGATTAGCCATGGTCTTCTCCATGCTGTTGGCGGCAATCATCTGGAACCTCGGCACCTGGTATTTCGGTCTGCCGGCCTCCAGTTCCCATACGCTGATAGGCGCAATCATCGGTGTCGGTTTAACCAACGCCCTGATGACCCACACTTCGGTGGTGGATGCGCTTAACGTCCCGAAAATGATTGGTATTTTCCTTTCTCTGCTGTTCTCGCCGCTGGTCGGCATGATGGTGGCGGGAGTGATGGTGTTCGCCTTGCGCCGCTATTGGAGTGGCACCAAGAAACGCCAGCGTATCCACATGACCCCAGCGGAACGTGAAAAGGTCGACGGCAAACGCAAGCCGCCGTTCTGGACCCGTATCGCGCTGATCCTGTCGGCGATTGGCGTCAGCTTCTCGCACGGCGCCAACGACGGCCAGAAAGGCATCGGCCTTATCATGCTGGTGCTGATCGGCGTTGCGCCGGCCGGCTTCGTGGTCAATATGAATGCAACCGGTTATGACATCACCCGTACGCGTGACGCCGTGACCCACCTGCAGCAATATTACCAGCAGCACGGCGACGCGCTGTCGCATGCGGTGTCGCTGACGCCGCTGGTGCCAAGCCCGGATGACGAAGCTGCGCCGAACAAGCCGGCCGAGTTCCACTGCGACAGTTCGCGCGCCATGCCGGCGATCGAGCTGGCTCAGGGCATGCTGACCAACCTGCAAAGCTACGATCAGCTGACGGTTGAGCAGCGCAGCCACCTGCGCCGCCTGCTGATGTGCGTGACCGACACGGCGGATAAAGTCGCCAAGCTGCCGGAAACCTCATCCGCCGACCAGCGCTTCCTGAAGAACCTGCGTCAGGATCTGCTGCAGACCGTCGAGTACGCGCCGATGTGGATCATCGTCGCCGTCGCGCTGGCACTGTCGCTCGGCACCATGGTGGGCTGGAAACGCGTGGCCACCACCATCGGCGAGAAGATCGGCAAGAAAGGCATGACCTACGCCCAGGGCGTATCGGCCCAGATGACCGCGGCGCTGTCTATCGGCGTGGCGAGTTATACCGGCATGCCGGTCTCCACCACCCACGTCCTCTCTTCGGCGGTTGCCGGGACGATGATCGTGGACGGCGGCGGCGTGCAGAGCAAAACCGTGAAGAACATCCTGTTGGCCTGGGTACTGACCCTGCCAATCTCGATTCTGCTTTCCGGTGCGCTGTATTGGGTTGCGTTGAAGCTGATCTAAGCGATAAGCATCATGAGGAAGGCGGCCGCAGGGCCGCCTTTTTTTTGCCTGCATCAAGGGAAACAGGAAGGCATTAATACCAGATCATCAGCGCTATCAGGCTGATGACCACCAGGCCGCACAGGGCCGAGGTCAGCATGAACTGCCCACGCACCCGCTCGCAGCGGCGAATAAACTCCGGATCGTGGTGCTCGACATAGCGTTGCGCAAAGATATAGCGCACCAGCCTCAGCTGCTTGCTGGGTTGCCCGTGGGCGGTGAAGAAACCGCCGCCATCGACGTATTGGTACAGCAGCGGATCGCAGCCGCGCAATACCACCAGCAATGCGCGCAGAGAAGAGTAATACCGCACCATGTTTACCACACACACCACACATAAGGCCCAAAACAGCGCGACGGTACTGATCATGATTACCCCCTCAAGGCGTTGTTATCCGCGGCCATCCGCCGGGTCCAACCGCCCTACCTCATTACCCGATACTCTGCTGGAGCTTACCGCTCTCATCCCCTTTTTTGCCTGCACGGGCCATGCCCATAACCCACCGCCTCCGGAGACGTTACCGCACCGCACAGAGAGATTTGCACGGCGTGATTCCACTCAGAGGGGAAATGGTGAGGCCCATATTCATCATTGTAGGTTAATGAAACGCAAACTGGCCTGATCAGTGGATAAAATTTACCGCCACGCGCCGAAACGCCCCCGCCGGGGCGTTATAAGTGATAACCGTTCGTCTGCAATTAGTCGTTTTTCCTGGATAGTCTATCCCGCCCCACGCCGCTGATCTTTCCCACCACGCTGGCTAGACTCAGGTTTCCGTTACGCTCATCCAAGGAAACTGTTATGGCAAACCATTCAATCAAGGGAAAAACCGTCCTGATCGCCGGCGGCGCCAAAAATCTCGGCGGGCTTATCGCGCGCGATTTGGCTGAACAAGGCGCCAAAGCGGTAGTGATCCACTACAACAGCGCCGCCTCCAAAGCCGAAGCGGATAAGACCGTCGCCGCCATCCAGGCCGCCGGGGCGCAAGGCGTCGCGCTGCAGGCCGATTTGACCACCGCGGGCGCGGTCGAGAAGCTGTTCGCCGATGCGGTCGCCGCCGTCGGCAAGCCGGATATCGCCATCAATACCGTCGGCAAAGTGCTGAAAAAGCCGATGATCGACATCAGCGAAGCCGAGTACGACGAGATGACCGCGGTCAACGCCAAAACCGCGTTCTTCTTCCTGAAAGAGGCGGGCAAACACCTCAACGACAACGGTAAAATCTGCACGCTGGTCACCTCGCTGCTCGGCGCCTTCACGCCGTTCTATGCCGCTTACGCCGGCACCAAGGCGCCGGTGGAGCACTTCACCCGCGCCGCCGCCAAGGAGTTCGGCGAACGCGGTATCTCCGTGACGGCGGTCGGCCCCGGCCCGATGGACACCCCGTTCTTCTATCCGGCCGAAGGCGCCGATGCGGTGGCGTATCACCAAAGCGCGGCGGCGCTGTCGCCGTTCAGCAAAACCGGCCTCACCGATATCGAAGACGTGGTGCCGTTTATCCGCCACCTGGTCAGCGACGGCTGGTGGGTTACCGGCCAAACTATCCTGATCAACGGCGGCTATACTACCAAGTAACGCCGCATGGGGGGCGCGCGTCTGGCGTCCGCCCCCGCCAGGAGGCGCAGCGTAGAGGATATTGCAATGCACATGCTAATGGTCATTGGCGGAGGCGTGGTTCTCCTGGGATTGTTTGTGCTGTTCGGCTGGCTCTGGGGCGCCAGTGCGGCGGGCATGGCGCTGGCGGCAAAAATTTTCGTCCCGGCCTGGTTGCTGATCGCGGCGGTCAATATGTGGGTGGGCGTCGCCCACGCGGGCTACAGCCTGCGGGCGGAGTTGCCGATCCTGCTGCTGGTGTTCGCGATCCCCGCCGCCATCGCCGCGTTCGTATTCTGGCGCCTCGCCCATGTCTGAAAGCGCCGGCGACCTGCTCAACGTGGTGACGCTACTGGGCGCCGCCGTGGTGGCCGTGCCGCTGTTCAAGCGCTTGGGGCTGGGCTCGGTGCTGGGTTATCTGGCAGCCGGTTTGGCGATTGGGCCGTTCGGCTTTGGTTTGTTCAACGATGCGCAGACCATCCTGCACACCGCCGAGCTTGGGGTGGTGATGTTTCTCTTCATCATCGGCCTGGAGATGCGGCCTTCTCATCTGTGGAACATGCGGCGCGATATTTTCGGCCTGGGCAGCCTGCAGGTATTGAGCTGCGGGCTGCTGCTCACCGCCATCGGCATGGCCTTCGGCTTTTCATTGGCCATCTCCTTCATCTGCGGCATGGGATTCGTGCTGACGTCTACCGCCATCGTCATGCAACTGTTGGGCGAACGCGGCGACATCGCCAGCCCGCGCGGTCAGAAAATCGTCGCCGTATTGCTGTTTGAAGATCTGATGATTGTCCCGCTGCTGGCGCTGGTGGCGTTCATCGCGCCGGCCGGTTCATCGACGCCGGTATCCGGTTCCGCCTGGGGCGGCATCGCCATCGCCGCCGGTGCGCTGGCCGCGCTGGTGGCGGCCGGCATCTGGCTGCTGAACCCGCTGTTTCGCATTCTGGCGCACGCCAAAGCGCG
The DNA here is from genome assembly GCF_052169255.1 of Serratia sp. CY29653. Lineage (NCBI taxonomy): Bacteria > Pseudomonadati > Pseudomonadota > Gammaproteobacteria > Enterobacterales > Yersiniaceae > Serratia > Serratia sp. CY29653. The sequence continues at coordinate 63,774 of NZ_JBJNLC010000007.1, read as the reverse complement.
CGAAGTGATGACCGCAGCCGCGCTGCTGGTAGTGCTTGGCGCCGCTTTGCTGATGCAGCTGGGTGGCCTCTCCATGGCCATGGGCGCCTTTTTGGCCGGCGTGCTGCTGTCGGAATCGACGTTCCGCCATCAGCTCGAAGCCGACATCGAGCCCTTTCGCGGTCTGCTTTTGGGGCTGTTCTTCCTCGGCGTCGGCATGTCTCTCGATCTGGCCGTGGTGGCGCGCAACTGGCCGCTGATCGTCAGCGGCGTGCTGGCGATGATGTTCATCAAAGGCCTGTGTATTTACTGCGTGGCCCGGTTGACGAAAAGCTCGCACGGTGATGCTCTCGACCGCGCCGTACTCATGGCGCAAGGGGGAGAATTTGCGTTTGTGCTGTTCGCCGCTGCGCTGGCCAATCAGGTGCTGCCTGCGGAAGCCAACGCCAACATGACCGCCGTCGTGGTGCTGTCGATGGCTTTGACACCGCTGGCGGTGTTGATCCACCAACGCCTGCGCGTCTCGTCCGACGCCTCGTTGGACGGCACGGAACAGCCCACCGGCTTGACCAACAGCGTGCTGATCGTCGGGTTCGGCCGTTTTGGTCAGATCGTCAGCCAGCACGTTTTGGCGATGGGCGCCGATATCGCCATTATCGACCGCGAACCCCAGGTTGCCCGCGACGCGCAAGACTTCGGCTTCAAAGTTTACTATGGCGACGGTGCGCGCATGGATGTGCTGCATGCGGCGGGCGCCGGCCACGCCCGCGCCATCTTGGTCTGCATTGACGATCCGCAAGCCGCCACGCAGATTGTCGAACACGCCAAAACCCACTTCCCGCAGGCCCGCGTGCTGGCTCGCGCTCATGACCGCGAACATGCCATCGCGCTGATCAAGGCCAATGTGGATTACCAAATTCGCGTCACCTTAGAGTCCGCCATGTCTTTCGGGCATGAAGCTATGTTGGCGTTGGGCTCCGATCCGGAAACCGCGGCGGATTTGATGGCCGAGCTGCGGCGCAAGGATGCCGAACGGTTGGCGATGGAGGTGTCCGGCGGCATTTACGCCGGTACATCGATGATTTTGGGCAATGCGCCGACCAAGGCGAAGAAGGAATGACGGGCATGCCGACCCTTTTCCGCCGGCGCAGCGATGCGCTCGCGGCCGATAATCAAACGGCCGATGAGGTGGTGCGGTTTTGGCGAGACGCCGGCGCAGAGCAATGGTTCCGGCAGGATCCGCGCTTCGACCAACGCTTTCGCGCGCGCTTTTTGGGCCTGCATCTGGCGGCGGCCCGGCGTGAAGGCGACGACTGGCTTAAGACGCCGGAAAGCGCGCTGGCGCTGATGATCCTGCTCGACCAATTTCCGCGCAACGCTTTTCGCAACACCGCCCACATGTACGCCACCGATCCGCTGGCGCGCCGCTTCGCCCGCATCGCCATTGCGGCGAACTACATGCAGGCCGTCGAGCCTTCGCTGCGCCTGTTTTTTTGCCTGCCGTTCGCCCACTCGGAAAATCTCGCCGATCAGGATCTTTCCGTGGCGCTAAACGCTCAACTGGGGCCGGCTGAACGCGCGCACGCCGAGGGACACCGCGATATCATCCGCCGTTTCGGTCGTTTCCCACATCGCAATCAGCTGCTGTTGCGCGATACTACCACGCAGGAGCAAGCCTTCCTGGAGCAAGGAGGGTTTGCCGGATAACGCCGCAGAATGCTTTAAGCGGCAATAATAAGGACAATAACGGGCGCATCGATGGACAGATTCAATCAATACCGCGTATTCGTGCAGGTGGCGGAGATGGGCAGCTTTATCCGCGCAGCCCATGTGCTGGAGGTGCCGCGCGCCTCGGTGTCCGCCGCCGTGCAACAGCTGGAAACGCAGTTGGGCGTGCGCCTGCTGCACCGCACCACCCGGCAGGTGCGGCTGACCGCCGACGGCGAACAGCTGCTCGAGCGGCTGCGCCCGCTGCTGGCCGAGGTGGAGGATATCGATCAGTCGTTTCAGGCCAGCCAGCGCCAGGCCTCCGGGCGGCTCAGCGTCGACGTGCCGAGCCGCATCGCCCGCCGGCTGATCGCGCCGGCGCTGCCCAGCCTGCTGCGGCGCCATCCCCACCTGCAGCTGGTGCTCGGCTCCGCCGATCGCGCCATCGATCTGGTGCAGGAAGGGGTCGACTGCGCTGTGCGCGTCGGCGATCTGCACGACAGCAGCCTGGTGATGCGCCCGCTCGGCCATATCGCGCTGATCAACTGCGCCAGCCCCGCCTACCTGAGCGAATACGGGCATCCCACTCACCCCGCAGATCTCGTCACCGGCCACTGGCACATCGGTTACGCCTCGCCCAAAACCGGCCGCGAATCCCCCTGGGAATACCTGACCGCCGACGGCCACACGCAGCGGCTCGAACTGCCCAGCCGGGTGGTGGTCAACAACGCCGAGAGCTATATCGCCTGCTGCCGCGCCGGGCTGGGGCTGATGCAAATCCCGCGCTACGACGTGCAACACCTGCTCGACGCCGGTGAACTGGTGGAAGTCCTGCCCGCTTACCGCGCCGCCTCCATGCCGATCGCCCTGATCTATCCCCATCGTCGCCAGCGCTCACGCCGCCTGGCGGTGTTTCACGAATGGTTTGAAAGCCTGCTGCAGCCGCATCTGGAGCGCTGATTGCGCATTTAGCGCTATACTTTGTTTAATAACGCTTATAATTCAAGCGGTCAGACCGGCAGCATCCGCATAATCAATAGGCTTTTACGCCGCGCGGGTGTAGAACGAAAGGTATCGGGCGGAGAGATTTTCGATGCGGCGCAGTGTGATCGCCCCAACATATCATTGCGTTATCCGAATGATACTATGGAACCAAAAGCGCAAGGCGGGTAAACGGAACGCCTGCTAACCCTTTTAATCGGCATGTTTATGGAAGGAGTATTCTTATGGCTTACAAACACATACTGATCGCGGTGGACCTATCCCCGGAAAGCAAGATCCTGGTAGAAAAAGCCGTCTCGATGGCGCGGCCGTACAACGCTAAAGTTTCTCTGATCCACGTCGATGTCAACTATTCCGACCTCTATACCGGCCTGATCGACGTCAATCTCGGCGACATGCAAAAACGCATCTCCGAGGAAACCCATCAGGCGCTGACCGAGCTGTCGCAAAACGCCGGCTACCCGATCACCGAGACCCTGAGCGGCAGCGGCGATCTGGCGCAGGTATTGGTCGATGCCATCAAGAAATATGACATGGATCTGGTACTGTGCGGCCACCACCAGGATTTCTGGAGCAAGCTGATGTCTTCCGCTCGCCAGCTGATCAATACCGTGCACATCGATATGCTGATCGTGCCGCTGCGCGATGAAGAAGACGAATAAAGTAAGCACTTGCTAACTTAACTGCCCAACGCCCGCGCCCTGCGGGCGTTTTTCATGCCGCCACGCCGATTAATCGCTTGATAATCAACCGCCCTCCGATGATATAGTCGCTAAAGACACAACATCCTCCCCCGGGCATCGCCTATACCCATATCTATAAGAAATAGCGGGGGAAAACTTAATGCTAAAAGGAGTTATCCATGGAATATGCCGTATCGGTAGAGTCTTTCCTGTCCTCGTTACAGCGCCATAACCCCCACCAGCCGGAATATCTGCAGGCGGTGCGCGAAGTGTTCACCTCGCTGTGGCCGTTTATCGAACGCAACCCGCGCTATCGCGAACAGGCGCTGCTGGAGCGCCTGGTGGAGCCTGAGCGCGTTATCCAATTCCGCGTCAGCTGGATGGACGATCGCGGCCAGGTGCAGGTCAACCGCGCCTTCCGCGTGCAGTTCAACTCGGCCATCGGCCCCTACAAGGGCGGCATGCGCTTCCATCCGTCGGTAAACCTGTCGATCCTGAAATTCCTCGGTTTTGAGCAGACCTTCAAGAACGCGTTGACCACCCTGCCGATGGGCGGCGGCAAAGGCGGCTCCGATTTCGATCCCAAGGGCAAAAGCCAGGGCGAGATCATGCGCTTCTGCCAGGCGCTGATGACCGAGCTGTATCGCCATCTGGGGCCGGACACCGACGTGCCGGCCGGCGACATCGGCGTCGGCGGCCGTGAAGTCGGCTTTATGGCCGGCATGATGAAGAAACTGTCCAACAACACCGCCTGCGTGTTTACCGGCAAGGGTCTCTCCTTCGGCGGCAGCCTGATCCGCCCCGAGGCGACCGGCTACGGCCTGGTGTACTTCACCGATGCCATGCTGCAGCGCCACGGCCTGGGCTTTGAAGGCATGCGGGTGGCGGTGTCCGGCTCCGGCAACGTGGCGCAGTACACCATCGAGAAAGCGCTGGAGCTGGACGCGCGCGTGATCACCGTGTCGGATTCCGGCGGCACCCTGGTGGACGAGGACGGCTTCACCACCGAGAAGCTGGCGCACCTGGCGGAGATCAAAAACCAACGCTACGGCCGGGTGGCGGACTATGCCCGCGAACGCGGCCTGACCTATCTGGCCGGCCAGCAGCCGTGGAACGTGCCGGTGGATATCGCCCTGCCGTGCGCCACCCAGAACGAACTGGATCTCGAGGCGGCGCAGACGCTGATCCGCAACGGGGTGAAGGCGGTAGCGGAAGGCGCCAACATGCCGACCACCATCCAGGCCACCGACGCCTTCCTCGACGCCGGCGTGCTGTTCGCGCCGGGCAAGGCGGCTAACGCCGGCGGCGTGGCCACCTCGGGGCTGGAGATGGCGCAAAACGCCGCGCGCATCGGCTGGCGGGCAGAGAAAGTGGATGTACGTTTACAACATATCATGGCCGATATTCACCACGCCTGCGTGGAATACGGCGGCGAAGGCAAGCAAACCCACTACGTGCACGGCGCGAATATCGCCGGTTTCGTCAAGGTCGCCGACGCCATGCTGGCGCAGGGCGTACTGTAATCCGCCTTAAAGGTGATCTTGTTCACACATCGATTAAATGCTTCAATGCCGGCCTCTGCGCCGGCATTTTTTTATGCTTTCTCACCATCCAAATGATGCCAATTTGTTAAATAAAAGTTAATATATGGTTATTTATTGCTTCTTAATTGGTAGTAAATTTACCACCACCAAATAACTAAACATTTATTTAACACTAAATACTGCAATATTTTACTTAACTGTGCGCAGATCACATTTCGTTAACTTCAGCTACGCCCCCTCTTCCATTCCTTTGTAATCTGCAGCGGTGGAAAAACCGCCACCCCTACAGATAAAAAAAGGTACAGCTAATGAAATTTAACCTCGCATTATTAAATGCATGTGTGGTTTCTGCGTGCATGTTATCGACAACACCTGTGTTCGCCGCTGATAAATATGAGATTGCCGTGGTCGCCAAAGTGACCGGCATTCCGTGGTTCAACCGCATGGAAGTGGGCGTCAACGAAGCGGCGAAAAAACTCGACGTCAACGCTTACCAGACCGGCCCTTCTACGCCGGATCCGGCCGCGCAGGTCAAGGTGATTGAGGATCTGATCGCCAAGAACGTCAACGCCATCATCGTGGTGCCGAACGACGCCAAGGTGCTGGAGCCGGTGCTGAAAAAAGCGCGCGACAAAGGCATCGTGGTGCTGACCCATGAATCCCCGGACCAGCAGATCGGCCAGTGGGACATCGAGACCATCGACAGCGAGAAATACGCGCAGGCCAACGTCGATGAGCTGGCGAAAGACATGGGCGGCAAAGGCGGCTATGCGATCTACGTCGGCTCGCTGACCGTGCCGCTGCACAACGCCTGGGCCGATTCCGCCATCAAATACCAGAAAGAAAAATACCCGGACATGTTTGAAGTCACCTCGCGCCTGCCGGTGGCGGAAAGCATCGACAAATCCTACGCCACCACGCTGGACCTGATGAAAACCTATCCGCAGATGAAGGGCATCATCGGCTTCGGCTCGCTCGGCCCGATCGGCGCCGGCCAGGCGGTGGCCAAGAAACGCGCCAAGGACAAGATCGCGGTGGTGGGCATCGCCATGCCGGCGCAGGCCGCCCCTTACCTGATGCGCGGCGACATCAAAAAAGCGCTGCTGTGGGATCCGAAAGACGCCGGCTATGCGCTGGTGACGGTGGCCGACCAGCTGCTGCAGGGCAAGGAAGTGAACAAGGATCTGGCGATCGAGGGCCTTGGCAAGGCTGACGTCGATATGGAACACAAAGTGATTCGGTTTAATAAGATTTTGGAAGTGACCAAAGACAACGCCCAATCGCTTGGATTCTGATTTTTCGCGTAATTTCGCCACACCGGGAAAGTAGTTAAACCCTCGTAGGGGCGCAGCTTGCTGCGCCCAGGGCTTCGGCCGCTACGCAAGCACAGGTTAACGTTATGACAGCCTCCCCCGCATTTATCACCCTGGAGAATATCAGCAAGCGATTCCCAGGCGTGCTGGCATTAGACCAGATCAACCTGACGCTCAATATTGGCGAAGTGCACTGCCTGGCCGGGCAAAACGGCTGCGGCAAAAGCACCATCATTAAAATCATCTCCGGCGTCTATCAGCCGGAAAAAGGCGCCAACATTTCGCTGGAAGGCAAACTCTTCCACGCCCTGACGCCGCAGCTGTCCGGTTATTACGGCATACAGGTGATCTACCAGGACCTGTCGCTGTTCCCTAATCTGACGGTGGCGGAGAACATCGCCATCCACCGTTACCTGCCCGGCGGCCATTTCTGGGTACGCAAGCGGGTGATGCGCCAGACGGCGCTCGACGCCATGGCGCGGGTCGGCATACGCATCGATCCCGATAAAAAGGTGGAAAAACTGTCGATCGCCGATCGGCAACTGGTGGCGATTTGCCGCGCCATCGCCGCCGAGGCGCGGTTGGTTATCATGGACGAACCGACCGCCTCGCTGACCCGCCAGGAGGTCGACGGCCTGCTGCGGGTGGTCAACGAGCTGAAGGCGGCCGGCATCTGCGTGGTATTCGTCAGCCACAGATTGGATGAAGTGATGGAAGTCGCCGATCGCATCAGCGTGATGCGCGACGGCAAGCTGGTGGGCACCTGGCCGGCCAGCGAACTGGACAGCCACGAACTGGCGTTCCTGATGACCGGCCAACGCTTCCACTACAGCCCGCTGCCGCCGCTGCCGCCGGCCGAACAGGCGCCGCTGCTCGAAGTGCGCAACCTCAGCCGCGGCGAGAAATACCGCAACGTCAATCTGGCGCTGCGCGGCGGCGAGATCGTCTCGATCGTCGGCCTGCTCGGCGCCGGCCGCACCGAACTGTGCCTCAGCCTGTTCGGCATGACGCGGCCGGACAGCGGCGAGATCCGCATCGAGGGCCAGGCGGTGCAGCTGCACAACAACCGCGAAGCGGTGCGCCGCGGCATCGGCTATGTGTCGGAGGATCGTCTGACGCAGGGATTGATCATGGAACAATCGATCTACGACAACACCATCGTCACCGTCTTCGATCGGCTGCATACCTCGCTCGGGCTGCTGGATCACGCCAAGGCGACCGAGCTGGTCAACCGGCTGATCCGCAATCTGAACATCAAGGTGTCCGACAGCGCATTGCCGGTAAAAACCCTGTCCGGCGGCAACGCCCAGCGCATCGCCATCGCCAAGTGGGTGGCGACCCAGCCGAAGATCCTGATCCTCGACTCGCCCACCGTCGGCGTGGACATCGCCAACAAAGAGGGGATCTACCAGATCGCCCGCGATCTGGCGCAGCTGGGCATGGCGGTGCTGATGATCTGCGACGAGATCCCGGAAGCCTATTACAACAGCCATCGGGTGATGGTGATGCGCAAGGGCGAGCTGATCGCCGAGTTTGCGCCGCACCAGAGTACCGAGCAACAGATCGCCGAGGTGGTGAATGGATAAGTCATTATTGGCCCGCCTGGCCGGGCGGCACGAGTTTTATCTCGGCCTGTTGGTGCTGCTGCTGGCGATCGGCCTGAGCGCCGGCACCGACGAGTTTCTGACGCTCGGCAACCTGACCGACGTCGCCACCAGCTACGCCATTCTCGGCATCCTGGCCTGCGGGCTGTTCGTGGTGCTGATCGCCGGCGGCATCGACATTTCGTTCCCGGCGGTCACCGCCATCGCTCAGTACGTGATGGCCAGCTGGGTGATCCAGCACGGCGGCAGCTTCCCACTGGCGTTCGCCCTGGCGATTGGCGTTGGCCTGCTGCTCGGGCTGGTGAACGGTTTCCTGGTGTACTGGCTGAAGGTGCCGGCGATCATCATCACCATCGCCACCCTCAACCTGTTCTACGGCCTGCTGGTGTACGCCACCAACGGCACCTGGCTGTACGGCTTCCCGGACTGGTTCATGAACGGCATCAACTGGTTCTCGTTCCAGGGCGCCGACGGTTACGACTACGGCCTGACGTTGCCACTGCTGTGCCTGCTGGCGACCATCGTCGTCACCGGCGTGCTGATGAACCGCACCCGGCTGGGGCGCCAGATCTACGCTATGGGCGGCAACCGCGACGCGGCGTCGCGCCTGGGGTTGAACCTGCTGCGGCTGCATTTTTGCGTCTACGGCTACATGGGCATTCTGGCCGGCGTCGCGGCGGTGGTGCAGGCGCAGATCACCCAGTCGGTGGCCCCCAACTCGCTGCTCGGCTTCGAGCTGACGGTATTGGCGGCGGTGGTGTTGGGCGGCACCAGCATGAGCGGCGGCCGCGGCTCGTTGACCGGTACCCTGCTCGGCGTGGTGCTGCTGGCCTTCCTGCAAAACGGGCTGACGCTGCTCAGCGTCTCGGCCTATTGGCACCAGGTATTCAGCGGCGCGATCATTTTGATCAGCATCAGCACCACTGCCTGGAACGAAAAACGCAAGCTGCTCAAGGAGATCTGACATGACGCAGTTAACTCGGTTGATCCCAAACGATCGGATCATTCGCCTGCAGGGCGCGATCATCATCGCGGTGGCGCTGCTGTTCGCCGGGCTGCTCGGATCGCGCTTCTTCAGCCTCGGCAACTTCCAGTCGATCGCCTCGCAGCTGCCGATCCTCGGCCTGCTGGCGCTCGGCATGGGCATCACCATGCTGACCGGCGGCATCAACCTGTCGATTATCGCCGGCGCCAACGCCTGTTCGCTGGTGATGGCGGCAATCATCGTCAGCCACCCTGACCAGCCGCTGTTCCTGGCGCTGGCGCTGGTGGCCGGCCTGCTGGTGGCGGTGGCGATCGGCGCGCTCAACGGCGCGCTGGTGGCCTGGATCGGCGTCTCGCCCATCCTCGCCTCGCTCGGCACCATGACCCTGATCACCGGCCTGAACATCCTGCTGTCCAACGGCGCGGTGATCTCCGGCTTCCCGGCGGCGATTCAATTTCTCGGCAACGGCGCCGTGCTCGGCGTGCCGGTGGCGCTGATCCTGTTCCTGCTGGTGGCGGCCGGGCTGTGGCTGCTGCTGGAGCACACCACGCTGGGCCGCAGCCTGTACCTGATCGGCTCCAACGAGCAGGCCACCCGCTTCAGCGGCGTGAACACCGCGCGGGTGCAGGTAGCGGTGTATATCCTGTCGGCGCTGCTCGGCTGGGGCGCCGCCCTGCTGATGATGGCCAAGTTCAACTCGGCCAAGGCCGGCTACGGCGAATCTTATCTGCTGGTGACCATTCTGGCCTCGGTGCTGGGCGGCATTAACCCGGACGGCGGTTTCGGCCGTATTCTGGGGTTGGTGCTGGCGCTGATCGTGCTGCAAATGTTGGAAAGCGGCCTCAATTTGCTGGGGGTTAGCAGCTACCTGACCATGGCCCTGTGGGGCGGCGTGCTGATCCTGTTTATCGCGTTACAGAATCGAAAAGCCTGAGGAGAAAATAATGGCGAGCTATTTTATTGGCGTAGATGTGGGCACCGGAAGCGCGCGCGCGGGCGTATTCGATCTCAATGGCCGCATGGTCGGCCAGGCCAGCCGGGCCATCGATCTGTACCGGCCGAAGGCGGATTTCGTCGAGCAGTCGTCGGATAACATCTGGCAGGCGGTGTGCAATGCGGTGCGCGACGCGGTCAACCAGGCCGACATCAACCCGATCCAGGTCAAGGGGTTGGGCTTCGACGCCACCTGTTCGCTGGTGGTGCTGGATAAAGAGGGCAAGCCGCTGACCGTCAGCCCCTCCGGCCGTACCGAACAGAACATTATCGTGTGGATGGATCACCGGGCGATCGCCCAGGCCGAGCGCATCAACGCCACCAAACACCGGGTGCTGGACTTCGTCGGCGGCATTATCTCGCCGGAGATGCAGACGCCGAAACTGCTGTGGCTGAAACAGCACATGCCCACCACCTGGGCCAACGCCGGCTACCTGTTCGATCTGCCGGACTTCCTCACCTGGCGCGCCACCCAGGACGCCACCCGCTCGCTGTGTTCGACGGTGTGCAAGTGGACCTATCTCGGCCACGAACAGCGCTGGGACAAGAGCTACTTCCAGCAGATCGGGCTGGAAGACGTGCTGGAACATGACGCGGCCAAGATCGGCAGCGACGTCAAAATGATGGGCGAGCCGCTGGGCCACGGCCTGACCCAGCGCGCCGCCGGCGAGATGGGGCTGATCGCCGGCACGGCGGTGAGCGTGTCGATCATCGACGCCCACGCCGGCACCCTCGGCACGCTGGGCGCCACCGGCGTCTCCGGCGAGGTGGCCGACTTCAACCGCCGCGTCGCGCTGATCGGCGGCACCTCCACCGGCCATATGGCGATGTCGCGCACCGCGCGCTTTATCGGCGGTGTCTGGGGGCCGTATTACTCGGCGATCCTGCCGGAATACTGGCTGAACGAAGGCGGCCAGTCCGCCACCGGCGCGCTGATCGACCACGTCATCCAGTCGCACCCGTGCTACCCGGAGCTACTGACGCAGGCGAAAACTCAGGGGCAGACCATCTATGAGGTGTTGAACGCCATTCTGCGCCGCATGGCCGGCGAGCCGGAGAATATCGCCTTCCTGACGCAGGACATTCATATGCTGCCGTACTTCCACGGCAACCGCTCGCCGCGCGCCAACCCGACGCTGACCGGCATCCTGACCGGGCTGAAGCTGTCGCGCACGCCGGAGGACATGGCGCTGCACTACCTGGCCACCATTCAGGCCATCGCGCTCGGCACCCGCCACATCATCGAAACCATGAACCACAGCGGCTACAGCATCGACACCATTATGGCCAGCGGCGGCGGCACCAAGAACCCGATCTTCGTGCAGGAGCACGCCAACGCCACCGGCTGCGCCATGCTGCTGCCGGAGGAGAGCGAAGCGATGCTGCTCGGCGGCGCGATGATGGGCACCGTGGCGGCGGGCGTGTTCGACACCCTGCCGGAGGCGATGAACGCCATGAGCCGCATCGGCAAGACGGTCACGCCGCAGACCAACCAGATAAAAAGCTACTACGACCGCAAATACCGGGTATTCCACGAGCTGTACAACGACCACATGAAATACCGCCGGTTGATGCAGGAGGAGGCGTGATGCAGCAGGAATGGCGGCAGGCGGTGCAGGGTTGGCAAACCTACAGTCAGGAGCTGGCGCAGCTGGGCGAGCGCCTCGACGCGCGCACCTGGCAGCGGCTGTTGACGCTGCTGGCCGACTGCCGCGGTAAAATCGCCGTCACCGGCGTCGGCACCTCGGGGATTGCGGCGCGCAAGATAGCCCACATGCTGGCCTGCGTGGAACGGCCGGCGGTCTACCTCGACGCCACCGGCGCGGCGCACGGCGATCTGGGTTTTCTGCGCGCCGACGATCTGCTGATCCTGATCTCGCGCGGCGGCAATTCCGACGAGCTGACCCGCCTGCTGCCGACGCTGCAGGCCAAGGGCGTGACGCTGATCGCGGTGACGGAAAACCCGCATTCCGCCATCGCGCAGGCGGCGCTGCTGACGATCGCCACCGGGGTGCAAAAGGAGATAGATCCGCTGAACATGCTGGCCACCACCTCAATTGTGCTGGTGCTGGCGATCTTCGACGCCGCCTGCGCCTGCCTGATGGCGCGCAGCGGTTACGACAAGGACGCCTTGCTGGCAGTGCATCCGGGCGGCGGCGTGGGGAAAAGCTTGCGGGAGGAAAACTGAGGGCCCGACACGGCGGGCCCGGCAGACATTACAGCGGCATGTAGATATCGAAACGGTGGCTTTTGGTCAGCGTGGCGGCGTGCGCCGGCACGTCGGCCAGCGGCGGCGCGTAGTCCGGGCGCTTCACCACCACGCGCTTGGTCGCCAAACGGCGCGCCGGCTCCAGCAGGCCGTCGGCGTCATCGTCGCTGCCCACCAGCGATTGAAACACCCGCATCTCTTTCTTCACCAGCGCGCTTTTTTGCTTGTGCGGGAACATCGGATCGAGATACACCACTTCGGGGCGCGGGCTGAGATCCGCCAGCGCCGTCAGGCTGGAGGCGTGCAGCAGCGTCAGGCGCTCGCGCAGCCACGGGCCGATTTCCGCATCCTGATAGCCGCGCTGCAGGCCGTCGTCCAGCAACGCCGCCACCACCGGATTGCGCTCCAGCATCCGCACCCGACAGCCCAGCGCCGCCAGCACGAAGGCGTCGCGCCCCAGCCCGGCGGTAGCGTCCACCACGTCCGGCAGATAGCTGCCCTTGATGCCGACCGCTTTGGCCACCGCCTCGCCGCGGCCGCCGCCGAAGCGGCGCCGGTGCGCCATGGTGCCGGTGACGAAATCGACGTAGATTCCGCCGAGCTTCGGCTCGTCGCGCTTGCGCAGCTCCAGCCGCTGCGGGGTCAGTACCAGCGCCATCGGCGCGTCGTCGTCGGACGTCAGCCGCCAGCGCTGCGCCAAAACAGACAAGGCGCCGGGATCGGCGCCTGCTTCACACAATAAACACACGCTCACGTGTCGGGTTATCCTTTAATGCCGTAATGGCGCAGCATAGCATCCAGCTGCGGCTCGCGGCCACGGAAGCGTTTGAACAGCGCCATCGGCTCTTCCGAACCGCCGCGCGACAGGATGTTGTCGAGGAAGGATTTGCCGGTTTCGGCGTTGAAAATCCCTTCTTCTTCGAAGCGCGAGTAGGCGTCGGCCGACAGCACTTCCGCCCACAGGTAGCTGTAGTAACCCGCCGCATAGCCGCCGGCGAAGATGTGGCTGAAGGCGTGCGGGAAGCGGCCCCAGCTTGGCGAAGGCACCACCGCCACCATTTTCTTCACTTCCGCCAGCGTCGGCAGGATCTGCGCCCCTTTTTCCGGGCTGTATTCGAAGTGCATGCGGAAATCGAACAGGCCGAACTCCAGCTGGCGCAGGATGAACAGCGCCGCCTGGTAATTCTTGGCCGCCAGCAGCTTGTCGAGCATGGCCTTCGGCAGCGGCTCGCCGCTCTGGTAATGGCCGGAGATAAACGCCAGCGCTTCCGGCTCCCAGCACCAGTTTTCCATAAACTGGCTCGGCAGCTCGACCGCATCCCACGGCACCCCGTTGATGCCGGAGACGCCGGCGGTATCGATCTGCGTCAGCATGTGGTGCAGACCGTGGCCGAACTCGTGGAACAGCGTGGTCACTTCGTTATGGGTGAACAGCGCCGGCTGGTCGCCCAGCGGGCGGTTGAAATTGCAGGTCAGGTAAGCGACCGGCTTTTGCAGCGTGCCGTCGGCCTTGCGCAGGCTGCCGACGCAGTCGTCCATCCAGGCGCCGCCGCGTTTGTTTTCGCGGGCGTACAGATCGAGGTAGAAGCTGCCACGCAGCTCGCCGTCGGCGGCGAACAGATCGAAGAAGCGCACGTCCGGATGCCAGGTCTCCACGTCTTTACGCTCTTTGGCGGTGATGCCGTAGATGCGTTTCACCACTTCGAACAGCCCTTCCACCACCCGCTGTTCCGGGAAGTACGGGCGCAGTTGCTCGTCGCTGATGGAGAACAGGTGCTGCTTCTGTTTTTCGCCGTAATAGGTGATGTCCCAGGCTTCGAGCTCGTCCACGCCATAGTGCTGTTTGGCGAAGGCGCGCAGCTGCGCCAGCTCTTGCTCGGCCTGCGGGCGGGCGCGCTTGGCCAGATCGCTCAGGAAGCCGATCACCTGCTCCGGGCTCTCCGCCATTTTGGTCGCCAGCGACTTGTCGGCGTAGGTATCGAAGCCCAGCAACTGAGCCAGCTCATGGCGCAGCGCCAGCGTTTCCGCCATCACTTCGCTGTTGTCCCATTTGCCGGCGTTCGGCCCCTGATCGGAGGCGCGGGTGGCGAAGGCGCGGTACATTTCTTCGCGCAGCGCGCGGTTGTCGGCGTAGGTCAACACCGGCAGGTAGCTCGGCATGTCCAGCGTCAGCAGCCAACCGTCCTGCTCTTTGGCCTGCGCCATCGCCTGTGCCTGCGCCAGGGCGCTCTCCGGCAGGCCGCTCAGCTCGGCTTCGTCGGTAATCAGTTTGCTCCAGCCCATGGTGGCGTCGAGCACGTTGTTGCTGTAGGTGGAACCCAGTTCGGACAGGCGCGCGACGATCTCGCCGTAGCGCTGCTGTTTATCCGCCGACAGGCCGATGCCCGACAGTTCGAAATCGCGCAGCGCGTTGTCCACCGCCTTGCGCTGCGGCACGCTCAGCGCCTCGAACGCCGCGCCCTCTTTCAGGCTGCGGTAGGCCTGATACAGCCCTTCGTGCTGGCCGACCCAGGTGCCGTATTCGGACAGCAGCGGCAGCGCTTGCTCATAGGCGGCGCGCAGCTCCGGGCTGTTTTTCACCGAGTTCAGGTGCCCGATCGGCGACCAGATGCGCGACAGCCGATCGTCCGACTCCGCCAGCGGCTGACACAGATTGTCCCAGGTGAACGGCCCCGGCTGCGCGACCACGCGCTCTACCGCGGCACGGCAGTCCGCCAGCGCGGATTGCACCGCAGGCACGATATCTTCAGGGCGGATCGCCGAGAACGGCGGCAGGGAAAACGGGGTCAGCAACGGATTTGTCATAGGGCAGTCCTGATTAGCGTTGGGGCCCGCCGTGGGGCGAGCCTTAAAATGCGTATGAATCTCTAACATGGAGCCAGACAACAGGAAAATCAATGCCCGGCGTTGATCGTTGGTGCCTTAAACGGCGCTTTGGCGGATGCGGGCGGCCAGCGCCGCCAGCTGCTCGTCGTCGGCGCGCGCGGCGTCGTGGGAGGAGATATAGCCCTCGTAACGCGCGAAAAACTTCGGCGAGGTCGATTCGATCGGCCGCCACTGCTCCAGCGACGCGGTGCCGTGCAGCGGGATCAGTTTGGCGTGCACGTGGTCGACGCCGTAACCTTCGAACACCATGCCGCAGCGGCCGACGTCGTCGAACGCGCGATCCAGCTGCTTCGCCACCCGCTTGGTCGCCAGCATCAACGCGCTCAATACCTCGTCCGGCAGGTCAAAGGCGTAGCTCGGGTGGTGTGCCTTGGGGATCACCACGCTGAAGCCGTCGGTGTTGGGGAAGATGGACAGGAACGCCAGATGGTCGTCGTCTTCCCAGATTTTATGGCACGGCGCCTTGCCCGCCACGATGTCGCAAAAAATGCAGCTAATCCTTTCTCCTTGTGATTCACAGCGTTTCAACCCATTCGAACGCTTCGAACACCGGCCGCCAGAACGCCCGTTTGCTCATCGTCCTGTCCCTTTCTGTGAACGTCTGCGGCAACGGAGTCCGGTTTTTCCCGGCCAGACAGTTTATACTGTGCAGATTATAAGCCTTATTGCATTGAATGCTCCGCCTGCGGAGCACAAGGAACCGCCACCCGTCATGTTAAGTTATCGCCACAGTTTCCACGCCGGCAACCACGCCGACGTGCTCAAGCACACCGTTCAGAGCCTGATCATCGAGTCGCTGAAGGAAAAAGAGAAGCCGTTCCTGTATCTGGATACCCACTCGGGCGCGGGCCGTTATCAGCTCAGCGGCGAACACGCCGAGCGCACCGGCGAATACCTGGAAGGCATCGGCCTGCTGTGGCAGCGCGACGATCTGCCGGAAGAGCTGGCGGCCTACATGAGCGTGGTGCACAACTTCAACCGTTCCGGCACGCTGCGCTACTACCCCGGTTCGCCGCTGATCGCCCGCCAGCTGCTGCGCCCGCAGGACAAAATTCACCTGACCGAGCTGCACCCGAGCGACTACCCGCTGCTGCGCAGCGAGTTCCAGAAAGACGAGCGCGCCAAAGTGCAGCGCGCCGACGGCTATCAGCAGCTGAAATCCCAGCTGCCACCCCTGTCGCGCCGCGGCCTGATCCTGATGGACCCGCCGTATGAAATGAAGACCGATTACCAGGACGTGGTCAAAGGCATTCAGGAAGGCTACAAGCGTTTCGCCACCGGCACCTACGCGCTGTGGTACCCGGTGGTGATGCGCCAGCAGATCAAACGCATGCTGCGCGATCTGGAAGCCACCGGCATTCGCCGCATTCTGCAGATCGAACTGGCGGTGAAACCCGACAGCGATCAGCGCGGCATGACCGCCTCCGGCATGATCGTCATCAACCCGCCGTGGAAACTGGAACAGCAGATGAAAAACGTGCTGCCGTGGCTGCACAAGGTGCTGGTGCCGTCGGGCATCGGCCACCATCTGGTGAACTGGGTGGTACCGGAATAATCCCCGGCAGGGCGCGGTTCGCCGCGCCCTGCGTCCACCTATCGCAGCCATCGACGCAATCTTTGCGACAAACCCCGGTCAGGCGTTAAACTCTTACCCTCTTCAAATTCACAACTCATGGAAATCCCAGATGACGAAACATTACGATTATCTAGCAATTGGCGGCGGCAGCGGCGGTATCGCATCGATCAACCGGGCAGCCATGTACGGCCAAAAGTGTGCGCTGATTGAAGCCAAAGAGCTGGGCGGCACCTGTGTAAACGTGGGTTGTGTACCGAAAAAAGTCATGTGGCACGCGGCGCAGATCGCCGAGGCCATCCATCAGTACGGCCCGGACTACGGCTTCGACACCACCGTCAACGCCTTCGACTGGAAGAAGCTGGTCGCCAACCGCACCGCCTATATCGACCGCATCCACAACTCCTACGACAACGTGCTGGGCAAGAACAAGGTCGACGTGATCAAAGGCTTCGCGCGCTTCGTGGATGCGCACACCGTGGAAGTGAACGGCGAGCTCATCACCGCCGACCACATCCTGATCGCCACCGGCGGCCGCCCGAGCCACCCGGTTATTCCGGGTGCGGAATACGGCATCGACTCCGACGGCTTCTTTGAGCTGGACGCCATGCCGAAGCGCGTCGCCGTAGTCGGCGCCGGCTATATCGCCGTGGAGATCGCCGGCGTGCTGAACGCGCTGGGCGCGGAAACGCACCTGTTCGTGCGCAAGCACGCGCCGCTGCGCAGCTTCGATCCGATGATCGTCGAAACCCTGGTGGAAGTGATGAACACCGAAGGGCCGAGCCTGCATACCGAATCGGTGCCGAAAGCGATCGTCAAGAACGCCGACGGCAGCCTGACGCTGCAGCTGGAAAACGGCAAGGCATTCACCGTCGACTGCCTGATTTGGGCCATCGGCCGCGAACCGGCGACCGACAACCTGAACCTCGGCGTTACCGGGGTGAAAACCAATGAGAAAGGCTATATTGACGTCGATAAGTTCCAGAACACCAATGTCAAAGGCATCTACGCGGTGGGCGACAACACCGGCGCGGTAGAGCTGACCCCGGTCGCCGTGGCCGCCGGCCGCCGCCTGTCCGAGCGCCTGTTCAACAACAAGCCGGATGAGCACCTGGATTACAGCAACATCGCCACCGTGGTGTTCAGCCACCCGCCGATCGGCACTATCGGCCTGACCGAGCCGGAAGCTATCGAGAAGTTCGGCGCGGACAACGTGAAGGTGTACAAATCCTCCTTCACCGCCATGTACAGCGCCGTGACGCAGCACCGCCAGCCGTGCCGCATGAAGCTGGTGTGCGCGGGTAAAGAAGAGAAAATCGTCGGCCTGCACGGCATCGGCTTCGGCATGGATGAAATCCTGCAGGGCTTCGCCGTGGCGGTGAAGATGGGCGCCACCAAGAAGGACTTCGACAACACCGTGGCGATACACCCGACCGCGGCGGAAGAGTTCGTTACCATGCGCTGAGGCGCAGCCTCGCCGAGTTCCGGCGCATAACAGGCCAGGCGCGAAAGCGTCTGGCTTTTTTATTTATCTCGCTCGCCTCACGGCGCCCGGCGGTAGTGATCGCGAAGAAACACCGGCAAATCGTTCGCCGGCGAAGCGAAGGGCACCTGATAGAGCATATCGCCGACAAAACCGCGATGATAGGTCGCGTGGTTGACGACATGCAGCACGATTTCCTGGCGCGTCATGCGACCTTCCCCCCCGCCGACGAATTCGAACTGCACCACCTGCGCCAGCGCCTCGGGCGACCAGTTATCCACCTGTTCGATATACCAGTGGTCCATTTCCTCCACCGCACACCGCAGAGCGTCAAGCGCGGGCGTTTGCTCGGTGTTGCGCGCGAGGTAGCCATGTTTTCGACCTTGCAGGTGGTGCCTGAAGATATCGTCCACCACATAGACATGATTCAAGGTATGCACCATATTGCCAAAACGGGTCGGCCGCGGCCGCAAGGCTTCACCGGCCGGCAAAGACATTACGGTGTCAAAGGTCAGCGCATTCGCCCACGCTTTGTAACGTACCAGCATTTTCAACGTATCGATGACCGTCGTCGGCTGAGTGATATCAGCTTCGACGGGGGTATCGTTTTGTGGCATCGCAAACATACTGTTCACTCCTTATCATCGGATGAAAATCGATATTCCGTTCAGCCGCACACAGTGCGGCGACGCGTTCTACGCCGTGCCAATCCCTTGCAACCGCCCTTCGACCTGAATGCGCGTATTGCCGCCCACCCAAATCCGGCCACCCTCGTCGCGGGTGATATGCACGTGCCCGTTGCGCCCACGACAGCGGCCCTGAGCGGCAATATATCCGCCGCTGACCACGCCGCTTGCGAACAACCACTGGGCCAGGGAGGCATTGAGACTGCCGGTGACCGGATCTTCGACGATAGCGCCAAGATGATCGCTCAAAAAAGCGCGCACTTCGAAGGCTGCGTCACCCTCGGCATGTGGGCCGACGACGCCAATGTCCACTCTGCGCGGCCAGCTTCTCGCCGGCGTCAGGGAAAGTACCCGCTCGGCGCTGGCCAGCCGGATCCCCAGCCACCCCGGGCCATTATCGATCCAGGCGGCATCGAGCACCTCATCAGACGCGATCCCCAAAAACCGCAACGCGTCGGCCAACGTCTCTCCTGACGGCGCCCCGGAACGAATCAACGGTGGCGCGGCAAAACACAACCGCCCTCCCTCGCGACGAATGCTCACCAATCCTGCTCCGCACTCCTGGATGATCTCCGTCTCGTTGCTGGGTGCCCCTCCCATAGCGAGCCAGGCATGGCAGCTGCCCAACGTCGGGTGCCCGGCAAACGGCATTTCACGATCCAGCGTGAATATTCGCACCCGGTAATCCGCCTGCGGGTGCGTCGGCGGCAGTAAAAAGGCCGTCTCCGACAGGTTGAACCAACGCGTCAAGCGCTGCATGTCCTCCGTCGACAACGCTCCGGCGCCCGCGATCACCGCCAACGGATTGCCGGCGAGTGGCCCGGCGCCAAAGACATCCACCATCTGCATGCCAAAAACCATCGCCTCTCTCCTCAGGTTAACGCCGGGCGTGCATGATTACCCCCGCGATATCAACAGCTCCAGGCCCACGCAAGCGAACAGCAGCGCAAGCATTCCTTCAATCCAGCGCCTCACCCGGGTATAAAACGCGATCATCGGCGCCGTTGAGAACAGCAGGGCATACCCCCCGAAAATCGTCACGCCGAGCAACGCACAACCGCCGATAATCGCCGGTAAAACGCCTTCAGGCGCCCCTTGTCGCAAACCCAGCGACATGATCGCCATCCAGGACATGATGGCCTTGGGATTACCGAGATGCATCAGCACGCCCTGCCGATACAACTTCCGATAAGATCGCCCGCCATCCCCTGCCGCTATCCCTGTCGAGACGGGAGACGCCCGTAATGCGGATTGGCCGGCGCGCAGCGCCAGATACAGCATATACACGCCGCCGACGATTTTGATGGCCCACAGCGCCTGCGCATACGTGGCCAGCACGGCGGAAAGGCCGGTCGCGGCCAACAGTGCCCAGCACAGCGATCCGGTCACCACCCCGGCAGCCAGCGCCAGTGCGGGTGAGCGGCCGTCACGCATCGCCACGCCCATGATCGCCATGTTGCTGGGGCCCGGACTGGCGGTTGCGAGAAGATATGCGCCATAAACCAACGCAAGCTGACTGACATTCATGGAAAAACTCCGCTGACCCGCCTTGCGGCCGAGACGTTGTTGAAAACTCAGGGACTCTTCACCAACATAGTATGTGTT
Organism: Serratia sp. CY29653; assembly: GCF_052169255.1. Lineage (NCBI taxonomy): Bacteria > Pseudomonadati > Pseudomonadota > Gammaproteobacteria > Enterobacterales > Yersiniaceae > Serratia > Serratia sp. CY29653. Next base: position 43,522 of record NZ_JBJNLC010000007.1, on the reverse strand, counting down.
ACACTTTTCACCTATTTAAATAGTGTCACGTGACACTATTCATTTTTCGGAGCATCACCATGCGGCTTCAATCGCCCTGGCAACCTCGCCTGGCCAATGCGGAAGTCACCACCGTCGAGCGGCTGGTGTTGGCGTTAGGCGACGACATTATCGAGGGTAAACTGCAGGGTGGCGATCGTCTGCCGGCTCACCGTACGCTCGCCTGGCAATTAGAGATCGGTCTGGGCACGGTGACCAAAGCCTATGCCATCCTGGAACGACGCGGGTTGGTGCGCAGCGTGAAAGGCCGCGGGATGTTCGTGGCGATTCGCCACGCCCGTGAAAAACGCGAAATCGATCTTTCGTCCAATGTGCCGCCGGCGGTGCTGACCGATCGTTTGCTGGCGCGCACGCTGGCCAGCATTGCGCGGAAAATGGATGCGGATCATCTGAACCTCTATTCCCCTCCGACCGGGCATCTGGAGCACCGACGTTTGTTGGCCCGCTGGCTCGAAAACGTCGGCGTCACGATCGAACCGTCGAATCTGGCGCTGACCAGCAATGCCCGTCAGGCGATTTCACTGGCTTTTGACCTGGCCTGCGGGCCACGCGGGACGATACTGACGGAGAGAATCAGCTATCCCGGCGCGATCGCGCTGGCCCGGCGCAAAGGCCATTGCTTGATCGGTATCGATATCGATGCGCAAGGCATGGTGCCGCAAGCGCTGTCTCGCGCGCTCGAGCGTGTCTCCTGCGGCCATACTGCGGTCTATCTGACACCGACGCTGCATAACCCGACAACGGCCACCATGAGCGCCGAGCGCAGGCAGGCTATCGTCGAGATATGCCGGCAGGCGAATGTCTGGATCATCGAGGATGGCGTGTATGCCTTGGGGCATTCAGCAACGCCTGCGCTCGCGACATTGGCACCCGAGCGGGTGTTCCATGTCAATGGCTTGTCGAAAACGCTCGGCCCGGGGTTGCGGATCGGTATGCTGACTCTGCCGCCCGGCATGCAAAACGCGGCGGAAGAAGCCTTGCAAGATATTCCCTTCGCGCCTTCGCCACTGTCTTGCGCAGTGGTGGGGGAGTGGCTGTCCAGCGGCGCGGTCGAGGCGATACCGCAAGCGTTGCGCCATGAGGCTCAGCGCAGAGTGCATCTGGCCACCTCGATATTCGACGCCGGCGAATGCGTATCGCATCCCGACGCTTATCATGTCTGGCTGCCGATGCCGCGCGAAACCGCCGAGTCTGTGGCCGCCGCCGCCGCATTGGCCAACGTAAAAGTGACGCCGCCGGACGCCGTGATGGTGGACCGCGACGAACGGGCAACGGGCATTCGCCTGTGCCTGGGTTCCTCTTCGCTGGACGAGCTAACGGCAGGCCTGACACAGCTGGCGCAGCTGTTGAAAGCACATCGGAACGGCTGACAAACGGAAGGGAAAGGTTACGCGCACGGGACGACCGGTTCAGGCCTGTTCTTTTTGTGCGGTTTACTATTCCTTTCGCGCCCGCCTGCTTTTTCTGCCATTATTCTGCCTGATAAATTAGCGGGACTGATACAACCTCCCCGCGCCTCTGGAGAACACCGATGCTGTTCAAACTATGCAAAACCCTTGCGATGGCCTGCGTGGCCCTGATTATCGCCCAGAGCAGCGCGCTCAGCTTTACCCTCGAAGTGGCGGGCAAGATCGACAACGTGACCGACCCGGTCAACAAAAGCTATCTGTTCACCGATAAGCAGCTGTTGGCGATGCCGGTGCGCAGCATCACCACCTCCACTTCCTGGACGCCGCAGAGAAAATTTGAAGGGATTTCGGTGGCCGATATCCTGGAGCGCGTCGGCGCCAAGGGCGAAACGCTGACCTTCTATGCGCTGAACGACTATTACATCGACGTGCCGCTGTCCGACGTCAAAAAGTACAACATGATCCTGGCCTACAAGATGGACGGGGAAATGCTGAAGCTCAGAAACTTCGGACCGCTGTTCCTGGTTTACCCGCGCGACGCCGCCGGGCCTGAACTGAACTCGCCGTTGTACAACTCGCGCTTTATCTGGCAAGTGGACAGGATCGTGATCAAATGAAGCTGACGACCTTTAAGAACGGCAGCAGGCTGGCGATCCCGGCCATTTTCGCCGCGCTGTTTTTAGTGGCTTCGACCGTCACGCTCTATTACTACAGCGCCACCCTGTCGAAGAAAGGGCTGTATGCCATCGCCGGCACGCAGGAGAACTACTCCTGGTCAATCGCCAAGTTCTCCATCAAGCTGGCGGAGTTCGACACGCTGGTCGAGCAGCAAAGCCACGCCGCGCAGGTGGACAACGACAACCTGCGGCTGCGGTTCGAAATCCTCTATTCGCGTTTTTACGTGCTGGAAACCGTCTCCGAATCGACCCAGCCGCTGTACGCCGAGCCGGGCTATCCGGAAGTGGTCAAACAGATGCGCCTGCAGATGGATCGCATCGATAAGCTGCTGAGCAGTCGGAAAATCGACTTCGGCCAGGTTTCCGCGGCCATGAGGGCCATCAAGCCTTACGCCATCGAAATGGCCAACCTGACCGACCACGCCGAGGTGAAGCAGCGTACCGCCGCCTATGAGGATTACATCGAGAAACGGCACATTATTTTCTATGGGCTGGTGATCGTCATGTTCTCGGTGATCGCACTGATCGCCATCACCCTGATCGTGTTCCGTCAGCAGCGGCTGACCATTCGCCAGCAGGCCAAGGCCATCGAGGCGGAGAAAGCGACGCGCACCAAAAACGCCTTCCTCGGCGCCATCGGCCACGAGCTGCGCACCTCATTGCAGAGCGTGATGTCGGCCATCGACGTGCTGGTGAATACCCGGGTGTCGGCTGAGCACGCGGACACCTTTCAGCGGCTGGAGACCGCCGCGCAGCAAATCGAAAGCCAGATGAAAGATCTGACCGACTACGCGCACCTCGACAGCGGCATGATGGAATTGCGCATCGTGCCGTTCGACGCGCAGAAGCTGATCGCGGAGACCGCCAACGAAATCGCCACCCTGACCCGAAAAGAGCAGGTCAAACTGAGCTGTGAAGTGGAATGCAGCCACCTGCTGGTGCACTCCGATCCGCTGCGCATCCGGCAGATTATCGTCAACCTGCTGACCAACGCCTACAAGTACACCGAAAGCGGCAGCATTACGCTGCACAGTTGCCTGCGCCGCCAGCCGGGCGGCAGTTCGTTGATTATCGAAGTGACCGACACCGGCATCGGTATCGAAAAAGACCAGCTCGATCAGATCTTCAAGCCCTTTACCCAGTTGGATCAGTCGCATACCAAGCAGTATGCCGGCGTCGGGATGGGGCTGGCGATCGTGCACGGCCTGGTGACATTGCTCGACGGCACCATCACGGTGTACAGCGAAATCAAGAAGGGCAGCACCTTTATCGTCAGCATTCCGGTGCAGATCAGTGAAGACGAACGCGCCGACGCGCCCGCCGCCGCCAATGCCTCTCTGCAGCAAAAGCCACAGCAGGTGCTGGTGGTGGATGACAACAAGTCGGTGGGTGACGCCTTTGCGGCGCTATTGGACAAGCTGGGCTACCAGCACGAACTGTGCGACTCGCCGGAGCGCGCGCTGCAGAAGCTGCTCAGACGCCCTTACGACGCGCTGTTGCTGGATCTGCAGATGCCGGGCATCGACGGCGCCGCCCTGGCCAGGCAGTTGCGCAACCGCCGCGGCCCCAACCGCCATGTGCCGATCATCGGCATCAGCGCCTACACGCCGGAGCAGCTGACGGCGGATCAGCGCGCCCTGTTCGATAACTACCTGATGAAGCCGGTTCGGCTGGATGCGCTGTCAAACGCACTGGCCGAGGTGTTCCCCGCTAAAGATTAAAACAGCGTTGCAGTGCGGCTTCGATCACATGGAGCCGCACCGGCTTTTCATAAGGGCCGAGCACGTCGTACTCGCGCATCGCCTGAGCGATTTCCGACTCGCGTCGGTCGGTGCCCAGTTCGCCGGTCAGCACCAGTACCGGCGCGTCCGGGTTATCGGAGGCGCGGATGGTGGCGATACAGCGATCCGCCGTTTCCTCACCGATCAGCCAGTCCACCACGTAGCCGTCGAACAGACTTTGCTGCAATGCCTGACAGAAACTGTCGACGTCGTAAAACGCCACCGCGTTGAAGCCGCAGCCGCCGAGATACTTGGCCAGCTCATCGGCCGCCTGATGCGAATCGTCCAATACCGCGATGCTCAGCCGCTCGTCGTCGCCGAAGCCGGGCCGGATTTCGATCAGATCGACGCCGTAACGCGGGCCTGCCGGTGCCTCATCGGCGCGATAGATACGCCACTGCCCTTCCACGCGCAGCGCCACAAATTCCGCCGGCCGCCCGGCAGGAAGCTCATCGCCAATGTGCCCGACGCAAGGCATCGCCACCCCCGCCACGAAAAAGATGGCATCGCGCGCCATGTTTGGCTCGGTGGTCTCGTGTTCGGCGCTCAAATCGGCGATCGCCGCCGGCGTTTCTCCCAACGCGGCCGCGACGCTGTTGATCTGTTCCAGCGTCCAGGGGCTTTGCCCTTTCAGTTTGCGGTGCGCATGTGAAAAACTCAGATCCAAGATGCGGCTGAGCTCGCGGGCATGCTGACGTTTTCCAATCCCGTAATGTAAAAACAGCTCCCTGACCCGATTGGCAATCGACTGTGAATCGAATTTTTGGTGATTGTTATCCATTTGTTCCTTCGATTTTTTTTACTGATTTATCAGTCGTTTTGATTATTTCCGCTGAAAAAGCCACATCTAAAACTGGCATCTCATGCAATTATGCGTTAAAAACGTTGCTTGACATACCATGTTGCATCGTCAAACATGGTATCAAAAGAGACATACAGCAATACACTATAAAAAATAACACCAGCACGTTTTTTAATAATAACCATAGTAACACCAGGGAAAATTTGTTCCGTTGCCGCTACTGAGACGATGAGCACATCGCTCGGACTGCGCAAATCAAACGGGGCTTGAGCCTTTAGCGCTAATCTGTTTTACCCACTTTTAAGCCGGGATCCGTCAGGGTCCCGGTTTTTTATTGCCCTGGCGCCGCGCCATCATACGGACTCACCCCGCAGCCGCAAATAAAAACGGAGCCGGCATGCCGGCTCCGTGGTCATTGCGATGATCGCTGAACGTCAGAAGCGCCAGGTAAAACCGGCGTTGACGCTGTTGTCCTGATGGTTCTGCGACAGCAGCCCGCCGTAGCCCAGCGACAGCGTGGCGTTTTCGTTCACCGCCACTTCCGCCCCCGCCTTCAGCACCATGCCGTCGCGCGAGACCGGCACGCTGTCCACCACGAACGGCGCGTTGCCGCCGTTGAACCGCAGCCCGGTGCCACGCTCCAGCCCGCCGTACTGGTGTTGCCACCCCAGCTCACTGCGCAGCGCCACCGTCGTGCCCGCGCTCACCTGCCATTCGGTGTCCGCGCGCAGACCCAGCGTCGACACCGTCGCGTCCGTGTGCTGCTTGTCGCCGCGCAATGCCGCCGCGCCGCCGCTTTCTGCGATGCCGTTGTTCTCGAAGTTCACGTACGCCAGGTTCACGAACGGCTCCAGGTTCAGCCACTCACCCCGCACGCTGTAGCCCGCTTCCGCGAACAGCTGCTCGGTGCGCGCACTGTACTTCGCCGTGTCGCGGTCCGACTGCATCCCGTAGTTCACCGACCGCTTGGTGTCGATGCGGTGCCAGGTGTAGCCCGCCCCGCCGCGCAGCGCCAGCGCCCCGAACTGCTTGTCGCCGTACGCCGCCAGGTGGTAGTTGTCGCTGTCCGCCTTCGACCCGTACCCGCCGTGCAGCGAGGTGCGGGTGTAGCCGGTCGCCATCCCCAGCCGCCAGTCGTCCGCCGCCGCCGAGTCCAGCCCCACCAGCACCCCGTAGGTCGAGGCCTGATAACCCGTGGCGTTGGCGTCGCCCGACGCGTGGTCCCACGCCCCCAGCAGCTGCGCCCAGGCACCGCCCTCGTCCGCCTTGATGGCCGACGAGCTCGCCAGCCCTTCCGCCTGACGCAGGCGCCCGTTCAGCGCCTCACGCAGGTAGCGGCTGTCGTTCACCAGCGCCGAGGCGATGTCCGCATGGATTTGCCCCGACAGCTGACGGAACGCCTGCCGCGCTTCGCCCGCCGTGCCGCTGCCGAGCAGGCTCTCGTACACCGGGTTGCCCGCCGCCAGCGCATCCGCCGCCGCCGCCACCGCCCGCTCGTTCGCCGTCTGCGCCACGCTGGCGAAGCTGGTGCCGTTGCGCCCGACGCTCAGCGTCACCCCGGTCGGCTGGTAGCTCAGCCCGGTGCCGAGGAACAGGTAGTTCGGCGCCACCGCGTCAAACTGCCCGCTCACCCCCTGCTGCGCGCTCAGGATGGTGTACTGCTGGCCCAGCAGGCTGCGCACCTCGCCTTGCGTCAGCAGGTTGGGGCTGTTCTCCAGCGTCACCGCCACCTCACCGCCGCCGATCGTCGCCGATCCGCTGCTCTGGATCCGATCGCTCTGGCCGTTCGGCCCCACTTCCACCGCGTAGCGCGAACCCGGCTCGAAGCTGACGTTGCCGGCCACGTTAAGGGTACCGATCGAGTTGCCCGGCGCCACGGTGCCGCCATCACGGGCGGTCAGCGAACCGACCGTGCCGCTGCCGCCGACGATGCCGCCGCTCTGCACGCTGACGGCCGAAGTGACCGAGCCGTTGACAGCCAACCGCCCCTGATTGACCAGCGTCGGGCCGGCATAGGTGTTGGCGCCGGTCATGACCAGCGTGCCCATCCCTTCTTTGGTCAGGCCGCCGTGGCCAGAGATGTTGTTGGAGTAGACTTCCAGTTCGCAGCTGATGTCGTCACACTTTCTGGCGTGCAGCGTGCCGGCATCCACCTCGGCGCCCAGGCCCGGAATATTGGCGACAAACTGGGTCGGGCCGTAGGCCACGCCCGTCGGATCCGGGATGCGGAACTCCGCCGGAATATCCTCGACGGTATAGAACATGCCCGGGCCGTTAATGGCTTTGCCCAGGTTGATCATCCCCCAGCCGTAGAGCGCGTCGATGCCCGGCGCGCCCATGTCGGTGGCGGTAGTTTTCAGCACGTCGGCAATCTGCGCCGAACTCATGTACGGGAAACGCTGCAGCAACACCGCCACCGCGCCGGTGACGTGCGGCGTCGCCATCGAGGTGCCGTTTTTATTGCCGTAGTCCGACACCAGGTTGGCCGGATCGGAACCGTTGGCCACGGTGCTGTAGATTTTGCTGCCCGGCGACGAGACGCAGAAGCTGGCGGTATAGCCGCAACGGGAAGAGAAGCTGCTGATGGTGTAAGGCACGCTGTTGGCCGAAGCCGCATCCTGCGCCACGCTGGCGACCGACAGCCAGTTTGGCGCGATGTCCGGCACGAAGTAGGCCAGCCCGCTGATCACATCCGGCTGGTTGTAGTTGCCGTCGTTACCGGCGGCGAACAGCACCAGAATATTTTTGCGCGCGGCGTCGATGGCGCCCTGATAGCCTGCGCCGGCCAGGCTGCCGAGCAGCGGTTTGACCTGATCGAATTGTTCCTGCGCATCCTTCAGCTCAAAGTGCAGCGCGTTAGGATCGCGGCCGCCGTCGGACAGAAAGTCGGGAATACTGACGCCCCAGCTGTTGTTGATCACCCGCACGCCGTTGTTGATCATCGCCTGCCAGCCGGCATTGGTGACGGCGCCGTCCAGGCCGAGGAATTCACCATAGGCCGGGCCGTCGTTGTCGTTATCGACGCTGATCACCTGCGAATCGAAAGCCACGCCGTGCATGCCGACGCCGTCGCGGTTGGCGGCGCTGATGCCCGCAACGTGCACCCCATGATTGCTCAGCATGCCCTGTGAGCCGCTGTAGAAGTGGAAGGTGCCGTCGAAGTAAAAGCGGTCGCCGGCGTTAATGCCCGGCCGGTGCGGATCGGTGTAGGCGCGATAGCCTTCGGTGACCACGTTGATCAGTTTGCCGTCGCCGGCGAACTCGGGATGGCGGTTGACCGGGGTATCGAAAATGCCCACCTTCTGCCCTTTGCCGGTATAGCCGGCGGCGTAGGCCTCATCGGCGTGGATCGCCCCCAGCCCCCAGTTGGCGTTGAACTCGGCGTTGCGCCAGCTGGCCGGATCGCCGGCTTGGCCGTTCACCTCGTGCGGCGCCGCCTGCGCATACCCCGCCAGCGCCATGCAGCAGACCAGCGCGTTCAGCCGCCACGGCGAGCGGCGAGCATTTCCTTTGCTATCAAAACCCATTGTTGTTGTCATTTCCTTACCTTTTGCTTGTTATTGGCCGACGCCCCAGGTGCGCCGGGCTTTCATTAGCAGGATGTGAAAAAGGAACCGTCCGCAGACGGTTCCGGTACAAGGATTGAATCGATGGTGTTTGTGCTTAGAAGCGCCAGGTGAAGCCGGCGTTGACGCTGTTGTCCTGGTGGTTCTGCGACAGCAGCCCGCCGTAGCCCAGCGACAGCGTGGCGTTCTCGTTCACCGCCACTTCCGCCCCCGCCTTCAGCACCATGCCGTCGCGCGAGACCGGCACGCTGTCCACCACGAACGGCGCGTTGCCGCCGTTGAACCGCAGCCCGGTGCCACGCTCCAGACTGCCGTACTGGTGTTGCCATCCCAGCTCGCTGCGCAGCGCCACCGTCGTGCCCGGGGTCACCTGCCAGGCGGTGTCCGCGCGCAGGCCCAGCGTCGACACCGTCGCGTCCGTGTGCTGCTTGTCGCCGCGCAATGCCGCCGCGCCGCCGCTTTCCGCGATGCCGTTGTTCTCGAAGTTCACGTACGCCAGATTCACGAACGGCTCCAGGTTCAGCCACTCACCCTGCACGCTGTAGCCCGTTTCCGCGAACAGCTGCTCGGTGCGCGCGCTGTACTTCGCCGTGTCGCGGTCCGACTGCATCCCGTAGTTCACCGACCGCTTGGTGTCGATGCGGTGCCAGGTGTAGCCCGCCCCGCCGCGCAGCGCCAGCGCCCCGAACTGCTTGTCGCCGTACGCCGCCAGGTGGTAGTTGTCGCTGTCCGCCTTCGACCCGTACCCGCCGTGCAGCGAGGTGCGGGTGTAGCCGGTCGCCACCCCCAGCCGCCAGTCGTCCGCCGCCGCCGAGTCCAGCCCCACCAGCACCCCGTAGGTCGAGGCCTGATAGCCGGTAGCATTGGCGTCGCCCGACGCGTGGTCCCACGCCCCCAGCAGCTGCGCCCAGGCACCGCCCTCATCCGCCTTGATGGCCGACGAGCTCGCCAGCCCTTCCGCCTGACGCAGACGCCCGTTCAGCGCCTCACGCAGGTAGCGGCTGTCGTTCACCAGCGCCGAGGCGATGTCCGCATGGATTTGCCCCGACAGCTGACGGAACGCCTGCCGCGCTTCGCCCGCCGTGCCGCTGCCGAGCAGGCTCTCGTACACCGGGTTGCCCGCCGCCAGCGCATCCGCCGCCGCCGCCACCGCCCGCTCGTTCGCCGTCTGCGCCACGCTGGCGAAGCTGGTGCCGTTGCGCCCGACGCTCAGTGTCACCCCGGTCGGCTGGTAGCTCAGCCCGGTGCCGAGGAACAGGTAGTTCGGCGCCACCGTGTCAAACTGCCCGCTCACCCCCTGCTGCGCGCTCAGGATGGTGTACTGCTGGCCCAGCAGGCTGCGCACCTCGCTTTGCGTCAGCAGGTTGGGGCTGTTCTCCAGCGTCACCGCCACCTCGCCGCCGCCGATCGTCGCCGATCCGCTGCTCTGGATCCGATCGCTCTGGCCGTTCGGCCCCACTTCCACCGCGTAGCGCGAACCCGGCTCGAAGCTGACGTTGCCGGCCACGTTCAAGGTGCCGATCGAGTTGCCCGGCGCCACGGTGCCGCCGCGGCGGGCAGTCAGCGAACCCACCGTGCCGCTGCCGCCGACAATACCGCCGCTCTGCACGCTGACGGCCGAAGTGACCGAGCCGTTGACTGCCAACCGCCCCTGATTGACCAGCGTCGGGCCGGAATAAGTATTGTTACCGGTCAGCACCAGCGTGCCGATGCCCTGCTTGGTCAGGCCGCCGTGGCCGGAGATGTCGTTACTCCAGAAGTCCAAGCCGCACAGCACATCGCTGCAGACGCGCTCGGTCGGTTTGCCCTTGTCCAGCACCGCGCCGACGCCCGGCAGATCCACCACGAACTGGGTCGGGCCGTAAGCCACGCCCGTCGGATCCGGAATGCGGAATTCTTCGGGAATATCCTCGACGGTCGCCAACATGCCAGGGCCGTTGATGGCTTTGCCCAGGTTGATCATCCCCCAGCCGTAGAGCGCGTCGATGCCCGGCGCGCCCATGTCGGTGGCGGTGGTTTTCAGCACTTCCGCCACCTGCGCGCCATTCAGATACGGGAAACGCTCCATCAGCACCGCGACGCTGCCGGCCACGTGCGGCGCCGCCATCGAGGTGCCGCTGTATTTGGCATAGCCGGTCGTCAGATTCTCCACGCTGGTACCTTCGATCACCGAGCTGTATACCCGGGTACCCGGTGCCGAGACGCACAAACTGGCGGTGTAGCCGCAGCGTGAAGAGAAGGTGCTGATGCTGTAATCGCCGCTATTGGTGGGATCCTGCAGGCTGGCGACCGACAGCCAGTTCGGCGCGATGTCCGGCACGAAATAGGCCAGGCCGGCCATGGCGTCCGGGTTGTTGAGGTTGCCGTCGTTGCCGGCGGCGAAGATGGTGACCACGCCGCTGCGCGCCGCATCGATCGCGCCCTGATAGGCGCCGCCGGGCTTGGTGCCCAGGATAACCTTGATCTGATCGAACTGCTTTTGCGCGTCGTTTACCGTGAAGTGTGGATAAGCCGGGTCATAACCGCCTTTATCAAACTTTTCGGTGATACCGATGCCCCAGCTGTTATTGATGATGCGCGCGCCGCTGGCCACCAACGCATCCCAACCGGCCTTATACACCGCGCCGTCGTTACCGAGGATGATGCCATCCTCCGGGCCGGGATCGCCGTTTTCGGCGCTGATGATCTGCGCGTTGAACGCCACACCGTGCATGGCGCCGCCGTCGCGGCTGCCGGCGGCGATGCCGCCCACGTGGGTGCCGTGCGAACCGAGCGTGCCATCGGAATCCACGCTCGGCGTACCGTCATAGCGGAAAGTGTCGCCTTTTTTCACCGGGATATAGGGATCGGTGTATTCGCGGATGCCTTCGGTAACCAGATTGATCACCTTATTCTCACCGGCAAACTCCGGGTGCTTGGCGTAGACCGGCTGATCGAAAATGCCAAGTTTGATGCCTTTTCCGGTATAACCGGCGGCGTAGGCCTGGTCGGCGTGGATCGCCCCCAGCCCCCATTCCGCGTTGAACTCACTGCTGCGCCAGCTGGCCGGATCGCCCGCTTTGCCGTTTTCTATATAGCTGGAGGCCTGCGCGCCGCCGATCGCCGTCAGGCAGATCAGCATCGCGCTCCATTGTGCGCGATGAACTCCGATTTCAGGCCAGCCGAAGGCCGCCCGAGCGGATTTGACTCCTCTAAGTTTCTTCTCCATCCCAGATACCGTCCGTTGTTGTTTGCAAATGTTTTATAAGATTTTTTGTGTAACAGTTTGGTAATACCAAATAAATAAAGCACAACAATCTCAAGTGCGCTTAATGTGTCATCCGGCAGTTCGGCGGGAGGGGAGAAAGTTTCAGGGGTGAATCAGGCCAGCGACGATAAGAAATGACAATGACGCTTGGCGGTATCGGAGCGGCGATAGCACGTGAGGGAATAAATATTAATTAACTGATAAATAAAAATATAATTCAGGGGTAAATGAAGGGTGTGGCCGCCTGAAAAGTGCTTAACAGGCGTCTTTTATCACTTTTAATTATAAATTTTGCCAATATTCACTCAGTGAATTATGCTGGTTTTTCAGTCAGCCATCGGCAAAAATTGGATTATCCTGCTGATGTTTTTTTGCGGTTCGTCGCGTCCTCTTCCGCCTGACGAAGGATGGCTTTGGCCATCCATTGCGTGACGTCCTGAATGCTCTCAAGCTCCAGCCCCCAGATATCTTTCAGCACCAGGAACACCTCCGAGCCGTAAATCAGCGAGAAAGCATGAATCACTCTCTGCAGAGAGTCCGGCGGCAGTTTGCCCTGCAGCGGTTCTACCGCCAGCGCCAACAGACGCTTGCGGTTGCCGCGCACGAATTTTTCGCCCGGCGTCGCGTGCGCCCACTGCTGCAAAGAGAGCTGCAACGCCGCGCGCAGCGCCCCCTCGTGCCGTTCCATCTGAGGATAGGCGAAGGTCAGCAACTGCTGGATGCGCTTCAGGGCATCATCGTCTTGCGGGCGCCATTCCAGAATAGGCCCCAGGCTTTCCGCCACCACGGCGCTAATCAGCGCACTCTGGGTCGGAAAGTAGCGGTAGGCGGTTGCACGCGATACCTGCGCATACGCCGCCAGTTCGGTGATCGAAGGAAACGCGCCTTCGTCATACAGCGCCATCGCGCTGGCCAGCAACAAACGGTAGGTTTTTGCCCGGGTGGACGTCAGTGAAGGATCGAACGGGGTGGGAAAAGCATTTATCGGCACTTAAACCTCATACATCTGTACATGCTTGCGCGGCTGGAGATACGCCACTGCCGACAGGTTGACGACAAAGGCTCGGCCGCGCAAAAAGCTCAAAAATGAGACAGAAGTCCCATTTTGCACTGAGCTGCCCTTGCAAAAATGATACTGCCGTCTCATTATATAAATACATTAATCAATTTAATTTAAATGCCAACACCAGGGCACCTAAAAAAATATAATACATTAATTTTTAAAATAAAAATTAGAAGCACCTCGAAAAACCCATGAAAGATACTTCAAATTTTGTCTATATTGCTACCACAGCAGATACGAAAGGACAAGAGTTGGAGTATGTGCGGCGGCTGATTGCCAGCCTGGATTTACCCACGCGAACCGTCGATCTCTCCACCCGTAGCTTGCCGTTTGACTCCCCGGCCGATATCGGCCCAGAAGAGGTCGCTCGCCACCATCCGGCGGGCGCCGGCGCGGTCTTCTGCGCCAGCCGCGGCCAGGCGATCGCCGCCATGGCGACCGCTTTCGAACGCTTTATCCTGACGCGCCGCGATATCGCCGCCCTGCTTGGCCTGGGCGGCTCCGGCGGCACCGCCATCATCACGCCGGCCATGCAGCAACTGCCGATCGGTCTGCCGAAAGTGATGGTCTCGAGCATGGCGGCGGGTGACGTTTCCGCCTATGTCGGCGCCAGCGATATCAGCATGCTGTATTCGGTCACCGATCTCGCCGGCCTGAATCGCATCTCGCGACGGGTGCTGGGCAACGCGGCGCGCCAGATAGCCGGTGCAGTCCGCTTCGCCGCCGTCGACTCTCACGACGACAAGCCGGCGATCGGCCTGACAATGTTTGGCGTCACCACGCCCTGCGTTCAGGCGTTGATTGCCGAGTTGGGATCGCTATGGGATTGTCTGACGTTTCATGCGACCGGCAGCGGCGGCAGAGCGTTGGAAAAACTGATCGATAGCCGCCAACTGCACGGCGCCATCGATTTGACCACCACCGAAGTGGCCGATCACCTGTTTGGCGGCGTGCTGCCCTGCAATACCGATCGTTTCGGTGCCATCGCGCGTACCGGCATCCCGTGCGTGCTCTCCTGCGGCGCGATCGACATGATCAACTTCGGCGCGCCGAACACGGTGCCGGCTCGCTATGCCAACCGTCTGCGCCACCCTCACAACCCGCAAGTGACGCTGGTGCGCACCAGCGCGCGGGAGAATGCGTTAATGGGGCGTTGGATGGGCGAAAAAATCAACGCCTGCGCGGGCGAAGTGCGTTTCGTTATCCCGGCGGGCGGCGTATCGGCTTTGGACGCGCCCGGGCAACCGTTCTGGGATCCGGCGGCGCTGGCCGCCTTTACGCAAGCGCTGGAAGAAACGGTGCGCGCCACCGACAAACGCCGGTTGATAAAAACGCCTTATCATATTAACGACCCGCGCTTTGCTCAGGCCGTTGCCGAGCAGTTCCGGCACATGGTCGGCGGAGAATGATTATCACTCACTGCATAGCCTGCCAGTGATAACGCCAAATAGAAAAAGGGCCAGACAAATAGTCTGGCCCTTTATTATTCACCGCGAGCGGATATTACTGATCGGAGGACATCTGCGCCTTCATTTTATTCATATGGTCCATCATCTTTTGCTCACGTTTCTGATAATTCTCATTGTATTGTTTTTTCTGCTCAGGGGTCAGCAGGTTATACATTTTATTTTCCGCTTTGGCGCGCTCCAGCATGCGTTCGGATTGCGCTTTGCCGATCGCGTCAATTTGCGCCTTCGCCTTCGCTTCGTCAAAGCTGTCGGAAGCGACCAGATTGTGCAGCGCCTGGCGCTCCTCTTTCATGCCCGGCCCGCGCTTCTGGTGCGACTCTTTCATGATATCGCGCATCTGCTGGCGCTGCTGCTCGGTCAGGTTCAGCCCGGCGAACGGGCCGCCTTTGCCTTCACCCTTGTGATGCATCATTTTCATCGGCGCCGCATCCGCCGCCGGGGCAGTGGTGTCCGCAGCGAACGCCGCGGAAGCAGAACCCAGGGCCAGCGTGGAAGCAATAAATAAAGCCGTCAATTTACGCATAATCATTTCCTTAAAAGTTTTTCTTCATCAGGAGCGCTGTACGTTAACAGGCTCATTCGTCGTCGGAGATAATAATAGGCTGATAAATTTCAAGTAATGCGAGGGTGTGTAAACTTTTTAAAACCCGTCTCGGATTTATTCACCAATTATGAGAAAACTATGAAGATGGCGTTTATTTGATGGAAATTTTAATTTCCCGGCAACAATCCCCCCGGTGGAGTTATTTTTCCGCTTTCCCCTTACCGTTATAATTTACTCGCCTGCACGGCAACCTTACATCAACCGTTTTCCGATAACGGGGGAAGTCAGTACCAGCATCACAGGATCCGATGTTCTCCTACACTTTAAGACAACCGGCCGCCGGGCGACGTTTACACCGCAAAACTAATCATTGCTTATATAATAGTTTCCATCACCCGCCCCGCCTGTGAAAACCTGTTATATGATGCACAGATGCGTACGGCGATCGCTTTCGGGCCAACAGGCTGCCCGGAGCTGTGCTGACCGGCCGCCCGTGCTCTTTTGAGGAATCATCATGCCCGCAGACCAAGGCCCTGAGCTTCTTAACGCCCACTTCGGCACCCAAAGCCCCCACTGGCGGCTGGCGTTTGACAGCAATGCCCTGGAGCTGTCCGCCGTTAAAGGCAAAGCCCACGTCGCGGTGGCGCTCAGCGCCATGGAAGCGGCGAAAATCCGTCGCCTGACCGGCGTCACCGCCAGCCTGGAGCTGACCATTACGCTAGCCGGTGCACCGCTGCATCTGCATCTGGTCGGGCGCCGCGTCAACAACCTCGAATGGGCGGGCACCGCTTCCGCCTTCAGCGACACCCAATCTGTGGCGCGCGACCTGGTGCACGGCCTCTCCTTCGCCGAGCAGGTGGTGTTCGAAGCCAACTCGGTGATCGTGATCGTCGATCAACACGGCCGCATTCAGCGTTTCAACCGGCTGAGCGAGGAGTATACCGGGCTGCACGAACACGAGGTGATCGGCAAAAACGTTTTCCAGCTGTTTATGAGCCCGGAAGAAGCCGCCGCTTCGCGGCGCAACATCGCCGGCTTCTTCCGCAACGGTTCGTCCTATGAGGTGGAACGCTGGGTAAAGACGGTCAAGGGCGAACGGCTGTTCCTGTTCCGCAATAAGTTCGTGCACAGCGGCAGCGGCAAAAACGAAGTCTTTCTGATCTGCTCCGGTACCGACATCACCGAAGAACGCCGGGCGCAGGAGCGGCTGCGGGTGCTGGCCAACACCGATCTCATCACCGGCCTGCCGAACCGTAACGCCATCCAGGACAAGATCAATCACGCCATCGCCACGCGCGGCGAAGAGAGTTTCGGCCTGGTGTATCTCGATCTCGACAACTTCAAAAAGGTCAACGACGCCTACGGCCATATGTTCGGCGATCGGCTGCTGGTCGAGGTCGCGCTGGCGATCCTCGGCTGCCTGGGCCCGGACCAGGTGCTCGCCCGCCTCGGCGGCGACGAATTCCTGGTGCTGGCACCGCAAGCCGATCGCGAGCGCCTGCAAACGCTGGCGCAGCGCATTATCGACAGGTTGAAAACCCCTTTCCGCATCGGCCTGATTGAGGTGTATACCGGCTGTTCGATCGGCATCGCGCTGTGCCCGGAGCACGGCAACGATCTCGACAGCCTGATCCGCAGCGCCGATACCGCCATGTACGTCGCCAAGGAGCACGGCAAACGTACCTATACCGTCTTCTCGCCGGAGATGAATAAACGTGTCGCCGAATACATGTGGCTGGACACCAACCTGCGCAAAGGGCTGGAGCAAAATCAGCTGGTGCTGTATTACCAGCCGAAAATCGACGCGCGCAGCGGTGAAGTGCACAGCGTGGAAGCGCTGGTGCGCTGGGATTCGCCGGAGCGCGGCCTGATCCCGCCGCTGCAGTTCATTTCCTACGCCGAGGAGTCCGGCCTGATCGGCCCGCTCGGCCAATGGGTGCTGCAGACCGCCGCCGGGCAGGCGGCACAGTGGCAAGAACAGGGCTTGAATCTGCGGGTGGCGGTCAACCTCTCTGCCCGTCAGCTGGCCGATGACAGCATCGTCAACGACCTGCTCGGGGTGCTGCGCCGTCACCGCATGGCCCCCTGTCTGCTGGACTTCGAGTTGACCGAAAGCAGCCTGATTGAAGACGAGAACCGCGCGCGCGCGTTGATCACCCGGCTGCGCGAACTGGGTGCGCAGGTGCATCTCGACGACTTCGGCACCGGCTATTCGTCGCTGGCGCAGCTGGCGCGCATTCCTCTGGACGCCATCAAGCTGGATAAAAGCTTCGTGCGCGGGGTGAATTTCAACCCGGTATCGCAATCGCTGGTGCGCGCGATCGTCGCGGCGGCGGAGGCGTTGGCCTTCCGGGTGATCGCCGAAGGGGTGGAGACCGAGAGCGAAAACCACTTCCTCGACGAGGTCGGCGTGGACGAAAAACAGGGCTTTCTGTTTGCGCGGCCAATGCTCCCGGAACAGCTGGAGCATTGGCTGCAGTCCTATCGCCCGCGCTCACCCTCCGCATGAGGCGGGCGCGTTAAGGTTAGCCGGCACGACGCAGGTTCAGGGTATGGCGATCCTGCAACATCACCAGCCGCTCGATGTAGGCGCGGTCTTTTTCCTCAATGGTAAAGGCCGAGTGCACCCAATCTTCGGTAATGTCCATCAGCTCGGAGCGCGTCAGCTGCAACACGCGCTGACGCGCCCGCAGCATGGCGCGCATGCCGTTGAGCTTCGGCCGAATGGTATCGATAAAGGTGCGCGTCGCCATGTAGGCGTCGCCGGGCTGGAACAGCTGATCCACCAGCCCGCGGCTCTCGAACCACTCTGCGGTGTGCGACTCGCCGCCCCAAATCAGCTCCTCGGCCAAGCGCATGCCCGCCTTGCGCGCCACCAGCGAGTAACCGCCCATACCGGGAAACAGATTGAACGCGATCTCCGGAAACCCCATGCGCGCATTGTTCTGCGCCAGCACGAAATGGTGCGCCAACGCCGCTTCAAAGCCGCCCCCCAGCGCGCTGCCTTCGACCATCGCAATGCTGACCGCGCCGGTGTCGAAACCGCGAGCCGCCGCATGCACGCAGTCGATGCAGGCGCGCGCGTAGGCCATCATCGCCTCGCGCTTGCGGTTTTTGATCGCGTCGGCGAAGAACTGCAGATCGCCGCCGACGTTGAACATGTTCGGCACCAGCGAGCCGGTGACCCAGAAATCGAACCGCAGCGAAGATTCCTTCGCCGCCTGCGCCAGCGTCATGATGTCTTCGATCAGCGCCTGGTTGAAGCAGGGGCGCGGCGCGGCGCGCAGCAGCATCCACATGATGTGCCGCCCCTCTTCATAGTAGGCGGACAGCTGCGACAGATTGCCCGCTTCGGTAAACGGGCGGCAGGTGGGGTGATTAAGCAATTTCATAAGACCTTCCAGTTTTTCTGTTGATGACGGATGAGACCGTTCCAGCCCCTACGGCTGCAGCGGAGCGGCGAGCGGCAAAGCGCAACGCCACATCATGAGTAAACGCTTTCTCGCCGACGAAACAGATAAAAATTGGAGGTAGGAAAGTGAAAAAAACTGAGGCGCCACGGGGTTTTCATAGGAATTTTACCTATCGCGCCATCGTCGGCATTTCATGCCGGGCGCTAACGCGCTAAGCTCGGAAAATGACCGTTTGCCGCCCCGGCGATCAAAACGCCGCGGGGCTTTGGCTATAATCAATGCTGAAACATGCCGTTTAACGTTAAGGAAATCGTGAAGTAATGCCTATAGGACCAGACCAGGAACGCCGCCAGCCCGCACAAGACACGCCGCCGAAGCCGCTTATCGCCATCAAGACCGGCCATGAGACCCTCGACCGCCGCATCGGTGGTTTTTCACGTCTGATTGAACGCATCAAAGCCTGGCCGAGCGTGGCGCACCTGCTGCGCGCGGCCGAACGCTTTAACGATCGGCTGGGTAGCCAGTTCGGCGCCGCCATCACCTATTTTTCGTTCCTCTCGCTGATCCCGATCCTGATGGTGTCGTTTGCCGCCGCCGGCTTCGTGCTGGCCTCCAATCCGGATCTGCTGGCCCGCTTGATCAACCGGATCGTCGGCAGCATCAGCGATCCGACGCTGGCCAGCACGCTGAAGAACACCGTCAATACCGCCATTCAGCAGCGCACCACCGTGGGGTTGACCGGCCTGGCGCTGGCGCTCTATTCCGGCATCAGCTGGATGGGCAATCTGCGCGAGGCGATCCGCGCGCAGTCGCGCGATGTCTGGGAGCGCAATCCGCAGGATCAGGAGAAAATCTACTTCAAATACACCCGCGACTTCATCTCGCTGACCGGCCTGGTGGTCGCGCTGATTATCACGCTGTCGCTGACCTCGGTCGCCGGGTCGGCGCAGGCGGCAATCGTCAACGCGCTGGGGCTGGACGGCATCGAATGGCTGCGGCCGGCGCTGACGACGATCGCGCTGTCGATCTCGATCTTCGCCAACTATCTGCTGTTCCTGTGGATTTTCTGGATGCTGCCGCGCCACAAACCGAAGAAAAAAGCGCTGCTGCGCGGCACCTTGCTCGCCGCCATCGGCTTTGAAGTGATCAAGTTCGTGATGACCATGACGCTGCCGCAGGTGGCGAAGTCGCCTTCCGGCGCGGCCTTCGGATCGGTGATCGGGCTGATGGCGTTCTTCTACTTCTTCGCTCGTTTGACGCTGTTTTGCGCCGCCTGGATCGCCACCGCCGACTACAAAGGCGACAAAGCGTTGCCGGAACGCGAGCCGCCAGCGCGCTGAAGCCATGCAATCGTGCCGGTGTTATCGCACACACCGGCAGGTTCATCTGGTTAACAGCCAAAAAACCAGTCAATACATCTGAATCGCACGGTGCGCCATCCGTAAACCAGCATAACAAACTGCCCAGTCACTTTTCTTTGCCGTTTTTACAGCCATTCCCTCTGCGCGAACTCCATTTCTCAACGTTTAACGCTGCAGAAAAGAAGCCCGGTAAAACATTAGTCTTTTTAACCGGTTAGGAGCGGCGTTGCCCAAAGCTCCCGCGTTGAAAAGGCCGCATGCTGTCACTAAGATGGATTTTTACCCCCTCTAACGATAAGAAATATTATGCAAGCCACCATCGCACCCCCACTCGACGCCGACGAGGCGTCCACACCGGTGAACTCCCGCGGGAAAGTCATCGTCGCCTCGCTGGTCGGCACCGCCATCGAGTTCTTCGACTTCTACATCTACGCCACCGCCGCGGTGATCGTGTTCCCGCACATCTTCTTCCCGCAGGGCGACCCGACCACCGCGACGCTGCAGTCGCTGGCCACCTTCGCCGTCGCCTTTGTCGCGCGCCCTATCGGCTCTGCGCTGTTCGGCCACTTCGGCGATCGGGTAGGGCGCAAGGTCACGCTGGTCGCCTCGCTGCTGACCATGGGGATTTCCACCGTGCTGATCGGCCTGCTGCCAAGCTATGAAACCATCGGCATCTTCGCCCCTATCCTGCTGGCGCTGGCGCGCTTTGGGCAGGGCCTGGGGCTGGGCGGCGAATGGGGCGGCGCCGCCCTGCTGGCGACGGAGAACGCGCCGGCCAAAAAGCGCGCGCTGTACGGCTCCTTCCCCCAGTTGGGCGCGCCGATCGGCTTCTTCTTCGCCAACGGCACCTTCCTGCTGCTCTCCTGGCTGCTGAGCGACCAGCAGTTTATGGAATGGGGCTGGCGCGTGCCGTTCATCCTCTCCGCGGCGCTGGTGCTGATCGGCCTGTACGTTCGGGTATCGCTGCATGAAACGCCGGTGTTTGCCAAAGTGGCCAAGGCCGGCAAACAGGTGAAAGTGCCGCTCGGCACGCTGCTGAGCAAGCATCTGAAAGCCACTATCCTCGGCACCTTCATCATGCTGGCGACCTACACGCTGTTTTATCTGATGACGGTGTATTCGATGACCTACGGCACCACGCCGCAGCCGCTGGGCCTCGGCTACTCCCGCAACAGCTTCCTGTGGATGCTGATGGTGGCGGTGATCGGCTTCGGCGTGATGGTGCCGATCGCCGGCCTGCTGGCGGATGCGTTCGGCCGCCGCAAGACCATGATCGCCATTACCCTGCTGATGATCGGCTTCGCGTTCCTGTTCCCGCCCCTGCTGGGTTCCGGCAATCAGGCGCTGGTGATGGGCTTCCTGCTGTGCGGCCTGAGCATCATGGGGCTGACCTTTGGCCCGATGGGCGCGCTGCTGCCGGAGCTGTTCCCGACCGAAGTGCGCTATACCGGCGCATCGTTCTCCTACAACGTCGCGTCGATCCTCGGCGCGTCCGTGGCGCCTTATATCGCCACCTGGCTGGCGGCCCACTACGGGCTGTTCTACGTCGGCATGTATCTGGCGGCGATGGCCGGGTTGACGCTGCTGGCCCTGCTGTTGATGAAAGAAACCCGCCACCGGTCGCTGTGATCCCCTGCGGCCCCCTCACTGCGGGGGCCGCACGCGTTGTTCGTTTACTGTCATAAAACCGGGCTATGCTGGATGTTTCTCTCGGTAACAGGATCGGCCGATGTCTCTGCGTCGTGGGGTATTTGTCTGCGTTGCGCTGCTGGCGGCTCTCGCCATCGCGCTCTATTACGGGTTGAAGCCTGATCATCCCGATGCGCTGTGGCGCATCGTCAGCCAGCAATGTCTGCCCAATCAGCAAGCGCATGACAACCCGGCGCCCTGCACGCAGGTAGATGTGCCGGCCGGCTTCGTGGTGTTTAAAGATCGCAACGGGCCGCTGCAATACCTGCTGATGCCCAGCGCCAAAATCACCGGGATAGAAAGCCCGGCGGTGCTGGACGCCACTACGCCGAATTTCTTCGCCCAGGCCTGGCGCGCGCGCCACGTGATGGCGGAACGCTATGGCAAACCGATCGACGATGGCGATATTTCACTGGCGATCAACTCGGAATATGGCCGCACGCAAAACCAGCTGCACATTCATATCTCCTGCCTGCTGCCGGCGGTAAAACAGCGGCTGGCGCAGATCGGCCCCGATTTTATCGATCAATGGCAACCGCTGCCCGGCGGCCTGTTGGGGCATGACTATCTGGGGCGGCGGGTGACCCCCGCCGAACTGGAACAACAGGGCGCCTTCCGCCTGTTGGCTTCCGGCCTGCCGCGCGCCGAAGGGCGCATGGGCAGCTTCGGCCTGGCGATGACCGCGCTGCCGGACGGCGATTTCCTGCTGCTGGCGACCGAGCGCAGCCTGCTGCCGTTTACCCTGGCCTCGGCGGAAGAGATCCAGGATCACGACTGCCGGCTGCTCACGCCGCCGCCGCACGCCTGACTATTTTTTGCCTTTCATCTCCCGCAGGATCTGCCCGCACTGGTTCTCCTCGCCGCCTTCACTGGGTGAAACCAGCGCCAGCAGCGCCGCCGCCGGCGTCAGCACCGCGCCCAACGCCACCGCCGCCGCGCCGCGCGCGATCAGCGGCCCGGCTTTGACGCCGGCGTCGGGGTGCTTAAAGGTGCCTTTCACGTACAGCGGCGAGCGCAGGGTCAGCACGCGCATCCCCTTGCTTTCCGGATCGATGGACAAATCCAGCCGTTCGGTGGCGAGGTTGGTGTTGCCGGTGATGTTGATCACCGCGTTCTCGGTGTCGAACACGAACAGCCGTGGCGCGGCGACGCCGTTACGGATGCCGACATCCGCCGCCGCGCAGTTGATGCCCACCACATCGTCACCGAACAGCTGCGCCACCAGATAGTTGCCGACGTTCAGACCGAGGATCTCCATCAGGCTGCGGCTGATCACCCCGTTATTGATCAACAGGCGCAGGTCGCCGTTGCTGGTCGCCAGCAGCTCGGCTACCGAATTGCCGCTGCCCGTCAGCCTGGCGTCGCCGTTCATCTGCCCGAGGCTGCGCTTCATCGCCGCCACGTTCGGCAACAGCTGTTTGAGCTGGAGTCTGCGCGCGTGCATATCCACCTGGCCGCGCATCGGCTTTTTGCCGCCGTCGAGGCGCACCACGGCGTTCAGGCTGCCGCCCGCCATGCCGAAGCGCAGCGGATCCAGGCGCAGTTCGCCATTGTTCAGCTTCAGATGCGTGGCCAAATCGCTCAGCGGCAAATCGCTGCCGCGTTCAATGCGTGCGGCGGCAAACTTCACGTCCGCATCCATCTTGCGCCAGCTTTGCGTATCGAACTGTTCGACCGGCAGCACTTTATCCGCCGGCTGGCGGCTCTTCTCGCCGCGCCCGGCTTTGGCGGCGTTGGAGTCCGCGCCGATCAGCGGTGCCAGATCCGCCAACCTCAGCTGCCGGGAGCTCACCGCGCCGCTCAGCGTCGGCCGCGGCTTACCGGCAACGTATTTCAAATCGCCGTGAATGTCGCTGTCACCGATTTTGCCGTCGAATTTCTGATATTCGAACACGGCGCCGCCCGGCTGATGCAGGCGGGCAATCAGATGGCCATCGGTCGCATACGGCGGCGTGTTCGGCAGCAGCACGCCGGTCAAGCCATAGAGATTACCCAGGCTTTCGCCGGAAAATTTCAGCTGCACGTCCAGCCCGCCGAGGTTAAGCGGATCGGTCAAGGTGCCCGCCACCGCCACCCGGGTACTGCCGGAGCGCACGTCGGCCTGCAGCGGGAACGGCAGATCGGCGCTCTGCAGCGACAGCATGCCGCCAATCTTGCCGCTGCCGCTCAGCGGCTCGCCGTTGTATTTGCCCTTGACCTGCCAACCGAAGACGTAGTCAGGAGTGGCGGCCTTGCCGCTGCTCTGTTTGCCGGTCACTTCACTGAACGGCAGCGGTTTGCCGAGCGGATCGATGACGGCGCGGAAGTCCGCCTTCAGCGTGGCGTCTTTAAAGGCGATCTGCCCCTTGTCGAACACGATGTCGTGAACGGTGAACGACCAGTCGGAAGGCGGTTGCTGCGGATCCTGGCCAGCGGCCAGGTCAAACGTCCAGTTGTTGTCGCCGTTGGCCAGGCGTTGCAACGACGCATTCGGCTGCTTGAGCCAAATGCGCGGGATCAGCAGTTCTTTCTTCAGCAACGCCAGCGGTGCGATGCTGGCGTCGACGCGCTGCAGCGTCACCATGCTGTCGCCGGGCATGTTTTTCGGGTTACCCAGCCACACGTCTTCGGCGTGAATATGCGGCCAGGGCACCCAGGCGCGCCAGCCGCCCTCATCCCGGTTACGCGACCAGTCGACGCCCAGATCGCCGCGGATGGCGAACGGCCGCCGCAGTTCGGCCGACACTTTGTCGTTGATGGTGGGCTTGAGTCGATTCCAGTCGAAGGTAGCGATGAAGATCGCCAGCGCGGCGACCGCCAGCAGCACAATGCCGCCCAGCCAGCTGAAAACCTTTCCTGTTCTTGTCATAGGGCTCCCTCAGCACATAAACCGGGCTGCCGAATGAAAGGAAAAGGAATGAGCAGCCCCGTTTAAGATTAGCTGAGGATAGGCCGGAGTTCACGCCGGCGCGCCGGGCGCGGCGAACAGCGTCGGTACGCTGTGTAAAGTTTCAAAGCATGCCGGGCGGGAAAGATAGTAACCCTGCGCGGCCAACGCGCCGGAACGCTGCACCAGCCGCCACTCCTGCTCGGTTTCCACGCCTTCGACGATCACCCCGTCGCTGTGCTGGTTCATCATCTTGATCAGGGTGCCGAGCAGCTGCACGCCCTCTTCAGACTGTTTAAGCAAGGTGAACAATTCGCGCGCTACCTTGATGTATTGATAGCGCCAGGCGCCGACGGCGGAGAAGTTGGCCAGCCCGCTGCCGAAATCGTCCAGCCACAGCCGTTCGCCGCCGACCATCTGGTGCAACGGGCGGTTTGACGCCGTTTCGGCGTGCTCCACCAGCTCGAAGCGCAGATAGGGCATCTCGGCGATCTGCCGCTGCAGCTCGCTATGGCGCTGCAACGCTTGCAGCGCCATGCCGTCGATATTGACCGACACCATCACCGCGTGGCGAATGAACAATGCCTGCCAGCGCTGCAACAGCGCCAGCTGTTCCTGGATCACCCGCAAACGCTGGGCGACGCCGAGCGAGGCAAAATACTGTTCCGGGGATTGCCGTTTGTCCGGCTCATTCGGGTGATATACCGCCGTCAGCAGTTCCACCGCCAGCAGCGCGCCGCTGGTGCGATAAATCGGCTGGAAGGTATACAAGCGCCGGCATTGCCGCCAGTAGCGCCGCGATTTGGCGCAGGCATAGAGGGCAAAACAGGGCGCCAGCAGACCCGAGATCAGGTTGGTTATCATCGGTACTATCGCCGTGGCGGGGAAGTGAGAGCGCTGCCGCTGTTTCTTTACCCAGCTTATCGGCCGCGCCGCGCAAAACTTTAAGCACGAATTGCCGCACGGTTTCTTCTTCACCCTGTTTTGGCATGGGCCGATCGCGATCATAAAAAATCAAAACACCGTTTTAATTTATTGACTCCCTCACCGCCTTGCGTGGAGACTGGCGGTTGTTGCTTCTTCTTTAGCCAGGGCTTATTGACGATGACTATCCGAAATCTCGCCGTGATCGGCGAATGCATGATCGAACTGTCGCAGCAGGGCGCGCAGCTGACGCGCGGCTTTGGCGGCGATACCCTCAACACCGCCGTCTACCTCGCCCGCCAAATGCCGGAACAGACGCTGCAGGTGCATTACGTCACCGCGCTCGGCACCGACAGCTTCAGCGACGAGATGCTGCAGGCCTGGCGGCAGGAGAAGATCGAGACCGGGCTGATTCAGCGGTTGGAAAACAAACTGCCGGGCCTGTACGTGATCGAAACCGACGCCGCCGGCGAACGCACCTTCTACTACTGGCGCAACGACGCCGCCGCCCGGTATTGGCTGGCGGGCCCCCAGGCCGACGCACTGTGCGCCCGGCTGGCGCAGTTCGATTACCTGTACCTCAGCGGCATTAGCCTGGCGATCCTCGCGCCTGCCGACCGCACGAAGCTGCTGGCGCTGTTGCGCAGCTGCCGCGCCAACGGCGGCCAGGTTATCTTCGACAATAACTATCGCCCGCGCCTGTGGCACAGCCGTGAGGAAACGCAGCAGGCCTACCGTGAGGTGCTGGCCTGCACCGACATCGCCTTCCTGACGCTGGATGACGAAGAGTCGCTGTGGGGAGCGCAGCCGGTTGAACAGGTGGTGGCGCGCACGCAGGCGCTCGGCGTCGGTGAGATCGCTATCAAACGCGGCGCGGATGCCTGTCTGGTGTTCAGCGTGGAGGGAGAGCGGCTTGAGGTGCCGGCGATCGCGCTGCCGCCGGAGCGCGTGGTGGATACCACCGCGGCGGGCGACTCTTTCAGCGCCGGTTATCTGGCGGAACGCCTGAACGGCGGCAGCGCCCAACAGGCGGCGCAGCGCGGCCACCTGCTCGCCGCAACGGTGATCCAACACCGCGGCGCCATCATTCCCGCAGCGGCGATGCCCGCATAGCCAATAAGGCGGCGGCGAGGTAGCCTCGCCGCCCGCACAATAGATCCCAGAAGCATTGATGAGAGGATGATTGAAAGAATTTCCCTGGCGTTGGCTTATTTCCGCCCAGAGCTGCTAAGCTCGGGTCTTGGCATTGCTGCCTTTTTGAATTTATTAGCCGAGTATAAATTTCAATCCGCCGCACTGACTAGCTGGACTTTGGTGCAGGTCGGGCTGAGCCGCGAACGACAGGGAGGTTACCAATGACCGTCACATTCGCCAACGCCGTCGCCGCAAGACTGCATCTTGACGGCCGACTGCACGCCTTCAGGCAATTCAAATACGCTTATTTGACCTTCAACAAACACCTTCCCGATCGCCATCTGCTGGTCTCGAGCTACCCGCAAGAATGGCTGGACATCTACAGCGCCAATCGCTATCAGCGCATCGATCCCGTCGTGCGCGCCGCCCATAGTCGCTGCGCGCCCTTTATGTGGCACGACACCCCCGTCACCACCGAGGATCGGCATTACCGGAAGATCTTCAGCCAGGCGCGGGAGTACGACATCGTGCACGGCTGCAGCTTTGTTTTGCACGATCACGACAACAACCTGGCGATCTTGTCGATCAGCGCCACGACAGCCGATGACGCCGAACTGCGGCAGCTGATGGAAGACGAGAGGTCCAGCCTGCAGATGGTATTGGTCGATACCCACCAGCACGCTCTGGCCTTGGCCAGCGCCGAGGCAAGCCGGACAGACCGGCTCTCGCCGCGCGAAGGGGAAATCCTCTACTGGGCCAGCCAGGGCAAAACCT
This sequence comes from Serratia sp. CY29653, assembly GCF_052169255.1. Lineage (NCBI taxonomy): Bacteria > Pseudomonadati > Pseudomonadota > Gammaproteobacteria > Enterobacterales > Yersiniaceae > Serratia > Serratia sp. CY29653. Next base: position 16,764 of record NZ_JBJNLC010000007.1, on the reverse strand, counting down.
ACCATGAGATCGCGCTGATCCTGGGGATAAAAACCGGCACGGTGAAGTTTCACATCGGCAATGCGGTGCGTAAGCTGGGAGTCGCCAACGCCAAACACGCGATCCGGCGCTGCCTCGAACGGCAATTGATCACGCCACCGTAGGCATAAAAAAGCCGGCATCGCTGCCGGCTCTGTGTGCTTTGCCTTGCGGGAAATCAGCCCGCAACGGCGATGCGTTTCATGTCGGTCATGTAGCCACGCAGTTTGCGGCCGACGGTTTCGATAGGGTGGCTGCGTACCGCTTCATTCACGTCACGCAGCTGCGCGTTGTCCACCGCCGTACCCGCCACGGCTTTGCCCAAATCGCCCGCCTGCAGGGTGGTCATGAAGTCCTTCAGCAACGGCACCGCCGCGTTGGCGAACAGGTAGTTGCCGTACTCTGCGGTATCGGAGATAACCACGTTCATTTCATACAGACGCTTACGCGCAATGGTGTTGGCGATCAGCGGCAGCTCGTGCAGCGACTCGTAGTAAGCCGACTCTTCGATGATGCCGGCATCGACCATGGTTTCGAACGCCAGCTCAACGCCCGCTTTCACCATCGCCACCATCAGCACGCCGTGATCGAAGTACTCTTGCTCGCTGATTTTGCCTTCAAACTGCGGCGCATTCTCGAACGCGGTTTTGCCGGTCTCTTCGCGCCAGGTCAGCAATTTCACGTCGTCTTCCGCCCAGTCGGCCATCATGCCGCTGGAGAAAGCGCCTGAGATGATGTCGTCCATGTGCTTCTGGAACAGCGGCGCCATGATGGTTTTCAGCTGTTCGGACAGCGCATAGGCACGCAGCTTGGCCGGGTTGGACAGGCGATCCATCATCAGGGTGATGCCGCCCTGCTTCAGCGCTTCGGTGATGGTTTCCCAGCCGAACTGAATCAGTTTCTCGGCGTAAGCCGGATCGGCGCCCTCAGCAACCAGCTTGTCGAAGCACAGCAGCGAACCCGCCTGCAGCATGCCGCACAGAATGGTCTGCTCGCCCATCAGGTCGGATTTCACTTCGGCGACGAAGGAGGACTCCAGCACGCCGGCGCGGTGGCCACCGGTCGCCGCCGCCCAGGCCTTGGCGATCGCCATGCCTTCGCCTTTCGGATCGTTTTCCGGGTGAACCGCAATCAGAGTCGGCACGCCGAAGCCGCGCTTGTACTCTTCGCGCACTTCGGTGCCCGGGCATTTCGGCGCGACCATCACCACGGTGATGTCTTTACGCACCTGCTCACCCACTTCAACGATGTTGAAGCCGTGGGAATAACCCAGCGCCGCGCCGTCTTTCATCAGCGGCTGCACCGCGCGCACCACGGAAGAGTGCTGCTTGTCGGGCGTCAGGTTGACCACCAGATCCGCCTGCGGGATCAGGTCTTCATAGGTGCCGACCTTGAAGCCGTTTTCGGTCGCCTTGCGCCAGGAAGCGCGCTTCTCGTCGATCGCTTCTTTGCGCAGGGCATAGGCGACGTCCAGGCCGGAATCGCGCATGTTCAGACCCTGGTTCAGCCCCTGGGCGCCACAGCCGACAATCACCACTTTTTTACCTTTCAGGTAGCCGGCTTCGTCAGCAAATTCGTCGCGCGCCATAAAGCGGCATTTACCCAATTGCGCCAACTGCTGACGCAGGTTCAATGTGTTGAAATAGTTAGCCATGGTGGTACTCCGGTTTGATGTTGTCTTGCATTGTTATTTTCATTCCCCGCCCTGTCTGTGCGGAGATTCGTTAAACTCAATGTATAACAGGAAATGCGTTGCTTAAATTGATATATTAAGAACGTGACATTGCAATTTATGCAACACACTCACTGCGAGCGTATCGATATGGATTTACGTGATTTAAAGCTGTTCCTGCATCTGGCCGAAAGCCATCACTTCGGGCGCACCGCCAAGGCGATGCACGTCAGCCCGTCGACGCTCTCCCGCCAGATCCAGCGGCTGGAAGAGATCCTCGGGCAGCCGCTGTTCCTGCGCGATAACCGCACCGTGCAGCTGACCGACGCCGGCGAACAGCTGAAAGAATTCGCCCAGCAAACGCTGCTGCAATATCAGCAGCTGAAGCACTCGCTCGGCCAGCACGGCCCTTCGCTCAGCGGCGAACTGCGGCTGTTCTGCTCGGTGACCGCGGCGTACAGCCACCTGCCGCCGATCCTCGATCGCTTCCGCGCGCAGCACCCGCTGGTGGAGATTAAGCTGACCACCGGCGACGCCGCCGACGCGGTCGACAAGGTGCAATCCAACGAGGCCGATCTCGGCATCGCCGGCCGGCCGGAAACGCTGCCCGCCAGCGTGGCGTTCACCAAAATCGGCGAAATCCCGCTGGTGCTGATCGCGCCGGCGCTGCCCTGCGCGGTGCGCAGCCAGGCGTTCGCCGACAGGCCCGACTGGGCCGAGATCCCGTTCATCCTGCCGGAGCACGGCCCTTCGCGAAAACGCATCGAGCTGTGGTTCCGCCGCCACCGCATCAGCAATCCGCTGATTTACGCCACCGTCGGCGGCCACGAAGCCATCGTGTCGATGGTCGCTCTGGGCTGCGGCATCGCGCTGATCCCGAGCGTGGTAGTGGACAACAGCCCGGAGCCGGTACGCAACCGCATCTCGCAGCTGGATAACATCTCGATGGTCGAACCGTTCGAGCTGGGGGTCTGCGTCCAGAAAAAGCGCCTCAGCGATCCGCTGATCGACGCCTTTTGGCGCTTGCTGCATCCCCGCTGACGCGGGGTTTACAGATCCGCCGGATCGATCTGCTTCATCGTCTCTACCTGCATCAGCCAGTGGTAGAGCGGCTCAAGCTGCAAAAATGCCCCGGCCAGCAGCGGCACCAGATCGGCACTGAACAGCTTTTCCACTTCGCTGTCGGTCACCATCACCGCAAACGACTTGCGGTTGTACCAGGTGGCGATCTCCGCCGCCTGTTCCTTCACCAGCGGGCGCTTGTAGCTCTCACCCACCAGCTCGAACGGCGGCCGACAGCAGGCGGCCACCTCAAGGAAAGGCTGCGGCCGCTGCCTCAGCGTATGGCGGAACAGATCCATGGTCGGCTTGTTGGCGCTGTAGTAGCCGAGCCCATAGCGCAGCATGTCCGGCCCCAGTTCGAAAAAGTAAACCGGCGCGTCTTTCCAGTCTTTACTCGGGCGTTTGAACGTCAGCCACATGCGGCTGCGGTAGCGCGATTTGTCATGTGAAAAGCGCGTATCGCGATGAATGCGCGACAGCGTTTTGCCGATCGCCGGGCGAGTCTCGAACTGCGGGTCGATCGCCAGCATGCCGGGAGCCAGCTGCTCCACCAGCGCGCGAAACGGCGCCAGCAGCTCGCGATCGTAGATGTCGCGGTTGCCGTCGAACCACGCCTTATCGTTCTCGATCCGCACCTGCTGCAGGAAATTCAGACCCTGCTGGCTAAAGCCGGAGAAGGGTTGCGTCATAAGTTTTTCCGTTCTGACGGTTTATCGGGTGTTGCGCAGATCTTCCCTCTGCCAACGGCGTTTGATCAACACGCGCCGACGCGTGCGAAAATAGGCGACATAGAGAGAGAACGCCGCCCGGTTGCTGAATAGCGCACCGCCAACCACGCCCCCCAGCAGCATGGCGACAGTGGCGATGCCGGTCATCCCCGCCGCCCACGCCGCCGCGGCGCCAAGGCAAAACAGGCCGAGCATGCCAAGGTAATATTGCAGCAATACCACCCCGCTGTTTTTACCCTGCACCAGTTGGAACAGGATCAACGTCATCCACACCGCCACGATCGCGCCGCTGCCCATGAGAACGGCGGCGGAAGTCTTGCCGCTCCAGGCGGCCGCCACGTCCGTGGCCAGGCCCATCACGCCCGCCAGCCCCAGCGTCAGGCAAACCATCAGCAACATGACATTGCCGACGCCCGGCGGCGACAGCCGCTGGCCCGGCGTCAGGAAATGCTGCTCGAGCTGCGCATCCACACCGGCGAAAAGCGCGCCATCGCGCGCCGCGATTTGGCGTTCCATCTCCCGGCCCTGCGCGATCAGGCGTTTAATCATCCAGTCCGCCATTACCTCACCATCTGCGGCAATTTCTGCATAATGCCCACAAAATACTGCCCGGTGGTTTTCACATTCACCGGCGCAGACAGGGTGCCGCTGATGCCGCTGCCCACGAACGTCAATGAGTTATTGAGCGCCGAATGCAATTGCTGGCGCAGCCCGTTTTGGATCGCTTCCGTCGGGTAGCGCTTCGGGTATAAGCCGTTCTTCACCATCTCTTTCAAGACGTTATTGGAAATTCCCGGATTTTCCGCCCGAATGATGTTTTCGGTCAGCCGCTTCCTTTCGCTACGGGGCATGCTTTTCAGCCATTCCGTCGCCTTGCGCGCCGAAATGCGGCGCATGGCGCGGTAGGTCATCGTCGCTTCCTTCAGGGCAGCCCCGGCACTGGCCAGCGAGATCACATCGAGCACGGTACTGGTAGCGATATACCACTGTTCTGAGTCGAGCTGAGCCAGTTCATCGCCTTTCCCGTCATAAAGCTTGTTGACGCGGTACAGCCCATTGCCGCACTGCAACGCGCTGGCGGCCATGCCGGCATAGCCCAGATAAGCCACCGCCGAGCTGGTGCCGCCGGTAAACGGCACGGCGACGCTGCCCGACGCCAGTAAAAATACCGATACCAGCAGCGTTCCGCACGACAGCGCGGCCGAGGCCAACTCTTTGCTGACGCTGGGTTTGCTCAACGCTTCCGACAGCGTATTGGTCGCGGCAACGCGTGAAGTATGAGCCACCGTTTTGCTGATGACCACGTGGGTAACCTGCGAAGCGTTTGAGTAACCGGTGTGCTGCGTCGGGCGGACTAAAAATGAGTTCTGCCCGTCGGAAAAAATAATGCCCACGCCATGAAAGGCGAGGCTGCAGTCCAGCGAGTCCTGCAAGGCTTGCAGATTAATATCGCGATAGAATTCTTGTACGCCGGTATTGCCCAACAGGCGGGCAAACTCGGCGTTGGTCAAATCGTCTTCGGGGGAACCGAACGGCGTAGAAAAAGCGGTTTTCATTGTCGTGCATCCCTATACGTCAGAAGTCTTGGCAGTATAAAAATGCACGACAAAATCACAACCATGCAACCCATAAACTGACTAACGCGTCACGGTTGCTTATCAATCCGACTCACCCCTGCAAAAAGAAGCGGAACGCCGGGTTGTCGGTTTCGTCGTGGCAATCGTAGCCCAACGCCTGCAGGTGCCGCTCGAATTCCGGCTCGCTTTGCGCCAACTCGAAGGCCGCCAGCACCCGGCCGAAGTCGGTGCCGTGGCTGCGATAGTGGAACAGCGAAATGTTCCAGTGCGTGCCCAGCGTCTGCAGGAACTTCAGCAGCGCGCCCGGCGACTCCGGAAACTCAAAGCTGTACAGCCGTTCGCGCAGCGGCTTCGACGGACGCCCGCCCACCATGTAGCGCACGTGCAGCTTGGCCATCTCGTCGTCCGACAGATCCACCACCTGATAACCGTCGGCGTTGAGTTCGTCGATGATCTCCCGCCGTTCTGCGTGGCCGCGCGTCAGACGCACGCCGACGAAAATGCAGGCGTTATCGGCATCGGCGTAGCGGTAGTTGAATTCGGTCACCGAGCGGCCGCCCAGCAGTTGGCAAAACTTGAGGAAGCTGCCCTGCTGTTCCGGAATGGTTACCGCCAACAGCGCTTCGCGTTGTTCGCCCAGTTCGCAACGTTCGGAAACGTAGCGCAGCCCGTGGAAGTTGAGGTTGGCGCCGGACAGCACGTGCGCCAGACGCTCGCCCTGAATGTTGTGCTGCTGCACGTACTTTTTCAGCCCCGCCAGCGCCAGCGCGCCGGAAGGTTCGGCAATGGCGCGCACGTCCTCGAACAGATCTTTGACCGCCGCGCAGATGGCGTCGCTGTCCACGGTGATCACGTCGTCCAGATACTCACGGCATAGGCGGAAGGTTTCGTCTCCGATGCGCTTCACCGCCACGCCTTCAGCGAACAGCCCGACGCGCGCCAGATCCACCGGATGGCCGGCATCCAGCGCCGCGCGCAGGCAGGCGGAGTCTTCCGCTTCGACGCCAATCACTTTGATCTGCGGCATCAGCTGCTTGATCAGCACCGCCACCCCGGCGGCCAGGCCGCCGCCGCCGACCGGCACGAAGACCCGATCCAGATGCGCGTCTTGCTGCAGCAGCTCCATCGCCAGCGTGCCCTGCCCGGCGATCACCGTCGGATGATCGAACGGCGGCACGAAGGTCATGCCCTGCTGTTGGGAAAGCTCGATCGCCTTCGCCTTGGCCTCGTCGAAATTGGCACCGTGCAGCAACACTTCGCCGCCGAAACCGCGCACCGCATCCACCTTGATGTCCGCGGTGGACACCGGCATCACGATCAGCGTTTTGAGCCCCAGCCGTTTACCGGAGAAGGCGACGCCCTGCGCGTGGTTGCCGGCCGAAGCCGTTACGACACCGCGCGCCTTCTGTTCTTCGTCCAGCCCGGCGATCATCGCATAGGCCCCGCGCAGCTTGAAGCTGTGCACCGGCTGGCGATCTTCGCGCTTCACCAAAATGGTGTTGCCGAGGCGCGAAGAGATTTTGCTCATGGCCTGCAACGGGGTGACCTGCGCCACCTCGTAGACCGGCGAGCGCAGTACCGCTCGCAGATATTCCGCGCCGCAGGGGGCGCTGGGTAGGGGTTGAGAGACCGCCATACTGCTTATCCCCCCAGTTTGCTCTTGTCGCGCACTGCGCCTTTGTCGGCGCTGGTGGCCAACGAGGCGTAAGCGCGCAGCGCGAAGGACACCTGACGTTCACGGTTTTTCGGCGTCCAGGCCGCGTCGCCGCGCGCCAGTTCCGCCTCATGCCGCGCCGCCAGCTCCTGCTCGCTGACGTCCAGCTGGATGCCGCGATGCGGAATGTCGATCGCGATCATGTCGCCGTCCTGCACCAGGGCGATCAGGCCGCCGTTGGCCGCCTCCGGCGAGGCGTGGCCGATGGACAGCCCGGAGGTGCCGCCGGAGAAACGCCCGTCGGTGATCAGCGCACACGCCTTGCCCAGCCCCATCGATTTCAGATACGTGGTTGGGTAAAGCATTTCCTGCATGCCCGGCCCGCCTTTCGGCCCTTCGTAACGGATAACGACCACGTCGCCCGCCACCACTTTGCCGCCGAGGATAGCTTCTACCGCATCATCCTGGCTTTCATACACTTTGGCCGGGCCGCGGAAGGTGAGGATTTCCTTGTCTACGCCGGCGGTTTTGACGATACAGCCATTTTCCGCCAGGTTGCCGTACAGCACCGCCAACCCGCCGTCCTGACTGTAGGCGTGCTCACGGGTGCGGATGCAGCCTTCCTTGCGGTCGGTGTCCAGCGAATCCCAGCGGCAGTCCTGAGAGAATGCCTGCGTGGTGCGGATACCGGCCGGCCCGGCGGAGTACATTTTCTTGACGCTTTCGTCGCGGGTCAGCATCACGTCGTAGGCTTCCAGCGTCTGCGGCAGGGTCAGCCCCAGCACGTTGTTCACCTCGCGGTTCAGCAAACCGGCGCGATCCAGCTCGCCGAGGATGCCGATTACGCCGCCGGCGCGGTGCACGTCTTCCATATGATATTTCTGCGTGCTCGGCGCCACCTTGCACAGGTGCGGCACTTTGCGCGACAGGCGGTCGATGTCTTCCATGGTGAAGTCCACCTCGCCTTCCTGCGCCGAAGCCAGCAGGTGCAGCACAGTGTTGGTCGAGCCGCCCATGGCGATATCCAGCGTCATGGCGTTTTCAAACGCCGCCTTGTTGGCGATATTGCGCGGCAGCGCGCTTTCGTCGTCCTGCTCGTAATAGCGTTTGGTCAACTCGACGATGCGCTTGCCGGCGTTGAGGAACAGCGCTTTGCGATCGGCGTGAGTCGCCAACAGCGAGCCGTTGCCCGGCTGCGACAGGCCCAGCGCTTCGGTCAGGCAGTTCATCGAGTTAGCGGTGAACATGCCGGAGCAGGAACCGCAGGTCGGGCAGGCGGAACGCTCGATCTGCTCGCTGTCGGCGTCGCTGACGTTCGGGTTCGCGCCCTGGATCATCGCGTCCACCAGATCCAGCTTGATGATCTGATTGGAGAGTTTGGTCTTGCCGGCTTCCATCGGGCCGCCGGAGACGAAGATCACCGGGATATTCAGGCGCAACGCCGCCATCAGCATGCCCGGGGTGATCTTGTCGCAGTTGGAGATGCACACCATCGCGTCGGCGCAGTGGGCGTTCACCATGTATTCGACCGAGTCGGCGATCAGTTCGCGCGACGGCAGGGAATAGAGCATGCCGCCGTGGCCCATGGCGATGCCGTCATCCACCGCGATGGTGTTGAACTCTTTGGCCACGCCGCCGGAGGCTTCGATCTGTTCGGCGACCAGTTTGCCCAGATCGCGCAGATGCACGTGGCCCGGCACGAACTGGGTAAAGGAGTTGACCACGGCGATGATCGGCTTGCCGAAATCGGCGTCGGTCATCCCGGTCGCGCGCCACAATGCGCGGGCACCCGCCATGTTGCGGCCGTGGGTGGTGGTGGCGGAACGGTACTTAGGCATGCTCTTTTCACTCCAAATGTATTTATGACAGGCGGCGAACGAACCGCCTGGATATTCTTATCTGTCTGTCTTGTCGTTACGGATTGATCGGATCCAGCCAGCCGTATTTGTCTTCTGTCTTGCCGCTGAACAGGCCGAAGAACGCCTGTTGGATCTGTTTGGTCACCGGGCCGCATTTGCCGATGCCGACCTGAATGCCGTCCACGCTGCGCACCGGCGTGATTTCCGCCGCGGTGCCGGACATGAACACTTCGTCGGCCAGGTACAGCGATTCGCGCGACAGCACCTGCTCGCGCACTTCGAAGCCCATGTCTTTCGCCAGCTTGATGATCGCGTCGCGGGTGATGCCCGGCAGCGCCGAAGAGGTGAACGGCGGGGTGTAAATCACGCCGTCTTTCACTTCAAACAGGTTCTCGCCCGCCCCTTCGGAAATGTAGCCGTGCACGTCGAGCGCGATGCCTTCCTGATAGCCGTGGCGACGCGCTTCGCTGCCCACCAGCAGGGAGGAAAGATAATTGCCGCCGGCCTTGGCCGCAGTAGGGATCGTATTTGGTGCGACGCGGTGCCAGGAGGAGACCATCGCATCGATGCCTTGATCCAGCGCTTCTTCACCCAGATAAGCGCCCCAAGGAAACGTCGCGATAATCACGTCCGTTTTGTAACCGGCCGGCGGGTTGACGCCCATGCCGACATCGCCGACGAACACCAGCGGGCGAATGTACGCGCTGACCAGGTTGTTCTTGCGCAGCGTAGCGCGGCAGGCTTCCATCAGTTCGTCAACGCTTTGCGAAACCGGCATGCGGTAGATTTTCGCCGAATCGTGCAGGCGCTGCATATGCTCGCGATGACGGAACACTACCGGCCCCAAGTGCGAGTCGTAGCAGCGCACCCCCTCAAATACCGACGTGCCGTAATGCAGCGCGTGCGACATCACGTGCACTTTGGCCTCGGCCCAGGGAATCATTTCACCATTGAACCAAATGTAATCGGCTTTCTTTGTCATTGTTATTTATCCTTCTCGGCGCCTCAGGCGCGTATTTGTTGTGATGTTGGCTGCTGGATCTCGACGCAGGAGACGTCCATCAGTTTGCTTAATTGAGATGACAACAGGGCAACCGGACGCGGGCTGGCAACGGTCAATTCGATATTGATGCTGTCGGCATTGGCCGGGGAAACCATATTCATAGCACAAACCTGAAAGCCGCGATGACGCACGACCCGCAATACGCGCTCTAACATTTCGGGGCGAAAACGCGCCTGGATCGAGAGTTGATGCTGCATCATGATATTTCCTCCAACATGGTTTCGTTGCCGGCGCCCGGCGGTACCAGCGGCCAGACGTTTTCGAGTTCGTCGATAGAGACCTGCAGCAGATAAGGGCCTTCGGTGTTGAACAGCGCCTCGAGCGCGCCCTCCACCTGATCCTTGCGGCTGATGCGCTGGCCGGGAATGCTAAAGGCGGCGGCCAGCATCAGGAAGTCGGGGTTATCGGACAGGTTGGTTTCACTGTAGCGGCCGTCGAAGAACAGCTGCTGCCATTGACGCACCATTCCGAGGCGCTGGTTGTCCAGCAGTACGATCTTCAGCGGCAGCTGTTTGCGCTTGATGGTGCCCAGTTCCTGCACGTTCATCATGAAGGAGCCGTCGCCCGAGACGCAGATCACCGTATCTTGCGGGCGCGCGATCTGGGCCCCTACTGCCGCCGGTACGCCGAACCCCATGGTGCCGAGGCCGCTGGAGGTGATGAAATTCTCCGGGCGTTCGAACGTCATGTGCTGCGCGCTCCACATCTGGTGCTGGCCCACGTCGGTGGTCACTACGCTGTTGGCCGGCTTGCGGGCGGACAGCTGGCGCAAGAACAACGGCGCGTAGATCGGCTGGCCGGGGTGATCGTAGCGGCAGGCGTGGTCGGCTTTCAGCGCCGTCACCTGCTGCTGCCAGGGGGCGATGTTCAGCGGGCGCTGCAACGCCGGCAGCAACGCTTTCAGATCGCCCTGCAGGGCCACATGCGCCTGGCGCAGCTTGCTCATTTCCGCCGGGTCGATATCCATGTGGATCACTGTGGCGTGCGGCGCGAAGGCGTTCAGTTTGCCGGTCACGCGGTCATCGAAACGCGCGCCGACGGCAATCAGCAGATCGCACTCCTGCACCGCCAGGTTGGCGGCCTTGGTGCCGTGCATGCCCAACATGCCGAGGTACAGCGGATCTTGCGCATCCGGCGCGCCCAGCCCCTTCAGGGTGGCGACGTTCGGCATGCGGGTCACGGCGATGAACTCGCGCAGCGCCGGCACCGCCTGCGCCATGCCCACGCCGCCGCCGACGTACAGCATCGGTTTGTGCGCCTGCGCCAGCAGCTCGGCCGCCTCTGCCAACGCCGCCGCCGGGAATGCCGGCGCTTCATCGACCGGTATCAGATGCGGGTGCAAGTCGCCCTGCGCCAGCTGGATGTCTTTCGGGATATCGATCAGCACCGGGCCAGGGCGGCCACCGGCGGCGATGGCGAAGGCTTCCGCCATAATGCCCGGCAGCGCGTCCAGCGATTCCACCAAGAAGCTGTGTTTGGTGCAGGCCAGAGATAGGCCGAGAACATCGATCTCCTGAAAGGCATCGGTGCCGATCAGTGCGGAACCCACCTGACCGGTGATGGCGACAACGGGAACGGAATCGAGCAGCGCATCAGCCAGGCCGGTGATCAGGTTGGTGGCGCCAGGGCCGGAAGTGGCGATGCAAACGCCGACTTTGCCGGTGGCGCGGGCGTAGCCGATGGCGGCCATCGCGGCGCCCTGTTCATGTCGGCACAGCAGGTGTTCCACGCCGCCGTCGTACAGCGCATCGTACACCGGCATGATTGCCCCGCCCGGATAGCCGAATACGGTATCCACCCCCTGCGCACGCAACGCTTGAACTACCCACTGAGCGCCATTCATAGTTATTTCCCCGCCTTACTTCGACAATCGCAGGATTTTGTTCTGTTTTTCATGCTCTGCCCCTTGCTCCACTTTTCTCTTGCCAATAAAAAACCCCCGGACCTGACGGTGCGGGGGTTCTCTTGCGATTCCGGCTTGTTTGCTAAGCCTTTCTTCGTCCAAGTGCAGCCCCGCACGGTGGGATAATAATCACCACCACGCTAATCACGACTAGGCTAATCACTTGGGCAAAGGCTTTCATAATGGGTTTGTTCACTGTGCTCATTCAGAACTAATGCTTACAGAGGTACCATAGTCGCGCGCGGCATGACAACACTTTTTTTGCGTTATTATTCGGCGCAATCTGGTCATACCTCACGCGAATCGCCCGGATTTCACACGTTGGCGCGCACGCCCGGATTTTTCACCGCGTCTGTTATCGCCTTACCGCGCGTATCCTTGCCGAAGAACACCAACAGGGCGATCGCCAGCGCCACCGTACCGGCGACGATCGCCATCGCCAGGCCGTAATTATGCCCATGATGTTCGGCGATGGTCGCCTGCAGCGTGGCGTTGACCGAAGCGATCAGGTTACCCAGCTGGTACACGAACCCCGGCAGCACCGCGCGGGTGTTGGCCGGCACCAGCTCAGTCAGGTAGGTCGGCACCACGCCCCAGGCGCCCTGCACCATGAACTGCATCAGGAAAGCGCCGATCCCCAACATCAGCGAACCGCTGGAAAATGCCCACAGCGGGATCACCGGCAGCGCCAGCAGCGCGGCGATGATGATCGCTTTTTTGCGGCCGATCTTTTCCGACAACGAACCGAAGAAAACGCCGCCGATAATTGACGCGATATTGTAGCTAATGGCGATGATACTGACGGTTTTTGGATCGAAACCATGCTGAACTTTCAGAAACACCGGATACAGATCCTGCGTGCCGTGGGAGAAGAAATTGAACGCCGCCATCAGCAGCACCAGATAGCAGCACAGCTTCCAGTGGCTCTTCAACACCGGCAGCAAGGCAGAGCTTTCCTTGCGTTCACGCGCCGCCAGCCACACCGGCGACTCCTGCACGCAATAATAAATAAACGGCAGCAGCAGGATCGGCGCCGCACCGATGACAAACATGCCGCGCCAGCCGACCGTTTCGAACAGCAGGCCGTACACCACCGCCGCCAGCAGATAACCGAACGGATAGCCGGCCTGGAAAATGCCCGACATCAGGCCGCGCGAGCGGTCCGGTATGGTTTCCATCGCCAACGACGACGCCACGCCCCAGATGCCGCCCATCGCAACGCCGTACAACACCCGCAACAGTAAGAAGACCGTCAGCGAGGGCGCGGCGGCGGAGAGCAGCTCAAACACCGAGAAGAAGACGATATTCAGCATCAGGATCGGCTTGCGGCCATATTTTTCCGCCGCACGCCCGAAGATCAGCGCGCCAATCGGGCGCACCGCCAGCGTGAGCAGAATCGCCAACGTCACCTGTTCCAGACCGACGTGAAAGGATTGCGCGATGTCACTGAGTAAGAATACCAGCACGAAAAAATCGAAAGCGTCGAGCGTCCAGCTTGAAAAGCTGGCGATTGCCGCGTTGCGTTGCAGCGGGGTCCAACCAAACATAGTGTTATCCCTACCGTAGAGTACGAAGTCAGGAGGTTTAGCGGCTGCCGGGCAGAATGCGGCGGCGGTCGGGGTTTGTTAAATAAGTGATTTTTCTTTTAATCAATTGTTAAATACACCCATCAAGCCTATGGTTGCAATGCGTCTGGGCCGCTAATGTGTTGCAGCCTTCAGCGAATTGTTAATGGGTATTGCCGCAGGCTGCGAGGCGGATCGCACAATCTCATTCAATGAGATAAAAATCGGTGATTAAGCTGAGAAAACCATCGAAAAAACACCAATAACGCCGCGCGCCACCAGGATGAATCGCGCATCATGTCGCCATCAGCAAGGAGAGCGATATGTCATTGGCGGTAATCTATAGCCGCGCCATCATCGGCGTTCAGGCCCCTTCCGTGACGGTGGAGGTGCATATCAGCAATGGCCTGCCCGGCCTGACGCTGGTCGGTCTGCCGGAAACCACGGTGAAAGAGGCGCGCGATCGGGTGCGCAGCGCCCTGATCAACAACGGTTTCACCTTTCCCGCCCGGCGCATCACCGTCAATTTGGCGCCCGCCGATCTGCCGAAAGAAGGCGGGCGTTACGATCTGCCGATAGCGCTGGCGATCCTCGCCGCCTCCGAGCAACTGCCCCTCGCACCGTTGGCACGCTACGAGTTTCTTGGCGAGCTCGCGCTGTCCGGTGCACTGCGGGCGGTCAGAGGCGCGATCCCGGCGGCACTGGCGGCGGCTGACGCCGGGCGACAACTGATCCTCTCGATGGACAACGCCGCTGAAGTCGGCCTGATCGCGCAGTCGCACTCCCATACCGCCCGGCACCTGTTGGAAGTCTGCGCCTTTCTGCTCGGCCAGGGAGAACTGCCGGTGGCGACCACGCCTCCCGCTGCGGATACCGCCTGCAACAACGCCGATCTGCGCGACATCATCGGCCAGGAACAGGCCAAGCGGGCACTGGAGATCGCCGCCGCCGGCGGGCATAACCTATTGCTGATTGGGCCGCCGGGCACCGGTAAAACCATGCTGGCCAGCCGCCTCACGGGCCTACTGCCACCGCTCACGGAGCCTGAGGCGCTGGAAAGTCTGGCGGTCGCCAGCTTGCAGCATCACATTCCCGCTGCCCTACCATGGCGCCAGAGGCCGTTTCGCGCACCGCACCACAGCGCCTCGATGGCGGCATTGGTCGGCGGCGGCTCACTGCCGCGACCGGGCGAGATCTCGATGGCGCATAACGGCGTGCTGTTTCTGGATGAACTGCCGGAATTCGAGCGTAAGGTACTGGATGCGCTGCGTGAGCCGTTGGAATCCGGCGAGATCGTGATTTCACGCGCCAACGCCAAGGTCTGTTTCCCCGCCAGAGTGCAGCTGATCGCGGCAATGAACCCCAGCCCGACGGGGCACTATCAGGGGCTGCACAATCGCGCCTCACCGCAGCAGGTGTTGCGCTATCTGGCCCGGCTGTCAGGGCCTTTTCTCGACCGTTTCGATCTGTCTATCGAAGTGCCGCTGTTGCCGCCGGGAACACTCAGTCATCGGAAAACACACGGAGAAAGCAGCGAACAAGTGCGGAAAAGAGTGCTGCTGGCACGCGCCCGGCAACTTGAACGCGCCGGTAAAGTCAACGCGCTGCTGAGCAACCGCGAAGTGGAACGGGATTGCGTTCTGCAGGCGGCAGACGCCGAGTTTTTGGAGGCGACATTAAACGCGCTGGGGTTATCGGTTCGCGCCTGGCAGCGCATCTTGAAAGTGGCGCGCACGCTGGCGGATTTGGCGGGAGATGCTGAGCTCGACAGGCGCCACCTCAGCGAAGCGCTGGGCTATCGCAGCATGGACCGCCTGCTGTTACAACTGCATCGTAGTCTGGAATGAAAATGGGGCCCGCAGGCCCCATCGTCTTTAGTCTTCGCTGTCGCTGTAATCTTCTACTGCGTCAGCCTGCGGTTTACCGCCGGACAGAGTATGGAATTTCTTCGGGCGACGTGTGCGCGCCAGATATTTAGCCCATACTTTTTCCTGCTCGGTAGCCGCTTCGCGCTCACCGCGGCACACTGCGACGAACAGTTGTTCTTCTTCAGTGGCCGGCTGGCGTTTGCCCGAGTCCAGCTCGTTAAACGCGTAGCCGAAGCGCTCTAGCAATTGCGCCTCTTTAATGGTGAAATCGCCGTGACGGGAGAACCCGCGAGGGTAATGTTTATTATCAAAAAAACGATTGGTCGTGGTGAAGCTATCCGCCATCTGACACGCTCCTAATTCTCTTATGGCCGTGCTGTTTATGGCGCGGAGTATTAGATAGGCTTGACAGCGTGTAAAACAAAACATTTAAATCTTAACGACAAATTTTTTTGGAGATAGGTGTGGATACCGAATTACTGAAAACCTTTTTGGAGGTCAGTAGAACGCGTCACTTTGGCAGAGCCGCAGAATCTTTGTACTTAACGCAGTCCGCGGTCAGTTTCCGCATCCGTCAGTTAGAAAACCAGCTGGGCGCCAATTTATTTACCCGTCATCGCAATAATATCCGCCTGACGCCTGCCGGCGAGCGGCTTCTGCCCTATGCCGAGAGCCTGATGAACACCTGGCAGCTGGCGAAAAAGGAGGTCGTGCGTTCGCTGCAACACACCGAGTTGTCGATCGGCGCTACCGCTTCGCTGTGGGAAGCCTATCTGACCCCTTGGCTACAGGCGCTCTATCAACAACGCGAAGCGCTGCAGCTAGAAGCCAGGGTGGCATTAAGGCACTCTTTGGTAAAACAACTGCATGAAAGGCAGCTCGATTTACTGATCACCACTGAACCGCCTAAGATGGATGAATTGGCCAGCCAGCAACTGAGCAATTTCTCATTACGCCTGTTCTCATCCGCGCATCGTGACAAACAGGCCCCCATGCCCTACATCAAGCTGGAATGGGGAGCCGACTTCCACCAACAGGAAAGCCGCATGCTGGAAGGTGATAACGTGCCGGTGCTCACCACTACCTCCGCTCACCTGACGCGTCAGCTGTTGGAAACCACGGGTGGATGTGCTTTCCTGCCCAGCCAGTGGGAAAAAGAGTATCCACAGTTGGTGGCCGCCACCGAGATCCCGCCGATTATCCGCCCACTGTATGCCGTCTGGTTGCAAAACAGCGATCAACAGCCTTTGATTCGGCAATTACTTAAAATACCTTTAAATACCGCAGCCTAAAGCGTTATGGCGGTCTTAAACGCCGTCATCGTGGTCATGCCTGTCTATCACACCAAAACGCGCTCATCGCCTTCTGAGAGAAGATAATGCAAAACGAGATAAGAATCAGGAGGCCGGCAGGATAGAGTTCGGAGGAACATGAAGCAACCAGGATCGGGCAAACATCGGCATATAGCGTCAAAAGCGCTCTATTCCAAAGCGGTAAGGAAGAAAAATGATAGGCAAAAAAAAACCCTTTGCTTTCGCAAAGGGTTCTTAATATGGCAGGGGCGGAGAGACTCGAACTCGCGACACCCGGTTTTGGAGACCGGTGCTCTACCAACTGAGCTACGCCCCTAAATCTCGCTTAACATTATGCCTGCTAATAAAGCAGGCATAATTAAATAAGTGGCGGAACGGACGGGGCTCGAACCCGCGACCCCCTGCGTGACAGGCAGGTATTCTAACCAACTGAACTACCGCTCCACCGATTCTTTTACGTTGCATCTTTCGATGCCGGCAAT
>NZ_JBJNLC010000006.1:0-234981 GCF_052169255.1 Serratia sp. CY29653 | reverse complement strand
ATATTACGCTTTCCTCTTTCAGAGTCAACCCTAATTTTCAGGATTTTTTCTCTGCGACCCCCGGATACTCTGTGAAGTTGTTCACATGTTCCGTGTCGATGGAGGCGCATTATAGGGAGCCGGTTCAGAATGACAAGCGATAATATGCATTTTTTATCTGACCGCTCACTATTCATTCGTAACGCCTATTAAACCCGCTTTTTGATGGCTTCAGGCAGGTCCGCCAGGCTATTTAGCACCCAATCGGCCAGCTTTTCGCCCTGCTCCGTCACCGGCTTGCCGGTACGCACCAGCACCTTGGTGCCGACGCCGGCCGCGATCGCCGCCTGCATATCTTCCGGTTTATCGCCCACCATATAAGAAGCAGCCATATCGATGTTCAATTCCTGCTGTGCTTGCAGCAGCATGCCCGGCTGCGGTTTACGGCAGTCACACACCTGACGATACTCTTCTACTACCGCCTCCGGATGGTGCGGGCAGAAATAGATGCCGTCGAAGTCAACGTCGCGATCGGCCAGCGACCAGTCCATCCACTCGGTCAGGTACATGAATTGGTCTTCGCTGAACTTGCCGCGCGCAATGCCGGACTGGTTGGTCACCATTACCAGCGCGAAGCCCATCTTTTTGAGTTCGCGACAGGCGTCAATCACGCCGTCAATAAAGTGGAAGTTGTCGATTTCATGGACATAGCCATGGTCAACGTTAATCGTACCGTCACGATCGAGAAAAATTGCTGGAACGCTTTGTGTCACCGCTTTGCTCCTGAGGGCCTGTATACGCTGACAGTATCGCATGTTTTACCCCACGCTGAGAACGCCGGAGAACGTCGCAGGCCGTTGACTTGGACGTCTAGACGCCTTAACATCTGATCCATACCTTGGTTCCACGCCGAGGTTTACTTTTATCTAGCCACGGGCAACCACGCTAAAATAAGAAGAATATGATTAAACTTTCTAACATCACTAAAGTGTTCCAGCAGGGTTCGCGCACCATTACCGCGCTCTCTGACGTGACCCTTCACGTCCCTGCCGGGCAAATCTATGGCGTCATCGGTTCCTCCGGCGCCGGTAAAAGCACGCTGATTCGCTGCGCCAACATGCTGGAGCGCCCAACGTCCGGCCAGGTGCTGGTCGATGGTCAGGATCTGACCTCGCTGTCGGAAAGCGAACTGACGCGCGCCCGTCGCCAAATCGGCATGATCTTCCAGCACTTCAACCTGCTCTCTTCCCGCACGGTGTTCGGCAACGTGGCGCTGCCGCTGGAGCTGGACAATACGCCGCGCGCCGAGATCAAAAAGCGCGTGACCGAACTGCTGGAGCTGGTCGGCCTGGCGGACAAGCACGACGCCTACCCGGCCAACCTGTCCGGCGGCCAGAAACAGCGCGTGGCGATCGCCCGTGCGCTGGCCAGCAATCCCAAAGTGCTGCTGTGCGACGAAGCCACCAGCGCGTTGGATCCGGCCACCACCCGTTCCATCCTGGAACTGCTGAAAGACATCAACCGCCGTCTGGGCCTGACCATTCTGCTCATCACCCACGAAATGGACGTGGTGAAACGCATCTGCGACCAGGTCGCGGTCATCAGCCAGGGGCAACTGATCGAAAAAGACAGCGTCAGCGAAGTGTTCTCACACCCGAAAACCCCGCTGGCCCAGCAGTTCATTCAGTCCACGCTGCATCTGGATATCCCGGACGACTACGCCGCACGCCTGTCGCCGGAACGTCAGGGCGACCGCCAGCCGCTGCTGCGCCTGGAATTCACCGGCCAGTCGGTCGATGCGCCGCTGCTGTCTGAAGCCGCTCGCCGCTTCAACGTGAACAACAACATTATCAGCGCCCAGATGGATTATGCCGGCGGCGTGAAATTCGGCGTGATGCTGGCGGAGCTGCACGGCAGCGACGAAGACGCGCTGGCGACGATTAAGTTCCTGCAAGAAAATCAGGTAAAAGTAGAGGTTCTGGGTTATGTCTGAGGCAATGATGTGGTTGATGGCGCGTGGCGTGTGGGAAACCGTCATGATGACCTTTGTCTCCGGCTTCTTCGGTTTCGTGCTCGGCCTGCCGGTCGGCGTGCTGCTGTATGTTACCCGCCCTGGGCAAATCATCGCCAACAACTCGCTGTATAAAATCCTGTCTGGGCTGGTGAACATCTTCCGTTCCATCCCGTTCATTATCCTGCTGGTTTGGATGATTCCGTTTACCCGCATGATCGTCGGCACCTCTATCGGTCTGCAGGCGGCCATCGTGCCGTTGACCGTGGGCGCCGCACCGTTCATCGCGCGCATGGTGGAAAACGCCCTGCTGGAGATCCCATCCGGTCTGGTGGAAGCGGCGCGCGCCATGGGCGCCACGCCGATGCAGATCATCAAGAAAGTGTTGCTGCCGGAAGCCCTGCCGGGCCTGGTCAACGCCGCAACCATCACGCTGATCACCCTGGTGGGCTACTCCGCTATGGGCGGCGCGGTCGGCGCCGGTGGTCTGGGCCAAATCGGTTACCAATACGGTTATATCGGTTATAACGCCACAGTGATGAATACCGTATTAATATTACTGGTAGTTTTGGTTTATCTGATCCAATTCTGTGGCGATCGCATCGTCAAAGCCGTTACCCATAAATAGTTTCACAGCATGTTAATGCGAGTCTAATGAGGAAGGGATATGTCGTTAAAATTTAAATCCATCGCGGCAATTGGCGCACTGATCGGCTCTCTGGCTCTGGTGGGCTGCGGCCAGGATGAAAAGAATCCGAACCACATCAAGGTCGGCGTGATCGTCGGCGCTGAGCAGCAAGTGGCCGAAGTGGCTCAGAAAGTGGCTAAAGAGAAATACGGTCTGGACGTTGAGCTGGTCACTTTCAACGACTACGTGCTGCCTAACGAAGCGTTGAGCAAAGGCGATATCGACCTGAACGCCTTCCAGCACAAGCCATATCTGGATCAGCAGATCAAAGATCGTGGCTACAAGCTGGTGCCGGTCGGCAACACCTTTGTTTACCCGATCGCCGGTTACTCCAAGAAAATCAAATCGCTGGACGAGCTGAAAGAGGGTTCTCAGATCGCACTGCCTAACGATCCGACCAACCTGGGCCGTTCGCTGCTGCTGCTGCAGAAAGTCGGCCTGATCAAACTGAAAGACGGCGTTGGCCTGCTGCCGACCGTGCTGGACGTGACCGAGAACCCGAAAAACCTGAAGCTGGTTGAGCTGGAAGCGCCTCAGCTGCCGCGTTCTCTGGACGATCAGCAGATCGCGCTGGCGGTGATCAACACCACCTACGCCAGCCAGATCGGTCTGACGCCGGCGAAAGACGGCCTGTTCGTGGAAGATAAAGACTCGCCTTACGTCAACCTGCTGGTTGCGCGCGAAGATAACAAAGATGCGGAAAACGTGAAGAAATTCGTACAGGCCTATCAGTCTGACGAAGTGGACGCCGCCGCCAACAAAATCTTCAACGGCGGTGCGGTGAAAGGCTGGTAAGCGCTTATTCGCCAATTTTATTCCTATAATTGCAAGACGGGCCAAGGCCCGTCTTGTTATTTCCGCCATAGATTGCTTCAATAGCGCCACTTTCATTAAGGCAGAGGAATCTCAATGCGTGTTTTACCTCTCTGTTTGTTAGCGCTCGCGCTGGCCGGATGTTCATCGCAACGTATCGCGCCGTCCTCAACAAACAGCACCAGCAAGCCGACCACTACCGCCCCGGCCAAGACCACGCCGGCCGCCCGCCCCGCTCCGGTAAAACTGTACAAAAGTGCAGAAGAGCTCGTGGGCAAGCCATTCCGCGATCTGGGTGAAGTGTCCGGCGAATCGTGCCAAACCACCGTACAAGACTCCCCACCGAATCTGGCCACCGCCCGTAAACGCATGCAGATCCGCGCGTCTTACATGAAGGCCAACGCCGTGCTGCTGCACGACTGCCAGATTGTCAGCGGCGTCGCCGGTTGTTACCAGCAGGCCGTCTGCCAGGGCTCGGCGCTTAACGTCTCGTCCAAATGACCGAATTCGTTTTCGAGCAGATCGGCGTGATCCGCTCGCCATATAAAGAAAAATTCGCCGTTCCCCGCCAGCCGGGGCTGGTCGAAGACGGTGGCGGCGAACTGCTGCTGCTGCCACCTTACAACCAGGTGGAGGCGGTACGCGGCCTCAGCGATTTCAGCCATCTGTGGGTGATGTTCATTTTCCATCAAACCCTGGAAGGCGGCTGGCGGCCGACGGTGCGCCCGCCGCGTTTAGGCGGCAATGCCCGCATGGGCGTATTCGCCACCCGCTCCACTTTCCGCCCCAACCCGCTCGGCATGTCCCTGATCGAACTGAAAGGCGTGCGGATGAAAAACGGCGAAGTGGCGCTGGAGCTGGGCAGCCTCGATCTGGTCGACGGCACCCCGGTGGTGGACATCAAGCCTTATCTGCCGTTCGCCGAGAGCCAACCGCAGGCCCGCGCCGGTTTTGCCCAGGCCGCGCCCGCCGGCGATATGCCGGTGCGTTTCGCGCCTCAGGCCGAGCAGCAGCTGCAGCAACATCAGGCGCGTTATCCGCAATTAAGGCGTTTTATCAGCCAGGTGCTGGCGCAAGATCCCCGTCCCGCCTATCGTAAAGGAGAGGACGTCGAACGGGATTACGCCGTCTGGCTGCTGGATTTCAACGTGCGTTGGCGCGTCGTGGACGGTCATACCGAAGTGTTGGCGCTCGACCCGCGTTAAAATTCCGCCGCCTCTCTTTTGGCGACCCGCTCGCGCTGGTAAACTAAACCACTTTTGTCACTTTTGGCCGCCACTCTGGCAGCCCGATGCAATTTGCAGTTCTAACGGAACCAAAACACCATGCGTACTAGCCAATATCTGCTCTCCACATTGAAGGAGACACCTGCCGACGCCGAAGTGATCAGCCACCAGCTGATGCTGCGCGCCGGGATGATCCGCAAGCTGGCCTCCGGTCTTTACACCTGGCTGCCGACCGGCCTGCGCGTTCTGAAAAAGGTTGAAAACATCGTTCGCGAAGAAATGAATAATGCTAACGCGATCGAAGTGTCCATGCCGGTGGTTCAGCCTGCCGATCTGTGGCAGGAAAGCGGCCGTTGGGAGCAATACGGCCCCGAGCTGCTGCGCTTCGTCGACCGCGGCGATCGTCCGTTCGTGCTGGGCCCGACGCATGAAGAAGTGATCACCGATCTGATCCGCAACGAGATCAGCTCGTACAAACAGCTGCCGCTGAACTTCTTCCAGATCCAGACCAAGTTCCGTGATGAAGTGCGCCCGCGTTTCGGCGTAATGCGTTCCCGTGAATTCCTGATGAAGGATGCCTACTCCTTCCATACCTCGCAGGAGTCTCTGCAAGAGACTTACGACGCGATGTACGAAGCGTACAGCAAAATCTTCAGCCGCATGGGTCTGGATTTCCGCCCGGTGCAGGCCGATACCGGCTCGATCGGCGGCAGCGCCTCGCACGAATTCCAGGTGCTGGCAGACAGCGGTGAAGACGATATCGTGTTCTCCACCGGTTCCGACTTCGCCGCCAACATCGAGCTGGCGGAAGCGGTCGCGCCGGCGGCGCCTCGCGCGGCGGCCGGCGAAGAATTGCGTCTGGTGGATACGCCGAACGCCAAAACCATCGTTGAGCTGGTCGATCAGTTCCAGCTGCCGGTGGAAAAAACCGTGAAGACGCTGATGGTGCGCGCCACCGAAGAGAGCGGCCACAAGCTGGTTGCCCTGCTGGTGCGCGGCGATCACGAGCTGAACGAAGTCAAGGCCGAGAAGCTGGCGCAGGTTGCCACGCCGCTGACCTTCGCCACTGAAGAAGAAATTCGCGCCATCGTCGGCGCCGGCCCGGGTTCACTCGGCCCGGTCAACCTGCCGATGCCGGTGGTTGCCGACCGCAGCGTGGCGGCGATGAGCGACTTTGGCGCCGGCGCCAACGTCGACGGCAAACACTACTTCGGCATCAACTGGGAGCGCGATCTGCCGCTGCCGCAGGTGGCCGATATCCGTAACGTGGTGGACGGCGACGCCAGCCCGGACGGTCAGGGCACGCTGCTGATCAAACGCGGCATCGAAGTGGGCCATATCTTCCAGCTCGGCACCAAGTACTCGGAAGCGATGAAAGCGACCGTGCAGGGCGAAGACGGCCGCAACCAGGTGCTGACCATGGGTTGCTACGGCATCGGGGTCACGCGCGTCGTGGCCGCCGCCATCGAGCAGAACCACGACGAACGCGGCATCATCTGGCCGGACGCCATCGCGCCGTTCCAGGTCGCTATTCTGCCGATGAACATGCACAAGTCGTTCCGCGTGCAGGCGCTGGCCGAAGAGCTGTACAACACCCTGCGCTCCCACGGCATCGACGTGATCCTCGATGACCGCAAAGAGCGCCCGGGCGTGATGTTCGCGGATATGGAACTGATCGGCGTGCCGCACTCTATCGTTATCGGCGACCGCAATCTCGACAACGAAGAGATCGAGTACAAGAACCGCCGCGTCGGCGAGAAGCAAATGATCAAAACCGGCGAAATCGTTGATTTCCTGCTGGGTCAGATCAAACGCTAAGCGACGAATGCCAGAAAGTAAAAAACCCGCTCTCGCGGGTTTTTTTATATCCGAAATCGCTTATTTGCTGCTGCAGTTCTTGCTGCGGTCAAACACGATTTTGCCGTCCGGCACCAGCGCCTTCTCGGTCAGACCTTCCTCCATCGACGGCTGCACGCTGAAGTGCGCGCTGAACGTCAGGAATACCGGCTCGCCGGCGGTCTTGTATGCTTTGGCGTAACCTTGCTCCAGCGCGATGTTGTTGTCCACCGGGAAGGTTTTGCCGGTAGCGCAGTCCTTGAAGACCGCCGCGTCCGCCATATAGGTGTAGCTGCCTTTCAGCGTCATCGGCGTTTTAGGCAACGGCTTCTCAACCGGATCCAGACGGTAATTCAGCTTGGACTCGATCGGCACGCCGCTGCGATCCAGCATTTCCAGGCTCTTGCCCACCGGGCGGAAATAGCGTTTCTCGCCGTTGCTGTCGGTCAGCACCAGCTTATCCGCGGTGCGCGCCCATTTGCCGTAGTCGGCAAAGGTCTGATCGCCGTCTTTGGTGCCGCGATAGGTTTCCTGCAGCACGAAGGTGCCGTCCTCATCCAGGAACAGCGCCGTCTCCAGACCGCCGCAATCGGCGCAAGGCAACACCCCTTGATAGCTCTGCGGCATTGGCTGCAGCGGTTGTTCCTTCGGTTGATAATGATTGTTGCATCCCAACAACGAGAGTGCGCCTGCCGCGAGGAACAGGGCTACCGTAATTTTTTTCACAGTTATTCTCCTACTGTGTTCATGTATTCCTAAGTGCGAACCTTGCCACGCAGCGCCTTGGTGGCGCCTTTACGCGCCTTGCCTTCCAGGCGACGCAGTTTGGCCCCTTTTGTGGGCTTGGTCGCCTTGCGCGTTTTTTCCACCACCATCGCCTGCCGAATCAGCGCGGCCAGCCTGGCCAACGCCGCTTCGCGATTCAATTCCTGACTGCGATACTCTTGCGCCTTGATAATCACCACGCCATCGGCGGTAATGAGATGATGATTCAGCGCCAGCAGCCTTTCCTTATAATACTCTGGCAGGCTGGATGCCCGGATGTCAAAGCGCAAATGGATCGCCGTTGAGGTTTTGTTCACGTGCTGGCCGCCCGCGCCCTGCGCGCGGATCGCCGTCAATTCCAGCTCATTATCCGGTATGGCGACGTTTCTTGACAGTTCCAGCACCGGTTACACCTGCGCCAGCTGCCACTCGGCGAACTGGATTTCCAGACTATTCTGAGCATCGGACAGCCAAATAGTTCCCTCCTGCAACGTCGCCTGCAGCGTCATGGTGCGGCTGGCCAGCGCCGTCAGGCGCGCCAACTGCTCGTCGTCGAGGAAACGCACGCTCAGGTTCTTGTAGCCGGCCACCTTGCCCTGCATTCCCTGCCACCACACGTGCGCGGCGCGCTCGCCGTAGGCGTACAGCACCACGCGCGGCGACTGGTTGCAGGCCTTGCGGATGCGTTTTTCGTCGGGCAACCCCATCTCGATCCACATTTCCAGCCCATTGTGGTCGTTGCGCTGCCAGATCTCCGGCTCGTCGTCGGCGCTCAGCCCTTTGGTGAACACCAGCCGCTCGTCGGCATGGCAGATCCAGGCCAACAGGCGCAGCATCATGCGCTGCTCGTTTTCGGACGGGTGTTGCGCCAGCGTCAATGCGGCGTCGTGGTAGAAGTGACGATCCATATCAGCGATATTGACCGCGGCTTTATAAATGGTTGCTTTCAGCGCCATGGGTGACCTCGTTATTATCCGGCGACAGTGTACTTGATCAGGGCCGAACGCCGCCAGCGCGGCCCGGCCGCGGCAGTGCGAAAGGCATGCCGGGGTGCTGATAACTCCATAACAGCTGTGCTATAGTCGTCTGGGATAGGATAAAACTCCAAGAGCCTGCGCCTCATCGCGATAGTAGTCTTGATGATGCAGAGGTTCTTAAGGGAGGAAACTGTGCAACAATACTGTGAGTTAGTACGCCGTACTTACGCCGAGATTGGCAGTGGAGATCTTGGCTACGTGCCCGATGCGCTGGCTTGTGCGTTAAAGGCATTGGACGATGTCGCAGCGAACGATGCGCTACCGTCCTCCGTTAGGGAACAGGCGGCCTTTGCCGCCGCTAACTTATTGGTGAGCGACTATGTTGATGAATGATGAGTACCAACCCATCAATTGCGATGACTACGACAACCTGGAACTCGCCTGTCAGCATAAACTTATTCTGAAGCTGGAGTTACGCGACGGAGAAGTGATCGAGGCCAAGGCGATCGACCTGCTGCAAAAGAAACGCGTTGAGTATCTGACCATCGAACAGAATGGCCAACAGCGCGACCTGCGTCTGGACCATATCAGCAGTTTCAGTCATCCGGAAATCGGTACCGTGGTCGTCAGTCTGTCGGACTGAGCAGCGGTAACCCCATCCCAACAGGGCAGCCCAACGGCTGCCCTCGTCATTTACGGCTTCAGGCTGGCGTAAAAGGCCGCCAGATCGGCGATATCGTCATCCGACAGCCCCGACACGTAGGCCTTCATCACCTCGGCCTGGCCGCCGTTGCGCTCCCCTTTTTTGTACGCCTGCAGCGCGTGCTGCAGGTACATGGCGTTCTGCCCGGCCAGATTCGGGTACATCGGCACCGTCACCTTGCCCTGCGCGCCGTGGCACGCAGCACAGGCGGCGGCTTTCGCCTGGCCGGCCGCCGCATCCCCCGCCGCCAACGCCGGCAGGCTGAACAGGCCGGCGGCCAACAGCGTGATCCCCACAAACTTCATTATTGCTCCTCGCGATTATGATTTTTTTCCCAGCGCAGCCGCCACGGACGTTCGCCTTCCGGCACCTGCCCCGCCTCACAGACGAATACGCCCAGCGCGGCGATCAGCTGCTCATCATAATAAATCAACGGGATGCGTTCACGCTGCCAGGGCGGGATCCCCAGCTCCTGCCACAATTTTTTTATCGGCCGCGAATGGGCGCGCCCCACGATGCGCACCACGCCCTGCACGCCGCCGAAACGAATGCTGATCCGCTGCGACGGCTGCGGCGCGCGCAGCGCCAGCTCGCCCTCACCCGCGACAAGCCGCCCCAGCCCGTCCGGCAGCGCCAGCGGCTCGTCAGGCAGCCAGGGCAGATGCACATCGCGCAGCGCCGCCAGCGGCGGCAACAGGTGCAACCGGCCGCGGAAACGGCGAATCTGATAGGCACCGAGCTGCAGCTGCGGTTCGGCATCCTCCCGGCTGCGCGCCACCTCCTCCCACAGGCGCTGAAGCTGCTCACGCGCCGGCATGGTGACGTTAAACAACGCGATCCAGCGCCGCAGCAAGGCGAAGCGCCGCACCGGCGAACAGTCCGTCAGGCCGTCGATCGCCAATGAGCGATCCGCCGCCAACAGGCTTTGCAGCGGTTCCGCCAGCAGTTCGTCCAGCAGCTGCTCCTGCTCGGCGCACAGGCCGGCGCTGCGCGCCACCGCCGAGGCGAAGTGCGGCCAGCGCTGGTTGAGCTGCGGCAACACCTGCAAGCGCAGGAAATTGCGATCGAAGCGCGTATCCTGATTGCTGTCGTCATCTATCCAGGTTAGGGCGTGGCGTTGCGCGTAGTTTTCCAACGTCTGGCGTGAGCAACCCAACAGCGGCCGCAACAGCAGGTGCTCGCCCAACGCGGCGCGCGCCGCCATCGCCGACAGCCCCGCCGGCCCGCTGCCGCGCTTGAGCGCCAGCAGGAAGGTTTCGCTTTGATCGTCGAGGTGTTGGGCGGTGAGCAGCGCTTCGCCCTCCGTTAGCGCGGCGCTGAAGGCGGCATAGCGCGCCGCGCGCGCCGCCGCTTCGATGCCGCCCTGGCGGGCGTCCACCTGCACGTGCGTCACCGTCAGCGGGATCTGCCAGTCGGCGCAGCGGCTGCGGCAATGCTCAACCCAGCGGTCGGCGAAGGCGCTCAGGCCGTGATGCACATGCAGCGCGCGCAGTTGCATTCCCGGACGCCGGCGGCGCAACGCCGCCAGCACATGCAGCAGTACGCTGGAATCCAGGCCGCCGCTGAACGCCACCAGCAGCCGCTGCTGCGCGCCCAACTGGTCTGCCACCCGCGTCGTTAATTGATCAGTATTCATCGGTCGGCTTTGTCACTTCTACATAGCTGCACGTTAACCCCGCCTACCGTCATCAATCAAGCATTAACCGTCCGTGCCTGGCGCCGCGTCAGCAGCCACCAACCGCCCAGCACCGCGATCACCGCCAGCGCGCATCCGGCCGCTCCCCAGCCAATCTGGGCGAAAATGCGGCCATACGCCTGCATCGCCGCCCCCTCGATGTGATCTTCGGCGGTCTGATTGGCGATAATGCCCGCCAGGTAGTTGGCGATCGAGCCGGTCGCCAGCATATAGATGCCGGTCAGCACGCCGGTGGCGCCGGGGATATTCAGCCGGGTGATCTGCGCCATCGCCACCGGATCGATAAACAGTTCGGCGAAACCCATCACCGCCAGACCGGCGATCATCAGCCCCATCGATCCCGGCCCGTGCAGCCGCGTATTGAGTGCCATCAGCGTAAAGCCGACGCCGATCAACAGCAGACCGAAGGCGAACTTGCACCAAATGCGCAGCGTGCGATCGCCCGCACCGTCGCCGTTCGCCAGCCATGCCAGCGCCACGCCGCCCAGCATCACCGCGCAGGCGTTAACCGACTGGAACAGCGCGGTCGGCACCGTCCAGCCGAACCAGCGCCGATCGACGAAGTGATCGATAAACAGGCTGATGGAGCTGCCGCCCTGCTGGGCGAAAGCCCAGAACAGCGTGCCCAGCAGCATCAGCACAACAATCTGCCACAGCCCCCGGCGCTGGCCGGCGTCCGCACGCAGCATAATGCGCGCCACCAGCACCACCGCCGCCACGCACACCAGCCCGAGCAAATAGCCGGCCCAGTCGTGCACAAACAGCAGCGTGAAGAACAGCGGCGATGCCAGCAGCGCCGCCAACAGCCAACCCCAGTGCGGCAAGCCCAGGCTTTTGGCGCGCATCAGCGGTGCATTCACGCCGCGGGTATGGCGGAAGTGGCGCCCGCCGAGCAGGAAGATCGCCAGGCCGGCGAACATGCCGATCCCGGCCAACGCAAAGCCGACGTGCCAGCCATAGCGCTCGGCCGCCAGCCCGCAGGCGATCGGCGCCAAAATGGAACCGACGTTACCGGCGGCGTACAGCAGCGAGAAGCCCCCTTCGCGGCGCGAGTCGTGCGCCGGATACAGTTCGCCCAGCAGGCAGCTGATATTGGATTTGAACAGGCCGTAGCCGCAGATGATGATGGCCAGCGCCAGATAGAGCGACTGGGCGGAGACCGCGCTCAGGCCGAGCACGATATGCCCCAGCGTCATCAGCGCCGCGCCGGCAATCACCGCGACGCGATTGCCCAGCAGGCGGTCGGCGAGCCAGCCGCCCAAAATAGGAGTGACGTAAACTAACGAAGCGTAAGCGCTGTAGAGATCGATGGCGTGGCTGTCGGTATAGCCGAGTTGGTGGGTCAGATAGAGAATCAGTAACGCACGCATGCCGTAAAAGCTGAAATATTCCCAAATTTGTATGGCTACGACATAGTAGATTGCGCGCGGCTGTGAGGGTGTTTTCATGGAGGTCTCCCATCAGTCGGTGAACGGCAAAGGGGAAGCGCGAGCGCCTCCCCTGTTATTGGCTGCGGTTATTTCGCCTTCAGCACTTTCACCCGATAACGTCCGTCCGCCTGACGATAGGCGCCGTGAATGTCGGTTTCAAAGCCCGGATAATGCGCGCCGATTTCGCACAGCATCTGCAGGAACTCCAGCACCGGCCGGCTCTCCTCGGTCAGCATTTCGCCCGGCATCACCAGCGGCACGCCCGGTGGGTATGGGAGGATCATATTGGCGTTGACCTTGCCGACCATCTCTTCCAGATAGACTTCTTCCACTTCGCCGTGCAGCTCTTTCTGGAACGCCTGGTATGGGTTCATCACCATGGTTGGCAGCACTTCGAACGCGCGGTACATCAGGTCCGGCAGGTTGTGCTGCTCCACCAGGCGGTGAATGTTCTGCGCCAGATCCTGAATGCGCATGTTTTCATAGAAATCAGGCGCTTCGTGATACAGCGAAGGCAGCATGTTTTTCACCCGCAGGTTCAGATCGAACGAGCGTTTGAAGTCGGTCATCGCGCGCAGCAGGCTGAGCGCCTTGGTTTTGTCAATGCCGATGCTGAACAGGAACAGCAGGTTGTACGGCCCGGTTTTCTCGACGATGATGCCGCGTTCGTCGAGGTATTTCGCCACGATGCTGGCCGGGATGCCGAACGGCTGCATCTCGCCTTCCTTGCTCATCCCCGGCGTCAGAATGGTGACCTTGATCGGGTCGAGATACATGTGTTCGTTATCGATGTTCTTGAAGCCGTGCCAGGCGCTGTCGGAACGCAGCGGCCAGCATTCCGGCTCATCGATATGCTCCGGCTGCCAGACGTCGAAGAACCAGCCGTCGGACTCGACTTTCAGGCGTTTGATCTCTTTGCGGAACTTGATCGCGCGCTCGATAGAGCCGTTGATCAGGCGCTTGCCGGCGTTGCCTTTCATCATCGCCGCGGCGGTTTCGGTCGACGCCACGATGCCGTAGTGCGGCGAGGTGGTGGTGTGCATCATGTAGGCTTCGTTGAAGGTTTCTTCGTTGATGTCGCCCTTCACATGAATCATCGAAGCCTGCGAGAAGGCCGCCAGCAGTTTGTGGGTGGACTGGGTTTCATAGATCACCTTGCCCTCCACGCGGCCGCCGCTCATGCCGCACTTGCCTTTATAGATCGGGTGGAAGTTGGTGTAAGGCACCCAGGCGGAATCGAAGTGGATAGACTTCACGTCCAGGGTGTTCTTGATAAAGTCGGTGTTGTACAGCAGGCCGTCATAGGTGGAGTTGGTGATCACCGCGTGTACCGGCCAGGTGGCGTTCGGGGTCTCCTTCACGCGTTTGGCGATGGTGGCGCGCTGGAACTCGCTCTGCGGAATGCCGCCGAGGATGCCGTAGGCGTTGCGGGTCGGGCGGAAGTAGATCGGCGTGATGTCGCTCATCATCATCAGGTGAGTCAGTGACTTGTGGCAGTTACGGTCAATCAGCACCGTGCTGCCCGCCGGCGCCGAATACATGCCGACGATCTTGTTGGCGGTGGAGGTGCCGTTGGTGACCATGTAGCTGCGTTCGGCGTTGAACACGCGGGAAATGTACTCTTCCGCCTCTTTGTGCGGGCCGGAGTGATCCAGCAGCGATCCCAGTTCGGACACCGAAATCGAGATATCCGACTTCATGGTGTTCGGGCCGAAGAAATCGTAGAACAGGCTGCCCACCGGGCTTTTCTGAAACGCGGTGCCGCCCATGTGGCCCGGCGTACAGAAGGTGTATTTGCCTTCGCGCACGTATTTGAACAGCGCCTTGGTCAACGGCGGCAGGATGGTGTCGATGTACTCGTCGGTGTTCTGTTTGATCTTGGCGGCGATGTCGGTTGCCGCGCCGAGCGCATATTCGAAGAAGCGCACCTGCATGCGCAGATCGTTCAGGCTGACGTCCAGCGTCGAATAGGTGTTAGCGAACGCGTACAGCGGCATGTATTCGTTCAGCTGGCTGATCTCTTCGCACAGCTCCAGGTTGTATTTGTCCCAGTCGAAGATCACCCCGCACAAGCGGGCGTTGTTCTCGATCAGTTTCAGCAGGTCTTCGCGATCGTTAGGGTAAACGATGCGGAAATCCAGACTTTCCAGCGCCTGATGCAGTTCACGGATAGGCTCTTCTTTGAAGTAGACACCCATGTGATTCATGATGGCGATAACGTTCATATGCATTTCTCCTGGCAAAGCAAGCCCCTTCCCGTCGCGGCTGACAGGTCGGAAAGAAAGGGGCTGGGTAAATTCAGTCGGTCAGCGGACGCGAATCAGTGCGCTTTGGCCGTGGTGTTTTCATCGACCGCCGCTGCGTTGGCAGCCTGGCGGGTATTCATTTTCCGGGCGTAGAACATCAGGATAATCAGGCTGATGATAAAGGTGCCGGACAGTTCGAATGAGTTGGCGCCCATCAGCGCGATGAAGCAGAAGCCGCAGCCGCACACCGAAGCGATCAGGCTCAGCAGGTTGCGCACGTTGACCCCTTCGAAGCGGATCAGGTCTACGCAGGAGTAGAAGTAAGGCAGCATGGTCAGCAGCACCGCGATGCCGGTCAGTTCGCCGAACAGGTCGGACGCTTTGCCGCCGGCGGAGCTCATCAGGGTGATCAGCACCATTAGCGCAGTCATTTTGCAGCCGGCCAGCAGCAGGCCTTTCTTCGGAATGCCGTTTTTATCCAGCTCGCCGTACACTTTCGGGAAGTTGCCGTCGTTGGCGGCGCGTACCCCGGCCTGGCCGACCAGCATCATCCACGAACCGAGCGACGTCAGGCAGGCGAAGGCAGTGAAGGCGGAAACCATCGGTGCGGCCCAGTTGCCCATAATCGCCGAGGCGCTGATGGCGAACGGCGCGCCGCTGGCGGCCATTTCAGACGCCGGGAACATACCGCTGATCACCTGAGTGGCGGCGATGTAGATAATGCCCGCCAGGCCGGTGCCGAGCATGGTCGCCAGCGGCACGGTGCGTTTCGGATTTTTCACCATGCCGGTGCTGACCGCTGCGGATTCCACACCGATAAACGCCCACAGGCACAGCAGGATACTTTTAATCACCGCATGGCTGTCGGTGGTGCCGGAGGTATTCCAGTTAGCCTGGTAGGTGGCGGCGTCAAACCAGTGCCAACCGAGGGTGGCAGTCACGATCACCGGGATCAGCACCAGCACCAGGCCCAGGGTGGTCAAACGGCTGACCCAGGTTCCGCCCAGCATGTTGACGAAGGTGAAGATCCACACGATGGCGATACAGGCGATGCCGGCAGGTACCGGGTTATTCAGCGCCGGGAAGAAGGTGGAGAGATAAGAAACGGCGGTAATGCCGATGGCCAGGTTACCGATCCAGTTGGCATGGTAATAAAGCACGCCGGTCTGGAAACCGAAGGCCGGGGAAATTTCACCCGCATAAGCGATAGGGCCGCCCTGCTGCGGGTTTTTGGTGGCGAGGCGGGCATACACATAGGCCAGCGACATCGCCCCGATAATCGAGATCACCCATCCCCAAATGGCGATAGATCCGAGACTCGCCAGGTTGGCGGGCAATAAGGCAATCCCGCTCCCCATCATATTACCGGCGACGACGCCGGTGCAGGCAATAAGCCCTATTTTCTTGGGTGAAGCCATGGTCAGTTTCTCCTGATTTACGTTTCTTATAAGCCACACCCATAAATGAAAGATTTTAATGAGCCGGCTTGATAGTCAGGATGCTAACCATCGGGGGGAATAAAGTCCTAAAGATAAAGTGAGATTACGCTCATGATTATACAAATGATAACCTGAGGTTTTTCATTAACACATCAAGATAAAAAGGTAAGCTAAAGAAAAGATAAACATCATTTAAAAACAGCAAAATAGCGAGGTTAATCACGCATAACAAACGGCAAAAAAAGAGCAATATTGCGCAGAAAAATAATACATTCATGCAACATGACTTTACCAATAAATAACGCCACCATGATCCCCGGAGAATAATGGCGGCGTGATAGCGGTTAATTATTGGCGCTGATAGTTATTTAAATAAGGCACCACGTTGGTCAATGACGTCTGGAATACGCCATTGGTGATCCAATGCAATGTGTCTTCGCCGGGGCGAAGATTGAATGCGGTAATATAAGAATCCGCCGCCAAATGGTTCTGCCCCTGCATTTCATACACTTTCCCCAGCAGCACATAATTCAGCCACGACATTTGCAATTCAATCCCCAGATCGATCGCCCGGTGCGCCTCGTCAATGCGCCCCTGCGTCAATGCATCTACCGCCAGAACTTGCTGCATGATTGGCGTGTTTTTCAATTCCGGGATGGTCGCCAAATGACTGATATCGGCGCGCAGTTGCGCCAAGGCCTGGCTGTCGAACGGTTGATAAGAATTGCGCAGCAGGTCCACCAG
The DNA here is from genome assembly GCF_052169255.1 of Serratia sp. CY29653. Classification (NCBI taxonomy): domain Bacteria; kingdom Pseudomonadati; phylum Pseudomonadota; class Gammaproteobacteria; order Enterobacterales; family Yersiniaceae; genus Serratia; species Serratia sp. CY29653. The sequence goes on along the minus strand of NZ_JBJNLC010000006.1, from coordinate 218,428 downwards.
CGCTTTTTCCGCCAGCAGGTAGTGGAAGTTCGGCGCGCTTTTAATCAACTCGCTCAGCTGGGCGCTGGCGCGGGTCAACGAATCGGCGTCGCCGTGGATCAGCAACTGATGCGCCTGGTAGAAACGCTGCAGCAGCGGCCCGTTGTCGGGCAGCAGCTGCGCCAGACGCTGCTCCAGCTGTGGCGGCCAGGGCTGCTTCAGCGCTGCGGACAGGCTGGTGAGGAAGTCGGTCTGGATCTTCAGCTGGTTATCGGCGGTAATGAAGTAACGCTTGTCCAGCATGACTGAGCTGTCGGCGTTATCCACCAGCCGCACGGACAGGAAACACTGCTGGGCGCGGTAGTGGCGCTGATTGACGAACTCGATATACAGCGACTTGCCCGAGTTGCTGGGGCCGGAATAGTTGTAGTTGGTCTGGTCGTGCACCAGGAAGGTCGAGTAGGTGTTCAGCGAATCGGTGATCAGCTCGCTGACGCCCACCACATAAGAGAGCTGCGGCATCCAGTTGCTGCAGCTCTCGCCGCCCTGGATGCGAATATCGATATCGCGCGGGTTGAGCAGCACCGGCATGGTCGATACCGGCACGCGCTGCGACAGCGTGGCGATGCCGACAAACGCCACGCAGACGCTGAGCGCCGCCAGAAACGCCAGCCACACCCAGAAGGTTGAGCGGCGATAAAAGCGCGGCTTCTTTTCGCCGGGCGCGGCAACCGGCGCGCTTGCCCGGCGCGGCGGCACATACGGCGTTTCGTCTTCCTCGCTGCCGTCTTCCGGTTCATGCATGATCACCGCAATCTGCGGCGCCGGTGCGGGAGCGGGTTGCGCCTCCCCTTCTTCACACCAGATCACCGACGTCGCCAGCTTATACCCGCGCTTAGGCACGGTGATAATGTATTCAGGGCTGTCGCTGTCGCCGTCTTTCAGGTATTTGCGCAGTTCCGAAATACATTGGGTCACCACGTGGTTGGTGACGATATTGCGCTTCCAGACGTTGTCGATCAGCTCGTCGCGGCTCAGCACCACGTCGGGATGGCGGGCGAAATAGCACAGCATGTCGATCAGGCGCGGTTCCAGCGTTTTTAGGCGTCCGTCGCGGCTGATGGTGTTGTCGGCAGGGGTAACCAGCCACTCCCCGACGCGAAAAGCAGGCTCTTGCATGGCGGAAATAACTCTGTAGGCATGTAGGGCAAGGGCGCGATCATAGCATAACCGCCCCCGGCTGTGGCCGCCGGGAGGCGATTAAGCCGTTAACTCTCGTATAATTCTAACGGTAAACCATCGGGATCGCTGAAAAAGGTAAAGCGGGATTGGGTGTAAGGATCGACGCGTACCGGTTCGCAGGCGACGCCGGCCGCCTGCAGATGGGCGATGGCCTGGTCAATGTCGTCAACGCTGAACGCCAAATGGCGCAGGCCGCAGGCCTCCGGGCGGCTGACGCGAGCCGGCGGCGAAGGGAAAGAAAACAGCTCGATGGCGTATTGCCCGTTGAGCGCCAGATCCGCTTTCCAGGAGTCGCGCTCCTCGCGGTAGACCTCGCTCAGCAGGGTGAATCCGAGAATGTCGCAGTAAAAATGCTTACTGGCGGCGTAATCCGCGCCAATGATCGCGATATGGTGTACCTGACGTAACGCCAGCATGGTGGCCGCTCCTGTTCGGTCTGATGAGGCAAGGTATCCGGCGGCGGTGATGCCGTCAATGGGAACGCCCGGCATATCTTTCCAAACCGCCGGGCGTGTTATGCATTATGGCTGTGGGGCTTTCAACACCTTCACCAGATAGCGCCCGTCCTCCGTCAGCCTGGCGCCGTGGATGTCGGTTTCAAAACCGGGGTAACGTTCGCCGATCGAGCACAGCATCAGCAGAAAATCGAGCACCGCCCGGCTCTCTTCGGTAATCATTTCCCCCGGCATCACCAGCGGCACGCCCGGCGGATACGGCAGGATCATATTGGCCGCCACCTTGCCCACCAGCTGATCCAGCTCACAGGTTTCCACGTTGCCCCGCACCTGCTCCTGGAACATCTGGTGCGGCGTCAGCTTCATTTCCGGCAGCACGTCGAACGCCCGCTGCATCAGGCGCGGCAGATCGTGCTGGCAGATCAGGCGATGAATGCCGGCGGCCAGATCCTGAATGCGCATGTTGCGATAGAAATCCGGATCCTCGGCGTACAGATCCGGCAGCATGTTCTTCACCCGCAGGTTGAGATCGTAGGCGCGCTTGAAGTCGGTCAGGCCGCGCAGCAGGCTCATCGCCTTGGTTTTGTCGATGCCGATGCTGAACAGGAACAGCAGGTTGTACGGCCCGGTCTTCTCCACCACGATGCCGCGCTCGTCGAGGTACTTCGCCACCAGCGCCGCCGGGATCCCCTCCTCCTCCAGCGCACCCAGCTCGTTCATGCCCGGCGTCAGGATCGTCACCTTGATCGGATCGAGGTATATGTGATCGCGATCGGTCTGGCCGAAACCGTGCCAGTTGTCGTCCGGATCCAGTGGCCAGCATTGCGCCTCATCGATCTCTTCCGGCTGCCAAATGTCGAAGAACCAACTGTCGCTCTCCTCGCGCAGCCGCTGCACTTCACGGCGAAAATGCAGCGCGCGCTCCACCGAGCGGTTGATCAAGCGGCGCCCCGGGTTGCCGCGCAGCATGGCGGCCGCGGTCTCCATCGACGCCACGATGCCGTAGTGCGGCGAGGTGGTGGTGTGCATCATGTAGGCTTCGTTGAAGGTGCTCTCGTCGTAGTCGCCCTTGATATGAATCATCGAGGCCTGCGAGAAGGCCGCCAGCAGCTTGTGCGTCGACTGGGTCTCGTAGAAAACCTTACCGGGCACCCGCTCGCCGCTCATGCCGCTCTTGCCGTCGTAAATCGGATGGAAGTTGGTGTAAGGCACCCAGGCGGAGTCAAAGTGGATCGATGGCACCTCCAGCGTCTGCTTGATGTAGTCGGTGTTGTACAGCAGGCCGTCATAGGTGGAATTGGTGATCACCGCGTGCACCGGCCAGGTGGCGTTCTCGGTCTCCAGCACCCGGGCGGCGATGCTTTCGCGGGTGAACTCGCGCTGCGGAATGCCGCCGAGGATGCCGTAGGCGTTGCGCAGCGGGCGCAGATAGATCGGCACGATATCGCTCATCATCAGCAGGTGGCACAGCGATTTGTGGCAGTTGCGGTCGATCAGCACGGTGCTGCCGGCCGGCGCCGAATACATGCCGACGATCTTGTTGGCGGTGGAGGTGCCGTTGGTGACCAGATAGCTCTGCTCGGCGTTAAAGGTGCGCGCGATATACTCTTCGGCCTCCAGGTGCGGCCCGGTGTGATCCAGCAGCGAACCGAGCTCGGTAACCGAAATCGAGATGTCGGCCTTCAGGGTATTGGCGCCGAAAAAGTCATAGAACAGGCAGCCCACCGGGCTTTTTTGAAACGCGGTGCCGGCCATGTGGCCCGGCGTGCAGAAGGTGTACTTCCCTTCACGCACATAGTTGAACAGCGCCTTGGTCAGCGGCGGCGTAATGGTGTCGATGTATTCCGCAGTGTATTGCTGGATGCGCTGCGCGATATCGTCCGCCGCATTCAGGCCATACTCGAAGAAATAGAGCACCATGCGCATTTCATGCAGGCTGACGTCGAAGGTGGAATGGGTATTGATAAAGGCGTACAGCGGCAGGTATTCATTCAGCTCGTTGATTTCGCTGCACAGCTCCAGGCTGTAGTCGTCCCAGTCGAAGATCACCCCGCAGATGCGGGCGTTGGCTTCGATCAGCTTCAGCAGATCACCGCTGTTTTTGGGGTACACCAGTTGGAATCCCATGGCGGCCAGCGCCGCGTGGAGCTCGCGGATCGGCTCATCTTTGTAGTAGACGCCCGTCGGGCCCATGATGGCGATGATATTCATCGGCAGCTCCTGTCAGTTAACGGCCAAGTCTCTATAACACCACGAAAATCCGGTGGTGTGTAGCCAAAAAAAAACCGCCCGGAGGCGGTTTCTTGCAGCGAAGCACAGAACTCAGCAGTAGCCGTAATTCATCAGACGCTGATAGCGGCGGTTGAGCAACTCTTCGTCGTTCAGGCCGTCCAGATCTTTCAGATCGGCCAGCAGCTGCGCTTTCAGCGCGGCGGCCATTGCCGGCACGTCGCGGTGCGCGGAACCCAGCGGCTCCGGGATCACCGAGTCGATCAGCTTCAGCTCTTTCAGGCGCGGCGCGGTGATGCCCATCGCTTCTGCGGCCAGCGGCGCCTTATCGGCGCTCTTCCACAGGATGGAAGCACAGCCTTCCGGCGAAATCACCGAGTAGGTGCTGTACTGCAGCATGTTTACCTTATCGCCCACGCCGATCGCCAGCGCGCCGCCGGAGCCGCCTTCGCCGATGACGGTGCAGATGACCGGCACGTTCAGGCGCGACATCTCACGCAGGTTGCGCGCGATGGCTTCGGACTGGCCGCGCTCTTCCGCGCCCACGCCCGGATAAGCGCCCGGGGTATCGATAAAGGTGATGATCGGCATCTTGAAGCGCGCGGCCATTTCCATCAGGCGCAGCGCCTTGCGGTAGCCTTCCGGCGCCGGCATGCCGAAGTTGCGGCGGATCTTCTCTTTGGTTTCACGGCCTTTCTGGTGCCCGATGATCATCACCGGGCGGCCATCCAGGCGCGCAATACCGCCGACGATCGCTTTGTCGTCGGCGTAAGCGCGATCGCCCGCCAACTCTTCGAAGTCGGTAAAGATGTGTTTGATATAATCCAGGGTATAAGGACGGCGCGGGTGGCGTGCCAATTGGGCAATCTGCCAGGCCCCAAGATCGGCAAAAATCTTGCGCGTCAGCTCAACGCTCTTTTCACGCAGGCGCTGAACCTCTTCGTCCAGATTAATATCTAATTTTTCGTCTTGACGGCTGACTGCAGTCAGCGAGTCAATTTTCGCTTCCAGCTCTGCAATCGGCTGTTCAAAATCAAGAAAATTCAGACTCATAGCATTCCTATTTTAGTCAAATTCCAAGTCCACCTGCTCATTGCCTACCAACGTCCGCAAGTCGATCAACAAGCGGTCGGTGGGCGTCACGCGCCAGGTTGCGCCAAAACGCAGCTTGGCTCGCGCATCTTCCCGTTGATAGTAGAGATGCACTGGAATCGTCCCCGAGCGATGGGGTTCCAACGACTGACGGAGACGGTTCAAAAGCTGGTCATCAATTTGCCTGTCAGTCAGCGAGATAGCAAGCCCGCGAGCGTATTTTTCCCGGGCTTCACTGATGTCCATTACCTCGCGGGCCATCATTTTAAGCCCGCCGCTAAAGTCATCAAAGCTGACCTGTCCACTGGCGATAAGGATACGGTCTTTTTCCAACAAATGCTGGTATTTTTCTAACGCTTCGGTGAATAACATCACTTCCAGGCGGCCCGAACGGTCATCCAATGTACAGATGCCGATGCGGTTGCCGCGCTTGGTCACCATCACCCGCGCGGCGACCACCAGCCCGACGGCGGTGGTCATTTTGCCCCGATCCGTCGGGTGCATGTCTTTCAAACGCTGGCCACCGGCGTAACGTTCGATCTCCTTCAGGTACTGGGTGATCGGGTGGCCGGTCAGGTACAGCCCCAGCGTCTCCCGTTCCCCGTCCAGCACCACCTGCTCCGGCCAGGGCGCGATATTGGCGTAGGATTGCTCCACCTGCTCCGGCGCTTCCGCCAGCACGCCAAACATATCCACCTGGCCGATCGCTTCGGCTTTCGCATGCTGATCCGCCGCTTTCAACGCGTCGCCGAGCGAATTCATCAGCGCGGCGCGGTGCGGCCCGAGGCGATCGAACGCGCCGGACATGATCAGTTTTTCCAGAATGCGGCGGTTCAGTTTCTTGATGTCTGAGCGCGCGCAGAGATCGAACAGGTCTTTGAAGTAACCCTGCTCGCCGCTGTTGCGCGCCTCGATGATGGCTTCGATCGGCCCTTCCCCCACGCCCTTGATGGCGCCGATGCCGTAAACGATCTCGCCGTCGTCGTTGACGTGGAAGTGATACAGGCCGCTGTTGATGTCCGGCGGCAGGATCTTCAGCCCCATGCGCCAGCATTCGTCCACCAGCCCCACCACCTTATCGGTGTTGTCCATATCGGCGGTCATGACCGCCGCCATAAACTCGGCCGGGTAGTGCGCTTTCAGCCACAGCGTCTGATACGACACCAGCGCATAGGCGGCGGAGTGCGATTTGTTGAAGCCGTATCCGGCGAATTTCTCCACCAGGTCGAAGATTTTCACCGACAGTTCGCCGTCGATGCCGCGCGCTTTGGCGCCATCTTCAAAGCCGCCGCGCTGCTTGGCCATCTCGACCGGGTTCTTTTTACCCATCGCACGGCGCAGCATGTCCGCGCCGCCCAGCGTATAGCCCGCCAGCACCTGGGCAATCTGCATCACCTGTTCCTGATACAGGATGATGCCATAGGTGGGTTCCAGCACCGGCTTGAGCGACTCGTGCTGCCACTGGATGTCCGGGTAGGAGATCTCTTCGCGGCCGTGCTTGCGGTCGATGAAGTTATCCACCATCCCCGACTGCAGCGGCCCCGGACGGAACAGCGCCACCAGTGCGATCATGTCTTCGAAGCAGTCGGGCTTCAGACGTTTGATCAGGTCTTTCATGCCGCGCGATTCAAGCTGGAACACCGCCGTGGTTTCCGAGCGCTGCAGCATGTCGAAGCTTTTCTTGTCGTCGAGCGGAATGGCGGCGATGTCGATCGGCTCCAGCCCGGTCTTGGCGCGCCGGGCGTTGATCATCTCCAGCGCCCAGTCGATGATGGTCAGGGTGCGCAGACCGAGGAAGTCGAACTTCACCAGCCCGGCGTATTCCACGTCGTTCTTATCGAACTGGGTCACCGGGTGCTGCCCTTCGGCGTCGCAGTACAGCGGCGCGAAGTCGGTGATTTTGGTCGGCGCTATCACCACGCCCCCGGCGTGTTTACCGGCGTTACGCGTCACCCCTTCCAGCTTGCGCGCCATGTCGATCAGCGCCTTGACCTCTTCGTCTGCCTCGTAAATTTCCGGCAGCTGCGGTTCGGCAGCGAAGGCTTTTTCCAGCGTCATGCCCGGATCCGGCGGCACCAGCTTGGAGATGCGATCGACGAAGCCGTACGGGTGCCCCAGCACGCGGCCCACGTCGCGGATAACCGCTTTCGCCGCCATGGTGCCGAAGGTGATGATCTGCGATACCGCTTCGCGGCCGTACATCTCCGCCACGTGCTCAATTACCTGATCGCGCTTCTCCATGCAGAAGTCGACGTCGAAGTCGGGCATCGAGACACGTTCCGGGTTCAGGAAACGTTCGAACAGCAGGTCGAACTCCAGCGGATCGAGGTCGGTGATTTTCAACGCATAGGCCACCAGCGAACCGGCGCCGGAACCGCGCCCCGGGCCCACCGGCACGTTGTTGTCCTTCGACCACTGGATAAACTCCATCACGATCAGGAAGTAGCCGGGGAACCCCATCTGGTTGATCACCTTCAGCTCGACGTCCAGACGCTCGTCGTATTCCGGGCGGCGCTGCGCGCGCACTTCAGGATCGGGGAACAGGAACTCGAGACGCTCTTCCAGCCCCTCTTTCGATTTGAGTACCAGGAAGTCCTCGGTGCTCATGTCGCCGGTCGGGAACTGCGGCAGGAAGTATTCGCCGAGGCGAATGGTGACGTTGCAGCGCTTGGCGATTTCGACGCTGTTCAGCAGCGCTTCGGGGATGTCGGCGAACAGCTCGCACATCTCGTCTTCGCTGCGCATGTATTGCTGCGGGCTGTAGTTGCGCGGCCGCTTGGGATCGTCCAGCGTAAAGCCGTCGTGGATGGCGACGCGAATTTCATGGGCGTCGAAGTCGTCTTCCACTAGGAAGCGCACGTCGTTGGTGGCCACCACCGGCAAACCGCGCTCGGTGGCCAGCGCCACCGCCGCATGCAGGTAGTTCTCTTCGTCCGGGCGGCCGGTGCGGATCAGTTCCAGGTAGTAACAGTCCGGGAAGTACTGCTGGTAGAAGTCCAGACACTGATCCACCTGCGCCTGGTTGCCGCGCAGCAGAAACTTGCCGACGTCGCCCTGACGCGCGCCGGAGAGCAGAATCAGCCCTTCGCGATGTTCAATCAGCCAGTCGCGATCGATGATCGGGCCGGCGGCGCCGTAGCCGCGCTGATAGGCGCGGGAAATCAGCAGCGTCAGGTTCTGGTAGCCTTCGTTGTTGCTGGCCAGCACCGTCAGCTGAGCCAGCTCGTCGCCCAGCTCTTCGCTTTGCACATGGAAATCCGCGCCGATGATCGGTTTGATCCCGGCGCCGTGCGCGCTGCCGTAGAACTTCACCAATCCGCACAGGTTGGTGAAATCGGTGATTGCCAGAGCAGGCATGGCTAACGCGGCGGCTCTTTTCACCAGCGGCGCCGTCTTGGCCAATCCATCAATCATGGAATAGTCACTGTGGACGCGCAGGTGAATAAAACGAGGTTCGGCCATCTCCAGATACCTGATTGAAGGGGCTCAGCAGGCTGAACCCGGGTTAATGCTATCGTCGGGCCTGGTCAACCAGGCCCGCAGGCTACAGCGCCAGCGCCCTTTTCACCGGCGCGAAGCTGCGGCGGTGATGCTCGGTGGCGCCCAGCGCGGCCAGCCGCTCCAGGTGGAAGGCGGTCGGGTAACCCTTATGCTGCGCGAAACCGTAGTCCGGGAACTCGCTGTCCAGCGCGGCCATTTCACGATCGCGCGTGACCTTCGCCAGAATGGACGCCGCGCTGATCTCCGCCACGCGGCTGTCGCCCTTCACCACCGCCTGCGAACGCATCGGCAGGTTCGGGCAACGGTTACCGTCGATTAAAACCATGTCCGGCGCGATATGCAACCCGGCCACCGCGCGCTGCATCGCCAGCATGGTGGCGTGCAAAATGTTCAGCTGGTCGATTTCTGCCGGCTCGGCGCGCCCCAGGCTCCAGGAGAGCGCCTTGGCGACGATTTCGTCATACAGCGCCAGGCGGCGTTTTTCACTGAGTTTCTTGGAATCCGCCAGCCCGACGATCGGCTGCGCCGGATCGAGGATCACGGCGGCGGTGACCACCGCACCGACCAACGGCCCGCGGCCCACTTCGTCCACGCCGGCAATCAGCGTGGCAGCGGGATAGATAAAGGGTTCAATCATGCTTTCGCCAGCTCCAACACAGCCTGAGCGGCCTGTTCGTCCGCACCGCAACGGATGCTTTGGTGCAAGGTAAGGAAAGTCTGTTTCAGCGCTTCGGTTTGCGGGCTCTCTTCCAGCAGCGGCATCACGGCGGCGGCCAGTTTGTCCGGCACGCAGTCATGCTGCAGCAGCTCGGTAACGAGCTCCCGCCCCGCCAGCAGATTCGGCAGCGAAACGTAAGGCGTTTTCACCAGTTTCTGCGCCAGCCAGAAAGTGAACGGCTTCATGCGATAGCCCACCACCATCGGGCACTTGGCCAGCATGCACTCCAGCGCCGCCGTGCCGGATGCCAGCAGCGCCGCGTCGCTGGCGATCATCGCCTCGCGCCCCTGGCCGTTCAGCAGGTGTACGGTCAGATCCGGCGCCACTTCCGCCTTGATGCGCTCAAACTGCTCGCGCCGTTTGGCGTTGACCAGCGGCACCACCACTTCCAGCTCGGGATAACGGGTGCGCAGCAGCTGCGCGGTCTTGAGGAAGTCGGCGCTCAGCATCTCGACTTCGGCGCCGCGGCTGCCCGGCAGCAACGCCAGGCAGCGCGCCTGCGGATCGATGCCAAGCTGAGCGCGCGCCGCCAGCCGATCGGGCTGCAACGGCATGGCGTCCGCCATGGTGTGGCCGATAAACCGGCAGGGCACGTTGAAACGATCGTAAAACGCTTTTTCGAAAGGGAGAAAGGCCAGCACCAGATCGGTGGCTTTGCCAATTTTGAAAACGCGCTTTTGCCGCCAGGCCCACACGGAAGGGCTGACGTAGTGAATGGTACGGATACCGCGCTGCTTGAGGCGGCCTTCCAGCGTGATGTTGAAGTCCGGCGCGTCGATGCCGACAAACACGTCCGGCCGCAGCTCGCCGAAGCGGCGGGTAAGATCCTTGCGGATCTTCAACAGGCGTGGCAAACGCTCGAGCACTTCCACCACGCCCATTACCGCCAGCTCTTCCATTTCGTACCAGGCTTCACAGCCTTCGGCCTGCATCAGCGGGCCGGCGACGCCAACAAAACGCGCGTCGGGGATCTGCGCCTTGAGCGCGCGGATCAAACCGGCGCCGAGAATGTCACCGGAGGTTTCTCCGGCGACCAATCCGATAGTCAATGGACGATTCGACATAACTCAGCGAATGATACCGCGGGTGGAACGGGTAAAGAAATCGAGGTATTGCTGCACCACCGGCTGTTCTTTGGCCAGGGCTTCGATTTCCGCTTTCGCTTCATCCAGCGTTTTCTCGCTGCGATACAGGATCTTGTAGGCGTTGCGGATCGCCTGCATTTCATCCTTGTCAAAACCGCGACGCTTCAGGCCGACCGCGTTGACGCCGAACGGCGTCGCGTGGTTACCCTGAGCGATGACGAAGGGAGGCACGTCCTGAGCGACGCCGGAACAACCGCCTACCATCACATGCGCGCCGATAATGCAGAACTGGTGGATCGCCGTCATGCCGCCGATGATGGCGTGATCGTCGATTTCCACATGCCCCGCCAGCGTGGCGTTGTTGGCCAGCACGCAAGCGTTGCCGACCACGCAGTCGTGGGCGACGTGCACGTTGACCATCAGCAGGTTGTCATTGCCCACCTTGGTCAGGCCGGTGCCCTGCGCGGTGCCGCGGTGAATGGTCACGCTTTCGCGGATGCGGTTGCGATCGCCCACTTCAACGCGCGTCGGTTCGCCCGCGTATTTCAGATCCTGGTTCACTTCACCGATGGAAGCGAACTGATAAATCTGGTTATCGCAGCCAATCTTGGTAATGCCGTTCACCACCACGTGGGATTTCAGCACCGTGCCGGCGCCGATTTCCACCTGGGAGCCGACGTAGCAGAAAGGGCCGATATGCACGTTGGCGCCGATCACGGCGCCTTCTTCGACTATCGCGCTAGGATGGATAAAGGCGGTTTGGTCAATCACGGATTAAGCCTCCCGGCTGCGGGCACACATCATGGTTGCTTCGCAGACAATTTTACCGTCAACGGTCGCCACGCCTTTGAAGCGAGTCAGGCCGCGGCGAGTTTTCTCGAAGGTGACTTCCATGACCATCTGATCGCCTGGCACCACAGGGCGTTTGAAGCGTGCTTCGTCGATACCGGCGAAGTAATACAGCTCGCCCGGCTCCAGTTTGCCGACGCTTTTAAACGCCAGGATACCGGTGGCCTGCGCCATGGCTTCCAGAATCAATACGCCTGGGAAAATCGGTTTGCCAGGGAAGTGGCCCTGGAAAAACGGTTCGTTCACCGATACGTTCTTCACCGCACGCAGATATTTGTGCTCTTCAAACTCGAGGACGCGGTCGACCAGCAAGAACGGGTAACGGTGAGGAAGCAGATCCAAAATTTCTGCAATATCCAGAGTATGAGTGTCAGTAGTCAAAATACTCTTCCTGTCTCTAAAAACTGATGGCATCAACAACACGGCCTGCGCTGACCCCAAAAGGAGATCATTATGCAGGCCGCAAATTAACATCTCTTTGCGCTTTTGGTCTCACGACCAACGCGTTTCGTTTTGTACCCGCGAAGGCAGGCGGCAATGATTAGTCTTTTCCGACTTTACGTTCGACAGCTTTCAAGCGTTTGCTGATCTCATCGATATTCATCACCAACGCAGCGGTTTTACGCCAAACCTTGTTAGGCTGCAACGGAATGCCCGAAGAGTATACCCCAGGTTCGGTGATTGGTCGCATAACCATTCCCATTCCGGTAACAACAACCTTGTCGGCAATTTCCATGTGACCGTTGATCACGCTGGCACCGCCGATCTGGCAGTAGCGGCCGATTTTCAGGCTGCCGGCCATGATCACACCGCCGGCGACGGCGGTATTGTCGCCAATCACGACGTTATGTGCAATCTGGCATTGGTTGTCGATGATAACACCATTCCCGATTTGGGTGTTATCCAAAGCGCCGCGGTCGATGGTAGTGCAGGCGCCGATTTCGACGCGATCGCCGATAATCACCGTGCCCAACTGAGGGATTTTGATCCACTCGCCGCGCTCATTGGCATAGCCGAAACCGTCCGCGCCGATCACGGTGCCGGACTGGATCAGGCAGCGCTGGCCGATTTCAACCGCATGATAAATCGTGACGTTCGCCCACAGACGCGTTCCCGCGCCGATGCGTGCGTGTTTGCCGATGAAGCAGCCCGGGCCGATAACCACGTTATCGCCAAGCACCGCACCCGACTCAATCACCGCGTTCGCCCCAATGGCGATGTTCTGCCCCAGTTGCGCTTCAGGCGAGACAACCGCGCTTGGCGCAATATCCTGCGCCGGCGCCGGCGTGGTGTCCATCAGCTGCGCCATGCGCGCGTAGGTCAGGTAAGGGTTTTTAACCACCAGCGCCGCAGTACGGCAGTGTGGTAAATCCGCTTCGGTAAGCACCACGGCGCTTGCCTGGCAGGAAGACAGCTGCTCTTGATAGCGGCTGTTTGACAAAAACGTGATTTGGCCAGGCTGTGCCGAATGCATAGAAGCAATGCCGGTGATGACGAGATCGCCATCACCGTGCAATTGTGCATCCAACTGCTGCGCTAAATCAGCCAGTCGAATTGAAAGCATGTGTTATTTAACCTGTTTCAGCACGTCAGCAGTGATATCTTTGGAAGAGTCTGCATAGGCAACGGCGTTGGCGTCGATCACCACGTCATAACCGCCTTTGCTGGCGACAGATTTCACAGCGTCCTGAATGCGGCTCAGGATCTTGTTACGCTCTTCCATCTGGCGACGACGGTTGTCCTGCTCGAAAGCCTGGGCTTTCTGAGAGAACTGCTCGCGCTGCGCCATCACGTCTTTTTCCAACTTGCTGCGATCGCTGGCTTTCATGGTAGCGCCGTCACGCTGCAGACGTTGCATTTTGGTCTGCAGGCTACGTTCCATGTTCTGGAGTTCGCTTGCACGGCCTTTAAACTCGTTTTCCAGCTGTTTAGCGACCGCTTCGCGGGCCGGCAGCTGTTGGAAAATGCTGGAGACGTTAACGACAGCGATCTTATCTGCTGCCTGAACGCCAGTTGAAGCAGCCATTGCTAAACCGAGGCCTGCGGCACACAACCACTTTTTCACTATAAACTCCTTACCATCACCCATTTGTGTCATATGACACTGAAGTACACAATTTGCCAGACTTATCCCACCAAACAATGAGAATCATCTCCCTCTGCCGGCGGGCGCCTGGCCATTGCGATTCTTAATAACTTTTATGCCCAGAGGCGAGACCCGTTACCAGGTCTTACCGATGTTAAACTGGAACTGTTCGGACTTGTCGCCTTCGTATTTCTTGATCGGATTGGCGTAAGAGAACACCAACGGCCCCAGCGGCGACATCCACTGCAGCGCGATACCGGCGGAAGAACGAATATTGCTGGCCTTGCTGTAGTCCGGCACGCCGTACATCAGCGTTTCGTTGGTATTCTTCCACTTGGTATCCCACACGGTACCGGCATCGATGAACAGCGACGTCCGCACTGAGTTGGCGTATTTCTCGCTGATGAACGGCGTCGGGGTGATCAGCTCCAGGCTGGCGACCGCCATGGCGTTACCGCCCACCGCGTCATCCGAGCTACAGATGTTCTGACGCGTGGTCGTGCTGCCGGCGTTGAACTGACACTGGTACGAGTTGGAATTGTAGTACACCGCCTTCGGACCAATGGTGTTGGACTGGAAGCCACGCACGGTGCTAGAACCACCGGCGTAGAAGTTCTCGTAGAACGGCATTTCCTTGCCGCCCAAGCCATCCGCGTAACCCAGACGGCCACGGCCCAACAGCACCCAGGTGCGATCGTCGTTGATCGGCACGTACTGTACGCTGTCCAGCGTCACCTTGTAGTATTCGTTGTCCGAGCCCGGAATGGTGACCTTGCCGTTCAACGTGGTGCGGTTACCCGACGTCGGGAAGTAGCCGCGGTCCAGGTTGTTGTAGGTCCAACCCAGGTTCAACGTAAAGTCGTCCGTCGAGTAGCTGGCGCGGTCGGTCTTGTTCGCATCCACGCCCATCGAGTCGAGGTAACGCCACATGGCGATCTGCGGCTGCATGTTCGACAGGCCGTTGTGGACGTAGCCCAGGCCGGTACGCAACGAGTTGTTTTCGTTGATCGGGAAGCCCAGCGTGCCGTCGATACCGTAACTCTTGTTGGTATAGTCCGACAGATCCGCGTCATCCGCCTTAAAGTCGTTGTAGAAGATGCGGCCGCCCAGGCTCACACCGTCAACGGTGAAGTACGGGTTGGTGACCGACAGTTCCGTATAAGTCTGGTAGTCGTTCTTGGTGCCGCTGATGCCCACCGAGTAGCCGGTACCCAACCAGTTATCCTGCTGCACGCCCGCCTGGAAGCTGACACCGCTCTCGGTGCCGTAACCGACGCCGAAGTTGAAGGTACCGGTGTTGCGCTCTTTCACCTTGTAGGTGACGTCGACCTGATCGGCGGTGCCCGGCACGCGCTGGGTTTCCACGTCAACCGTTTCGAAGTAGCCCAGACGGTTCAGACGCTCCTTGCCCTGCTCGACCTGCTCGTTGCCGAGCCAGGCGCCTTCCATCTGGCGCATTTCGCGACGCAGTACGGAATCCTTGCTGGTGTCGTTGCCTTCGAACTTGATGCGACGCACGTAGAAGCGGTTGCCCGCGTCGACGTTGACGTGCAGTTTGACGGTTTTATCCGCGTCGTTGATCTCAGGCTGAGTGCCGACGCGCGGGTAAGCGTAACCATAACGGCCCAACATCGTTTTGATGTTGTCTTCCATTTTGGTCACCTTGCTGCCGTTGTACAGCTCGCCCGGTTCGATTTTGGTGATCTGAGCGACTTCCGCCGAGTGGCCGGCCAGGTTGCCGTTCACGACAACATCGGAAAGCTTGTACTGATCGCCTTCGGTGATGTTGATGGTGATGTAGATGCCTTTTTTATCCGGCGTCAGGCTCACCTGGGTAGAATCGATGTTAAAGCGGGCATAGCCGCGATCCAGATAGAAGCTGCGCAGGGTTTCGAGATCGCCCGCCAGTTTCTGCTTCTGGTATTTGCGATCGCCGACCAGGTTCCACCACGGCACTTCGTCACGCAGCTGGAAGCGCGAGATCAGTTCGTCGTTGGTGAAGGCATGGTTGCCGACGATGTTGATTTGTTGAATCTTGGCGGAGACCCCTTCCGTGAACACCAGTTTCAGGTCGACACGGTTGCGCGGCAGCGGCGTGACTACGGCTTTCACCGAGGCGCTGTATTTACCGACGCTGTAGTAGAAGTCTTCCAGCCCTTTTTCAATGCTGGAGATCGTGGTGCGGTCGAGCGCCTCGCCCACCCGGACGCCGGAGGCTTCCAGGTTCTGCTTGAGCATGTCATCTTTCACCGACTTGTTGCCGGAGAAAGTGATGCTGGCGATGGTAGGACGTTCCTTCACCTGCACGATCAAGGTATTACCATCGCGCAGTACGCGCACGTCCTCGAAGTTGCCGGTGGCAAACAAGGCACGGATGGTATTACTGATGTCATCGTCAGTGACGGTATCGCCGACGCGAACCGGCATGTTGAGTAACGCCGCACCGACGGCGACTCGCTGCAGGCCTTCGAAATGAATATCTTTCACTACGAACCCGTCTGCACCGTATACGGTGGCGCTGCCAAACAGCAGCGACGCTATGAGCAACTTTTTCATCGCCATCGTTGTTATGCGTTCTTCCTAACCTATCCCCGCCCCTAGAGGCGGGAAAAATCATTGAAAAGTGCAAGACCCATCAACAACACCAGCACGATCGAACCTATGCGGTAGCTGTAGTCCTGTACTCGCTCGGAAACCGGCCCACCCTTCAGCTTTTCTATCGCCAGGAAGAGGAGATGCCCACCATCTAACACCGGTAATGGGAACAGGTTGATGATACCCAGGTTGACGCTAATCAACGCCAGGAACATCAGATAATACACGAACCCGACTCCGGCTGACGCCCCTGCTCCCTGTGCAATCGAGATCGGGCCACTCAGGTTGTTCAGCTTTACATCACCGGTTATTAATTTGCCCAGCATGTTGACCGTCAGCCGCATCAGCTGCCAGGTCTTGTCGCCGGCCTGATACAGCGCCGGGAACGGTCCATACTGGCGAATCGTTTTATACTCGTCCGGCAGCGGCAGCACCTTTGGAATGATGCCTGCAAACCCCACCGATTTGTCTTTTCCCACCGGCTTTGTATCCGGTATCAGCGTCAAAGACAAGGGGGCGCCGTTTCTTTCAATCTCCAAAGCCAGCGGTTGCCCCGGGCCATCGTGGATACGCTTCACCAGCGTCTGCCAACGACCCAACGGCTGACCATCGACTTTAACGATCCTGTCCCCCGCTTGTAAACCCGCCTTTTGCGCCGCCGAGTTAGGCTGCACTTCCGCCAACACGGATTCTATCTGCGGGCCGCGCGGCATAATGCCCAACGCGACAACGGGATCCTGCTTGTCCGGTTCAAAGTTCCACTGGCGCAAATCCAGGGTTTTGGTCACCACCTGCGAAGAGCCGAACGGCGCGACGCCGACTTCGGTTTGCGCATCGCCAATCTTCGCCACCAGCGCCAGACGAACTGACTCCCAATCAGGCGTTTCGATACCGTCAACCGACTTTAGTTCCATGCCAGACGAAATTTCAGCCTTGGCGGCAATGGATTGCGGCGCGATTTCACCGATCACCGGACGGAAACTCGGCACGCCGATGATGAACACCAGCCAATAGGCAAGGATAGCAAACAGGAAGTTGGCGATGGGGCCGGCGCTGATGATGGCCGCGCGCTGCCAGACGGTTTTGTTGTTGAAGGCCTGATGGCGCATTTCCGGCGCCACCGACTCCACGCGCTCGTCCAGCATCTTCACGTAGCCGCCGAGCGGAATCAAGGCGATGACGTACTCGGTGCCCTGGCGATCGGTGCGGCGCCACAGCGCCCGGCCGAAGCCGATGGAGAAGCGTTCAACGCGCACGCCGCAACGGCGGGCAACCCAAAAGTGTCCGAACTCGTGCACGGTGATCAAAATACCGAGCGCAATCAGAAACGCCACCAGGTTCCAAAGCACGCTGACCATCATCCCTCACTTTCCGTCATCGACGGATTAAAACACCAACAGCATCAGGCAGGCAAACACCGGCACCGCCGCGGTCAGGCTGTCGATACGATCCAGTATGCCGCCGTGACCGGGGATCAAGTGACCGCTGTCCTTGATGCCCGCTTCGCGTTTGAACATGCTTTCGGTCAAATCGCCCAGCACCGAAGCCAGCGCGGCGATCACCGAACAGGCCAACAGCGTGGTCGGCACCACGTTCAGCGGCGCGTAGCGGCCGAACAGCCAGGAAATGACCGCCGACGTCAGCAGCCCGCCAATCAGCCCTTCCCAGGTTTTACCCGGAGAGACCTTCGGCGCCAGCTTATGCTTGCCGAACAGCTTGCCGAACATATAGGCGCCGGAATCCGCGCCCCACACCAGCAGCATCACGTACAGCAGCCACCAGGCGCCGGTAAACGGGTTTTGCTCGTAGCCGAACTGGCGCAGCGCCAGCATGCCCCAGAAGAACGGCACGATGGTCAGCAGGCCGAACAGCAGGCGCAGCGGGCGCGAGTTGCGCCAGATGGCGGCCGAGCCGGGGTAGAACAGCACCAGCAGCAGCGCCGCCAGCCACCAGGCCAGCGACAGCCACAGCGAGCCGCTCACCTGCGGCACGGATTGATGGTACGCGGGAACGCTGAGCATCATCAGCGCCAGCAGAAAACCGCACAGTATCGCCAGCCAGATGCGCTGCGAACGGGAGGTAAAACCGGCCAGTTGGCCCCACTCCCAGGCTGCTAACATGCACACGACGAGCGTTACCAGAGCAAAGGCCAGCGGCGGCAACAGGAACAGCGCCGCGATAACGATCGGGATTAAAATCAGAGCAGTTATGAGGCGATACTTCAGCAAAAGTTCTCCCTAGGACGCATCGGCGCCGATAGGTGTTGTTCCCCCGAAGCGGCGCTCACGTTGTGCAAATGCATTCAGCGCACCTTCAAAGACAAGTTCATCGAAATCAGGCCAGAGCACATCAGTAAAGTAAAGTTCAGCATAGGCGATTTGCCACAGCAGGAAGTTACTGATGCGATGCTCGCCACCGGTGCGGATAACCAGATCCACCGGCGCCAGGTCGCTCATGCAAACCCGCTCGTTCAATAATTCCTCGCTGATCTGATCCGGGTGCAACTCCCCCACCCGTACCCGTTCGGCCAGTTCCCTTACTCCCTGAATGATATCCCAACGGCCACCGTAGTTGGCAGCGATATTGAGCGTCAGGCCATCGTTATTTTCCGTCAGTGCTTCAGAGCGGCGGATCCGCTCCTGCAAACGCGAGCTGAAGCGGCTGATATCGCCGATCACCCGCAGCCTGACGTTATGTTTATGCAGGCTTTTTACTTCACTATCCAGAGCACGGACAAAAAGCTCCATCAGGGCGGAGACTTCCTGCACCGGACGGTTCCAGTTTTCGCTGCTGAAGGCATAAAGCGTGAGCGCATCTAAATGGTGGCTGGCGGCAAAACTGACCGCGCGGCGAACCGATTTCACCCCTGCTTTATGACCGAAGACACGTAACTTGCCCTGACGTTTGGCCCAGCGTCCGTTACCGTCCATGATAATGGCGACATGGCGCGGCCCCGGGGAAGATGGATTAGCCTCTTGTTGGTTTGCGGACGACATAACTCGTACTTATTTCCTCAATAGAAATATAACTGCCTTTCCGGAACATCAGGCCCTTACGCGCAAAAAAAGCCGTGTGCCCGACACGGCTTTCAGCCAGCCCTCGCGATGCCCGGCGCAGCCGGGCCGCCATTGGCGCACAAGGCGCCAATCAGGCCATAATTCAACGGTATAACCGCTGACAGGTGGCGCAGACTATACCACCTCAGCGGGGCATGAACAAACGGCCCCGCTGCGGCACGCGTGAATTACGAGCAAAATCGGATAATCGCCGTCCTCAACCGCGCAACGCGCGAACGCGCTCCTCGGCGGCGGCGCGCGCCTGGCGGTCAATGTCTAAGACCGCTTCGATGCTGGTCGGTTCCTGCAGCGCAAGGCGCTCCACCACCTGGCGGTTGACCGCCGCAATGTCGGTGAAGCGAATCTGCTGCTGCAAAAATGCCGCCACGGCGATTTCGTTGGCCGCGTTCAGCGCAGTGGTCGCCGCCTGGCCGGCATCGAACGCTTCAATCGCCAAATACAGGCAAGGATAACGCTCGCGCTCCGGTTCGGCGAAGGTCAACGAACCGATGCGACAGAAGTCCAGCGCCTCCACGCCGGAGTTCACGCGCTGCGGATACGCCATCGCGTGGGCGATCGGCGTGCGCATATCCGGCGTACCCAGCTGCGCCAGCACGCTGCCGTCGGCATAGCGCACCATCGAGTGAATCACCGACTGCGGATGCAGGATCACTTCCATTTGCTCGGCCGAGGCGTTAAACAGCCAGCGGGCCTCAATGTATTCCAGACCTTTGTTCATCATGGTGGCGGAATCCACCGAGATCTTGCGCCCCATCGACCAGTTCGGGTGGGCGCAGGCTTGATCCGGGGTCATCGCGGCGAACTGCTCCAGCGGCGTGGTGCGGAACGGGCCGCCGGAGCCGGTAAGCACGATGCGCGAAACACCATGACTGTCCAGGGAAGAGTATCCCAACTGACGCTGAATGCTCTCAGGCAAACTCTGAAAAATCGCGTTGTGCTCGCTGTCGAGCGGCAGCAACTGCGCCTGGCTTTGGCGCACCGCATCCATAAACAGACGGCCGCAGGTGACCAGCGACTCTTTGTTGGCCAGCAGCACCTGCTTGCCTGCACGGATCGCCGCCAGCGTCGGCAACAGCCCCGCGGCACCGACGATGGCCGCCGTCACTTGATCGACGTCGTCCAACGCCGCCAGTTCGCAGGCCGCTTGCTCCCCGGCCAATACCTCGGTAGCGACGCCGTTTTCCGCCAGAATGGCGCGCAGCTCGCGCGCGGCGCTTTCATCCGCCATCGCGGCGAAGGCGGGCCGAAATTCCATGCATTGCTGCGCCATGACCGCGACGTTGCGGCCGGCCACCAGCGCTTTGATCGCAAAAAGGTCGGGATTTGCCCTGACCACGGCCAGGGTGCTGGTCCCTACCGAGCCGGTCGAGCCAAGAATGGTCAGTTGCTTCATGAGTTCACTCTGAATAACTGTCTGATGAGATCGGAGGTGTTCCAGTGTGGAACCTTGGACACCGCTTGTCCATGATCTTTCAGTACGATGAAACGGGATCTGCGCCACAAAAAACAAAGCGCCGCCCAGGCGACGCTTTTTTTCTGCGCGATGCTGATTAGAAATCCATCAGCTCTTTTTCTTTCTCCGCCAGCGCGGCGTCGACCAGCTTGATATAAGCGTCGGTCATTTTCTGAATCTCGTCTTGTGAACGACGTTCTTCGTCTTCGCTGATCTCTTTGTCTTTCAGCAGCGCCTTGACCTTGTCGTTGGCGTCGCGACGCACGTTACGCACCGCTACGCGGCCCTGCTCAGCTTCGCCGCGCACGATCTTGATCAGATCCTTACGACGTTCTTCGGTCAGCGGAGGCAGCGGAACGCGAATGTCAGAACCCGCGGAAGACGGGTTGAGGCCCAGATCGGAGCTCATGATCGCTTTCTCAACGGCCTGGCTCAGGCTGCGGTCGAACACGTTGATTTTCAGCGTGCGGGAGTCTTCCACGGTCACGTTGGCCAGCTGGCGCAGCGGCGTAGCGGCGCCGTAGTATTCCACCATGATGCCGTCCAGAATGCTTGGAGAAGCGCGGCCGGTGCGGATCTTGCTGATTTGGTTTTTGAATGCTTCTACGCTTTTTTCCATGCGTGAATCAGCATCTTTTCTGATTTCATTAGTCACGTTGCAAACCCTTGGAAGCTGGTTACTTGGCAGGCGATACTCAAGTATAGCCCGTAATCGTACTCGGAGAGCGCGCGGCGCATGGCGTCACGCGCACCGAAAAAGGGGTGTGAACAGCCTTATTTGCTGATCAGCGTACCTTCGTTCTCACCCATCACCACGCGGCGCAGCGCGCCAGGCTTGTTCATGTTGAACACGCGGATCGGCAGACCGTGATCGCGGGCCAGCGTAAACGCAGCCAGATCCATCACTTTCAGCTCGCGCTCCAGCACGTCCTGATAGGTTAATTGTTCATACAGCGTCGCATCCGGGTTTTTCACCGGATCGGCGGAGTATACGCCATCCACTTTGGTGGCTTTCAGCACCACGTCCGCTTCGATCTCGATGCCGCGCAGGCAAGCGGCGGAATCGGTGGTGAAGAACGGGTTACCGGTACCGGCGGAGAAGATCACCACGCGGTTGTTGCGCAGCAGGCTGATCGCCTCTGCCCAGCTGTAATTGTCACACACGCCGTTCAGCGGGATCGCCGACATCAGGCGGGCGTTCACATAGGCACGGTGCAGTGCATCACGCATAGCCAGGCCGTTCATCACGGTAGCCAGCATTCCCATGTGGTCGCCCACTACGCGGTTCATGCCGGCTTGCGCCAGGCCCGCGCCGCGGAACAGGTTCCCGCCGCCAATAACTACACCGACCTGAATTCCCAGTTCGACCAGCTCTTTCACTTCCTGAGCCATGCGATCCAAAACGCTGGCGTCGATACCAAAACCTTCTGCACCTTGCAGGGCTTCGCCACTCAGTTTAAGCAGAATACGCTGATATACGGGTTTTGCATTGGTTGCCATGGTGTTCTGTCCTAAGAAGCAGTATTAGTATTGGGGATTTCAGCCGATGAAACGCGCCTGAGGTGAGCATCACGCTGCAGGGCCTGCCACCGGTGTAATTCTGGCTGGATAGTATGGAACCGCCAGACGGCGGTTCCATCGACAGTCATTAAGACTGTTTGCTCATCGCGGCAACTTCAGCAGCGAAGTCGGTCTCGACTTTCTCGATGCCTTCGCCCACTTCGAAGCGAATGAAGTTGGTCACGTCAGCGTTGTGCTCTTTCAGCACCTGAGCAACGGATTTGCTCGGATCCATAACGAAAGGCTGACCGGTCAGAGAAACTTCGCCGGTGAATTTCTTCATGCGGCCTTCAACCATTTTCTCTGCGATTTCTTTCGGCTTGCCGGACTGCATGGCGATGTCCAGCTGAACCTGGTACTCTTTTTCTACCACTTCAGCAGACACGTCTTCCGGCTTCACGAACTCTGGCTTGCTTGCCGCAATGTGCATTGCGATTTGCTTAACCAGCTCTTCGTCAGCGCCTTTAGCCGCAACCAGAACGCCGATACGCGCGCCGTGCAGGTAGCTGCCCAGCACTTCGCCTTCCAGGGAAGCAACGCGACGAATGTTGATGTTTTCGCCGATTTTTGCCACCAGCGCTACGCGCTCTTCTTCGAACTGTGCTTTCAGCACGTCAACGTCAGTGATTTTGCCGGCCATGGCCGCATCCAGCACTTTGTCGGCGAACGCCTGGAAACCGGCGTCTTTCGCTACGAAGTCAGTCTGGCAGTTAACTTCCAGAATGATGCCGTAGTTGCCTTCGATCTTGGTTTTGATCACGCCGTCAGCAGCTACGTTGCCTGCTTTTTTAGCGGCTTTGATCGCACCGGACTTACGCATGTTTTCGATTGCCAGTTCGATGTCGCCGTTGGATTCAACCAGCGCCTTCTTGCAATCCATCATGCCAGCGCCGGTACGCTCGCGCAGTTCTTTTACCAGGGCAGCGGTAATATCAGCCATTTATTTTTCCTCGGTTATCTCGCGTGGAGACAGTTCTCATTCAGATAAGCAAAGGGGGCCTTAACAGGCCCCCCTAACCAACATATGTCAATACCTGGTTAATAAGGGCTCAGTGACGAGCTTGCCTTATTATTCAGCTTCTACGAAGCCTTCTTCCGCCTGAACGGCCAGATCTTGAGAACGACCTTCACGCACAGCGGCAGCAACGGCAGTCAGGTACAGGTTTACTGCACGGATTGCGTCGTCGTTACCAGGGATGATGAAGTCAACGCCGTCTGGGTTGGAGTTGGTATCAACGATAGAGAATACCGGGATACCCAGGTTGTTGGCTTCTTTGATCGCGATGTGCTCGTGATCGGCATCGATAACGAACAGTGCGTCTGGCAGACCGCCCATATCTTTGATACCGCCCAGGGAGTTTTCCAGCTTGGCCAGTTCACGAGTGCGCATCAGCGCTTCTTTCTTGGTCAGCTTGTCCAGGGTGCCGTCTTGAGACTGGATTTCCAGATCTTTCAAACGCTTGATGGACTGACGAACGGTTTTCCAGTTAGTCAGCATGCCGCCCAACCAGCGGTGGTTCACGAAGAACTGGTCACAGCTGTTAGCAGCGTCTTTTACCGCTTCGCTTGCTGCGCGCTTGGTACCTACGAACAGGATCTTGCCTTTACGGGAAGAGATCTTGCTCAGTTCAGCCAGAGCGGCGTTGAACATTGGTACGGTCTGCTCCAGGTTGATGATGTGAACCTTGTTACGAGCGCCGAAGATGAAAGGCTTCATTTTCGGGTTCCAGTAACGGGTCTGGTGACCGAAGTGAACACCAGCCTTGAGCATGTCGCGCATGGAAACAGTTGCCATGATTAAACCTCTATAGATTAATTGGGGTTATGCCTCCACGTATCCCATAACGCCGACCCTGGCGGCGACAAGTCACCTCAGGGCACCCCGGCGGATGTGCCGATACGTGTGTGTTATTTACACAAAATGAGTGCAGTTAAAGTATTTTCGGCCAATTCCTGCCAGGTCACAAGAACCAAGTCGCGGATCGCCGGCGCGCTTTATACCATAAACCCGCAGCCGACACCAACTTTTGTTGCTTTGCGCCGGGCATCGGGAAATGAAATTTGGCAGCCCCCGGCCGGGCTGATACCATAAGTCACTGCTTCTTATTGTCGACGATAACGACACCTGCGGACGAATTTCATGGCAATCTCAATTAAAACACCTGATGACATCCAAAAAATGCGCGTGGCCGGCCGCCTGGCCGCCGAAGTGCTGGAAATCATCGAGCCGCACGTCAAACCTGGCGTGACCACCGGCGAGCTGGACCGTATCTGTCACGAGTACATCACCAACGAGCAGCAGGCCATCTCCGCCTGCCTCGGCTACCACGGCTTCCCGAAATCCGTGTGCATCTCGGTGAACGAAGTGGTGTGCCACGGCATCCCGAGCGACGACAAAACGCTGAAAGACGGCGACATCGTCAATATCGACGTGACCGTGATTAAAGATGGCTTCCACGGCGACACCTCGAAGATGTTCATCGTCGGCAAACCGACCATTCTGGGCGAGCGCCTGTGCCGCGTCACTCAGGAAAGCCTGTATCTGGCGCTGAAGATGGTCAAGCCGGGCATCCGCCTGCGCACCCTGGGCAAGGCTATCCAGCAATTCGTCGAGGCCGAGAAATTCTCCGTGGTGCGCGAGTACTGCGGCCACGGCATCGGCGAAGTGTTCCACGAAGAGCCGCAGGTGCTGCACTATGATGCCGACGATGGCGGCGTGGTGCTGCAGGCGGGCATGGCCTTCACCATCGAACCGATGGTCAACGCCGGCGACTACCGCATCCGCACCATGAAAGACGGCTGGACGGTAAAAACCAAAGATCGCAGCTTGTCGGCGCAGTATGAGCATACTATTGTGGTCACTGATAACGGCTGCGAGATAATGACGTTGCGCAAGGATGACACCATCCCCAACATCATTACGCACGAGATGTAAGCACCGCGGCGCACGCCGCGTGCAGAATATCACCAGGCCGGCTTTTGCCGGCCTTTTTTATGGGCTGCGCACTATGTCTGACAATCTCCTTCAACAGGCGGCCCCGGCCGTGCCGATGCCGCCCGCCTCCCCCAGCACCTACGGCGACGAAGAGCTCACCTGCCCGATGCTGAAACAGCGGCTGGAGCAGTTCCAGCTGTGGCTGGCGGCGGCGTTCGACGCCGGCTCCAGCGCCGAAAGCCTGGTGGCGGCGCGCAGCGACTTTATCGATCGCCTGCTACGCCGGCTGTGGACGTTCTACGGCTTCGAAGATATCCCGGAAACGGCGCTGGTGGCGGTCGGCGGCTACGGCCGCGGCGAACTGCACCCGCTGTCGGACATCGACGTGCTGGTACTCAGCCAGCGCCGGCTGACGGAACAGCAGTCGCAGCGGGTCGGCGAATTCATCACCCTGCTGTGGGATCTCAAGCTGGAAGTGGGCCACAGCGTGCGCACTCTGGAAGAGTGCCTGCTGGAAGGGTTGGCGGATCTGACCGTGGCCACCAACCTGATTGAATCGCGTATGATCTGCGGCGACGTCGCGCTGTTCCTGCAGATGCAAAAACATATCTTCAGCGACGGCTTCTGGCCTTCGCCGCAGTTTTTCCACGCCAAGATCAACGAGCAGCAGGAGCGCCATCAGCGCTACCACGGCACCAGCTATAACCTGGAGCCGGATATCAAAAGCAGCCCCGGCGGCCTGCGTGACATCCACACGCTGCTGTGGGTGGCGCGCCGCCACTTCGGCGCCACCTCGCTGGACGAAATGGTCGGCTTCGGTTTCCTCACCCAGGCCGAGCGCAACGAGCTGAACGAGTGCCAGAGCTTCCTGTGGCGCATCCGCTTCGCGCTGCACCTGGTGCTGCCGCGTTACGACAACCGCCTGCTGTTCGATCGCCAGCTCAGCGTCGCGCAGCTGCTGCGCTATGAAGGCGAAGGCAACGAGCCGGTCGAACGCATGATGAAAGACTTCTACCGCATGACGCGGCGCGTCAGCGAACTGAACCACATGCTGCTGCAGCTGTTCGACGAGGCCATTCTGGCGCTGGACGCCACCGAGAAGCCGCGCCCGCTGAACGACGATTTCCAGCTGCGCGGCGATCTGATCGACCTGCGCGACGAAACGCTGTTTATCCGCGAGCCGCAGGCCATCATGCGCATGTTCTACCTGATGGTGCGCAACCGCGAGATCAAGGGCATTTATTCCACCACCGTGCGCCAGCTGCGTCACGCGCGCCGCCACCTGAAGCAGCCGCTGTGCACCATTCCGGAAGCGCGCGATCTGTTTATGGCCATCCTGCGCCATCCCGGCGCGGTATCGCGCGCACTGGTGCCGATGCACCGTCACAGCGTGCTGTGGGCCTATATGCCGCAGTGGGGCAAGATCGTCGGGCAGATGCAGTTCGACCTGTTCCACGCCTATACCGTCGATGAACACACCATCCGCGTGCTGCAGAAGCTGGAGAGTTTCGCTGACGACCAGACTCGGCCGCGCCATCCGCTGTGCGTGGAGCTGTATCCGCGCCTGCCGCACCCGGAACTGCTGCTGCTGGCGGCGTTGTTCCACGATATCGCCAAAGGGCGCGGCGGCGACCACTCGATCCTCGGCGCGGAAGACGTGGTGGAGTTCGCCGAACTTCACGGCCTCAACTCGCGTGAAACCCAGCTGGTGGCCTGGCTGGTGCGCTGCCACCTGCTGATGTCGGTCACCGCGCAGCGCCGCGATATCCAGGATCCGACGGTGATCCAGCAGTTCAGCAGCGAAGTGCAGAGCGAAACCCGCCTGCGCTATCTGGTATGCCTGACGGTGGCCGACATCTGCGCCACCAACGAAACCCTGTGGAACAGCTGGAAGCAGAGCCTGCTGCGCGAGCTGTATTTCGCCACCGAGAAGCAGCTGCGCCGCGGCATGCAAAACAGCCCGGATCTGCGCGAACGCGTGCGCCATCACCGCCTGCAGGCGCTGGCGCTGCTACGCATGGACAACATCGACGAAGAGGCGCTGCACCGCATCTGGAGCCGCTGCCGAGCCGACTATTTCCTGCGCCACTCGCCGAATCAGCTGGCCTGGCACGCCCGCCACCTGCTGGCCCACGATTCCACCCAGCCGCTGGTGCTGGTCAGCCGCCAGGCGACGCGCGGCGGCACCGAGATCTTCATCTGGAGCCCGGACCGCCCTTATCTGTTCGCCGCCGTCGCCGGGGAGATGGATCGCCGCAATCTGAGCGTGCACGACGCCCAGATCTTCACCAACCGCGACGGCATGGCAATGGACACCTTTATCGTGCTGGAGCCGGACGGCAGCCCGCTGGCGCAGGATCGCCACGCGGCGATCCGCCAGGCGCTGCTGCAGGCCATCACCCAGCGGGAGTATCAGCCGCCGCGCGTGCGCCGGCCCTCTTCCAAGCTGCGTCACTTCAGCGTGCCGACCGAGGTCACTTTCCTGCCGACCCATACCGATCGCCGCAGCTACCTGGAGCTGACCGCACTCGACCAGCCCGGCCTGCTGGCGCGGGTGGGCGAAGTGTTCGCCGACCTGGGGCTGTCGCTGCACGGCGCGCGCATTTCCACCATCGGCGAGCGGGTCGAGGATTTGTTTATCCTGGCCGACGGCGAGCGGCGCGCGCTCGACCAGGAAACGCGCAGAAAGTTGGAGCAACGGTTGACAGAGGCCCTCACCCCAAACGATAAAATGTGATACAAGTAACTTTTTACCGACAACATCAGGAAAGAGAACAGCATGCAGCAATTACAGAACGTTATTGAAAGCGCCTTCGAGCGCCGTGCGGACATCACCCCGGCGAACGTAGACACCGTAACGCGCGAAGCGGTAAACCAGGTGATCGGCCTGCTGGACAGCGGCGCCCTGCGCGTCGCCGAGAAGATCGACGGTCAATGGGTCACCCATCAGTGGCTGAAGAAAGCCGTGCTGCTCTCTTTCCGCATCAACGACAACAAGGTGATGGACGGCGCGGAAACCCGCTACTACGACAAGGTGCCGATGAAGTTCGCCGACTACGACGAAGCGCGCTTCCAGAAGGAAGGTTTCCGCGTCGTGCCGCCGGCCACCGTGCGCCAGGGCGCGTTCATCGCGCGCAACACCGTGCTGATGCCGTCTTACGTTAACATCGGCGCCTACGTCGACGAAGGCACCATGGTCGACACCTGGGCCACCGTCGGTTCTTGCGCGCAGATCGGCAAAAACGTTCACCTGTCCGGCGGCGTCGGCATCGGCGGCGTGCTGGAGCCGCTGCAGGCCAACCCGACCATCATCGAAGACAACTGCTTCATCGGCGCGCGCTCCGAAGTGGTGGAAGGCGTGATCGTGGAAGAAGGCTCGGTGATTTCGATGGGCGTGTACCTCGGCCAGAGCACCCGTATCTATGACCGCGAGACCGGCGAAATCCATTACGGCCGCGTGCCAGCGGGTTCGGTGGTGGTTTCCGGCAACCTGCCGTCGAAAGACGGTTCCTACAGCCTGTACTGCGCGGTGATCGTCAAGAAAGTCGACGCCAAAACGCGCGGTAAAGTCGGCATTAATGAGTTATTGCGCACTATCGACTAAATTGAAATAGCGGGTGATTCACCCGCTATTTTTTTGTCTGCGTTTCGCTGGCAGTCACAGTCGCAGACCTCGCTTTCCGCCATAATCGCAGTCGTGGAATATAACGATCACATCTAAAGAGGGCGCAGTATGTACGATAACTTGAAGAGTTTGGGCATCAATCAACCGGAAGACGTCGATCGCTATAGCCTGCGTCAAGAGGCCAACAACGACATCCTCAAGATCTATTTCCGCAAGGACAAGGGCGAGTTCTTCGCTAAAAGCGTGAAGTTCAAGTACCCGCGCCAGCGTAAAACCGTGGTGGCGGACAACGCCGGCCAGGGCTACAAGGAAATTCACGAGATCAACCCGAACCTGCGTTACGTGATCGACGAACTGGATCAGCTGTGCCAACGCGATCAGGTGGAAGTGGATCTGAAGCGTAAAATCCTCGACGACCTGCGCCATCTCGAAGGCGTGGTGTCGCACAAGATTGCCGAGATCGAAGCCGATCTGGAAAAACTCACCCGCGGCAAGTAATGCGGATCGGTTGATCCGCATCATCGCCAAGGCGCCCTTTCGCGGCGCCTTTTTACTTTACGATTGCAGCAGCGTGCCCCACTGCTCGACCCACGGGCAGGCGACCACTTCCGGCTCCGGCTGTTCCATCGCATCGATCTCCAACACTTCGCCAACGCGGGTGGCGCCCTGCTCCTGCAGCAGCGCGTCGAACGCGCGCCCGGCGCCGCAGAAGTTGTCATAGCTGCTGTCGCCGAGGGCGATCAGCCCATAGCGCAGCTCCGGCTGATAGCCAACCTGATCGCGAATGGCGTGGAACAGCGGCGCGATGCTGTCCGGCAGATCGCCCTGCCCGGTGGTGGAGGTAATCACCAGCGCGTAGTGCTGACGATAATACTGCCAGGCCTCCAGCGTGCCCTCTTCGAACAGTTTGACCTCATGGCCCTGTTCGCTGAGGATGTTTTGCGCCTCTTCCGCCACCAGCAGCGAATTGCCGTAGACCGTTCCCACGAAGATACCAACCTGAGCCATGGCTCCTACTCCCTTCATTACCTTTAAAAATTGTCAGCTATCCTGACCGTTAGCCGCGCTAAACTCAACCCCGGCAAGTTCAGGGAATACTCCCGCCCAGCCGAACTGCGTCATCACCCCTTGCCAGTCTTCGTCCCAGCGCGCCGTCACCCGCAGCGCCTCACCGGTCACCGGGTGCGTCAGCTGCTGATGGCTGGCGTGCAGCATCAGGCGCGGGCAGCCGAAATGCTGCGCCATGCCGCGGTTCTGCCGCAGATCGCCGTGCTTGCTGTCGCCGATGATCGGATGGCGAAGATGCGCCATGTGGCGCCGCAGCTGGTGCTTGCGGCCGGTTTCCGGCTGCAGCTCCACCAGGCTGTAGCGCGCGCTGTCGTAGCGGCCGACCGCCACCGGCATCTCTACCTGCGCCAGCGGCCGGTAGTGCGTCACCGCCGGCTGCGGCCCTTTATCGGCATCGGCATGTTTATCGGCGATTTTGTCCAGCTCCGCCGTCAGCGGATAGTCGAGGGTCGCCCCTTCCTGCACGTAGCCGCGCACCACCGCATGGTAGGTTTTCTGCACCTGATGCTGCTCGAACTGCTGCGACAGCAGACGCGCCACCTCGCTGGAGAGCGCCATCAGCAGCACGCCGGAAGTCGGGCGATCGAGACGGTGCACGGTAAAGACGTGCTGCCCGAGCTGATCGCGCACCGTCTGCATCATAAAGCGGGTCTCATGACGATCCAGCCAACTGCGGTGCACCAACCAGCCCGACGGCTTGTTCACCGCCACCAGGTGTTCATCCTGATACAAAATCTCAATCACATCGCTTTCCCAGGTAAATAGCCGTTTCGGGCGCGAGTATAACAGGCGTGCGGCTCAGCGCTAGTTCACCCATTCGATGGTCACCAGCCGCGTATCGGCACGGCCGCGATCGTCCACCGCCCGAATGCGGTAGCGCCCGTTGTCGATCGGCCGCCAGTCGATCGGCTTTTTGCTGGCGCTACTGCCGAGATAGATATCATCGACGAACCAGTACACCGTCTTGCTGTCGGCGTCCGTCACCGCGTTGAAGGCGATTTTATCTCGCCCCTGCTGCGACTGGCGCAGGGTATAGGTGGTGTTTTTCAGCGGCGAAGTGATGCGCGGCGCGTTGCCGCCGACGGCGATGCCGTTGTCCTTGCAGCGGTTGACCGGCGGCGTCCGTTTCGGCAGCCCGGCCTGGGCGAACACGTTGGCCAGATCGGAAGGCCAGAACTCAAAGATTTCGGTACGGGTCTGCGCCGCGTCATACGGCGGGCAAACGACCTCGCCGCTGTGAATATCCAGCACCACCGGCCGATAGACGCTGTCGACCTTGATCGGCGACTTGCCGGGAATGAACCAGGTCTTGCCCTTCTGCTGGCACCACGGCGTCGGCAGATCGCCGCTGGCGAGGCAAATATCCACCCGCCGCAGCCGTTGGGGGAACGGGTGCTTCGGTTCCCGCAGGCCGGGGTAGCTGGCATTGACGCTGTCGATGATGTTGAAGAACAGCGGCGCGGCCGCCTCGGCGCCGACCAACGCATTGTTGCCGCGCCCGTCGAAGTTGCCTTCCCACACCACCAGCACGTAAGGACCGAAAATCCCGACGCTCCAGGCGTCGCGAAAGCCCCAGGAAGTGCCGGTCTTCCAGTACACCGGCAGCGAAGAAGAACGCTGCGCCAGCGTATCGCCCGGCCGCCGGTGCTGGCGCAGCATATCCAGCGTGATGAAACTGGCCTCCTCGCTC
Source organism: Serratia sp. CY29653 (assembly GCF_052169255.1). Lineage (NCBI taxonomy): Bacteria > Pseudomonadati > Pseudomonadota > Gammaproteobacteria > Enterobacterales > Yersiniaceae > Serratia > Serratia sp. CY29653. Next base: position 187,189 of record NZ_JBJNLC010000006.1, on the reverse strand, counting down.
AGCAGCCGCACCGGCGTCGATTCGGCCTCGTTCAGCTGCATACGAAGCGGTCGCAGCTCGCCGCGGTTCGCCAGCAACGCATACAGCTTCGCCAATTCCTGCGCCGTCACCTCGCCGCCGCCCAGCACCAGCGACAGCCCGTAGTGGCTTTCGTTGGCCATATTGGCGACGCCGGTCAGGCGCAAAAACTGATAAAAGGTCGGCTGGCGCAGCTGCGAGGCGACATACACCGCCGGGATGTTGCGGCTGAAATTCAGCGCGTCGGTGGCGGTCACCGGGCCGAGAAAGCGCCGGTCGAAATTTTCCGGCGCATAGGCGCCGAACGACGAAGGCACGTCCTTCAGGATGGTCATCGGATGCAGCACGCCCTGCTCCATGCCCAGCGCGTAGATGAACGGTTTGAGCGTCGAACCCGGCGAGCGCTTGGCGTTGGTGCCGTTCACCTGCCCCTGGATCGGCCGATTGTAATAATCCGCCGATCCCACCAGCGCGCGCACCCCCATATCGCGGCTGTCCACCAGCAGCACCGCGGCGTTTTGGATGCCGCGGCTGCGGTTGCGGGCGATAAAGGCATTGACCTGCCGCTCAACCAGCCGCTGCAACCCGGCGTCCAGCGTGGTGTCGACGCGGGTATCGCGCTGCACCAGTTGCTGCGTCTGCTGGCGCAGCTGTTCGATAAAGTGCGGCGCGATATAGGGCACTTGTTCGGGCTGGCGCAGCGCCAGCGGCAGGCGGAACAGCGTTTGCTGGCTGGCGTCGGTGGGGTAAACCCGCTGCCAGCGCTGGAACAGACGGTTGCGCGCCTGGGTCAACGCGGTGCCGAGCACGCCGGTTTTCGGCTCCAGACGGTAGCTGGGCGACTGCGGCAGCACCGCCAGCGTCAGCGCCTCCGGCAGGGTCAAATCCTTCGGCGACTTGGCGAAATAGATCAGGCTGGCGGCGCCGATGCTTTCGATGTTGCGGCCGTAAGGGGCGTAATTCAGGTAGGCTTCCAGGATATCGCGCTTGGAGTAGCTCAGTTCCAGCTGCACCGCACGCAGCACCTGCAGCAGCTTGCCGCCCGGCGTGCGGGTGTTGAGATGCCAGCGCATGCGCGCCAGCTGCATGCTGATGGTCGATCCGCCCTGCATTTTGCCGCCGGCGACATAGCTGCGCCAGAAGCCGCGCATCAGGCTGACGGGGTTAAAACCGGGGTTGTAGTAGAACCAGCGGTCTTCGTGCAGCAGCAGCCCGCGCACCGCCAACGGCGACACCTGCTCCAGCGGCGTCCACAGCCGGTAGCGGTCGTCGTTGGCCAGGGTGATGCGCAGCAGCGCGCCGTGCCTGTCGTAATAGACGGAAGACTGCGGCAGCCCCTGCCACAGGGGCGGATGCGGCCACAGCCGAATCGCGGCCAGCAGCAGCGCCAGTAAAAACACCGCCATCAAGCCGTTTTGCAGCACGCGCCCGGTCAGGATCTTCATACGTTCTCACCACCCCGGCGCCAGACGCTGGCCTGGCGCCGGAGCCGGCCTAGTCGTTGCCCGCCGGCACCACCACCAGCTTGCCGCCGCCGGCCGACATCGCCTGCACTTCACGGTCATACATGGCTTCGCCGTAGGCCGGTGGAACAATAAAGCTGCCGGTATTGGTGGCCTTGATCTGATAGACGAACTCCTGTACCTCGGTGCCGGCGCTGCCGTAGATAATCACCCGATCTTCACGGGTATCACTGTAATCCGGCGCCCAAGTGGAGCCGGTAGCGGCCAGCGGCGACTGCCAACCGCCGCGGTCTTCGCTCTCCTCGCCGGCATCGGCCGGTTCCGGCGGCGTCTGCTGCACCACTTCGAACCCGCCCGGCAGCAGATCGACGATCGCCAGGTTGCTCTGCCCCTCTTTCGAGTTGGCGCGCACCTTCAGATGGACATTGATCTTCTGCCCCAGCGTCACCTGCGTCACCGGCTTGCCCTGTTCGTCGGTGTAATCGCGGACGATCTCAATGCCGCGCGACAGCGCTTTTTGCGGCGCATTCAGGTCGTAACCGGCCTGCGTCACCACATACCAGGCCGGCGCATTGCCGCCGTTGGTGAAGCGCACCGCGGTGGCATCGGCGTTGAACTGCCCCTGAACGAACAGCCCCTGCAGCTCACTGATGCGCTGCGGCTCGCCGCCGCTTTTGCCTACCTGCACGATGCCCAAGGCATCCGCATTGGCGGATTGCGCCGCCACCTGGGCCGAATAGCTTTCCAGCGCCAGAATGCTCATCGCGGAGGAGTAGGTGGTGTAACGCTCTTCTTTCAGCGCCTTGACCATATTCTCCAGCACCTGCGGCGGGATCGACGCCACCTTCTCCGGGAAGTGACGGGTAATCAGATACAGCCGCGTCGCATCCTGCACCAGCGGATCGAAATAATTCTGCGTCCACCAGGCGCTGTCATACGCCTTGCTCAGCTGCTGCCAGCTCGGTTGCAACAGCGCGGCGGCTTCGTCGTCCATCTTCAACAACCGATAAGAAGAAGCCAGATACAGCGCGCTCAGATCGGTTTTCCACCCTTCGCCATAGCGTTTTTGCAGCGTATCCTGCACCGCCGCCAGCGAGTTGGTGGTCACTTCGCCCTGCAGCGTCAACAGGTAAACTGCCCAGCTGCGCAGGCGCAGCAGATACAGATCGTCGAATCCGCTGGCCGCCAGTTCGCGCAATGCGCCGTTGGCCTCGTCCAGCATGCCTTCCGGCAGGGCGTAGCCCGCCGCTTTGGCTTCGAGCAGATACTGCACCACATAAGGCGTGACGAAAGGATCGGCATCCGGCGACGAACGCCAGGTGCCGATCGCTCCGCTGTCGTTCTGGCGCGCACGCAGCACGCCAAGCAGGTTGCGCAGCTGCTTGCTGACTTCCGCCTGGCTCAGGCTGCTTTTCATCTCGGGGTGGCGGCTCTGCAGCATCAGCGGAATGGAGCGGCTGACGATCTGCTCGGAACAGTAATACGGGTAATCCGCCAGGTACTGCGCCAGCCCGCTGGTCAGCACCAGCGGCGAATTCGATACCGCCGCCCGGCGCTGCGCAAAAGCGTCGAACATCTGGCGCAAGCCATCGACGTTCTGACTGCCGCCGCTCATGCGCCCCATCACCGACTGGGTACGGTACGGCGCCGCCGGCCGCACCGAGGTGCTGACGGTACGGCGGCTGGCCTGGTCGCCGTAACGGGCGTCGAACACCAGCGGCGCATCGCCCAGCACGGCTTTGGCGCGCAGGCGGAAAGCGATCACGCCTTCGCGTTTTTCCGCCAGCGTCAGGCTTTGCGTCGCGTTGCCCACCACCTCCAACTGCGGCGGCGGCGTCAACAGAACGTTGATGGCCACCGACTGGCCGTTCAGCCCGTCGAGGTTGTTGCTGACGCCCACGCTGACGTCGAACTCGTCGCCCGGCGCCACCATCGCCGGCACGTTCGGCGTCATGATGAAATTGTCGCGCACCGTGGCGGCGGTTTGCGCCTTGCCGATTTTCTCCGGGGTCACCGAAATCGCCATCACGCGGATCTTGCCGTTGAAGTAGTCCGGCACCGGGTAGACGAACTGCTTCTCGCCGCTGACCTCGGTAATGCCGGACCAATAGGCCACCGGCTTGTCGCGCTTGCGCTTGAACGGGTTGAGGTTGAGATCCAGCCCCTCGCCCGCATCGCCGCCCGGCGCCGCGGTCAGCGCCATCAGCTTGCTGAACTCCGGCAGGATCAGATCGAGGATCTGCGAGCTGCTCACGTTCAGTTCGCGCTTGCTGAAGAAGAACTCCAGCGGATCCTTCAGGCGGTAGCGCGCCACCTGCAGAATGCCCTCATCGACGGCGAACAGCGCCACCTGCTGCGGCGCGTCGGTCTTGACCGTCATCGTCAGGTTTTCACCCGGCTTGATGACCTCCGGCGCCGTCACCTCGAGGCTGTTTTGCCGCGCCTTGGTGCTGATCTTGAACGGCATCACGCCATAGCTCAGCGGGCTCATGAAGATCTCGCTGGAGTTGATATCGCGCACGAACTGCACGTTGATGTAGCCGTTGCCCTCCATGCCGGCCGGCACGCGGATCTTCTGCACCGAGCTGGTGGTGTCGGTGTGGAACCACTGCCAGGCGTAAACCCTGTCCTTCTCGATGGTGATCAAGCCGCTGCCGGTATAAGGCGCGTTGATCGCCACCTCGATCTCTTCGCCCGGCTGATATTCCGCCTGGTTCAGTTTCAGCTTCAGTTCGGCGTTGCGATCCAGCGAACGGCTCAGGTTGGCGTTGCCGGCCACGCTGTAGGCGACGCGATTGAGCGTTTTGCCCTGCGTATCTTCAATCACCAGCACGAAGTCGCCCGGCTTATCGGTCGCCAGCCGCAGATCCGCGCCCTGCGCGCTCAGCGCCAGCGGCTGTTCCGACAGCTGCACTTCCTTCATCTTCGACTGGTATTTGTAAACGCCCGAATCCTGTTTGGTCAGCACCGAAATGTATTTCTGCTCGATCAACACCTGCTTCAGATTCGGCAGGGCGATCTGTTGCAGATTCGGATCGATGGCGATCACGTTCAGATGCCGCTCCGCGTCGCGGTTGATGTAGCCCAGATCGCCGTCCGCCTTCACCCCGATCAGGTAATCGTAAGGCGAAACCAGCGTGCGGGCGGTCGCCGCCACCGAGCGCCCGCCGCCGGCGACGAACGCCTCCGACAGCAGCTGCAGCTGATAAGTGGCGTCGGCGTAGGATTTCAGATCGAGCGGGATATCGGCCGCGCCGTGCTCATCGGTGGTGCGATCTTCCAGCTCGGTTTCGAACCCGTCGCTGTTTTGCCGATTTTCATAGAACGCATAATCCGGGAAGCGATCGAAGCTCGGATACATCGGCCGCAGCGTCAGCCTGGTGCTCACGCGGCGATCCTGCGCCGGAGTGCCGAACAGGTTCTGCACATCGATGCTGGCCTTCAGCTCGGACGGTTTGACCCAGCCTTGCTGGCGGTTTGGCGTCAGCGCCAGCTTCACTTTCAGCTGATCCGGTTCGAACTCCTTCACATTGACCGCGGTATGGCCGAGCAGCGTGGAGGTATCGTTGTTTTTGCCGATCAGATACAGATAGACGTTCCACTCGCCGGTAGGCGAGTTTTCATCGGTGGTATAGCTCAGCTCGTTGAAACCGCTGGCGCCCAGCGTCAGCGGCACGGTGGTCATCAGCTTGTCGCGCGGATCGCGGATTTCGGCGCGCACCGGCACGCCAGCCAGGCCAACGCCCCAGTCGGCGGCGCGGGTGATCAGGCCGATGTTAAAGGTATCCCCCGGCCGATAAACGCCGCGATCGGAGAACAGGTAACTGCCGAGCGTGCGCGGATCGGTCGGCGTTTGTTCACCGGCGACGTCGAAGCGCGAGAAGTCCAGCCCGCGATCGTTATAGCTGCCGGTCGGCAGGAAGGAGACATCCCCCTCCTTTTCCACCAGGAACATCACCGGCTGGCGCTCGTTGGTGTACACATCGAGCGCCGGGAAACGCACGTGGCCGTCGGCCCCGGTGGTTTGGCTGAGCAGCGTCACGCCATTTTTGGCCACCACCGACACGTTGGCGCCGCTAACCGGCGCGCCGCTTTGAATCGACTGCACAAAGACGTCGCGCGTCTTATCCTGCGAGCTCTTGGCGACGATGCCCAGATCGGTCACCACCACAAAGCGCGAATCGCCGACATCGGGCTGATCATCCCCGGTGCTCTCGTCCGGTTCCTGTTCTGGCTCGGCGCCCGCCTCTTCCGCCGCCGGTTTCCGGTTCGGCTGCCATTCGGACAGCGTCAGCAGGAATACTCCGCGATGGGAACTGGCGTTGGTGGAGAGATAGCGGGAGAGATCGATGCCCTGATAGTTCACTTCCCCCGGCCGCTCGTTGTTGAGCGCCGTCTGGTATTTGAAATGCTCGGTGAAATATTCGTCGTTGAGCCGGTTGAATTCCGTTGACGAGTATTCCCGGCTTTTGAAGGAGACGATGTGCTGCAGCTGACTCGGGATCACCCGCTTGATGTCCAGCCGCAGGCCCGCCACGTTGCGCGCCGCCACGCTGATCTGTTTGTCGCCGTTGACCGACAGCAGCGAGCCTGCGGACATGAACTGCAGCGATTTCGGGAACTCCGGCACTTCGACCACTCGATAAACCTTCTTCGGCATTTTGTAACCGCCGACGGAGACCAGCTGGTTGTCTATCTCGATCAGCACGAAGCGGTGCGCCGGAGCTTCAAAGCGGAAGCTGAACTGCGGCTGGTAGGCCTCTTCCGCCTCGTTAAGCGTCAATGGCAATGCCGTCGCCTGCGCCAGCACGTTTTTACCGACGCTGTCGACCGTCCATTGATAGAAATCTTCAGCATCGTTGGCGGTCTCGGCATCGCTCGGATCGTGCTGCGGCAGCAGCCAGGCTTTGGTGGCCCGCGCCAGCTCTTTATCCTTCACCGCATCGCTGAAGCCGACCACCAGCGCACGCTGCCCTTGGCCGCCGTCGGTATCCACCACCTGGGCGCTGGCGTCGCTCAGCGCCAGGCTGTACAGCGTCGGTACTTTGACCCAGTTGCTTTTCGCCTCAGCGACCGCATTGCCGGCCGCCGTCGATTTAACGCCTTTGCCGACGGTCAGATGCACAGCACCGCCCTGATCCAGCGCCTGCAGCGGCTCGGAATGCACCCAGGCGTTCAGTTTTTTCTCGTCATAGACCAGGGAGAAGTTCAGCTTTTTCTCGGAGGAAGCGCTGCCCTCCTTCAATCCCAGCGAAATCTGTTTTTCAAAGCTGGCGACGTCGACCGGCGCATTGAACTGCAAATTGAAAATCGCGCTGCGTTTCTGCGCATCTTGCGGATCGCGGTAATACTCGGCCTGCCCCAGGCGGTAATCGAACGCGGGCACGGTGAAGGCATAGCGGGTTTTGGCGAGCTTGACCTGCGGCGCCAGCAAGGTGGCGGGCTCGAGGGTTACGTCATATTTCGCGCCCATCGGCAGCGGTTTTTTCGGCGTGAACACCAGCGTCGACTCATTGCGCCACGCCCACTGCCCTTCTGCAGCCGGTTTGAGGATGATGCCGGCGCTCACGGTTTTACCCACCGCGCTTATTGCCGCGGCCGAGCCGCTGAAGGTCAGGCTCACCGTTTGCGGCGCCTGCCGGGCGGCGGCGTAGTCTATCGGCTCGGGGTTGGCCAACTCGGCGCTGATCTCCTGAACCGCCATTGGCGCCGGTTCGATGGGCTGGGGGCGGTTTTGCCACCAGTGCCAGCCGTAAAACGCGCCGCCTGTGGCGCCCGCCAGCAGCAGCAAGCCCAAACCGATCGCTTTCGGGTGTTTATCTACGCCGCTTTCGAGCCGCAAAAAACCGCGCGGCAGCGCAGCCCACCAGGCCGGCGCACGCCAACTGAGGTTGCCGACCAGCGGTCTCAGCAACCGCCCCAACAGCGACAAAATCCCGCCCAGCAGGCGGCAAACGCCCTTAACCAGGGTAAAAGGCAAACGCAGGATAAACCTTAATAAATCCATTATTGCAGCACCTCATCATCCTAATGCAGCCCCCGGTCAACCGCCGCGGTTCTACCGAGCCGAAAGACGCCTTCGGCTCTCCTGCCCGGCATCCGCGCGAGTACTCTACACTGCCGGGCGGCAAAAATCTGCGCGCCGCCGGCGAATTACGGCGCTTTATTCAACATCAAATCCAGCTGTTGCAGCAGCACCAGCAGCGGCAGGCTGCTCGGTTCACGATCTTTCAACGCCTCTTCGAAATAAGGCGTGATGGCGAAGCGCGTCGGCAGCGGCGCTTCGGCGTCCAGCAACGCATACATGCGCGGCAAGAACACCCACTGCAGCCAGGCTTCGGCCGACATGCTGTCGATGCAGAACGGCTCGGTGCTGGAGAAGGCCTCATGATCAGGCGGCGCGGCCTGCCACAGCGCCAGATCGCGCATGGATTGTTCAATCGCCTGCAAACTGCGGCGCACCTGGTTATGTATACTCATCTGCATTCCCGATCTCTTTTCATCATGGTATTCAGCGCGCTGGCTGAAAGGCGGCAAAGCATAGCATTTTTATAGCCCAAATTCGGCGCGTCTGAGACAGCCCGCCGTTTTTATCTGGTGGCGTCCGCCGCCGCGCGGCACAATAGGCCCACCGAGTTCACCACACAGATAAAGATTCATGTCCGTAATAACAGAGAAAAAAAACCACGCGACGCCCGGTAAGGCCATGCTGGCTTCGGTCACCGGTTACGCCATGGACGGGTTTGACCTGCTGATCCTCGGCTTTATGCTGCCGGCCATCAGCAGCGAATTAGGATTAACCTCATCGGCCGCCGGTTCGCTGGTCACCTGGACGCTGATCGGCGCGGTGCTGGGCGGCGTGATCTTCGGCCACCTCAGCGATCGCTTCGGCCGAATCCGGGTGCTCACGATCACCATCCTGATGTTTTCCCTGTTCACCGGTCTGTGCGCCGTGGCGCAAGGATATTGGGATCTGCTGGCCTATCGCACCCTGGCGGGCATCGGGCTGGGCGGCGAGTTCGGCATCGGCATGGCGCTGATCGCCGAAGCCTGGCCGGCGGAGAAGCGCAACCGCGCTTCGGCTTACGTCGGCATGGGCTGGCAACTGGGCGTGCTGGCGGCCGCCTTCCTGACGCCGCTGCTGCTGGAACACATCGGCTGGCGCGGCATGTTTTTGGTCGGCCTGCTGCCGGCGCTGGCGTCATTCCTGATCCGCCGCACTCTGGGTGAACCGGAGGAATTCGTACGGCAGAAAGACGCTGGGCAATCGCTCTCCTTCCTGCAGCGTTTGCGCCTGCTGTTTAAGGATCGCGCCACCAGCAAGGCCAGCATCGGCATCTTCATTCTCTGTTCGGTGCAGAACTTCGGCTACTACGGGCTGATGATCTGGATGCCGACTTACCTGGCGAAAAACTTCGGCTTCTCGCTCACCAAGTCCAGCCTGTGGACGGCGGTGACGGTGGTCGGCATGACGTTCGGCATCTGGCTGTTTGGCGTGCTGGCCGATCGCTTTCCCCGCTGGAAGATCTTCGTGCTGTATCAGGTCGGCGCCGTGGTGATGGTGATCGGTTACGCCCAGTTGAGCGACCCGACGCTGATGCTGTTCGCCGGCGCCGTGATGGGCATGTTCGTCAACGGCATGATCGGCGGCTACGGCGCGTTAATTTCCGATACCTACCCGGTGCAGGCGCGCGCCACCGCGCAGAACATCCTGTTCAATCTGGGGCGCGGCGTCGGCGGCCTGGGGCCATTGGTAATCGGTGCGCTGGTGACGCAAGTGTCGTTTACCGCGGCCATCAGTCTGCTGGCGGCGATTTACCTGCTGGATATCTACGCCACGCTGTTCCTGCTGCCGAAAAAACAGGGCGCAGGCGATACGCTGGGCGCGATTGGTTAACGCTGAAGAGGGATTAAGGCAGGGCCGCACGCGCGGCGGAATGGAACAAAAAGTTGGGGGCACTGCGTTAACAGTGCCCCCGGTTCGTTTTATAGCTATCCCGCTACACAGCGTGCTCCCTGCTCAATCCTTGAAAACTTTTCCTGCGGCCATCCTGACCAAGCGGTCCTTGCATCATCCTGCAGCATCGTCCTGACACGGTTCCTCAGCCTTCCTGACCCGCCGACAGTCCTGTGCCGGCTCTCAATCTCCGTCCTGGAGGTGTCCCTGGTTTCTATCCTGAAACATCCTGGGCATCTCCTGACGCCATCCTTCGCTCTTGCCTGAGCGCATCCCTTTCTTCTTCCTGAAGCTGCATCATCCTGATGCTTTCCTGCTCCGCCGGTTCCGTTCCGGTAACGATAAGATCGCTTAAATTCCCCGGAATCACAAGGGTTTGGGAGGTGTCTCACACTAAATTAAGCCTAAGAGTTATCCTAAAGAAATTCTAACCAATTGATCTGGATAACAATAATCTCATCGCCTGGAGAAAGGCGGGAAAAATTAAGAGCGATCTCTCACAGCCCGTGTGAGAGATCTCGCACACGGGCGACGGCGAATCCGTCGCCATTTAGTCCAGCACCGGGCGCAGCGCATCGAGGAAATTCCCCAGCGTCGCCGCCAGCAGGGTACGCTTATCGCTGCCGAACTGTTCCAGCACCACGTTGCCGCTGACGTTGCACAACGACACCATCGTCATCTCGGATTCGGTGGTCGCCAGGAACAGCGTTGGCGGCAGCTTGAGGCGCTTTTGCGTCACCAGATGGCCGATCAGGTTCTCCTGCAGGCGGATAAAATCCTCTTCGCTCCAGACCTGCAGCAGGCTCAGACGATGCTCGCCGAACTGTGCGCTCATGTCGCCGGCGTATTGCTGCGTGTAGAAACGGTGCGCGTCCGGCTGCAAACGCAGCTCCAGCGCGGCTTCTACCTTTTCCAACGTCGCCGCCGGTTCGAAAGGCTGTGGCAACCACAACACTTCGTCCTCGCGGTTCTCCACGATGCAGGGCGACGGCACGCCGAACAGCGCCTGGCTGGCCGGTGCGTGGCCGCGCTCTTGCTGCCACAACTCGACATAGCGTTGAGTGAATTCACGCAGAGCGTGCGATACATCATGGTCCATATTCTTTCCCGCATACGTTAAACTGACGGCCATTGTACCTATCTCTGACCAAGGTGACAGCAGATGTCCTCATATCAAGACCACCAGGCCCTGTCGGGGCTGACGCTGGGCAAACCCACCGCCTACCGCGATCGCTACGACGCCTCGCTGCTGCAGGCGGTGCCGCGCAGCATGAACCGCGAGCCGCTGGGGCTGTACCCCGATAACCTCCCCTTCCACGGCGCGGACATCTGGACGCTGTACGAGCTCTCCTGGCTGAACGCCAACGGGCTGCCGCAGGTGGCGGTCGGTGAAATCAGCCTCAACGCCGACAGCCTGAACCTGATCGAATCGAAAAGCTTCAAGCTGTATCTCAACAGCTTCAACCAAACCCCGTTCGCCAATTGGGAAACGGTGCGCAGCACGCTGCAGCGCGATCTGTCCGCCTGCGCCCAGGGCGAGGTGAGCGTCACCCTGTTCAGCGTCGAGCAGTTGGAAGGCACGCCGATCGCCCGCCTGGCCGGCGACTGCATCGATCAGCAGGATATTCGCATCGACAATTATGAGTTCAACGCCGACTACCTGTTGAACGCCGCCGGTGAAGAGGTGGTGGAAGAGCAATTGGTCAGCCACCTGCTGAAGTCCAACTGCCTGATCACCCATCAACCAGACTGGGGCTCGGTGCAGATAAGCTACCGCGGCGGCAAGATCGATCGCGAAGCGCTGCTGCGCTACCTGGTCTCCTTCCGCCACCACAACGAATTCCACGAGCAGTGCGTCGAGCGCATCTTTAACGATTTGATGCGCTACTGCCGGCCGCAAAGCCTGACGGTTTACGCCCGCTACACCCGCCGCGGCGGGCTGGATATCAACCCGTGGCGCAGCAACGTCGAATTCGCTCCCGAACGCGGCCGCCTGGCGCGCCAATAAGTGCGAAACATTGCTCAACAACTGAGCTAACGAGCGGTTTATGTTGGTAAAAGCGCAGGGACGGCGGTAAGGTTAAAACGAGGCTGCGGCCGGGCGGAGCGCCCGCTGCGCCGCAGCACGCCAACCATAACGAGATGCTGTTTTGCTGCGTATGGATTACTACCGCCCCGCACCGGGTGCAAAGGAGTTACCTTGATTACACACATCAGCCCGCTTGGCTCTATGGATTTATTGTCGCAGCTGGAAGTAGACATGCTGAAGCGTACCGCCAGCAGCGACCTGTACCGCCTGTTCCGCAACTGTTCGCTGGCCGTGTTGAACTCCGGCAGCCAAACCGACAACAGCAAACAGCTGCTGTCACGCTATGAAACCTTCGACATCAACGTGCTGCGCCGCGAACGCGGGGTGAAGCTGGAGCTGGTCAACCCGCCGGAAGAGGCGTTCGTCGACGGCCGCATCATCCGCTCGCTGCAGGCCAACCTGTTCGCCGTACTGCGCGACATCCTGTTCGTACACGGCCAAATCGCCAGCGCCGGCCGTTTCCAGCACCTGAACCTGGAAAACTCGGCCCACATCACCAACCTGGTATTCTCGATCCTGCGCAATGCACGCACGCTGCATCTGGATGAAGATCCCAATATGGTGGTGTGCTGGGGCGGCCACTCGATCAACGAGAACGAATACCTGTACGCGCGCAAGGTCGGCAGCCAACTGGGCCTGCGCGAGCTGAACATCTGCACCGGCTGCGGGCCGGGCGCGATGGAAGCGCCGATGAAAGGCGCGGCGGTCGGTCACGCGCAGCAGCGTTACCGCAACAGCCGCTTCATCGGCATGACCGAGCCGTCGATCATCGCCGCCGAGCCGCCAAACCCGCTGGTGAACGAGCTGGTGATCATGCCGGACATCGAAAAGCGCCTGGAAGCCTTCGTGCGCATCGCGCACGGCATCATCATCTTCCCGGGCGGCGTCGGCACCGCCGAAGAGCTGCTGTACCTGCTGGGTATCCTGATGAACCCGGAGAACAGCGAACAGGTGCTGCCGCTGATCCTGACCGGGCCGAAAGAGAGCGCCGATTACTTCCGCGTGCTGGACGAGTTCATCATGAACACGCTGGGCGATGCCGCGCGCCGTCACTACACCATCATCATCGACGATCCGGCGGAAGTGGCGCGGCAGATGAAGAAAGCCATGCCGCTGGTGAAGGAAAACCGCCGCAACACCGGCGACGCCTACAGCTTCAACTGGTCGATCCGCATCGCGCCGGATCTGCAGCTGCCGTTCGAGCCGACCCATGAGAACATGGCGAACCTCAACCTGTATCCGAACCAGCCGCCGGAGCAATTGGCCGCCGCGCTGCGCCGCGCGTTCTCAGGCATCGTGGCCGGCAACGTGAAGGAAAACGGCATCCACGCCATCGAGCAGTTCGGCCCGTACAAGCTGCACGGCGAGCCGCAGATGATGAAACAGATGGACAGCCTGCTGCAGGGCTTTGTCGCCCAGCACCGCATGAAGCTGCCGGGCAGCGCCTATGTGCCCTGCTACGAAATCGTCGCCTGATCCTCAATCCCGGGCGGCGTAACGGCCGCCCCGTTTTCTGACCTTGCCGCCCATGATGATACACCTACTGATTGTCGACGCCCTGAACCTCATCCGCCGCATTCACGCCGTGCAGGGTTCCCCTTGCGTCAACGCCTGCCGCCACGCGCTGCAGCAGTTGATCCAGCACAGCCGCCCGACCCACGCGGTGGCGGTCTTCGACGAGGACGATCGCCGCGACAGCTGGCGTCACCAAATTCTGCCGGACTACAAGGCCGGGCGTTCGCCGATGCCGGAAAACCTGCAGCAGGAGATGCCGCAGCTGCGCGAGGCCTTCGCCGAACTGGGCGTCGCCAGCTGGCATTCTCCCGGCAACGAGGCGGACGATCTGGCGGCCACGCTGGCGGCGAAGGTCGCCGGCGGCGGCCACCAGGTGACCATCGTCTCCACCGACAAAGGCTACTGCCAGCTGCTGGCGCCGAACGTGCAGATCCGCGATTACTTCCAGAAACGCTGGCTGGATATGCCTTTCGTGCAACAGGAATTCGGCGTGCAGCCGCAGCAGCTGCCGGACTATTGGGGGCTGGCGGGGATCGGCAGCAGCAAGATCCCCGGCGTGGCCGGTATCGGGCCGAAAACCGCCGTGCTGCTGTTGCAGCAGTCGGGCAGCCTGGATGGGCTCTATCAGCAGTTGGAACAGGTGCCGGAGAAATGGCGCGGCAAGCTGGAGCGGCACCGCGAGCTGGCCTACGTCAGCAAACAAGTCGCCACGCTGCGCACCGATCTGTCGCTGGACGGCAACCTGCAGCAGCTGCGCCTGCCGATACCATAAGGGCGCTGCAAGCAGCGCCCTTCATCAAGCTTAACGCGATTAATCGCGCTCGTCGCGCCGGCCCGGCACCGCCGACCACATGCGGCGCACGTGTACGGTGATCTCTTCGCGGTCGTGATACAGCTGCTTGGCATGCACTTCGACGCTGACACCGGCAGCGCCCAGCGCTTCGCGGATGCTCATCAGGTTCTGCGACACTTCCTCATAGCGCTTTTTCATCGGCAGCTTGAGGTTAAAAATCGCTTCGCGGCACCAGCCTTTCACCAACCACTGGATCATCAGGCTGGTTACCTTCGCCGGCTTCTCCACCATGTCGCACACCAGCCAGTAGATCTTGCTGCTGTTCGGCTCGAACTTGAAGCCGTCGGCGCGGTGGTGCGTCACCTGGCCGGTTTCCATCAGGCTCGGCGCCATCGGGCCGTTATCCACCGAATGCACCATCATGCTGCGTTTCACCAGCTGATAGGTCCAGCCGCCCGGGCAGGCCCCCAGATCGACCGCGTGCATGCCGCTGGCCAGGCGTTCGTCCCACTCGTCGGCGGGGATGAACACGTGGAACGCTTCTTCCAGCTTCAGCGTCGAACGGCTCGGCGCATCGGCCGGGAAGCGCAGACGCGGAATGCCCATGTAGAACGGCGAGTTGTTGTTGCTGTAGGAGTAACCGACGTAGCAGCAGCCCGGCGCGATGAAGAACACGTGCACCACCGGGCGAGTGGGGTTCTCACGCGCCATCAGCACCTTCTGCTCGCGCATCGCGGCGCGCAGCGGCACCGTCAGCTTGCGGCAGAACTTCATCAGCTCTTTGCTTTCGTTGGTGTCCGGCACTTCCACCCGCAGCTCGCCGCCGCGGTCAACCACGCCGATCAGCATGCCGACGATCGGCGATACCCGATCTTCCGGCGGCAGATCGCGCAGCAGCTCGCCCACCACGATCATCTGGCGGGCGAAAATCAGTTCGCGGAACGGAATTTCCCGCGCCAGGCGATCGGCATCGTCCGGCTGATAGCATTCGAACAACACGTAACCGCTGTGCTCTTTTACCCGCGCAAAGCCGAAAATCTCCCGCTGGGCGGCTTTGTCGGTGATCTCCGCCGCACACTCTTTTTCAAAGCCAGGGCGGCAGTACAACGCAATCTTATTCATGGCGCTCGGCCTTTTTCCTCAGACGCAAAGCGCCAATCAACATCAATATCCAGCCGATCAGGAAGCACACGCCGCCAACCGGCGTGATGTATACCCAGACCTTCAGGTGCGACAGCGCCAGGCAATAGAGGCTGCCGCTGAACAACACGGTGCCGAACGCCAACAGCGCTCCGCTCCAGTAAAACCACAGGCTCACGCGGCGCTGCATCGCGACCGCCAGCGCCAGGATGGCCAGGGTGTGGAACCCCTGATACTCCAGCCCGGTGCGGATCCAGGCCATTTCGTTGGCGCCGAGCGTGCCGCTTAATACATGCGCGCCGAATGCGCCCAACGCGACAAACACAAAGCCGCTGATAGCGGCGAAAACCAGCATGGAACGGCTGCTCATCGTGATTTATCCCATTTAAAATCACCGGCCGCGGCAAGGCGGCGGCCGGTCTTATTGTTCGTAGCGGAAGCGGAACTTCTCTTGTTCGCTGGCGGCGCGCGCCAGGATCCACTGCCGGAAGGCGGCTATTTTACCCAGTTCTGCCTGGCTGTCATGACATACCAGATAAAAAGCGTTTTTACTGACCAGCACATCGTTGAACGGGCACACCAGGCGACCGGCTTCGATCTCGGTTTGCGCCATCACATTGTTCACCAGCGCCACGCCCTGGCCGTGCACCGCCGCCTGCACCACCATCGCGCTATGGCTGAAGATCGGCCCCTGCTGCACATTAATGTGCTGCAACCCCAGCTGGCGCGTATAGGCCAGCCAGTCGCGGCGTGAAACGTCATGCAGCAGCGTATGATAAGCCAGATCCTCTGCGGTTTTCAGCGGATGATCGCCGGTCAGCAGGCTCGGCGAACACACCGGCAGCAGATATTCCGCATACAGGCGCTCGGCGCGCAGCCCCGGCCAGTTGCCGCGGCCGTAGAAAATCGCCACGTCGACGTCGTCCGCCAGCTTGTCTTCTTCGCGATCCACCGCCTGGATGCGCACGTCGATCCCCGGATAAGCTGAGTTAAAGCCGGACAGGCGCGGCACCAGCCACTGAATGGCGAAGCTCGGCGGCAAACTGACGGTCAATGCCCCCTTGGCGCTGCGCGCCTGCAGCTTGCGCGTCGCCTCGTTGATCGAAGAGAAGATCTCCTTGATATCGAGGTAGTAACTTTGCCCCTCTTCGGTCAGCAGCAGCGAGCGGTTACGCCGGCGAAACAGCTTCAGCCCGAGGAAGTCCTCCAGCGACTTGATCTGGTGGCTCACCGCGGCCTGGGTCACGAACAACTCTTCCGCCGCCTTGGTGAAACTCAGGTGGCGAGCGGCCGCATCGAACACGCGCAGCGCATTGAGGGGAGGTAAGCGTTTAGACATTAAATTAGCTACTTTTGTGTAACATTAATCCGAATGATTCGGCGCCGAAAATCGGGCGGCTTTGTGTGGCAAGCCATCGGTAAACGCTAACGGCGTATTGCCATTAGTTTTTTTAATCCGAGCCATTATAATTTGTCCGTTGAGGATGCGCCAGCAAATACCTATAGTGGCGGCACTTCCCGGGCCGGAACGAAAAGGGAGTGGGTGTCGAGGACGCCGATGAACTTTTGGCTTGTGGTTGTGATGTTGTGTTTGCAAATTGTCCGGCGATTCCGGACATGGTAGCTAGGCTACTGTTTTTTCACTTCCTGTACATTTACCCTGTCTGTCCATAGTGATTTTATGCAGCACCGCAAAACTTGCGGTGCTTTTTTTTTGCCTGACGGTTACTGGTTGCTTTCAACCATCTCTTTCACATCGGCGCGGTTGATCTGCTGCTCGACGCCATTGGCGTCTTTATAGCTGATCATGCCGGTATCGTTGTCCACTTTAGGCTTGCCGTCAGCGACAATGGTGCGTCCGTCATTGGTATGCATCACGTAGTTGCTGGAACAGGCGGCCAGGGTGAACGTAAGCATCAGGGCAGAGAGAACTGCGGCTGTTTTCTTCATTGAGGACTCCTTTTTAGTTTTAAATGCTGATAAATACCTTTTATGTGCATAGATGCGATTAATAAGCGCACATTTAATAGCATAACAAACTTTCCCAATTTTGCCAGGCGATAAGTCCTAATAGGCAGGATCGCTTGTCTCCGGCGGCAAAATAGGACAGGATCCCCCATCGACTCAAGCCAGTGACAATCAGGGTATGACGCCTTTTAACCCCAGCCTTTTTCGCCAACAGTTTCCCGCGCTCGCGCAGGACGGCATCTATCTGGACAGCGCCGCCACCGCGTTAAAACCGCAGGCGGTCATCGACGCCACGCAGCAATTTTATCGCGATGACGCCGCCACCGTGCACCGCAGCCAGCACCGGGCGGCGCAGGATCTGACCGCCCGCTTCGAGCAGGCGCGCGGCCAGGTGGCGCAGTTGATCAATGCGCCGTCGGCCGACGACGTCGTCTGGACGCGCGGCACCACCGAAGCGATCAACCTGGTGGCGCAGAGCTACCTGCGTCCGCGTCTGCAGCCGGGCGATGAAATTCTGGTGAGCGAAGCGGAACACCACGCCAACCTGATCCCCTGGCTGATGGTGGCGGAACAAACCGGCGCGCGGGTGGTGAAACTGCCGATCGGCGCCGATCGGTTGCCGGATTTGACGCAGCTGCCCACCCTGCTCAACGACAAAACCCACCTGTTGGCGCTGGGGCAAATGTCCAACGTCACCGGCGGCTGCCCGGATCTGGCGCCGGCGATCGCGATGGCGCATGCCGCCGGCGCACGCGTGATGATCGACGGCGCACAGGGCGTGGTTCACGGCCCGGCCGACGTACGGCTGCTCGACATCGACTTCTACGCCTTTTCCGGCCACAAGCTGTATGGGCCGACCGGCATCGGCGCGCTGTACGGCAAAGCCGAGCTGCTGGCGCAGATGGTACCCTGGCAAGGCGGCGGCAAGATGCTGACCCAGGCATCGTTCGACGGCTTTGCCCCGCAAAAGCCACCGCATCGCTTCGAAGCCGGCACGCCAAATATCGCCGGCGTGCTGGGGTTGGCCGCGGCGCTCACCTGGCTCAGCGAACAGGACATGGCGGCGGCGGAGCGCTACAGCCGCGAGCTGGCGGACCAGGCGGAACAGCGGCTGGCACAGTTGCCGGGCTTTCGCAGCTTCCGCAGCTCGGGCTCCAGCCTGCTGGCGTTCGACATCGCCGGCGTACACCACAGCGACATCGTCACCCTGCTGGCGGAGCAAGGCATTGCGCTGCGCGCCGGCCAACACTGCGCGCAGCCGCTGATGGCGGCGTTGGGCGTCAGCGGCACGCTGCGCGCGTCGTTCGCCCCCTACAATACGCAACAGGACGTCGATACGCTGGTCAGCGCGTTGACTCACGCCCTCGATCTGCTGGCCGACTGACTTGATTCCCGGAGACGCTATGCTCGCCCCCCATCCTTTTGGCCGAGAGGTCACCGCCGAGGCGTTGATCGCCACCTTCAGCACGCTGAAACAGTGGGAAGATCGCTACCGCCAGCTGATTATGCTCGCGAAACGGCTGCCGCCGCTGCCGGAGGCCTTGCGCAGTGAAGAAATGGCGCTGAGCGGGTGTGAAAACCGCGTCTGGTTGGGGCACCAGTTGCTGGAAGACGGCACGCTGCACTTCTATGGCGACAGCGAAGGCCGCATCGTGCGCGGCCTGCTGGCGGTGCTGCTGACCGAAGTGGAAGGGAAAACGCCGCAGCAGATCGCCGCATTGGATCCGCTGGCACTGTTCGACCGGTTAGCGCTGCGCGCCCAGCTGAGCGCCACCCGCGCCGGCGGCCTGGCGGCGTTGGCCGCCGCCGTCAAGGCGATCGCCGCCCGTTACGCCTGACGCGCCGCCTTCGCCACCATCTTTTTCAGCGCGTGCGACACGGCGACGAAGCCGAAAGTAGCGGTGACCATGGTCGCCGCGCCGAACCCCGCGCTGCAATCCATTCTTTTCGGCCCTTCCGCCGTGCTGCGTGAAGCGCACACCGAACCGTCCGGCTGCGGGTAAACCAACGGCTCGCTGGAGAAGACGCAGTCGATGCCCAGCTTGCCCTTGCCGTTTTTCACCACGTTGAAATCGTGCTTCAGCCGCTCGCGCAGCTTGGCGGCCAGCGGATCCTGGATGGTTTTCGCCAGATCGGCCACTTCGATCTTGGTCGGGTCAATCTGCCCGCCGGCGCCGCCGGTGGTCACCACCGGGATCTTGAAGCGGCGGCAGTATGACAGCAACGCCGCCTTCGGCCGCACGCTGTCGATCGCGTCGATGACGTAGCTGAAGTTATGATCCAGCAGCTCGGCGACGTTGTCCGGGGTGATGAAATCGTCGATGCAGGTCACCCGGCATTCCGGGTTAATCGCCAGGATACGCTCCGCCATCACCTCGGTTTTCGATTGCCCGACGTGTTGGCGCAACGCGTGGATTTGGCGGTTGGTATTGGTGACGCAAACATCATCCATGTCGATCAGGGTGATGGCGCCGATGCCGGTGCGCGCCAGCGCCTCAGCCGCCCAGGAACCCACGCCGCCGATGCCGATCACGCAGACGTGCGCCTGCGCGAACACCGCCAGCGCCTGCTGGCCGTACAACCGCGCCGTGCCGCCGAAACGCTGCAGATAGGCTTCCGAATAAGCTGTGCTCATAACGCTTTAATTACCTTCGTAATGCAAATGATAAGGGCCGGAAAATCCGGCCCTTGCGGGTCACTCTTTTCACGCCGTATGCGTTTAGCGGGTGGCCAGCAACGAACCGCCGCCGTTTGACTGATTGGCGCTGAACAGCTGACCGCCGCCGTTGTTCTTCAGCACCCAGACGCGGCCGTAGTGGTTGTAGTACCCCGCCGAGTGGCCGGCTTCCGGTCCGATGCCCTGATACATGTCAAAATGCTGGCCCTTGATGGCGCCGCCCACGTCGAGCGCGACCATCAGGCGCATCTCGTATTTTCCCGTGAATTTACCCTTGTTGTCCAGCAGCGGCACTTCGGCCAGCAGCGTGGTGCCCGCCGGGATCAGCGAACGGTCGGAAGCCACCGAGGCTTTGGCGATCAGCGGCACCGCGCTGGCACCTCTCACCGGCGCAAAAGCTTCCGGGCGGAAGAACACGAACGATGGGTTTTGCTCCAGCAGCTCACGCACCTCTGCGGCGCTGTGAGTATCCGCCCACTGACGGATCGCCTGCATCGACATGTCCGCCTTGGCCACTTCACCACGATCGATCAGCACCTTGCCGATGCTGCGATAGGCGTGGCCGTTCTTGCCGCCGTAGCCGAAGAACACCAGCGGCTGGCCGTTGCCGTAGTCGACATAGCCGCTGCCCTGGACTTCCATCATGAAGTTGTCCATCAGCGAGTTGGTGTAAGCGATGATATAGCGATCGTCGAGCGCGCCGGAATAGATGCCCGCGCGATCCGGCAAGCGGCCCCTGCCCTTCGGCGGCATGCGGTACAGCGGATAGCGGAACTCGCCCTGTTGGGTATAGCGCGCCTGCACCACCGGCGTGTAGTAGCCGGTAAACTGCACGTTGCCGTAATTGTCGACGCCTTCCATCTGGTAAGCGCTGAGGCCGTACTGGCTCAGCATGCGCGTGTCAGCGCCGGACGCCATCCAATTTTGTACCGCCTGATAGGTGCCGTTGTTGCGGTTAAACAGCGAAGGCGACGCGTACTTGATCTCCATCAGCTGATCCGAATAATCCTTGGCGTTGACCGGCGAACCTTTGGCGTTGGGCTGATTGACCAGCTCCAGCGACTGATCCAGACGGCCGTCTTTATATTGCTGACCCCGATCTGTCGGCTTGGACGAACAGCCCGCCAACACCGCCACCATCAACCCGCCAAGCAGGTATTTGCCCCAACGTCCTTTCATCGCGCACACTCTCAAACTGATATGATCTACCGGCTGAACGATAACAAACGCTCATTGATAAAGGAATCGCTGCAAATAAAAAAAGCCGCACGGAGGATGGTGATGAAAAAGAAGGCAAATTGCGGGCAAATTCAGCAGAAAAACGGGTTTAGGCCAATAAAATGCAAAAAGGGTTTGCAACAAAACGCATGGAGAGTATAGTGCGCATCCATCGGACGCGGGGTGGAGCAGCCTGGTAGCTCGTCGGGCTCATAACCCGAAGGTCGTCGGTTCAAATCCGGCCCCCGCAACCAACCGATGCCGCAGCGGCGGTATTTTGCGTTTGGCTTCGATAACAAAGTATTACACGGACGCGGGGTGGAGCAGCCTGGTAGCTCGTCGGGCTCATAACCCGAAGGTCGTCGGTTCAAATCCGGCCCCCGCAACCAACCGAATGTCGTACCAGCGGCATAACATGCACGGTGGTTCGTAGTAATACAGCACCAAGACGGACGCGGGGTGGAGCAGCCTGGTAGCTCGTCGGGCTCATAACCCGAAGGTCGTCGGTTCAAATCCGGCCCCCGCAACCAACTCTTGATGACAACAGACAAGCACCCTGACGGGTGTTTTTTTGTATCTGCAATCCGCGAAACTAGCCGGACTCGCGCCCGGCCCTGCTTCTATCGGCTCGCCAGCGCGCCGCCGTTGGCGAAATAAGCCTTGATGCCCGCCAGAATCGACTCCGCCACCTGCTGCTGGAAATGGCTGGTGCGCAGCTTGCGCTCCTCTTCGATATTGCTGATAAACGCCGTCTCCACCAGGATCGACGGGATATCCGGCGCCTTTAACACCGCAAAACCGGCCTGATCGACGCGATTCTTGTGCAGCCGGTTGATTTTCCCCATCCGATTCAACA
This sequence comes from Serratia sp. CY29653, assembly GCF_052169255.1. Classification (NCBI taxonomy): domain Bacteria; kingdom Pseudomonadati; phylum Pseudomonadota; class Gammaproteobacteria; order Enterobacterales; family Yersiniaceae; genus Serratia; species Serratia sp. CY29653. Next base: position 165,495 of record NZ_JBJNLC010000006.1, on the reverse strand, counting down.
CTTCCTTGCCGAACTTCAGGCTGTCGTTGATGGTCGCGGTCTGGATCAGATCGAACATGGTGTGGTCGAGATAACGGTCGCCGCTCTTGCTGACGCCGCCGATTTGGTCCGAGGCGTTCTGCGTCTGCGCCAGGAACTTGGCCGCCGAGCTGGTGGCGCCCTTGGTGGACAGCGCGAACACCGACGAACCGCGCGCGGCGCGGCTGGTGAAGGCGTCGGCGTGAATAGAAACGAACAGATCCGCGCGCTGCTTGCGCGCCTTGGCGACGCGCACCTTGAGCGGGATAAACACGTCTTCGTTGCGCGTCATGAACACTTTCATGTTCGGCTCGCGCTTGATCATGGCGCTCAGCTTGCGGGCAATCTGCAACACAATGTCTTTCTCGCGCGTCTTGTACTTGCCGATAGCGCCGGGATCTTCGCCGCCGTGGCCGGGATCCAGCATGATGACGATCGGCCGATCGCGCCCCGCCTTGCCGGCCTGCGGCGCTTCCGGCGGCAGCGTGCGCTCCAGATCGCCCTTGTTGTAATCTTCCAGTAACGCCAGCAGCGGATCATACTCCTCGCCGCCGCTGCTGCCCTTGGTCGGATAGAGATCCATCACCAGGCGATTGCGATACTCCGGCACCGGCGCCAGCGTGAAAATATGCGGGCTAACGCTCTGCTTGAGCTCCAGCACCAGCCGCACGGTATTCTGATCGAACTGGCCGACGCGCGCCTGCTTGAGATACGGATCGTCGGCGCGCACCTGCCCGGCGATACCTTTCAGCACGCTGTTGAGGTGGACGCCTTCGATATCCACCACCACGCGATCGGGATTGGTCAGGGCAAACTGCTTGTATTTCAGCTCGACGTTGGATTCCAGCGTGACGCGGGTATAGGTGGAGGATGGCCAGACGCGCACGGCGATCACGTGCGATGACGCGGCGAAGCCCGTGCGACTCACACTCAGCAACCAGCTGGCGGCAACGCCCTGTAATAAACGACGGCGGCCCAGATTGTGATTAGAGTTTGGCATGCGGCTCCGGCAGTAATAGCTGTTTACAACAGATGAAAAAAACATCAATAAAATGGGGATGCCGAAAACTTTAACCAATCATTCCAGCCCTGTCATCAGAAAATCTTTTTATGGTTTTTCAATTTATTAACGATTTAGCGCCCTTAGCGCACTCTTCATGATGATTTCTCGCTTGCCATCGGCGCCATAAAAGAATAAAAATACAAAAATACCGTATAAATATGCAAAAGAGGTTTGTCGTGAAGGAACGTAGTACAGAGCTGGTGCAAGGATTCCGTCACTCAGTCCCCTATATCAACGCCCACCGCGGCAAAACGTTTGTCATCATGCTCGGCGGGGAAGCCATCGAACACGAGAATTTCTCCAACATCGTCAACGATATCGGGCTGCTGCATAGTCTGGGCATTCGCCTGGTGGTGGTTTACGGCGCGCGGCCGCAGATCGACGCTAACCTGGCGCAGCATAACTTTGAGCCGATCTACCACAAGCACACGCGCGTGACCGACGCCCATACGCTCGAACTGGTCAAGCAAGCCGCCGGTTTGTTGCAGCTCGACATCACCGCCCGGCTGTCGATGAGCCTCAACAATACGCCGCTGCAGGGCGCGCATATCAACGTGGTCAGCGGCAACTTCATCATCGCGCAACCGCTGGGCATCGATGACGGTATCGACTACTGTCACAGCGGCCGCATTCGCCGCATCGATGAAGACGCGATCCACCGCCAGCTCGACAGCAACGCCATCGTGCTGATCGGCCCGGTCGCGGTTTCCGTTACCGGCGAGAGCTTCAACCTGACCTCGGAAGAAGTGGCCACCCAGCTGGCAATCAAGCTGAAAGCGGAAAAAATGATCGGCTTCTGCTCCTCGCAGGGCGTAACCGATGCGGAAGGCAACATCCTTTCCGAGCTGTTCCCCAACGACGCGCAAAAGCGCCTTGAAGAGCTGGAAGAAGGCGGCGATTACCATTCCGGCACCGTGCGCTTCCTGCGCGGCGCGGTGAAAGGCTGCCGCAGCGGCGTGCGCCGCAGCCACCTGATCAGCTATCAAGAGGACGGCGCGCTGGTGCAGGAGCTGTTCTCGCGCGACGGCATCGGCACCCAAATCGTGATGGAGAGTGCCGAACAGGTGCGTCGGGCGACGATCAACGACATCGGCGGCATCCTGGAGCTGATTCGGCCACTCGAGCAGCAGGGTATTCTGGTGCGCCGTTCGCGTGAACAGCTGGAGATGGAAATCGACAAGTTCACCATTATCGAACGCGACAACCTGACCATCGCCTGCGCGGCGCTGTACCCGTTCTTGGAGGAAAAAATCGGTGAGATGGCCTGTGTGGCGGTACACCCCGATTACCGCAGCTCATCGCGCGGCGAGATGCTGCTGCAGCGGGTAGAAAATCAGGCGCGGCAGATGGGGCTGAAGAAGCTGTTCGTGCTGACCACCCGCAGCATCCACTGGTTCCAGGAGCGTGGCTTTACCCCGGCGGAGGTCGACGTGCTGCCGATGCAGAAACAGGCGTTGTACAACTACCAGCGCCGCTCCAAAATTCTGCTGGCGGATCTGTAATCCCTGCGGGCGCGGCCGTTGCCGCGCCCCTCAGCGCTTATTCCGTCGCCTGCAGCCGTTCAGCCAATCCGCTGCGGCGCTGGGTCGGCGTGCGAATGGCCCGCAGCAGCACCGCCTCCGTAGCGTACAGCGAAAGCAGCTTACGCGCGCGAGTGATCGCGGTATAGACCAGCTCACGCGTCAACACCGGCAGGAAGTGATTCGGCAACACCAGCACCGTATGGTCAAACTCCGATCCTTGAGATTTGTGCACCGTCATCGCATAAGCGGTTTCATGCGCCGGCAAACGGCTTGGCTGTACCGACTTGATGCTGCCGTCGGGCAGTTGGAAATGCACGCGCAGATCGCCGTGCTCATCCGGCAGCGTAATGCCGATATCCCCATTGAACAGCCCCAGCGCGCTGTCATTGCGGCCGATCATCACCGGCCGCCCCCGGTACCAGCGGCCGAGCACGCCCGGCTTGCGGTCAATTAAACCGGCACGCTGCAGCCCGAGCTCAATGCGCTCGTTCAGGCCGGCGACGCCGAACGGCCCTTCACGCAGCGCGCATAGAACCTGGAAACGGCCAAAGGCCGCCAGCACCGTCGCCGCGTCCGCCCCTTCTGCGGTCAGCCGCAAATAGTCGCGGTAGCCCGCCACGCAGGCATCCAACAGCGCCTGATACTCTTCGCTCGTCGCCAGCGCATAGCCCGCAACATCACTGAAACTGCCGTTTAATGCCGCCAGCGCGCGATCCCCCGCTCCGGCGTTGACCGCCAACGCCAGCTGACCGATGCCGGAACGGGCGTCGAAGCGATAGCTCTTGCGCAGCAGGCACAGGCTGTCGCGCACCGCCGCTTCCGCGTCGGCCTGCTGCCCCGTGAGCGAACAACCGGTCAGGCGGCTCAGCTCAGCGGCGCGCGCATCGCTGTATCCCTGCTCGGCAAAACGGCAAATATCGCCCAGCACCGCGCCGGCCTCCACCGAAGCCAGCTGATCGCGGTCGCCGAGGAAAATCACCCGCGCCCGATCGGGCAGTGCGGCAATCAGGCGCGCCATCATCGGCAGATCGACCATCGAGGCCTCATCCACCACCAGCACATCCAAATGCAGCCGGTTGCCACGGTGATAACGCATGCGCTGACTGCTCGGTTGCGCCCCCAACAGACGGTGCAACGTCGCCGCCTCCGTCGGGAACAGCGCCTGCTGCACCGGGGTCAACGCCAGCTGGCGGCTGGCGCTGCCAAGCGACTCCGTCAGGCGCGCCGCCGCCTTGCCGGTCGGCGCCGCCAGCTGGATGCGCAAGCGCGCGCTTTCATCCAACTGCACCAGCGCCGCCAACAGTTTGGCGACGGTGGTGGTTTTACCGGTGCCCGGCCCGCCGGAAATGACCGCAATGCGCCGCGTGGCGGCCACCGCGGCGGCGATTTTCTGCCAGTCGGGCTCGTCGCTCGCGGCGCCGAACAAGCGGTCGAGAATGGTGCGCAGCTCAGCCTCCGGCACCGCCAGCGACTCGCCTTCGCCGCCGATAAACGCCGCCACTTCGCCTTCGTTTTGCCACATGCGCTGCAGATACAGGCGCGGCCCGCGCAGCACCAGCGGCGTAGCGCCGCTGCCGTCCCCAACCGCCGCGCTGGCCGCCAAACGCTGCTGCCAACGCGCGCTATCCGGCCGCCCGGCCGCCTCCCACACCGCCAGCGCCAACGCCGGCTGGCGCCCTTCAAACAGCGTGTCCGCCTGCAGCTGCTCCAGCATCAGGCAGACGTGACCGGCCCCCGCCTCTGCGCTCAGGCAGGCGGCTGCCAGCAAAATATCGGGCTCGTCTTCGCTCGCCACCACGCGGGCGAACTGCACGTCCAGCGGGCGCAGCACGCCAAGCGCCACCGCCTGCTCCAGCAGTGCGATCATGATCCTTCCTCCGTCGCCGCAGCTTCGCCGCTGAACAAGCGATCCATCCCCTCCACCAGCTCAAGCTCGGGGAGACAAGTGAAAATGCCGTTGCCCGGGTGCGCCGCATCCACGCCGCGCAGAAACAGATAAATCACCCCGCCAAAATGGCGCCGATAATCGTAATCCGTCAACCGATGACGCAGATAACGATGCAGCGCCAGCGTATACAGCTGGTATTGCAGATCGTAACGATGCTCCGCCATCGCCTGCTCCATCGCCGGCCGGGTATAGGCGCTACTGTCTTCCCCCAGCCAGTTGGACTTGTAGTCCAGCAGGTAGTATTTGCCCTGCCAGCAGAACACCAGGTCGATAAAGCCTTTCAGCATGCCCTGCACCTGATGAAAATCTAGCGCCGGGCAGCGGGCGGAAAGCGGATCGTAACGCTTCACCAGGGCATCGAGCGCCTTCGCCTGCAACAACCGGTTAATCGGCAAATAGAACTGCAGCTCGGCCTGCTTGTGCTGCGGCGTCAGCGCCGACAACGTCACGCCGCTGGCGGCGAGCGGCGTGTTGAGCAACACCTGCATCCACGCCAGCAAAATTGGCTGCCAGTGCTCGGCAAATCCTTGCTGTTGCAGCTGTGCCAGCAGCCACTGTTCGTCCAGTGGCTGGGTGAAGTCCAGCGTTTCAAACAGGCTGTGCAGGAAGGTGCCGGGCGTTGCGCCGCGCGGGAAGGTATGCGGTGTGAGCGCTGGCTCACTCTCCTCACCCCGCTCGCCCGCGGCGTCGACATCCAGACGCGGCAGCAGATCCTGCATCAGGCTCGAACCGTGCTGTTGCAAACCGGTATAGCTGGTCACCCGCCAAAAATCCTGGATCCGTCGGGTAAAGCTTTTCGCCGCCAGCGTAGCGGCCAGCGATGCCTGGGGCTGCCAGGGCGCCTCGTCCGGCGGTTCCACCAGCGACAGCGCGATGCCGCCGCCCGCCAATTGCTGCAGGCGCTCCTGCAGATACGCGGCGTCGCCGGCCTGCCCGCCCTGCACCAGATAACCCAATGCGCTGCGGTGCAGATCGGTATCGCCCTGTTTCTTGCGCGTGCCCTGGAACAGCGGCGCGATGCCGATGCTGCAGTGGTACACCGAGCGGGTCAGCGCCACGTACAACAGGCGCAGGTCTTCTGCCAACCGCTCTTCCTCCGCCCAGGCCTGGCTCTCTTCATTGGCGTCGAGATCCAGCAACGCCTGGAAACTGTGGCGATCGTGATACAGCGCCTGCTGCTGCTGGCGGAAATTGCCGACGAACGGCAGCCACACCAGATCGAACTCCAGCCCCTTGGATTTATGAATCGTGATCACCTGCACCAGATGCCGGTCGCTCTCCAGCCGCAGTTGCTGATTATCGGACTGGCGATTAGGCTGGGCGATCTGCTGTGCCAGCCAGCGCACCAGCGCATGTTCGCTGTCGAGTTGCGCCGCCGCCTCTTGCAACAACTCCCCCAGATGCAGCACGTCGGTCAAACGACGCTCGCCACCGGCGCTGGCCAGCAGGTTCTCCGCCAGCTGGCGCGCTTTCATCACCTCGCTCAGCATCGGCAACACGCCGCGGCGCAGCCAGAGCGTGCGGTAATTGTCGAATTCGTTAACCAGCTCGTCCCAGGCACGCTCATCGCGGCTCAGGCCGTCCAGCGTCGGCGCGTCCAGCCCCATCAGCCCGGTGGCCATGGCGCTGCGCAGCGTGCGCTCCTGTTCCGGCGCCAACACCGCCTGCAGCAACCACAGCAGGTCTTTGGCCTCCGGGGTGTCGAACACGCTGTCGCGGTTGGACAGGTAGACCGACGGAATGGACAGCGCGCTCAGCGCATCGCGCACCAACGCCGCCTCATTGCGGCTGCGCACCAGCACCGTGATATCGGAAGCTTGTACCGGCCTTGGCTCCTTGCCGCCCTGCAGCCACGCCTGGCCCTGCTGCCCGGCGCTGAGCCAGTCGCGAATTTGCGTGGCGCACAGGCGCGCCATCAACTGTTGGTAATCACTTACACCGGCGCCTTCCCCCTGCTGCAGCCAGAACTGCATCGCCGGTTGCGGCTTGCCGTGCAGGTCAAACGCCAACCCTTGGTTCTTTTCCGCCGCGCTGACCTCGATAAAGGGGATTTGGCCGAACAGGAAAGGCTTTTCTACCTGAGAAAACAGGTGATTGACGCTGGCGACCATCGACGGCGACGAGCGCCAGTTGGTCTCCAGCGTATAGTGGGCGCTCACCTCTGAGCGCGCCCGCATGTAGGTAAAGATGTCGGCACCGCGGAAGGCGTAAATCGCCTGCTTGGGATCGCCGATCAACAGCAGGCCGCAATCGGGCCGGCCGACGTAAAGCTTTTGGAAAATGCGGTATTGCTGCGGATCGGTGTCCTGGAATTCATCGATCATCGCCACCGGGTAACGCTGGCGGATCGCCTGCGCCAGCTGTTCGCCGCCGCCGCTTTGCAGGGCGCCGTCCAGCCGGCTGAGCAGGTCGTCAAACCCCAGCTCGGCGCGCTGGCGCTTTTCTTGTTGAATGGAAGTGCGGATCTCGCTGAGCGCGCGCGCCATGATCAGGTCGCGCAGCGTCAAGGGCTCATCGAACAGTTCGTCGATCGCCGTGAACAGCGCATGCCGCGGCGGCTCGCCTTTCTTGGTCTTCTCCAGCAGCACCGACTGGCGAAATTTATCCAGTTCCTTCGGCAACTGGTAGTCCTGAGTCTCCTGCCCGCTCCATTCGCCGACCTTGTTCAGCCAGTTCGGCAGGTGCTTGCTGCTGTAGCTGCGCTTATCGACGCCGGACTGGGCGATCAACGCCTCCAGATCGCCCGCCGCCGCACGCCATTGCGCCTTGATGGCATCGATGCGCGCGACGATCTGCTCGTGGCGCATCAGGACGGTTTCTTCCTCTTTCGGCGGCCGGCGCAGCGCCGGCGCCTCACCGTGCAGATAGCCGGAAAGGTCGGCCAGCAACGCTTCCGGGCCGCTCCACTCCTGGCTGACCGCACGCGCCACGCCCAGCGGCAACGGATAGCAGTGGCGACGCCAGAAATCGGCACAGGCCTGCCGCCGCAGCGGCAACTCGTCCTGCACCAGCGTTTGTTCAAACAGCATGCCGGATTCGAAGGCGTTGTGCGTCAGCATTCGTTGGCAAAAGCCGTGAATGGTGTAGATCGCCGCTTCATCCATCTGCCGCTCCGCCGCCAGCAGCTGCGAGGCGGCGTCGGTCAAGTCGTCAATTTCAGCCATCAGCGCCAAAAACAGCGGGTTGGCGCTGACGCCCCGCACGCAGGCGATGCGCAGCCCGTGGATATTGTCGCGGATACGCCCGCGCAGCTCCTCGGTGGCGGCCTCGGTAAAGGTCACCACCAGGATTTCTTCAACCGTCAGCGGCCGGGGAAACGCCGCTTCACCGCCCAACCCCAACAGCAAACGCAGATACAGCGCGCCGATGGTAAAGGTTTTGCCGGTGCCCGCCGACGCCTCAATCAGGCGTTCGCCGAACAGCGGCAGCGTCAGCGGCTCCAGCCTCTGCGGGGCAGTTTCCGTCATGGCGTCGCCACTTTGCGCGGCAGGATCTGCTGCAATGCAGACGCGTTCGGATAGGTGACCCAGCCCTTAGGCGCCGCGTAATCCGCCTTGTCTTGCCCGCTGCCGCTCACCTGCGACAGCACAGCCAGCCCCTGTGGCTGGATCACCGCCTGGTGGAAATAATCCGCCAGTTTGGCCGGCGTCAGCTGTTGCACCTGCGCGATCAGCTTCTGACGAGTATCGAAGGCGAAATTGCCGCGATCGAAATCGTTGGCGAACCGGCTGGCCTCTTCGCTCAGGGTTTGCGGCCGCTGCTTCAGCTCATTGATGAGCGCCTGTTTGTACTGCTCAAAGTCCGCTTCGCTCATGTCGCGCAAGCGTTTCTCGGTTTTCGGGTAGAAATCCTGATAGCGCTGGTACAGGTATGCCGGCTGTTTGCTGTTGCTCTGCAACAGGAAGCCCACGCCCCATTGGCGCCCCACCGACATTGGGAAGGCGAAGACCGCATATCCCAATTGCTCCTGAGTGCGCAGTTGGCTATAGAACCACGGCTGAATAATCTGCCCCAGCAATGAGCTGTAGGCCATGCCGGCCACTTCGTCGTAACCAGTCGGCACATAGACCGCCGCCAGCGCCGAATCGGTGCTGCTGCCCACCTGTTGCAGATTGGCCAGATGATTTTTGTCCACCACCACGTCTTCGCCGTGCCACCATTCGATGCCGGTACAGCCCAGGCGATGTTTCAGCGTCGACGCCAGCGTGTCGACCTGCTGCTTGCTCATGTTGCCCACCACTAGCAGCTCCGGCGTGGCCTCGGCCAGCAGGCTGTCGCGATAGGCCAGCACGTCTTTCAGCGTCAGCGTCTTCAGCACTTCGCGGCGTTCGCTGCGTTCGGAATACGGCACGCGGGAAACCATCTGCACCGGCTGAATGGCCAATTCAAACGCCTTGCCCTTCTCGGCGGCGTCCAACTGCTCCAGATACCAGGACTTGGCCTGCGCCAGCTGATCTTCCGTCGGCGTGAAGCTGGAATAGCCTTCGATCAGCGCCGTCAGCAACTGCGGCAGGCGCTGGGTAAAGCCGTTGGCGTTAAACATCAGGCCGTTGTTCGGCGAGGTCGAGAAGCTCAACCCGCCAACCGATGCCTGATAGCTCAGCTGATCCAGCGCGAGGCCGGCCAGATAATCCGTCAGCGAGAACAGCACCTGGTTGCGCGCGGAATCCATGGTCTTGGCGTTGCGGAAAGCGACGGTGACGTCGGCCTTCGGCTCATCGGCGAAGTAACGGCTCGGCATGTACAGCACGCGCAGGCCGGGGTTATCCACCACCATTTCCGGCTTTTTGAACTCGTGCGACGGCTTGGTCAGGGTAAAGTCATCCGGGATGTACGGATTGAGCGTCGGTAACGACAGGGAAATCCCACTCCCCAACTGCTGCCACTGCGTAAAGCGCTGCGGCGTGATTTTGTCGACCTGGTAAGGCGCGTTGACGAAATAGGCCGTCTTGTTGTGCGGCTCATCCGGGCTGACGAACCAGATGCGGGCGTTTTGCGGCGTCATGGCGTCCAGGCGTTCGGCGATCGCCTTCGGATCATAGCGATCGGCCAGGTAAGGCGCGTCCAGCGCATGTTCAACCGGCACGCGCAGCATGGTGTCCACCAGCCATTCGATGTAGTCCATGTCGCGCGTGATCGACGGATAACGGAAATCCAGGTTGAGAACATGCGAGATTTCGTCGAAGTAACTTTGCTTGATGCCTTCGCTGCGCAGCATTTTCAGGTAGTTGAAAATGGCGGCGACGACCTCGTCGCGCTTGGCCAGGCCTTTGTCGGTCAGTGAAACGCTGATGGCGAAGACGCCGCCGTTGCGATCCACCATCGGATCGGCGCCGGCATTGATGGCGTCCGCCAGCCCCTGCTTCTGCAACCAGTCAGACAGGGTGTTCTTGCTGCGGTTGCCGATCAGGTAGCTGATGTAGGTATCGGTTTTGCTGCGAAACGCGGCGCTGTTGTTATCGATGCGAAACTCGACCTTCAACTGTTTGCGCGGCTGTGCTGGCACATAGTGAATGATGATGCCCTGCTGTTCCGGCGTCACCGCCGGCACGGTGATCGGCGGCACGCTGGCGTCGTGATTTGGCACGCGGCCAAAGGTTTTCGCCGCAATATCAGCCAGCTGCGGCAGCGGCTGATTGCCGTACAAAACGCCCATCATCAAATTGGCGGAATAGTAACGCTTATAGAAGCCGGTCAGCTCATCGTGCAGCTTGCTGTCCGGCTTGTCTTTCAGCGTATCGAGATTGCCGCCGGAGAAGCGCGCGCTCGGGTGCGCCGGGTTAAGGGTTTCCGCGCCCACCTGCGCCATACGCATACCGTCGCGCGAACGCGCCATCGTCAACTCGGCGTTAACCGCGTTGCGCTCACGGTCGGCATTGCCCGGATCCAGCAGCGGCTCGGCAATGGCGTCGGCCATGCGATCGACCGCCGGCTCCAGCGCGTCATTTTCCACTTCCAGATAGAAGGCGGTGCGATAAGAAGCCGTGCTGGCGTTGTGGCTGCCGCCATGCTTTTTCAGGAATTCGGACAGGTTTTCCGGCTCTGGATAGCGCTTGGAGCCCATCAGCACCATATGTTCCAGATAGTGCGCCAAACCCAGTTGGCTGTTCGGATCTTCAAGCGAGCCGACCGGCAATGCCAGCGCCGCCAGCGATTTCGGCGCCTGGGCATCGGACACCAGCAACACCGTCATGCCGTTAGTCAATTTGATCGCCTCATACTGACGCGGATCGTGTTCGCTTTTGTTGATCTTCTCCGCCAGCGGTTGCCATCCTTGCGCGGCCCAACTCAACGGCGCCCAACACATAGCCAATAATACCAGCCCGGTGATACGGGCCAACTGTCTGCGCATATCCAAAATAAACCCCTATTCTGACGTCGCTGCGCCCACTCCCTGACGGTGGCGACGTTCATCAAAACCACATAACCAAATCTGTACTCACCGGGTTCTTCGCCAATATGGCGACCCGAACTCGGCGGGTATATGCCTGTACGTTATGTAAGACCGGGAATGACCCCAATGGTTGAATATAACCTTCGTTATTTTTACCACCTACCGCCGCACAGCACCACCGGGTGATTGTTACCCCAGGTTATGCCGCGCCACCGGCAGCAGATAACGCTCTGTTTCGGCCAGTATTTGCGCTAAGTATTCATTATCCAATTGGCGAAACACTCGCTGCACGTAGGGATCTTCCCCTTCTCCGGGAATGCGCTGATCGCCCTGCCAGGCCTGCAGCAATTTGGCGCGCGCCTTGATTTGCGCGTCTTCCTCCCAGTCGATTTGCTGCGTTTCCGGCAGATAGCACTGACTCAGCCACGCCCAGCCGCTCTTGTTCAGCAACAGCAGCGGCTGACTCAGACCGCGCTGATAGCCCGTCAGCAGTTCCGCCAGCTGCGCCTGTGCCTCTTCAGGCGCCAGCGCGGCAAAGCGCCAGGCGGAGTTCTTGCGGCCATACATGCGGCTCTCGCCGGTGCCGCCGGCGCAGCAGTACACCAGGTGCTCCAGCCACAGCAATATGCCATCCACCGCCGACAGCGTCGCGGGCCGCCAGCGCAACAGGCCGTCATCCTGCACCTGATGCAGCCAGCCGCTGAGGCGCACGCCGGCGATATCGATATCCAGCTCCAGGCTATGGCTCTCTGCGCGTTCCGCACGCACCTGCTCGGCCAGTTCGCTCATCTCTTCCTGCTGCTTTTGCCAATAAATTTCGCCGAAGGCGCCATAGGGCAAGCCGCCGGCGGCGCGCACCCGCTGGAACAGCCGTTCGGGATCGTCACCGTCGATCAGCGTATTCAACAGTTGGCTGTTGAACTGGTAGCGGCTGAGGTTATCCAGCGTGAAGGGTTCTTCGTCCGGCAGCTCGGTCTCTTCCAGGATAAAACTGACGCCCAGCCGCAGTTGGAAAAACGCGCGAATCGGATGGCGGTAAAACCGCAGCAGTTCATCCAGCGATATTTGCTGCAGCGCTTCGGCGGGCAGCGGCTGGTTGAACGCCGGATGCGCCGCACCGCGCCCATCGGCGGCGGGCAGCCACTCGGCGGCATAGCTTTGCTCCTCCGAGCCCGGCAAGAAGTTCTCGGCGGCGAACGGCATGCGCGCGTGCCACTTCAGCAAGTGCTCACCAACCCGCCGGGCGCTGTCGTCTGCGCTAAGCTCTTCATCTCCCGGCAGGCAATAGCTTTGTTCCAGGTACTCCAGCAGCTCGGTGACCAGTACCGAAGGGTAGCGCGGGCTGTTGTCCTGAATGGAACGGCCGATGAAGCTGATATACAGCCGCTGTTGCGCGGACAAAATCGCTTCCAGGAACAGATAACGGTCGTCATCGCGTCGGCTGCGGTCGCCGCGTTTGACCTGCTGCGCCATCAGATCGAAACCCAGCGGCGGCAGCGTGCGCGGATACACGCCGTCGTTCATGCCCAGCAGGCACACCACCTTGAACGGAATGGAACGCATAGGCATCAGCGTACAGAAGTTGATTTGCCCGGCGAGGAAGCGCTGGCTGATGCGCTCCTGATCGAGACGCGCCGCCAGATCGTCCCGCAGAATGGTCAACGGCACCTCATCGGGATAGCGCGCCGCCAGGCCAAAATTAATGGCCTGCTGCCACTGCTGTTCGATCAGCGCCAGCACCACCTCGGTGTCGCTGTCCGCAGCGAAGAAAGCATCCAGCAGTTGCCGGCAGAGCGGCAGCCACGCCTCGAGCGGGCGCGCTTCGCTCAAGATTTGCCGCCAGTGGCTGAGCTGCGCCAGCAGGTCTGCCAGCTGCCCCGCCAGTTCGGCGACCAATCCGCTCGATTCGTCGTAAGGCAAAATGCCCTGCCAATCGCCGGCATTGCTGTCCATTGCGTAGCCAAGCAACATGCGCGTGATGCCAAAGCGCCAGGTATGTTGGCCGGTAGCGGGCAGATCCAGTTCGCGCACGTTATCGTCGTCCAGGCCCCAGCGCACGCCGGATTCACCGACCCAATGACGCAACAGGCGCAGCCCCTCTTCGCCAATGGCGAAACGGGCGGCCAGGGCCGGCACCTCAAGCAGCGCCAGCACCTGTTCCGAGGTAAAACGGCTTTGCGGCAGATCGAGCAGTGAAATGAACGCCTGCAGCGCAGGATGCGCCTGGCGCGCTTTACGGTCGGAAATGGCGAACGGCAGGTAGCGCTCGGCAGGGGCATTGCCGAACACTGCCTGAATATAAGGCGTGTAGCTGTCGATATCCGCCACCATTACGATGATGTCGCGCGGCGTCAACGACGGATCCTGCGCCAGCATGGTCAGCAGTTGATCGTGCAGCACCTCCACTTCCCGCTGCGGGCTGTGGCAGGCATGCAGGCTGAGGGAACGGTCGTTCTCATCCAGCGGACGTTTGCTGAAGCTGCTTTCCAGCGTTTCCGCGGTAATACCGATCACCGCATGGTCTTCCAGCTCCAGCATGTCGCGCTGAACGGCGTGCAGCATGGTATCGGCCGGGATATCGACAAAGGCGTCAACCTCTTGCGCCCCTTCCATCTGCGACAGCAGATAGAGGTGATCGCGCCCCAGCTTGCCCCAAGAGGCCAGCAGTGGGTTGCTGAGCTGCTGCTGGCCTTCGGCGTCAAACAGGCGCGCCGCGTCATCCGGCTGGCGGAACAGCCCGTGCTCGCGTGCCTGATGGTAGTGACGGCGCTTGCGGCTCTGCAAACGGGCCAGGAAAGCGTAATCCTGAATATCGCCCCAATAGTAGCGACAGGGGTTGGTGAACATCAGGTGGATATCGATATGCCGCCCCAGCGCCTGCAGCGCTTCCAGATAGACCGGCGGCAACGCCGAGATGCCGCAGATAAACACCCGCGGCGGCAAACCGGGCGGGCAGGTTTTTGCCTGCTCCAGCGCGTGGATAAATCGGCTGTACAGATTGGCGCGGTGCCATTCCGGCTGCCCCAGCTCGCGCGTGTACTCCACCAGCCGCGCCCAGAGCGGCGCCTGCCATTGCTGAGCCTCCGCCAGGCCGTCGATGCGCTCACCGCGCTGCCAGCTCTCCAGCCACTGCGGGCGATAAACCAAATATTGGTCGAACAGGTCGGCGACCCGGCCGGCCAACTGGTGAATCTTGCGCTTGTCACCGTCATCGGTCAGATAGTGCTGCAGTGGCGCAAACGCCGGCTGAGTCAGCATCTCCGGCAGCAACCACATCAGCTTCCAGGTCATGGCGTCCTTGCTGAAGGCGCTCTCTTTCGGGATATCCGGCAACACCCGGGTGAACATGTCCCAAATAAAGGTCGCCGGCAGCGGAAACGCAATATTGGCGGCGATGCCGAACTGTTCCGCCAACTGCATCTGCAGCCATTGCGCCATACCGGGGCTCTGCACCAGCACCACTTCCGGTTGAAAAGGATCGGCCAACGGATCTCTGGCTATCAGCGCGCTGGTCAGCGTTTTCAACAAATCCAGCTGATTGGAATGATAAACCGTGAACATCAAGGCTCCTTTAAAACAAAAGACTTACCGGCTTAAAAGCGGGTGCAATACCAGCGGCTCAGCGTCGCCCACTGCCGCTGCGGCGTTTGGACTCTAACCGTCAATCGGCGGCAATCACTCTCCGCATCGTCAAGCGCCGTCTCGCGTCGCCAACCTTCCGGCGGAGATTCGGCCTCGAGCCGCCCGGTGACGGCGAACGCTTCTAACTGCTGATGCGCCAGCGCCCAGGCTTGCCGGTAGTGCCACTGGCGCTGAAACGACTGCAACAGCACCTGATGATACTGTAACAAGCCAAGCAGCGACACCGAGAACAGCAAGGCCGCCACCAACACTTCCGGCAGGCTGAAGCCGTTGCGGGATAGCCGCCCTGCCCGAGCGTTAGCCGTCACAGTCGGTCAGCCTTTTCTCTGGGCAAAAATCCAGCCGACCGCCCGGCTGAGCTTGCACCTTGCCAGCGGTCTCTGCGCCGTTAAAGGTGCCCCACTGATACAGCCAAAGCGGTTCACCGCCGCGCATCTCACCAAGGCCGCGTATCGTCACAACGCCCGCTCTGGCAGACAGCCGGGCGCAGGCCGTCAGTTCCGCGCGCTGCCTGCATAACCAGGCCGCCGCACTCAGCTCGGCGTGTGGCCAGCGCTGGCTCATACCCCAACTCAGCGCCGAAGCGGCCTGAGTATAAGCCTGAAGGTAACGCTGCTGATCGGCGGCCAGTAACAGCGCGTTATCCAACTGCCGATGCTGAGCGTTAAGCAACATCAGCCCCAGCGCCAACAGCAACATCACCGCCGCCAGAGTGCTACCGCCCCGCTGGGTTCGCCAATTCATGGCAGCGCCGCCATTTCGACGCTCGCACTCAGGCTGCGCCTGATACGCGTATCGCTGGCGGAGCGCCCCGCCAGCGTCAGGCGAGCCAAGGTCGCGCCGTGATCGCCCCGCTCGATCGCCACATGAAACCGCTCAATGCGCACTTCGTCATAATCGAGCAACCGCTCCCAGCCACCGCCATCGCATTGGCTCACGCCGCGCTGCCCTTCCAAGCCGCCATTGCGCAGCCGGTAACCGAAATAGCCCGCATCCTCGCCCGAAGCGAGCCATTGCCCGCTGCGAGCGATGTCGTAGGCAACGATAACGCAACTGCCCGCCGCTTCTCCCGATGCCTGACCGATCAGCAACGGACGGCCGGCGCACTGCCCGGCGCAAAAACCGGCGCGGCGCAGATCTTTCTCAATGCCGAACGCCAGTTGCCGCAGCGTTGACTCCAGCCGAAAGTGCTGGCTGACGACCACGCTTTGCTGGCGCAACAACGGATAGGTTTTCGCCGCGCCGAGCGCGATCACGCTGCCGAAGACCAACGCCAACATCACCTCCGGCAAGGTAAAACCGCGTTCTAAAGTCAACATAGCGCAATGCCTCTGACCCGCTGCCCTTCGCTGCACAAACGCAGCCGCCCACGGGCGGACAGCACCAGCCGCAGGCTGCCTGCGTCGTTGCTGAGAAGGATGTGCCCCGCCTGCGCAGTATTGCGCAAACCGTAAAACCCAATCTCTTTGCCGGTGTAGCCGCTCAAAGCGACGTCACGATAAAACGGCGAGAAAACGGCGCCTTCGGCGGAAGCGCAATCCGTCGGCGGCACGCCACCGCCCAGACACCAGGGCGTGCCGTTCTTGAACCACAGCAGCGTCGCGCGGTTACGCCAGTTGGCGTCCGCCTGCAATCGCAGCAAAAACGCCAGCAGCTGCTGAGCCGTGTGTTCCAGCCGCAGCGCTTGCTGATGATAACGCCATTGCCCGACGCCCCAGCCGGTGAGCATGCCGGCGATCAATATCGCCGCCAACAGCTCAATCAGCGTCATGCCACGCTGGCGATCATCGATATTCGAGAGAGTATTGTCTTTCATGCCGCCAGTGTAAGGATCGCCACAACGCGGTAAAGCCGCATGCGTAATCGCTGCGGCAAGCTGCGCAATGTTTTATTTACGACGGCAGAGGACGACAAAAAAATGCGGCGCGGTGCGCAATGCGGATAAAAAAAGGGGTGCAATCTCTGCCCCCCTGGTGTGATGCGGTTAAGGTTAGATCGCGACCGGCGCCTTGATGGCCGGGTGCGGATCGTAACCTTCGATCTCGAAGTCTTCGAAACGGTAATCGAACAGCGAAGCCGGCTTGCGTTTGATCACCAGTTTCGGCAACGGACGCGGTTCACGCGTCAGCTGCAGCTGAGTTTGTTCCATGTGGTTGCTGTACAGGTGGGTATCGCCGCCGGTCCAGACGAAATCGCCCACTTCCAGATCGCACTGCTGCGCCATCATATGCACCAGTAGCGCGTAGCTGGCGATGTTGAACGGCAGGCCGAGGAACACGTCGCAGGAACGCTGGTACAGCTGGCAAGAGAGCTTGCCGTCCGCGACGTAGAACTGGAAGAACGCGTGGCACGGCGCCAACGCCATCTGATCCAGCTCGCCGACGTTCCAGGCGGAAACGATGATGCGGCGCGAATCCGGATCCTGCTTCAGCTGTTGGAGCACGTTGCTCAGTTGATCGATCTGACGGCCGTCCGCCGCGCCCCAGGCGCGCCACTGTTTGCCGTACACCGGGCCGAGATCGCCGTTTTCATCAGCCCACTCGTCCCAAATGGTGACCTTGTTGTCACGCAGGTAGGCGATGTTGGTATCGCCGTTCAGGAACCACAACAGCTCATGAATGATCGAACGAAGATGACATTTCTTGGTGGTCACCAACGGGAAACCTTCCTGCAAGTTGAAACGCATCTGATGGCCGAAAATCGACAGCGTGCCAGTGCCGGTACGGTCGGCTTTAGGGGTGCCCTCGGCGAGCACCTTGTTCATCAAATCCAGATACTGTTTCATTTGTCCCTCACGACATTTGTTGCTGCGGGCGACGACGGTACGCCCAAATCATCATAATAATACCGGCCACCACCATCGGGATGGACAGGATCTGCCCCATGCTGATCACGCCGTCGAACAGGCCGAGCTGGGCATCCGGCTGGCGGAACGCTTCAACGATGATGCGGAATGCGCCATAACCGATCAGGAACAGGCCCGAGACGGCGCCCATCGGCCGC
Organism: Serratia sp. CY29653; assembly: GCF_052169255.1. NCBI lineage: Bacteria > Pseudomonadati > Pseudomonadota > Gammaproteobacteria > Enterobacterales > Yersiniaceae > Serratia > Serratia sp. CY29653. Next base: position 147,904 of record NZ_JBJNLC010000006.1, on the reverse strand, counting down.
GGCTTGCGAATAAACAGGTTCAGAATGATAAACAGCACCACGCCTTCCAGCAGCAGTTCATACAGCTGCGACGGGTGGCGCGGCAGTACGCCGTACTGATTCAATAACGGCAGCAAAGAAGGATCGGTGGCGGCGAGGGCCACGTCTTCGCTGCGCGAACTTGGGAACAGCATCGCCCAAGGGGTATCGGTGGTCACGCGGCCCCACAGTTCACCGTTGATGAAGTTGCCGAGGCGGCCGGCGCCCAGGCCGAATGGGATCAATGGCGCGATAAAATCGGAAACTTGGAAGAAGGTGCGTTTGGTGCGGCGAGCGAACCAGAACATCACCAGAATCACCCCCATCAAGCCGCCGTGGAACGACATGCCGCCATCCCAGACCTTGAACAGATAGAGCGGGTTATCCAGGAACAGCGGCAGGTTATAGAACAGCACATAGCCTACGCGGCCGCCGACGAATACGCCCAGGAAACCGGCGTAGAGCAGGTTTTCAACTTCGTCTTTGGTCCAGCCGCTGCCCGGCTTGTTGGCGCGGCGCACCGCCAGCCACATGGCAAAAACGAAGCCGACCAGGTACATCAGGCCGTACCAATGCAGAGAAACCGGGCCAATGGAGAAAATGACCGGATCAAATTTAGGAAACGCCAGATAGCTATTGCTCATCTATCACCACAACATGTCTGTTATTTTTCCCCATGCGGGGGCGGCAGGTGCCAAGCGGCGGCGGAGATTGTCCCGCGTCTTGCAAGCAGCAGCATTGGCCGCTGCGGTGTGCAAGGCGACGAGCCTGCGCCGCACTGAGGTTGCGCATCATAACATAGGCTTAGCGCGGTCCGGTCCGGCAGGCCGGGAAAAGTTCTGTAAAAAAATCACAACGCGCGGCGGCTACCGGCCCCCGCGGATCAACCCGCCCATGCCGCGCCGCTCCATAAACGCCGCCACCAGATGGCGCACTTCGGTAGTCATCTGGGTGTTCAACACCCGGTGAGCCAGCATTTCGGCGTCGGCAAGGTCGATATGCCGCAGCAGGTATTTGATGCGCGCCACGCTGCGGCCGTTCATGCTCAGATTGCGATAGCCCATGCCCACCAGCAACAGCGCGCCCATGGGATCGCCGGCCAGCTCACCGCAGAGACTAAGCTGCAACCCGGCCGCGTTCCCCTGCTCGGCGATCAGTTTCAGCACCTGCAGCATCGCGGGGTGCAAACTGTCATACAGCGAGGCGACTCGGGTATTGTTGCGATCCACCGCCAACAGGTACTGGGTCAAATCGTTGGTGCCGACCGAGATGAAATCAACGCGCCCGGCCAGATGCGGGATCAGGAAAATCATCGACGGCACTTCCAGCATCACGCCGATTTTCGGTTTCGGGATCGCATAGCCAAGCACCTCTTCCACCTCGCGCCCGGCGCGGTCAATCAGGCGTTTGGCCTCATCGACCTCTTCCAGGCTGGTGACCATCGGCAACAAAATGCCCAGATTGCCGGTGCCGGCGTTGGCGCGCAGCATCGCGCGCACCTGAATCAAAAAGATCTCCGGCTGATCCAGGGTGATGCGGATGCCGCGCCAGCCCAGGCAGGGGTTCTCTTCGCTGATCGGCATATAAGGCAGCTGCTTGTCGGCGCCGATATCCAGAGTGCGCAGCGTAACCGGCTTGCTCGGGTAAAGCTGCAGCATGCCCTGGTACTGCGCGACCTGTTCCTCTTCGGAGGGGAAGCCGCTTTGCAACATGAACGGGATTTCGGTGCGGTATAACCCCACGCCATCTACCCGGCCGCCCAACAGCTGTTCATGTTCCGGGCTGAGGCCGGCATTCAGCATCACCTGAATGCGCTCGCCGCTTTTCAACTGCGCCGGCTGCTCGACGTCGTCTTCCGCCAGCTTGCTCAGTTCCAGCTCTTCGCTGATCAGCCGTTGATATTCCTGCACCAGCACCGGTTCAGGATCGACCAGCAGTTCACCGCGATAACCGTCGACGATCAGCAGCCGCTGGCTGAGCAGAGAAGGCTGGATGTCGGCGCCCATCACCGTCGGCACCCCCATCGCCCGCACCAGAATCGCCGCATGCGAGTTGGCGGCACCGTCGCGCACCACCACGCCGACCAGGCGATCCTGCGGCACTTCGGCCAGCAATGTCGCGGTCAGCTCATCCGCCACCAGCACAAAACGCGCCGGCCACTGGGTAGCGCCCTGAGTGGTGTCGTCGAGGTGGAACAGCAGACGCTGGCCCAGCGCGCGCAGATCGCTGCCGCGCTCGCGCATGTAGGTGTCCTGCAGTTTGGCAAACTGCTCGGCAAAGGTCTCTATCACCTGTTTCACCGCCCACTCCGCCACCGAACCGTTGTCGATTTCGGCGAACAGTTCGCGCTTGAGGCGGGCGTCGTTTAGCAGGTGAGAGTAAAGATCGAAGATCGCCGCGCTCTCCTTTTGCGAACTGGCGGCAAAACGCTTGCTGAAGCGGCGAAATTCCGCGCCGGCCTCTTCCAGCGCCAGCGTCAGGCGCTCGCGCTCGCTGGCGGTGTCCAGCGTCGAAGCGCGGTAAACCTGATCGAGTGAAGGCTGGCTGCTGTCCTGCCACCCTTCCGCCACCGCCACGCCGGGCGAGGCCGCCAGCGCGCGCACGCGCGTTTGGCGATACTGGCCGAAAATGGCGTTAAGCTGCGATTGTGACAGGATCCCGGCCATCTGCGTGGCCAGGGTGACCATGAAAGACTCTTCGCTTTCGTCGAACTGGCGCAGTTCGCGCTGCTGCACCACCAGCACGCCCAGCAGCTGGCGCCGATGAATGATCGGCACCCCGAGGAAGGATCGGAAACGATCCTCTTTCACCTGCGGGACGTATTTGAAACTGGGGTGGCTTTGGGCATCGGCCAGGTTGATAGGCTCGGCTCTGCGGCCGACCAACCCGACGACGCCCTCGTCAAACGCCAATGCGATAGTGCGCCCGCGCGGCTTTTTCAGCCCGCGCGTGGCCATCAGGTAGTAGCAGCGGCGATCGTTGTCCGCCAGATAGATGGAACACACTTCGGTGTCCATCGCCAGACAGGTTTCATTGACCAGCAGATCCAGCGCATCCGTCAGACTGGCCGCCGCAGCCACCTTCTCTACAATTTCTCGCAAGCGCGTGAGCATAGTCGGCTTAACTTAACCTCTCTTTCGGCGATAAGCAGGAGCCTGCCGTGGCGCCGCCTGCTCTTGCATCGGCATCACGGTCACGGCGAATTCTTTCATCACCCGGCGGTAGACGTCGCGTTTGAACGACACCACCTGGCGTACCGGATACCAGAAGCTCACCCAGCGCCAACCGTCGAACTCCGGCGTGCTGCTGCGCTGCATATTGATATCAGCGTCATTGCACAGTAGCTGCAACAAAAACCATTTTTGCTTTTGGCCGATACAAACCGGCTTTGTGTCCCAACGCACCAAACGTTTCGGCAATTTATAGCGCAACCAGTTGCGGGTCGAAGCCAGGATGCGCACATCCTTTTTACTCAGCCCCACTTCTTCGAACAGCTCACGGTACATCGCCTGCTCCGCAGTTTCGCCAGGGTTAATCCCACCTTGGGGAAACTGCCAGGAGTGCTGACCGTAACGGCGGGCCCATAAGACCTGCCCCTGACGATTACAGATTACGATACCAACATTCGGGCGGTAGCCATCATCATCGATCACCGGACTACCTCGATAAGCTTAAATTCGCATAGATGTCCTGATTGTTTCACACAAGCTACAGGCGGTAAACCACTGCTTTACGGCGCTGCGGGCCGAATAACATTGGGATAACTCACAGATATAAGCAAAGTTATAAACATACCCTAGCCTTTCAGACCGGTTTTATTCACTTTTTCTGTGGATAGGTGTGTGCAGAACTCGAGGAATAAGCCGGTAAAACTCTTACCCCCCAAAATCCCCCCTCAACACTAAAAACGAATATTTATTTTAAAAACATGCAATTATGCATTAACGCATCGTTATATACAGGGCAAAAATGTGATCTGTGCACGGTAAGGATCTTACCCTGGCGAAAGATCCACCAACGTCGTTTTTATCCACAGATTATCCGGGCAAGTTACGCACAAAACGGACAAATTCGTAAAAAACCGCCCGAGTCAAGGCTGTAAATTGAACCAGTGATCGGCAAAAATTTGGGTTATCCCAAAAATCTGTGGATAAATAGGTGTAAGATCCTGTTTATTGTCGGTGGCTTCAGGTGAACAAGCCCCGCCAGTGCATTGTCCACCACGCCAAGAAAGGAAAAAAGTCATGTAAAATCATGCTACTATTATTCTTTTCCCCAAGCGATGGCGGTTATCGCTCACCGTGCATAATTGCAGTACGTTTTTCAACCAAATTAGACAGGCTTGATTTATGGCGTTTTTATCCCCTTTGCCGCCCCCGCCGGAAAATGAACGGCAGCTGTTCGAGCGCGCTCAGGCGCTGGCCGGCGCCAGCTTTGGCGAACTGGCCGCTCGCGCGCAGTTGCCGATCCCCAAGGATCTGAAACGCGATAAAGGTTGGGTAGGCATGCTGCTGGAGCTGTATCTCGGCGCCATGGCCGGCAGCAAACCGGAGCAGGACTTTCCCGAGCTGGGCATCGAGCTGAAAACCATTCCTGTCGACGCCGCCGGCAAACCGCTGGAAACCACTTTTGTCTGCGTCGCTCCGCTCACCGGCAACAGCGGCGTCACCTGGGCCAACAGCCACGTTCGCTACAAGCTGGCGCGCGTGTTGTGGATACCGGTAGAAGGCGAACGCCAGATCCCGCTGGCCGAACGCCGCGTCGGTGCGCCGCTGCTGTGGAGCCCAAGCGCGGCAGAAGACGAAATGCTGCGCCGCGATTGGGAAGAATTGATGGATCTGATCGTGCTCGGCCACGTAGAGCGCATCACCGCACGCCACGGCGAAGTGCTGCAGCTGCGGCCCAAAGCGGCTAACAGCAAGGCGCTCACCGAAGCCATCGGCGAACAAGGGCAACCGATCATGACGCTGCCGCGCGGCTTCTATCTGAAAAAGAGTTTTACCGGCGCGCTGCTGGCAAGACATTTCTCAATCTAAGCGATTTCGTTTAACTCTGGTTTAGCTGCCCCTATCAGCGCCATGATAAACGCGTATAATTCACGCTTTGCATTTATTAAGTATTAATAAGGTGTGTCGAGCAATGTTCGAATGGATTATGGATCCCAATGCCTGGTTAGCGTTAGGCACGCTAACCATTCTTGAGATCGTACTGGGTATTGATAACATCATTTTTCTGTCGCTGGTGGTGGCCAAGCTGCCCAAAGCGCAACAGAACAAAGCTCGCCGGATCGGGCTGGCCGCCGCCATGCTTATGCGCCTGGCGCTGCTGGCTTCCATCGCCTGGGTGATCCGCCTGACCCATCCGCTGTTTACCGTGATGGAGCACAGCGTATCCGCTCGCGATCTGATCCTGCTGCTGGGCGGGCTATTCCTGATCTGGAAAGCCAGCAAAGAGATCCACGAAACCATCGAAGGGTCGGAAGAAGAGCACCACACCAAGGTGCACAGCTTCTTCGGCGCGATCGTGCAGATCATGCTGTTGGATATTATCTTCAGCCTGGATTCGGTGATTACCGCCGTGGGCCTTTCCGACCATCTGTTCATCATGATGGCGGCAGTGGTGATCGCCGTCGGCGTGATGATGTTCGCCGCCCGACCGATCGGCGAATTCGTCAACCGCCATCCGTCGGTGAAAATGCTGGCGCTGGCGTTCCTGATCCTGGTGGGCTTCACGCTGATGCTGGAAAGTTTCCAGGTGCACGTGCCGAAAGGCTACATCTACTTCGCCATGTTCTTCTCGATGTCGGTAGAAGTGCTCAATCTGATGCGCAGCAAAAAAAATCGCGCGCCGGAATAGCGCTATCTATATGAAAGCCGCCATTGGCGGCTTTCATCACTTTGTTGACCTCTCATTTCACTTTTTCTTATCAGATAAAGACTTATCTGAGACGCGCTTCGCCGAGAGTTTGCTAATCTTGAAAGAACATTATTTTCTGCATAATCGAGGATCCGCAGGATGAAAAAGTGGGTAATGGCAGTGTCTGCGCTGGTGATGGTGGCTGGCCTGGCGGGGTGTTCCAGCGACTACGTGATGGCGACCAAAGACGGCAACATGATCCTGACGCAAGGCAAACCGGAGATCGATGAAGATACCGGCCTCATCAGCTATAAAGACGAGAAAGGCAACCAGCGCCAGATCAACGGCGATCAAGTTTCTCAGGTTATCGAACGCTAATCACCGCCCGCCGGCTATCGCCCGTTCAAGCGCGGTAGCCCCCATTCGCGTCCGCACGGAATCCGCTTCCCCCATCTTCACCGCTTGGTTATAGTCAGGAAAGGCGACATCGCCGCCCGACGGACTCTGCGCCGTCTTCTGACATTGGGCTCCTGTTTCACCGGGCCGCGCGGCCCGTAAGCGCTAACAAGAAAGGAAGGCCGTTAATGCAATACCACCGTATTCCCCACAGTTCTTTAGAAGTGAGCGTGCTGGGACTGGGCACCATGACCTTTGGCGAACAGAACAGCGAAGCCGACGCCCATGCGCAACTGGACTATGCATTGGCCGCAGGCGTGAACCTGATAGACACCGCCGAACTGTACCCTGTGCCGCCCCGTCCGGAAACCCAGGGCCTGACCGAAAGCTATATCGGCAGTTGGCTCAAGGCGCGCGGCAATCGCGAAAAAATCGTCCTGGCCAGCAAAGTCTCGGGCCCGGTGCGCGGCACCGACAGCAGCATTCGCCCGCAGCAGGCGCTCGATCGCAAAAACATCCGCGCCGCGCTGGACGCCAGCCTCAAGCGGCTGAATACCGATTATCTCGATCTCTACCAATTGCACTGGCCGCAGCGCGCCACCAACTGTTTTGGCAAACTCAACTATCAATACACCGACGACAAAGCCACGGTCACGCTGCTGGAAACGCTGGAGGCGCTGACCGAGCAGGTGCGCGCCGGCAAGATCCGCTATATCGGGGTTTCCAATGAAACGCCCTGGGGCGTGATGCGCTACCTGCAGCTGGCGGAGAAACACGAGCTGCCGCGCATCGTGTCGATTCAAAACCCGTACAGCCTGCTGAACCGCAGCTTTGAGATTGGCCTGGCCGAGATCAGCCAGCACGAAGGGGTGGAACTGCTGGCCTATTCCAGCCTGGCGTTCGGTACCCTGAGCGGTAAATACCTCAATGGCGCAAAACCGGCCGGTGCGCGCAATACGCTGTTCACCCGCTTCAACCGTTATTCAGGGCAGCAAACCCAGCTGGCGATCGCCGAGTACGTGGCGCTGGCCAAAAAACACGGGCTGGATCCTTCGCAGATGGCGTTGGCCTTCGTGCGTCAACAGCCGTTCGTCGCCAGCACCCTGCTGGGCGCCACCACGGTGGATCAGTTGAAAATCAACATCGACAGCCTCGATGTGGTATTGGATGAAGGCGTGCTGCAGGCGCTCGAAGAAATCCATACCCGGTTTACCATTCCGGCGCCTTAATACAGCAAGGGCGCAGCCTGGCTGCGCCCCGTTTCACCGCCGCTGCGACCACCATAGCGCGCTAATCGCCAGCGCAAACACCACGCCAAACCCTACGCCGACGCCCACCACCGGCACGCCCAGCTTCACCACCAGCGAATACAGCGCCAGCATCAGCAACATGGCGGCGTTTTCACCCAGGTTTTGCACCGCGATAGCATTGCCGGCGCCGACCGAATGCTTGCCCCGCTCCTGCAGCAACGCATTGAGCGGCACCACGAAGAAGCCCCCCAGCATGCCGATGATCGCCAACAAGACATAGGCATTGAGCATGGTGGTTTGCAGCGCGAATACCGCGACCGCGACGCCGATCAGGATCCCGGCCGGCATGCAGCGTTTTACCGTCTTCAGCGTGACGAAGCGCGCGGCAGCGCCGGCCCCCACCACGATACCGACGGCCACCATGGCGTTCAGCAGCGTCGGCGTGGCGTTATCGGCGATGCCGAGCGCCACCGGCACCCACAGCACCAGCAGAAAACGCAGCGTCACGCCTGCCCCCCAGAACAGGCTGGTGCCGATCAAGGAGAAACGCGTCTGCCCATCGCGCCATAACGTGACGCAAGCGGTAAAGAAGCTGTTCGTCATGGCCCGCGGGCGCCAGGAAGCCCCCGGGCGCGCCGCCGCGAGGCGCGGAATATACAGGTTGGCGACCACCGCCCCCGCGTAAACCAAGGCGCAGACCGCCAGCGCCGCCACCACATGCCAGTCCGCCAGAATGCCACCGGCCACCGAACCGGTCAGAATGGCGGCGATAGTCGAGGCCTCCATCAGGCCGTTAGCCTTGACCAGCTTCTCGCCGCTGGTGATCTCGCCCAGAATGCCGTATTTGGCCGGCGAATACGCGGCGGCTCCCACCCCGACCAGGCTGTAGCCGAGGAACGGGTTTCCCCCAAAACAGATCACCAACGCCCCCGCCAATTTTAAGGCGTTGGCGAACATCATCACCCGCCCTTTGGCAAAGCTGTCGGCCACCTGGCCGACAAACGGCGCCAGGATGATGTAGGTGGCGACGAAGGCCATCTGCAGGATTGGCTGGCTCCAGTCCGGATACAGCTGCTGCTTGATCAACGCCAGCGTGGCGAACAGCAACGCATTGTCGCCGAACGCCGAGAGGAACTGCGCGCTGATGACGGCGATCATGCCGCGTGACAGCAAAGGGGACTCGGTCGAAGGATTCATCGGGCACTCTCCGGCTGTTCAGCCATATGACGCAGGGTGACGAAATCGGGTTTGCCGCTGCCGAGCACCGGCAGCGTTTTCAACAGGCGAATATCGCGCGGCACCGCCAGCTCCGGGCTGCCCAGCTCACGCGCCACCCGCAGCAATGCTTCACGAGTGATGGCGGGATCGGTGGTGAACAGCACCAGCGCCTCGCCTTTGCTGCTGTCACCTTTGGCCGTGGCGGCATGCATTTTTTCCGGCGACAGCCGTTGCGCCAGCAATTCGACGCTCTCCAGCGACACCATCTCGCCCGCCAGCTTGGCGAAGCGTTTCACGCGGCCGCGAATGGTGCAATAGCCTTGCTCATCCAGGCTGACGATATCGCCGGTGTCGTACCAGCCCGGCTGCAGCACGCCGTTCGCATCTTCCGCCGCCGGCGGTTCCAGCTCGCCGGGGCGCTCAACCCGCAGATAGCCTTTCATGATGTTCGGCCCCTTCAGCTGCAGGCGGCCGCCGTTATCGATGCCCGGCACCGCAATCAGGCGCGCCTCCATCTGCGGCATGATGCGGCCGACGGTGCCCACCTTGGTCGCCAACGGCACGTTAATGGACACCACCGGCGCGCACTCGGTCACGCCATAGCCTTCCAGAATGCGGATGCCGTATTTGTCCTGGTAGATCTGTTTGGTGCTGTCCGCCAGTTTCTCCGCGCCGGCCACCACGTAGCGCAGGCGGGCGAAATCATACGGATGCGCGAAGCGCGCATAGTTGTTGAGGAAGGTCGCCGTGCCGAACAACACCGTGCAGTTGCGGTCATACACCAGCTCCGGCACCACGCGATAGTGCAGCGGGCTGGGGTAGAGGAAAATGCGGCTGCCGGTGATCAGCGGCGTAAGCAGCCCCACCGTCAGGCCGAACGAGTGGAACAGCGGCAGCGACGACATGAAACGGTCGCGCGGCGTGAAGTCGGCGATGGTGCGAATTTGTTCTACGTTAGCCAGCAGGCTGGCATGCGAATGCACCACGCCCTTGGGGTGGCCTTCGGAACCGGAAGTGAACAGGATCAGCGCCGCGTCCTCCGGGCGTTGCGGCAACGCCGCGCGCTGCGGCTGCAGCAAGTGCCGCAAAATCCACAGCTTGTCCGCCAGCGTAACGGTGTCTTTCAGATCTTCCAGATACACCCAGTTGGCCTGCGTCACCTGCTCCGGCAGGTGGGTCAGCTTGCCCTTCTCCAGAAACTGGCGCGAGGTGACGATGGTCTTGATGCCGGCGGCGAGCATCGCGCTGTTCAGGCCGTTGGCGCCGGCGGTGTAGTTGAGCATCGCCGGAATGCGGTTACGCAGCGAAGCGCCGAAGATCGCCGCCGCGGTGATGGTGGCGTTCGGCAACAGCAGCCCGACGTGTTCCCCTTCGGCGGTAAAGCGCTGCAGAATGCGGCTGACGCCCAGCGATTTCTTGATCAGCGTCTGGTAACTGTCTTCTTTGAAAGCGATGTCTTCGATACAGGGCTTGCGGCGCCCGTAGCGGTGCTGCGCCGCCAGCAAGGCATGGAACAGCGTCTGCGGTTCGCGCGTATCCATTCGCGCCCGCATCATGATCTGCATCAGCCGATCGCCCGCCAGCGCCCGGCGTTCACGCGCGCGCGGCGCTTCCGGCATCGGCAGCGTGGTCGGCGGCAAGATGCGGATGCTGATTCGCGGGAACCAGCGGATCTTGAATACCCCGGCCATGCGGCCGAACGGGCTGAACTCGGGGCCGTCGATCCGCACCGGCACCACGGTGGCGCCCGATTTGGCAGCGATAAACGCCGCGCCGTCGTAGATTTTCATCAGCGCGCCGGTCACGGTGATGCGCCCTTCAGGGAACACCACGATCGGCCGCCCCTGCTCGACCATGCGCACCAGTTGCTTGATGGCCATCGGCTTGGTGGGATCGAGCGAGACGAAATCAATGTAGGGCCGCAGCCAGCGCATAAACCAGCTCTCGCCGATGCTGGCGTAAACCGCAAACACCGGTTTAATCGGCAGGAACAGCGCCAGCAACACGCCGTCGAGGAAAGAGACGTGGTTCGGCGTAATCAGCAGTTTTTGCCGCTCGAAGTGCTGAACGTCCCCTTCGACCCGTACCCGAAACAGCAGGCGAAACAGCGCGCGCAGCAGTGAAAAGATCATGCCCTTCTCCCTTGGCCATGGAGGCGTAAATCGTTGTAGGGAAAAGAATACTATATGGCAGGCAAAAAAAAACCTACGCATCCGCGTAGGTTGGTGCAATTGAAAATGGCTTCAACATACAGAGTATGCTGATTTCTCACCAATCAATACCTCTGGGATCACCTACTCTAGAGAGATGGCGTGCAGGAAACTACCGGCGAATCGCAAGAGTTCTGCTCCAAATGCAACCAGCTGTAAATTTCCCGCGATCTGCTGTAATAACTCAATGAAACTTAAACCTTCCCGCAGCGGCGAAAAAATAAATACAGCCGCGACGGCGAGCCGGTTATCCCGACGTGAAACCTTCACTCATCGCGCGCTGACCTCCACCAGGCAACTCATGGCGTTCGGCCCCTGCGTCAGCGGCGAGGTGCCGATATCCAGCGTCAGCACGTTCGGGTTGCCCGCCTGCTCGACCGGCCGGCGCTGCGCGTCGTAACCCGGCTCGAACCAGGCGCCGGTCGCCATCAGCACCACGCCGCGCGTCACGCCGTCGGTGAGGGAGACCCCCGCCAAACAGCTGCCGCGCGCATTGCTGACCAGCACTTCGGCGCCGTCCGCCACGCCGCGCTGCGCCGCGTCCTCCGGATGCATATACAGGGTTTCGTGCCCGGCGGTCTTATTGCCCTGCGCCAGCGGCGCCGGATCCATCTGGCTGTGCAGACGATCGCTCGGTTGAATGGAGATCAGATGCAGCGGCCAGGTTTTGGCCTGCGGCGCCCCCAACCACTCGATCGGCGGCCGCCACTGCGGATGCGGAGCGAAATCCTCGTAGCGATAACCGGCGATCCGCTCGCTGAACAGTTCGATCTTGCCGCTGGGCGTCTGCAGCGGGTTAGCCTGCGGATCGGCGCGGAACGCGTCAAAAAACACGAACTCCTTGGCCGGCGCGGGCAGTTCGACATAGCCTCGGCGCCAAAAATCCTCAAACTCGGGCCAGGCGACGCCGGCGCGCCGCTGCGCCGCGCCGCATTGCCGATAGATATCTTCGATCCAGGCCCGCTCGCCGCGGTTTTCGGTAAAGCGCTCGCGATAGCCTAGGCGCTCCGCCAGATCGGCGAAGATATCGAAATCGTTGCGCGCCTGATGCTGCGGCGCAATCGCCTGATGCATCGCCAGCACGTAGCGATCGCGCGAGGAGCCGCCGATGTCGTTGCGCTCCAGCGAACTGGTGACCGGCAACACGATATCCGCCATTTTGGCCGCCGCCGTCCACCAGATATCTTGTACGATCACCGTATCCGGCTTCTGCCAGCCCTCCACCAGCCGATTCAACTGCTGATGGTGATGGAACGGGTTGCCGCCGGCCCAGTGCACCAGGTGGATATCCGGATACTGCCGCGTCTCGCCGCAAAATTGATAGGTTTCGCCGGGGTGCAGCAGCATGTCGCAGATGCGCGCCACCGGGATCGCCAGCCCGGCCGGGTTTTCCCCTACCGGCATGGTCGGCGCGGGGGTGTCCACGCGCGGGTTGCCGACGCCGTTCATCGAGCCGTGGCCGAACGAGAAGCCGCCGCCCGGCAGGCCCACCTGGCCCAACATCGACGACAGCGCGATCATCATCCAATAGGGTTGCTCGCCGCGGTGCGCGCGCTGTACGGAGTAGGAACAGGTGATAAAACTGCGCACGCCGATCAGCTGCCGCGCCAGCAGAGCGATGCGCGCCGCCGGAATGCCGGTAATGGCGCTGGCCCAGGCAGGCGTTTTCGCCACGCCGTCGCTCACGCCGTTCAGGTAATCCGCCAACTGTTGATAGCCCACGCAGTGGCTGTGCAGGAAGGCTTCGTCCTGCGCGCCCAGCCGTTGAATTTCGTAAGCCAGCGCCAGCATCAGCGCCACGTCGGTATTCGGCCGGATCGGGATCCACTCCGCGTTGACGAACCCGGGGCAGTCGTCGCGCATCGGGCTGATGTTGACAACCGGCGTGCCCTTGTGCGCCAGCTTTTGCAGCCAGGGTTTGAGCGCATGCTCCGCCGCGCCGCCGGAAGAGACCTGGGCATTTTTCAGCGCCAGCCCGCCAAACGCCACAAACAGCTCGCAATGCTCCACCACGCTTGGCCAACTGGTGACGCGCCCGGTCAACGGCGAGAAAGTGCCGATCACATACGGCAGGAAAAACTGCGCCGCGCCCCAGCTGTAGTTGCCCTGCTGATCGACCCCGCCGCCGCCGCTGAAATAGAACCGTCGCACCAGCGAGCGCGCATGATGCAAGCGCCCGGCCGACGACCAGCCATAAGAGCCGGTAAACAGCCCGGAGGCGCCGTAGCGATCGCGCACCCGGCGATTCTCCTGCGCCACCAAATCGAGAGCCAGTTCCCAGTCCACTTCGACGAAATCTTCCCTGCCGCGCAGCGTGCGGTCGCTGCCCTCGCGCTTTTGCAGCCACGAGCGGCGCACCGCCGGCTTGCGGATACGTTTGTCGGAGTAAACCATCGGTACGATGGAATCGAGCAACGGCGAAGGGTCGGGATCGTCGGCGAAGGGTTCACAGCGGATAAGCCGGCCGTCTTCAACCACGGCGGTATAGGCGCCCCAATGGGCGAGCTGCGGATAGCGTTTAATGGACATGGCATTCTCGGCGCAAATCGGAATGCACAGACGTTACCTCAGCCCGTCGCCAGTGCCAACGTACAAATTGCGCTATCGTTCGGCGGCCGACGGTTATGCGCGCAGCCGCGAAAAGATTCTGCAACGGCCGCCACAAGTTGCGCACAACACCGCTTGCAGCCCCGGTTTTTTTCCGCAAAACTGGGGGATGTAAGCGATTACCCAGGATGTGTTGACTGATATGGCTACGATAAAGGATGTTGCCAGGCTGGCGGGTGTTTCCGTGGCCACGGTATCCCGCGTGATAAACAATTCCCCCAAGGCCAGCGAAGGGTCGCGCACCGCGGTGCTGGCCGCCATGGAACAGCTGCAGTATCACCCCAATGCCAACGCACGGGCGCTGGCGCAGCAGTCCACCGAAACGCTGGGCCTGATCGTCTCCGACGTTTCCGACCCCTTCTTCGGGGCGATGGTCAAAGCGGTCGAGCAGGTGGCCTACGCCACCCACAATTTTCTGCTGATTGGCAACGGTTACCACGACGCCGAAAAAGAGCGTCAGGCGATTGAACAACTGGTGCGACATCGCTGCGAGGCGCTGGTGGTGCACGCCAAAAGTCTGAGCGATCGGGAACTTGGCGGCTGGATGCAGCAGATCCCGGGCATGGTGCTGATCAACCGCACGCTGCCGGGTTTTGAAACGCGCTGCGTGGCGCTCGACGATCGCTACGGCGCCTGGCTGGCGACCCGTCATCTGATCCAGCAAGGGCATCAGCGCATCGCCATCATCTGCTCCACCCACCAGATTTCCGACGCCACCGATCGCCTGCAAGGCTATCTCGACGCGCTGCAGGAGCACGGCATTGCGGTGGATGAAAAGCTGATCGCCTACGGCGAACCGGACGAGATCGGCGGCGAACAGGCGATGACCGAATTGCTCGGCCGCGGCCGCTCTTTCTCCGCCGTTACCTGCTACAACGATCCGATGGCCGCCGGCGCGCTTTCGGTGCTGAGCGACAACAGCGTCGACGTACCGGGGCAAATTTCGCTGATCGGTTTCGACGACGTACTGATTTCGCGCTACCTGCGGCCGCGCCTGACCACCGTTCGCTACCCGATCGTGGCGATGGCGACCCAGGCGGCGGAACTGGCCCTGGCCTTGGCCAATCGTCAACCGCTGCCGGAAATCACCAACATGTTCAGCCCGACGCTGGTGCGCCGCCACTCGGTCGCCACCCTCAACAACGCGCACGAACAGCCGTAATCATGCCGCCGCATGGGTGAGCCATCACCCGTGCGTTCATATTGCGCAGCCCGCCGCATTTCCCGCTTTTGGATTTTTTCCGCTCCCAGCGTTCGTGCATATTGTTGGCACAATAACCTTTACACTATATAGCATAAACGCTATATTCGGAGCGCGTCATGTGGCAAGTGGTGACCGTCGAACGGTTCGACGACTGGTTTTTAGCGCTGAACAACGCCCAGCAAACAAGTATCCTGGCGGCGATCTACAAATTGCAGACGTTCGGCCCGCAGTTGACGCGGCCGCATGCCGATACGCTGTATTTTTCCGACGCGGTCCGGCAGTTGAAGGAGCTGCGCGTTCAACACCGCGGGCGCCCTTTCAGGGTGTTTTTCGCCTTTGACCCACAGCGGCAAGCGGTATTGCTGTGCGGTGGCGATAAAACCGGCGACAAACGCTTTTACCAGCGCATGTTGCCCATCGCCGCCATGGAGTTTTCACATTATCTGGCAACCCGGAGGTAGTGCAGATGGCCAAACCTTTATCCCAACTGATCGATAAACTCGATCCCGCCGTCGTTGCCGCCGCCAGGCAAAAAGCGGACCAGGAAATTTTCGAGCTGCGGCTGGCGATGCTGAGGGAAGAGCTGGCGGTCTCTCAGGTTGAATTGGCGAAGCGGCTCGGCATCAGCCAACCCTCCGTCGCCAATTTGGAAAAGCGCGGCAGCGAAATAAAGCTGTCATCGCTCAAACGCTATATCGAGGCCATGGGCGGCACGCTGTCGCTGGATGTGCAATTGCCCAATGGCCAACACCGCCGCATGACGCTGTGAAGCGAGCGCAAGGCGCCCGCCCGCTTATCAGATAAGCTCCAGCGCGATCAGCTCTTCGATGGTCTGGCGGCGGCGGATCAGCCGCGGTTCGCCGTTTTCGAACAGCACTTCGGGCAACAGCGGGCGACTGTTGTAGTTGGAGGACATCGATGCGCCGTAGGCGCCGGTGTCGTGGAACACCAGATAATCGCCGATCTGCACCGGCGGCAGTTCGCGGGTTTCCACGCCGCCGCCCGCCTGCTGGGTGAACACGTCGCCGGATTCGCACAGCGGCCCGGCAATTACCGTCTCGCACAGCGCTTGCCGCGAGGTGTCGCGCCCATCGGCCGGCAACAGCGAAATATGGTGATAGCTGCCGTACATTGCCGGGCGCATCAGATCGTTAAAACCGGCGTCCACCAGCACGAAGTGGCGGCTGCCCATGTCTTTTACCGCCCGCACCTCGGCCACCAAGACGCCCGCTTCCGCCATCAGGAAACGCCCCGGTTCGATCTCCAGCTGCACCGGATGCCCCAGATGCGCAGCGATGCGTTCACGCGCCCGGTTCCACAACCCGAAATAGTGTTCGGTATCGATCGCCTCTTCGCCGTACTGGTACGGGATAGACAGGCCACCGCCGGCGGAAATGGCGCTGATATCATGACCGAGATCGATCACCTGCTGCACCATCGCATCGCAGACACGCTCCAGATGCTGGTAATCGACGCCGGAACCGATGTGCATATGCACGCCGATCAGTCTCAGGCCGTAGCGGCGAATTTTCTCCACCGCCTGCGGCAGATCGGCATACCAGATACCGTGCTTGCTGTTCTCGCCGCCGGTGTTGGTTTTCTGGCTGTGGCCGTGGCCAAAACCCGGGTTAATGCGCAGCCACACCGGGTGCCCTGCGGAAACCTGGCCGAGCTGCTCCAGCATGTCGATGGAACCGGCGTTGACCGGGATCTTCAATTCGCTGACGCGCGCCAGCGTGGCATGATCCAACACGTCCGCGGTAAACACGATTTCGCTCGGTTCGCCGCCCGGCTGAAAACCGGCCTGCAGCGCCCGCTCGATCTCGCCCAGCGACACCGAATCCACCTTCACGCCCTGCTCGCGCATCAAGCGCAAAATATGAATGTTCGAACAGGCCTTCTGTGCGAAACGGATAGTGTCGAAGTGGCGCAGCTGAGCGATGCGCTGGCTGATGATGTCCGCATCATAGGCCCAAACCGGGCAGCCGAAACGCTGCGGCAAGGCCAACAGGTTAGCGGCGTTCAACGCAGTGGAGGTGTCGTGCAACGGGCGTGGCATGGCGATATTCCCAATTCAAAAATGACGGCAGATAACGCCATAGTGCCGCACGCTGAATCGGGTGGAAAATATCTATTTAGCCGTAGTCTATTCATTTATGATATGGCTTTCCCCTTAATCGAGCGCCCTCGCCATGCACAGCATCTCTTTGCGGCAGATCGAAATCTTTCGGGCGGTGATGACCACCGGCAACCTGACCGAGGCGGCGGCCCTGCTGCAGACCTCGCAACCGACCGTCAGCCGCGAGCTGGCGCGTTTTGAAAAGCTGATCCGGCTGCAGCTGTTCGACCGGGTGCGCGGTCGCTTGTCCCCCACGATGCAGGGCCTACGGTTGTTCGAAGAGGTGCAGCGCTCCTATTACGGCCTCGATCGCATCGTCAACGCCGCCGCCGGCATCCGCCAGTTTCAGCAGGCGCAGCTGTCGATCGTGTGCCTGCCGGTATTTTCCCAATCGCTGCTGCCGGCGGTGTGCCGGCCCTTTATCGAACGTTACCCGGAAGTCAGCTTCAGCGTTATCCCGCAAGAGTCGCCGCTGCTGGAAGAGTGGTTGTCGGCCCAGCGCCACGATCTCGGGCTGACGGAAACCACCCTGACGCCGGCGGGCACCGAGCGGGTGACGCTGATGACGTTGAACGAAGTGTGCGTGCTACCGACGGGCCACCCGCTACTGTTGAAAGATCGGCTGACGCCGCAGGACTTCGCCGGGCAGAACTTTATCAGCCTGTCGAGCACCGACAGCTATCGCCACCTGTTGGATACGCTGTTCGGCGAGCAGCGCGTCGAGCGCCGCATGGTGATGGAAACGCACAGCGCGGCGTCGGTATGCGCCATGGTGAGGGCCGGCGTGGGGGTGTCGATCGTCAACCCGCTGACGGCGCTCGACTATGCCGGTAACGGTGTGCACGTGCGGCCGTTCAGCATCGACGTGCCGTTCACCGTCAGCCTGATTCGGCCGCTACACCGCCCCTCGTCGGCGCTGGTGACGGCCTTTATCGACCACCTTCATCAGCAGGCCGCCACCTTTGTCACCCGGCTGGCCGCCGCCGTCAGGCGCTGAAAGCGGCGTGGGAATGTTGCCGCAGCATCAGCGCAGCGTCGCCTGCCACTGCGGATCGGTGGCGAACCACTCCACCAGAAAGTCCAGCATGGTGCGCAAGGTGGCGGGCATCTGGCGGCGCGAGGTGTAGATGCCGTAGATGCCCATCGACTGTGGCCGGTAATCCGGCAACAGTTCGACCAGTTCGCCGCTGGCCAGCAGCGGCGCCGCCGAATAATAGGGCTGCATGGAAATGCCCGCGCCCTGCACCGTGCCGGCCATCAGCACCACCGACTCGTTGGCGCTCAGGTTGCCGCTGACCGCCACCGCAGATTTCACCCCCTGCGCGTCAAAATGCCACAGGCTTTTGCCGAAATAGGAATAAGTCAGGCAGTTGTGCAACGCCAAATCCTGCGGCTGGCGCGGGGTGCCGTGCGCCGCCAGATAAGCGGGCGCGGCGCACACCACCGATGCGCAGGTGGACAACGGGCGGGCGATCAGGTTGGGATCCAGCTCGTTGGTGATGCGCAGCGCCAGATCGATGCGCTCTTCCACCAGGTTCACCGCCCGATTGTTCATCTGCAGATCGACCGCCACCTGCGGGTGGCGCTTCAGATACTGAGCGACCGCCCCCACCAGCGCCGTTTGCCCGAGCGACTGCGAACAGGTGATGCGCAGCAGGCCGCGCAACTCGTCGCTTTGCCCTTCCTCCACCAGGTCGATCTCCCCCGCCAGCGCCAGCATTTGCCGGCAGCGTTCCAGAGTGCGCTCCCCGGCGTCGGTCAGACTAAGCTTACGGGTAGTGCGGTGCAGTAAACGCGCCCCGGCCCATTGCTCCATCTGCGCCAGGTAGCGCGTCACCATCGCGCGCGACATCTCCAGCGTTTCCGCGGCGGCGATCATGCTGCCGCGATCGACGATGGTGACAAAAACCTCAGCGGCGGTAATGCGATCCATAATTAGTCCGATTTATGCAACGAATAATTGCTTATTATCCGGTTTTTCTATCGCTTTATGCAACCTAACATCATTACAACATTAACCGATACCTAAGGACCTCTGCCCATGTTTAAGAAATCACTGTTAACTCTGGCCTTCACCGGCGTCGCCACCCTCAGCACCTACGCCACCGCGGCCGATACCCTGACCATGGAAGTGTATAACCCGGGCGAGAAAAGCGTGTTCCCGGTGTCTTCCGAAATCATCAGCGGCAAACACGAAGTGGCGCTGATCGACGCTCAGTTCCAGCGTAACGACGCCGAAGCGCTGGTGAAAAAGATCAAGGCGACCGGCAAGAAACTGACCACCGTTTACATCAGCCACTCAGACCCGGATTTCTATTTCGGTCTGGACGTGATTAAAGCGGCCTTCCCGGAGGCGAAAATCATCGCTTCGCCAGGCACCATCAAGGACATCAACGCCACCAAAGACGGTAAAGTCGCCTATTGGGGCCCGATCCTGAAAGATAACGCGCCGAAAACCGTGATCGTGCCGCAGCCGCTGCAGGGCGACAGCTTCACCATCGACGGCCAGAAAGTGGAAGTGAAAGGCCTGAATGGCCCGACCCCCGATCGCACCTTCGTGTGGATCCCGGCGCTGAAGGCGGTCGTTGGCGGTGTCGCCGTCGCCGGTGACAACATCCACCCGTGGATCGCCGACAACCAGAGCGTGGAATCGCGCCAGCACTGGCAGCAGACGCTGAAAAACATCGAAGCGCTGAAGCCGCAGGTCGTGGTGCCGGGCCACTTCCTGCCGGGCGCAGCGCAAACGCTGGCATCGGTGCACTTTACCCAGAAATACCTGACCACGCTGGAAGCCGAGCTGCCGAAGGCCAAGGATTCCGCCGCGCTGATTGAGGCGATGAAAAAGCACTACCCGACGCTGAAAGACGAGTCGAGCCTGGAACTGAGCGCGAAAGTGCTGAAAGGCGAGATGAAGTGGCCGCAATAAGCGCCCGTGCGTGATTGAACCAGCCCTGGCGCCGCGGTGAGCTGCCGCGCGCCAGGCGAGGAGTAAAGATGACCGAAACCACTCTGCATTACATTTTCGATCCGCTGTGCGGCTGGTGCTACGGCGCCGCGCCACTGGTGAAAGCTGCTCAGAGCCTCCCAGGGCTGAAGGTTGTGCCGCACGCCGGCGGCATGATGACCGGTAACAACCGCCGCCAAATCACCGACGAATGGCGCAACTACGTCATTCCGCACGACAAACGCATCGCCGAGATGACGGGCCAGCCTTTTGGCGAAGCCTATTTCAACGGCCTGCTGCGCGACACCACGGCAGTGATGGATTCCGAGCCGCCGATCACCGCTATCCTGGCGGCGGAAAAGCTGGCGGGGCGCGGGCTGGACATGCTGCACCGCATTCAGCAGGCGCACTATCAAGAAGGCCGGCGCATCGCCGATACGCCGGTGCTGGAAGCATTGGCGAAAGAGCTGGGGTTGCCTTCGGCGGCGTTTATCGCCGAAATGCGTTTCAACACCGGCGCGCCAACCGCGCAGCACATCGCGGAAAGCCGGGCGCTACTGGCCAAAGTGCAAGGCCAGGGCTTCCCGACCTTTGCGCTGCAGGACAGCGAAGGCCGTCTGCATCTGCTGCCGGCCGGCAACTATCTGGGTAACGTGGAAGCCTGGAAAAACCTGCTGGGCGCCGCCGCGCTGGCGTAATCTACCTTTCCCGTCCCGGCTGCCGGGGCGGGTCATTCGACCCGCACGAACCGCCCTTCCGCGCGCACGTTGTGACCGAACCCGCAATCCCCCCGCGTGTGCATCTCCAGCGCTTGCTCGCCAAATTCCAGCGTGACGTCGCAGACCTGCGCGCTTTCCGAGTCATGCTGATGGTAGACCGCTTTGCCGTGCTCGATTGGCAGCTCGGCGGTGAAGTCACCCATGTTCGGCCCGTAATACAGCCCCATCTGCGGCATGGCGTAGCCGGAAAAATCGATCAGCCAGCGCTCGCCATGCGGCTTCACCGCCACTTCGCTCCACACGCCGCGCCCGGCGTATTGCCAATACACGCCGCCCGGCCCCTGCGGCTGCGGCCGCTGCGCCAGGCGTTGGCGCAACAGGCTCATGTTGTGCTGCGATTTGTCATCGTGCGGCGCCAGCGCCAGGTAGGCCTGTGCCTTGAGCAATTCCCCGGCGCGCATCAGCGACAGCGCCACGTTGTTGTAGGCCGTGGCGATGGCCTGCTCGCTCAGGCCGCAAAACTCGCTCCAGGCCGCCTGATCGCGAAAGATGTCGGCAGCTTTGGCGTAATCCTGCCGCTGATAGGCCTTTTTTCCCAGTTCGGCGTAGCTCGCCACCTTTTGGCAGTCGGCGGCGATGTCCGGCTCGTCAATGTGCGCCCAGGCCCGGGCGCCGGCGAAGACGCCGCAGGTCAGCAACAGGGGAAACCAAGCCTTCATCGTTTATCCTTTCTGCAAAAATTCGGCGCCAGTATAACCGCCCGGCGGTGGAGTGTATGCCGCAATTGCGCCCGTCGGCGTGCCGCTGTCGATTCAGCCGCCTTATTTCAAACGGTTAGCGGAGTTAAAACTGCTTACAGTCGCGGTTTGTTTGTTACCGGCCCGCAGCCCATGCTGAACGAAATACCGCAATTATCGAGCCGTTATGAACGCAACCCCCTTGCAGAAACACGCCGTTTGGCAGCTGATCAAACCCTTTTGGGTGTCGGAGGAGCGATGGCGCGCCTGGATGATGCTGATCGCCATCGTCGTCCTGTCGCTCGGTCTGGTCTATATCAGCGTGCAGATCAACCAGTGGAACCAAGTGTTCTACGATGCGCTGCAGAACAAAAACTACCCGGTATTCAAGGCGCAGCTGTGGCGTTTTACCTATCTGGCGCTGATCTTCATCGTGCTGGCGGTCTACAAGATCTACCTGACTCAGGGGCTGCAGATGCGCTGGCGGCGCTGGATGACGGAAAAGTTCATGGAAAAATGGCTGGCGCACCAGGCGTATTACCACACCGAGCAGCAGCAGATCGTCGATAACCCCGATCAGCGTATCGCCGAAGATCTCAACGTCTTGACCCAATATACCCTGTCGCTGTCGCTCGGGCTGCTCTCCAGCCTGGTGACGCTGTTTTCCTTTATCGACATCCTATGGCACGTCAGCGGGCCGATGACCTTCGCGCTCGGCCAGCACGCCATCACGCTGCCCGGTTATATGGTGTGGTTCGCGCTGCTGTATGCGGTGCTGGGATCGCTGCTGATCTGGTGGGTCGGCAAACCGCTGGTCATGCTGGGCTTCAACCAGGAACGGTATGAGGCAAACTTCCGTTTCGGCCTGATCCGCATCCGCGAAAACAACGACGCCATCGCGCTGTACCACGGCGAACCGCGCGAGGCGCAGCAGCTGGGCGACCGTTTTGACACCATTCGCAGCAACTGGTGGGCTATTATGCGCATCACCCGGCGGCTGAACATCGCCACCAACTTCTACGGCCAGTTCGCCATTGTATTTCCCCTGCTGGTGGCGGCACCGCGCTACTTCTCCGGCGCCATTCAGATGGGCGGCCTGATGCAGATCGCCTCGGCCTTCGGCCAGGTACAGGGTGCGCTGTCGTGGTTCATCGACGCATTTAACGATTTGGCGACCTGGAAAGCCTGCGTCAACCGTCTGGCCGGCTTCAACGCCGCCGTCGATCAGGTGCATCATCAGCCGCGCGGCATTCAGCTGCGGGAAGAGACCGCCCATCCGTTGACGCTGAGCAACCTCAGCCTGCACTTGCCCGACGGCCAGCCGCTGCTGGCCGGCGCCGAAATGACGCTGCAACGCGGCGATCGCCTGCTGATCGTCGGCCCTTCCGGCTGCGGCAAGTCGACGCTGCTGCGGGCCATCGCCGGTATCTGGCCTTACGGCGCGGGCGCCATCGGGGTAGCGGCCAATGCCAACACGTTGTTCCTGCCGCAGCGCAGCTACATTCCGATCGGCACGCTGCGCGAAGCGTTGAGCTACCCGAGCCTGGCGTCGGAATACAGCGATCCGCAGCTGATGCGGGTGCTGGAAAACTGCCGCCTGAAACACCTGCAGCGCTGGCTGGATACCTCCGCCAACTGGAGCCACCGCCTGTCGCCGGGCGAGCAACAGCGGCTGGCGTTCGCCCGCGCCCTGTTGATTCGCCCGAACATCCTGTTCCTCGACGAGGCCACCAGCGCGCTGGACGACGAAACCGAACAACTGATGTACTGCCTGCTGGTGGATGAACTGCCGGACGTGACGCTGATCAGCGTGGCGCACCGCAACAGCGTGGCGAAGTACCACCAGACCTGCTGGCGCTTCAGCCGCAGCGAAGATCAAGCGGCGCGCCTGGCGCTGAGCCCGCTGCCGGCATAACCCGCAGAGCCGGGCGCGGCGGCGCCCGGTGTTCGTTCAGATGCCGTCGGCCGGCACGTCTTCACATTTCACCCGGCGGCGCTCATGCCACAGGCTGGTCAGGCCGCGTTTGCCGCACGCCAGCGCCACCTCGCGAAACTCATCCAGGCTCAACCCGTCGCGCTCCAGCATCATTTCCGCCGCCAGCTGCATGTTGACGCCGGTCAGCACTTCGCAATCGCCCTGCGCATCCGCCAGTTCGCAGGCGCTGCGAAACGGCGAACCGCCGAGCATGTCGGTGAGAAACACCACACCGTCCGGCTGCGCCACCGCCGCCAGCGCCGAGCGCAAGGCGTCGTTGAGCTGCGCGGTGCTCATCTGTTCAGGGAAATCGACCGCCGCGCAGTGCCGCTGCGGCCCCACCACCTGCTCCACCGCCTGCAACAGCCCGGTGGCGAAGCCGCCGTGGCCGGTAATCACAATGCCTGGCATAGCCCACACCTCACAAAATGCCGATAAATTTGCCCGCCACGCCGATCGCTACGGTGACGCCAATCAGCTTCACCGGCGAGAAACCGCGCTTCATCAGGAAGAAAATGAGCAGCGTGAAGCACAGCGGCAACAAGTTGGGCATCAACTTGTCCAGCACGTCTGTCTGCAGCGCCACCCTGGCCTTGCCGGCATGCATCACCAGCGGCGTGGACAGATGCACATACGAGGCCACCAGCGCGCCGATCACCGTCATGCCGACGATCGACGCGGCGTGAGAAATGCGCCGGGTGTGGGTCTTCAACAGCGCCAGCGCGCTGGTGCCGGCCTGATAGCCGTAGTGCGCCAGCCCGAAGCGCAGGCCGAAGTGGAACAGGTTGAACAGCAGCAGGAAGACGATCGGCCCGAACAGGCTGCCCTCCAATGCCAGCGAAGCGCCTATCCCGGCGCAGATCGGCAACAGCGTCAGCCAAAACAGCGCGTCGCCGATGCCGCCGAGCGGCCCCATCAGCGCCACTTTCACCGCGCGAATGGTGGAGATCTTCTCCTTGTTCTGCTCCATCGCCAGCACCAGGCCGGACAGGAAGGTGACGTCGAACGGGTGCACGTTGATAAATTCCATGTGCATCTTCATCGAGTTGGCCAGATCCTGCGGGTTGCGGTGGATCTTGCGCAGCCCGGGTATCAGTTGGTACAGCCAGCCGCCGGCCTGCATGCGTTCATAGTTGAACGACGCCTGCAGCAGCAGCGAACGCCAGGCCATACGGTTGATGTCACCGCGCGTCAGCGCGTCGGCGGGCTGGCTGTCCAGATAGTCGTCCTGCTCCACCTGGCTGGTGGCCAGCGCCTGCGCCATGCGTTGCTCGGCCTTTTGCGCCAGCAGATCGTCGGAATCGTTAAATGCCATCTTCGGCGTCCTCCTGCGGAGCGGGCCGGGCCGTCGCCTCTGCCGCGCCGCGTTGCGTGTTGAAGAAATCGATCAGGGCGATCGCCAGGGCGCCCAGCGCCACCGCCAGGATCGGCAGCTTGAGGAACGTGACCGAGATAAAGCCGAGGATAAAATAGGCCACGTAGGTTTTTTTCATCATCACCTTCATCAGCAGCGAGAAGCCGATCGCCGGCATCATGCCGCCCGCCACCGCCAGCCCGTCCAGCAGCCAACCCGGCGCCTTCTGCACCATGGCGCTGGCCGCATCGGCGCCGAAGTAAATCGGCAGGAACGCCACCACGAAATAGAAGATGAACAGGATGCCGATGCCGAGATAGTTCACCCGTTCGACGCCGCGCCAGTTCAGCTCTTTCACCATGCGATCGCAGCGGTGCATCATCGGCGAGAACAGCGTAAACAGCAGCGTGATGCAGCCCTGCACCGCAATCGAGAATGGCACTGCCACGCCGATCGCCACTTTAGGATCGGCCTTGGTCAGAATGGCGAACGCGGTGCCGATCACCCCGCCGATCACCACGTTCGGCGGTTGGGCGCCCGCCAGCGGCACCATCCCCATCCACACCAGCTCCAGCGTGCCGCCCACCAGCAAGCCGGTGTAGACATCGCCCAAAATCAGCCCCACCAGCGGCCCCATCACCACCGGCCGGTGGAAGTGGGTCAGGCCGTCGAACAGATCCACCCCCGCCAGCCCGGCCAACAACGCAATCAATAACGCATCCGTCAACATGCTTTCCCCCTGGCTCAAAAGAGCAATTTGCCGATCGCCTCGCCCGCCTCATCCGGCACCCGGCGCACTTCGCACTCCACGCCCAGCGCCGCTAACGCGCGAAACGCGGCCACGTCGCCGTCGTCCAGCGACACCGTTTTGTGCACCTGCCGCTTCCCCTCGGCGAAGTGCATGTTGCCGACGTTGACGAAACGGATCGGCACCCCGCCGCGCACCAGCGTCAACACATCCTGCGGCGTTTTGCACACCAGAAAAATCTTCTGCCGATCCGCCGCCTTGTGGATCACGTCGATGGTTTTCTGCAGCGTGAAGTAGCGGGTCTGCACCCCTTCCGCCACCACCATGTCCATCAGGTTCTGCTGCACCGGATCGGCGGCGGCCTCGTCGTTGGCCACCACCACCAGGTTGGCGCCGAGGGTGTTGGTCCAGGTCACGCCCACCTGGCCGTGCACCAGGCGATTGTCGATGCGGGTCATTAAAATGTTCGGCATGTCAGCGGCCCTCCGGGTAGCAGGCGGCGTGGTAATCGTCGAGCACCTGCGTCACTTTATGCAGCACCCACTCTTGCGGATCGGCGCTCAATTCGCCGGCGTTCAGCGCCCGCGCCTGATCCGGCAGGTACTGGCTGAGCAGCGCCAGCGGCGCCGGGCTGCGGCGCAGGTTGTCCAGCAGCCCGTCGACCGCCTGCTGCACCTGCGGCTGCGGCCAGTAGTAACGCACCCGATCGCTCAGGCTGTAGTGGCGATCGAGGTACTGTTGGTGCGGCGTGCCGTGGTAGTAGCGGCTCCACTGCTGCGGCTGCTCGCGCATCACCTGCTCCAGCGTGGCGCACAGCTGCGCCGACTGGCGCTCCCCCAGCCATTCACGCTCGATGCGATCGAGGGCGAACAGCGCTTCGCGCAGCGCGAAGGTCAGCGCCGGCCCCACCTTCAGGATGGCGAAGTGATCGCGCACCAGTTGGCGGTAGGCCTGCGGCGGCTGATAGTCCGTGGAGTGCGCTTCATAGATCATGCCCGGCTGGCGTTCGATGAAATGGCTCAAGGCGTCGGCGCGCTGCGGCTGATAGCGTTCGACGCTGTGGTGATCGAACTCGACGCCCGGCTGCACCACCAGCGCGATGGTTCTCTGCCAGGCATCGTTCAGCTCGGCCTGTTGCCAGGCGATACGGTGCGTTTCCAGCGTTTGCGCCACCGCCTGCGGCGTGGTGACCTGCAGACTCGCCAGCGCCTCCTGCGCGCCGCCCGGCACCGGCACTTCGGTGCCAATCACATAGACCGGCGCTTCGCCGCCGCTCTGCATCCAGACCCGCTCCGCCACCGCGCACAAGCGCGCCGCACGCTCGGCGACCGTGGCATCCCCCAGGGGCGAGGGATCGCCGGCGCACGACATGGAACAATCGAGGTGAATCTTGCGAAATCCGGCGCGAACGTAATCGTCGATCAAGGTTTCCGCCAGCGCCATCGCCTCCTGAGCCGGGCGATCTTGCCAGGCGTTGGGCCCCAGGTGATCGCCGCCCAGCCACACGCGATCGCGCGCCAGGCCAACCTCATCCGCCAGATGCCACAGCGCATCGCGGAACTGGGCCGCCGTTTGGCCGGTATAGCCGCCGAACTGATTGACCTGGTTGGACGTCGCCTCCACCAATACCGGCGTGCCGCGCGCTTTGGCCTGCCGCAGCGCGGCCTTCAGAACCCAGGGATGGGCGGAACAGACGGAAAAGATCCCGACCGGCATACCGGCCTTGTGCTGCTCGACAAGCTGTAACAACTGCTGCATGAAGCCCCCATGCAGGCGCCCTGCTACCGATCGGCGATGATGACCTCTACGCCCAGCTCGGTTAACGCCCGCTCGTAATCGTCCGGAAGACGGCTGTCGGTGATCAGCCGATGGATTTGTCCGGCTTCGCGAATCATGCAAAAGCTCTTGCGACCGAATTTGCTGGCATCCGCCACCGCGATAATCTCGCGCGCCACCTCGCACATCACGCGATTGAGGTGCGCCTCACCGGGGTGAGGCGTGGTAATGCCGGCGCTCAGATCGAACCCGTCGACGCCCAAAAACAGCTTGTCGAAGCGGTACTGACGCAATTGCTGCTCGGCGGCCGGACCGTAGAGCGAGTAAGAGTTGCGGCGCACGCTGCCCCCCAGCACCATGACCTCCACCCCGTCGTTTCCCGAAAGCTCGTAGGCAATGTTCAGCGCATTGGTCATCACCACCAGATCGCGCCGCCCCTTCAGGAACGGCACGATCTGCGTGGTGGTGGAGCCGGAATCGAGGATCAGCGCATCGCCGTCGCGCACATAGCCGGCCGCCGCGTTGGCGATCAGCGTTTTGACGTCGCGATTCAACCGCCCCTTGTCCCGCAGCGGCCGATCGAAAGCGAATTGCTGATTGAGCATCGCGCCGCCGTAAGCGCGCAGCGCACACCCTTTTCGTTCCAAAAAGCGCAGATCGTTGCGGATCGTCACCGTGGATACCGCAAACTGTTTGCTGAGCTGCTCCACGCGCACGCTGCCGTGCTCGCATAACAGATCGATAATGTGTTCACGTCGCTTTGCGGTATTCACTGGCATGAGCTGCGGTCCTCAGGTTTCCGGCATCGCCGGGGAGAAGATGGCTTTCGCTCTACTGCGCAGGCATTACAGCAAAGCGAAAGCAATGAAATTGTGATCGGGCTTACAGCCCGGTTTTAGCAAAAAAACCGCCAAAAAACCTTTCGAATCGAAACGGATCGAAAAGCCCAAAAGCGGAAGGGAGAAAAAGTGAAATGCCATGATGGGCGAGAAGCCCGGAGCGCCGAGGTGCGGGCTGCGAGGAAAGCGAAAGCGGCGCCTGGCGCGCCCCGCGCCCTGACTTTTAGTTCACTCAGTGACCAGGATCACATAATGGCAATTATCCTGCGGCCGGCGAGGGTTAACCGCCGCCATCCCGCCGGGCCATCCCCTTGTCAGCGCGCGCCATCTTCCCTACACTTGCGATCGGATACCGTCGATTTGTCGGTACGTAAGCGTTAACGTCAATCAACGCATCATGCCATGCAGCACTGATTGACTGCATGCCCTGGTGCGAGGAACCCATGCCGCAACCCGCTTCACCCCCAGCGTCCACCGCGACCCCGCGTCGCCGATTACACCGCCCCGTTCTGCTGATCGTCGGCATTATGCTGATCGCGGCCAACCTGCGCGCCGCCCTGACCAGCGTCGGCCCGCTGCTGGAACAGATCCAGCAGCAGCTGGCGTTGTCCGCCACCGCCGCCGGCCTGATCAACTCGCTGCCGCTGATCCTGTTCGCCATCCTCTCGCCATTGACTCCGGCGCTGGCGAAACGCATCGGCATCGAGCGCACCCTGGGTCTCGCCCTCGCGCTGCTGGTCTGCGGCATCGCGCTGCGTTCCCTGCCGCAAGACGCCATGCTATGGCCGGGCAGCATCCTGATCGGCGCCGCCATCGCCTTCGCCAACGTAGTGCTGCCGACGCTGGTGAAAAGAGATTTCCCGCATCGCGCCGCCGCGATGATCGCCGCCTATGCGGCGGTGATGTCGCTGGTTGCCGCCATCGCCTCCGGCCTGGCGGTGCCGCTGGCTGCCCTGGCCGACCTCGGCTGGCGTTTCTCCTTGCTGTGCTGGGGGTTGCCCGCGTTGCTGGCGCTGCTGGTGTGGCTGCCGCAGCTGCGACGCTCAGCCACTCCCGCCGCCAAAGCGCCGCAGCCGACGGAGCCACAGCGCTATCGCTCTCCCTGGGGCAGCGCGCTGGGTTGGCAAGTGGCGATGTTCATGGGGCTGCAATCGATCGCCTTCTACACCATCATCGGCTGGTTCAGCGCCTTTGCCGCCAGCTACGGCACCTCAGCTCAGCAGGCAGGTTTCGAGCTGTTCGTTTACCAGGTGGTGGCCATCGTCGCCAACTTTGTCATGGTGGTGATTTTGCCGCGCGCACACGATCAACGGGCGATAGCGCTGGGCAGCTCGCTGCTGATCTTTATCGGCGTCGGGGGATTGTTGGTGCAACCCGCCAGTTCACTGGTGTGGCTGACGTTTGCCGGATTGGGGGCGGGGAGTTCGCTGGTGCTGGCGCTGTCGTTCTTTGGATTGCGCAGCCAACATCATCATCAGGCGACGCTGCTGTCGGGTATGGCGCAATCCGTCGGTTATCTGTTGGCGGCGCTGGGGCCCACCCTATTCGGCCTGCTGCACGATCTGACGGCAGGTTGGCGTTTGCCGTTGATCGCCCTGCTGTGCCTGACCGTCTTGCAAATGCTGTTCGGCGCGCTGGCCGGCCGCCGCCGCGTGATCAGCTAACGCGGCTGCGCGATGGGGGCCGCGGCGGCTCAGAGTCGGTATCCTGCCATAAGTCTTCAATAAAGGCGCGCTGCTCATCGCTCAGCACCCATGACGGCGGAATTTTGGACTGTGCGCGACGCTCAGCGCCCTCACGGTTTTTAGCCTGCTTCTTGTTCACGAATCGCCTTCCTGCTTAACCTGCTAACTCAGTAACCAGTAAATCACGGCGGCGGTTAACAGCCAGAACAGCCCGCTACCGATAAATACACACAGCCATGCTCTATGTTTGATATCTGATCCATCCTTGCTCACCACAGCGCCCTCAACCAATAGATTAAACCATTCAAACCGTGATTATCGATCTATTTTAACGATCGATAAAGTAGCTTTTTCCTATGGAAATTTAAAAAACAGCTGCCAGCCATAGGCCTGCATCACCGCCTCAGTAAGAACGACACCGTGGATATCACTGTTATCGGCAGGCGATAACTTGTATTGATAGGCGAACGAAGGTGCAGTGTGCCATACCTTGGAAGGTCGAAATTAAACCACTGGTAAATAATTCAACTATCAATTATTTGACTGGCCGTAAGCCAAATCGGCAACAGGCAGCGCTGGAGACGGGGGAGAAAATGAAGCGATGTACTGGGATCATGCGGAGAGAAGCACCGGCCCGTTTTGGTCTCGCTCGGGCCGGCGTGAGTTAACCGATTCTGCTGACGGAATCCCGGCTGGCGTGTTCACGTTCGCTGCCGGTCAGCTCACGTAAATGGCCTGAGCGCATCTCAAGCAACCGATCGGCGTGTTCGAAATAGTGATCGTCATGGCTGATGGCAAACACCGTTTTGCCCATCGCGCGCAGCTCCGGCAATAGTTCACGATAGAAAGTGCGCCGAAATTGCGGATCCTGATCCGCGGCCCATTCATCCAACAGCAAGATATCGCGCTGTTCCGCCACCGCCAGCAGCAAAGCCAGACGTTTGCGTTGCCCCTGCGACAGTTGCGGATTGGTCACCCTGGTGCCGTCAAACTGCAGTTTGCTTTTCATATTCAACCGCTCGAGCCAGATGGCGACCAGATCCGCATCGGGTTCGCCACCTTCCGGCCCTTGCAAGCGATCGAACTGATGAAAATCGGTGAAAATCGCCGAAAACAGCCGCCGGTAGCCCGGCATATCCGCTGCGCTCTGTGCGACGCCATCCAGAACGATATGGCCGCTCACCGGCCGGTACAACCCGGTCAACAACATCGCCAGCGTTGACTTGCCGCTGCCGTTGCCGCCGATCAGAAAGACCAGCTCACCACGCCGCAGCGTCAGATTGAGCGGCCCGACGGCAAAACCGGGCTGCTGTTCGGTATCTGCATAGTGAAAAACCACGTCGCGCAGCTCCAGCGTCTGCCAGGGGCGACCAACGGCGGCAGGAAACGCCGGTT
Organism: Serratia sp. CY29653; assembly: GCF_052169255.1. Taxonomy (NCBI): domain Bacteria; kingdom Pseudomonadati; phylum Pseudomonadota; class Gammaproteobacteria; order Enterobacterales; family Yersiniaceae; genus Serratia; species Serratia sp. CY29653. The sequence goes on along the minus strand of NZ_JBJNLC010000006.1, from coordinate 116,854 downwards.
GATACTCGGCCAGGCGCAGCGTCTTCAGCTTGTTAAAGGCTACTTCGGCGCTGACCAGCGTCGGAAACGCTCCGACCGCTTGCAGTAATGGCGTGCGCAAAAACAGCAGCGTCAGTGAATAGGTGGCGGCCACCGCCGAGTCCGCCCATCCCAGACTGTTGGCCATAAAGAACACCAGCCCAATCGCGCCCAACATCATGATGTTTGACCAGTTGAGCGCGCTCAAATGGAAGGTATCGGCGCGAATGATGTGGTGGCGATAAGCTTGCGCATCGGGCTGATAGGCCTGTTCGTACAGCGCCTGCGCCCGCTTGCGGTTCAACGTCAGTTCCTTGCGGCCGTCAATCACCGACTCATAACGATGATAGAGACGCTCTTCAGACTCACGCAAACTGGCCATATGACGATAAACCCGTGATACCAGGCAGCCGCTGCCCACGACGGTCACCGCCACCCAGACAGCCGTGACCGCCAGCATTTTCGGCGATAGCCACCCCAGATAGGCCGCTGCCCCCAGGGTTAAAATCACCCCTTGTACCAGTTCAGGCAGGCGCACGAAGGCAACGGTGATATTGCGGATATCGCTGGACAGGCTGGCCAACAATGAGGCGCTGCCCAATTGTTCGAGGCGTTCAATATCGGTATCCAAAATGCGCTTCACTAACTGCCCACGCAGGCGATAGACGAAGTAATGGCCCAATGTCGTCAGCGCCAATTGCGAACCCAAGGTGACCGCTATCAACAATGCCAACAGGGCGAGAAACACCGGCAGCACGGCCAAGGCATCGCCGCCGGCGTCCATCAGGTATTGATTGATAAAAGCAATGATACCGATACCTAAGCCGGCGCTGGCCATGGTCAATGCCATGACAGCCAGAAATGGCCAACGATACTGGTGATAAACCACCCGTAGCAGTTCCATGAAAAAACCTCTGAAGTCGCGATCTGGCAGGCATTGTAAGCGGCGTGAGAATGAGATCAAGACGAATTCTCAACACAGTTTATCAAGCACCGTTCTGAGAGAGGCGGTATCCCCGTGGCCATCTGACGGTGGCAAAATTTCCATACGGCTCTTACAGGACGCTCAATATTCGCTGATTAAATAGCTTCCCGAAATAAATTAAATAAACATATATTAATCAAAAAGCCATTCACTTAAAAAATAAAACAATAAAAACCCATGCATTCACAAATGAAATTATTTATTTTCTTTGCCGCCTATTATGTTCCAATGCTTTAATAAAGCGTCATAATAGAAATCGCCAACATCTAAGACGCAGGAAAGGAAAATGAAAAAAAGGAAGTTTCTTAGTCAGGTTGAAATTGAGCAACTGATAGCCGCTGTGCATGAAGGAAAAAATAGCATTCGAGATCGTTGTTTACTATTAATGTGCTTTATTCACGGCTTGCGGGTTAGCGAACTGCGTGCATTGCGCCTTCAGGATATTGACCTTACCTCCAATAGGATCCATATATCCCGGTTGAAAAACGGGTTTTCCGTTCAGCACCCCATTCAACCGCGAGAACGGCAAGCGCTGTTAAACTGGCTGGCCCAACGGACGAACTATCCTGACGCTGAAGCGCCATGGCTATTCCTGTCGCGCCACGGCGGGCAGATATCACGTCAGCAGCTCTATCGGTTGATGAGAATGTATGGCGAGATGGCCGGCATTAGCGTTCAGGTCCATCCTCACATGTTGCGACATTCCTGCGGTTACGCCCTTGCGGATAAAGGGATCGATACGCGTTTGATTCAGGATTATTTAGGGCACAAAAATATCCAGAATACGGTGATTTACACCGCGACCAACGTTGAGCGATTCCGCACGATCAACATTTAACCTCACGACGAAAATAATTACGCAGCCCCGTCCTCCGTTAAACAACACATCGAGTGCAATGCAATATTCAGATGGGAGAGGCAGCCCGGCACGTCATCAACGGCTTACTCAGCAATATTTTAACGCCGAGCTGCTTTTCATGCATCAGCGCCAGGGATAGGCCACGCTGGGTAAGCTTTTAACGGCAAGCCTGCCGATAAATCATAGCCCATACCGTTTCATTAAAGGTTAGGTGCCTTTTGACCATTTCCCCCCCAATTGCCGCGCAATATTGCCGTGCAGAGAAAACAGTTCGCTGTCATTCTTCACCTGCAGTTTACGCATGGCGCTGCATTTATGCGCGCTGATCGTCTTGATGCTGCGCCGTTGCAACTCGGCGATTTGCCGCAGGCTCATTCCGTTGAACAAAAAGGCCAAGACGTCGCTCTCACAGCGGGTCAACTTTCGCGTTGCCGCCTCCTCTCCGCTAACGGAGGGCGCCAGAAAAGCGCCTATCTGCGGGCTCAACACGCGTTCCCCAAGCAGCACGCGATTAAAAAACTCCGCCACCAGCGGCAAAGCGTCATCTCTGGCTACGATGCTGATATTGGGCTGGTTCAACAGACGCCCCACCTCTTCTGCATTCTGGCAGCGGGTATAGACGATCACCCGCAATTCGGGCAACTGCGTGCACAAGGCAAGCAACGTTTCCCTGCCCTGAGCGACCGTTTCATCTTCACCATCCATCTCGCTAATCAGCACGTCAGCCTGCTGATAGACCACGCTATCCGCCACCGCGCGGACGCTGGTTTCCTTTACGACGACTTTTGCCTGGGTTGGCAGCGTTTTTAAAAAACTCGCCAACCCCTCCAGCGTTAATGGGCATCTGTCCATTAACGCTATGTTCAGCGGCTGCTGACGCCATGAATGCATAATCTGCTCCTATGCTTGCTTACCCCAGAGGCATCGCACGCTTGCCTAGCGAACAAAAGACGAACCTTGCGCAGCCATCCATTTCCCCTGAAGATACAATTCCCCATCGCTGTGAAATCCCAACTTCAACATCGCATTGCGTTTATGCGTGCTGACGGTGCGAATATCACGGCACATCGTTAACGCCACGCTGGTCACGCTTTTACCGGAAAACAACTGGGTCAGCACATCCAGTTCCTTCGCCGTCAAAGGCTTGTCGGCTGTCGCCTCATGCAATTGACGCTGACGCACCCGATGGCTGAAACTGCTGCAGCCCGCCAAGACCTGTTGGACGCAATGAGTCAACGCAATGGCCGGCTCTTGCTTCAACATCAGGCCGCGGATGCCGGATGCGATCAGTTGCCGCAGCAGCCTGGGCTCATCCAATGCCGTACAAATAATTATCGCGGTGTCCGGCGAGCTTTCACGCACATCGGCAATCAGCCTGAAGCCGTCCAATACCAATTCTGATTTGCCGCACAAATCCATCACCAGTAAACGATGCGTGTGCTGAGTGAATAAGGCTCTCAGCGCCACCAGGTTCGTCACCTGTCGAACGTTGTCGGGCTGTAGACCGCAGGACTCAATCAATCGGTTTCTCATCCCCAACGCCGTGAGGGGGCAAGGCTCCATGATAGCCACGGCCCCCGTCGCCGCATTGCCGGCCGCCAAGGTTGTTCCATAGGGATAATTAATATTCATATCATCACCTTAAATCTGTCGTTAACCTTCCATCTAGGGCAGCCCTTTGTCTACTGATAGACGAAAGTGACCTGCAGAGCCCCTTCTATCGAACCGGGCGTTGAACCGCCATTGACGCTGAATGCCCGCGCCCGCAAATTGAATTTGGCTTCATTCGTCGCCCGATTAACTAACTGGGCCATACTCTTGCCATTGCCCAGGTTTGCCCCCTGGCTATTTTGCAATTCAATTTGCACTCGGCGAGAACTGCCGGTGCTTTTGTACAAGCTGGCACCTTCATCCGCAGCCGTTCCGCTGAAGGTCGCGACGACCGACGTGGTGGTGCTTGGGCAGTTTTTTAGCGTCAAAGGGAACTCCACCCACGGGCTAAAGGCACCGGAGGTCGCCAGTACGGCGGCAGAAATATCGTCCCCCAGATTGACCGAAACCGTGCCGTTCGCGCCGTCGATTTCACAGGGTGCCGCTTTGATGTTGCCGGTAATCACTATTTTTGATACGGCATGCGCCGACGGCATCGCCAGGAGAAACAGGCCCGCCAGCGCCAATTTACAGCCAATACCGCTAAAAACCTTCCCCATAATCTGCTCCTTCTCGTTTAACGCCGGGCCCCCGGCGTGCTACCGTTGAAAAATCCGTTATTGAATTTCTGCCTGAATGGTCGCCGTTGCATTGAACTGCCCCACGGCAGGAGGTCGGCCGGTGGTGTTGATCGGATATACGCTGATCCGTGAGCTGCCACTCTGGTTGGGATATTGGAAGTTATCGATCGGCAAGCGCCCGCTCTGAGGCCGAATAACATTGCCCTGCATATCCTTAATCATCACGCCAATGTCGCGATTGCTGGTCTTCAGAGCCTCGGGCATGCTGCCGTCCGCCTCACCGCGAAATGACAGGCTGACCTTGACGCCGGCGGAAATATTGCGGCAAGCCAGCGTCAGCGTTCTCTCTTCTGGCGTGACGCCGGACGCCATCGCCCCCTTGGTTTGAATATTCGACGTCAAGATATCGCCAAAATCGATCGTGACCGTTTGCGGACTGATTTCACAGCTCTGCGGCACGGTGACGGTGCCGCTCATGGAGATAGTGGAGACCGGCACATCGCTTTTCACCCCGCTCACCACAGAGACGTAGGTGTCTACCAGGCGGGTGCTGGGGATTGTGGTCACGCCAACGAAAGGGCGGCGGAAATACAGGTGAATTCGCCCGCGAGCACCGCTGTTGTAGGGCGTGCTGGCACAGGATTCGTCATCACCATCCATATCGGTCTTAAAGTTAGACTCATTGGTGAACGGTGCGGCAATAAACGCGTTGCGATACCCCGCAACGAAAACTTCGCTGGCCACGCCCAGGTATTCATTCAACGCGTAATACGTTAATCCCCCGCTGCTGAATACCGGCTCGCTCAGCAGCATTTTGGCGGTGACATAAGACGCCGTACGCGTCTGACATTCGCACTTCACCCGATAAGAACCGGGCAAATTCCAGTTGCCGCCGTCAGCATTCTTAATAATCCGCCCCACCACGTTTTGCGACGGGTCGGTTAAAACCGGGGAAAAAAGGAATGAAAACCCATGGGTCCCCGAAATAGGAACACACTGCCCGAAAGCCGCCTGCACCTGTGGTGCGCCCAACGTTGCGCACGCCAATAGCCCACCGACGATGATCCCTCGTTGAATCGATATTCCTGTCGCCATCATATGCACCTTATAAACACTGCCCGTTAACGAGGCGAATCCCACCGCTCTCGGGCTGATTAGCCAATTGATAGTTGGCCTGACATTGCTGAGCCGCGTCATTGCCCCACTTAACCCGCAACCGCCCGCTATCCGGCAGGCCAGCCAGATAAACCTGGCCGCCATCACCGACGATGGCTGCATTGTCAGAGGGGCTGTTGAGAGTGCTGACGGTGGCGCCGAACGGCACCGGAGCGCCGCTGCGCGTCAGCAAGGTCAGCAACACGCGGGCACCGACGTCCGGATTAAAGCGGGCGCGCACCACGGCGCCGCGAGTTGGGATCACCGTTTGGCTACTCAGCGTCATGTCGACGTCCTCTGCGAAAGATTCACCGTCCAATCCGACGATATTGCGCCGGTAAGGCGTCAGGTAAGGCACAACCGCATAGCCGCGCCAGTCGGTGCTGACTCCGGTCTGGTTCAGGACATTCACCCCTGAAGCACCAGGCGCCTGCACCAACGCCACCGTATCGCCCAGCGGTTGGGAAAGCGTGATGCCGTTTTGGTGCACCAGAACGCCGCCCTGCACGCCGTAGTTCACCTGCCGGCGATGGCGATCGTAGCCGTACCCCAGGTTCAACTCGGCGAGAGAGCCTTTATAATCCGCCTGAATATTGCCGTTCGCCCCCACATCCCTGCCGGTATAGCCCTGGCTGATGCTGTAGTTCAGGTTGTTTCCCGGCAACGCCGTACCGCTCAACCCAAGGTTGTTGCTGGTGGCACCATTGCGACTGGCGTTCATACTGTAGGTGGCGTAGCTGCCCGGTAGCCATTTGCTGAGCGGTACGCTGACGTTGAAAGCCACGATATGGTCACGAATACTGCTGCGATTGCCGTTACTGTCATAACCGTTCTGGTTGAACGTGTAATTCAGCCCGTAACTGACCGCTTCCCAGCTGTTGTTGTAGCTGAGGCTGACAGACTGCGAACGGCGATTGTTATCCCAGTAGTCTTCGTTAAACAGGCTGAGCGACAGCGTTCCTCCCCGCTCCCACAGGCTTTGGCTCATCGTCAGCTCGGCGCGGCTCTTCTTGTGATCGCTATAGACGGCGCTGTTGCCGCCATAGCTCTCCAGCGCCTCCTGCAGGCTATAAAAGCCGCGCGTAGAGTAGCGGTAACTGGCCAAACTAAAGTTGGTGCCGGTTTCAATGAAGTTTTTACCGTAACGCAGACGCCATGATTGCCCCTGTTCCTTCGGCCGGGTTTCCTGCTTGGTCCAGGCTTGGGTGACATCGGCAGACAGCGCGCCTACCGCCCCCATGTTCTGCCCCCATCCCAGCGCCAAAGACTGATATTTACTGGCCGCCTGCACGCCGCCATACAACGTGGCCCCCCAAGGCAAACCGTAGATCCCGGTTGCCTGGCTGAACGGGCGTTCATCAACGCCGCCGCTGTATGACCGGTATTTCCCGCTGGTCAGGCTGTATTTAAACCGCCCTTCGCGCTGCAATACCGGCACCACGGCGTACGGCACCACAAAATGCTGCTCCTGGCCGTCTGCCTCACGCACGTTTACATTCAGGTCGCCGCTGCCACCCGTGGGATACAGATCGGAAATTTCAAACGCCCCCGGCGGCACATAGCTTTGATAAATCACGTAGCCGTTTTGCCGGATTATGATTTGCGCATTCGTGCGTGCGATCCCGCGCACTACCGGCGAGTACCCTTTCATGCTGTCCGGCAGGATATCGTCCTCAGAGGCCAACTGCCCGCCGCGGAACTGCACGCTATCGAACACATCGCTGGATGTTGTGCTGTCACCCAGGGTCAGGCGGCTTTGCAACGCAACGATATCGCGCTGCAGGTAGGTATTGATTGAGCGCCAGGAAGAAGAGCCACCGGAGTAATGATTCCAGATCGAATAGTTACGCAGGCGCCAGGCGCCCCAGTTGATGCCCGAGCGCAGATTGAGGTAATAGTTATTGTTGTTTTGCCGTTCGCTGGCGCGCATCTGACTATTGGCGCCGCTGAAATTGTAATTGACCAACAGCGCCGGTATGCCGGAATCCCATTTATCCGGGGAAACGTAGTCGCGCGCATTCAAGCGCAGCGCCGCCTGCGGGATGCTCAAATTCAGCCTCAACTGATTGAACAGGAATGTCGAAGAGGCTTGTGGAATGGCCAGCGCCAAATTGACGCAACTCTCCCCAGGCACCATCGCCGGAAACATGGCAACCCTCACGCCCAATTCAGCCAATTTCTCAGTACTGAAACAAGGTTGCAGCGTTTGTTTACCGCCGGCCCCTGGCATAAGCCGGAACTCGACGTCAAGGCTGTCTATCTGTTCGCCGTTTAGGTAAAGATCGACCCGATAGTTCCCGGGCGCCTGGCTGCTGTTCTCCTCAAATACGGAGAGATCGGCGCCGCGCAGAGCCGGATTATCGATTTCCAGCAACGCCGGGTTGAAATAATCGCGCGCATAAGCCGTGCCGATCGGGCTCAGCAGCGCCACCTGGCAAGATATCAGGCCGGCAAGAACCGATCGCGCCCCTGGTAAACCAATGCAATTCGGGTTATTCATCCTTTTAACTCCCTGTCCCGATTGGCTCGGCCCGACGAAAAGCCAGGTAAGCCGAACACCTGCTCCAGCGTTATTCCGGAGCAAAAAAACACGTACCGCAGCCCGGTTATAATGTGCTGGTGAAGGTCTGGCCGGTGCCGCCATAGTCATTGATGATTTGCCAGCTCAGACCGCCTCCTGCGCCATTCGCCGTCGGCAACGGGAAACTGGCGCTTGCCTGCGGCGCTACCATGGTGTTGCCGGTAATGGCGCGGCCATTCAGCTTCAAATTGAAAAAGGTGAGGTAGTAGGGTGAAGGGTTGGTCACCTGCAGACGATCGCCACTGCGCCGCCACGTCACTTTACCGGCCGCCTCCTCCAGATTGCCGGTGAGCCCCTGCGGGCGATAAATCAACTTGATACGGGTCTTGATGGCGATTTGCAGGGTATTTTCTTTCTTTTCCACCGAGGGGATCGCCTTCACATTCAGCCAATACAGCGACTCTCTGTCCGTCGGTAAATTGCCGCCCGCACGTACCACGCGCAGCAGGTTATTTTGGCCGCCATCCAAACGAAATAGCGGCGGTGTAATGATAAAAGGCGCTTTCGCGCTATCGCCTTCTTGCGCATCGACCCAGGATTGGATCAGATAAGGCATCGCATCCGGATTACTGATATTCAGAGCAGACTCTTTTTTGCCGCCGTCGTAGATCAGGCGCGTTCCCCCCACTACTACACCGGCCCGTACCGGAGTCCAAAGCGTCATCAGCAACGCCGCCGTCAGCACAAAGTATCCCGCTTTCATTCTCTTTCTTCCCGTTTCCATCACCGATGAATAAGAGCCAGAGAACACGCTCTCTGGCTCATTTTTCTAACTGTTCCGCCGCCGTAACGGCATGGCCTTACTGATAAACGATGGTGAAGTTGGCCGTAGCGTTGGCGCTACCGACGGAAACGTTGTCATAAGCGAAATAGCGCGCAACAAAGCCCAGAACGTTGTCTTTGTTCTCTGCCAGGGTATAGACGCGGGAATCGTTGCCGATATTTAACACGTTGCTGCCGTCGTCCAGCAGTTGCACGCCAATGCCGCCCGCGACCCCGGCGGTGCCGGCGCCGGTCAGTTGCAGCAGCCCGGACTGCCCCTGCACCTGAGTGCCGTCAAAACGCACGGTGGCGCCGGTGACGGTGGCCGGGCAATTTTTCAGCACCAGATTGAACGCCTTGGCGCCGGCGGTTTTGGACAGGGTGAACGCATCTTTGGCGATCTTGCCCAGAGCGACCTGCTTGTTTTTGGAATCCGCATCGACGGTGCAAGACTGATCGGTGATGGTGCCAGTAATATTCAGCGCGCCGTCGGCGGCAAATGCAGAAGTGGTAAATGCGGACGCGGTCAATATAGCTACAGCCAACAGATTCTTTTTCATCCTACTTTCCTTAAAATTATGCAAAATGTGCATGGGTTTATTTCCGACATATCCTTAATGTCATTCCTTTTATTTAGTTCCATGAATGGGAAACGTCTTAAGCCAAGTTGATTGATGGATTCTGGCTTATTCACCCAAACGATTCATTTTGAACTAAAGTGACTCCTTTGGATTTTTAAACCAATAAACAGACATTTGTCAGAATTTAAAACCAACCAATTGATGAATAACTGATAAATCAGACTAAAAAACCGAGGTGATAACGCAGTGATTTAAACTCGTGGGGTTTTGAGTAGGATTTTACTTAGATTTTCAGGGATGACACAGCATGCACAAAAAACACAACACATTGTTTTTAAATGATATTTATCTTTATCCTGGAAAGAAGGCATGGGAATATTGACATTGTTTTTACGCGTCCTTACAGTATGTTTCAGTTTAGTTCAAAGTGACTCCTTAACGTTATTAACTTAAATCACACTTACCAAATTTCCTTGAAGCGCTGCGCATTGCTGGCGGTATAAATCACCGTATTCTGGATATTTCGGTGCCCGAGGTAATCCTGAATTAAACGGGTGTCGACACCGCGATCCGCCAATGCAAATCCGCAGCCATGCCGCAGCATGTGCGGGTGCGCATTGACCTCCAATTTAGCCACCTTGCTGTAATGGCGAATCAACCCGTAAATACGTTGACGCGACAGGCGGCCGCCGCGATTGGAAAGAAACAGCCACTCCTGATCGGCCCAGCGGTGCCGCTGACGTTTATCCAACCAGCGCCGCAAACATTGTCTTTCGCGCAGATAAAGCGGATGCACGGTGGAAAAACCATTTTTCAACCGATGCACATAGATATTACCGCCTTCCAGATCGATATCCGACAAACGCCATCCCCCTATTTCACTGGCGCGGCACCCATGAATAAAACACATATAAATCAAACAATAATCGCGTTCTGGATTCTTTCCATGCAGCGTGACCTCAAGCAGTCTCTCCACTTCAGAAGGCGTCAGATGTTTACGATTAGACATACAACCTCATTACTTTGATAGGAAAAATGTGGCTGTCATTTTCCTTTTACATCACCACAATGGACACTCAGGGCAGCCCCTGACATATGGATAGGTTCCTGCATCCAGCGCGGAGTATAGCGGATTTGCCGAATGCGAACAGCGCGACAACCGTTATTCTCGCGGCCATCAATCGCCCCTGAGAATCGCTATCGTGAATAATCTGTGCAGCATTCCGGCCGTATCATAAATAATGAGGCCGCACTGCCCCTATTTTCTTTAGCTTGCATTATCACTTACAAGCGCGATGTAGAGTGAGATTGATAAATTAACCGGCAAAACAAAGAATATTCCTAAAAAATATCGCCACATAATTAACACTCATCATTCATAACGCCGCCAAGGGTTGAATAAAAAAACGCCATCACTGGCTCATATTAACCTGACGGATAAGCATTAATATTTATGGATATCGATAACTGAGTGAAGCAGGATGCGAAAAGGATGAAATGGACGTTACAACAGACGAAAAACCCAGGCCAGACCCTAGCAAGCGATCGCCTGGGGGGATGAAATTATTGACGGGTTATCAGGTGGCACAATTCGCCGAGGGTCAATTCAGGATGCTCGATAAGCATTTCCGCAGTGAGCGTAATGCCGAATTCTCGCCGAACCAACAACATCAGCTCCATATAATCCAGGCTGTCCAGCCCAAGCTGCTGTAGCGGCATATCCGCCGACAGCAGCGTTCTCTCCAGCCCTCGGGCTTCATGCAACATGCCGCAAATCGTCTCATATAACCTATGATATTTTTCCATGCGTTCTACCGTTATTCATAGTGATTGCCAAATACCAGCGCCGCATTGGCGCCGCCGAAACCGAAACTGAGGCTCATGACATTACGCAGACGACCATGCCGATGTCCTTCGCGAATATAATCGAGATCGCATGCGGGATCGGTTTCGTGCAAATGGCAGGTTGCCGGCATCATTTGCTGCTGTAACGCTTGCAGACAGACGATCGCCTCAAAGCTGCCGGATGCACCAAGCAGGTGCCCGGTATAAGATTTCGTGCTGGAAATCGGTGTGCGATAGGCATCGCGCCCCAGCGCCGCCTTGATCACCTCGGTTTCGTTCACGTCGTTTTGCAACGTAGACGTGCCATGCGCATTGATATAGTCGATTTCATGGCTGCCGAGCCCCGCCTGCTCCAAAGCCCGTCGTAGGGTTTTCACCTTGGCCTGAGGATCCTTCGACGGCGCGGTAAGATCAAAAGCGTCTGAAAAGTTGCCGTATCCTTTGATTTCGCCCAAAATCGTCGCACCGCGCGCTAAAGCCGCTTCCCGTTCCTCAAGGCATAATACGGCGGCCCCTTCCGCCAGGACGAAACCGTTGCGTTCCCGGCTAAACGGGCAACTGGCTTTGGTGATATCCTTTTGCTCCCGGCTCAACAAACGCAACGCATCCATATTCCAGATCGCGCCGTTGCCGCGCAGCGACTCCGAGGCACCGGCCAGCATCATTGAAGCGCGGCCGCAGCGTATCACCTCAAACGCATCGCCAATCGCGATGCCGCCGGTCGCGCAGGCCGCCGCCGGCGAGCCTTGATAGCCCCGTAGCAACCAATGCTGGCCGCATATGGCGGTCGCGATATTCGGCATCGCATGAAAACAGCCAAACAGCTGCCCCAGCCCGGATTGCAGATAGTCCGCATTGTTTTGCATGATCTCATCCTGGCCGCCCCAGCCGCTGCCGATAATCGCTCCGCACTCCAACGACGAATAAAAGTGCGCGGGCCCAACAAAACTGGATGAAAACGCCATTTCGATCGCCTCCGCGGCGGCGGCAAGCGCCAGTCTGGCGAATCTGGGCAAGCGGCGGCTTACCCGCGCGGCAACGCCCTCCAACGGCGGTTCGGCCTCCAGCAAAGCAAAAAAGCGCGCGTGGATCCCCGCCGCCGATTTATCGTGATAACGATAGGCCAGACGGCTGGCCATGATAGCCTGCCAGCTTTGCTGCGCGTTGCCCCCCAGCGCGGTGACGGCACCGTAACCGGTAACCACTACGCGTCTTGTTTTCTCCATGCTTATTCTCCTTGCCCGGATGCGAAAGCCTCGTTGCCGCCCAGCGCCAGCCAGAGTTGCATCGTGGCGTTCAGATAGCGGAATTGCAGTGCCGACAGCGAATTCTCGCTGGCCAACACCGCCTCTTGCGCATCCAGCAGCGTTTGCAGCGCAACGGAACCAGCCTGATATTGATGTCGCGCCAACGCCACGGCTTGTCGACTCATCGCCAGATGCCACCGCTGATTGCCGATTTGCCGCTGTGCTTCCAGGCGTTGTCGCATGGCGTTGTCCACATCGGCCAGCGCACGGTAGACCGCATCGCGAAATTGAATCTCCGCCCGCTGCGCCTGCAACGCCGCTTTGTCGCTGGAAAAGCGCATATTGCGCCATTCGATAAACGGCAGCGTCAACGTGGCGCCCAGCGAGCGCGAAGGTTCACTGAACCACTGGCGGAAAAGTCCGCTGCCGGCATCCAACCCGGCCTCCAGGCTCAGCGCCGGATAAAAACTCAATCTTGCCGCCTCGGCACCGGCCAGCGCCGCTCTCAGACGGCGTTCTGCCGCCTGCACATCCGGCCGGCGCGCAATCACCCACGCCGGCTGACGCTGCGCGACAGCCACCTCTTCAAGCGGCAACGAACGCCGTTCGCTATAGCGCAGCAGCGGCGATCGCCCGAACAACAGTGCCAACGAGTTACGCGCATCTTCCCGCTGCCGCTCCAGCTCATGCAGCTGATTCTCTCGCGCCAACAAGCTTTGCTCCGCCTGCAACAGCTCGAATCGGCCAACGTCGCCAGCGGTGTGACGTGCCGCCACCAGCCGCAAAGTTTCACGCGCGATCGCCAGCGCCTGTTGCTGATGGAGGACTTGCTGATTCAAGTCGGCAATCTGCCAGTACCCGCGCGCGGTAGCACCGATCAAGGTCAACGCGGTATTGCGCCGATCCAACTCCGAGGCGACGGCCAGCCATTCGGCCTGTTCGCGAATGCGCGCCAGCTTGCCCCATAAATCCAGTTCATAGCTCAGAGAAAGCCCTGCACGGTAGCTTTCCTGCGGCGTAGACGCGCCCCGCAACGCTCGGGTATTGCGGCCGCTCAGGCTGGCGGTGAAATCCGGCGTCAAGTTGCCCTCCGTTAATCCGGCCTCCAACATGGCCTCGCGCCACTGCAATCCGGCCAGCGCCAAATCCTGATTCGCGATCAGCACGCCATCGATCAGCGAGGAGAGTTGCGGATCATTGAAGTTTTCCCACCAGGCGACGCCCGCCCGCAGCGAACCGGAACGCTCATCGACCACGCGCCACTGCTGCGGCAGCGACGGTGGCGCCGTGGCGTCGATCGGCCGCCCTCCGCAGGCGCTCAGCGACAGCATCACCAGCCCGTAAACCCAAAGTCGGCTCATTCTCGCGCCAGCGCCTCCACCGGCTGCAGGCGCGCGGCGGTGCGAGCCGGAAAGAACCCGAACCCGACACCGATCAACGCTGAAAATCCACAGGCCAGGAGCAACGGCGGCCAGGTAAAGATCATCGTCACCTGCGGCGCCAATCCGCTCAGAACCCCTTTGACCAGCGCGGCGCAGGCGATCCCCAACACGCCTCCCAAGCTGCAGATCACCACCGCCTCAATCAAAAACTGCCGCATAATGTCCTTCTCGGCGGCGCCCACCGCCATTCGAATACCGATCTCATGGGTCCGTTCCGTCACCGAGACCAGCATGATGTTCATCACCCCCACACCGCCCACCAGCAGCGAGATGGCGGCAATCGCGGTAATCAACAGTTGCATGGAGCCTGAGGCGCGCTGAATGGATTGCGTCAGCTGATCGTCGGTCAACGTGAAGAAATCACGCCGCCCGTGTTCTACGATCAAACGCCGGGTCGCATCCCGTCCTGCCTCTTCCAGCGTCAGTTTTTCATTCACTCGCATCACAATGGATTCCAGCGGCATATCGCCGGCGATGCGGCCGGTCAGGGAGGTATAGGGCAGCCAGGCAAGCGGTTGAGAGCCGGCGTATTGAGCGCCGCGGCGCTGCGCGACGCCGATCACCCGATAAGGCACGCCCGCGATCAGCACTACCGCGCCCAACGGATCTTGCCGGGAAGCAAACAGCGCCTGTTTCAGCAAGGGATCAATCACCGCTACCGGTGCGCGCTCACTCAGATCCTGCGCGGTAAACAGGCCGCCGGAAAGCAGGCGAATGCCCTGCGTGCGGAAATACCCTTCGCCGACGCCCATCACGGCAAGCGGCACCTGTTTGCCTTCGCGAACGGCCAGCAGTTGGGTGCCGATCACCGGCGAAACGCTGTCGACGTAAGGCAGCGCAGCCAATAATGCGGCATCCCGCTCGCTCAGCGAGCGCGCAAGGTCGGGCCGCGGTTTCTCCCACCCGAGGCCTGGGCGAATCTCCAGCGTGCTGGTGCCAAGCTGGCTGATTTCCTTGAGAATATTACGCCGCGTGCCTTCTCCGATGGCGATGGCGGAGACCACCGCCGCAATGCCAATAATGATGCCGAGCATCGATAGCAGTGCCCGGACCCGGTGCCCCAGCAATGCCCGCCAGGCCATGCCGACGGCCTCTTTCAACGCCGCTGGCGGCGCCATGCGTTTCAGCGGCGCCGCCAGCGGTCGCTCGAACGTAGAAAGATGTCGGGAGGCTTCATGGCGACGATCCGCCACGATCTCGCCGTCGCCGATCTCAATGATCCGCCGCGCCTGTTCGGCGATCCGCCGATCGTGTGTCACGATGACGACGGTATGCCCGATAGCGTTCAGTTCGTGCAAAATGGTCATTAACGCCTGACCGCTGGCGCTATCCAGCGCACCTGTCGGTTCGTCGGCCAAAATAATTTCCGCGCCGTTCATCAGGGCGCGAGCAATACTGACCCGCTGCTGTTGCCCACCGGAAAGCTGCGCCGGACGATGACCGCCGCGCTGCGCCAACCCGAGCCGGGCCAGCAAATGCGCTGCCCGCAGGCGGCGTTCGGCGGCCGGCATGGCGGTATACAACGCCGGGATCGCCACATTCTCACCGGCGGTCAGATAGGGCATCAGGTGATAGCGCTGGAAGATAAAGCCGATATGCCGGCTGCGAAGCTGCGCCAGGCGATCGGCGTCGGCTTGCCCAATAGCCACTCCGTTGATGTGCACGTCGCCCTGAGAAGGTTTGTCCAGACAGCCGATGATGTTCATCAACGTCGATTTTCCGGAACCGGAAGCGCCGACGATAGCGACCATTTCCCCCCGTTGAATGCTCAGGGAAATGCGCTTGAGGACCGCAATTTTCTGCTCCCCCGCCTGAAACTCGCGCGAGACGTTATCCAACGCAATGATGGGAGCGGTGTTAACTGACATCAGCGCCCTCCTCCACATCAGGCTGTTGCTCCAGCAGCACCTGCTCTCCTGCGTTCAGCCCTTCCAACACTTCGGCATAGCGGCGATCGCGGGTACCGATACGCACGCGGCGCACCACCGTTTGCCCGCCTTCCAGCACCTTGACCTGATAGCTTCCTTCATCCAATGCCGCGCCCAGCGCAGCCATCGGTACCCGCACCACCCCCTGTGCGCGTTCGGTCATGATGAATACCTGCGCCGTCATCGAGGTGCGCAATCGACGCTCGCCGTTGGCAACGGCAAACACGCCGTTGTAATACACCGCCGCCGTTTGCTGGCTTGAATTCCTGCCCAGCGGGTCGGTTTCCAGCGCCTCCGCCGGCGCCTGCTGTATCGCGCCCATCGCTCCCTCATAGCGGCGGCTGGGATCGGCGGCGACGTAAAACCACAGCGGCTGCCCCGTCTTCACCTGCAAGATGTCATTTTCCGATATGCGGGTATGCACCATCATCGTATCCACGTCTGCCATCACCAAAATGGTCGGCGCGCTTTGCGACGAGACGATGGTTTGCCCTTCCTGGGTGACAATGCCCAGCACCTCGCCGTCGATAGGGGCGGTAATACGGGTAAAAGCCAGATTGGCCCTGGCGGTTTCCTGCGCCACTTCGGCCTGGACGATCTGCGACTCGTTCACTTTCAACTGCGCCAGTTGCGCGTCGTGCTGCGCCTGCGCTTTTTCCAAATCGCTGGCCACGCCGGCGCGGTCTCGCGCCAGCGCTCTTTGCCGCTTCAGCTCCAGCTGGTACTGCTTCAGCTGTGCCTGGCTCGCCAGTTTCTGCGCCTGCGCGCTGCGTAATTCAGCCTGTGACTTGCGCAGTTCGTTAAGCTGCAGCGTCGGATCGATCTCGGCCAACAGCTGCCCCTGGATCACCCTGTCACCCTGTTTGACATACAGTTTTTTCAACTGCCCGTTGACCTGCGCGCCCACGTTCACCTGCCGAAGCGGTTTCAGAATCCCGGTCGCCAACACGCTTTTTTCGATGTCCCCGCGCTCGACGCGCGCCGTTTGCGGTGGTTGCGTGTCAGGGGGCCGATTCAGCAACGACAGCCCGCCAAGCAACGCTGCCAAAACGACCATCGCCAACGCCACTCGCCGCCAGCGTCTCTTTCCGGGCACCTCACTCCACCTCTGCACAATCATTCATCCTGGCGTCGTCGGTGGATTCAGGCACCAGCCGCCCCTGCGACATGCGCAAGACCCGATCGAATAACGGCAACAGCCGCGGATTATGGGTGACCGTCACCAGGGTTTTACGGTTTTCACGGCAATGCGCCACCAGAGCCGACATCACCGCCGCCGCAGTCTTTTCATCCAGATTCGCCGTCGGTTCGTCCAGCACCAACACCGGGCAACGGCTGTACATGGCGCGCGCCAGCAACAGACGCTGCCGCTGCCCCAGCGACAGCCCGGCATGGCTCTCCCGCACCAGGGCGTTCACGCCCCCCGGCAGCTGCGCCACCGCGTCCGCCAGCCCCAAACTGCGCAACGCCTGTTCCACCTGCCGTTGCTGGCCCGGCGCCGACGGCGCGAACAGCGTGATGTTCTGCAACACCGAGGCGTTGAACAGAATGTCCTCCTGGCTTTGCAGGAAGAACAGCCGCTGCGCGGCGGCACTTGCCAGTACGCGCCCATCCAGCGTCAGCTCCCCCTGCTGCGGCGTCAGCAGGCAGGCGAGCACCTTCAGCAACGTGCTCTTGCCCGCGCCGGAACCGCCGCAAATGGCGATGCACTCGCCACGCTCCAGCGTCAGCGACAAATCGCACAACACCGGTTGACCAGCGTCGTAAGCGAAGGCCACCCCCCGATACGCCAACCGCGCGTCAAAATGGCTCACGCTTTCGTCCGCAGACTGGGCCCGAGCAGATACCGCAGGAAACAGATCCCGCGCGCGTTCATCGATGACGTGCAGCTGGTTTTTCTGCAAAACGGCAAAAAAGATCTTGCTGCTGTACGAAGTAAAGATTTCGCGCAAAAAGCTGTAGGCGAAGAATGCCCCCAGACTGAGCTCGCCCTCCTTGAGCAGCGGCAACGCCAGCAGCATGAACAACACCATCTCCAGACTGCCGATCAGCTGGTAAATGCTGCCTTTTATCTGTTCATAGATCTTTTGCTGCTGCAGGCAATTGAACAGCGAGCGGGCATGTTCGGCGAACCCTTCCTGCCGCTGGCCGGCCAGGCCGGCTGATTTGATGGTCGAAAACCCCTGGATGGTTTCCAGGATGAAGTCATTTTGCACCGCGCCTCGCACCTGCAGCTGCTGGGTGTAATGCCGATCGCGGTAGATGGCCCATACGCTGACCGCCCCCATCAGCAGTACGCCGACAACCGGCACCAGCGCCAGCATCGGGCTCAGGTAGCACATCACCGCCAACGCGATGGCGCCGATGATCCAGTCGGTGCGCAGGCCGTTGTCCAGTTCGATTTTCTGGCCGGCGGCCATCTGCCAGTTGGTGAAGCGGCTGAAGATCTCGCCGGGGGCGCGCTTGCTGAAGAAATTGAGTGAGTTTTCCAGCAGGCGAGAAAAACCGGCGGCGCCGTGCAACAACACGAAATTTTTGATGAAGCGTTCGGTGAGGGTGCGCGCAATCAGCGCCAACGCCGTGGACGCCACAAACGCCAGCAGATAATAGGCGTAGGGGAACGCGACCTCGCCGGCCATGGCGAACACCTGATTGATCGCGCTGGCGACCATCATCGGCATGATGAACAGCGTCAGTGAGATAAAAAACGTCATCGCCGCCAGGCGATAGATGCCGGCGATGCCGGCGGTATCCTTCAGGCTTAAGCTGGCGAAAGCGCTGCGGCGGTGGCTGCGCCGGGCCGGGACGGTGGCTGGCAAATCATCGCGATCCAGCACCAACGCATAACCGCTGATTTCCGCTTTCAGGGCGGCATACGGCAGCAGCTGCTGCCCCAACGCCGGGTTCATTACGCACACGTACCCCCCCTGGCGATACGCCAATAACACATAGTGGCCCGCGCCGTAATGCAAAATGGCCGGTAACGGCAGCGCCGCCAGATCCCGGTGCTCGAACGCCACCGGATAAGCCGGTAGCGCCAGCTCTCCCAAAATGGCGCACAGCGTCGCCAGCGAAGTGCCGTGCTGCGAAGCGGGATAACGCTCCCGCAGCTCCGTCAACGGTGCGCGAATGCCCTGAGTTTCCGCCAGCATGGCGATGCAGGCCAGCCCGCACTCATTGATTTCGCTCTGCAAGACCGGCGTAGGAAGGGTATTTTCCATACGTTGTGATATCCCTGACTTATTCGTTAATAAAAAATAAAGAGTGCGAATGCCATAGCAGCCAATCATCCGCATGCCGCCGGAGGGTTCGCTCGACGATCGCCGGCATGGCGCGGCCGACCCGATCTGCGGCGACCGGCTCTTCAATGTGAATGCGGATGCCGCGATCGAAATAAAGCGAATAGAACACCACCTGAGCCCGCAACGCCCGGGACAGCCGAACGATGCCGCTGTGCAAATGCGCCGGCCGGCCGAACAGATGGCAGGCCAGTTTGGCCGCCACATCCTGATTGCTGTGCAGGGTGTAATCCGGCGTGATGTCGGGGAAGAGGATGATGTTGCGCCGATGTTCCGCCGCTTCCAGCATCGCCTGCGACAGGGTGCCGGCGATGTGCCGCGGATCGTCGTGAATCGAGCAATAGTCGAGCCGCTGCCGCCATTCGTCTTCCAGCGATCGCCGCGCAAACGCCTGCACATCGCCGGAAACGATCACCGTGGCCCGCCCGGGATAAACGCCCGCGCCGACCAGCGTCGCCAACACGTCGGAGACCGTATGCATCGGCGCCAGCAGCACCGGCACGCCCGCGCGATGCAGCGGTTCCACGACCTGATCAAGCTGCGCGGAACAGTGCGCCAAATGGCTCATCAACGCCGCATTGCGGGCAGAGACCGCCGCCATGTCCAGCCACTGCCGCCGCTGCATCAGCCAGGCGAAGTCCAGCTTGCCTTCACCCAACAGGCTTTGGCGGTTCGCCAGCGCTACCGCATGCCGGTGGCGAAAGCGGCGCTGCGGCCTGCTTCCCCTCAACCGCCGGCGCACCGCCAGCCACAGGCGATAGTCCACGCGCCGCAGCAGGGCACACGTCAGGCGGTTGCCCATCCCGGCACCGGCAGCCGATAAGCGGGCCATCGCGTCCAGGCCGTTGCGCCAGGCCAAATACCCTCGAACCGCGAGCAGGCGCATCAGGGGGCCAGCGGTTTATCGTGCTGCAACAGCGACAGCAGCTGCCGGCTGAAAGCGGAAAACTCGCGATCTTGCAGCGCCAGCCATTTGCGATTGACGATAAAACTGGGGGTCGCGTTGATCTGGTAATAGCGGCTTACCGCCGTCATATGCGCCAACAACGCCTTGACCCGCTCTGACTCTCTGGCCTGCCGATAGGCAGCCTCATCGATACCGTTGGCCGTCAGCCAGGCGCTAAGCTGCTTGTCGTCCACCAGGTTGAGGTTTTCTTTGATAATGGCGCGATAAGCGGCGGGGCGATGCTGTGCTTCGATCCCCATGATCGTCAGCGTGGCGAACAGGGGCGCAAAGGCCGCCATGCCGGCTTGACTGTCATCGCTGAGGTGCAAGCGCACCAATTTGGCGCCCGCCGGCAAACGTTTTTCCAGCTCTGCCACGCCGCTTTCGTTGACTTCACAATAGTGGCAGGCGTAAGAGAAGACTTCGACAATGGTATTATCGTCTTGCAACGGGCTTTGTTCGATTTTTTCCGGGGAGATAAAACTGAGGCTTTCCGCCTCCGCCGGTTGCATGACGTAATGTTGAAAATAAAATGCGGTCAAAAAAGAAGAGGCAAAAATAATAACGAGCGTGTAGCCGATAAAAAGCAAGGGACGTTTATACATAACGGACGCATCCTGCGCATATATTAATATTCACCCGGCAGAGTGAATACATGAAAAAGAGTTAATGCCGTAAATAATGAGAACGTAAGACGACTTTTTCGCCGGTATCAGGCGGGACAGCGCGAACGCTGCCCGCCTGCCCACCGCTAATCTAAATGCAGGGGGTCAACCCGCATCAGCTTGGCGTGGTTGGGTTAGACGGGCAGCTTGCTACCGGCGCCGGGTAATAAGACTTCTGTACGCCACCGAATTTGTTCGCACAGGTTTTCACCAGCTGACAGGTGCGGTTGTTGCCGCTGCCCACCCAGGTAAATTCCTTGGTACAAACAAAAGTACCGCCGACGATGTTTTCCGCTTCTGACAGATTGATTTTTTTCATTACAATATCCTTATTTATATTAAAACATAAACACACTACCCATTACCCTGTCGGCAGACAGAGCAATCCTTCAATACGTTTCAAAACTATTTAACCAATAACAATGAGAGCGCTTCGGGAAAAAGCATAGCCATCCCAAACGAGCAGATCAATACAATTATTTACACTGCAAGTTAAAGTTAATCGAATAAGTAACGCTCGATTACAGGACTATTCCAATTTAAATTGGACTAAAAACAAGAAAAGTAGACTAAACCCGGTTACAGAAAGAAAAATAAAAAAGGATAATTCTCAGTAAAATGAAAAAACAAATAAGAAAAATTCAGATCTGACCAGTTGGTGACGACGTGCGACACGCTGAAAAGATTGCTTCCTGCCGCGCCGGATTTACACTGGGACAAAAGGACTCTCACTCTACAGGATGCCCATGCTCGCCACCCACGAATACGCCAACGACCTGATTCTGTTCGCCCTGATCGTCGACTGCGGCTCGTTCAGCAAGGCCGCGGAGAGCGCCGGCATCACCAGCTCGGTGGTCAGTAAACGCATCGGGCGGCTGGAAAAATCGCTGGGCGCCCGTCTGCTGTACCGCACCACGCGCAGCCTGACGCTGACCGAAAGCGGCCAGGCGCTCTACCAGCAGGCCAAAGAGATTGGCGCCAAAGTGCAGGAAGCACTGTACGCCGTCAGCGAAAAGAGCGAAGAGTTGACCGGCACCATTCGCATGTCGGTGCCGACCATTTCGGGCGAGCTGCTGCTGAGCGAGAGCGTGGCGGAATTTTGCGCTCTGCATCCCAGCCTGAAAGTCGAGATGCGGCTGGAAAACCGCTTTGCCGATCTGGTGGAAGAAGGCATCGATCTGGCGATCCGCACCGGCACCATGCCGGATTCAAGCCTGATTGCCCGGCCGATCTTCGATTCCCGCTGGGTGATCGTCTGCTCGCCGGGGTATTTGGAAAGCCACCCGGAACCGCGCTGCGCCGAAGACCTGCTCGGCCACAACTGTCTGACCTACACCTATCAGGAGAGCGGCACCGCCAACTGGCTGATGAAACGGCCGGGGCGCAACGACATCTACGAGCTGCAGGTTAACGGCAACCTGTCGGCCAACAATGCGCGGGCGATCCGCAAAGCGGTGATCGGCGGCCACGGCATCGCCATGGTGCCACGCTGCATGGTGTATGAAGATTTGCAGGACGGCAAACTGACGGAGATCCTGGCCGGCCACTGCGGCAAGGTATTGGGCATTTACGCCGTCTATCCTTACACCCGCAATCTGCCGTTAAAAACCCGTCTGCTGATCGAGCATATCATCGGTTCCTACCAAAATATCAGCCACTATTTTTGAATTTTCCTCGCTGATTATTTCCCCGCGGCCGCAAAAGGCCGCGGAGATTACGGCATTTTTGGACATAATCTATTGAACATTACCGCTTAATTAATGTGAGCCCACGCATTCATCACACAATAATACTTTCTATCAATCTGATTTTTAAGCAGTTAATTCACCCCCTTCTACCGGCCAATTTTCCACCGCCGGCGCCGTTCGCCGATGTTAAAAAAATACCGCATGGCATCGTCGTCGACGTTGTGATTAGAATGAAAATGTTGCGCTAATTAACCTTTCAGCTACATATCTCTGCCCATAAAAATAATAACCCTGAGGATCTTATGCCCCTGTTTTTCAGTATTGCGCCCATCGTCCTGCTGATTTGGATGATGACCAAAAGGAATGGCGTGCCCTCTTATCTCGCCCTGCCGCTGACGGCCGCCGTGGTCTACGCCGTACAGCTCCTGTGGTTCGATGCCTCGCTGCGGCTGCTGCATGCCAATATCATCACCGCGCTGGTATCGACGCTGACGCCGATCACCATCATCGCCGGCGCCATCCTGCTCAACAAACTGATGCAGGTAAGCGGCGCGGAAAACGTAGTGCGCCGCTGGCTGGAAACCATCAGCCCCAATCCCGTGGCCCAGCTGATGATTATCGGCTGGGCGTTCGCCTTTATGATTGAGGGCGCCAGCGGCTTCGGCACCCCGGCCGCCATCGCCGCACCGATTCTGGTCGGGCTGGGCTTCAACCCGCTGCGCGTCGCCCTGCTGACGCTGGTGATGAACTCGGTGCCGGTCTCCTTCGGCGCCGTGGGCACCCCCACCTGGTTCGGCTTTGCCAACCTCGGCCTGTCGGACGCCAGCCTGCTGGAGATCGGCCGGCAGACCGCGCTGATCCATTTTGTCGCCGGCTTCGTCATTCCTCTGCTGGCGCTGCGCTTTATCGTTTCCTGGCAGGATATCCGCCGCAACCTGCCGTTTATCCTGCTCAGCGTGCTGAGCTGCACCCTGCCCTATCTGCTGCTGGCCCAGGTGAACTATGAATTCCCGGCGCTGGTCGGCGGTGCCATCGGCCTGGCGCTGTCGGTGCTGCTGGCGCGCGGCGGCATCGGCCTCGCCCGCAGCGGCAAACCGCAGAGCGCCGGGCAGGCGGTGCCGTTCATGCAGGTGGTCAAGGCCATGACCCCAACCCTGCTGCTGATTGCTATCCTGATAGTGACGCGCGTCCACCAGCTGGGCCTTAAAGCCTTGCTCAACAACACCGCGCTGCTGTGGCAGGAAAACCTCGGCTGGCTCGGGGAGCTGCGCATCAGCCGGGCGCTGATCGTCGAACTGCAGCAGGTGCTGGGCACCTCCGCCGCCGCCGGCTACAAAACGCTGTATGTCCCGGCGCTGATCCCGTTCCTGCTGGTGGTGCTGCTGTGCATTCCGCTGTTCCGTCTGAATGGCGGCCAGGTGCGGCAAATGTTCAGCGAAACCGGCGGGCGTATCACGCGGCCCTTTATCGCCCTGTTCGGCGCGCTGGTGATGGTCAATCTAATGATGCAGGGCGGCGACAACGCGCCGGTGATCCTGATCGGTAAAGCGCTGGCGGCGCTGACCGGCGAGAGCTGGCTGCTGTTCTCTTCGTTCCTCGGCGCGCTGGGATCGTTCTTCTCCGGTTCCAATACCGTTTCGAACCTGACGTTCGGCGGCATTCAGCAATCGATCGCCCAGAGCAGCGGCCTTGACGTCAACCTGACGCTGGCCTTGCAGTCCGTCGGCGGCGCCATGGGCAACATGGTGTGCCTGAACAACATTATCGCCGTCTGTTCGATCCTCGGGATCGGCAACGCCGAAGGCAAAATCATCAGAAAGACCGTACTACCGATGCTGGCGTACGGCGGGATTGCGGCCGGTATGGCGGCGATCCTCACGCTCTGACTGACCACTCGTTATCGCAAGCAAGACAAGAAGGTAAACACTATGATCATCTCCGCGTCAACCGACTACCGGGCCGCCGCCCAGGCCAAACTGCCGCCGTTTCTGTTTCACTACATCGACGGCGGGGCCTACGCGGAGCATACGCTGAAGCGCAATACCGCGGATCTGGCCGATATTGCCCTGCGCCAGCGCGTGCTGCGCAATATGTCCGAACTCAGCCTGCAGACCACGCTGTTCGGCGAGCAGCTGGCGATGCCGGTGGCGCTGGGGCCGGTGGGGCTGACCGGCATGTACGCCCGCCGCGGCGAAGTACAGGCCGCGCGCGCCGCGGCTAAAAAAGGGATTCCGTTCACGCTGTCCACCGTGTCGGTCTGCCCGATCGAAGAGGTGGCGCCGGCGATCCATCGGCCGATGTGGTTCCAGCTCTACGTGCTGAAAGATCGCGGCTTTATGCGCAATGCGCTGGAGCGCGCCAAGGCCGCCGGCGTGAAAACGCTGGTGTTCACCGTCGACATGCCGGTGCCCGGCGCCCGTTATCGCGATGCCCACTCGGGGATGAGCGGCCCTAATGCCGCCCTGCGCCGCGTGCTGCAGGCGTTTGCGTATCCGCAGTGGGCCTGGGATGTCGGCCTGCTCGGCAAGCCGCACGATCTGGGCAACGTCTCGGCCTACCGCGGTAAACCGACCAGCCTGGAAGACTACATCGGCTGGCTGGGCGCCAACTTCGATCCGTCGATTTCCTGGAAAGATCTGGAGTGGATCCGTGAATTCTGGGACGGCCCGATGATCATCAAAGGCATTCTCGATCCGGAAGACGCCAAAGACGCGGTGCGCTTCGGCGCCGACGGCATCATCGTCTCCAACCACGGCGGCCGCCAGCTGGACGGCGTGCTGTCGACCGCGCGCGCCATGCCGGCGATCGCCGACGCGGTGAAAGGCGACATTACCCTGCTGGCCGACTCCGGCATCCGCAGCGGCCTGGACGTGGTGCGCATGATCGCGCTGGGCGCCGACAGCGTGCTGCTGGGGCGCGCCTTCGTCTATGCGCTGGCGGCGGCCGGTGAAGCCGGGGTGGCTAACTTGCTGGATCTGATCGACAAGGAAATGCGCGTCGCCATGACGCTCACCGGCGCGAAAACCATTGCGGAAATCAACGCCGGATCGCTGGTCAGAAACGCCTGAATCAAAGCGGCTGCACGCCTTCCGGGTAGGCGTTATAGCTCATCTTGCTGATGAAGGCCCCGGCCGGTGACACCAACACCCGGCCGGCGGCGTCCAGCCCGAGGAAGGTGCCGGTGCAGCGCCCGGAAATAAAGTCGAAGAAGAACACCGAGCACACCGGGATGATCTTTTCCCGGAAGGTGAACAGGAACATCTCGTCCTCAAACTTGTAGTAGGTGGCGTAGTCCATGTCGCCGTGACCGAATTGTTCGCCGCGCAGGTTTTGCCAGGCGTAGCGCTCGGTGTTGACATAGAAATGTTCGTAATAGTGGTTGGGGCTGTAGACGTTCAGCGTGCGATAGCCGATAAGCTCGCGGGTCAGATGCGGCGCGACGCCACCCGGCGTGGCGCCGACAATCCGGCCGACGTGGAAGCTTTGCTTGAGGCGGGACCCCTTTTCCACCGCCTGTTCCGGCAACAGCGTGCTGCGCACCAGCAGCGCCCGGCCGCTGTCACGATTGAGTACCAGCGTCAGGCACTCGTTGCCCGGCGACTGCAGCGGAATATTGAAGAAATAGCGCGCAGCGGAGGTTTGCACCTCTTCGTAAGCGTCCTCGCCGCTCTCCCCGCCCCAGGCCCACAGCACCCGCTGCCGATCGGCGCTGAAGCGCAGCGTGATTTCCCCGCTGCTTTCAAAAGCGATCTGCAGCGTTTTGCCGCGCCAATCCTGAGTGCCCGGCAGCCGGTTAGTGTCGATACCGCGCGCAAAATCGTCGTAATTCTTCCAGTCCGGTTCGGCATTCTGATTCAGTACGGATTGTTCTGCTGACATCTTCGCTCTCCTTGATTGAATGGGATGAAAACCGCCTCAAACGTCGGCGACGCCCGCCGGTTTCACCGCTCTGCGGCTCACCACCGCAGGTGCAGTTTCATCGAGAAAACAACTCAGTACGCCGGCGCACACGGCGCCGGTAGCCGCCAGCCACATCACGCTGACCAGCCCATAGCGATCGGCGATCAGCCCGGCGATAAACGGCGCCAGACAGCCGCCAATCACCTCGCCAATCCCCATCACCAGCCCCAACGCGGTCGCGATGCGGGCCGGCGACACCGTTTCAGACGGGATGGTGGCCATAAACAGCGTGAAGCAGCCAAGGCCGGTATAAGACAGGAACACCAGCACGCCCAGCAGCCACGGGTTATCGACGTAGCTGAGGAACAGCGGGCAGCACACCGCCAGCAGCGAAAAGAAGATCAGCGTCGGCTTGCGGCCAAGGCGATCGGAAATCGCCGGCACCGCCACGCCCCAAAACACCCAGGCGGCGCCGATGGCGCTCATGATGCCGCCCATCGTGCCCTCGCTGAAGCCACGGTCGGTCACCAAAAAGTTGGGGGTGAAGGTAATGATGATCATGAACCAGGTGACGAACACGCAGGAGATCAGAATGCACAGCGCTACGTTCTTGATTTTAAACAGCTCGCCGTAAGCGCCTTTGTTCGCCGCCTTGTCGGCCGCCGGCGCGGCGCTGAAAGCGGGATCCTTCTTGCCGTTCACATAACGATAGATCAGCCACGCCAGAATGATGCCCGGCACGGCGGTCAGGTGAAACGCCATGCTCCAACCCCACTTCTGCGCCAGATAGATGATCAGCGGCGGCGCGATAATACCGCCCAACAATCCCGGCGCCGCCCCCTGGATCAGCCCCATATTGAAGCCGCGGCGCTGCGGCTGCGATTTTTCCACCATCAGCGATTGCACGATCGGCAGCACCGGCCCTTCGGCGATCCCCATCAGCGCGCGGAAGATCAATAACATGGCAAAGCCGCTGACCAGCCCCGACAGCGCGGAGAACAGCGAAAACACCAGGATCGACAGGATCAGCATCGGTTTGCGGATATTAAAGCGATCGGCAATCGCCCCCAGCCCCGCGCCAGATAGCGCCCAAGTCAATGCCAGCACCGCCGACAGCGTGCCAAGATGCACGTTGCTCAGCTTCAAATCGGCGGCAATCATCGGAAACAGAAAAGAGATAGTCAGACGATCGACGAACACGCAGCCGAAAACGAAAAACAAAATGATCAGCAATCGGTTCTCTTCGCTCAATCGCGAGCGCTGTCCTGGCGAATTATTCATAGCGTCATTGGTCCATAAGTTAACTTATAAATGGCGAGCGGCCATGGCATAAGTCGGTTGAGCGCTCGGCCAAAAGAGATATTGGCCATCGGTCACGATAACAACTCATTAACATGTTAATGATATAAACTTATCTCAAGCTACGGGCATGTCAAACAGCCGTTGAAAACGGCGACGGAGAGGCAATTCAGGTATTTTTCACAGAACGCGAATGACATGAAAATAAATCAACATCATGTTTTTAATGATTTAAATAAAATTAAGCGGCACTTTTTACTTTTATCGAAAAAACCAAAACGCGCTGATTTATAAACAGGTTAATAAATAAGACTTAACTCCTGCTTATAAATGGACGGTATTTCCCTTTTCATCAGCCGCATTACCCCGCCCTCTTTATTATTTGAATCCGTTTGCTTTATAGCGGCTATAACGAGAACTATTAACTCCATTGTGTTAATCAATAATCACGCAATGACATTATCAATGCTGAATGATAATAAAAGCGCAGGCCGTGACAGGAATCACAAACAGACCGCCCCTTAACGCCCTGGTAGCGGGTTATTACCGGCGCGGCTAGCTTATGCCAACTCGATCCAACCCCGGATGGGAAAACAACGGCATGATAAGCGGCAGGCAACCAGCAAGGAGATGAATATGACGACAGCACTGACAAAAGCCGGTTTCTGGCGCAAAACCGCCGACTCTTCATCGCTGCGTGAGCCGCGCGTGCTGATTCGGGTCTACGTTGGCGAAGGCGAAATCGACCGCGCCATCGCCTTTTACGAACAGCTGCACGGCGTAACGGCGGACATGCGCTTCGATTTTCCCGAGCATCGGCTGGTATTGGCGGCGGTGGGGCCGTTTCTGATCCTGGAAGGGGCGGAAGAGCAGTTGCGCCCTTTCCGCAGCACCGTCGGCACGCTGCTGGTCGATGACATTTATCCCTACCACCAGCGGCTGCTGGCCGCCGGCGCCGAGATTTTCTTCGGCCCGGTGGAGGTGCCCACCGGCGCCTGTTTCAATGCGCGCCTGCCGGACGGCACGATTGTCGAGTACGTGCATCACCGGCCGCGCGCGGGCGAATAAACCGCCTCAGGGCAGCGCCGGCTTCATGGCGTAACGGCGCAGATCCTTGCGCAGGCTGATCATGTACAGCACGATCACCGCCGAGAACGGCAGGCCGCACAGCACCACCGCGGTCTGCATCGCGCTGAAACTGCCGGCGTACAGCAAGCCGGCGCATACCAACGTGGTGACCGCTGCCCAGAACACGCGCAGCCAGGCCGGCGCGTCATCATGGGCGGAGCCGCCCTGGCAGGAGAGGTTGGCTATCATCAGCGTGCCGGAATCGACCGGTGTCAGGAACAGCACGAAGCTGATCACCACCACAAAGCCGGCGGTCAGTTGGGTATAGGGCAAGTATTCGAACAGCTTGAACACCGCCATCGGCGGATCGCTTTGCGCCACCTGCCCCAAGATCGCCTGCCCGCCTTCCAGCACCAGACTGATGGCGGTATTGCCGAAGATCGACAGCCACGCCAGCGTGAAGCCCAGCGGGATCAGCAGCACGCCGAAAATCAGTTCGCGAATGGTGCGCCCTTTGGAGATGCGCGCGATGAATAGCCCGACGAACGGCGCCCACGCCACCCACCAGGCCCAGTAGAACAGCGTCCAGGCACCCTGCCACTGGCGCGCCTTGCCGTACAGATACATATCGAAGCTGCGGCTGACCAGCGAGGTAAGATAATCGCCGAGGTTCTGCAACATGCCGTTCAGCAGGTTCAGCGTCGGCCCGGCCAAAAACACGAACAGCAGCAGCAGGCACAGGAAGCCGACGTTGATGTTCGACAGCATGGCGATGCCCTTCTCGACGCCGGTGACCGCCGCCAGCGTGGCCACCACCATCATCACCACGATCAGCGCCAGCAGCACGCCGGTGCTTTGCGGGATGTCGAACAGATAAAACAGCCCGGAGTTCACCAGCAGCGCGCCGATCCCCAGGTTGGTCACCATCGAAATCACCGTCACCAGAATGCCGAAGCTGTCCACCAGATGACCGACACAACCGTGGGTGCGCTCGCCGAAGATCGGGTATAGCGCAGAACGCAGCGCCAGCGGCAGGCCGCGGCAATAGGCGAAATAGGCCAGCGCGGTGGCGATCAGCGCATACAGCGCCCAGCCGTGCAGCCCCCAGTGCAAAAAGGTCAGCGCCATCGCCTGTCGCGCCGCCTGCACGGTGCCGCCGCTGCCTTCCGGTGGCGACAGGAAGTGATCCAGCGGCTCATAGGCGCCGTAGTACACCAGCGCAATGCCGATGCCCGACGAGAACAGCATCGCCACCCACGAGGGATAGCTGAACTGCGGCGGCTCGTCATCCTGGCTGAGGCGAATATGGCCGAAGCGCGATAGCGCCAGCCAGAACACGAATGCCATGCAGGCGACCATCAATAACATGTAGTACCAGCCGAATACGTCGGCGACCCAGCTTTGCGCGGCGTTCAGCCACAGTTTGCTGGCGGAGGGGAACAGAACGACCAGCGTTCCCAGCAGCAGGATCACCGCCGCCGAGCCGAAAAATACCGGAACATTCAATCTGACAGGTTCTTCGTCAAGCGATGGGGGAGTTTTTGTTGTCATTGGCAGGCTTCCATGATGCGAAAGACAGACGATTTCAATGCAACTTTTAGTTAACATATTATCGCCATTTATTTGACATTTTCGCAGCATATAGAGTATTGATTGACCGTTCAATCAATCAAATCCAAAGTGTGATTGGCCTATCAGTTGAGGAAAATATGTACCGAAGAGACATTCCGGAACAGCGTAAGGAGCAGTTGATTAACGCCGCCTTCGAGACCATTAACGTCGTCGGGCTGGCCGGCGTCACCCTGTCTCAGGTGGCGAAAGAAGCCGGGCTGTCGACCGGCATCGTCAGCCACTATTTTGGCGATAAAGAGGGGCTGCTGAGCGCCACCATGCGCAAAATCCTGCGCGACCTGCGCGATGCGGTGGCCGAGTGCCGCGCGCAGGCGGCAAGCGACAGCCAGTCACAGCTGTTCGCCATTATCCAGGGCAACTTCCACCCCAGCCAAACCAATGCCGTGTCCATGCGCGCCTGGCTCGACTTCTGGGCCGCCAGCATGCATCAGCCGGTGCTGCGCCGCCTGCAGCGCGCCAACGATCGGCGGCTCTATTCCAATATTTGCAGCCAGTTCCGCCGCGAGCTGCCGCTGCCGCAGGCGCGCGACGCGGCGCGCGGGCTGGCGGCGATGATCGATGGGCTCTGGCTGCGCGGCAGCCTGGCCGGCGACGAGACTGACCTGAAGCAGGACTGCCGCATCGCCTGCGACTACGTGATACAACGGCTCAAGGCCGCGGCCGCGCCATCGGCGGCGTGACCGCCTCCGTCAGTGTGGCTCCTGCTCTTCGCTATACTGGGTTTGCCACATCGCGGCGTAGCGGCCGTTAGCCGCCAGCAGCGCCTCGTGCCCCCCGCGCTCGACGATCTCCCCCGCCTCCAGCACGATGATTTCATCGGCGTCCACCACGGTGGAGAGCCGGTGGGCGATCACCAGCGTGGTGTGGTTGCGGCTTACCTCGCGCAGGTGCCCCTGGATTTCGCGCTCGGTCTGGGTATCCAGCGCGCTGGTCGCCTCGTCGAACACCAGGATGGCCGGATTTTTCAGAATGGTGCGCGCGATCGCCACCCGCTGCTTTTCACCGCCCGACAGCTTCAGCCCGCGCTCGCCCACCCGGGTGTCGTAACCGTCGGGCAAACCGACGATAAAATCATGGATATGCGCCAGCCGCGCCGCCCGCTCGATTTCTTCATCGCTGGAGCCGGTTTTGCCGTAGCCGATGTTGTAGCGCAGCGTATCGTTGAACAGCACCGTATCCTGCGGCACGATGCCGATCGCCTGCCGCAGGCTGGCCTGGGTCAGTTGGCGAATGTCCTGGCCGTCGAGGGTAATAGCGCCGCCCTGCACGTCGTAGAAACGGAACAGCAGGCGCGACAGCGTGGACTTGCCCGCGCCGGAGGCACCGACCACCGCCACCGTGTGGCCCGCCGGAATGGTAAAACTCACCTGCTTGAGGATCGGCCGCCGCGTGTCGTAACCGAAGCTGACCGCGTCGAACCGCACTTCGCCGCGATCGAGACGCAGCGGCTGCGCATCCGGGCTATCGACGATCTCACGCTTTTCCTGCAGCAGATCGAACATGTTCTCCATGTCGATCAGCGCCTGGCGCACCTCGGAATAAATAAAGCCGAAGAAGTTCAGCGGCTGATACAGCTGCAGCAGATAGGCGTTGACCAGCACGAAGTCGCCGACCGTCATCGTTCCCTGGGTAATGCCCTGCGCCGCCATGGCCATCATCACGATCAGCCCGATCGAAATAATGGCGGTTTGCCCCAGGTTGATCGCCGTAAAACTGAATTGGTTCTTGATGGCGGCGTATTCGTACAGCCGGCGCGACAGGTCGAAACGCTCGGCCTCGAACTCTTCATTGCCGAAGTACTTCACGGTCTCATAGTTCAGCAGGCTGTCGATGGATTTGCTGTTGGCGTCGGCGTTGGCCTTGTTGAGCTCGCGGCGAAAGCGGGTGCGCCAGCTGACCGCCAGCACGGTAAACAGGATGTAGCAGCCGACCGTCGTCAGGATCGCCAGCGCGAACCAGCCGTTCAGCATGTGCCACATGATCGCCGTGACCAGCGAGAGCTCGAACAGGATCGGCACGATGGAGAACAGCAGCCGCGACAGCACCGTGGACACCGCCTGGGTGCCGCGCTCGATGGACAACGACAGCCCGCCGGTCTGGCGCTCCAGATGGAAGCGCAGGCTCAGCGCATGCAGCTGGCGAAACACCCGCACGCCCAGCAGGCGCGTGGCGTTCTGGCTGACGTGAATGAACATCACGTTGCGCAGCTCCTCAAACAGCGCGCCGCCCACCCGCGCCACGCCGTAGGCGACGATCAGCCCCAGCGGCACCGCCAGCATTTTCGCCGTCTCGCCGCTCAGCCCATCGACCATCGCTTTGTAGGCCAGCGGCACCAGCGTGGTGCTGACCTTGGCCGCCACCATGAACACGAAGGCCACCACCAGATACCCGCGCAGCCGCGGGTTGTCTTTCGGCCACAGGTAGGGCAGCAGGAATTTCAGCAAACGGGAACGATCCATCATGTAATATTCATCTTCTCGGTCGGGATCGCGGCGCACGGCCGCGCGGGGGTTATGAGTTTGGCCTGGCCGGCGGCGAACGCCGCAGCCATCCCGTTTTCCTGCGGCGGCAACTCAGCATCATCCGTCAGGAGAAGCAGCGGCGGCTCGGGCAAAGTTCAGGCATGGAGGAGACAATCACATGACCCAGACGTATGCAAAGCGCTTTGCGCAGGTCTTTGACTATATCGACCGCCACCTGGACGAGGCGCTCACCGTCGAAAAACTGAGCGAAGTGGCCCACTTTTCGCGCTTTCACTTTCAACGCCAGTTTAGCGCGTATTGCGGCATCTCGGTGTGGCGTTATATCCAGTGGATGAGGCTCAAACGCGCCTCGTACCGCCTGGCGTATAACCCGCTGGAGCCGGTGATTGACATCGCGCTGGACGCCGGTTTTCAAAACCCGGAGTCCTTCAGTCGCGCCTTCAAACAGGCGTTCAGCCAAACGCCAAGCCAGTTTCGCAAACGGCCGGCCTGGATCGATTGGCAGCAGCGCTTTCCCGAGCCGAAACACACAAGGAAACAACCCATGAAGGTAGACATTGTCGACTTCCCGGCCACGCCGGTGGCGATGATCGAACATCGCGGCCCGTCCGCGCTGGTCAACGAAACCGCCGCACGCTTTATCGAGTGGCGCAAAACCAGCGGCCTGTCGCCGGTCAGAAGCAGCCGCACTTACGGCATCGCACCGCACGATCCGGCCACCACCGAAGCGCAGGACTTCCGCTTCTTCATTTGCGGCGAGGTCACTGCGCCGATCCCCGAAGACAACGCCTTCGGCGTGGTGAACAGCACGCTGCCGGCCGGACGCTGCGCGGTGCTGCGCCATCACGGCTCGCTGGATGGGCTGTCTGAAAGCGCTCGCCATCTCTACAGCGAGTGGTTGCCGAACAGCGGCGAGGAACCGCGCGATTTTCCGCTCTATTTCCACTACCACAACTTTGTACACGAGGTGGCGGAATATGAACTGGTGACCGATCTTTACCTGCCGCTGAAGTAACAAAAGTCAGGCTCCTCACGGAGCCTGACTGACGTCAACAAGACGGCGACGAACCCTGCGGCGGCAGATAACGCTGCGGATCGAGCGCAGTGGCGCGGTAGCGGATCTGGAAGTGCAGGAATACCGAATCGGTGCCGGTGCTGCCCATGGTGCCGATCTTCTGCCCCGCTTTCACATCCTGACCGTTGCGCACCAGCGTGGTGTCGTTGTGCGCATAGGCGGTAATGAAGTCCTCACCGTGCTTAATCATGATCAGATTGCCGTAGCCGCGCAGCTGATTGCCGACGTACACCACTTTGCCCTTGGCGGAAGCGTAGATCGGCTGGCCGCGCTTGCCGGCGATATCGATGCCCTTGTTGCCGCCGTCGGAATTGGAGTACGCCTGCACGATCCGACCGCTGGTCGGCCAGCGCCAGCAGCGGGAAGCGCCCGGCGGCGGCGTTTGTTTGACGATTGCGGCGGAAGACGACTTTTTACGGCGCGTAGCGGCGGTTTTGGCCGGCGCGCTGCCGCTCAGCCGCAGTTTCTGCCCCACCTCGAGGCTATAAGGCGGACGAATTTTGTTGATTCTGGCCAGCTCGCTGACTTCACTGTCGGTGATCCAGGCGATGTAATACAGCGTATCGCCCCGTTTGACGGTATAGGTTTTGCCGGAATAACTGCCCTTCGGCAGTTTGTCATAGTCGCGGTTATAGGTGTTTTTGCCCGAACACCCGGCCAACAGCAGCCCCAATGCCAAACACACCGCCACGCGGCGCCACCCTGCCAGTTTGCTTCCTGTGCTCAAATCCTGTCCCCAGTCGTCGTTTCGGTTCTGATACGCGTCAGCCGCACAGTGTAACATTTGCGCCGGGTCAGTCAAAAAAGGGGGATAAAGGGGGGCGATAAACAACACGAAAATGGCGCCCTCAGGCGCCAAGCGAAAAACGAGCAGGCAAAGGACGTTTCAACGCTGCGAGTCCAGGATCTCGTTTTTCTTAATCACATCCTGCGCTTTGTTGTAGCTTTCAATCAGCAAGCGATAGTTCGGGAAGATTAAGGTGTAAACGTCTGCCCATTCAGCCGCATCCGCGCGATTCCAGGTTTGCTGAATTTCCGACGCGACGGCGGCGGTATCCATCGGCACCGCCCCGGCTTGCACCACGCGAGCCAAGGTGATTTCCTGAGCCATCTTGGAATAGGTGCCGGAGGCATCAACCACGGCAAACACCTGATAACCGGCGTCAATTGCGCTGATCGCCGGGAAAGCCATACAAACGCTGGTGATCGTACCTGCGATGATCAACTGTTTTTTGCCCGTGGCTTTCACCGCCGCAACGAAATCCGGGTTATCCCAGGCGTTTATCTGTCCGGTGCGAGCGACATACTGCGCATGGGGCGCACTTTCGTGGATTTCCGGAATCAATGGCCCATTTGGCCCCTGCGGCACGGAAGCGGTAGTAATGACAGGCATTTTCGCCAGAGTGGCGATTTTGGCGAGCGCTGTCGCATAACGGCGCAGATCAGGCATCGGCATATCACCGATCGTTTGAAACAAACCGCTTTGATGGTCGATAAGCAGCATTGCCGCATCGGCAGGGTTAATCACCGGGCGTTGATTATTAAAGTTGGCTGGAGAGCTCATATATCCTCACTTATTCATCCTGAAACCTTGTGGCGATTATTTAAGCGCCGGTCGGCGGCTAACTCGTCGTAACGACCAGAGATATTTCAACGCGCCCGGCGCCATATCATCAAATTCTGATGGTTTGAAGCATTTCAAATATTTACCATGCAATGAAATCTTCACTTTTCAAACTAGCAATGAA
The DNA here is from genome assembly GCF_052169255.1 of Serratia sp. CY29653. NCBI lineage: Bacteria > Pseudomonadati > Pseudomonadota > Gammaproteobacteria > Enterobacterales > Yersiniaceae > Serratia > Serratia sp. CY29653. The sequence continues at coordinate 81,417 of NZ_JBJNLC010000006.1, read as the reverse complement.
TCGACAGGATAAACAGTAAGAAAATTGGGAATGAGTATTTCACCAATGGGAAGGTCAGATTTGTATGATAGATTTCAATGAAATGTTTATGTTTGCCAAAGTGGTTGAATGTGGTGGTTTTCTTGCCGCCAGCAAGAAATTCGGCATATCAAAACCCATGCTGTCCAGAAAGATATCCAATCTTGAAAAGAGGCTTAACGTCAGGTTAATTCAACGTTCAACCCGAAAAATAATGATTACCGATATCGGAAAGGAATATTATCGCTACTGTATAAAAATGCTCACCGCCGCTGAAGAGGCGGATAATTTCATTATTAATAAAATCGAAAAACCCACGGGGAAAATAAGGATGACATGTTCAAACATGCTTATTGATCTTGGCTTGCCAGCTATTTTAACCAAGTTCATGTTGCAGTACCCCGAGGTCAGTCTGCATGTAAAGATATTCAACAGAGATGTTGATATCATTGCCGAAGGGTTTGATATCTCATTAAAAATTGTCACCGACGTGCCCAAAAACAGCAATCTGGTTATGCGGACCATTTGCACCATACCTTCTGCATTTATGGTGAGCGCATCAGCATTCGACAAATATGCTTTAAGCAAACCTGCGGATTTATCGAAAGTGCCCACGCTTGGCTGGCTGTCTTCACACGTCCAGGCTACCTGGACATTTCGTCAAGCCAAGCGCGAGATCAAAATCAACAGCGATCCATGCCTGGTGTGCGACGATATTCGCCTGATAAAAGATGCCTTGGTGGGCGGCGTCGGCGTTGGTTTTTTGCCGCTGGCGCTGGCGGAGCAAGAGTTGATGGCAGGAAGCCTGAAAACCGTTTTCGACGATTGGTCTGTGGAGGCGCATAAAATTGTCGCCATTTACCCCACCCGACAAGGCCTGCCTCCCGCTGTCAGAGTATTAATTGATTTCATTGTTGATGAATTCAATGGATAGCAGGCGATTTTTCAACCCATTACTGCCGCGGCACATTCTCTTATATCCCCAATGGCGACTATGCTAGTAATCGACAGTCGTAGATTTCAGGATCGTAATACGCAAAATGGAGAACTATCATGTTGAACCTCGACCGCAATAATCTGCCCCTCCTGAGCGAAGAACTGCTCAAAAAGCAACGCACTACCCTGCTGATCATCGCCTTCCTGCTGCTGGCGGGCGGCATACTGTGCCTGGTCAATCCTTTCGCCTCCGGCGCGGCGCTGAGCATCGTGGTCGGCATCCTGCTGCTGCTGAGCGGCGCCGGGCTGATTATCGCCATGATCGCCAACCGGGCGCAGAATACCTGGCCGATGATCGGCGGCATTCTGCTGGGCGTGGCCTACCTGATTATCGGCTATGTGTTCATCGCCAGCCCGCTGGCGGGCATTCTGGCGCTGGCGGTGTACCTCGCCGTGCTGTTCGCGCTCGGCGGTATCGCGCGCCTGGCGGCGGGCTACATGCGCCGCGGGCTGCCGGGCAACTGGCTGCAGTTCGTTATCGGCGTGCTCGATTTGATCATCGCCTGGATGCTGATCGGCTCAGGCCCGGCGGCATCGGTCACGCTGGTGACGGCGATCGTCGGCATCGAGATGCTGGTCAGCTCCTTTGCGCTGTTCCAGGCGGCGAATCTGTTTAAACGCGCCTGACGTTACCGGCCCGCCGCCGCGGGCCTCATCGCTTTGGTTGTTTGCAGATAAAACAAGGCGATACCCCCTCTGCTTGTCCGTGGTTATCTTCATCGGTAAGTGCCAATATAGGCGCAGACAAGGGAGCTGAAACCGATGACAACCCATTCCAACCCGTTGAACTCGCGGGAAGTCTGCCTGCAATTACGCCACTTCAATCAGGTAATCGGGCAACAATGCCGCAATATGGCGCGCCAAAAAACCACCTGTCCATGCTGCCTGACGGACATCGCCACCGGCTGCGACGCCGGTATCAAACTGTGTGGTCAACAGTTGGCCAGACCCAACCCGCAAACCCCGTTATTCCGGCAGATTCGCAACTTGCTGCTCGACCTGCGCGCAGAAGCGATAGGGGTTCACAGAATAGACGTCCTGAACCGCACCAATAACGAAATATCCTGGCTGCTGCGCGAGCTGTATTTCGAGACGTTCTAAACATAAGGGCCGCGCGCTCATCGCTTCATACCTGTCGGTGCGGGCAAGCTGCCGCGCCGTTTCATCGTAGAGCCAGCCGACTTTTCGCTACTTTATCTCTCCGCGTTCACCCCACTTTACGACCGCCGTCACACCTCGCCACCGCCAAATTGCGTTGGTTATAGAGTCGTCTACAATTCAATCTAATTACCCCCTACAACATCAGAAATTATTATTATTAGAGGTGATTATGTTACAGAAACACGAAAACGTAATAAGTATGACTGTACTAAGCCCGCAAGCCACCCAACAACTGATGCCTTCGTTTTCCTCCTTGCCCCACACGCAACACGCCGACGGCAAATATCGCCTGCGCCGTTATTCGGTCGTTAAATACCTCAACCCCAACGTCGCCGAAGTGGGGCCACGCACCTTCATGCAGTCCGATCAGATCAACCACTTCCAGGGCAACGTGGTGCGCCGCTTCGAGCCTATCGACAGCGCCGTACTGCAGAGCGCCGGCATGGCGGAGATGTGCAACCTGTTTGCAGAAAGCAACGAGCTGCCGGAAGGCGCCGAGATTGAGATCCATCAGATGCGCGTGGTCGCCATCGAGAAAGACACCCAGGTGGCGCCGGAAGGCATTCACCAGGACGGTTTCGACCATATCGCGATGATCGCCATTCACCGGCACAACATCGTCGGCGGTGAAATCATGCTGTACGACGACAGCCACCACGATCCCTTCTTTAAAAAAGCGCTGGCGGACGGTGAGGCCGTGCTGCTGGCGGACAGCAAACTGTGGCACAACGCCACGCCGATCAACGCCGTGAACCCAACTGAGGAAGGCCATTTGGATCTCTTCGTCCTCACCGCGCGGGGAGAGAAAGCATGACCTTTACGCCCGAGCTCGCCCGACGCCAGTTCAGCGCCCTGTCTCAGCAAATCGACGGCAAACCGGCGATCTTTTTCGACGGCCCCGGCGGAGCGCAGGTTTCACGGGGCGTGCTGGAAAAAATGACGGACTACCTGGGGAAATACAACGCCAACCTGGGCGGCCACTACTTCTCCAGCCGGGTCACCGGTGAGGTGATGGGCCAGGCGCGAGAATCGGTGCGCGCCTTGTTAAATGCGCCGTCGCCCGACAACATTGTCTTCGGCATGAACATGACCACGCTGACTTTCCATCTCAGCCGCATAATCAGCCGCGACTGGCAGGCCGGCGATGAGGTCATCGTCACCGCGCTCGATCACTACGCCAACGTCTCCAGCTGGCAGCAGGCCGCCGCCGACAAAGGAGCCGTGGTGCATCAGATACCGCTGGAGAGCGCAGACTGTTCTCTCGACGCCGCAAAGGTGTGTGAACGCATCAACGCCAACACTCGCCTGGTGGCGGTCAGCTACGCCTCCAACGTCACCGGCAGCATCGTCGATATCAAAACCATCGTCGAAGCCGCGCATCGGGTCGGCGCGCAGGTGTATGTCGACGCCGTGCACTATGCGCCGCATAACCTGATTGACGTGCAGGCGCTGGGCTGTGATTTCCTGGTGTGCTCCGCCTACAAGTTCTTTGGCCCGCACGTCGGCATGGCCTACCTTGCGCCGCAGTGGTTGCAACGCCTGCGGCCATATAAAGTCGAGCCGGCCACCGACGTCGGCCCCGGCCGTTTCGAGACCGGCACGCAAAGCTTCGAGGCGCTGGCCGGCGTCGCGGCGGCGATCGACTATCTGGCGCAGTGGGGCACGCCCGGCGCGCCGTTAAGGCAGCGCTTGCAGGAGAGTTTCGCCGCCTACCACCAGCATGAAGAGGCGCTGTGCCGCCACTTTTTGCAACGGCTGCAGCAACTCGACGGCGTGCGGCTCTACGGCCATTCACAGGCGGACAGCGCGCGCCGCACGCCAACCTTCGCCCTGACCTTCAGCGGCCAGACGCCTGACGCAATCGCCCGTCATCTCGGGCAGCACAACATCTGCGCCGGCAGCGGGCATTTCTATGCGCTGGGCCTGATCCAGCAGTTGGGGTTACAGGACGGCGGCGTGCTGCGCATCGGCATGATGCACTACAACACCCAGAGTGAAATAGACACGCTGTTTAAAGTGATCGCCGAAGATATCCTCAGTTAACTCGCCACATCGGCCCGCTCACCTTATTGAGCGGGCCATCGCGCAACGCCGGGGGTAGAATACAGAGGATTTTATTTTAGAAATGGATTTTTACTTTGCGAAAATATGCAGTTATCGCCGCCGCGTTGATGATGTCTTCCTGCGCCACGCCGGAGAAATGGGAAGCGCAAACGGCAACCCCGACGCCCCTGGAAGCGGCCAGAGCCAGCTGCCGGCAAGCAGCTGAACAGCGCTATCCCGTCAGCCTGTCTTTGCACGCCAGCTCACCGGCCTTCTCCTCCATGACTATCAACGGCACGGAAATCCCCAACGCCGGTGGCGGCGCCTTTCCCTCGGACAGCAATGCAATGCGCAGAACAGAACACGTTAATGCCTGCATGAAATTGGAAGGATGGGAAAATAAAAATAAGGTGACGGGGTTATTGGCATTTTTATTTAACTAACGGCAACACGGAATAACTCGGAATTACCGCACTCAGGCAGCGGTAATTCCGCCCTATTGACCGACACCGACAGCCTGACTATTTTGCTACGATATAACAGGTTACACCTCTCCTCCATTCAGGGCGATAATCAAACAAATGGAATAAATCAATTTATGAGTGAGAAAGACACCCCCCTAAAAAATCCGCAAAGCCACATCAACAAAGCGGTATTCTTCACCTCTGCAGTCCTCATTTTTCTTCTGGTCGCGTTCGCCGCCTTTTTCCCCGACGTCGCTGACAAGAACTTCAAACTTCTGCAGCAACAAATCTTCACCAACGCCAGTTGGTTTTATATTTTGGCCGTGGCGCTGATTTTGCTCAGCGTGACGTTTCTGGGGCTTTCCCGCTACGGCGACATCAAACTCGGCCCCGATCATGCGCAACCCGATTTTCGCTACCACTCATGGTTTGCCATGCTGTTTTCAGCGGGGATGGGCATCGGCCTGATGTTCTTCGGCGTGGCAGAACCGGTTATGCACTATCTTTCGCCGCCGGTCGGCACGCCCGAGAGCGTCGAGGCGGCCAAACAGGCCATGCGCCTGACCTTTTTCCACTGGGGGCTGCACGCCTGGGCAATCTACGCCATCGTGGCGTTGATTCTGGCCTTCTTCAGCTATCGGCATGGCCTGCCGTTGACCCTGCGCTCTGCGCTTTATCCGATCATCGGCGACCGCATTTATGGCCCTATCGGCCACGCCGTCGATATCTTCGCGGTCATCGGCACCGTATTCGGGGTCGCGACCTCGCTGGGTTATGGCGTGTTGCAGGTCAACGCCGGGCTTAACCACCTGTTTGGCGTGCCGATCAACGAAACCGTTCAGGTGATATTGATCGTGGTGATTACCGGGCTGGCCACCATTTCCGTGGTTTCAGGGCTGGAGAAAGGCATACGCTTTCTGTCGGAGCTGAATCTTGGCCTGGCGCTGTTGCTCCTGGCCTTGGTCTTGCTGTTGGGGCCAACCGTTCTGCTGTTGAAATCCTTTGTGGAAAATACCGGCGGCTATCTGTCCGAGCTGGTCAGCAAGACGTTCAACCTGTATGCCTATGAGCCGAAATCCAGCAACTGGTTAGGCGGATGGACGCTGCTCTATTGGGGGTGGTGGCTCTCCTGGTCGCCTTTCGTCGGTATGTTCATCGCACGAGTTTCCCGCGGCCGAACCATCCGCGAATTTGTCACGGGCGTGCTGTTCGTCCCGGCCGGCTTCACCCTCATGTGGATGACGGTGTTCGGCAACAGCGCCATTTACCTCATCATGGAAAAGGGCGCGACAGACCTCGCCGCTACGGTACAGCAAGACGTGGCGCTGGCGTTGTTTAACTTCCTGGAGCATTTCCCGTTCTCCAGCGTGCTTTCGTTTATCGCCATGGCGATGGTTATCGTCTTTTTCGTCACCTCCGCCGATTCCGGCGCCATGGTCGTGGATACGCTGGCTTCGGGCGGCTCCAGCAACACACCGGTCTGGCAACGCATTTTCTGGGCGTCGCTGATGGGCATCGTCGCCATCGCCTTGCTGATCGCCGGGGGGCTCAGCGCGCTGCAAACCGTCACCATCGCCAGCGCATTGCCTTTCTCGGCCATCTTGCTGGTCTCCATCTACGGCTTGCTTAAGGCACTGCGTCGCGATCTGACCAAGCGCGACAGCCAAAATATGGCCACCATCGCCCCCACCGCCGCCCGCAACCCCATTCCCTGGCAGCGCAGGCTGCGCAATATCGCCTATCTGCCAAAACGCTCGCTGGTTAAGCGCTTTATGGATGAGGTCATCCAGCCTGCCATGACGCTGGTGCAGGAAGAGCTGAGTAAACAAAACACGCTCAGCAGCATCAACACCACTGCGGAAGACCGCATTCGTTTCGAGGTCGATTTGGGCGATGAGCTTAACTTTATCTATGAAGTCAGACTGCGCGGCTACAGTTCGCCGACGTTCGCTCTGGCCGGGCTGGATAACGATGAACAGCAAGCCGAGCAGCACAAGTATTATCGCGCGGAGATTTACCTGAAAGAAGGCGGCCAGAACTACGATGTCATGGGCTGGAATCAGGAGCAGTTGATCAACGATATTCTTGACCAGTACGAGAAACACCTGCATTTCTTGCATCTGGTTCGCTGAATGCCGACATGCCGTCCCCAGGGGCGGCATTTTTTTGCCCCGCTTTCTTCACCACAGTGCTGATGATGCGGTTGGAATGGCGGACAAACAGAAACAGCGCTTTATGAGCAAAGGATTGGTTCGGGATAACGTTTCGAAGAATCAGGATGTTTTCAAGAGGGAGTGCTGGAGCGGGTGAAGGGAATCGAACCCTCGTATGCAGCTTGGGAAGCTGCCGTTCTACCATTGAACTACACCCGCATCGGTGTGCGACAGGCATTATAACCGGTTATCGGCGGCGGGCAAGCGGAGATGGCGCGTAACTGCCGATGTTTTAAGCGGTTAAGTCCGGTGGGCGAAAAAAACCGGCGCAGTTGCCTGCACCGGTGGTTGCACGCTAAACGGAATTATTTCTGTGGGCGCATCGCCGGGAACAGAATTACGTCGCGGATGGTGTGGCTGTTGGTGAACAGCATCACCATACGGTCGATACCGATGCCCAGACCGGCGGTCGGCGGCAGGCCGTGCTCCAGCGCGGTGACGTAGTCTTCGTCGTAGAACATCGCTTCGTCGTCGCCGGCGTCTTTGGCGTTCACCTGATCGGCAAAGCGCTGCGCCTGGTCTTCGGCGTCGTTCAGCTCGGAGAAGCCGTTGCCGATTTCACGGCCGCCGATGAAGAACTCGAAGCGGTCGGTGATTTCCGGGTTAACGTCGTTGCGGCGCGCCAGCGGCGACACTTCAGCCGGGTACTCGGTGATGAAGGTCGGCTGAATCAGATGGCTTTCTGCCACTTCTTCGAAGATCTCGGTCACGACGCGGCCCAGACCCCAGCTCTTCTCAACCTTGATGCCGATGGATTCGGCGATGGCTACCGCTTTGCCCATGTCGGCCAGGTCAGCCAGATCGGTTTCCGGACGGTATTTCTTGATCGCCTCGGTCATGGTCAGCTTCTCGAACGGCTTGCCGAAGTCGAACACTTCGTCGCCGTACTGCACCTGAGAGGTGCCCAGCACTTTCTCGGTCAGGGTGCGGAACAGCGTCTCGGTCAGCTCGATCAGGTCTTTGTAATCCGCGTAAGCCATGTAGAGTTCCATCATGGTGAACTCTGGGTTGTGACGCGGAGAAACGCCTTCGTTACGGAAGTTACGGTTGATTTCGAACACGCGCTCAAAGCCACCAACCACCAGACGCTTCAGATATAGTTCCGGCGCGATGCGCAGGTACATGTCGATATCCAGCGCATTGTGGTGCGTGATGAACGGACGCGCGGACGCACCGCCCGGGATCACCTGCATCATCGGGGTTTCGACTTCCATGAAGCCGCGTTCCACCATGAAGTTGCGGATAGCCGACATCACCTGCGAACGCACCTTGAAGGTGTTGCGCGATTCTTCGTTGGCGATCAGGTCCAGGTAACGCTGGCGGTAACGGGTTTCCTGATCCGCCAGGCCGTGGAATTTGTCCGGCAGCGGGCGCAGCGCTTTGGTCAGCAGACGCAGCTCGGTGCAGTGGATCGACAGTTCGCCGGTCTTGGTTTTGAACAGCTTGCCGCGTGCGCCGAGAATATCGCCCAGGTCCCACTTCTTGAACTGGTCGTTGTACACGCCTTCAGCCAGATCGTCGCGCGCGACGTACAGCTGAATGCGGCCGCCCACGTCCTGCAGCGTGACGAAGGATGCCTTGCCCATAATACGGCGGGTCATCATACGGCCGGCGACGGTCACTTCTACGCCCAGCGCTTCCAGCTCTTCGTTGTCTTTATCGCCGTACGCGGCATGCAGTTTGTCGGAGGTGGAGTCACGACGGAAGTCGTTCGGGAACGCAATGCCGTTCTCGCGCAGGCCGGCCAGTTTCTCGCGGCGGGACTGCAGTTCGTTATTGAGATCCAGCGCCTGATCGGCGCCCTGTACTTGTTGTTCAGACATTTCTATTCCTCATAACCCGGCTTTCAAACTTGCCTCAATGAATTTATCCAGGTCGCCATCCAGTACGGCCTGCGTGTTACGCGTTTCGACGTTGGTGCGCAAATCCTTGATGCGGGAGTCATCCAGCACGTAAGAACGGATTTGGCTGCCCCAGCCGATGTCGGACTTGTTGTCTTCCATCGTCTGCTTATCAGCATTTTTCTTTTGCATCTCAAACTCGTACAGCTTGGCTCGCAGCTGTTTAAACGCTTGATCCTTGTTCTTATGCTGAGAACGATCGTTCTGGCACTGCACCACGATGTTGGTTGGCAGGTGAGTAATACGTACGGCGGATTCGGTTTTGTTGACGTGCTGACCGCCCGCACCGGAGGCGCGGTACACGTCGATACGCAGATCCGCCGGGTTGATTTCGATATCGATATCGTCGTCGACTTCCGGGTAGATGAACACCGAGCTGAACGAGGTGTGGCGACGGCCGCCGGAGTCGAACGGGCTCTTGCGCACCAGGCGGTGAACGCCGGTTTCAGTGCGCAACCAGCCGAACGCGTAATCGCCGATGATCTTGATGGTGGCAGATTTCAGGCCCGCGACGTCGCCGTCGGACTCTTCGATCACTTCGGTCTTGAAGCCCTTGGCTTCGGCCCAGCGCAGGTACATGCGCAGCAGCATGCTGGCCCAGTCCTGCGCTTCGGTGCCGCCGGAGCCGGCCTGGATATCCAGATAGCAGTCGGCGCTGTCGTATTCGCCGGAGAACATGCGGCGGAATTCCAACTGATCCAGCTTGCTCATCAGCTGATCCAGCTCGGCGACCGCTTCGTTGAAGGTCTCTTCATCGTCGGCTTCCACCGCCAGTTCCAGCAGCCCGCCGACGTCTTCGCCGCCCTGCTCCAGCTGATCGATGGTTTCAACGATGGCTTCCAGCGCGGCGCGCTCTTTGCCGAGCGCCTGTGCGCGCTCCGGCTCGTTCCACACGTCCGGCTGTTCCAGCTCGGCGTTGACTTCTTCTAGGCGTTCCTTCTTGGCATCATAGTCAAAGATACCCCCTAAGAACCGCAGTCCGCTCGGACAGGTCCTGAATTCGGTTTTTTACCGGGTTAATTTCAAACATGGTTTCGTTCTTTTACGTTGATGTCGTCGATGGCGGAATGCCATTGGAACCGCTAATTCTAACGGATCCGGGCGGCAGTTTATAGCGAGTTGGTCAGTTTTTGTGGCGATCGGAAAGGATGCAGGGGATTGGAGAGCCCAATCCCCGAATTGTGTTCAATTTCGCCTCAGCGCGGCCAAAGATGCTGGATCAGCAGCTGCACGTTACGATTGCCGCGGAACTCGTTGACGTCGAGCTTGTAGGCCAGTTCGACCTCGCGCACGCTGCTGTCCGGCCACAGCGTGGTGTCCACGTTGAATGCGATGCCGTCGAGCAGCGGGCCGCCGCCGAGCGGCTCCACCATCAGCTTCAGGTGTTTCTCGCCCACCAGCCGCTGCTGCAGGATGCGGAACTTACCGTCGAAGGTCGGTTCCGGGAACGCCTGGCCCCACGGGCCGCCCTCGCGCAGCAGCTCCGCCGTCGTCAGCGACAGCTCCTGCATCGCCAGCTCGCCGTCAGACCAGATAACCCCTTCCAGCATCGCCGGATCGAGCCATTCCCCCACCAGCTCGCCGAAGCGCTGGCGGAACTCGTCGAACCTGGCCTCTTCCAGCGACAGCCCGGCCGCCATCGCGTGGCCGCCGAACTTCATCATCAGCCCGGGGTTCAGCATATCCAGCCGCTCCAGCGCGTCGCGCATGTGCAGGCCAGGCACCGAACGGCCGGAACCTTTCAGGATGCCGTCGCCCGCCGGCGCGAACGCGATCACCGGGCGGTGGAAACGCTCTTTGATACGTGAGGCGAGGATGCCCACCACGCCCTGGTGCCATTCCGGGTGATACATCGCCAGCCCGTAAGGCAGCTCGGTACTGGTGCGCTCCAACTGGTCGCACAGCTGCAGGGCTTCCACCTGCATGCCCTGCTCTATCTCGCGTCGCGTCTGGTTCAGCGCGTCGAGATCGTTGGCCAGCATACGCGCCTGCGCGATGTCATCGCTCAGCAGCAGCGCCACGCCGATCGACATGTCGTCCAGCCTGCCGGCGGCGTTAAGACGCGGGCCGAGAGCGAAACCGAGATCGTTGGCCGCCAGCTGGCGGGCATCGCGGTTGGCCACCTCAAGCAGCGCGCGGATGCCCGGACGGCATTTGCCGGCACGGATGCGGTTTAACCCCTGATACACCAGAATGCGGTTGTTGGCGTCCAGCGGCACCACGTCGGCCACGGTGCCGAGTGCCACCAGATCCAGCAGTTCCGCCAGATTGGGCATCGCCAGCGCGCGCTGCTCGAACCAGCCGCTGTCCCGCAGCCGGGCGCGCAGCGCCAGCATCAGGTAGAACGCGACGCCCACCCCGGCCAGCGATTTGGACGGGAAGGCGCAGCCGCGCAGGTTGGGATTGACGATCGCTTCGGCCGCTGGCAGGGTCTCGCCCGGCAGGTGGTGATCGGTCACCAACACCTGCATGCCCTTGGCGTGCGCCACGTCGACGCCGGCGTGGGAGGAGATGCCGTTATCGACGGTGACGATCAGCTCCGCGCCGCGCGCCGCCGCCTGCTCCACCACTTCGGGGCTCAGGCCGTAGCCGTCTTCGAAGCGGTTCGGCACCAGGTAGTCGACGGCTGCGCCGCCCATGCTGCGCAGCGCCAGCACCGTCAGTGCGGTGCTGGTGGCGCCGTCGGCGTCGAAATCGCCCACCACCATGATGCGGCGGCCGTCGGCCAGCGCCTGTTGCAGCAGGCTGACGGCGGCGTCGATGCCGTCCAGCTGTTGCCAGGGCAGCATGCCCTTGACGCCGCGTTCCAGCTCCTGCTCAGCCTGCACGCCGCGCAGGGCGTAAAGCCGGCGCAGCAGCGGCGGCAAACTGGCGGGCAGATGCGTGTCGTCCGCCGCCGGGCGGCGACGTAGTTGCGTTTTGATACTCACCGGCGATTAACCACCGGCTTTGGTGGCGGCCTGGTGCGCATCCAGCATGGCGGCCATCTCTTTCGGCCCCTGATAGCCCGGGATCATCATGCCGTTTTCCAGGATGATCGCCGGCGTGCCCTGAATGCCGAACTGCACGCCCAGCTCGTAATGCTTGCTGATGTCGGTTTTGCAGGTCGCCGGGGAGATGGCGTCGCCCTTCATGGCGGCGTCGAACGCCTTGGCCTTGTCGGCGGTGCACCAGATCGACTGCATGTCTTTCTCAGCCTGGGAGGCCAGCCCCTGGCGCGGGAACGCCAGGTAGCGCACGGTGATGCCCAGATCGTTGTACTCTTTCATCTGCTGGTGCAGCTTGTGGCAGTAACCGCAGGTGATGTCGGTGAACACGGTGATCACGTGTTTCTCTTTCGGCGCCTTGTAGACGATCATCTGATCTTTCAGCGCGTCCATCTTGCTGCCCAGCAGTTGGTTGGTCACGTTGACCGGCTCTTTGCCGCTGACGTCGAACAGCGGGCCCTGCAGGATATGCTTGCCGTCTTCGGAGGCGTACAGCACGCCGCTGTCGGTCAGCACGGTTTTCAGTCCATTGACCGGTGAAGGCTGCACGTCCGCCTGTTGGATGCCCAGGCTGGCGAGCGCTTTTTTGATCGCCGCGTCATCGGCATGGGCGGCGCTGGTCACCGAAGCCACCAGCAGTGAGAGCAGCATTAAACCTTTTTTCATTGTTCCAATCCTTTCGAACCCGCCGCTCAGGCGCGCGGGTGATGCTGTTGATGTAGCTGTTTCAGTCGTTCGGTCGCTACATGAGTATAAATTTGCGTGGTCGAGAGATCGCTGTGCCCTAACAACATCTGTACGACACGGAGATCGGCCCCATGGTTCAGCAAATGGGTGGCGAACGCGTGCCGCAACACGTGCGGCGACAGACGCTCGCTGTCGATGCCCGCAAGGATGGCATAGTGTTTGATGCGATGCCAGAACGTCTGTCGGGTCATTTGCTGGCAGCGGGTGCTAGGGAACAGCACATCCAGCGTCTGGCCGTTGACCAGCCACGGGCGGCCGTGCTCCAGATAATTTTCGATCCAGTAGACCGCCTCTTCGCCCAGCGGCACCAGCCGCTCCTTGTTGCCCTTGCCGATCACCCGCACCACGCCCTGGCGCAGGCTGACGTCGCTGATGCTCAGCCCCACCAGTTCGGAAACTCGCAGCCCGGTGGCGTACAACACTTCGAGCATCGCCTTGTCGCGCAGTTCCAGCGGCTGATCGACGCAGGGCGCCTGCAGCAGCGCATCGACCTGCGCCTCGCTCAGATCCTTCGGCAAACGCTGCGGCAGCTTGGGAGACGCCAGCTGCGCGGTGGGATCGTCGGCGCGCAGCTTTTCGCGGTACAGGTACTGAAACAGGCGGCGCATGGCGCTCAGCAAACGCGCGGAGCTGGTGGCCTTGTAGCCGCCGTCCACCCGCTCGGCGAGAAACGCCTGCAGATCCAACGCCTGCGCTTGCAGCAAGGCGGTGTTTTGCTGGCCAAGCCAGGTGCCCAGCGCCTGCAAATCCAGCCGGTAGGAGGCCAGCGTATTTTCCGCCAGATTGCGCTCAAGCCACAGCGCATCCAGGAATTGTTCAATCAGCGCATGGTCTTGCTGTTGCACGCGGTCCTCTCTTTGTTGCATTTCCACCCGCGCCATTATGCCTTAAGCCGACGCAAATCAGGTATACTCGCTGCAATTCTCTAAACGGCAACGTAACGGTTTACACATGAAGATTGGTCTGTTTTACGGCTCCAGCACCTGCTACACCGAGATGGCGGCAGAAAAAATCCGTGAGATTCTGGGTGAAGACCTGGTCGACCTGCACAACCTGAAAGACGTCTCTCCCAAGCTGATGGAGGACTATTCCATACTGATCCTCGGCATCCCGACCTGGGATTTCGGCGAACTGCAGGAAGACTGGGAAGCGATCTGGCCGCAGCTGCCGGCGCTGGATCTGAAAGGCAAAATCGTCGCCATGTACGGCATGGGCGATCAGCTCGGTTACGGTGAATGGTTCCTCGACGCGCTGGGCATGCTGCACGATCACATCGCGCCGCTGGGCGTGCAGTTCATCGGCTTCTGGCCAACCGAGGGCTTCGAGTTCACCAGCCCCAAACCGCTGAGCGCCGACGGCAAACACTTCGTCGGCCTGGCGCTCGATGAGGTCAATCAATACGATCTGAGCGAAGAGCGCCTGCAGCAATGGTGCGAACAGATCCTGCTGGAAATGGAGCCGCTGCTGTAGCCGCTATCGGGCGCTCAACGCGCCCGATTTCCCCCGCTTATTTCCACAGACGGAAGCGTGGCTCGTCTTCGCCGGCCGGCGTCTCCTTTGCCAGACGCGCCGGATCGGCCACCTGATACCAGTCCAACTTGCGCGTCAACAGCATAATGCCCGCCAGAATGGCGAACAGCAGCCCCGCCCCCAGCACCAACGCATTGTCCTCCGACTGCAGCAGCAAATAGAGCACGCCGTACAACAGCAATAGGCTCGCGGCGAACAGCGCACCGCGCAGCTTGCCGCGCAGTACGGCGCTCAGATAGAAGCCGATCAGACCGCTGCAGGCGATGCTGGCCGCCAGGTAAGCGAGAGCGAATCCCAGGTGTTCGGAGAAGGCCAGCAGAATCAGGTAGAACAACACCAGCGCCGCGCCGACCAGCAGGTATTGAATCGGGTGCACCCGCAGCCCGGTCAGGGTTTCGAACAGGAAAAACGCCATAAATGTCAGCCCGATAAACAGCAGCGCGTATTTGACCGCGCGCTCGGTCAACTGATAGTGATCGACCGGTTCGACCAGGCTGGCGCTGAAGGCCGGCAGCTTGTCCTCGTCGATAATGCCATCGTCGTAATGGAACGCACTGTTGATGTTGTTGGCGAACCAGGTGCTGCGCCAGCGAGCGCTAAACCCTTGCTCCGTCACCTTGCGTTCGTCCGGCAGGAAGTTGCCGAGGAAATTCGGGTGCGGCCAGTTGCTTTGCAGCTGCAGCTCGCTGCTGCGCCCCAGCGGCACCAGCGACAGGCTGCTGGTGCCCGCCAGCGTCAGGGTGAAGTCGGCGCTCAGCCCCGCTTTTTGTTGCAGCGCCGCCAGCGTCAGCGGTGCGTGGATCCCCTGGCGCAACGATCCCACGCCGGTGCCCGGCTCAAACGCCACCGGCTGCGGCGTTGCCAGCGGGGAAATGCTCTTGATGCCGCGAGAATCGCTCAGCGCCACCAGCAGGAACGGCTGGCCGACGGTCACGTTGGCGCGTTGCAAATCCGCCAGCTCCGGCTGGCCGAAACGCACCTTGAAGTTCAGCGGCCCCTGGTAAACCTGTGTCTGATAAATGCCCAACTTGCGCACTTCCACATTCGGTGCCCCCTGCACCTGAAGCGACTCCGGCAGCAAATAGCGGTGATGCTGCACCCGCTGCACCACCGTTTGTCCTTTCTCGTCTTTTTTCTCTTCTCGTTCGACATAAGGAATGACAATCAACGGGCCGAGCACGCGCTGCGCCCCGCTGGTGCTTTCGCTCACCTGCCCGACCACGCTTTGCCGATAGCCGCTGCGTTCGTCGATCACGCTCATCAGTTGGGCGATGGGGATCAACATCACCACCATCAATCCCAGCAGCGTGGTTATTTTCCAGAAAAGTACCGATTTCATCATGCTCGCTCCTCGTAGGTAATGAGGCCACGATAAAACCCGCAGGTGAAATCAGAATGTGGTTATGTGAAGGGAAGGTGAAGTCACAGCGATAACATGAACGTCGCTTCCACCCCGTGCGGCCGGCGGTTGCGCAGGTGAATGCCGCCATGATGCAGACGGGCGACCTCCTGCACGAAGTTCAGCCCCAGCCCGCTGCTTTTTGGCCGTTCGGCGCGCGGCAACGAATAAAAGCGCTCGAACACCTTATCGAACGCATAGTCAGGAATGCCGCTGCCGTCGTCGCAAACGCTGATGCAGTAATGCTGTTCCCGCCGTTCGCCTCGCACGCTGACGCAACCGCCCGGCGGGGTAAAATCGATCGCGTTGTCCAGCAGGTTGGTCAGCGCCTGGCTGATCAGCAACGCATCGCCGTTCAGCGTCACCTCCGCCAGCGCCTCCAGCCGCAACCTGACGCCGCGCTGCGTCGCCTGCGCCTCTTTGCCCGCCACCGTCTGGTCGATCAACGCCGCGATCGCGATGGGCGCCGTCTCCATTTCTGGCCGGCTCTCCAGCCGCGCCTGCACCAGCAGTTTATCCACCAGTTGTTGGATGCGCGCGCTTTGCTGCTCAATGTTGGTGAGAAAACGCCGGGCGGTTTCCGGCGGCGGCAGCTCCTGCAACAGCTCCGCCGCGCCCCTGATCGCCGCCAGCGGGCTTTTCAGCTCATGCGTCAGGGCATGCGCATATTGTTCGATATAGGCTTTGCCTTCCAGCTTCAGGCGCATGCTCTCCAGCGCCTGCGCCAGCTGGGTCAGTTCCCGGCCGCCCACTTTGGGCAATGGCGCATTTTCGCCCTGCGCCACCCCGTCGGCATAACGCACCAGCCGGCCTATCGACCGGTTGATCCACCAGACGAACACCGCCCCGATCAGCAGAGCGATCCCCAGCAGCAACGCGCCGGCCCACAGAATGCGCCGTTCGCTGCGCTTGATCACCGGCGCCATGGTGCTGTTGGGTTTACCCACGGTGAGCACGCCGATAATGCGCCCTTGTTCTATCACCGGCGCGGCCACATACATCACCGAACTGTTTTCATCCTGCGAGTCGCTGCGGGTGCTGCGGGCGCCGTACTGGCCGCGCAGCGTTCGATAAACGTCATTCCAGCGCGAATAATCCTGCCCCTGCGCGCGGCCGGCGGAATCGAAGATGACCCGACCCTGGGCATCGGTAAGATAGACGTGGTATTCACTGCGATCCTTGCGGATGCCGGAAATGTTGGCGCCGATCGGCCGCTGATTCAGTTGCGTAAACGCCTGCGCCAGTTGGCCATGCGCCGCATCGCCGCGCTGCATGTCCTGACGGGCGATCTGCGCCAGCAGGTTGGCGGTGTCCACCAGCGTGCCTTCGGTAGCGCGCCGCACGCCGGGCTTCACTTCCTGGACGAAAATGCTCAGCACGAAGTACCCGGCCACCGCTACGATCAGAAAGTACCCCAGCAGCAGGCGCAGGCCAATTTTCATGGCTGGCGGCTCACGCTGTAGCCCAATCCGCGGTGGGTGTGGATCGGCGGTTCACCGGGTTCAACCGCACGCAGCTTGGCGCGCAGCGTTTTGATGTGGGTATCGACGGTGCGATCCAGGCTTTCTTCCGCCTGCGCCCAAACGCTTTCCATCAGTTGCTGCCGCGAGAACACCCGTCCAGGCGCCAACAGCAGCGTCTTCAGCAGCAGGTATTCGTAACGGGTCAGCGACAGCGGCCGCTCATGGTAGGAAATGGTGGCCGCGTCTTCGTCGAGCGCGAAAGCGCCGAAATGGTAGGGCGCGCTCTGCTGCAGGCGCTGCTGCTTGTGCAGGCGACGCAAAATGGTGCGCACCCGCGCGCTGACCTCGCGAGGGGAGAACGGCTTGGCGACATAGTCGTCAGCGCCGATCTCCAGCCCGATCAGGCGATCCACTTCATCACTGCGGGCGGTGAGAAACAGAATCGGCAGGTCGGCCGCCTGAGCCAGCAGGCGGCGACACAATTCAAAGCCGTTGATATCCGGCAAACCGACATCGAGGATAGCGAGCGCGGGCGCGCCTTGCGCCAGCGCCTGCAACGCCGGTTCCGCGCGTTCGAACCAGCGCACCTCGAAGCCTTCGCTCTCCAGCGTGTAAACCAGCGTATCGGCAATGCTGGGTTCATCCTCCACCAACCAGAGTACGGGTTTCATCAGGGATCCTCGCCGTCACCCGCCGGCGGATACAGCAACAGCTGCCGCAGGTGGCGCCACTCCTCTTTGCTCATGCAGTCGGAAGCCAGCCACAGCCGGCGGCGCTTTTTGCCCTCCATCGGCAGCAGCGTCAGCAGCATGCCGTAACCCGGCATCCACGGTTTTTTCGCCAGCCGCCACTCGCGGCCGTGCCAGCTGAAGCGCCGGTCCGCCAGCAGCCGCAGCTCGCCCTGCGCCGCGGCGATGCGCTTCTGGCTGCGAATGCACTGAAACACCACCAGCGTCAGCAGCACCAGCCAGAGCGGGCCAAAACCTTCCGGCCAGGGCGAAATCAGGATCAGCAGGATCAACACGCCGTGGGTCAACAGTGAAAACAGCTGGGTGCGCCAGGAAATGCGGATATCACATCGCCACTGGGCCACGGTCTTTATTTCGCGTTTGGATCAGGGTCACCATTCTCTGCAGCTCGCCGTCCTGCGGCGCGCCATGATTCATCAGCCAGTTGAACAAATCGGGATCGTCGCACTCCAGCAGGCGGATAAACAGCGCCTTGTCCGCGTCATTCAGGCTGTCGTATTCGTACTCGAAGAACGGCATGATGGAGATGTCCAGCTCGCGCATACCACGGCGGCAAGCCCAGTGAATACGTGCTTTGTTGTTAATATCCATGTTGTTATGACTCACCTCTTTTCAGCGCGGCAGCGCCAGCGCAGGGTTCAAATGACACACTGTATGGCAACGCCGTCGCAATATAATTCCATCAGCCGGGGATCTGTCTGCAAGGGTGCCCTGGCCGCAAGCCTATAGAGTAACAATTTGACATACACGCCGGGAAGGCGCTTTGCTGCGGAAAGCGTAATAAAGCGCAAAATGCCAAAAAAAGCGCACCCCGGCGCCGCGGCGCGAATAACAGTTTGCAAAGCCCGCCGCCTCTTTTACCATGGGTTCAATACCCTTCAGGTAAGCTAAACGTTGAGCAGGAACTTACTATGGCGCATAACATTCCATTCCCACCCCGTCAGCCCTCCGCTTCCACCCATCTGCCCCTCACGCTGATCTCGCTGGAAGATTGGGCGCTGGTGACGTTGAACGGGCCGGACACGGTGAAATATCTCCAGGGCCAGGTGACGGCGGACATCGACGCGCTGGCGGCCGATCAACACGTGCTGTGCGCCCACTGTGACGCCAAGGGCAAAATGTGGAGCAACCTGCGTCTGTTCCACCGTGGCGAAGGCTTCGCCTATCTGGAACGCCGCAGCGTGCTGGACAGCCAGCTAGCGGAAATCAAAAAATACGCGGTGTTCTCCAAAGTCACCATCGCCGCCGATAACGACGCGGTGTTGCTGGGCGTCGCCGGTTTCCAGGCGCGCGCCGCGCTGGCGGATCTGTTCGCCACGCTGCCGAGCGCCGAGCACCCGGTGGTGCAGGACGGCGAGACCACGATCCTGCACTTCAACGCGCCGGCGGAACGTTTTCTGCTGGTGACCCGCCCCACCGTGGCCGAACAGCTGATCGGCAAACTGCATGACCAGGCGGAGCTGAATGACAGCGGCCAGTGGCTGGCGCTGGAGATCGAGGCCGGTTATCCGGTTATCGACACCGCCAACAGCGCGCAGCTGATCCCGCAGGCCACCAACCTGCAGGCGCTGGAAGGCATCAGCTTCAGCAAAGGCTGCTATACCGGTCAGGAGATGGTGGCGCGCGCCAAATTCCGCGGCGCCAACAAGCGTGCGCTCTACTGGCTGGAAGGTAAGGCGGCCCGCGCCCCGCAGGCGGCGGAAGACCTGGAGCTGCAGCTGGGTGAAAACTGGCGCCGCACCGGCACCGTGCTGGCGTCGAGCCAACTGGCCGACGGCAGGCTGTGGGTGCAGGTGGTGATGAACAACGATTTGGACGCCGACAGCAAGCTGCGGGTGCGCGAGGATGCCGCCAGCCAGCTGGCGATCAAACCGCTGCCGTATTCGCTGGCCGAAGAGAAATAATCCGTCGGCCGCAGGCGCCCTGCCTGCGGCCGTCTTCGTTACTCGTCCAACTCCCCGTCGCGCTGCACCAGATAAATCAGCACCAGAATGATGGTGACGAAGAAGCGAAACGCATCGGGCACGCCGTTCCACTGTTTCGACATCCACATGCCAAACCACTCGCCCCCAATCGACATAAAGCCGACCTGCCAGGTGAGGAAGCCCAGCGTCAGCCCCACAACCGCCAGCTTTTTCCGGCCGTTGAAAGCTTTAGCGGGCAGTTTCAGGCCGCACAGCAGGCGCAGGCCGCCGATCCAGCACAGCAGCGCGGTCAGGCTCTCCAGCGCAATGATGAAGATATAGCCGGCGTGATGCAGCCACGGCGTTTGTATCGAACGGTAGCCGATGGTGGCGTCGGGGAAAATGGTGTCCATCATAAAGACGTGGCGCACGAAGGCGAAGTTGGAGCCGTAATCGGTGATATTGCCGAAGGCCACCAGCGAAGCGAACAAAGCGATAGCGCAGACCAGCAGCGCTTTGGATAAGCGAACGATCATCGTGATGAGTCCTGAACAAAGTTTAGAGAAAGAGTATGCGGGCTCAGAAATGAAAGAACGGGCTTGCTGGATACCCGAAAGAAGCAAGCGCCTCTTTTTTAAAACAAAAGAGGCGCCCGTTCAATACGCATTCAGACGTAGCGATAACGTTTAGACGTAGAGGTAGATCGCCATGAAATGGCAGGCGCTGCCGCCGAGCACGAAGGCGTGCCAGATGGCGTGGCCAAAGCGAATGCGCTTGGAGGCGTAGAAAATCACGCCGAGGGTATAGACCACCCCGCCAATCGCCAGCAGCGTGACGCCGCCGGCCTCCAGCCGCGTAACCAGCTGATAAATCACGATCAGCGACAGCCAGCCCATCGTCAGGTAGGTTATCAGCGACAGGGCTTCAAAACGGTGGGCGAAGGCCAGCTTGAACAGCACGCCCAGCAGCGCCAATCCCCAGATTACCGCCATCAGGCCCTTCGCCAACGGCGAATCCAGCCCCACCAGCAGAAACGGGGTGTAAGTCCCGGCAATCAGGAGATAAATGGCGCAGTGGTCAAATTTTTTCAGCCAATGCTTGGCCTTCTGATGCGGGATCGCATGGTACAGCGTGGAAGCGAGAAACAGCAGGATCATGCTGCCGCCGTACAGGCTGTAACTGGTGATGGCCGTCGCATCGGCGCCGGTATTCACCGCCTGCACCAGTAGCAACACCAGGCCGACGATACCGAACACCAGCCCGATGCCGTGGCTGATGCTGTTGGCGATCTCTTCCGCCCACGGATAAGCCGCGGCGACAATCTTATTGTTCCCGGCTTTCACTACGTCCGTTTTCCCCATAACGCGCAACCCCTCAAAATGCCCTGCTTTGTGCGAAATTAACGCAAAGCAGCTTAACTGAGAATAATTCCAGTGTACACGTGTACGCTAAAATAAAAATGTGAACGCGTGTAACCATCGAAATCGCCCGCCCGGTGGTCTACAATCGTCAGGCTTCAACCCACCCACCTTGAGGTTTACACCATGTCATCCGCTGTACCCGCGTTAGATTTCGGCTCAATGACCCAGGTCATCCAGTTCCTGATGGAAATCGATAAGTTGAAAGGCGTGCAACGCCGCACCAAAGTGCTGGGCACCCAGCGCCAGGAAAACTCCGCCGAACACAGTTGGCACTTCGCCATCGCCGCCATGAGCCTGGCGCCCTACGCCGGTGATGACGTAGACATTCAGCGCGTGATCCAGATGGCGCTGCTGCATGACATTGTGGAAATCGACGCCGGCGACGTGCTGGTCTACGATCTGGCGGCCCGCGCGGCGATCCACGATCAGGAAGTGGCAGCGGCGCGCCGCCTGTTCGGCATGTTGCCGGAGGCTCAGCGCGAGTATTTCACCGCTTTATGGCAGGAATATGAAGATGGCGAAAGCGCCGATGCACGCTTCGCCTTGCTGCTGGATCGCACCATGCCGATGCTGATGAACCTGCACAATGAAGGCCAGAGCTGGGTGGAAAACGACATCAGCCTGGAGCAGGTGCTGGCGCGCAATGCATCGATCGCCGACGTGCACCCCGAGCTGTGGCACCACATGGAGCAACACCTGCGGGATGCGCAGCGCAAAGGCTGGTTGAAGTAAGTAAACCAGGCCGCCGCCCGTTATCGTCACGCGAACGCCCGTTGGCGTTCCAACGCCTCCTCATAGCTCGGCATCGATCCCGCCGCCCCGGCGCGCTCCACGCAGACCGCCGCGTAGGCGGCGGCGAAGCGCACCGCATCGGCTAACGGCACCTGATTCGCCAGCTGCGCCGCCAGGGCGCCGTTAAACGCATCGCCCGCGCCGGTGGTGTCTTTCGGCTGCGCCGGAAACGCCGGGATCAGTTCGCTGTTTTCCCCGTCCGAGAACAACGCCCCCTGCGTGCCCAAGGTCACGATCAGCAAGCGAATGCCCTTGGCGTGCAGCACCTGCGCCGCCTGGCGCGCCGAAGCCGCATCCCGCACCGGCACGCCGGTCAGCAACGTACACTCGGTGGCGTTGGGCGTCAGCATATCAACCTGCGCCAGCAGGCTGTCCGGCACCGGCTGAAACGGCGCCGGGTTGAGAATGATGAATGTCTGCGCCTCGCGGGCGATGGCGATCACCTGCTCAATCGCCGGCAGATTGTTCTCCAACTGGGTCAACAGAATGTCCGCCGCGGCGATCGCCGGCCGGCACTGGCGCACCTCATCTTCGCTGACCGTCAGGTTGGCGCCGGGATCGACGGCGATCATGTTCTCCGCCTCCTCGCCGGCAACATAGATAAGCGCATTGCCGGTCGGGCAATCGCCGGTCGAGAACAGCGTCACCGCATCGAAACCGGCGGCGGCGAGATGGCGCCGGGCAAAGGTGCCGAAGTCGTCGCGCCCCACCTTGCCGATATAATGCACCCGCGCCCCGGCGCGCAGCGCGGCGGTGGCCTGGTTGGCCCCCTTACCGCCCGCCCCCATCATGCTGTTGCGGGCGATCAGCGATTCGCCGGGCTGCGGAAAGCGCGCCATGCCGGCGACGATATCCAGGTTGAACGAACCGAACACGCAGACTTTGCCTTTCATTGCGGGTACTCCCTGCTCAATTGGAAATGGCGCCAGGCGGCCAGGCAGGCGCCTTTACTGCCGGTTTCATCGGTCAGGCGGCTGACGGAGATCGCCAGCCCCTGCGCCGGCTGCGGCCCGCGCAGATGGCGGCGGATCTCGTGCTCCAGCTGCGCCAACGGGAAACCGCTCATGGCGATCACGCCGCCGCCCAGCATCAGTCGCTCTGGATCGAGCACGTTCATTTCGATGGCGATGGTCTGCGCCAATCGTTCGACGAAGCGCCGCAGATCCGGATGATCGCCGTGGCGTTCGAACAGCCGTTCGAACGGCGTTTGCGCCGCGTTGGCGCGCGCCCAGCCGGTCAGCCAGTGGCCGGAGGTCAGGCTCTCGACGCAGCCCCGTTTACCGCACGGGCACTCGCCCTGATGGCCCGGCCAGGGAATGTGCCCCAGCTCGCCGGCGGCGCCGTGCGCCCCGTGGTAAAAATCGCCGTTCAGCCACAGGCTATTGCCCATGCCGGTGCCCAAATACAGCCCCACCGCCACCTGCGGCAGCGCCGGCAGCTGCTGCAAGTCCCACCACAGCAGGTGATTGACGTCTTTATCCATCCGCACCGGCAGCGCCAGCAAATCGGCCAACAGCGCCGCCACCGGCTGGGCATCCAGCGCCGGAATGAACGGCAGCGACAGCACCCGCGAGCGATCGCGGCTGAGGATCCCCGGCAGCCCGAGCATCACCTGCGCCACCTGACGATCCTGGCAATGCCCGGCGATCAGGCGGCCCAACGCCACCAGCGGATCGGCCTGCCGTGCCCAATCGGCGGTCGCTATCTTGCGGTACCCGCTAAACTCGCCGTCATCATCCATCAACAGCAGGCGGGTGTTGGTGCCGCCGACGTCAACGCCAAGAAAATGCCGCATCATGTCCCCCGCCTCAGGCCGCCTGCCGCATCTGATCCAGCATTTTTTCCCATGCCGTCTCCAGATCCGGATCGAGGTTGAACAGCCCGGAGCTGCCGACGATCAACACTTCCGCGCCGGCGCCCATCAGATCGCGGTAGGTGCGCTGATTGCAGGATCCGTCGATCTCGATCAGATAGCTCAGGTTTTGTTGGCGTTTCAGATCGCGCAACTGGCGGATCTTTTCCAGCATTTCGGGAATGAACGGCTGCCCGGCATAGCCCGGATCGACGGTCATCACGGTGATCTTATCCAGCAGATGAAGGTAGTGGCGGATAAACTCCACTGGCGTAGCCGGGTTCAGCACCACACCCACTTTTTTGCCCAGCGCGCGGATCTGGTTGATCACCCGGAACGCGTCGCGGTTGATGGTTTCAGCGTGCGGGCAGATAAAGTCCGCGCCGGCGCGGGCGATCGGGTCGATAAAATCGGTCGGGTTCTCCACCATCAGATGCACGTCCAGCAGCAACGAGGTGTGCGGGCGGATCTGTTCGATAAAGAACGGCGACAGCGTGATGTTTTTAACGTAGTGCCCATCCATGATGTCGATATGCAGCATATCGGCGCGGCGGTTCAGCACCGCCAATTGCTGCCGGATATCCATCAGGTTCATGCACATCAGTGAAGGTGAAATCTGGTATTTCATT
Source organism: Serratia sp. CY29653 (assembly GCF_052169255.1). Taxonomy (NCBI): domain Bacteria; kingdom Pseudomonadati; phylum Pseudomonadota; class Gammaproteobacteria; order Enterobacterales; family Yersiniaceae; genus Serratia; species Serratia sp. CY29653. The sequence continues at coordinate 57,148 of NZ_JBJNLC010000006.1, read as the reverse complement.
AGCGTTATCCTGCGCAAAAGGGAAAAAGGATCAGTGGCCCGCCGCGGCTCTGGCCTGGGCCGCGCTGCGGCGCATCGCCCGCCGCTGCCGATAGCGATGGCGGAAAAACTTCAGCGCCAGCACCGCAATCAGTACCGCGCCCCACATCGCCAGACTGAAGTGCGGGCTGACGTTCATCAGGTTCAAACCGGTGGCGATCACCTGCAGCACGATCAGCGCCAGCACCACGCCGCTGACCCGGCCAAAACCGCCGAACGGATCGGTGCCGCCCAGAATGATCGCCAGCACCGTCAGCAGCAGGTAAGAGTCGCCGTAGCCCATGCGCGCCGAGTTGAAGCGCGCCATCATCACCAGCCCGGCAATGACGCACAGCAAGCTGGAGAGGGTGTAAATGGCGATCAGCACCCGATGGGTATTCACGCCGCTGAAGTGGGTGGCGTTGATGTTGCTGCCGCTCATGTAGATGCATTTGCCGAGCCGGGTTTTCTGCAAGAACAGCGCCAGCAGCACGGCAACCGCCAGGAAGATCCACAGCGGTACCGGTACGCCCAGCACGCGCTCGGCGCCGATAAACCGCACGATCTCCGGCATGCCGCTCAGGGCCGCGCCGCGCGTCAGGTAGATGCCGATGCCGTTGACCGTAGTCATGGTCGCCAGCGTCACCAGAATCGGATGGGCGCCGACGTAGGCCACCAACGCGCCGGTCGCCGCGCCGATCGTCACGGCCAGCAGCATCGCCGCCGCCAGCGCCAACACCAGCCACAGCGCCTGCAATCCCAATCCGGCGTCCGGTGGCAGATAGTTGATGAACAGCCAGGCCATCAGCAGGCTGGTCAGGTTGGCGCTGGCGATAATGCACAGGTTCAGGCCGCCGCTGAGGATCGGGATGAACATCGCCAGCGTCAGCAGGCCCAGCTCCGGCAGCTGGAACGCCACGCTGGTGAAGGTGGCGCCGCTGAAGAAGCGCCCCGGCATCAGCAGGCTGAAGGCTAGCACCACCGCCACCAGCAGCGCCAACAGGCCGACGGCGGTGCCGTCCGGACGAAATTTCAGGTAGTTGCCCATCAGGCGCTCCTCAGGCGAAACCGACGTCGGTTTCTTTGCGTTTCTTGTAGTGAGTGACGGTGATCGCCGCAACGATAACCAGGCCGATCACCACGTTCATGAAGTAGCTGGACACGCCGATCAGGTTGAGGCCGTTTTTCAGCACGCCGATCAGGAATACGCCCATCAGCGTGCCGATCACGCTGCCCTTGCCGCCGTTCAGGCTGGCGCCGCCCAGCACCGCCGCCGCCAGTACGTCGAGCTCACCGCCCACCAGCGCGTTGGGCACCACTTCGCCCATGCGGTACACCTGCACCAGGCCGCCGATCGCCGCCATCACGCCCAGATAGCCATAGGCGAACAGGTGCAGCAGGCCGACGCGAATGCCGATGCGCCGCGCCGACTCCGCATCGCCGCCGACGGCAAACAGCTGGCGCCCGAGGTGCGTCTTGTTCAGCAGCAGCCAGGTCAGCAGCGCCACCGCCAGCATCACCAGCGTCGGCAAACCGAGCTGATAGCTCTGTTCACCCAACTGGAACGGCAGCACGCTGCGCGGCAGCGTCCACCAGTCCGGCAGCGCGTACAGACTGCGGCCGTTGGTCAGCCACATCAGCATGCCGAACAACAACGCCTGCATGCTGATGGTGACGATGATCGAGACGATGCGCAGGCAGTAGATCAGCAGCGCGTTGACCATGCCCAGCGCGGCGCCGATCGCCAACGCCAGCAGAATGCTGCCCATCGGGCTGGCCAGGCCGTAATGGGTCGCCAGCGTGGCGATCAGGTACTGCACCACCGAGGCCACCGCCGCGAAGGAGATATCGATGCCGCCGGTCACCAGCACCACGAACAGGCCGAGGGCGAAGATGCCACTCACCGCATAGCTTTCGCAGAGATCGAGCAGGTTTTGCACCGTTAAAAACTGCTCGCTGAGCAGCGAAAAGACGATGACCGTCAGCAGCAGCACCCAGGCAAGGTAGCCTTCGTTGCCGCGCGGTTTCAGGCTGAATCTACGCATTGACCGCCTCCGCCAGCTGTTGCTGGCTCACCTGCCCCGGCAGGTACTCGCCGATCACGCTGCCGCCGCTGAAGTGCAGCACCCGATCGCAGTTGTAATACACCTCCGGCACTTCGTCGGAGATCAGCAAAATGGCGATCCCCTCCTGCGCCAGCAGATGGATCAGTTGGTAGATGCTGGCCTTGGCGCCGACGTCGACGCCGACGGTCGGCGAGTCGAGGATCAGGATCCGCGGCTGGGTCAGCACCCACTTGGCCAACACGATCTTTTGCTGATTGCCGCCGGACAGCGTCGAAACCGCCTGCTCCGGATCCGCCACCCGCACGCCGAGTTTGGCGATCCACTCCGCGACGATGCGATTCTTGCGGTAGTCGTCAATCAGGCGAAAACGCCCGCGCAGCTTATCGAGAATGGTCAGCACCGCGTTGTCCGCCACCGACTGTTGCTGCACCAGGCCGAGCGTCAGGCGATCCTCCGAGACGTAGCCGATGCCGGCCTTGATCGCGTCCTCATGGCCGCGAAAGCGCACCGGTTTGCTGTCGAGGTAGAGCTTGCCGCTGTCCGGCCGGGTCATGCCGAACAGGCTCAGCGCCAGCTCGGTGCGCCCGGAGCCGAGCAGCCCGCATAGACCGAGCACCTCGCCCTGATGCAGCCGGAAGCTCACGTCCTGATACTGCCCGGCACGGCTGAGGCGATCCGCCTCCAGCAGCACCCGATCCTTATTCATGCTGGGTGACTTCAGGCGATAGTCCAGCTTCAGACCGGTCATCAGTTCGGTCAGACGATCGCCGGTGATCTCCGCCGCCGGCCAGGTGCCGATCTTGTTGCCGTCGCGGATCACCGTGACGCGATCCGAAATCTCCAGCACCTCGTCCAGCCGGTGGCTGACGAACACCACGCAGATGCCTTTCGCTTTCAGGTAATCCACCGTGCGCAGCAGCTGATTGACCTCGGTGCGGGTCAGCGAGGCGGTCGGTTCATCCATGATCACCAGCCGCGCCTCCGCCACCAGCGCGCGGCAGATCGCCACCTGCTGGCGCTGGGCGATCGGCAGCTCCGCCACCCGTTTATCGAGATCCAGATGGAAACTCAGCTCCTGCAGTAGGCGCTCGGCGGTGCGCCGCAGCCGCGCCGGGCGGTACCATCCCAGCAACCCATGCAGGTTGTGCTCGAAGGCGATGTTTTCCGCCACCGTCAGGTTGGGAAACAGCGACAGATCCTGGTAGATCACCTGAATGCCGAAGGCGCGCGCCTGATCCGGCGACAGCCGACCGAAGGTGTGCCCGTCGATGGTGATGCGGCTGCCGTCGTCCGGTTGATACACGCCGGCGATCGCCTTGATCAACGTACTCTTGCCGCAGCCGTTGGTGCCGGCCAGGCAGTGCACTTCCCCCGGCATCAGCGCCAGCGAGATAGCGTTCAGCGCACGCTGCCCGCCAAAGGTCATCGACAGCTGTTGCAGCGCGATCAGCGGCGCGCCCTGGGTTGCCGTATTGCCGGAAATCGCCATGATTACAGCCCCATCTTCACCAGCTTCGGCAGGTTTTGCTTATCCAGGCTTTCGGTGGCGTTGCCGAGAATGGTGTGCTGCTGCGCATCCACCTGCACCTTGCCCATGCCTTCGATGGTCATGCCGTCGGTGATCTTTTCTCCCTTGTGCATCATGTCGGCGATGCGCACGAACACTTCGCCCGCCACCATCGGGTTCCAGATGTAACCGCCCTTGATGGCGCCGCGATTGACCAGCGAAGCGCCCTGGCCCGGGCTGAACGGCCCGATGACGCAGATATCGTTGCTTTTGCCGCGGTTGAGCACCGCGCGCCCGGCGCCGATCGGCCCCTGCGATCCGAACGCCAGCACGCCTTTCAGATCGGGATATTTGGCCATCAGATCGTTGGTGGTGCGCACGCTGTCATCCAGCGATTCCCCCACGCCGAACTTGTCGCCCACCAGCTGCATGTTCGGGTAGTGCTGCTTCTGGTAGTTGATGGCCGAGTCCGACCAGGTGATATGCAGCGGCACCGTCAGGCTGCCGACGTACACCGCGTACTTGCCCTGCTCTTTCATGCAGGCGGCCAGCGCTTTCATGTGGTTGACCCCGTGCTGCGAGGCGTCCACCAGCTCAAAGTCCCAGTCGGCGTACTTCTGGCCGGGGGATTCGTGCACGATCACCTTGATGCCCGCCTCCTGCGCGCGCTTGAGCACCGGCTCCAGCACCCGGGCGTCGTTCGGCACCACGCCGATGATGTCCACCTTCTGCGCGATCAGATCTTCGATGGCGCGCACCTGCAGCGCCGGATCCGCCGCCGTCGGCCCGACCATCCAGGCGTCGATGCCGCGTTTGGCACCTTCGCTTTTGATGCCGGCCTCCATGGCGTTGAACCACGGAATGCCGCCGATCTTCACCACCACGCCCATTTTCAGCTTGTCCGCCGCCTGCGCGGATAGCGACAGCAGCAGCGAGGCAAACAGACCGACCAGTACGGATTTTTTCATTGTTCTCTCTCCACAAGTGTTGGCTGTAAATAAGGGGGTTTCGTTGTTGTTATCGCGCCGCCCTTTTCGCGGCGGGTGAAACTTCAATCACGTCGACGTTGTTCCAGGCCAGTTCCTGACGAAATTCGTCGTCGCTGAGCCGATCGGTGATTAAGGTATCTATCTCCCGGTAGTGGCAGATGCGCGCGAACGAGCGGCGGCCGAACTTGTTGCTGTCCACCAGCAGGAACTTGCGTTCCGACGCCAGCAGCATCTGCTGCTTCAGCCGCGCATGGTGCTCGTTGCTTTCGCGGATGCCGCCGTCCTGGCAGATGCCGTGACAGGAGAAAAACAGCTTGTTGATCACGAACTCTTTCAGCATCTGCTCCGCCAGCACGCCGATAAAATCCTCATACTTGGCGGAATACTCGCCCCCCAGTCCGATGGTGCGCACGTTGGCCTTGCAGGCCAGCGTCTGGATGATGTGCAGCGAGTTGGTCAACACCACCAGCGAGATATCCGGCAGTTGGCGCGCCAAAAACCAACTGGTGGAGCTGCTGTCCAGCAGCAGGCAATCCCCCGGCGCGATAAATTCCAGCGCACGTTTGGCGATGCGCGTCTTCTGCTCCGGCGCCTCGTTGCTGCGCTGGCGGAAAGATTCCCCCTGGTCTATCTCGGCGGGCACATAGGTTTTCTCCACCGCCGGCGGCTCGACGAACACCGCGCCGCCGTGGCTGCGCAGCAGCAGGCCGCGCCGTTCCAGCAAGGCCAGATCACGCCGCGCCGTCTCGATAGAGATGTGGCACAGCTGCGCCACCTCCTGCACCATCACGCGGCCGCGCTGGCTCAAGACTTCGGTGATAAAACGATGACGTTCTACAGGCAGCATGTTTCTTTTCTCCTCCACGACGTTGATTACGATATCGATTTGCCGCGCCGCGTTTTGCGCGCAGACGCAAAGCGCATCGCCCCGCGATCGGTCAACGATGGCGGTGTGATAGTTGTCAAAAAAATCGGGAGGAAAATGAAATGAATAATTATGAAAGTGTGGAGTAACAGGCAGTTATGATGCGCGTGCGTCTTAGGCAGACAGGAGAGAAACGGTAAACGGTCACAATTCCACGTTCCGCAACATGACCGTTAATGACCGTTTTTGTGGTTTTGACCGAACGCCGGGCCTAAAGTAGCCCGGCATTCTATTTACAGCGGCTTATGCGCCGTTTCCCGCGCCGCCCATACCGCCCAAAGCGTGATAAGCAGAGCCAACGCGACATAGGCGGAAATCGCCAGCGTGCTGTCGTAAGATTTAAACAACGAAGTGATGATCAGCGGGGCAAAGCCGCCACCGATAATCCCCGCCAAGGTATAGGCTAACGACGATCCGGCATAACGCACCCGCGTCGGGAACTGTTCCGTGATGAAGGCCGCCTGTGGCCCATACATCGCCGCATGGATCAACAGCCCGATCACCACTGCCGTGCAGATCAACACCGGTTGACTGCTGTCGAGCAGGACGAAGAACGCAAACGCCCACGCTATCGCCGCCAATGCACCGCCGATATACACCGGACGACGGCCGAAGCGATCCGACAAGGCGCCAAACAGCGGTACCGCGACGGCGTTGCCTATCGCCCCCAGCATGGTGGCGCCCAGCGCCAGCGGGCGCGGCAGATTCAGCACGGTGGTGACGTAGGTCAACGTGAACACGACCACCAACGCATAGAGCACGTCAGAGCCGATACGCGATCCGCCGGCGATCAGCAGTGGGCGCATGTGCTGCGTGAAGACTTCGCGGATCGGCGACTGCGTAACATCTTTCGACGCCTCCAGTTGCAAAAATGCCGGCGTCTCACCCACCCCCCGACGCAGCCACAAACCGAAGATGACCAGCACCAGGCTCAGCAGGAACGGGATCCGCCAGCCCCATTGCTGGAAATCGTCCGCCGACATCGCCAACGTCACCAGCGTAATCAGGCCGGTGCCGATCAGCGAACCGCAGGACGGCCCTACCTGAGCAAAGGACGCGTTGCGCCCGCGCTGATGCGGCTTACCGTGTTCCATCGACAACAGCACCGCCCCCGCCCATTCTCCGCCCAGCGCAATGCCCTGAATAAAGCGCAGCGTCACCAGCAGCAGCGGGCTCCAAATCCCCCAGCTGGCATAGCCGGGCAGCAACCCCATCAGCGCCGTGGTCACGCCCATGATCACCAGCGTGGTGACCAGTACAAAGCGCCGCCCCAACACATCGCCAAGGTGGCCGAACACGATGCCACCGATCGGCCGGGAAACATAACCCACCGCGTAAGTGGAGAACGCCAGAATCGTGCCCACCAGCGGATCGAACGATGGGAAGAATACATGGTTGAAAATCAACGCGGCCATGATGTTGTAGACGGTGAAATCGTACCATTCCAACGCCGTGCCAATCGAGCTGGCCGCCGCCAGCTTGCCGGTATTGGGCGGTGCAGCGGCACTTTCTGCGGCCGGCGCGGCAGCCTGTGCCGTTTCAGTGGTGTATGCGTTCATGATGTCAGCTCCTGTGCGGTCAGTTGCCAGCCAAGGGCATAGTGCCAGGCATCGGCGGCGGGCATGTTCAGCGCTTCAGCGGCCTGCTCGCTTAAACGCAGGCCGGCTTCGGCGTCGCTGCTTTCGATCAATAGCATCGGCAGCATTCGGCGGTTTTCTCGCGATTCTTTCGGCAGCGGGGAACTGAGTTCGGCATCCGGCGTCAACAGGCTGCTGCGCACAAAGCCAGGCTGTTCAGCCAGCCGTGCGCCCAGTTGCAAGATGCGGGCATGCAGCGCTTCCGATGCCGCCGACGGCAGCACGAAGATACAGAGATGACTGCCGCACCCTTGGCCGGTGACTGCCTCCACCGCACACACCCGGCGCATTGGATCACGCATTTTCTCCAGACTGGCCACCGACCAAGGCGTTTGGTGTTGAAACGCGGCGCGATAGGCTTCGGAGGTAAAACTGGCCAACGATTCGGTTTTATACAGCCCCAAATATTGACGCCCGCCCTGCAATGCCCGATAGCGTGTGCCGGATAAAAAGCCGGGCACCCGCACCCGCTCCTCCACGTGTTCGCGGTCATACCAGCGATTGAAATCCGCATCATCCTGCGTGGCGACATCCGTCGCGACAAACAGCATTCCGTTCGGGGAATCGTTCATGGATATTCTCCTGGTCATCTCAAAAGGCAGGCCTGCGCCCACCGGAAAATCACGCCTCGGCAAGACGGCGTTCGATCGCCAGCGCCCATCCCAGCAGCGCCTCATCACACATCGGCAAGCCCGCCAGCATCAGGCCGATCGGCGCGGCGCCCCGCCGCTGGCAGGGCAAGGACAGCGCACAGCCGTCGAGGAAATTGACGATCGCGGGATTGCGCAGCATCAGTCCGTTGCAACGGAAGTAGGCATCATCCGCCGCCAGCTCGCCGATAGTTGGCGCAATCATCGGCACGGTCGGCATCAGCAGAGCGTCAAACCTCTGCAGCTCCGCCGTAACCCGCCGCTGCCAGTCGGCGCGTTGCCGCTGCAACAGCTGCAGATCGGCGTCGCCCAAGGATGCACCGCGGCGAATGCGCGACAGCACCCGCGGGTCATAGCCCTCGGCCCGTTCAGCGATCAACGCTTGATGCCAGCGCCAGGACTCCAGCGCGGTGAAACCACCGTTGGCATTGATCGCCGCCAGCTCGGCAAACGCCGTAGCAGGAATGAATTCAATCTGCGCTCCCGCCTGAGACAGGCATTGCAGGCTGCGCTGGAATGCCTCGGCAACCGCCGGCTGCAGTTCATCCAGCACCACCGTTTGCGGCACGGCAAAATGCGCCTGCGCCAAGCTTTTTTGCGGCACCCGCAGCGGGCTGTCGGCAATCAGTGCGTCCAGCGCAATACAGCTGGCGACGTCATGAGCAATCACGCCGATCGAATCCAGCGAAGGCGACAGCGGCAATAAGCCAGCGTCATTGATGCGCCGTGCAGTGGGTTTATAACCGGTCAATCCGCACAGCGCAGCGGGTATGCGTACCGACCCGCCGGTATCGCTGCCAATCGCGCCCAGGCACATGCCGTCGGCCACCGCCACCGCCGCACCGGAAGAGGAGCCACCGGGAATGCGTGCCGCCTGGCGCTCCCAGGGGTTGGCCGGCGTCCCGTAATGCGGGTTGATGCCCAGCCCGGAATAGGCGAATTCCGTCATCGTCGTTTTGCCCACCACCACCGCGCCGGCTTGCAACAGCCGTTCTACTACCGCAGCGTGCTTTTCTGCGGGCGGCGCGTCGGCCAACACGCGCGAGCCCGCCGTGGTCACCTCACCGGCCACGTCAAACAGATCCTTGATTGAGACAGGCACGCCATCCAGCGCCGACAGCGGCGAGCCGGCGGCACGCCGCCGATCGGAGGCCTGCGCTTGCCGTTGTGCCCACTCGGCGTAGGTTCGCGTAAACGCGCGCGCGCCCTCCCCCCGCTCATCGGCGATCTGCGCCAAAGCGGCGGCGGCCAGCTGCGCTGCGGTGAACTCACCGCTAGCCAGGCCGGCGCTGGCCTGCATCAACGTCAGCTTTTTCATCACGCCACCACCGGCAGTTCAATGCTGCGATAACCGTGACTGATGGTGCGCCCAAGCACATCGTCCACCAGTTCCATGCGAAACTCGCCGGCCGGTCGAATGCCGCCGATCGCCGCCACCGTGCCGCAAGTCATCGCCAACCCGTCGGGCGTCTGCGGTTGCGCCAGCCCGCACTCCGGCGGCTGCATACCGGTGAAGTAACGCTCCAGCAAATCACCGGGCGTACGCAGCGCGGCAAGGCTGCCCTGTTGATACAATCGCCATTCGCCCTCTTCCTTGATCCACGAACGCAAGATCAAACTGTCCCAATGTTCCAGCACCTCCTGCAGCGGCCAGGCGGCTCGCGCCACCGGTTTAACGCAAATCTGTTTCGACAGCGCCACGCTGTGCGCTTCGAGTTGACGATCGGTGTGATCGGACGCCAATGACACGAACAGTTCGCCGCGATGGGCAAAAATCAGCGGCTCCGCTTCGCCGGACGTCGCGTTGCCAATGACTTCAATGGTCTCTTGCTGGCTCAACTGATTGGCGGCAACGCGGTAAAACAGGGGGATTGCACTGGGCTGGGGCACGCCCAGCTCGGCCAATTCACGAATATGGTGCAAGATCGCTTCGCGATCGCGCCCGGTCCAACCGGCGATCACCAGATGATCAATCTCAACATTCAACGTCGCCGCGCCGCGGGATTCAGGTAAAGTGAAGGTCAGTCTCATGGCAGTTTCGCCCCTCTTGTTAAAACACTGTGAAATTTCACTATATCTTTAGTTACCAAATAAGCGATTTTCATGCCATGTTTTTGTGTACTATGTCTAAAAACTTTCTTCTTGCAGGAGCAAAACGTGAAGACTGTTGACGCAGAAAGCCCGCAGCGCCCGATGACGGAAGAAGCCGGCGTCTCACTGAACGAGCTGGCCTACAGGCGCTTCAAACAGGCGCTGGTCACACTCAGCTACAAGCCGGGCGAATATCTCAATACCGCGCAGGTGATGAACGATCTGGATATGGGCAGAACGCCGATCAATCAGGCAATCCACCGCTTGGCCAACGAGGGGTTACTGCAGGTCATCCCGCGCAAAGGCGTGATGGTTTCACCGTTGTCGATGGACGATGCGTTGGAATTGATCGAAGTAAGGCTGGCTAACGAGATGCTGTGCATGCAGCTGGCGAGCCAGAGGATTACCGAGAGGCAAATCGCGACGCTGACCGAACTCAATCGGCAAATCGAAGCCGCGAGCCAGGAGCGAGATAGAGTGCGAATGATGACACTCGATCATGAGTTTCACCAGGAGCTGGCGCAGATCGCCGGCAATAACATGCTGGCGGATATCCTGAGTGTGCTGCACGCCAGGGCGCAGCGTTTTTGGGCCAGCACCCTGTCGCGGGAAGGGCATATGCGCGAGGTGATCGACGAACACCGGGCAATTATCGCCGCGCTGGCCGCACAAGACAGCGCCGCCGCCGCCGAGGCCGCGCAGGCGCATATCTTGTCATTCCGCAGCGCGCTGCTGCACGACGGGTAACCCCGCGGCGCAGGATATTACCGGGAATAGTTATGATGACCCTGTTCTGCCGATGAGCAGGAGATAAACGGTAAACGGTCACATTTCACGCTCCGCGGAATGACCGTTTTTATAGTTTTGACCGAGCTCCGTCGAGAGGTGGCCGACGTTGGTAGGCGTTGCCTTAAAAAACAGCAAAAAAAATCCGGTGAGAATCTCACCGGACCGTTAGCCACCTGACACAAATTATTCCTCGTGCTCATGCTCTTTCAACATCGCCTCACGCAGCACAGCGTTCAGGCGTTTCTGATAGCCCTTGCCTGGCCGCTGAAGCCAGGCCAACACATCCGCATCGATTCGGATGGTTTTCGATACTTTCATCGGTTTATAAAAACGCCCCTGAACCGCAGCCTGCCACTTCTCCTCACCCAGGGCCGGGGCATCGGTATAATCGATATCCTCATCCGGCAGCGCGCTCAGTGAAGCAATTTGCGCTTTCTGCTCCTCCGTCAACGGAGGGAGTATGCTATGCGCCAGATTTTTGGCTGAATTTTTGCGCTTCATATCTTCCCCTCTCTTTGGCATCGGCCTTGCGTGCTGAAATGATGCGCACGATCTCTACTGTATCGCCTTCGACATCCGTTTCGGTCGTCGTATGTGCCACCAGCAGCAACAAACAGGAGCCGACCATACCGATCGTTTGCCAGCTTTCTTCTCCATCCTCAATCCTTTCCAGCACGGCCAAATGGTTGGGAGCCAGAAAAACCCGTTGCGCAATCTCAAAACTGACACGGTGTTTACGCTGGTTACTGTGATTTTTATCCTGATTCCATTCAAAATAAACATACATTTTTGTAACTACATTTTGATTGTTATTTAATCAAAATACACTCCGCACGGCGGGATGTCAAAACCCCTCATGCATTCAACGCCCGCCTGCGGCCTCGATAAAAGTGCCGGTCACGTAAGACGCGGCGTCAGACAGCAGCCAGGCGATCGCCTCCGCCACTTCCTGCGGTTGGCCGCCGCGCCGCATCGGCAAACTGTCCTTCACGCGATCCACCCGGCCGGGCTCGCCGCCGCTGGCATGCATCTCGGTATAGATGAATCCGGGCCGCACGCCGTTGACGCGGATGCCCTGCGCCGCCACCTCGCGCGCTAGCCCGATGGTCAGGGTATCGACGGCGCCTTTCGAGGCGGCGTAATCGACGTATTCCCCGGCAGCCCCCAACCGGGACGCCGCGGAAGAAACGTTGACGATGGCGCCGCCCTGGCCGCCATGGCGCAGCGCCATGCGCTTCACCGACTCGCGGCAACACAGGAAGTAGCCAGTAACGTTGGTGCCGAGCACCTGATTGATGCGCTCGGCGGTCAACTGCTCAATGTTCGCCTGCTGGAACAGAATGCCGGCATTGTTGACCAACGCACTGAGCGTGCCCAGCCGGGCGTCCAGCGCGGCGAACATCGCCATCACCTGCGCTTCGTCGGCCACATCGGCCTGCAGCGCCAGCGCCTTGCCGCCCTGCGCCTCGATTTCCGCCACCACCTGCCGCGCCGCGCTTTCGTCGCGCAGGTAATTCACGCCCACCGCATAACCCTGCCGGGCCAGCAATAACGCGGCCGCACGGCCAATTCCCCGGCTCGCGCCGGTCACCAATGCCACTTTCGTCATACTGTTTTTTTTCCTGATCGACAATGTCAAAATAACGTCCTGTGTACAGGCAATCTTATTGCCCCTCAGAGTATAGGTGTCGGCGGTGCCCTGAAAAGCGAACGCCGAAACAACGGCCTGCCTCCAGAGTTGAACCGTGCGATGCGGCAAACCGACAGCAGACTGGGAGCCGCTGGCCGACAAGATCGGCGCGCAGTTGCGCGTCACCGAAGGCCTCGACGATCGCGGCATCGGTTTTATTATCGATTTGCCGGAAAGTTACCGGCCACAGACTGAGAGTGAACAACGATCATGAGCGCCCCTGTCCTGCTGCAACGGCAGCAACTCGACCGACTATGGGATATTGACCGCAGCGAAATTATCGACACCCTGTATCGCCTGCAGGACGGTAAACTGCAAGCCTACCCGGACTACTACGACGTGCGCGGTTGGGATCCGCACGACCGGGAAACCTATACGCCGATCCACGAAGCCTGCTTCGATCGCGGCGGCGCGTTTTTCGCGCGCTTCGAAGGCGAGGAGATCGTGGCGGCGGCGGCGCTGGATACCGAGCCGCGCGGCCCGCAGCGGGATCTGCGCCAGCTGCTGTTCTTTTACGTCAGCGCGCACCAACGCGGCCAGGGGTTAGGCAAGCAGCTGTTCCAGCTCTGCCTGCGTCAGGCGGCGCAAGAAGGCGCCGCCGGGCTGTACGTCTCCTCCATCCCCAACAAAAGCACCGTAGACTTCTATCTGGCGCAAGGGTGCCGGCTCATCGAGCGCCCGGATGCCGAGCTGTTCGCCCGCGAGCCGGAGGATATTCACCTGGTCTGCCCTTGCCGCTAGCGGCAGGAACTTAGCGGGCGATGCGTATCACCGAACGCACGTCGCTTTTCTTGTTCAGATCCCATACCTCGGCGATCTCCGCCAGCGCGTGCTCCTGCGTCTCGATAGTGAGCGCGCCCGTCGCCGCCAGCGCCAGAATTTCGGTCGCATAGCGCTGCATCTCCGGGATCGGCGGGAAGTTGCCGGTGCCGCTGCCGAGGATCTGCAGCTGATTGCTGCGCAATACCGCCGCCGGCAGCCGGATGTCCGGCGCGGCCATCGAGCCGACGTTGACCAGGCGAATGCCGCGCCCGCCGGCGTAAGACGAGAGATCGTGATTATTGAGCGTCGCGAGCAGCGCTTCGGTCGCCGGGCCCCAGATATAATCGACGATCACCTGATAACCGCCCGGCCCCGCCGCCGCCGCGAAGGCCTGCGTCAGCGCCTCGCCCTGCAGGCTCAGATCCACCGTGGCATCCACGCCCAACGCTTCCAGCACGCTCAGCCGACGGCCGGCGGCAACGATGCGCCCGGCTCCCGCCTGACGCGCCGCGGCGACCGCCAGTTTTCCCGAAGTGCCGGTAGCGCCGATGATCAGCACCGTTTCACCGGGCTGCAGATCCGCTCGCCAGCGCAGCGGCAGCCAGGCGGCGAAGGCGGGATTGATCAGCGCCGCCGCCGTGGCGTCGTCCACCGCCTCCGGCACCGGCACCGTCCATGACGCGACGCTGCGCTCAGCCATCGCGCCGTAAGGGCGGCGGAAGGAGGCGAAATACACCCGTTGCCCGTCGGCCGTCCGGCCCACGCCGTCGGTGCCGGGTACGATCGGCAACTGCTTGGGGCTGGAGTAATGGGTGCCGGCGACGGTGGCGCGATCCAGCTGTTTGATGCCGGCCGCCAGAACGTCGATCGGCACTTCATTCGCCTGCGCCTGAGGCTCCTCAAAGGTGCCGAAAACCGGGGCTTGCCCCAGCGCTGTTACGATTGCCGCTTGCATGGTGACTCCTCAAATCGTGGGAACGTACGGGAAAGAATAGGCCGCAATAAAATAAAAAGGGACACCGCATGATGCGGTGTCCCCCGAACACAAACTTTGCCGAACGTGTTATTCGTAGTCGCTCATCGGCACGCAAGAGCAGAACAGGTTACGGTCGCCGTACACGTCATCCAGACGCTTAACGCTCGGCCAGTACTTGTTCTCGCGCACGCCGGCCACCGGGAACACCGCCAGCTCACGGCTGTACGGATGCTGCCAGTCGTTAACCAGCTCAGCCTGCACGTGCGGCGCATTCACCAGCGGGTTGTCTTCCAGCGGCCATTCGCCTTTGGCGACGCGGTCGATCTCGCTGCGGATCGCCAGCATCGCATCGATAAAGCGATCCAGCTCCACTTTGCTTTCCGACTCGGTCGGCTCGACCATCAGCGTGCCCGCCACCGGGAACGACATGGTCGGCGCGTGGAAGCCGAAGTCGATCAGGCGCTTGGCGATGTCCATTTCGCTGATGCCGGTCTCTTCCTTCAGCGGACGAATATCGAGGATACATTCGTGCGCCACGCGGTGATCGCGGCCGGTATACAGAATCGGATAGGCGTCTTTCAGGCGGGTAGCGATGTAGTTGGCGTTCAGGATCGCCATCTGGCTGGCCTGCTTCAGGCCTTCCGCGCCCATCATGCGGATGTACATCCAGCTGATAGGCAGGATGGAGGCGCTGCCGAACGGCGCCGCGGAGACCGCGCCCTGCTGGGTGGTTACGCCGTCGATCTGCACGACGCTGTGGCCCGGCACAAACGGCGCCAGGTGCGCTTTCACGCCGATCGGGCCCATGCCCGGGCCGCCGCCGCCGTGCGGGATGCAGAAGGTTTTATGCAGGTTGAGGTGCGAAACGTCCGCGCCGATATAGCCTGGCGTGGTGATGCCCACCTGGGCGTTCATGTTGGCGCCGTCCAGATACACCTGGCCGCCGAACTGATGCACGATCTGGCACACTTCGCGGATGGTTTCTTCATACACGCCGTGGGTCGACGGGTAGGTCACCATGATGCAAGAGAGCTCTTCGCCCGCCTGCTCCGCCTTGACGCGCAGATCGTGCAGATCGATGTTGCCGTTCTTGTCGCAGGCGACCACCACCACGCTCATGCCCGCCATCTGGGCGGATGCCGGGTTGGTGCCGTGCGCGGAGCTCGGGATGAGGCAGACGTGGCGGCCCGCTTCGTTGCGGCTTTCGTGGTAGCGGCGGATCGCCAGCAGGCCGGCGTATTCGCCCTGCGCGCCGGAGTTCGGCTGCATGCACACCGCGTCATAGCCGGTCAGCTGCACCAGCCACTGAGACAGTTGGCCGATCATCTGCTGGTAGCCGGCAGCCTGCTCCGGCGGGCAGAACGGGTGCAGCTCGGAGAATTCAGGCCAGGTGATCGGGATCATTTCCGCCGCGGCGTTCAATTTCATGGTGCAAGAGCCCAGCGGGATCATCGCCTGGTTCAGCGCCAGATCCTTGCGCTCCAGGCGATGCATGTAACGCATCATCTCGGTTTCGCTGTGATAGCGGTTGAATACCGGGTGGGTCAGGATCGGATCCTGGCGCAACATGGCGGCCGGGATCGACTGACTGCTCTTGCTCACCGCCGCGTCCAGCGCGTCGATGTCCAGGCCGTGGTTGTCGCCGGCCAGCAGTGCGAACAGCGTCTGCACGTCTTCGCGCGAGGTGGCTTCGTCCAGCGTGATGCCTACGGCGCCGTGGATATCGGTACGCAGGTTGATGCCGAAGCTCAGCGCGCGTTCCAGCACCGCCGCTTTGTCTTTCACTTCAACGGTCAGGGTGTCGAACCAGGTGTTGTGGCGCAGCGTCAGGCCGGCCTTCTGCAGCCCGGCGGCCAGAATGTCGGTCAGGCGATGGATACGCCCGGCGATGCGCTGCAGCCCCTGTGGGCCATGGTACACCGCGTACAGGCTGGCGATGTTGGCCAGCAGCACCTGCGAGGTACAGATATTCGAGTTGGCCTTTTCGCGGCGGATATGCTGCTCGCGGGTCTGCATCGCCATGCGCAGCGCGGTGTTGCCGGCAGCATCGCGGGAAACGCCGATGATGCGGCCCGGCATCGAGCGCTTGAACTCGTCGCGGCAGGCGAAGAAGGCGGCGTGCGGGCCGCCGTAGCCCATCGGCACGCCGAAGCGCTGCGCTGAGCCGAACACCACGTCGGCGCCCTGCTTGCCCGGCGCGGTCAGCAGCACCAGGGCCATAATGTCGGCGGCCACGCTGGTGATGATTTTGCGCGATTTCAGTTCGGCCAGCAGCGCGCTGTAGTCGTGCAGCTCGCCGGTGGTGCCCACCTGTTGCAGCAGCACGCCGAACACGCCGTCCAGCTCCAGCACTTTTTCCGCTTTATCGACGATGACGTCGAAGCCGAAGGTTTCGGCGCGGGTACGCACCACGTCCAGCGTCTGCGGATGCACGTCGTCAGCCACGAAGAAGCGGTTGGCGTCTTTCAGCTTGCTGGCGCGTTTGGCCAAGGCCATCGCTTCGGCGGCGGCGGTAGCTTCATCCAGCAGCGAAGCGGAAGCCAGATCCAGGCCGGTCAGATCGAGGGTCACGGTCTGGAAGTTCAGCAGCGCTTCCAGACGGCCCTGCGACACTTCCGGCTGATAAGGGGTGTAAGCGGTGTACCAGCCCGGATTTTCCAGCATGTTGCGCAGGATCACCGGCGGCGTCAGCACGGCGCTGTAGCCCATGCCGATATAGGATTTGTAGCGCTGATTCTGCGAGGCGATCGCCTTCAGCTCAGCCAGCGCCTGGTGTTCGGTCGCCGCGTCGCCGACCGGCGGCGGCCCCGGCAGCTGAATGTCCGCCGGCACGATCTGTTGGATCAGCGCGCTGAGCGAGCGAGCGCCCACCGCTGCCAGCAACTCCTGGCGTTGTTCCGCAGAAGAGCCGATGTGGCGTTCGATGAACGCTTCGCTGTGTTCGAGTTGGCTGAGTGTCTGGGTCATTGCTACAAATTCCTGAATGCTTGCGTGATACGGGATATAGCTTGAGCGGTAACTAAAACGCCCCGGCCAAAAGGCCTGGGACGTGGTCACTATTACTCGTCGATCGAGGCCTGATAAGCCGCGGCGTCCAGCAGGTTCGCCAGCTCACCTTCGTCGGCGGCTTTAATCTGGAACAGGAAGCCGTCACCGTAAGGTTCGCTGTTGACCAGCTCCGGGGAGCTTTCCAGCTCGCCGTTCACCGCCACGATTTCGCCGCTGATTGGCGCGTAAATGTCCGACGCCGCCTTGACGGACTCCGCCACGGCGCAATCTTCACCGGCGGCGACGCGGCGGCCCACTTCCGGCAGATCGACAAACACCATATCGCCCAGCAGTTCCTGCGCGTGTTCGGTGATGCCTACGGTGTAAACGCTGTTACCTTCTGAACGAACCCACTCGTGGGAGGATGCGTATTTCAATTCTGTTGGCACATTGCTCATAGCCGGTTACTCCTTCGAAGAAATAATTTCCCGTCGTCTTTCACACTGCTGCGTTGTTGGCTGCGTACGTTCACCTCGGTCACTTACCGCAGTAAGCTCCCGAGGACTCGCGCACTTGCCGCCTAGCCGCAGCGCGAAATCCCTAGGGAAGAATCAATAAAAATCAATTTGTCAGCGGCTTGCCGGCGCGAACGAAACCGGGCTTGGTCACTTTGACCGGCATTTCACGGTTGCGGATCTGCACGATGGCCTGCTCGCCGATGCCCGCCGGCACGCGCGCCAGCGCGATGCTGAAGCCCAGCGTCGGAGAGAACGAACCGCTGGTGATCACGCCTTCGTGGGTTTGCCCCGCCGCGTCGGTGAAACGCACCGGCAGCTCATTACGTAATACGCCTTTTTCCGTCATGATCAAGCCGACCAGTTGCTCGGTGCCCTGCTCGCGCTGTTGTTCCAGCGCTTCACGGCCGATGAAACGGCGATCTTCCGGCTGCCAGGCGATGGTCCAGCCCATGTTGGCGGCCAGCGGCGAAACGCCTTCGTCCATCTCTTGCCCGTAGAGGTTCATGCCCGCTTCCAGACGCAGCGTGTCGCGCGCGCCCAGACCGGCCGGCTTGACGCCCGCGGCCAGCAATTTTTGCCAGAAATCCGCCGCCTGCGCTTTCGGCAGCGCGATCTCATAGCCGGCCTCGCCGGTGTAACCGGTGGTGGCGATGAACAGCTCGCCGGCCTGTACGCCGAAGAATGGCTTCATGCCTTCAACCGCGCTTTTTTGTTCCGGGGTGAACAGCGTGCCGGCGCGCTCTTTGGCTTGCGGGCCCTGCACCGCGATCAGCGCCAGATCGTCGCGCACCGTCAGCGCAACGCCATACGGCGCGGCGTGCTCTTCAATCCAGGCCAGGTCTTTGTCGCGGGTGGCGGAGTTCACCACCAGGCGGAAATAGTCTTCAGTGAGGAAATAAACGATCAGGTCGTCAATCACGCCGCCGGAGGCATTCAGCATGCCGGTGTACAGCGCTTTGCCGGGTTGGGTCAGTTTGGCGACGTCGTTCGCCAGCAGGTAGCGCAGGAACTCGCGGGTGCGGGCGCCGTGCAGATCCACAATGGTCATGTGAGACACGTCGAACATGCCGGCATCCTGACGCACCGCGTGGTGCTCATCAAGCTGCGAGCCGTAGTGCAGCGGCATCATCCAGCCGTGAAAGTCTACCATGCGCGCACCGCACGCCACGTGCTGGTCGTACAGTGGGGTTTGCTTTGCCATCTTTTCCCTCTTTCCACTCGTCGCTAGAAGTTAGGGTGCTGCCACGCAATGCGGCGGAGCCTGGCTCGCGGCCCGATCGCCATGGCGCACTGACTGCTCAACACAAATGCTGCGCCGGGACGGGCGGAAACTGCGTGCAACCGCCGTGACGCAAACGATACCTTTCCCTCGAACTTATCACCGAACGACCACATTAACCATAAGTTAAAATAGGCTCATCGCCGTTCCGGGGCGGTAAAATGCCGGGCTAGTGTGCAGAGTTTTTCACTGGAAAAATGCGCTTTAAGGCACAAAATTAACAATTAAAGCGGCAAAACTCCGAAGTTATATAACAAACCGACGGCCGCACATGAGATTCCGACTTTTGATAACCGAACATGGAATTAGAAAAAGTAATGATAAAAAGCGGCTGAAATTAGATTATTTCAAATGAAGGGTTATATAAGGAAAGACGATGGCATAAGGCAAGAAGCGCGAGCCCGCGGAGGGCTCGCAGAAGGCAGGATGTCAGGCAAGCCACTCGGGCAGATCGTTCAGGCCCATCGCCTGACGCACCAGCTTCGGCTTGACGCCCGGCAGGCTGTCCGCCAGCCGTAGGCCCACGTCGCGCAGCAGCTTTTTGGCCGGGTGGTTGCCGTCGAACAATTCGCGGAATCCCTGCATGCTGGCCAGCATTACCGCCGCGCCATGTTTGCGGCGGCGCTCATAGCGGCGCAGATAGAGGTGCTGGCCGATATCCTTGCCCTGCCGCTGCAGGCGGCGCAGTTCGGAAATCAGCTCGGCGGCGTCCATAAAGCCCAGGTTCACACCCTGCCCGGCCAACGGATGCACGGTATGCGCCGCATCGCCCACCAGCGCCAGGCGGTGCGCGGCGAAACTGCGCGCATAGCGGCCGGTCAGCGGGAACGCCAGCCGTTCGCTTTCCAGGCTGCAAGCCCCCAGGCGCATGTCGAAGGCCATCGCCAGTTCGCGGTTGAACTGCGCCGGTTCCAGCTGCTTGAGCCGCTCGGCGTCTTCCGGCGTCACCGACCAGACGATGGAGCTCAAATGCGGATCGCTGAACGGCAGGAACGCCAGAATGCCGTCGCCGTGGAAAATTTGCCGCGCCGTCGCCTGATGCGGCTCTTCGGTGCGAATGGTGGCGACCAGCGCATGGTGGCGGTAATCCCAGAAGGTAAGCGGAATGTCGGCGTGCTGGCGCAGCCACGACTGGGCGCCGTCGGCGCCGATCATTAGGCGGGCGGTCAGCATGCGGCCGTCCTCCAGCGTGACGAAAGCGTCGTTCTCGCCCCACGCCACCTGTTTGAGCGCGGCCGGGGTAATCAGCGTGATGTCCGACAGGCTTTCGGCGCGTTTCCACAGCGCCTGCTGGATCACCGAGTTTTCGATGATGTGGCCAAGATGGCTGAAGCCGCACTCGTCGCCGCGGAAGGCGATTTTGCCAAAGCTGTCGCGATCCCACACTTCCATCGCGTTGTAGGCGCTGGCGCGCAGCTGGAGAATGTCGTCCCACACGCCGATGTGCTGCAGCAAACGCTCGCTGGCGGCATTGATGGCGGAGACCCGCAGCGCAGGCTGCTCCGACGGCGGCGCCATGTCCGGCTGGCGCTGCTCCAGCACCGCCACGCGCAGCCCGCTGCCCTGCAGGCCGCAGGCCAACGCCAGCCCCACCATACCGCCACCGGCGATAATCACGTCAAATGATTGCATGCTGCTCGATTTCCTTAAATAACGCGCGACGCCTTGCCGCGCCGCGTTTTGGGCGCGCCACAGGGCGCCCGATTCTGTGTCTAACGTTCCACCCAGCCCAGCGTGCGCTTGGCGAAGGCGTCGCGCACCGCCGGCAAACGCTCCATCGCCATCAGCCCCAGGTTGCGGCCGACCACCAGCGGGGCATAACGGTTGGCGAACAGGCGGATCAATCCGTCGGTCACGCCGATCGTCGCCTGCTGATCGTTTTGCCGCCGCTGCTGATAGCGGCTCAGCAGCGCATAACCACCGGCGTCTTCGCCGCTGTTCATCGCTTCTGCCAGCGTTTCCGCCAGCGACATCACGTCGCGCAGACCGAGGTTGAACCCCTGCCCGGCGATCGGATGCAGCGTCTGCGCCGCGTTGCCCACCAGCGCCAGACGATGGCTGACATGCCGATCGGCGGTCAGCAGGCTGAGCGGATAGCTGTGCCGTTTACCGGCCTTGAGGATGCGCCCCAGCCGCCAGCCGAAGGCCTGTTGCAGCTCGGCGATAAAACGCTCGTCGTCCCAGGCATCCACCCGGGCGCGATCTTCGCGCGCATGGCACCACACCAGCGAACTGCGCCCCTGCGACATCGGCAGCAGCGCCAGCGGCCCGTAGCGGGTAAAGCGCTCGAAGGCGCGCCCCTGCGGATCTTCCGCCGTGGTGACGTTGGCGATGGTGGCGAACTGCGGATAGTCCTCCTGCCGCCACTGCACGTTGCAGGCCTGCGCCAGCGCCGAACGCGAACCGTCGGCCGCCACCAGCAGTTGCCCGCACAGGCGCAGACCGGTATCCAGTTGTACTTCCGCCCGCTCTGCGGTGCGAATCACGTCTACCACCCGCGCGGGGCAGTGCAGCGTAACGCCCGGCGCCTTCGCCAGCAGCGCGAACAGCCGCTGCCCGGCGTCATGCAGTTCGATCACCTGGCCGAGCGCATCGACCTGATAATCCTGCGCCTGCAGATTCACGAAACCGGCGTGGCCGCGATCGCTGACGTGCACCTGAGCGATCGGCGTAGCGCAGTCGCGCAGCGCCGGCCAAACGCCGATGCGCGCCAGCTGTTGGCAAGTGCCCTGCGCCAGTGCGATGGCGCGGGCGTCAAAGCCCGGATGGCTGCGGTCATCCGGCCGAGTCGCCTCGACCAGATCCACCGCCATTCTTCCCTGAGTAAGCGACGAGATAGCCAGCGCCAGCGTCGCGCCCGCCATACCGCCACCAACGATAATTACGCTCATTTTATGACCTTGTCGCCGCCATCAACGCTTCGATGGCATCGGCGTCTTTCACCACGGTAGCGGTCAGGTTTTCATTGCCGTCGGCGGTGATCACGATGTCGTCCTCGATGCGGATGCCGATGCCGCGGTATTCCGCCGGCACGTCCGCATCCGGCGCAATGTACAGCCCCGGTTCCACGGTCAGTACCATGCCCGGCTCCAGCAGCCGATCGCGGCTCGGCGTGCCGTAGTGGCCGACGTCGTGCACGTCGAGGCCCAGCCAGTGGCTCAGCCCGTGCATGAAGAACTGCCGGTGCGCCTGCTCGGCGATCAACTGATCGACTTCACCTTTCAATACGCCCAGTTCCACCAGCCCGACCACCATGATGCGCACCACTTCGTCGTTGACTTCGCGGATGCTGGTGCCGGGTTTAAACAGTTCCAAAGCGCGCAGCAGCGACGCCAGCACGATGTCGTACACCGCGCGCTGCGGCTTGCTGAACTTGCCGTTGACCGGGAAGGTGCGGGTGATGTCGCCGGCATACCCCTGGTACTCACAACCGGCGTCGATCAGCACCAGATCGCCGTCGCGCATCTGGCTCTCGTTCTCGGTGTAGTGCAGGATACAGCCGTTTTCGCCGCTGCCGACGATGGTGTTGTAAGACGGGTAGCGGGCGCCGAGGCGGGTGAATTCATGGTGAATTTCCGCTTCCAGCTGGTATTCGAACATGCCCGGGCGGCATTTTTCCATCGCGCGGGTGTGCGCCAGCGCGCTGATCTCACCGGCGCGACGCATCACCGCCAGCTCTTCCGGCGATTTGAACAGGCGCATGTCATGCAGCCACGGCCGCCAGTCGGTAACGGTGGTCGGCGCCTGCAGATTCTGGCGGAACCCCTTGCGCAGCTTGTCCAGCGCGCCGAACAGGATCTGATCGGCGTAGGCGTATTCACCCTGCGCGTGGTAAACCACGTCCAGGCCGTTGAGCAGCAGGTGCAGCTGGTCATTGATTTCATCGAACGGCAGCGCGCGATCCACGCCCAGCTTCGCCGGCGCGGCGTCTTGCCCCAGGCGGCGGCCAAACCAGATTTCCGCCGTCAGATCGCGCACCCGGTTGAACAGCACGCTGTGGTTGTGCGTGTCGTCGCTTTTGATCAGCACCAGCACCGCTTCCGGCTCATTGAAGCCGGTCAGGTACCAAAAGTCGCTGTTCTGCCGATAGGGATAGTCTGAATCTGCACTGCGCGTCGTTTCCGGCGCAGAGAAAATAACCGCCGCGCTGGCCGGCGCCATTTTCGCCAACAGCGCCTGACGGCGGTTGTTGAATTCCTGCTGAGTCATTACCTTCTCCTGAAATCATGCCATCCGCATCGCCGGCGGAGGGCCGATAGGACGTTTAGTGCAACGTCGGTTTGATGTTTTCCGGCGCCGTTGGCTTGTGACGGGTGAATTCGCCGTAGCACATGATGGCGGCAACCCGCACATACTCCGCCACTTCTTCCAGCGACTGCTCCAATTCTTCCTGATCTTCGTCTTCGTCGTAGCCCAGCTGCGCGATGTTGCGCAGATCGTCGATCGCTTCACCGACTTCGTCTTTCACCTGGGCCAGCTTGGGCTGCATCATGCCCAGCCCGAGCAGGAAGTGGTTGACCCAACCGGCCAGCGCGTCGGCGCGATCGAACACGCTGACGGCTTCCCCTTCCGGCAACATCAGTTGGAACAGGAATTCGTCGTCTTCCAGCGTTTCGCGCGTCACTTCATACAGCTGTTGCAGCGGTTGGCTGAGCGCCTGCGGGAAGGCGACGCCTTCGTTGGTCAGATCGTGCACCAGCGCCTGCCAGCCGGCATCACGGCTGCCGCCGCACAGCAGGCCGCTGATCAGGCCGTGCATTTCTGCCGCGGTCAGCGCCACCGACTGCTGGTTGAGGGCCACGGTCAAAGATTGGTAACTTGGAAATGTATTCTGTATAGACATGCGCATTCGTCATCGTTGGCAGGATAAGTTCGTGTTATGCTACCACCAAGGTCCGTCGCTATACCAGATAAGCGCGACACCTCAGTGGCTAGTTATAATCGCGATGTGGCAGGTTTCACACTGCGCCGGCGGGTGACGAAAGTGCGGTAAATACGCATTTTGAAACCCTTTTTTGACTGGCAATGTGCGCCACAGTAGATTACAACCAGGTACTGAAAAAGGGGTTGTATCTTGGTACCGAGGTATATATAGTGGCGCCCGCTTTGACGGCCCGGCCAGGGCGGACAAGGCTGGCGCGAAATTTAGGCAGGAAGGTGGCATGTCTGCACAACCGGTAGATATTCAAATTTTTGGCCGCTCGTTAAGAGTCAATTGCCCGCCAGAACAACAAGATGCGTTGAATATGGCGGCGGACGATCTTAACCAACGGTTGCAAGATCTTAAAGTTCGCACTAGAGTCTCCAATACTGAGCAACTGGTTTTCATCGCGGCATTGAACGTCTGTCACGAACTTGCTCAAGAACGGTTGAAAACCCGTGACTATGCGTCCAATATGGAACAACGCATACGGATGCTGCAGCAGACCATTGAACAAGCGTTGCTTGAACAAGGTCGCATCTCTGAACGTCAGGATGCACAATTCGAATAACTTAAGTTGTTGAAATCACAGTTTCGGCAACGAGTACAAAATTTCTCTGAGATGTTCGCCAGCGGGCCAGTCCCCTGAGCCGATATTTAGTACAAACAGAATGTGTTGCTCCGCGATCGGTGAGCACGCTCGGTGCGCCGAGAAGCCTTAAGATTGCGACGGCACGTTCACCTTGAACCATGGGTTCAAGGGTTACAGCCTGCGACGGCATCTCGGAGATTCCCCTTCTCAGCGGTTTATGTGTGCCGAACGCCACACTGAGCAAGCCTGATACGATGCCTTTTCAACCCCAATTCGCGCAGCAGCGCCAAGCCATTCGTCAACTCATACGCCAACGTCGGCGCGAGCTTACGCCGGGCCAGCAACGCTTTGCCGCAGACAAGATAGCCGAGCGCCTCGTCGCGCATACGCACATTAAGGCGGCGCACAGCATCGCGGTATTCCTGTCGTTTGACGGTGAACTCGACACCGGGCCGCTGATCGAGCAACTGTGGACGCTCGGCAAACGGGTTTACCTGCCGGTGCTGCACCCGTTCAGCCCTGGCCACCTGCTGTTCCTGCGTTATGCGCCGGAAACGCCGCTGGTGCGCAATCGCTTCAATATTCTCGAACCGCGCCTCGATGTGCGCCAGGTGCTGCCGCTGGGCGAGCTGGACGTCGTGCTGACGCCGCTGGTGGCGTTCGATCATACCGGGCAGCGTCTGGGCATGGGCGGCGGCTTTTACGATCGCACCCTGCAAAACTGGCGCAGCGGCGGCCCCTATCCTATCGGCCTGGCCCATGATTGCCAGCAGGTGGAGCGCCTGCCGATCGAGCACTGGGATATCCCGCTGCCGGAAATTCTCACCCCGCTCTGCAGCTGGGCGTGGCACGAGCCCAAATAGCAAAAGGCCGGATCGCTCCGGCCTTTTTCGTTGCGGCGAGCCGCCGAATCAGAACAGCAGACGGGCGCGAATGGTGCCGTCGATGGCCTTCATGCGCTGCAGCGCGGCGTCGGCACGCGCGGTTTCCGCTTCAATGTCGATCACCACGTAGCCAATTTCCGGCCCGGTTTGCAGATACTGTGCGGCGATGTTAACCCCCTCTTCGGCGAAGATCTGGTTAATCTGCGTCAGCACGCCCGGGCGGTTTTCGTGGATGTGCAGCAGGCGGCTGGCGTTCGGGCCATGCGCCGGCAGCGACACTTCCGGGAAGTTGACGGCGGACAGGGTCGACCCGTTGTCGGAGTATTTCGCCAGCTTGCCGGCCACTTCGTCGCCGATATTCTCCTGCGCTTCCTGGGTGGAGCCGCCGATGTGCGGCGTCAGCAGCACGTTGTCGAACTCACACAGCGGCGAGTTGAACGGATCGCTGTTGGTCGCCGGTTCTTCCGGGAAGACGTCGATCGCCGCGCCCGCCAGGTGATTGCTGGCCAGCGCGTCGCACAGCGCGGGAATATCCACCACGGTGCCGCGCGAGGCGTTGATCAGAATGGCGCCCGGTTTCATCAGCGCCAGCTCTTCCGCCCCCATCATGTTCTTGGTGGCCAGCGTTTCCGGCACGTGCAGCGTCACCACGTCGCTCATATTGAGCAGATCGGACAGATGACGCACCTGCTGCGCGTTACCTAACGGCAGCTTGTTCTCGATGTCGTAGAAGAACACCTTCATGCCCAGCCCTTCGGCCAGAATGCCCAGCTGGGTGCCGATGTGGCCGTAGCCGATGATGCCCAGCTTTTTGCCGCGCGCCTCGTAGGAGCCCACGGCCAGTTTGTGCCACACGCCGCGGTGCGCCTTGGCGTTGGCGGCCGGAATGCCGCGCAGCATCAACAGCAGCTCGCCCAGCACCATTTCGGCCACGGATCGGGTATTGGAGAACGGGGCGTTAAAGACCGGAATACCGCGCTTGGTCGCCGCTTTCAGATCAACCTGGTTGGTGCCGATGCAGAAGCAGCCCACAGCCACCAGTTTTTCTGCGGCGGCGAACACCTCTTCGGTCAGATGCGTACGCGATCGGATGCCGACGAAGTGCGCATCGCGGATGGATGCCTTCAGCGATTCGGTGTCTAACGCACCCTTATGGTATTCGATGTTGGTATAACCGGCGGCACGTAAATTATCGACCGTGCTCTGATGAACCCCTTCCACCAACAGGAATTTAATCCTGTCTTTCTCCAATGATACTTTTGCCATTTACCCGACCCTATGTTCAGACTTCAGAAGCGGCTGTGACGACACAGCTCCCATCCAACATAACAAAAATAACGCGGGCGGCAATACAAACGATTGCCTGCCCGGCAGGACAAGGCGCAGCGTTGATGGCGGTTTACGGCAGAAAATGCCATAGGGAAAGTTTTCGGCAGAAGCTTTGGGGAGTCAGTTTTCACAATGTGACATAAGTCACCAAATTTGCCGTTTTTCAGAAAAGATATTTTAACCGAAGAATTATGCGGCCCGGCACTACCGGGCCACAAACGGCGGAGGTTTATTTGACCACTTTCACGCCTTCCGGGGTGCCGACCAGCGCCACGTCCGCGCCGCGGTTGGCGAACAGCCCCACGGTCACCACGCCGGCGATGCCGTTGATCTTGTTCTCCAGCGCGATGGCGTCGGTGATGCTCAGGTTATGCACATCGAGGATCACGTTGCCGTTGTCGGTCACCACGTTTTGGCGATACTCCGGCAGGCCGCCGAGTTTCACCAGCTCACGCGCCACGTAAGAGCGAGCCATCGGGATCACTTCCACCGGCAGCGGGAACTTGCCCAGCACGTCCACTTGCTTGCTGGCGTCGACGATGCAGATAAATTTCTTGGCGATGGCGGCGATGATCTTCTCGCGCGTCAGCGCCGCGCCGCCGCCTTTGATCATCTGCATATGGCCGTTGATTTCGTCCGCGCCGTCCACATAAATATCGAGCGAGTCCACTTCATTGCTGTCGAACACATGGATGCCGAGGCTTTTCAGCTTGGCGGTGGAGGCGTCGGAGCTCGATACCGCGCCTTCGATCTGGTGCTTGATGGAGCCCAGCGCGTCAATAAAGTGGGCGGCGGTAGAACCGGTGCCGACCCCGACGATGGTGCCCGGCGTCACGTATTCCAGCGCTGCCCAGCCCACCGCTTTTTTCAGTTCATCCTGCGTCATAATATGTCCCTTGCCTCTGTACGAAAACGTGTGCGTATTATAGGGTAAAACGCTGTTTTTCACGCCGGCAGGATCACACTTATTTGCCGCAGCCCGCATTTTTAGCCGCTTAGCGGCGAGACGGGGGCATGATTTTTCCACCTGCGCCGCGCGCAAAATGTGGCATAGTGCCGGTATCATTCTAATTTAAGGGATATCTTTCCGATGAAACGCCCAGACTATCGTACGCTGCAAGCGCTGGACGCGGTGATCCGTGAGCGCGGCTTCGAGCGCGCCGCTCAAAAACTCTGCATCACGCAATCGGCGGTATCCCAACGCATCAAACAGCTGGAAAACCTGTTCGGCCAACCGCTGCTGGTCCGTACCGTGCCGCCGCGCCCGACCGAACAAGGGCAAAAGCTGCTGGCGCTGTTGCATCAGGTGGAATTGCTGGAAGAAGAGTGGCTGGGCAACGACACCGGTGTCGATACGCCGCTGCTGCTGTCGCTGGCGGTCAACGCCGACAGTCTGGCAACCTGGCTGCTGCCGGCGCTGAAGCCGGTGCTGGCGGATTCCCCCATTCGCCTGAATCTGCAGGTGGAAGATGAAACCCGCACCCAGGAGCGGCTGCGCCGCGGTGAGGTGGTGGGCGCGGTGAGTATTCAGCCGCAGCCGCTGCCGAGCTGCATGGTGGATCGGCTGGGAGCGCTGGATTACCTGTTCGTGGCCTCCAGCGCCTTCGCCGAGCGCTATTTCCCGAGCGGCGTCACCCGCTCCGCGCTGCTGAAAGCGCCGGCGGTGGCCTTCGACCATCTCGACGACATGCATCAGGCATTCCTGCAGCAGAACTTCGATCTGTCGCCGGGCAGCGTGCCCTGCCATATCGTGAACTCGTCGGAAGCCTTCGTGCAGCTGGCGCGTCAGGGCACCACCTGCTGTATGATCCCGCATCTGCAGATAGAAAAGGAGCTGGCTTCCGGTGAGCTGATCGATCTGACGCCGGGGCTGTATCAGCGCCGCATGCTGTACTGGCACCGCTTCGCGCCGGAAAGCCGCATGATGCGCAAAGTGACCGACGCGCTGCTGGAACACGGCCACCAGGTGCTGCGCCAGGATTAAAACGAAAAAAGGTTCGCCGCGGCGAACCTTTCTTCAATACGAACACCTTACTGCGCGGCGTTGCGCTGCAGCTCGAACACCACATCCACCTGATCGTCGAAGTGAATGCTTTGCTGCTCATAGGTTTGCGCCGCGTCGCTTTCCGCCGCCGCACCGGCCGCCTTATACATCCGCGCCACCGGCATCGGCTGGTAGTTGGCGACCCGGTAGCGAATGCTGTACACCGGCCCCAGCTTGGCGTGGAAACCTTTGGCCAGGGATTCGGCCTGCTGAGTCGCGTTCTCGATCGCTTTTTGCCGCGCCTGCTCGCGATACACGTCCGGCTTGGCGACGCCCAGCTCCACCGCGCGGATCTCGTTCAGGCCGGATTTCAGCGCGCCGTCCAGCAGCTCGTTCAGCTTGTCCAACTGACGCAGGGTCACCTGCACCTGACGCACCGCCCGGTAGCCCTTCAGCACCGACTCGCCGGTTTTCAGGTAGTCGTACTCCGGCTGGGTGCGCAGGTTGGCGGCGCTGATGTCTTTCTTCTCGATGTTATTTTTCTGCAGGAAATCAAAGTACTGCGCTACGCGCTCGTCCACCTGCTTCTTCGCCTGGGCGGCGTCTTTGGAGGAAACACTCACTTCGATCGCCAGGGTGGCGATATCCGGCGTGGCGTCCACGCTGGCGGTGCCGGAGGTGACGACGTGCGGCCCTTCAGGCACTTCAGCCGCCTGCAGCGCCATCGGTAACGTCCCTAATCCGACCATTGCGGCCATAGCCAATGCTTTTAGCTTCACAGTGTCTCCTTAATGACAGGCTGTCTCTGATCGCCGGCTTTTCCCTGTGAGAACCGCCGGATTCCTGGCATCAAACGTAGCATATCGCGCGGCGTTTTGAATTCGGATTAGTGGCAAATTCTTATAAATTTGCCCCCTGCCAGGCCAGCTGCAGCGCGATGCCCCACATCACCAGCCCGACCAGCGCGTTGATGATGCGCTGCGCCCGCTGGGTGTTCAGCCACGGCGCCAGCCAGGAGGCCAGCAGCGCCAGCCCGAAGAACCACACCGCCGACGCGCTGACCGCGCCGAGCGCGAACCAGGAGCGCACGTCCGCCGTCAGCTGCCCGCCCAGGCTGCCGAGCACCACAAAGGTATCCAGATAAACGTGCGGGTTCAGCCAGGTAACCGCCAGCATGGTGACCACGAGGCGCCAGCGGCTCTGCGCCAGCTCCTGCGCCGCGGCCTGCGCCGGTTGCGGGCTGAAGGCGGAACGGAACGCGCCCCAGCCGTACCACAGCAGAAACGCCACCCCGCCCCAGGTGACCAGCGCCAGCAGCAGCGGCGAGCGGGTCAGCAACGCGCTGCCGCCGAAAATACCGGCGCAGATCAGCACGATATCGCTCAACGCGCACAGCGAGGCGATCATCAAATGATACTGGCGGCGAATGCCCTGATTCATCACGAATACGTTCTGCGGGCCCAGCGGCAGGATCATGGCGGCGCTCAGGGCAAAACCCTGCAGGAAGACGGCTAACATGGGAGATTCCTCGAATGATAAAAGGCGCCGGACGAGGGCGCGTATCGGTCAACACGCGCATCATACGAGGAAGCGATCATTAGGTGAAATTGATGTTTCTAATCCAGTATCAGAGATGCTAATGCTTAAATGAGCGCGCCGCCAGATTCGCCCATCGGCGAAAAATTCGCTATCATCCGCACCCACCTTCCAGCCGGCCGCCCAATGTCTACTGTCACCGATACCTTTATCGCCCCGCCATGCCATGACCAAATAGAGATCCTCTATCAGGACGATCATCTG
This sequence comes from Serratia sp. CY29653, assembly GCF_052169255.1. Taxonomy (NCBI): domain Bacteria; kingdom Pseudomonadati; phylum Pseudomonadota; class Gammaproteobacteria; order Enterobacterales; family Yersiniaceae; genus Serratia; species Serratia sp. CY29653. The sequence goes on along the minus strand of NZ_JBJNLC010000006.1, from coordinate 26,754 downwards.
GCGCTGATCAATAAGCCGGCCGGGCTGCTCAGCCTGTCGGGCAAGAATCCGCAGAATCTCGATTCGGTACACCATCGGCTGGTACAGATCTTCCCCGGCTGCACCCTGGTGCACCGCCTGGATTTCGGCACGTCCGGCTTGATGGTGGTGGCCCGCAACAAGGCCGCCAACGCCGCACTCTGCCGGCAGTTCAGCGAGCGCACCGTCGGCAAAGTGTACAGCGCGCTGCTGTGCGGCCATCTGGCGGATAACGAAGGGGTAATAGACGCGGCGATCGCCAAAGATCCGGCGCTGTTCCCGCTGATGTCGATTTGCGCCCTCCACGGCAAGCCCGCCCGCTCCCGCTATCGGGTCGTCGAGCGCTTTTATCGTGAAGCGGAGGGCGGGATCTCGCTGCCGCTGACGCGGGTGCAGCTCATCCCGGAGACCGGGCGCACCCACCAGCTGCGTATTCACAGCCGGCAGTTGGGCCACCCTATTTTAGGCTGCGATCTGTATGGCGGGCGACTGCTGCCGGGTACCGAACAGACGCCGCGGCTGATGCTGCACGCCAGCGAGCTGGACTTTGTGCACCCCATTAGCGGGGAGCGGATCGCCGCTCGTCACGCCGCGCCGTTCTGAACGCGGCTTACCACATCAAATCGTCGGGCACTTTAAAGTCGGCGTACGGATCGTCTTCATCCTGTTCTTCCTGACTCAGCGCGCTGTGCAGCACAATGCTGGCCGCATCGCGCTGCGCGATTTTATCGGCGACGCTCGCGGGGATAATCGCGTATTCACACTCTTCCCGGTTCTCGACCACCAGGCGTGCAATGGCGAGGCGGCCATTGATCAGCTGGGTTTGCGTCGCCTTATCCACCAGGATTTTCTTGATCAGGTTACCGTCGGTGAAGTTGAAACCGATATCGCCTTTCGCCAGAACGATGCGGTTCATCTCGATCAGCTGCTTCACCTGCGCCTTGTACTCTTTGGACAGCGCGGCCTGCTTTTGCTGCTCGTTCAGCTGCTTATCGCGCTCAAGCTGCGCCTTTTTATTCTCTTCCACCGCCTCTCTGGCCTCGCGGGCCTGAACGCGTGATTTTTTAGCCGTTCTTTGGACTTTGGCCATTTTCTTGCTGGTTACCAAGCCCGCTTTGAGCATCTGCTCTTGTAAGGTGAGTTTTGTCATATTCGTGTCTGAAGCCGTGGGATCATGGGGGGATTATACCCGTAATTTTTCAGGCTGCACCAGGTTGCCGGCCCGGTACGTTAGCGGTTTGCGCCGCAGGGCGACGGCGGCCAACCGGTCCGAACGCCAGATCATGAATAGCGCTCATGTGGTAATGAAATTAAGTCTCTTTCACTCCCACCGGGACTCTGGCAAAAATAGACCTCATTAACGACAGACAATATGAAATCGGCTGAATAAAAAAAGAGAAAAACAACCCATTGAAAGAAATGGATAAATCCAGCCTTCATATCATATAACAGGATGCTATAAGACGATGAATAGAGACTTTGCCTTTACGATTAAGAGCAGTTCTTTCGATGAAGATTATAACCCTTCTGAAAGTACGCGTATCACCACCAACTTCGCCAATTTGGCCAGAGGGGAAAACCGCCGGGAGAACCTGCGCAACACGCTGGTGATGATTAACAATCGCTTCAATTCGTTGGCGCATTGGGATAACCCCAAGGCCGACCGCTATTCGGTTGAGCTTGACATCATTTCGGTGGAGATGCGCGTTGAAGATCAGGGCGCCAGCTTCCCGGTGATCGAAATCCTGAAAACCAACATCATCGATAAAAAAACGCAAAAGCGAATTGAGGGCATCGTCGGGAACAATTTCTCGTCTTACGTGCGCGATTATGACTTTAGCGTCTTGCTGCCGGCGCACAATAAAAACACGGCGGAATTCACTATCCCGAATGATTTCGGCGATTTGCACGGCAATATCTTTAAGCACTTCGTCAATTCAAACGAATACCATGAGAATTTCAGCAAACCGCCGGTGATCTGCCTCAGCGTGTCCAGCAAAGACACCTATCATCGGACGGGCAATCAACATCCGGTGTTGGGCGACGAGTATCGGCAAGACGGCGCTTCGCTGACCGACCGGTATTTTAAAAAAATGGGCCTGCAGGTGCGCTATTTCATGCCGAAAAATAGCGTCGCGCCCCTGGCGTTTTATTTCCCCGGGGATTTGCTGAGCGATTACACCGATCTGGAGCTGATCGGCACCATCAGCACGATGGAGACCTTCCAAAAAATCTATCGGCCTGAAATTTACAATGCCAACTCGGCGGCGGGGCAATGCTATCAGCCAAGCCTGAATAACCAGGACTATTCATTAACCAAGATTGTTTACGATCGCGAAGAGCGTAGCCAGTTAGCGATTGAGCAGGGGAAATTTACGGAAGAGCAATTTATCAAACCCTACAAGCCCATTCTTGAGCAATGGTCTGCTCACTACGCGCTTTGATTCACTTAAATACAGGTCATCTATTATGAAAATATTGCTCCCTACCTCGACCGCCGGCAGCTTGCCCAAACCTTCCTGGCTGGCCCAACCGGAAACCCTGTGGTCGCCCTGGAAATTGCAAAATGAAGAATTAATCGAAGGGAAACAGGATGCCCTGCGTTTGTCGCTGGCTGAACAACAACAGGCCGGCATCGATATCGTCAGCGATGGCGAGCAAACGCGCCAGCATTTCGTCACGACGTTCATCGAGCACCTCAGCGGCGTCGATTTCGAGAAACGCGAAGTGGTTAAAATCCGCAATCGCTATGAGGCGAGCGTGCCGAGCGTCGTGGGTGCGGTGGCGCGCCAAAAGCCCGTTTTCGTTGAAGACGCCAAATTTTTACGCCAGCTGACCAAGCAGCCGATTAAATGGGCCCTGCCGGGGCCGATGACCATGATCGACACGCTTTATGACAACCACTATAAAAGCCGCGAGAAATTGGCCTGGGAGTTCGCCAAGATCCTCAATCAGGAAGCCAAAGAGCTCGAGGCCGCCGGCGTCGACATTATTCAGTTTGATGAGCCCGCATTTAACGTGTTCTTTGACGAGGTGAATGACTGGGGCATCGCCGCCCTGGAAAGGGCCGTTGAAGGGCTTAAGTGTGAAACGGCGGTGCATATCTGCTATGGATACGGCATTAAGGCCAATACCGACTGGAAAAAGACGCTGGGCTCAGAGTGGCGGCAATATGAAGAGGCGTTTCCCAAGCTGCAAACGTCTACCATCGATATTATCTCGCTGGAGTGCCATAACTCGCACGTCCCGATGGATCTGCTGGAACTGATTCGCGGCAAAAAAGTGATGGTTGGCGCCATTGATGTGGCGAATCATACCGTTGAGACGCCGGAGGAAGTGGCCGCTACGCTGCGCAAAGCGCTGCAGTTTGTCGATGCCGACAAGCTCTATCCGTCGACCAACTGCGGCATGGCTCCCCTGCCTCGTCAGGTCGCCAGCGGCAAGCTGAATGCCTTGAGTGCCGGCGCCGAGATCGTGCGCCGAGAACTGCTGGCCAAATAATCGCGCCATCGCCCGCCGCAGTACCCTCCTGCGGCGGGCGATGATCATCGACTCCCCCTCCCCGCAACGCCCCCGCTCTGGTGTATACTCGGATTTCTACGCGATGCCAGCCACAGCGGCCTGAACGGCCCCTCAGCCAGCCCACACCAGCTTAATAACAGTGGAACCCTCATGAGCCCAGATACCGCTCGCATCAGCGAAATTATCGATCGCGCCAGGATCTCGCCTTATCAAATCCTCATCCTCACCCTGTGTTTCCTGATCGCCCTGCTGGACGGGTTCGATACCGCCATCATCGGCTATATCGCCCCGGCACTGCGCGAAGAGTGGGGCCTGCAGCCCTCGCAGCTCTCCCCCGCCTTCGGCGCGGGGTTGTTCGGCCTGCTGATCGGCAGCCTGCTGTTCGGGCCGATCGCCGACGCCATCGGCCGCAAACGCGTGCTGCTCGTCGCGGTGCTGGTGTTTGGCGGCTGCACCCTGGCTTCGGCCTATACGCATTCGATCGAATCCCTGACCCTGTTGCGCTTCATCACCGGCATTGGCCTCGGGGGTGCGATACCGACCTGCATCACCCTCAGCTCGGAGTACTCACCGGCGCGCCGCCGCATGCTGATGGTCACCCTGAGCTGGAGCGGCTTTACCGCCGGGCTGGCCCTGGGCGGCCTGCTGGCCGGGCAGATCATCCCGGCGTTCGGCTGGCGCGGCGTGCTGCTGGTCGGCGGCATCGCGCCATTGGCGCTGCTGCCGCTGCTGGCCTGGCAGATGCCCGAATCGGTGCGCTTTATGGCCGCCAGCGCCAGGCATGCCGATCGGCTGCGCCGGGTGGTCGAGCGTATCACCGGCCAACGTTGGACGGGGATAACCATTGTCGATGACGAGCGCCCGGCGCAGGCCAAGTCGCCAATCTCGCACCTGTTTATCGAAGGACGCGCCGTGCGCACCCTGCTGCTGTGGGCGGCGTTCTTCTGCTCGCTGTTCGTGTTCTACCTGCTCACCAGTTGGCTGCCGACGATACTTAAAGACGCCGGTTACGATATCGTCCACGCCTCGCGCATCGGGGCGATGGTGCCGCTCGGCGGCACCCTGGGCGCCATCCTGATGGCGCTGCTGATGGACCGGATCGGGCCCTACCGCGTGCTGGCCGTCTCCTACCTGGGCGCCGCGCTGGTGATCGGCGCGACCGGGTATCTGATGGGCGACGTCTACACGCTGGCCGCCGTCGTGTTCCTGATAGGCTTCGGCGTGGCCGGCGCGCAGAACGGCCTGAATCTGGTTTCCGCCACCCTTTATCCGACCGCGGCCCGCGTCACCGGCGTCAGCTGGGCCATGGCCAATGGCCGCTTCGGCTCGATCGTCGGCTCGATGCTCGGCGCCTGGATGATGACCGCCGCCGGCTCGGCGGAAGTGTTCTTCCTCTGGCTGGCGCTGCCGGCGCTGCTGGGCGCGGGCGCCATCTTCCTGCTCTATCGCCTCAGCCTGCGCCGCCGCGCGCCGCTCGCCAAGCCGGTCGCCGGCGCCTGAACTCGCGGAAAAGAAAAGGCCGAGACGCCCTTGGAGACGTCTCGGCCTGTAATCAAAAAGGGGGCCAAGGCCCCCTTCTCTGTTATTCCGCCTTGGCGGAAGCGTCTTCGGTGCGATACAGGTGCACGTCCATCTGCGGGAACGGAATGCCGATGTTGTGGGCATCCAGCGCGCGCTTGAAGTTTTCCATCAGATCGAAGTACACGTTCCAGTATTCCGCGTTGGTGGTCCAGGAACGGGTGACAAAGTTCAGGGAAGACGGCGCCATCTCGTTCAGACGCACGGTCACGCCTTTGGCGTGCATGATGCGCTTGTCGGCGGCGATCACATCGCCCAGCACCTTCTTCACCACGTCGATATCGGCGTTGTAGGCCACGCCTACCACGATATCCACGCGGCGGTTCGGCTCGCGAGAATAGTTGATGATGTTGCCGGCGATGATTTTACCGTTCGGCACCACGATGGTTTTGTTGTCTGCGGTACGCAGGGTGGTGGAGAAAATCTGCACCTGATCGACGGTACCGGCCACGCCGCCCAGATCGACATATTCCCCCACGCGCAGCGGACGGAAGATCACCAGCAGCACGCCGGCGGCGAAGTTGGACAGCGAGCCTTGCAGCGCCAGGCCGACGGCCAAACCGGCGGCGCCCAGCACGGCGATCACCGAGGTGGTCTGCACGCCGACACGCCCCAGCACGGCGATGAAGGTGAACGCCAGCACGCCGTAGCGCACGATCGCCGCCAGGAAGTCTGCCACCGTGGCGTCGATGCCGCGCAGCTTCATCACGCGGTTCAGCGCATTACCGACCACGCGGGCCACGATCGAACCGATGATCAGGATAACGATGGCGGCGACGATATTCACCGCGTACTGGATCAACAGATCCTGGTTCTTCACCAACCAGTTACCGGCACCGTTGATGCCGTCTACTACATTCAAATCTTTCATTCGTGTCGTCCTAACTCAGTCCCTAACGGGAGAAACTCGCAAAAATACACTGGCCTCGGCAGCCAGTCGGAAACCACCGCCTAAGGGTAACCAACATTAAAGGCTCATGCCAACCGTCAGCGTTAAAAATAGCCGAAACCGCTCGCCGCTTCTTCTATGCTGAAAACAGCGCTTTGGCCATTTCACGACAAGGGATCCGTTCTTCATGCACATTCGCTCTTCGCTCAAACATTATTGGCAAGTGCGGCCCAGGCTGCTGTTTTCCGTCGGCGCCGGGCTGTTGTGCTTTCTGCTGCTGCCCGCCCAGCTCTCGTTGCTGCAGCGCTTGATGATCGGCTGGAATACGCTGGCCTGGCTCTACCTGCTGTTTCTCTGGCGACTGATGCTGGTCAGCACGCCGCAGCACATTCGCCAGATCGCCCGGCGGCAGGATGAAAGCGCCAGCACGGTGTTGGCGCTGGTCAGTTTCGGTTGTCTGGTGAGCATTCTGGCGATCCTGTTCGAATTGAGCAGCGCCAAACAGGCCAGCGACTCGCTGAAAACCCTGCATCTGGCGTTAACCGGCGGAACGTTGGCGGTCTCCTGGCTGCTGCTGCCGACCGCCTTCACCATGCACTACGCCCATCAATTTTATCGCCAGGGTGCGCAGCTGGAGCCTTTGCCGCTGCTGTTTCCCGGCAATCTCACCGAGCCGACCTATCTGGACTTCGCCTACTTCTCTTTCACCATCGCGGTCGCGTCGCAAACCGCCGACGTGGCGGTCGGCGCCGCGGAGGTGCGTAAAATCGCGCTCGTACAGTCGGTTATTTCGTTCGTGTTCAACATGCTGATCCTGGGCCTGTCTATCAACGTCGGCGCCGGCCTGCTGGGCTGAAAACGAAAAAGGCTCCCCGCAGGGAGCCTTTTGCATCGTGCAACAGGTGCCGAAGATTACAGAACGTCTACCGCGTTCAGATCTTTGAAGGCCTGCTCCAGACGCGTCACCATGCTGGTCTGCGCTGCGCGCAGCCATACGCGTGGATCGTAGTATTTCTTGTTCGGCTGATCGGCGCCTTTCGGGTTGCCCAGCTGGCCCTGCAGGTAAGCTTCGTTCGCTTTGTAGTACTGCAGGATGCCGTCCCAGGTCGCCCATTGGGTGTCGGTGTCGATGTTCATCTTGATCACGCCGTAACCCACAGACTCTTTGATCTCTGCGTCGGTAGAACCGGAACCGCCGTGGAACACGAAGTTCAGGCTGTTGTGCGGCAGGTTGAATTTCTTGGACACGTAGTCCTGAGAATCACGCAGGATGGTCGGGGTCAGCTTGACGTTGCCTGGCTTGTACACGCCGTGCACGTTACCGAAGGAGGCAGCGATGGTGAAGCGCGGGCTGATGGCGTTCAGTTTTTCGTACGCGTAAGCCACGTCTTCCGGCTGGGTGTACAGTGCGGAAGCGTCCATATGGCTGTTGTCCACGCCATCTTCTTCACCGCCGGTGCAGCCCAGTTCGATTTCCAGCGTCATGCCGATTTTGGCCATGCGCTTCAGGTAGGCGCTGCAGATCTCGATGTTTTCTTCCAGAGACTCTTCAGACAGATCGATCATGTGAGAAGAGAACAGCGGTTTGCCGGTAGCGGCGAAGTGCTTCTCGCCGGCGTCCAGCAGGCCGTCCAGCCATGGCAGCAGTTTCTTCGCGCAGTGGTCGGTGTGCAGGATCACCGGCACGCCGTAGTGTTCAGCCATCTGGTGAACGTGGTGTGCGCCGGAGATGGCGCCCAGAATCGCTGCGCCCTGAGGCACATCGGTCTTCACGCCTTTGCCGGCGATGAACGCGGCGCCGCCGTTGGAGAACTGAACGATGACCGGCGCGCGCACTTTAGCCGCGGCTTCCAGCACTGCGTTAATGGAGTCGGTACCCACGCAGTTTACCGCTGGCAGCGCAAAGTTGTTCTCTTTAGCAACTGCGAAGACTTTCTGAACGTCATCACCCGTGATGACACCCGGTTTTACGAAATCAAAAATTTTAGACATGTTACTTTGTCCTGTTTCGTCGGCCGTAGATGGATGTAAATCGATGTTTTCACGCCGCGCAGCGTGAGCCGCGCGGTATAAAACAAACGGGCGGCTTTCGCCTCCCGTTGTCTGAATTACTGCTTAGCGCGCTCTTCCAGCATCACGACTGCAGGCAGCGGTTTCCCTTCAACGAATTCCAGGAATGCGCCACCGCCGGTGGAGATGTAGGAAATTTTGTCAGCGATACCGAACAGATCGATGGCTGCCAGAGTGTCGCCGCCGCCAGCGATAGAGAAAGCGTCGCTATCGGCGATCGCGCGGGCGACAATTTCGGTGCCCTTACGGAAGTTAGGGAACTCGAATACGCCAACCGGGCCATTCCACAGAATGGTCTTGGCGTTCTTCAGGATAACGGCCAGACGCTCGGCAGAGACGTCGCCCATATCCAGAATTTGCTCGTTGTCCTGGATCTCGTTGGCCTGCTTCACGGTCGCGGTCGCGGTTTCGGAGAACTCGGTCGCGACGCGCACGTCGGTCGGAACCGGGATGTCGCAGGTTTCCAGCAGTTTCTGCGCGTTCGGGATCAGGTCAGGTTCGTACAGGGACTGGCCCACGTTGTTGCCCTGCGCCGCCACGAAGGTGTTGGCGATGCCGCCGCCGACGATCAGCTGATCGGCGATTTTGGACAGGGAATCCAGCACGGTCAGTTTGGTGGAGACTTTAGAACCGCCCACGATGGCGACCATCGGACGGGCCGGGTTGCCCAGGGCCTTGCCCAGCGCTTCCAGCTCGGCGGACAGCAGCGGGCCGGCACAGGCGACAGGCGCGAACTTGCCCACGCCGTGGGTGGAAGCCTGCGCGCGGTGCGCGGTACCGAACGCGTCCATCACGTACACGTCGCACAGCGCCGCGTATTTCTTGGACAGGGTTTCGTCGTCTTTCTTCTCGCCCTTGTTGAAACGGACGTTTTCCAGCACCACCAGTTCGCCTTCGGCGACGTCGACGCCATCCAGATAATCCTTCGCCAGACGCACTGGGGATTTCAGGTGATCTTTCAGGTAGTTGACCACAGGCAGCAGGGAGAATTCTTCGTTGTACTCGCCTTCGGTAGGACGACCCAGGTGGGAGGTTACCATCACGCGGGCGCCTTGCTTCAGCGCAGCTTCGATAGTCGGCAGGGAAGCGCGGATACGCGCGTCGGAAGTCACTTTACCGTCTTTTACCGGCACGTTCAGATCGGAGCGGATCAGTACGCGTTTACCCGCCAGATCCAGATCGGTCATCTTAATTACAGACATGGTGAACCCTCTTTATTGAATCTCTATAAAATTGCCTGAGCAGCGCGCCAATCACGCCGGCGCCGCCGTACTAGAAACCGCTGGCGGCCATTGCCCGTGTTGTATCCAACATCCGATTGGCAAAGCCCCATTCATTGTCGCACCAGACCAAGGTCTTTATCAGGTGCTGCCCGCTGACCCGGGTCTGCGTACCGTCGACGATAGCGCTGTGCGGGTCATGGTTAAAATCGATCGAGACCAATGGTAATTCCGTGTAGTCAACTATACCACGAAATGATTCCCGTGCGGCCTTTTGCAACAGCTGGTTGACCTCCGCCACCTTCACCGCGGCGCTCACGCTGACGCTGAGATCGATAGCCGTCACGTTGATGGTCGGCACGCGCACCGAGATCGCCTCGAAGCGATCGCAAAACTGCGGGAAGATACGGGTGATGCCCGCGGCCAGCTTGGTGTCGACCGGAATGATCGACTGGCTCGCCGCGCGGGTGCGCCGCAAATCCGCGTGATACGCGTCGATCACCGGCTGATCGTTCATCGCCGAGTGAATGGTGGTCACTGTGCCGGATTCGATGCTGTAGGCGTCGTCCAGCAGCTTGATCACCGGAATAATGCAGTTGGTGGTGCACGAGGCGTTGGACACGATGCGATGTTCCGCCAGCAGCGTCTGATGGTTGACGCCGAACACGATGGTGGCGTCCAGATCGTTGCCGCCCGGATGGGCGAACAGCACTTTCTTCGCCCCCGCCGCCAGATGGGCTTCGCCATCCGCCCGGCTGCCGTACACGCCGCTGCAGTCCAGCACCACGTCGACGCCCAGCTCGCCCCAGGGCAACTGCTCCACCGCCGGCTGATGCAACAGGCGAATCGCGTCGTCCCCGACGCTCAGCGTGTCGCACTCTTGCCGCACATCCCAGGCGAAGCGGCCGTGGCTGGAATCGTACTTCAGCAGATGAGCCATGCCCTCGGCGTTCGCCAACTCGTTGATCGCCACCACGGAGATTTCCGCCCGTCGTCCCGATTCGTACAGTGCGCGCAATACGCTGCGGCCGATGCGGCCAAAGCCGTTTATCGCTATGCGGATGGTCATGCTGCTCCTGAAAAAGGGCCGTCCCGCCGGGCTGACTCACCGGCGCCGGGCCGGCGCTGACTGGTTGTCTCACTAACCCGCATAGAGTAGTGGATCGCACCGCCCGCTGTGAATCGCCGCGTTTGCATTATTCCCGCGCTTCAGCGGCTTTTCGCCGCCGTCACATCGGCATTTCTGTCGAAGAGTGCTTCAACTGAAACGCTTCAGCTGAGCATAAACCAAAGTTTTGGCAAAAGGAACAGGTGCAACAGTTCCACAAGTAACGGAGAGGAGTTTTACGAGCATAAGATGATCTGGCGCACATTTTTGGCCTCAAGGCCGCGGCGGATTTTCACTCGCCGGCCCCGTTTCGCCGTAGTGCTCGCGGAAATAGTCGCGCAAAAATTCGACCGTCACCCGCACTTTCGCCGACGTTGCCAGCCGGGAAACGTACACCGCCCAGATGTTGGCCGGCTGATAATACTCCGGCAGGATGTGCACCAACCGGCCGCTGTCGATGTTCTCTTTCACGTCCCAGGCGGAACGCAGCGCGACGCCCTGCCCGTCCAGGCACCACTGATGCACGATTTCGCCGTGGTTCGACGCCAGCGCCCCCGTCACCTTCACCGTCTCTTCGCCGCCCGGCCCCTGCAGCCGCCACAGCCCGAACGGGTGATCGCGCTCCTTGATCACCAGGCAGGTGCGGCCCGCCAGCTCCGCCACGCTTTTCGGCACGCCGTGGCGCTGCAGATACGCCGGCGAAGCGCACAGGATGCGCTGGTTGTCCGCCAGCTTGCGCGCGATCAAATTGGGGGCGATATCGTCGCCGATGCGGATATCCAGATCGAACCCTTCGCTGACCAGATCCACCAACCGATCGGACACGTCGAGCCGCAACTCCAGCTGCGGATACTCCCGCGCCAGCGCCGACAGCGCCGGGGCCACGAAGCGTCGGCCGAAGCCGAAGCTGCTGACCACGCGCAGCATGCCCTGCGGCGCCTGACGTACCTCAGACAGCTCGTCCATCATCTGATCGACATCATTGAGAATGCGCTGCGCCCATTCGTAGATGCGCTCGCCGTCCTCGGTGATCGCCACCCGCCGTGTGGTGCGGTGCAGCAGCGACACGTCCAGCGCCTTCTCCAGCAACGCGATGCGTTTGCTGATAAAGGCCGGCGACACGCCCAGCTCTTCGGCGGCGGCGGCAAACCCGGCGCGGCGTGCCACTAGCACGAACACCCGCAGGTCACTCAGGATCGGCATATTGTTCATGATTCGTGTTTTATGTTTCACCGTTTTCGAGATTGATTAACAGTTAGTCAATTATAGGATAAGAGTGTTGTCAATCTCCCCTACCTACAAATGAGACCTCTGTATGAGCAAAACTTACAAGATTGCCGCTATCCCCGGGGACGGTATCGGGCGGGAAGTGTTGCCGGAAGGCATACGGGTATTGCAGGCGGCGGCGGCGCGCTGGGATCTGTCGCTGGAGTTCGCCACCTTCGAGTGGGCCAGCTGCGACTACTACCAGCACCACGGCCAGATGATGCCGGACGATTGGTTTGAGCAGCTCAAGGGCTTCGACGCCATCTATTTCGGCGCCGTCGGCTGGCCGGATACGGTGCCCGATCACATTTCGCTGTGGGGTTCGCTGCTGAAATTCCGCCGCGACTTCGAGCAGTACGTCAACCTGCGCCCGGTGCGGCTGTTTCCCGGCGTGCCCTGCCCGCTGGCAAACAAGCAGCCGGGCGACATCGATTTCTACGTGGTGCGCGAAAATACCGAAGGGGAATACTCCTCGCTCGGCGGGCGGATGTTCGAAGGCACCGAGCGCGAAATGGTGATCCAGGAATCAGTCTTCACCCGCCAGGGCGTGGACCGCATCCTGAAGTACGCCTTTGAGCTGGCGCAGCAGCGCCCGCGCAAACGCCTGACCGCCGCCACCAAGTCCAACGGCATGGCCATCAGCATGCCGTACTGGGACGAGCGCGTGGCGGAAATGGCGCGCCAGTACCCCGACATCGCCTGGGACAAACAGCACATCGATATTCTGTGCGCGCGCTTCGTGCTGAACCCCGAACGCTTCGACGTGGTGGTGGCCTCCAACCTGTTCGGCGATATTTTGTCGGATCTCGGCCCGGCCTGCACCGGCACCATCGGCATTGCGCCGTCGGCCAACCTGAATCCGGAGCGCAACTTCCCGTCGCTGTTCGAACCGGTGCACGGCTCGGCGCCGGACATTTTCGGCAAGAACATCGCCAACCCGATCGCCATGATCTGGAGCGGCGCGATGATGCTGGACTTCCTCGGCGACGGCGATGCCCGTTACCGCCAGGCGCACGACGGCATCCTGCAGGCGATCGAGCGCATCATCGCCGACGGGCCGCGCACGCCGGACATGCGTGGCGATGCCTCCACCCAGCAAGTTGGCCAGGCGATCGCCGCCCTGCTGCAACGCTAAGCATCGCCGGTTTTCCTGCGCAGGGCGCCCTTTCGCGCCCTGCTTTGCCACGTCCGTTTTTCCGCTTCGATCGCCGCCGCAAATCCGCTGAAAACCACCGCAGAAAGCACGCCAATACCCCGGCCAAGATCACAACAAATTGTTTACATACTGTGTTTTATCCTTTTACAGATGCCCCAATTGTGGCCCTCCTGTAATTTGTGCACACTCGAAAATGTTAATGAAGAGTAAATATTCTCGGCGGCGTTCTGCCGGGGCGTTTACTCCTCGCGGTGTAACAAAACAAAGGGTTCAAACCAATAAGGCCCGGGCGCACCCTACGCTTCGCGCACCGGCCCACCACCGATAACAGGAGTTCACTCCCATGCAGAGCAACCCTAAAAAGGATGTCACGCTCATCGCCATCAGCCTGTGCAGCATTGCGCTGATCGCCATTTGCCTGATGCTCTTTCCGGCTCAATCCGCGCTTATCGCCAACACCATTTTCAACGGCGTCACCCGGCTGTTCGGTTCAACCATTCAAATCCTGGTGCTGATCGCCCTGCTGGTGGTGCTGTATCTGGCGTTGAGCAAATACGGCAACATCCGCCTCGGCGAAGGCAAACCGCAATACTCCACGCTGGCCTGGCTGTTCATGTTCATCTGCGCCGGCCTGGGCTCGTCCACCCTGTATTGGGGGGTGATGGAATGGGCGTATTACTACCAGACGCCGGGGCTGAACATCGCGCCGCGCACCCCGAAGGCGCTGGAATACAGCATCAGTTACTCCTTCTTCCACTGGGGCCTGAGCGCCTGGGCGACCTACGCCCTCGCCTCGCTGATCATGGCCTACCACTTCCACGTGCGTAAGAACAAAGGGCTCAGCCTGTCGGGGATCATTTCCGCCATCACCGGCGTGCGCGCCAACGGCCCGATCGGGCGGATGGTGGATCTGATTTTCCTGGTCGCCACCGTCGGCGCCCTCACCATTTCGCTGGTGCTGACCGCCTCCACCTTTACCCGCGGGCTGACGGCGCTGACCGGCATCCCCGACAATTTCGCGGTGCAGGCGACGGTGATCCTGCTGGCGGCGGTGATCTTCTGCCTCAGCTCCTACATCGGCATCGACGGCGGCATGCAGCGCCTGAGCAAAATGGTCGGCTGGGGCGCATTCGCCTTCGCCGGGCTGGTGCTGCTGGTCGGCCCCACCGAGTTCACCATCAACAACACCATCAACGCCATCGGCCTGACGGCGCAAAACTTCCTGCAGATGAGCCTGTTCACCGATCCGATGGGCGACGGCAGCTTCAGCCGCAGCTGGACGGTGTTCTACTGGCTGTGGTGGATCTCTTACACCCCGGGCGTGGCGATGTTCGTCACCCGCGTCTCGCGCGGCCGCAAGATTAAAGAGGTGATCTGGGCGCTGCTGCTCGGCAGCACCCTCGGTTGCTGGTTCTTCTTCGGTTCGCTGGAAAGCTACGCCATGCACCAGTTCATCAGCGGGCAGCTCAACGTGCCGGAGATCCTCAGCACCCAGGGCGGCGAAACCGCCGTGCAAATGCTGCTGACGGCGCTGCCGCTCGGCAAGCTGTTCCTGGCCGCCTATCTGTTCATCATGATCATTTTCCTGGCCTCGCACATGGACGCGGTGGCCTACACCATGGCCGCCACCAGCACCCGCAACCTGCAGGAGGGGCAAGATCCCAGCCCGATGCTGCGCCTGTTCTGGTGCGTGGTGATCACCCTGATCCCGCTATCGATCCTGTTCACCGGCGCCTCGCTGGACACCATGAAAACCACGGTGATCCTGACCGCGCTGCCGTTCCTGCTGGTGCTGCTGGTGAAAACCTACGGCTTCACCCGCTGGCTGAAACAGGACTACGCGGCCATCCCGGCGCACCTGATCGAAAGCAGCGCGCCGGCGCTGCCCGAAGCGCCGCCGGCCGCCGAACTCTCCGCTCCATCGTCGTATCAACCGCGCCCTATGGCGAAATGACAATAAGAAAAGAGGAAGGTTAACTTATGAGCACTCTGATCCCTGAATTTACCTTACCGAAAGATTTCTGCGCCGACGCCCGCGAGGCTTACACCATTCCGGCCCGGTTCTATACCCACCAGGCGGCGTTCGAGCACGAAAAAGAGCAGGTGTTCGCCACCAGCTGGATCTGCGTGGCGCACCGCAGCGAGCTCGCCGAACCGAACGACTACATCACCCGCGAGATCATCGGTGAAAACATTCTGGTGGTGCGCGGCCGCGACAACGTGCTGCGCGCCTTTTACAACGTCTGCCCGCACCGCGGCCACCAGCTGCTGGCGGGCGACGGCCGGGCGAAAAACGTCATCACCTGCCCTTATCACGCCTGGGCGTTCAAGCTGGACGGCGAACTGGCGCACGCGCGCAACTGCGAAAACGTGCAGAACTTCGATAAGGAAAACTCGCACCTGATGCCGGTGCGGGTCGAAGAGTACGCCGGGTTTATTTACGTCAATCTGGACTCGCAGGCCGGCACGGTGGAAGACCAGCTGCCGGGCCTCGGCGCCAAAGTGCGCGAAGCCTGCCCGCAGGTCGACGATCTCAAGCTGGCGGCGCGTTTCGTCACCCGCACTCCGGCCAACTGGAAGAACATCGTCGACAACTACCTCGAGTGCTACCACTGCGGCCCGGCGCACCCCGGCTTCGCCGACTCGGTGCAGGTCGACCGCTACTGGCACACCCTGCACGGCAACTGGACGCTGCAGTTCGGCTACGCCCGCCCTTCCGAGCAGTCGTTCAAGTTTGAAGAGGGTAAAGAAGCCAGCTTCCACGGCATCTGGCTGTGGCCGTGTACCATGTTCAACATGCCGCCGCTGGAAGGCATGATGACGGTGATCTATGAGTTCCCGGTCGATGCGGAAACCACCCTGCAGCACTACGACATTTACTTCACCAACGCCGATTTGAGCGACGAACAGCTCAAACTGATCGACTGGTACCGCGACGTGTTCCGCCCGGAAGATCTGCGGCTGGTGGAGAGCGTGCAAAAAGGCCTCAAATCGCGCGGCTATCGCGGCCAGGGGCGCATCATGGCCGACGGCGCCGGCAGCGGCGTCAGCGAGCACGGCATCGCCCACTTCCACAACCTGCTGGCGCAGGTTTATCAACCCTGATGCGACGGGGCCCACGGGCCCCCTCCCCCTGACTTGTGAGGTTCTTTGTGAATATTTCCGATCGGGCGCTATTCCGCCAACAGGCCTACATCAACGGGCAATGGCGCGATGCCGACAACCAGGAAACCCTGCCGGTGAGCGATCCCGCCACCGGCCAACTCATCGGCAGCGTGCCCAACATGGCGACGGCCGAAACCCAACGGGCGATCGACGCCGCCCAGCAGGCGCTGGAAGGCTGGCGCGCGCTGCCGGCACAACAGCGCGCGCAGCTGCTGCGCCGCTGGTTCGAACTGATGCTGGAACACCAGCAGGATCTGGCCAGCCTGATGACGCTGGAGCAAGGTAAGCCGCTGGCGGAGTCGCTGGGCGAGATCCGCTACGCCGCCTCCTTTATCGAATGGTTCGCCGAACAGGCCAAGCGCACCAATGGCGACATCATTCCCTCGCCGAGCGGCGATAAACGCCTGATGGTGCTGAAGCAGGGCATTGGCGTGTGCGCGGCGATCACCCCCTGGAACTTCCCGGCGGCGATGATCACCCGCAAGGCTGCGCCGGCGCTGGCGGCCGGCTGCACGCTGGTGGTCAAACCCGCTAACGAAACCCCTTACTCGGCGCTGGCGATGGCCGAGCTGGCCGAACGCGCCGGCATTCCCGCCGGGGTGTTCAACGTGGTGACCGGCAACTCGCAGGCAATCGGCGCCGAGCTGACCCGCCACCCGCAGGTACGCAAGCTGAGCTTTACCGGCTCCACGCCGGTGGGCAGGCTGCTGATGCGCCAGAGCGCGGACACCATCAAGAAAGTGTCGCTGGAGCTCGGCGGCAACGCGCCGTTCATCGTGTTTGACGACGCGGACATCGATGCCGCGGTGGAAGGCGCGCTGATCGCCAAATACCGCAACGCCGGGCAGACCTGCGTTTGCGTCAATCGGTTCTACGTGCAGCGCGGCGTTTACCCACAGTTCGCCGAGAAGTTTGTCGCCCGGGTGGCGGCACTGCAGGTCGGCAACGGCTTCGAACCCGGCGTACAGATCGGCCCGCTGATCAACCGCAAGGCGCGCGACAAGGTGCTGGAGCTGCTCGATGATGCGCTGAGCAAAGGCGCTCGGGTGCTGACCGGCGCCACGCCGCACGCGCTGGGCGGCAATTTCTTCACGCCGACGGTGCTGGGCGACGTGCAGCCCGGCTCGCTGCTGCTGGAAGAAGAGATCTTCGGCCCGGTCGCGCCGCTGGTGGTGTTCGATGACGAAGCCGAGGCGATCCGCCAGGCCAACGACACCATCTACGGCTTGGCCGCCTACTTCTACACCCGCGATGCGGCGCGCATCTGGCGCGTTTCGGAGCGGCTGGAGTACGGCATGGTCGGCATCAATACCGGCCTTATCTCCAACGAGGTAGCCCCGTTCGGCGGGGTGAAGCAGTCGGGCCTGGGGCGTGAAGGCTCCGAATACGGCATCGAAGACTATCTGGAGCTCAAATACCTGTGCCAGGCGGTATAACTTTTTCATGCGCGGGGACGCCCGCGCTTTGGAGCCAATAAATGACCAGCTATCAGATGCTTGATGTTCGCGTCGTCGACATCGAACCCGTCACCGCGCAGGTCAAGCGCTTTACCCTGGCGGATCCGCAGGGCCGGCCGCTGCCCGCCTTCAGCGGCGGCAGCCACATCATCGTGCAAATGCAGGACGGCGAGCAGCGTTACAGCAATGCCTATTCGCTGCTGAGCTCACCGTTCGAGCTCGACCGTTACCAGATCGCCGTGCGCCGTGAGTCCCCTTCCAAAGGCGGTTCCGACTTCATGCACGATCGGCTGGCGATCGGCGATACGCTGACCATCAGCACCCCCAATAACCTGTTCGCGCTGGCGCCCGAGGTGCAGCATCACGTGCTGATCGCCGGCGGCATCGGCATCACGCCGTTTATGGCCCATCTGCACGAGCTGCAGCGCAGCGGGCAACGCTATCATCTGCACTACTGCTTCCACAGCGAGGAACACAACGCCTTCCAGCAGCAGCTGACGCAAGCGCCGTTCACCGACAACGTCAGTTGCCATGTCTCCAGTCTTAACGGCCGGTTGGATCTAGCGCGCACGCTGGCCGACGTGGAGCCCGGTGCCCATATCTACGTCTGCGGCCCGGCGGCGCTGAACGAAGCGGTTTACCGGACCGCCGCCGAACTGGGCATCGACGCCGCTCGCTTGCACAGCGAAGCCTTCGCCGCCGAAGACACGGCGGGCGGCGCCTTTACGCTGGTGCTGGCCCGCTCGGGCATTGAGCTTGAAGTGGCGGAAGACATGACCATCCTGCAGGCGCTGGAAAACAGCAAGGCGGCCAGGGTCGAGTGCCTGTGCCGCGAAGGCATTTGCGGCACCTGCGAAACCCGCATCGTCGAGGGGGAAGCCGATCACCGCGATCAGTATCTCAGCGACGAAGAGCGTGCGGCGCAGCAAACCCTGTTGATCTGCTGCTCGCGCGCCAAAGGCAGCAGGCTGGTGCTGGATCTGTAAACGGAGCGCCCGCGCCTGCGGGCGTCCTGATTAGGCTTTCGGGAATATCCACAGATGCTCGGCCGGCAGGGAGAGCCGGCACAGCGCCCGATCGCGCGCTTCGTGGCCATAGGCGCGCACCACGAAATCCTCGGCCACGGTGCGGAACAGGTATTCCCAGCGATCGCCGAGATACATGCTGGTCAGCAGCGGCAGCTCAAGCTGGTTGCCCTGCGGATCTTCGCCCAACCGCACGCGCTCCACACGGATCACCGCCGAGCCCTCCTGGCCAACCTGCACGCCTTCGCCCGCTTTGCCCCACAGCGCCCAATCCTTGCCTTCGATGCGCGCCCGGTCGC
The DNA here is from genome assembly GCF_052169255.1 of Serratia sp. CY29653. NCBI lineage: Bacteria > Pseudomonadati > Pseudomonadota > Gammaproteobacteria > Enterobacterales > Yersiniaceae > Serratia > Serratia sp. CY29653. The sequence goes on along the minus strand of NZ_JBJNLC010000006.1, from coordinate 7,981 downwards.
CTTCCAGCGCGACGATCTTGCCCGGCAAGCGGTTGTTGCTGCCCATGAACTCGGCGGTGAACAGCGTGGTGGGCGACCCGTACATCTCCTGCGGCGTGCCCTGCTGCTCGATTTTGCCGTTATTGAGCAGCAGGATGCGATCGGAGATGGCCATCGCCTCGTTCTGATCGTGAGTCACCATCAGCGCCGACAGGCCAAGCTTGATGATCAATTCGCGCAGGAATACCCGCGCCTCTTCGCGCAGCTTGGCGTCAAGGTTGGACAGCGGCTCGTCCAGCAGGATCACCGGCGGGTTGTAGACCAGCGCCCGTCCGATCGCCACGCGCTGCTGCTGGCCGCCGGAAAGCTGGTGCGGATGGCGCTTGGCCAGATGCCCCAACCCGAGCTGTTCCAGCACCGCCTGCACCCGCTGGGTGATTTCCGCCGAGGCGATCTTACGCAGCTTCAGCGGGTAAGCGACGTTCTCAAACACCGTTTTATGCGGCCACAGCGCGTAGGACTGAAACACCAGCCCCAGATTGCGCTCTTCGGCGGGAATTTCGCTGCGTGCGCTGCCGTTGTACACCGCGTTATTGCCGATGACGATCCGCCCTTGGCTCGGTTTCTCCAGCCCGGCCACCGCCCGCAGCAGCGTGGTTTTGCCGCTGCCCGACGGGCCCAGCAGCGAGACCACTTCGCCCCGTTTCAGGTCCATCGACACCCCTTTCAGCACCGGGTTGTCGCCATAGGTCAAATGCAGATTCTCTACCGAAAGTTCAATCATGTAATTTCACTCCAAAGCGCAAGGCGATCCCTAACCCCAGCACCACCAGCAGGATATTGATGAACGACAGCGCGGCGACGATATCGATAGCGCCCGCGGCCCACAGGGAAACCAGCATCGAGCCGATGGTTTCCGTGCCAGGAGACAGCAGATACACCCCGGTGGAGTATTCGCGCTCAAAAATCAGGAACATCAGCAGCCAGGAGCCGATCAGGCCGTAGCGCGACAGCGGAATGGTGACGTGGCGGGTGATCTGACCGCGGCTGGCGCCGGCGCTGCGCGCCGCCTCCTCCAACTCCGGCCCCACCTGCAGCAGCGTCGAGGAGATCAGCCGCAGGCCGTAAGCCATCCACACCACGGTGTACGCCAGCCAGACGCTGAAGATGGTGCTGCGCAGCGAACGCAGCCAGACGATCCAGTTAGCACGCAGCCACTCGGCCATCGGCAGCGCCGACAGCCAGCCCTCCTTGAGCGATTTGTCCAGCCACATCGGCAGGAACAGAAACACCCACAGGAATGCCAGACCGGCCAGCAGCCCCGGCACCGCGCGCGGCACCAGCACGCTGTAATCGAGGAAGCGCGTGGCGCCATCCGGCTTGCGGTGCATGGCAATGCCGATGAACAGGTAGCACGCCACCGCCAGCGCCCCGCCAATCACCCCAATCGCCATTGAGTTGACGATGGCGCGCAGCAGGTTGGGCTGCGCCCAGATGGTGCGGAAGGTGTTGATCGACAGCTCGTCCCAAACAGACACGCCCACGCCCCAGTTGGAGATAAAGGCGCGCAGCACCACGCCTATCAGCGGCACGCCGATGGTCACGGTCAGCCAGAACACCACCACCGCGCCGGCCACCCAGCGCCATTTGCCCAGCGGCAGCGCGCGAGCCTGCGAGGCTTTGCCCTTGACGGTAACGAAGCGGTTGGCGGTGCGCATCAGCCGGCGCTGCAGCATCACCAGCGGAATGGTGATGCAGATCAGCACCACCGCCACCGCCGCCATCAGGTGGTAAGACGGCGTGCCCAGCTTGTTGGTCAACTGGTACAGGTAGGTCGCCAGCACCAGGTTGCCCTCCGGATCCCCCAGCACCAGCATCAGGCCGAACACTTCCAGCCCGAGGAAGAACAGCAGCACCCCGGCGTACAGGATAGACGGCCGCACCATCGGCAGGCTGACGGCGGTCATCACCTGCAGCGGCGTGGCGCCGGCGGTGCGCGCCGCTTCTTCAACGTCGGAGCCCACGCTGCGCAGCGCCGAGGAGATGTACAGATACGCGTGGGGCACGTGCGTCAATCCGGCTATCACCACGATGCTGGCCATCGAATAGATATTCCACGGCACGAAGCCCAGCAGCGCCTGCGCCCACAGCGAGAAGAAGCCCACCGGCCCCGCCGCCACCACGTAGCCGAAGCCCAGCACCATCGGCGACACGAAGATCGGCACCAGAATCAGCGGCTCGATGATCCGCCGCCCCGGCAGATCGGTGCGCACCATCAGGAAAGCCAAAATGCCGCCGAGGGGGATGGCGATGATCACCAGGCCGAATGCCAGAATAAAGCCGCTCTTCAGCGCCTTGTAGAAATCAGGATCGGTAAAGATGAACTCGAAGGCCTCCAGGCTGAAGACCTTGGAGGGAGAGAAAAACGGTGCCGAGAGGAAGCTTTGAATGATGATAAACGACAGGGGGACATAGATAACCAGCGCGGTTATCAACACCACCAGGCCGCGCGGCAGGCTCTGCCACTTTCTGCGCCATGCTTGCATAAATGCTCCCTATGGTTGTAAACGACGACCAAAGGGCGCGCGCCTCTAAGGCAGGCGCACGTCCGAATGCAGTCCCTGTTATTTCGCCGCGGCGGCGCGCCACTGTTTGATGTAGTCGAGGCGTTTGGCCGGCTGCAGATATTCCAGCAGGCTGTCGTCGACCGGGATCGGCTTGAGCGCGTTACCCAACAGCTTGGTCATGCCGTCGATGTCGTTCTTGCCTTCGATGTCGTTGCGGATCGAGGGGATATCCGCCTGATTGGCGAGAATACTTTGCCCTTTCTCCGACAGCACGTAGTCGAACCACAGCTTGGCGGCGTTAGGGTTGCCGGCCTCTTTGCTGATGAAGCTCACGCGCGACAGCACCAGGGTATAGTCTTTCGGATAGACGATGCCGAGCGACGGGTCGCTTTTGGCGCGGGCCTCGGCGTACGAACCGAGGATATTGAAGCCGATCAGGTTTTCACCGGAGGAGACGCGTTCCATCATGGTGCCGGTGGAGGATTGCACCGCCAGCCCGCCCTTGGCCACGTCGGCCAGCGTTTTGAAGTAGTTGGGATCGGCCTTGAAGTCCTGTACCGACAGCATGAAGCCGACGCCGGATTTTTCGATGTCGTACGTGGTGACTTTCTTCTTGAATTTGTCCGTCTGGCCGGCGATCAGCTTGGCCAGCGCCGCGTGCGAATCCGGCACATCGCCTTGCGGGATCAGGCGTTTGTTATAGATAAACACCACCGGCTCATAGGTGGTGCCATACACTTTATCTTGCCATACCGCCCATTTCGGCAGTTGGGCCTGTTCAGGGGAGGCATACTCCTGCGCGTAATCGCCCGCCAGTTTCAAAATGGTGTCCATCGACGAGCTCCACACCACGTCGCCGCTGGTGCCGCCGGCCGCCTGCTCGCTGATGAAGCGGTTATAGAGTTCGGTGCTGTTCATGTCGTTGTATTCCACCTTGATGCCCGGGTACAACGCCTCGAACCCCTGGATCAGCGGCGCCGCCGCCTTGGTGTCGGTGGTCGAGTAAATCACCACCTTGCCTTCTTTCTTCGCGCCGTCGACCCATTTCTGATAGTCGACGGGGTAGCCCGCCGGGAAGGCCGCATAGGCGGAAACGGAGCCCAGTAAGGTGATTGCAGCTACGGTCGCGCTGATTTTTTTCATCATCATCCATCCCCTTATCACATTTAATAAACCAAAAATTAACATATAGTTAATAACTGCAACGAGGCAACGGCGTTGCTTTGTTATCTTTCGGTTTTGTGAGGCTGGGCGTTTTTTAGCCAACAAAAAAGCCCGGCAGCGCGGGCTTTACGGCACTTTCTGTTGCAGACTATTCGGCCAGGCGAGAGCGCCGCAGCAGGCGAATTCGCTGTACGATGGCGACCCCCAGCAGGGTCAGGGCAAACCCCGCCAACTGCACCAGCGACAGCGCCTCGCCAAACAGCGCGTAAGCCTGCAGCGCCGCCGCCGGCGGCACCAGCAGCATCAGCGCGGTAATGCGGGTCAAATCGCCGTGGCGCACCATCCAAATGAACAGCGCGGTGCCGCCCAGCGACAACACGCCGGCCGACCACAGCAGCGAGAACCACAGCGTCGGCGAATTGTCCCAGGCGCCGGAGCCCATCACGGCCGCCAACACGCCGGTCACGATCGCGGCGCCGAGGTGCTGAATGGCGCCCGCCGCCCGCAGATCGGCCGCCGCCAGCGAAGACTTCTGCACCATGATGCCGATCGTCAGCGCAACGATGCTGCCAAACCCCATCAGGATCGGCAACAGCGCCATATTGCCGACGTCGATGCCGGTCAGCCGGGGAGAGAGCACCAGCGCAACGCCGATAAAACCGACCGCCAGCCCGGCCCAGGAGCGCAACCCTATCGATTTGCGCAGCACCAGCGCGAAAATCAGCGCGGTGAACAGCGGCTGCAATCCGCCGATCAGCGACATCACCCCGGCCGCCAGGCCGTTCGCCACCGCCCACCAGCTTGCAGCGAGATAAACGCCATTCATCAGCATGCCGGTCAGCAGGTGCATCACGAACTGCCGCCCCTTGGGCCAGGCGCAATGCAATGCCAGCAGGGCGAATACCGCAGCGGCGATCAAAAAGCGAAAGGTCAGGAAAAGGTTGGGATCGGCATGATCCGCCACCGCCCGCGCGGCAATAAAACCGGTCGACCAAATTAATATCAGGAAAAACGGCGCGATAAATGCCTTTCGCCGATCGCGTTTTTCGCGCTGGGTTATTTCCATATCACTACCTGAAAAAATGCGGTTGATGAATTAATGCGGAGCATACTAACCAATTTAACACCGGCTTAACAGCACCGACGCCGGCAGCAAAACAGCGTGCTGAACACTATGGCGGGAAATAATAACTTTTCAACCTTATATAATTCACCAAGCTTATAATTAATCCCCTTGCGTTACGAAATTGTAAATTAATTGCTACATCCGGTATAACCATTCCCCTCCTGGCGACATTGTCGGAATAATTCCCCTTTGCTAGCCTTCCTGAAGCCACTTAATTAACTGGACTGACTCATGGCCGAAATCACTGATTTTATGAAACTGGATATGCGTATTGGCGAAATTATTTCCGTGGAATATAACGACAAGGCGTTAAAGCCCGCCTATAAGCTGCGCATTGATTTCGGCGAAGACATTGGCATTAAAAACAGCTCGGCGCAATTATGCGAAAACTATCAGGAAGATGATCTGCTCGGCAGAAAAGTCATCTCCGTCGTTAATTTCCCCGCCAGGCGGATTGCCGGATTTAAATCCGAAGTGCTGGTACTTGCCGCGGTCACCCGGGATCAAGGCACCGTCTTGCTGAAACCCGATTTCGACGTGGAGATCGGCAGCAAGATTTTATAATCGCCATATCATTCGTGAGGCCACCGAGAAATGCGACAGTTATCCCTGCTTGATGAAGTTAAGAAGGCGTACCAGCAACACCGTTCAGCCTTTATCCCCGGCGCCACCATGCAAGCGATCCTGCTGGCGCTGGGCGCGCGGCCGGAAGATTTCGCCAAGCTGCAGCAGGTCAGCGACAATTTGGCGGACGATCCCACGCTGCCTTTCCGCAAGTCCAGAAACGGCCGCTTCTGTTTCGACTTCGATCGCGCCCGGATTGAGCGGCTGGAGTTCCAGCCTTTCGTGCTCTCGGTCGAGGAAGACTTCGTCCGCTACGATTCGGGGAAGGTGCGCCACTTCCGTGGCATCAACGACGATCTGCAGTTGAATACGGCATTTCAGGCGCTGATGAAATTCAAAGCCTACGTGATCGATGGCGTGAGCGTGACGCCGCGCCCCCGGCTTAATCAGGAGATCAACAAGTTCGTCTGCACGGTGTTCAACCTGCGCACCGTCACCACGCCGCAGATGCTGGGCGAACCGGCGCTGGAAGGCGTGCACAGCGACGGTGTCGACCACACCATGACGACCTTCCTTGGCTGCGACAACATGACCGACGACAGCGCCAAGACCTTTATTCACGATATGCGCGAAACCAGCGGGATCAAATTCGATCGGGCCCGGCCGGAATGGATTTTGGGCGAAATACAGCATCGGCATTTCCTCGATACCCTGCTGATTGTCGATCATGAACGCAAACACAGCCTCTCACCGGTGGAAGCGCAGGACAAACGCCGGCATTCGACCCGCGATATGCTGATCTTTTTCACCCGCAAACCGGTCGAAGACGGCCATGTCTCTTTCGCCTATGACTCTTTCAAACCGCATATCGAAATCCCGCTGTCGATAGACATGGTGGCGCACGCAAGCTAAAGCCCTGCCGGGCCGGCCGCCATGATCCCTCTGTGCGGCCGGTTCACGCCAGGATAAACAGCGCTGGATTAATCAGGTTTTTGTCGCCGAATTATTATATCCTGCCGGACGAAAATTTTGCGGGCGCTCGCGGCCCCCTGCGCCTGCCCTTCTGCGGTTCTCCATCCGCAGCCAGGCCGTTTATTTCATGAATACAGGCAGTGCCATACCGTTATGACCAAGAATTTATCCCCGAAAGACATTATCGCCCTGGGCTTTATGACCTTCGCCCTGTTTGTCGGCGCCGGCAACATCATTTTCCCGCCACTGGTGGGGCTGCAGTCCGGCGAACATCTGTGGCCGGCCGCCCTCGGGTTTATGGTGACCGCCGTCGCCCTGCCGGTGATCGCCGTGATCGCGCTGGCGCGCGTCGGCGGCAGCATCAGCCTGCTGACCGGCCCCATCGGCCGCACCGCCGGCCTGCTGTTGGCGACCGTCTGCTATCTGGCGCTCGGCCCGCTGTTCGCCACGCCGCGAACCGCCAATGTCTCTTTCGCCCTCGGCATCGCGCCCTTCACCGGCGACGGCGCCCTGCCGCAGTTCATCTACAGCCTGCTGTTCTTTACCCTGGCGATGATCGTGTCGCTGTATCCCGGCCGCTTGCTCGATAACGTCGGCCATATTCTGGCGCCGCTAAAAATTCTGGCGCTGGCCGCGCTCGGCATCGCCGCCCTGGTTTGGCCCGCCGGTGAACCGGTCTCCGCCGTCGGCAGCTATCAGGCAGCGGCGTTTTCCACCGGCTTCGTGCAGGGGTATCAAACCATGGACACGCTGTCGGCGCTGATGTTCGGCTCGATTATCGTTACCGCCGCCCGCTCGCGCGGCGTCAGCGACAGCGGCCTGCTGCTGCGCTACACCCTGTGGGCCAGCCTGATCGCCGGCGTCGGCCTGACGCTGGTCTATATCTGCATGTTCAAGCTCGGCGCCGGCAGCGGCGGCCTGGTCGAGAGTGGCGCTCAGGATGGCGCGGCGATCCTGCACGCCTATGTGCAGCACACCTTCGGCGATCTGGGCAGCATCTTTATGGCGGTGCTGATGTTCATCGCCTGCCTGGTGACGGCGGTCGGCATGACCTGCGCCTGCGCGGACTTCTTCTCCCGCTACCTGCCGCTCTCTTACCGCGCGCTGGTGGTTATCCTCGCCCTCTTCGCCATGCTGGTCTCCAACATGGGGCTGGCCAATCTGATCCGCGTCTCGCTGCCGGTGCTGACGGCGATCTACCCGCCCTGCATCGCGCTGGTGTTGCTCAGCTTCAGCCAGAACCGCTGGCGCAGCGCCAAGCGCGTTTTCGCGCCGGTGATCGCCACCAGCCTGGTGTTCGGCCTCGCCGACGGCCTGAAGGCCTCCAGCTTCAGCGGCCTGCTGCCCGCCTGGTTCGATAAGCTGCCGCTGGCCGAACAGGGTCTGGTCTGGCTGCAGCCTACGCTGCTGGTGCTGTTGCTGGCGGCGGCTTACGACCGGTTGCGCAGCGTCGAAAGCGCCAACGCCGCGTCGTAACCGCGGGTCACGCCCATAAAAAAAGCCGGTCACGATGACCGGCTTTCTTATTGGCTGGCGCCAGGCCGCTTACTTCAGCAGCGCCTGCGCCTTGGCCACCACGTTGTCCACGGTGAAGCCGAACTCGGCGAAC
>NZ_JBJNLC010000005.1:0-287967 GCF_052169255.1 Serratia sp. CY29653 | reverse complement strand
AACAAAAGGGCGAAAAAGCGACGAATTTATGTCACTTTTTCAGGCAAACAGCCATAAAAGCTGGCGATCACTGGAGTAAAATAGAAATAACGATGTCAGTAAGGACCCGCAGCCATGCCGTTAAATGCACAACAACAGGCCGCCCAACGCAATCTTTCTTATCTGCTTGCAGAGAAACTTGGCCAACAAATTCTGGCGGGCGATTATCAGGCCGGCAGCATCCTGCCCGGTGAAATGGAACTGGGCGAGCAATTCGGCGTCAGCCGCACCGCAGTACGCGAAGCGGTAAAGATGTTAGCCGCCAAAGGCATGTTGCTACCGCGCCCGCGCATCGGCACCCGCGTGATGCCGCAGAGCCAATGGAATTTCCTCGATCAGGATTTACTGACCTGGTGGATGACGCGGGAAAACTTCGATCAGGTGATGCAACACTTCCTTATCCTGCGTACCTCGCTGGAGCCGCAGGCCTGCGCGTTGGCGGCAAACCACGCCAGCCCGCAGCAAACCAAGCTGCTGGCGGAGCTGATGGCGGAAATGCGCGCGCTGCATACCCAGTTTGATCGCGAGCGTTGGATCCAGGTCGATACCCAATTCCACCAGCTCATCTACGAGGCCAGCGGCAACCCGTTCCTGACCTCGTTCGCCAACCTGTTCAGTTCGGTGTACCAAAGCTACTTCCGCGCCATCACCGGCAATGAAGTGATCAAGCTGCGCCATCATCAGGCTATCGTCGATGCGATACTCGCCGGAGACAGCGCCGGCGCGCTCGTCGCCTGCCAGATACTGCTGAAAGAGAAAGACTAGACACGCTCCCCGCTTATATATAGAAGAAAGAGACAAGGGACAGACGACCATTTAACCAGGACCGACCATGACCCAATCCGCGCGCAGTATGGCAGGACTTCCGTGGATCGCCGCAATGGCGTTCTTTATGCAGGCGCTGGACGCCACTATCCTCAATACCGCGCTGCCGGCGATCGCCCAAAGCCTGGGGCGTTCGCCGCTGGCGATGCAATCGGCCGTCATCAGCTACACGCTGACGGTGGCGATGCTGATCCCGGTCAGCGGCTGGCTGGCGGACCGCTTCGGCACCCGGCGCGTGTTCATCTTCGCCGTCACGTTATTCACCCTCGGCTCGCTGCTGTGCGCTCTGTCCCCTACGCTGAGCGCGCTGGTCGCCTCTCGCGTGCTGCAGGGCATCGGCGGCGCGATGATGATGCCGGTCGCGCGATTGGCGCTACTGCGCGCCTACCCACGCAGCGAACTGCTGCCGGTGCTGAACTTCGTCACCATGCCCGGCCTGGTCGGGCCGATTCTGGGGCCGCTGCTGGGCGGCTGGCTGGTCACCTACGCCACCTGGCACTGGATTTTCCTGATCAATATCCCTATCGGCCTGCTCGGTATCTTCTATGCGCGTAAATACATGCCGGACTTCACCACGCCCAAGCGCCGCTTCGACTTCCTTGGCTTTATGCTGTTCGGCCTGAGCCTGGTGCTGATCTCTACCGGGCTGGAGCTGTTTGGCGAGCGGGTACTGGCGAGCTACGTTTCGCTGGGCATTCTGCTCAGCGGCTTCGTGATGCTGTTCGGCTATATCGCGCACGCACGCCGTCATCCTCAGCCGCTGATCGGTCTCGACCTGTTCAAAACCCGCACTTTCTCGGTCGGCATCGCCGGCAACGTCGCCTCCAGGCTGGGCACCGGCTGCGTGCCGTTTTTAATGCCGCTCATGCTGCAGGTGGGATTTGGCTACACGGCGATCGTCGCCGGCTGCATGATGGCGCCAACCGCCATCGGTTCGCTGATGGCGAAATCCACCGTCACTCAGGTGCTGCGCTGGTTCGGCTACCGTAAAACGCTGGTCGGCATCACCGTCATCATCGGGGTGCTGATCGCCCAGTTCGCCCTGCAAAGCCCGGGCATGCCGCTGTGGCTGATGATCCTGCCGCTGTTCGTGCTGGGCATGGCGATGTCCACCCAGTTCACCGCCATGAACACCATCAGCCTGGCGGATTTGAACGACGCCAACGCCAGCGCCGGCAACAGCGTCCTGGCGGTCACCCAACAGCTGTCCATCAGCTTCGGCGTGGCGATCAGCGCGGCGGTGCTGCGTTTTTACGAATCTCTGTCGTTAGGCACCATGATCGACCACTTCCATTACACCTTTATCACCATGGGGATCGTCACCGTGGCGTCGGCGCTGGTGTTTATGTTGCTGAGAAGGAAGGATGGCCGCAATTTGATCAGCGGCCAGGAAAGCAAGAAAGAAGTGAAGGCGGCGAGTTAACGGCGGCCCACCGAGGCGCGTTCCACCAGCTCGGGCGTCAGCACCAGCACCTGGGGGGCGCGCTCTGGGTTCTGCAGGCGATTGATCAGCGCATCGATCGCCAGTTCGCCCAGCGAATCCTTCGGCTGATGAATGGTGCTCAGCGGCGGCGCCAGATAGCGCGCCAGCTCAATGTCATCGTAGCCCATCACCGCCATATCCTGTGGCACGGAGAGCCCGGCCTGATACAGCACCTGATAAACGCCCACCGCCACCGCGTCGTTGCCGGCGAACACCGCATGCGGCGGCTCGTCCAGCGCCAGCAGTTGGCGCATGGCGTTCACGCCGCCCTCAAACTCAAAATCGCAATGCACTTCATACCCTGGCGGAACCGGCAATCCGGCGCGCCGCATCGCGTTGCGATAGCCTTCCAGTCGGTGACGAGCGGTGGTTTTATCCTGCGGGCCGGCGATGCAGGCGATTTTGCGGTAGCCACGGGCGATCAGATGATCGGTCGCCATCTCGCCGCCCAGCAGCGAGTTATCCTGAATAATGTCGTTGGCGCCCTCGAATGGCGCCCAGTCCATCATCACGATCGGCAATGACGGGTAGCGGCTCAGGGCATCTTGCGATGGCCGGTGGTTTTCGGTGCACATCAGCAGCAAACCGTCGACGCGCTTTTGCAGCAGCGTCTCCATGCTGCGGTTCATGCGCGCGGCGTCTTCTTCGGTATTGCACAGGATTAAACTGTAGCCGCGTTCATAGCAGCTGCGCTCCACGCCGCGCACCACTTCGGCATAAAACGGGTTGTTGCTGGCGGTCACCAGCATGCCGATGGTGCGCGTCTGGTTGAGCTTCAGGCTGCGCGCCAGCGCGGAAGGCGCATAGTTCAGCTGTTCTACGGCCGCCATGACCTTGTCGCGCACGCTGTCGCTGACAAAGCGATTGTTGTTGACCACATGCGAAACGGTAGAGGTTGAAACGCCCGCCAGGCGGGCGACATCTTTCATGGTGGCCAAAGGATCACCCCTGCTGCTGCAAGAAGGCGTCGATCTCTTCACGCCACGGCACCGAAGGCTGCGCGCCAGGGCGGGTCACGGCGATCGCCGCCGCCGCATGGGCGAAACGCACCGCGTCGGCCATGGCCTTGCCTTCCAACAGGGCTGTGACCAGCGCACCGTTAAAGGTATCGCCGGCGGCGATAGTATCCACCGCTTGCACCTTGAAGCCGGGCACCCGTTTGCCGTTGCCGTTTTCGCTCAGCCACACGCCGCGGCTGCCGAGGGTGATGATCACCGTCGCGATGCCCTTGTCGTGCAGCGCCTGCGCCGCGCGCGCCGCATCGGCGTCGTTGTCCACGGTGATGCCGGTCAGGCGCTGGGCTTCGGTTTCATTCGGGGTGATCATATCGATCATGCCCAGCAGCTCGTCCGGCAGCTCACGCGCCGGGGCCGGGTTGAGGATCACCTGCGTGTGATGCTGCTTCGCCAGGCGGGCGGCGGCGATCACCGTCTCCAGCGGCGACTCCAGCTGCATCAGCAAAGCGTCGGCATCGATCACTTTTTGTTGGTAGCGCGCCAGGTAATCCGGCGTCACCGCGGCGTTGGCGCCGGCATCGATGCCAATCACGTTCTCGCCTTCGGCGTTGACGAAGATCAGCGCCACGCCGGTGGTGCTGCCGGTGATGGCTTCAATCGGTTGGATATCAATACGATCGCTCGCCAGCTGCCGGCGGACACGTTCACCAATGTCGTCGGCGCCCACGCAGGCGATAAAGGCGATCTCCGCCCCGCTGCGCCCGGCCGCCACCGCCTGATTCGCGCCCTTGCCGCCAAACGCCACCTTATACTGTTTCCCGATCACCGTTTCGCCCGGGTGGGGGAAGTGTTCAATATTGAGGATATGGTCGGCATTGATGCTGCCAAGAACCACCAGCTTACCTGTTTCCATCGCATTGATTCCTGAATTGCGCGCCATCGTAAACGCCCCGTTCCGATGGCGCTGGTATGACTTATTTAGTGACCAGTTTCAAATCGACCGGGATGGTCGCCGGCACTTTTTCGCCTTTCAGCACTTTATCGGCGGTTTCCACACCGATCACGCCGATCTGATCGGGACGCTGCGCCACGGTCGCCGCCAGCTTGCCGCCTTCAACCGCTTTTACACCGTCGGCGGTGCCGTCGAAGCCTACCACGATCACGTCGGTTTTACCGGCGGTTTGCAGCGCGCGCAGCGCACCCAGCGCCATTTCATCGTTCTGGGCGAACACCGCCTGCACGTCCGGGTGCGCGGTCAGTAGGTTCTGCATCACGTTCAGGCCCTTGGTGCGATCGAAATCGGCCGGCTGGCTGGCCAACAGTTTGAATTTATTCTGATCCAGCGACTGCTTGAAGCCTTCACCGCGTTCACGCGCGGCGGAAGTGCCGGCGATGCCTTCCAGCTGAATCACCTTGGCATCGGCGCCTACTTTCTTGGCGATGAAGTCGCCGGCCATTTTGCCACCCACGCGGTTGTCCGAAGCGATGTGGCTCACCACCTCGCCCTTGCTCGCCACGCGGTCCAGCGTGATGACCGGGATCTTAGCCTGGTTGGCCATCTTGATGGCGTTGCCCACCGCATCGGAGTCGGTCGGGTTGATCAGCAGCAGCTTGGGCGCGCGCACCATCAGATCCTGCACGTTGGCCAGCTCTTTCGCCGGGTTGTTCTGGGAATCCAGCACCACCAGGTTGTAGCCCAGCTTGTTGGCCTCTTGCTGCGCGCCATCCTTCATTGAGACGAAGAACGGGTTGTTGAGGGTGGACACCACCAGCGCGATGGTGTCTTTGGCCATGGCATTGGCGCTCAGGGTGGTGCTCAGCGCGATGGCGGAGGCTAAGGTTGCCAGTTTTTTCATTTTCATCATCGTGATTCCTGTAGGGGGAGGTTACTTGTTGCTTTTGTTATCTACCAGAACCGCCAGCAGTATCACCACTGCCTTCACGATCATTTGGTAGTAGGAAGAAACACCCAGTAAATTCAGGCCGTTGTTCAGGAAGCCGAGGATCAGCGCCCCGATCAGCGTGCCGACGATGCGGCCCTTGCCGCCGGCCAGGCTGGTGCCGCCCAGCACCACGGCGGCGATGGCGTCCAGCTCATAGCCGGTGCCGGCGGTCGGCTGCGCCGACGACAGGCGCGCCACTTCGATCACCCCGGCCAGCGCCGCCAGCAGGCCGCACAGCGAGTAGACGATAATCTTCACCTTATCGACGCTGATGCCGGACAGGCGGGTTGCCGCTTCATTGCCGCCCAGGGCATAAATATAGCGGCCCAGGCGCGTGTGGTGCAGCATATACCAGGCGGCGATGAACACGATCGCCATGATCCAGATCGGCGTAGGCACGCCCAGCGGGCGGCCGATGCCGAACCAGCCGAAGGTGTCGGCCACGTCGGTGAAACCGGTGTTGACCGGGCTGCCGTTGGTGTACACCATGGTGACGCCGCGCAGCAGCAGCATCATCACCAGCGTGGCGATAAAGGCCTGCACTTTGCCTTTGGCGACGATCACCCCGGTGCAGGCGCCAACCGCGGCGCCCAGCGCCAATGCCGCCGCCACCGCCACCAGCGCGTTGACCTCAAAGCCGACGATCGACGCCGCCACCGCGCCGGTCAGCGCCAGCAGCGATCCCACCGACAGATCGATGCCGGACGTAAGGATCACCAGCGTCATCCCCACCGCCATGATGGCGTTCACCGAGGTTTGCTGCAGAATATTGAACAGATTGTTCAGGGTGAAGAAGTTCGGGCTCATGGAAGAGACCACGGCGATCAGCACCAGCAGCGCAATCAACGACTTCTGCTCTAACAGCCACTCTTTACTGAACCAGCGCTTGGCTGCGATAGTCTGGGAACTCATATCTGATTACTCCTGCTTTACGCCGTATTGCTTGCCGACGGCTGCCGCCATCAACGCTTCCTGGGTGGCCTGTTCAATCGGGAACTCGCCGCTGAGATGCCCTTCGTGCATCACCAGAATGCGATCGCTCATGCCCATCACCTCCGGCATTTCCGAAGACACCAGAATGATGCTCAGCCCTTCCTGCTTGAACTGGTTGATTAACTGATAGATCTCTTTTTTGGCGCCGACGTCGACGCCGCGCGTCGGCTCATCGAGGATCAGCACCTTCGGCCGAGTCATCAGGCCGCGGGCGATCGCCACTTTTTGCTGATTGCCGCCGGAAAGCAGACCGATCGGCTGCTCCATCGACGGCGTTTTGATATTAAACAGCCGGATGAAATCCCCCACCGCCTGCCGCTCGTCGGCCTGTTTCAGGCTGCCGTCGGCGCGGCTGAAGTAGCGCAGCGCGGTCAGCGACATGTTTTCCTTCACCGACATGCCCAGCACCAGGCCGTCGCGCTTGCGGTCTTCCGAGATATAGACGATGCCGTTCGCCAACCCGTCCTGCGGCGAATGGGTGACCACCTCGCGGCCATCCAGGCTGACGGTGCCGGCCTTGCGCGGCGCGGCGCCGTACAGGATCTTCATCAATTCGGTGCGCCCGGCGCCCATCAGCCCGGCCACGCCGAGGATCTCGCCGCGATACAGCGTAAAACTGACGTCCTCAACGCCGGGGCCGGAAAGGTGGCTGACTTCCAGCCGTTTTTCCCCGCGCGGCAAATCAAGGCGCGGGTATTGTTCTTCCAGCTTGCGGCCGACCATCATCTCAATCAGCGAATCTTCCTGCAGCTCGCTCACCGGCCGCTCGGCGATAAACTGCCCGTCGCGGAACACGGTCACGTCGTCGCAGATTTCAAAAATCTCTTTCAGGCGGTGCGAGATATAAACGATGCCGCGCCCTTCGGCCTTCAGCTCGTTGATCACTTTGAACAGCGAGGCGGTTTCGGTGTCGGTCAGCGCGTCGGTCGGTTCGTCCATGATGATCACTTTCGATTCGAAGCTCAGCACCTTGGCAATCTCCACCATCTGCTGATCGCCGATCGACAGCTCGCCCACCAGCCGGTGGCTGCTGTAGCGCAGGTTGAGGCGCGCCAGCAAGCGATCGGCCTCGGCGTACATACGCTTCCAGTCAATGCGGCCGAAACGGTTGACGAACTCGCGGCCGAGGAAGATGTTTTCCGCAATCGTCAGCTGCGGGATCAGGTTCAGCTCCTGATGGATAATGCCGATGCCCGCTTCCTGCGAATCTTTAGGCCCGTTGAACGCCACCTCGTTACCGAGAAAATACTGGCTGCCGGCGTCTTTCTGATAGATGCCGGTCAGCACTTTCATCATGGTGGACTTCCCGGCGCCGTTTTCCCCCACCAGCGCCATCACCTTGCCGGGATAAACGCTGAGGGCGGCGCCGGAAAGCGCCTTCACGCCGGGAAAGGCTTTATCAATCCCTTTCAGTTGCAGTAAAGGTTGCATAAACGCCTCAGAAAGTTACGCCGGCGCACAGGATCAGGTTCGCGTAAGGCGAACACTCCCCGCTGCGGATCACCGCCCGGCTGTGCTCGGTTTGCGCTTTAAACGCCTGATGGCTGATATAACGCACGCTGATGGTATTGCCCTGGCGTTGGCCCAGTGCGGTCAGTTCAGCCAACAGTGCCTCGTGGAGCGACGGATTCTGTTTCACGATCTCTTCCGCCAGGATGGCGCTTTCTACCTGCATCTCTTGCGTGACCGCCGCGAACACCTGCATGAAGGTCGGCACGCCCTGCGTCAGCGCCAGATCGATGCGCTGCGTCGCCGCCGGTATCGGCAGGCCCGCGTCGCACAGGGTGAGCTGGTCGGTATGCCCCAGCCGGGCAATCACGGCAGACACGTCGGAATTCAGTAATACGCCTTTTTTCATCTTCTCACTCCGCTAGCGAAACGTTTCGCTCCCTGGGGGAGTTTAAAAAAACGGCAGGGGAAGGCAACCGGCACAATGCAGAAGTGTGATCGCTATCGAAACGTTTCGTTCACGCACGAACAATGCGCAAACAAAAGGGGCTCAGCCATGCTGAGCCCCTGTCTGGCGGGTTAGATCTCGACCTGTGTGCCGAGCTCGATGACCCGGTTCGGCGGGATCTCAAACTGATCCGGCGCGCGCAGCGCGTTGCGGCTCAGGGCGACGAACAGCTTGCCGCGCAGGTAGAGGTACCACGGCCGCTTGGTGAGGATCAGCGATTCATGGGACATGAAGAACGAGGTCTCCGACATGCGGCACGGCAACCCTTCCAGCCCGCAGCGGTGGAATACCTCCTCGACGTTCGGCGTTTCCCGCCAGCCGTAGCTGGCCACTACCCGCCAGAAGGTCGGCGACAGCTGCTCGATGGTCACCCGACGCACGTTGTGCACGTAAGGCGCATCCTCGGTGCGCAGCGTCAGCAGCACCACGCGCTCATGCAGCACCTTGTTGTGCTTCAGGTTGTGCAGCAGCGCAAAAGGAATGACGTTGGTGGCGCGCGATAGGAACACCGCGGTACCCGGCACCCGCACCGGCGGCGATTTCTCCAGCGAGGCGATCATCGCCTCCAGCGAGTTGCCGTGTTCATGCAGGCGGCGCAGCAGGCGGAAGCGCTCGCTCTTCCAGGTGGTCATAATGATAAACATCACCAGCGCCAAGGTCAGCGGCAACCAGCCGCCGGAGAACAGCTTCAGGGCATTGGCGGAGAACATCGGCACGTCGATGATCAGCAAGATGGCAGCGATGCCGAGCGCCAGGAAGCGATTCCAGTGCCAGTTGTTGATCGCCACCGAGGTGACCAGAATGCTGGTCAGCACCATGGTGCCGGTGACGGCGATGCCGTACGCCGCCGCCAGGTTGCTGGAGTGTTCGAAACCGACAATCACCAGCACCACCGAGATGTACAGCGTCCAGTTGATCACTGGAATGTAGATCTGGCCGGATTCCATTTCCGAGGTGTGAATAATGCGCATCGGCGACAGATAGCCCAGGCGCACCGCCTGGCGGGTCAGCGAGAAGACGCCGGAAATCACCGCCTGCGAAGCGATAACCGTCGCCAGGGTCGCCAGAATCAGCAGCGGGATCAGCGCCCAGTCGGGTGCCAGCAGGAAGAACGGGTTTTTGATCGCCTCAGGGTTTTTCAGCAGCAGCGCGCCCTGGCCGAAGTAGTTGAGCACCAGCGAAGGCAGCACCACGGTGAACCAGGCCAGGCGGATCGGGAACTTACCGAAGTGCCCCATATCGGCATACAGCGCCTCGACGCCGGTGATCGACAGCACCACCGCCCCCAGCGCAAAGAACGACACCTTCTTATATTCCATGAAGAAGTTGAGCGCCCATTTGGGGTTCAGCGCCTGCAGCACTTCCGGGTTCGAAATGATGCTGCGCGCGCCCAGTACCGCCAACACGATGAACCACAACAGCATTACCGGGGCGAACAGCTTGCCGACGCTGCCGGTGCCGTGTTTTTGGATAACGAACAGCAGGGTCAGCACCAGAATAGAGAGCGGCACGATATAGGCATCGAGCGCAGGCGCGGCGATTTCCAACCCCTCTATCGCCGACATCACCGAGATCGCCGGGGTGATCACCACCTCGCCATAGAAGAAGCTGCCGCCGATCAGGCCCAGTATCACCAGCACCGCGGTGGTGCGCGCCGAGGTATTGCGCCCGGCCAGCGACATCAGCGTCAGAATGCCGCCTTCGCCGGCGTTGTCCGCGCGCATCACGTAGGTGAGATATTTGAGGGAAACGATCACGATCAGCATCCAGAAAATCAGCGACAGGAAGCCGAAAACCACGTCTGGACGAACATCGAAGCCGTAATGGCCGGAGAAACACTCTCTCAACGTATAGAGAGGGCTGGTGCCGATATCACCGTAGACCACGCCGATGGCCGCCAGGGTTACCGCCGATAAGGACTGCTTATGCTCTGCGCTCATAATTCGTTTCTTTATCAGAACATCCGTTAGCGATGCATCCGCATCAGGCAAAATACGGGCTCAAAGATCCGTCACGCCCACCAGAAAGCCGCACAGTATGCACCATTTATACGGCTTGCCTACCCTTATATCAGAGCCGAAAAATAAACAAAATGTGAACCGGATATCCGGCTCAACTTAGAAAAATATTACTAATCAACAAGCTATACCACTAAAAATAATGGTGGTTTATCATCGGATTATCGACCAAGATTGGCTAACTCTCGGACAATGCGACAATTATATGACGCCATCATCCCTTCTGGCAGAACGA
The DNA here is from genome assembly GCF_052169255.1 of Serratia sp. CY29653. NCBI lineage: Bacteria > Pseudomonadati > Pseudomonadota > Gammaproteobacteria > Enterobacterales > Yersiniaceae > Serratia > Serratia sp. CY29653. Next base: position 277,518 of record NZ_JBJNLC010000005.1, on the reverse strand, counting down.
ATTTCCCGCCTCAGCAGCGCGCTGGAGAGCGGTCTTTATGAGCGGCAAGAAGCGATTCGCCTGTGCCTGCTGGCGGCGCTGAGCGGCGAAAGCGTATTCCTGCTCGGCCCGCCCGGCATCGCCAAGAGCCTGATCGCGCGCCGGCTGAAGTTTGCCTTCCGCAACGCCCGCTCCTTTGAATACCTGATGACGCGCTTTTCCACGCCGGAAGAGGTCTTCGGCCCGCTCTCCATTCAGGCGTTGAAAGATGAGGGGCGCTATCAGCGTCTGACCGCCGGCTACCTGCCGGAAGCGGAGATCGTGTTTCTGGACGAGATCTGGAAGGCCGGCCCGGCGATCCTCAACACCCTGCTGACGGCGATCAACGAACGGCGCTTTCGCAACGGCAACAGCGAAGAACCGATCCCGCTGCGCCTGCTGGTGACCGCCTCCAACGAACTGCCCGAAGCGGACAACAGCCTCGAAGCCTTATATGACCGCATGCTGATCCGCCTGTGGCTGGATAAGGTGCAGGATAAGCAGAATTTCCGCTCGCTGCTGGTCAACCGCCAGAGCGAAAGCCAAAACCCGGTGCCGGCGGCGCTGAGCGTCAGCGACGAAGAGTTTCTGCAGTGGCAGCCGCAGATCGATAAGGTGGCGCTGCCGGAAGCCTGCTTTGAGCTGATTTTCCAGCTGCGCCAGCGGCTGGACGCGCTGGAACAGGCGCCGTACGTCTCTGACCGACGCTGGAAAAAAGCCCTGCGCCTGCTGCAGGCCTGCGCCTTCTTCAGCGGGCGCGACGCCATCGCCCCGCTCGACCTGATGCTGCTGAAAGACTGCCTGTGGCACGATCTCACCTCGCTGAAGCTGCTGCAACAGCAGATCGATCAGCTGCTGACCGAATCGGCCTACCAGCAACAGTCGATGCTGATCCAACTGCAACAAATCCACACCCGCTGGCTGCAGGATCAGCAGCAACAAAGCGACCGGCAGGCCATCAGCCTGGTGAAAAAGGGCGGCATGTTCAGCCGTAAACCGCAATACGCACCGGCCACGCCGTTCGCCGGCGGCACCCTCACCCTGTTGCTGCAAAAGCCGCTGCAGCTGCATGACATTCAGGTCAACCATCTGAGCATCGAAAGCAGCGTGCTGGACAACTGGCTGCAAAAAGGCGGCGACGTGCGCGCCAAGCTGAACGGCATCGGCTTCGCGCAGCCGATCGATTTGGAGGTCGACGACCAACTGCACCTGACGGTGCTGGACGTCAGCCGCCAGCCGTCGCTGCTGGCGCTGCCAGGCAAACAGGCCACCGCCACGCCGCAGGCGCTGCTGGACGAAATGGACGCGTTGGCCCAACGCCTGGCGGAGCAGCGCCGCGCCTTCAGCCAACATCAGCCCTGTCTGTTCACACCCGCCGCCGGCCTGGCCAAGATCGAAGCCAGTCTGCTGCAGGTGGCGGAGCAGGTTAAACAGCAACTGCAGCAAATGCGCGGCCAGTAACCATGCTCAGTCTGGAGACGCTCGATCTGCTGCTGGCGATCGCCGAAGGCGAAATGATCGAGGAGATGATCGTCGGCATGCTGGCGGCGCCGCAGCTGTCGGTGTTCTTTAAAAAGTTTCCGGCCCTTCGCCGGGCGCTGGATCGCGATCTGCCACGCTGGAAACTGCAGCTCAAGGAGCGTCTGCAAGAAGCTATGGTGCCGCCGGCGCTGGCGCAGGAATTTTACCGCTACCAACAGTGCCAGCTGGAGAACAACACCCAGTTCTATCACAACCTCAACGACACGATGGAGCTGCTGCGCCAGCTGGTCTCGCCGTTTTATGAACAGGCGCGCGCGCTGGTGGACGCCGCCGATCTGCCCAATCATCCGCTGGACGACAGCTTCCAAACCCTGTTCCTGCAGCGCTGGCGCATCAGCCTGACGCTGCAGGCCACCATGCTGCACCACCAGCTTCTGGAACAGGAGCGCGAGCAACTGATGGCGGAACTGCAGGAGCGATTGGCGCTGAGCGGCGCGCTGGAGCCGCTGCTGTCGGAAAACGACACCGCCGCCGGCAGGCTGTGGGACATGAGCAAAGGCCAGCTACAGCGCGGCGATTACCAGCGGCTGGTGGAGTACGGCAACTTTTTGCAGCAGCAGCCGGAGCTGAAAAAGCTGGCGCAGCAGTTGGGCCGCAGCTATCAGGCCAAGGCGGTGCAGCAACAGGACGCGCAGCCGGAGCCGTTCAGGGTGATGGTGCAGGTGCCGGCCACGCTACCGGAAGAAGTGAGCGGCATTCATCAGAGCGACGACATCCTGCGCCTGCTGCCGCCGGAGCTGGCGACGCTAGGCATTGAAGAGCTGGAGTTCGAATTTTATCGCCGCCTGTTGGAAAAGCGGCTGCTGAGCTACCGCCTGCAGGGCGACGTCTGGCAGGAGCAGATCCTGATCCGCCAGGTCACCCATCAGCAGCAGGATCAACAGCCGCGCGGGCCGTTTATCGTCTGTGTGGACACCTCAGGATCGATGGGCGGCTTCAACGAACAGTGCGCCAAGGCGTTCTGCCTGGCGCTGCTGCGCATTGCGCTGGCGGACAACCGCCGTTGCTACATCATGCTGTTCGCCAACCAGATCGTGCATTACGAGCTCACCGCCGCCAGCGGCATCGAACAGGCGGTGCGCTTTCTCGGCCAGCAGTTTCGCGGCGGCACCGATCTGGCGGCCTGCCTGAACGCCACCGTCACCAAAATGGCGGAGAGCGGCTGGTTTGACGCCGATGCGGTGATCATTTCCGATTTTATCGCCCAGCGGTTGCCGGAGGAGGTAATAAAGAAGGTGAAACAGCAGCAGCAAAGCCACCAGCAGCGTTTCCATGCGGTGGCGATGTCCGCCTACGGCAAACCCGGCATCATGCGCATCTTCGATCATATCTGGCGCTTCGATACCGGGCTGAAAAGCCGTTTGATGCGCCGCTGGCGGCGCTAGGCGGGATCAGAGCAGGCCTTCGACCGCCCCGCGCACTTCCGGCGACCACACGCCGCACTGCACCTGGCCGATATGCGACAGTTGCAGCAGCAGCATCACCAAGCGCGACTGACCGATGCCGCCGCCGATAGTCTGCGGCATATCGCCGCGCAGCAGCGACTGGTGCCACTCCAGCTTCATGCGCTCTTCATCGCCGGTCAGCGCCAGCTGACGTTTCAGCGCGGCGGCGTCGACGCGGATGCCCATAGAGGACAGCTCGAAAGCGTCCTGCAGCACCGGGTTCCACACCACGATATCGCCGTTCAGGCCCGCCAGGCCATCCGCCGCCGGGGTGGTCCAATCATCATAATCCGGTGCCCGCACATCGTGCGATTTGCCGTGCGACAGCTTGCCGCCGATGCCGATCAGGAACACTGCGCCCAGCTCTTTGGCGATCGCCCGCTCGCGCCCTTTGGCGTCCAGATCCGGGTAACGCTGCAGCAGGGTTTCGCTGTGCACAAAGTGGATCTGTTCCGGCAGGAACGGGGTCAGACCATGCTCGCGGCTGACTTCCGCCTCCGTCGCCTTGATGGCGGCGTAAATGCTGCGCACGGTGCTTTTCAGGTAGTCCAGGCTGCGCTCTCCGTCGCCCATCACCCGTTCCCAGTCCCACTGATCGACGTACACCGAGTGGATAGGCGTCAGGCGATCTTCATCCGGGCGCAGCGCCTTCATATGGGTGTACAGGCCTTCGCCGGCGCCGAAATCGTAGCTGCCCAGCGTTTTACGTTTCCATTTCGCCAATGAATGCACCACTTCGAAGGTGGCGTCCGGCAGGGTTTTCACCTTAACCTGCACCGCTTTCTCGCTGCCGGAGAGGTTATCCTGCGTACCGTCGCCCAGACGGCTGAGGATCGGCGCCTGCACTTCGATCAGGCCAAGCTGTTGCTCCAGCTGGCGGGAGAAGAAGGATTTGACCTGGCTGATTTGTTGTTGTTTTTGGATAAACTGTTTTTTCATTGCCGTATCTCTTGTAAACCTGTCTCTGTTGCCATCGATTAAGCAACAAAATGACATGTCAATTCAATATCCATTAATCAATATTGCCTTTTCACTTTTAATCGTTCATTTTTACCCGGACAGAATTCAACAATCGTTAATTAATAGGGGATTAAATGGCGGAAATTTATCAGATCGATAATCTCGATCGCGGCATCCTCAACGCTCTGATGGACAACGCGCGCACGCCGTACGCCGAACTGGCGAAAAACTTCGCCGTCAGCCCCGGCACCATTCATGTGCGGGTAGAGAAGATGAAACAGGCCGGGATCATCACCGGCGCGCGCATCGACGTCAGCCCCAAACAGCTGGGCTACGATGTGTGCTGCTTTATCGGCATCATATTAAAGAGCGCCAAGGACTACCCTTCGGCGCTGAAAAAGCTGGAAAGCCTGGAGGAAGTGGTGGAAGCCTATTACACCACCGGCCACTACAGCGTCTTTATCAAGGTGATGTGCCGATCGATCGACGCACTGCAGCAGGTACTTATCAACAAGATCCAGACCATCGACGAGATCCAGTCTACCGAAACGCTGATCTCGCTGCAGAACCCCATTATGCGCACCATCGTGCCGTAACCCGCCAAATTGCATACCCACATTATCCACAGGTAGATCCCAGCCGATTCACAGCGTACAATGCAGCCACTTTGAGTGAGAAGGTTGGGATCGTTGGTTCATGGCAGACATTACTCTGATCAGTGGCAGTACGCTTGGCAGCGCCGAATACGTGGCTGAACATTTGGCTGAAAAGCTGGAAGACGCGGGTTTCTCTACCGAGATGCTGCACGGCCCTGAACTGGATGAACTGCCGTTGACCGGCCGCTGGCTGGTGGTCTCTTCCACGCACGGCGCCGGCGAACTGCCGGATAACCTTCAGCCGCTGCTGGAGCAGATCGCCGAACAACAGCCGGATCTTTCCGAGGTGCAGTTCGGCGCCGTCGGTTTGGGCAGTTCGGAATACGACATCTTCTGCGGCGCGATCAAACAGATCGACGATCTGCTGATCGCCAGAGGCGCGAAAAGGATCGGCGATCGTCTCGAGATCGACGTGACCGAGCATGAAATTCCCGAGGATCCGGCCGAGGAATGGGTAAAAAACTGGATTAATTTACTCTAGTTTGTCTAAAGATCGCGCGAACGATTGTGGATAACTAAGCTTAAAAGCAGGGTAAAAGCCGTAGTTATCCAAATAACAACCGTAGGTCGTTTTTTGTCCTGTGCATAACAAGCCTTTTAGATCCCAGCTTATCTGCGTCGGGATCACCGATCATTCACAGCAAACGATCCTCCTTAATCTGCTGATCTTCTTCGTGAATAGTTACTTATCCACAGAGGATCGCGATCCTAATAAGAGATCTAATAAAGAGATCTTTAAATAAAAAAGATCTTCTTTTAATTACCGGCGATCCTGACCGCTTGGTCGATCGTCTAAACTTGAGTAGAATCCCCCACCCCAGGGCAAATACGATCGTTCGCAATACGGCGAGGTGCAGTTCCATGTTTTATCCAGATCAATTTGACGTCATCATCATCGGTGGTGGCCATGCAGGTACCGAGGCCGCCATGGCCGCGGCGCGCATGGGACGTCAGACTTTATTATTGACACACAATATCGATACGCTGGGACAGATGTCCTGTAACCCGGCGATTGGCGGTATTGGTAAAGGGCATCTGGTTAAGGAAATTGATGCACTCGGCGGCCTGATGGCCACGGCGATCGATCATGCCGGCATCCAGTTTAGGATACTAAACGCCAGCAAAGGCCCTGCCGTTCGCGCTACTCGCGCGCAGGCGGATCGCGTGCTGTATCGCCAGGCGATCCGCACCGCGTTGGAGAACCAGCCCAACCTGATGATCTTCCAACAGCCGGTTGAGGATCTGATCGTCGAAAACGATCGCGTAGTGGGCGCCGTCACCCAAATGGGCCTGAAATTCCGCGCCAAGGCGGTGGTATTGACCGTCGGCACCTTCCTGGACGGCAAGATCCATATCGGCCTGGAGAATTACAGCGGCGGCCGCGCGGGGGATCCTCCTTCGATCTCGCTGTCGCAGCGTTTGCGTGAACTGCCGCTGCGCGTCAACCGCTTGAAAACTGGTACGCCGCCGCGCATCGACGCCCGCACTATCGATTTCAGCGTACTGGCGCCACAACACGGCGATACGCCGGTGCCGGTATTCTCGTTCCTGGGCGATGCCAGCCAGCACCCGGAACAAATGGCGTGCTACATCACCCACACCAATGAAAAAACCCATGACGTGATCCGCAATAACCTCGATCGCAGCCCGATGTATGCCGGGATCATCGAAGGGATCGGCCCACGTTACTGCCCGTCGATCGAAGACAAGGTCATGCGCTTTGCCGATCGCAACGCGCACCAGATCTTCCTCGAACCGGAAGGCCTGACCAGCAACGAGATTTACCCTAACGGGATTTCCACCAGCCTGCCGTTCGACGTGCAGATGCAGATCGTCCGTTCGATGGAAGGGATGCAGAACGCGCGTATTATTCGCCCTGGTTATGCCATCGAGTACGATTTCTTCGATCCGCGCGATCTGAAGCCGACGCTGGAAAGCAAATTCATTCAGGGGCTGTTCTTCGCCGGCCAGATCAACGGCACCACCGGGTATGAAGAAGCCGCTGCGCAGGGCCTGTTGGCCGGCCTGAACGCCGGGCGCTTCGCCGACGAACAGGAAGGCTGGGCGCCACGTCGCGATCAGGCCTACCTGGGCGTGCTGGTGGACGATCTCAGCACCCTCGGCACCAAAGAACCGTACCGCATGTTTACCTCGCGCGCCGAGTATCGTCTGATGCTGCGCGAAGACAACGCCGATCTCCGCCTGACGGAAAAAGGCCGTGAACTCGGCCTGGTGGACGACGTGCGTTGGGCGCGTTACAGCGAGAAGCTGGAGCGAATCGAACGCGAACGTCAGCGCCTGCGCGACATCTGGATGCACCCGCACGCCGAGAACGTCGAACAGGTCAATGCGCTGCTGAAAGCGCCGCTGTCGCGCGAAGCGAACGGCGAAGAGCTGCTGCGCCGCCCGGAGATGGATTACGCACAGTTGACCGGCACCGAGGCCTTCGCGCCGCCGCTGGACGACGTACAAGCCGCCGAACAGGTCGAGATCCAGGTCAAATACGAAGGCTACATCGCTCGTCAGCAGGAAGAGATCGAAAAACAACAGCGCAACGAGAACACCGTGCTGCCGTTGGATCTCGACTACCGTCAGGTTTCTGGGCTGTCGAACGAGGTGATCGCCAAACTGAACGATCACAAACCGAACTCCATCGGCCAGGCTTCGCGCATCTCCGGCATTACGCCGGCGGCGATCTCGATTTTGCTGATCTGGCTGAAAAAGCAGGGACTGCTGCGCCGCAGCGCATAAATCCCGCAGCCAGGCGGCCGTTTGCTCATCCCGTAGCCAAACGGCCGCTGACATCACTTGCGCCCTGAATTATCATAGGCGCCTCATTGCGCCAGCTAACCATCCGCTGGTCGTTCAGCGCCTGCCAAAGGATCCGTTGTGCAAAAAAAATTAGACTCGCTGCTCGCGGCAGCAGGCATTGAGCTGCCCGATCAGCAGAAACAGCAGCTGCTGGGCTATGTCGGCATGCTGGATAAGTGGAACAAGGCTTATAACCTCACGTCGGTGCGCGATCCGCAGCAAATGCTGGTGCGCCACATCCTCGACAGCATCGTGGTCAACCCGCATCTGCAGGGCTCGCATTTTATCGATGTCGGCACCGGCCCCGGCTTGCCGGGCATTCCGCTGGCGATCGTGCGCCCGGACGCGCATTTCACGCTGCTCGACAGCCTGGGCAAGCGCGTACGTTTCCTGCGTCAGGTGCAGCATGAGCTGGGCCTGAACAATATCGAGCCGGTGCAGAGCCGCGTTGAGGAGTTTCCGGCCGAGCCACCGTTCGACGGCGTGATCAGCCGCGCGTTCGCTTCGCTGCAGGATATGCTGTCCTGGTGCCATCACCTGCCGGCGAAAGGGCAGGGGCGTTTTTACGCGTTGAAAGGCGTGCGCCCGGATGAAGAGCTGACGCAGCTGCCGGCGGGCGTTAGCCTGGAGTCCATCGTGCGGCTGCAGGTGCCTGAACTGGAAGGCGAACGCCACCTGGTGATTCTTAAGGCAAACTGAGTTTGCTTTTGATCAAACAAGCGTGAATTAAAGTCAGTACCAGGCAGAAAGATAAGCAGGCTAATTAGTTGGTCGCTTTTTTTAGTTAATTTACTTTCTATTAACACAAAAAACGCGGCTAATTAGCGACAATAGAGTAATTGCATTTGGAAATAGTCACGTTAGCAATCATGTGCGAAAGATTGGCGTTTGCTGCTAATGTTAATTGGCTGTTGGAATATTGCCCCGCGGCTTGTCAATAAAGGTTTTCGTCGGGTATACGGATTGTTTTTGAACAGTTAACTGATAATGTTTTGATTTATATAATCTTTTGATCGCTCAAATTGCTAAAGACGGTTTGGTTGACCATCGGCTATAAATCAGGAAGGGACATTACTGTGATCGGCTTCGCGTTTCTAAACGCAACGCTGGAATAATCAGACAATTAAATGCGCCCTATTATTCCGACCGTTTTCTTGTGAAAATAGGCTGGAATAGGGAAATTTAAATAATTGTTCACCTTTTCGCTACTTATCGATTGAATTCGTTGGTATGCCCCGTATAATTTGCTCGTTTTTTGCTGCTTGACTCTGGACAGCAAAAACAGTTGTATACGTCACTCAGCATACCCCCTCTGGGGTACGGAGAGAACAAACGTCATGTCTGTGTCCCTTTACAGCGGGAAAGTCGCACGCAAACTGCTGTTTTTGCAGTTAATGACTTTTGTTCTGATCAGCGTTGCTTTCTGGCTGAAAAGCCCGGAATGGAGCGCTTCGGCGCTGGCAGGCGGTCTCGCCGCCTGGTTGCCGAGTGCAATGTTTATGCTGTTTGCCTTGCGCCATCAGGCGCAAACGCCGGCGCCCGGTAGGGTTGCCTGGTCGTTCGCCATCGGCGAGGGGCTAAAGGTCGTGATCACCATCGTTTTGCTGATCGTGGCGCTGGGGGTGTTCAAGGCGGAGTTTATACCGCTTGGCCTGACCTATTTAGCGGTGTTAGTGGTGCAGATAGTGGCACCGGCCGTGATTAACAGTTACCGAACTTAACTAAATAAGGGTAAGAGGCATCATGTCTGCAGGAGAAGTCTTGACTCCACAGGAGTATATCGGTCACCACCTGACGCAGCTTCAGGTCGGGACTGGGTTTTGGTCGATTAACCTCGACTCGATGTTTTTCTCCGTCGTCCTCGGGGCGCTCTTCCTGGTGATCTTCCGCAAAGTGGCCAAAAACGCCACCAGCGGCGTGCCGGGTAAACTGCAAACCGCCGTGGAGCTGGTGGTCGGTTTCGTCGACAGCAGCGTGCGCGACATGTACCACGGCAAGAGCAAGGTCATTGCGCCGTTGGCGCTGACCGTGTTCGTCTGGGTGTTCCTGATGAACCTGATGGACCTCATCCCGGTTGACTTCCTGCCTTATCTCGGCACCCACGTTCTCGGTCTGCCTGCGCTGCGCGTCGTGCCTACCGCCGACGTGAACGTCACGCTGTCTATGGCGCTGGGCGTGTTTATCCTGATTCTGTTCTATAGCATCAAAATGAAAGGCGTTGGCGGGTTCGTTAAAGAGTTGACCATGCAGCCGTTCAACCACCCTGTATTCATTCCTATCAACCTGATTCTTGAAGGTGTCAGCCTGCTGTCCAAACCTGTTTCACTGGGTCTGCGACTGTTCGGCAACATGTATGCGGGTGAGTTGATCTTCATCCTGATTGCCGGCCTGTTGCCGTGGTGGTCACAGTGGGTCCTGAGCTTGCCTTGGGCTATCTTCCACATCCTGATCATTACGCTTCAAGCCTTTATTTTCATGGTTCTGACGATCGTCTATCTGTCGATGGCGTCTGAAGAGCACTGATTTTCTTAAAACACTTGCACTTTTAAACTGAAACAAACTGGAGACTGTCATGGAAAACCTGAGTATGGATCTGCTGTACATGGCTGCCGCTGTGATGATGGGTTTAGCGGCAATCGGTGCTGCGATCGGTATCGGCATCCTGGGTGGTAAATTCTTGGAAGGCGCTGCTCGTCAGCCTGACCTGATTCCTCTGCTGCGTACACAGTTCTTTATCGTTATGGGTCTGGTCGACGCCATCCCGATGATCGCTGTAGGTCTGGGTCTGTACGTGATGTTCGCCGTCGCGTAAGTAGAGCAACCCTCTACGACGTAACCAAACTATTAACTTTTAAAGAGGCATTGTGCTGTGAATCTTAACGCAACAATCCTCGGCCAGGCCATCGCGTTCGTTCTGTTTGTCTGGTTCTGCATGAAGTACGTATGGCCGCCGATCATGGCTGCCATCGAGAAACGTCAGAAAGAAATCGCTGACGGCCTCGCTTCTGCAGAGCGTGCCAAAAAAGATCTGGACTTAGCGCAAGCCAATGCGACCGACCAGCTGAAAACTGCTAAAGCAGAAGCTCAGGTGATCATCGAGCAAGCGAACAAACGCAAAGCTCAGATCATGGATGAAGCGAAAGCCGAAGCCGAGCAGGAACGTAACAAAATCGTGGCGCAGGCTCAGGCTGAGATCGAAGCCGAACGTAAGCGCGCTCGTGAAGAGTTGCGTAAGCAAGTCGCGATGCTGGCAATTGCCGGCGCCGAGAAGATCATCGAACGTTCCGTGGATGAAGCTGCTAACAGCGACATCGTTGATAAACTGGTCGCTGAACTGTAAGGAGGGAGGGGCTGATGTCTGAATTTGTCACTGTAGCTCGCCCCTACGCCAAAGCAGCTTTTGACTTTGCCGTTGAGCACCAAAGCGTAGAGCGCTGGCAGGAAATGCTGGCGTTTGCGGCTGAAGTCACTCGCAATGAACAGATTTCTGAACTGCTGTCTGGCGCGGTCGCGCCAGAAACGCTGTCCAAGACGTTCATCGCGGTTTGTGGCGATCGGCTCGACGAACATGGCCAGAACTTTATCCGCGTAATGGCCGAAAATGGACGTTTACTGGTTCTTCCTGCCGTGCTGCAGCAGTTCATCGAACTGCGCGCCTCGCTGGAATCCACCGTCGAAGTCGAAGTGCTCTCTGCGAGCGCGCTGAGCGACGAACAGCAGGCGAAAATCGCCGCTGCGATGGAAAAACGTCTGTCACGCAAAGTTAAGCTGAATTGCAAAATTGACAAGTCTGTACTGGCCGGCATCGTTGTTCGCGCCGGCGATATGGTGATTGATGGCAGCGTTCGCGGTCGTCTTGAACGCCTGACAGACGTCTTGCAGTCTTAAGGGGACTGGAGCATGCAACTGAATTCCACCGAAATCAGCGAACTGATCAAGCAGCGCATTGCTCAGTTCAATGTAGTGAGCGAAGCTCACAATGAAGGTACTATCGTTTCCGTCAGCGACGGGATCATCCGCGTACACGGCTTGGCCGACGTTATGCAGGGCGAAATGATCGCGCTGCCTGGCAACCGTTACGCAATCGCATTGAACCTGGAGCGCGACTCCGTCGGTGCCGTGGTTATGGGTCCGTACGCGGATCTGGCCGAAGGCATGAAGGTTAAATGCACCGGCCGTATCCTGGAAGTTCCAGTCGGTCGTGGTCTGCTGGGCCGCGTAGTTAACACCCTGGGCGCGCCAATCGACGGCAAAGGCCCGATTGAGAACGACGGTTTCTCTCCGGTAGAAGCTATCGCGCCAGGCGTTATCGAGCGTCAATCCGTTGATCAGCCGGTTCAGACTGGCTACAAATCCGTTGATGCCATGATTCCAATCGGCCGTGGCCAGCGTGAGCTGGTGATCGGTGACCGTCAGACCGGTAAAACCGCGCTGGCGATCGATGCGATCATCAACCAACGCGACTCCGGCATCAAATGCGTTTACGTGGCTATCGGCCAGAAAGCGTCCACCATCGCTAACGTGGTGCGCAAACTGGAAGAGCACGGCGCACTGGCCAACACCATCGTGGTGGTGGCGACCGCTTCCGAATCCGCTGCACTGCAATACCTGGCGCCATACGCCGGTTGCGCAATGGGCGAATACTTCCGTGACCGCGGTGAAGATGCGCTGATCGTGTACGATGACCTGTCCAAACAGGCCGTTGCTTACCGCCAGATTTCCCTGCTGCTTCGTCGTCCGCCAGGTCGTGAAGCTTACCCAGGCGACGTATTCTACCTGCACTCCCGTCTGCTGGAGCGTGCAGCGCGCGTTAACGCCGAATACGTTGAAGCCTTCACCAAAGGTGAAGTTAAAGGCCAAACTGGTTCACTGACCGCTCTGCCGATCATTGAAACCCAGGCGGGTGACGTTTCCGCGTTCGTTCCGACCAACGTAATCTCGATTACCGATGGTCAGATCTTCCTGGAATCCAACCTGTTCAACTCCGGTATTCGTCCGGCAGTTAACCCGGGTATCTCCGTATCCCGTGTTGGTGGCGCCGCGCAGACCAAGATCATGAAGAAACTGTCCGGCGGTATCCGTACCGCGCTGGCGCAGTATCGTGAACTGGCTGCGTTCTCCCAGTTCGCATCCGATCTGGACGACGCGACCCGCAAACAGCTGAGCCACGGTCAGAAAGTGACCGAGCTGCTGAAACAGAAACAGTATGCGCCGATGTCGGTCGCACAACAGTCTCTGGTGCTGTTTGCCGCAGAACGCGGTTACCTGAACGACGTCGAAGTCGCCAAAGTGGTGAGCTTCGAAGCCGCGCTGGTCGCCTATGCGGACCGCGAGCACGCCGAGCTGCTGAACCACATCAACCAAACTGGCAACTTCAATGATGAGATCGAGGGCAAGTTGAAAGACATCCTCGAGACCTTCAAGAAAACCCAGTCCTGGTAACGCCGAACGGTCCTGCTGTTGAAAGACAGCAGGCCGTCTGGCACTGAGGAGAAGCAGAGATGGCCGGCGCAAAAGAGATACGTAGTAAGATCGCTAGCGTGCAAAACACGCAAAAGATCACTAAAGCGATGGAAATGGTCGCCGCCTCCAAAATGCGTAAATCGCAGGATCGCATGGCGGCCAGCCGTCCTTATGCAGAGACCATGCGCAAAGTGATTGGTCACCTTGCGTTAGGGAATCTGGAGTACAAGCACCCGTACCTGGATGAGCGTGACGTTAAGCGCGTCGGGTATCTGGTGGTGTCTACTGACCGTGGTCTCTGCGGCGGCTTGAACATCAACCTGTTCAAAAAGCTGCTGGCGGAGATGAAAGCCTGGTCCGAAAAAGGCGTCGAAACCGATTTGGCGCTGATTGGCTCTAAAGCGGCCTCTTTCTTTGGTTCCGTGGGCGGCAACGTGGTTGCCCAGGTGACCGGCATGGGGGACAAACCTTCCCTGTCGGATCTGATCGGGCCGGTGAAAGTGATGCTGCAGGCCTACGACGAAGGTCGTTTGGACAAGCTGTACATTGTCAGCAACAAATTTGTTAATACGATGTCCCAAGAGCCGCAGGTGCTTCAGCTGCTGCCGTTACCGCCAGCCGATGACGAAGAGCTGAAGAAAACGCCTTGGGATTACCTGTATGAACCCGATCCAAAAGTGCTGCTTGATACCTTGCTGCGCCGCTATGTGGAGTCGCAGGTTTATCAGGGCGTCGTGGAAAACCTGGCCAGCGAGCAGGCCGCACGAATGGTCGCGATGAAAGCCGCAACCGATAACGGCGGTAGCCTGATCAAAGAGCTGCAGTTGGTATACAACAAGGCGCGTCAGGCCAGCATCACTCAGGAACTCACCGAGATCGTTTCGGGAGCCTCCGCGGTTTAAGCTAGGTTTACGAATTACGTAGAGGATTCAAGATGGCTACTGGAAAGATTATCCAGGTAATCGGCGCCGTGGTGGACGTCGAGTTCCCTCAGGATGCCGTACCGAAAGTGTACGACGCCCTTGAGGTAGAAAACGGCACCGAAAAACTGGTGTTGGAAGTTCAGCAACAGCTGGGCGGTGGCGTGGTTCGCTGTATCGCAATGGGGACCTCCGACGGTCTGCGTCGCGGTCTGAAAGTGAACAACCTGGACCACCCGATTGAAGTGCCGGTGGGTAAAGCTACCCTGGGCCGTATCATGAACGTATTGGGTCAACCGATCGACATGAAAGGTGACATCGGTGAAGAAGAGCGTTGGGCGATTCACCGCGCGGCGCCAAGCTACGAAGAGCTGTCCAGCTCCCAGGAACTGCTGGAAACCGGTATCAAGGTAATGGACCTGATTTGTCCGTTCGCCAAGGGCGGTAAAGTGGGTCTGTTCGGCGGTGCGGGCGTGGGTAAAACCGTAAACATGATGGAGCTGATCCGTAACATCGCGATCGAGCACTCCGGTTATTCCGTGTTTGCGGGCGTGGGCGAGCGTACTCGTGAGGGTAACGACTTCTACCACGAAATGACCGACTCCAACGTTCTGGACAAAGTATCCCTGGTTTACGGCCAGATGAACGAGCCACCAGGTAACCGTCTGCGCGTTGCGCTGACCGGCCTGACCATGGCGGAGAAATTCCGTGACGAAGGCCGTGACGTTCTGCTGTTCGTTGACAACATCTACCGTTACACCCTGGCCGGTACCGAAGTGTCCGCACTTCTGGGCCGTATGCCATCCGCGGTAGGTTATCAGCCAACGCTGGCGGAAGAGATGGGCGTTCTGCAAGAACGTATCACCTCGACCAAGACCGGTTCCATCACTTCCGTACAGGCCGTTTACGTTCCTGCGGATGACTTGACTGACCCGTCACCAGCCACCACCTTTGCGCACTTGGACGCAACCGTGGTACTGAGCCGTAACATCGCTTCTCTGGGTATCTACCCGGCCGTTGACCCGCTGGATTCCACCAGCCGTCAGCTGGATCCGCTGGTTGTTGGCCAGGAGCACTACGACGTAGCGCGTGGCGTGCAGTCCATTCTGCAACGCTACCAGGAACTGAAAGATATCATCGCGATCTTGGGTATGGACGAGCTGTCTGAAGAAGACAAACTGGTCGTATCCCGTGCGCGTAAGATCCAACGCTTCCTGTCTCAGCCGTTCTTCGTGGCAGAAGTCTTCACCGGTTCTCCGGGCAAGTTCGTATCGCTGAAAGACACCATCCGTGGTTTCAAAGGCATTATGGACGGCGACTATGACCACCTGCCGGAGCAGGCGTTCTACATGGTTGGCACCATTGAAGAAGCAGTGGAAAAAGCCAAGAAACTGTAACGCCTTGAGAGGAGGGTGATATGGCTATGACTTACCATCTGGATGTAGTCAGCGCGGAAAAACAGATGTTTTCCGGCCTGGTGCAGAAGATCCAGGTGACAGGCAGCGAAGGTGAACTGGGGATCTTCCCTGGCCATGCGCCGCTGCTGACTGCCATCAAGCCTGGCATGGTGCGTATTGTTAAGCAGCACGGTGAAGAAGAGTTCATCTACCTGTCCGGCGGCATCCTCGAGGTGCAGCCGAGCGTGGTTACCGTGCTGGCGGACACTGCTATCCGTGGTACTGACCTCGACGAAGCGAGAGCGTTGGAAGCTAAGCGTAAAGCTGAAGAACACATTCGCAGCTCTCATGGCGATGTCGACTATGCTCAGGCATCCGCTGAACTGGCGAAAGCGATCGCGAAACTGCGCGTTATCGAGCTCACCAGAAAAGCGATGTAATGTTTGGGTGCAAAGCACCCAACTTTAAGAAAGCGGCCTATAGGGTCGCTTTTTTTTTACTTTAAAATAAGCATTTCAGCCCGGCGGGCGGTGTGGTGTATAACCCCTGATATCGGGAAATAAACGTCGCCGATCGCCGACAGTTTTTTCGTCCCGGCGCCGAATTGGCCACGATAGCGGCAGGCCAAGGCCCACGCGGCCTGCGCCGGGTTCGTGATGAGAAATATGTAGTAATATTGTCGCTAAACGGTTTTACTTTCGTCTATCAAAATGGAGTTATCAGGTTGCTTATGTCGAACAGCGCAATGAGCGTGGTTATCCTCGCCGCGGGCAAGGGAACACGCATGTATTCCGATCTTCCCAAGGTTTTACATCCGTTGGCCGGTAAGCCGATGGTGCAACACGTCATTGATGCCGCGATGAAACTGGGCGCGCAACATGTTCACCTGGTATACGGCCACGGCGGCGATCTGCTGAAAAGCACGTTGACTGACGGCGCGCTGAACTGGGTGCTGCAGGCCGAGCAATTGGGTACCGGCCATGCAATGCAGCAGGCCGCGCCGCACTTTGCCGACGATGAAGACGTGCTGATGCTGTACGGCGACGTGCCGTTGATCTCCGTGGATACGCTGCAACGCCTGCTGGCGGCCAAACCGCAGGGCGGTATCGGTCTGCTGACGGTCAAGCTGGACGATCCGAGCGGCTACGGCCGCATCGTGCGCGAGCAGGGCAACGTGGTGGGCATCGTCGAACACAAGGATGCCAGCGAGGCGCAGCGCCAGATCAACGAGATCAATACCGGCATCCTGGTGGCGAACGGGCGCGATCTGAAGCGCTGGCTGGGGATGCTGAATAACGACAACGCACAGGGCGAGTTTTACATCACCGATATCATTGCGTTGGCCCATGCCGACGGCAAGAAAATCGAAACCGTGCACCCGTCGCGCCTGAGTGAAGTGGAAGGCGTGAATAACCGCCTGCAGCTGGCGACCCTGGAGCGCGTCTTCCAGTCGGAACAGTCTGAAAAGCTGCTGTTGGCCGGCGTGATGCTGCTGGATCCGGCGCGTTTTGACCTGCGCGGGGAACTTGTTCACGGCCGCGACATCACTATTGATGCAAATGTGATTATCGAAGGTCACGTCAAGCTGGGCGACCGGGTGAAAATCGGCGCCGGCTGCGTGCTGAAAAACTGCGTGATCGGCGATGACTGCGAGATCAGCCCTTACAGCGTGCTGGAAGACAGCGTGCTGGAAGCCGACTGCACCGTGGGGCCGTTCGCCCGCCTGCGCCCTGGCGCGGAACTGGCGGCAGGAGCCCACGTCGGCAACTTCGTGGAAATGAAAAAGGCGCGTTTGGGCAAAGGCTCCAAGGCCGGTCACCTCAGCTACCTGGGCGATGCCGAAATCGGCGATGACGTGAATATCGGCGCCGGCACCATCACCTGCAACTACGATGGCGCCAACAAGCACAAGACGCTGATCGGCGACGGCGTGTTCGTCGGTTCCGATACTCAGCTGGTGGCGCCGGTGTCGGTCGGCAAGGGTTCCACCATCGCCGCCGGCACCACGGTGACGCGCGATATCGCCGAGAACGAACTGGTGCTGAGCCGCGTCAAGCAGGTGCACATTCAGGGCTGGCAACGCCCGGTGAAGAAGAAATCATAGTGTGTTTTGCGTTGGGCTCCGTTCAGAGCCCAATACAAAACATAATAACCCCCACCATCTACAGGCTCGGGGACGCACGGTAAAACCGGCAAAAATCAGGTCAAGACATCGAAAGCGCCCATGAAGGGCGTTCATTAGGAATACAACTGATGTGTGGAATTGTAGGCGCAGTAGCGCAACGTGATATCGCAGAAATCCTGTTGGAAGGTTTACGCCGTCTCGAGTACCGCGGTTACGACTCCGCCGGTCTGGCGGTGGTCGACGAAAAAGGCAACGTCAGTCGCCTGCGTCGCGTAGGCAAGGTGCAAAAACTGGCCGAAGCGGCGGAGCAGACCGATCTGCACGGCGGTACCGGCATCGCTCACACCCGCTGGGCAACGCACGGTGAACCGACCGAAGCGAACGCGCACCCGCATGTTTCCGACTACATTACCGTGGTGCATAACGGCATCATCGAAAACCACGAACCGCTGCGCGAACTGCTGATCGAACGCGGTTACCGCTTCAGCTCCGAAACCGACACCGAAGTGATCGCGCACCTGGTGCACTGGGAACAACAACAGGGCGGCACGTTGCTGGAAGTGGTTCAGCGCGTGATCCCACAGCTGCGCGGCGCTTACGGCACCGTGGTGATGGACAGCCGCGATCCGAGCGTATTGGTCGCGGCGCGCTCCGGCAGCCCGCTGGTTATCGGCCGCGGCGTCGGGGAAAACTTCATCGCTTCCGATCAGCTGGCGCTGCTGCCGGTCACCCGCCGCTTCATCTTCCTGGAAGAAGGCGACGTGGTGGAAGTGACTCGCCGCACCGTCAACATCTTCGACAAGCAGGGCAACGCCATCGAGCGCCCTGAGATCGAATCCCAGGTGCAGTATGACGCCGGCGACAAGGGCGCTTACCGTCACTACATGCAAAAAGAGATCTACGAACAGCCGCTGGCGCTGAAAAACACCCTGGAAGGGCGTTTCAGCCATGGCCAAATCAACCTGAGCGAGCTGGGCCCGCGCGCCGACGAGCTGCTGGCCAAGGTGCAGCACGTGCAGATCATCGCCTGCGGGACTTCTTACCACTCCGGTATGGTGGCGCGCTACTGGTTTGAAGCGTTGGCCGGCGTGCCGTGCGACGTCGAGATCGCGTCCGAATTCCGTTACCGCAAATCGGCGGTGCGTCCGGGCAGCCTGATCATCACCCTGTCGCAGTCCGGCGAAACCGCCGATACGTTAGCGGCGCTGCGTCTGTCCAAAGAGCTGGGGTATCTCGGTTCGCTGGCCGTTTGTAACGTGGCCGGCTCTTCGCTGGTGCGCGAATCGGATCTGGCGTTGATGACCAAAGCGGGCACGGAAATCGGCGTGGCCTCGACCAAGGCTTTCACCACGCAGCTCACCGTGCTGTTGATGCTGGTGGCGCGTCTGGGCCGCCTGAAAGGCATGGCGGAAAGCGTGGAGCAGGAAATCGTGCATGGCCTGCAGGCGCTGCCGGCGCGTATAGAGCAGATGCTGTCGATGGATAAAGAGATCGAAGCGCTGGCGGAAGGGTTCTCCGACAAGCACCATGCGCTGTTCCTCGGCCGCGGCGATCAGTATCCAATCGCCATGGAAGGGGCGCTGAAGCTGAAAGAGATCTCCTATATTCACGCCGAAGCCTATGCGGCGGGTGAGCTGAAACACGGCCCGCTGGCGCTGATCGACGCCGATATGCCGGTGATCGTGGTGGCACCGAACAATGAACTGCTGGAAAAGCTGAAGTCCAACATTGAAGAAGTGCGCGCGCGCGGCGGCCAGCTGTACGTGTTCGCCGATCAGGACGCCGGCTTCGTCAGCAGCGAAGGCATGACCATCATTCCTCTGCCGCACGTCGAGGAAATCGTGGCGCCGATCTTCTACACCGTGCCGTTGCAGCTGCTGTCTTACCACGTGGCGCTGATCAAAGGCACCGACGTTGACCAGCCGCGCAACCTGGCGAAGTCTGTCACCGTAGAGTAATCTGCCGCAGGTAAACTGCAAAAGCCGGCCTTTGCGCCGGCTTTTTTCATGAGCGACCTTAAAGGTGACAGCGCGACCGATTCGGCGATAAACATTGTCATATTCAAGCGGATAGGCCGCGCCAAACCGTTTTTTTATTGCACGTCAATTGCGCTGTTTTTTGACTAATTAATTGATTTTTAAAGAAACAAACGTCTGTCTGGCACACTGTAATATAACTGTCATATTGCGTACATTTTTCTGTCACCAAACTGTCCTATTTTCCCTCCTGCAGCAATACTTACTCTGATTAAAACGACTCGAAGTCGATTTTAAATATCCCATTAGGAGGGATTATGAAACTGATGCGTACCACCGTCGCCAGTATTGTGGCAGCGACCTTCTCCCTGACCACCGTGTCCGCGTTCGCTGCTGCCAGCCTGACCGGTGCAGGTGCGACATTCCCCGCTCCGGTTTACGCCAAGTGGGCAGATTCTTATCAGAAAGAAACCGGCAACAAAGTTAACTATCAGGGCATCGGCTCCTCTGGCGGCGTGAAGCAAATCGTGGCCAACACCGTTGACTTTGGCGCCTCCGACGCCCCGCTGTCTGACGACAAACTGGCGGCCGACGGCCTGTTCCAGTTCCCGACCGTGATCGGCGGCGTGGTGCTGGCCGTGAATATCCCGGGCATCAAATCCGGCGAACTGACGCTGGACGGCAAAACCCTGGGCGATATCTACCTGGGCAACGTCAAAAAGTGGAACGACCCGGCAATCACCAAGCTGAACCCTGGCGTGAAACTGCCTGACCAGAACATCGCCGTGGTGCGCCGCGCCGACGGTTCCGGCACCTCGTTCGTGTTCACCAGCTACCTGTCCAAGGCCAATGCGCAGTGGAAAGAGAAGATCGGCGCCGGTTCTACCGTTAACTGGCCGACCGGTCTGGGCGGTAAAGGCAACGACGGCATCGCCGCCTTCGTTCAGCGTCTGCCTGGCTCTATCGGCTACGTAGAATACGCTTACGCCAAGCAGAACAACCTGGCTTACACCAAGCTGGTATCCGCCGACGGTAAACCGGTCAGCCCGACCGAAGAGAGCTTCAGCAACGCGGCCAAAGGCGTGGATTGGAGCAAGACCTTCGCTCAGGATCTGACTGACCAGAAAGGCGACAACGTGTGGCCAATTACATCCACCACCTTCATCCTGGTGCACAAAGAGCAGAAAAACCCTGCTCAGGGCGCCGAAGTGCTGAAGTTCTTCGACTGGGCTTACAAAACCGGTGCCAAGCAGGCGAACGAGCTGGATTACGCCACCCTGCCGGCAGAAGTGGTTGAGCAGGTGCGCGCGGCCTGGAAAACCAACGTAAAAGACAGTTCAGGCAAAGCGCTGTACTAACAACGCAGGGGCGCGGGTTCGCCGCGCCCCACACAGTTCTTCAGGCTCCGATCCCGGTTGGGGCTGCCAGGGTTCAAACAGAGAGTAATCTATGGCTGAGTACAAGCCGACCATCAAAGCACCGGGCAAAAACGGTGACATCATTTTCAGCGCGCTGGTGAGACTGGCTGCGCTGATTACCCTATTGTTGCTGGGCGGCATCATTGTTTCGCTGATCTTCGCCTCCTGGCCAAGCATGCAGAAATTCGGCTTCGCCTTCCTGTGGACCAAAGAGTGGGACGCGCCGGCGGAGCAGTTCGGCGCGCTGGTGCCGATCTACGGCACCGTGGTCACCTCGCTTATCGCGCTGATCATCGCCGTGCCGGTGAGCTTCGGCATCGCGCTGTTCCTGACCGAGCTGGCGCCGAACTGGCTGAAGCGGCCGCTGGGCATCGCCATTGAGCTGTTGGCGGCCATCCCCAGCATCGTTTACGGCATGTGGGGCCTGTTCGTGTTCGCGCCGCTGTTCGCCGAATACTTCCAGACGCCGGTCGGCGAAGTGCTGTCGGGCATTCCGATCGTCGGCGAGCTGTTCTCCGGCCCGGCCTTCGGCATCGGCATTCTGGCCGCCGGGGTGATCCTGGCGATCATGATCATTCCTTACATCGCGGCAGTCATGCGCGACGTGTTCGAACAGACCCCGGTGATGATGAAAGAGTCGGCCTACGGCATCGGCTGCACCACCTGGGAAGTCATCTGGCGCATCGTGCTGCCGTTCACCAAAAACGGCGTCATCGGCGGCGTGATGTTGGGCCTGGGCCGTGCGCTGGGGGAAACCATGGCGGTGACCTTTATCATCGGCAACACCTACCAGCTCGACAGCGCTTCGCTGTACATGCCGGGCAACAGCATCACCTCGGCGCTGGCCAACGAATTCGCCGAAGCCGAGTCCGGCGTGCACACCGCCGCGTTGATGGAGCTGGGCCTGATTCTGTTTGTTATCACCTTTATCGTGCTGGCGCTGTCGAAACTGATGATCATGCGTCTGGCCAAGAATGAGGGGCGTTAACATGGCGACGATGGATATGCAAAACGCAGTCGTTCTGGCGGAAAGCCGCCGCAAAATGCAGGCCTGGCGCCGGCAGAAAAACCGTCTCGCGCTGTTCCTGTCGATGGCAACCATGGTGTTCGGGCTGTTCTGGCTGATCTGGATCCTGATCGCCACCGTGACCAAAGGCTTCGACGGCATGTCGCTGGCGCTGTTCACTGAAATGACCCCGCCGCCGAACACCGCGGGCGGCGGTCTGGCCAACGCCATCGCCGGCAGCGGCCTGTTGATCCTGTGGGCGACCATCTTCGGCACGCCGCTGGGCATCATGGCCGGCATCTACCTGGCAGAATACGGCCGTAAATCCTGGCTGGCGGAAGTGATTCGCTTTATCAACGACATCCTGCTGTCCGCACCGTCGATCGTGGTGGGCCTGTTCGTTTACACCATCGTGGTGGCGAAGATGGAACACTTTTCCGGCTGGGCCGGCATCGTCGCGCTGGCGCTGCTGCAGGTGCCGATCGTCATTCGCACCACCGAGAACATGCTGAAGCTGGTGCCGGATACGCTGCGCGAGGCCGCTTATGCGCTGGGCACGCCGAAATGGCGCATGATTTCCGCCATCACGCTGAAGGCGTCGGTGTCCGGTATCATCACCGGCGTGCTGCTGGCGATTGCGCGCATCGCGGGGGAAACGGCGCCGCTGCTGTTCACCTCGCTGTCGAACCAGTTCTGGAGCACCGACCTGATGCAGCCGATCGCCAACCTGCCGGTGACCATCTTCAAATTCGCCATGAGCCCGTTCGCCGAATGGCAACAGCTGGCCTGGGCCGGGGTGCTGTTGATCACCCTGTGTGTACTGTTACTGAATATCCTGGCGCGCGTGATTTTCGCCAAGAAAAAGCATTCATAAAATTTTGAGCGCCGCTTTGGCGGCGCTGATGAAAAGAGAGAAGTCTTGATGAGTATGGTTACTGACGCTTCCAGCAGCAAAATTCAGGTACGCGATCTGAACTTCTACTACGGCAAATTCCATGCGCTGAAGAACATCACGCTGGATATCGCCAAGAACAAGGTCACCGCGTTTATCGGCCCGTCCGGCTGCGGCAAATCCACCCTGCTGCGCACCTTCAACAAGATGTACCAGCTGTACCCGGAACAGCGCGCGGAAGGCGGCATCCTGCTGGACGGCCAGAACATCCTGACCGACAACTCGGATATCGCGCTGCTGCGCGCCAAGGTCGGCATGGTGTTCCAGAAGCCGACGCCGTTCCCGATGTCGATTTACGACAACATCGCCTTCGGCGTTCGCCTGTTTGAAAAGCTGTCGCGCGCCGATATGGACGAGCGCGTGCAGTGGGCGCTGACCAAGGCGGCGCTGTGGAACGAAACCAAGGACAAGCTGCACCAGAGCGGCTACAGCCTTTCCGGCGGCCAGCAGCAACGCCTGTGCATCGCCCGCGGCATCGCCATTCGCCCGGAAGTGCTGTTGCTGGATGAGCCTTGCTCGGCGCTGGATCCGATCTCCACCGGCAAGATTGAAGAGCTGATCAGCGAGCTGAAGGCCGATTACACCGTGGTGATCGTAACCCACAATATGCAGCAGGCGGCGCGCTGCTCCGACTCCACCGCATTTATGTATCTGGGCGAGCTGATCGAGTTCAGTGATACTGATAACCTGTTCACTGCGCCGCAGAAAAAGCAGACTGAAGACTACATCACTGGCCGTTATGGTTGATAGGAAGCATCATGGATAACCTGAATTTAAACAAACACATTTCCGGCCAGTTCAACGCAGAGCTTGAGCATATCCGCACCCAGGTGCTGACCATGGGCGGGCTGGTGGAGCAGCAGCTGACCGACGCCATCACCGCGATGCACAATCAGGATGGCGAGCTGGCCAAGCGAGTTATCGAAGGCGACGCCAAGGTCAACATGATGGAAGTGGCGATCGACGAAGCCTGCGTGCGCATCATCGCCAAGCGCCAGCCGACCGCCAGCGATCTGCGCCTGGTGATGGCGATCATCAAAACCATTTCCGAGCTGGAACGCATCGGCGACGTGGCGGACAAAATCTGCCGCACCGCGCTGGAGAAGTTCTCGCACCAGCACCAGCCGCTGCTGGTCAGCCTGGAATCGCTGGGGCGCCACACCGTGCAAATGCTGCATGACGTGCTGGACGCCTTCGCGCGCATGGATCTGGACGAGGCGATCCGTATTTACCGCGAAGATAAAAAGGTCGACCAGGAATACGAAGGCATCGTGCGTCAGCTGATGACCTATATGATGGAAGACTCACGCACCATTCCGAGCGTACTGACCGCGCTGTTCTGCGCCCGTTCTATCGAGCGTATCGGCGACCGCTGCCAGAACATCTGCGAATTTATCTTCTATTTCGTCAAAGGACAGGATTTCCGTCATTTGGGCGGCGACGCCCTGGAAAAGCTGCTCTCTCCGGGCGGTAAAGACGACAAAGCCGACTGACCCTTTCCGGGTAATATCCTTCAAAGGCGCGGTTTCCCGCGCCTTTATTCCATCTTAAGTTCTTAAAGATAAAAAGGTTATAAATATAGCTTTTTATATTATTTCCTGACCTATGTGGCGCTTGCTAGCTTATCCGCCAGCAGGACATCAACCACTTAGGAGCTCTCTATGAAACATCGCGCTTTGGCCTTAACGTTGTTAGCCAGTCTGACCGGCCTCGCCGCCGGCGCCGCGCACGCGGACAAACTTGACGATATCAAGCAAGCCGGCGTGGTGCGTATCGCGGTGTTCGACAGCAACCCGCCGTTCGGCTACATCGATCCGCAGAGCAAGAAGCTGGTGGGCTACGATGTGGACGTCGCCGATGCGATCGGCAAAGCGCTGGGGGTAAAAGTGGAGCTGCGCGCCACCAACCCGGCCAACCGCATTCCGCTGCTGGTGTCGAAGAAGGTTGACCTGATTGCCGCCAACTTCACCATTACCGACGAGCGCGCCAAGGAAGTGAACTTCAGCGTGCCGTACTTCGCCACCGGCCAGAAATTCATCGCCCGCAAAGGCGTGCTGAAAACCCCGGAAGACATCAAAAAGCTGCGCATCGGCGCGGATAAGGGCACGGTGCAGGAAATCACCCTGCGCGAGCGTTTCCCGACGGCGAAAGTGATCTCTTACGATGACACCCCGCTGGCGTTTGTGGCGCTGCGCAACGGCAACGTGCAGGCGATCACCCAGGACGACGCCAAGCTGGTCGGCCTGCTCGGCAACCTGCCGGCGGCGCAGAAGGCGGAGTTTGAAATTTCGCCGTTCAGCCTGACCAAAGAATACCAGGGCGTCGGCATTCCCAAGGGCGAAGATCGCCTGACCGCCGCGGTGAACGAGACGCTGATCAAGCTGGAAAAAGACGGCGAAGCGGTTAAGATTTACGATCGCTGGTTCGGGCCGCAAACCCAATCCGCTCAACCGCGCGGCGATTTCAAAATCGCGCCTTTGGATCAGCAACCGAAAGCCTGATTTAACCGCTCGCGGTGAGATCGGCACGGAGGGGCGCAGCTTGCTGCGCCCCTGATGCATTCTGCAAGACAAGGATTGAACATGAACCTGGACTGGCTGCTGGCGCCGCAATACCTGAGCTGGCTGTGGCACGGTTTTCTGCTGACGCTGTGGCTTTCCGCCTGCGCGGGCCTGGCGGCCACGCTGCTGGGCTTCGTGCTGGCGGCGATGCGCGACAGCAGCCTGCGGCCGTTGCGTTGGCTGGCGATGGGCTACAGCTCGCTGTTTCGCAATACGCCGCTGCTGGTGCAGCTGTTCTTCTGGTACTTCGCCGCCGGGCAGATCCTGCCGTCCGCCGCGATGCAGTGGCTGAACAGCTCACATCAGGTCGGCCCGCTGGAATGGCCGTCGTTCGAGTTTCTCGCCGGTTTCTTCGGCCTGACGCTCTACTCCACCGCCTTTATCGCCGAAGAGATCCGTTCCGGCATTCGCGGCGTCGCCGGCGGGCAGAAATATGCCGCTCAGGCGCTGGGGCTGACCGGCTGGCAGGCGATGCGCTACGTGGTGCTGCCGCAGGCGTTGAAAATCGCGCTGCCGCCGCTGCTGGGGCAATACATGAACGTGATCAAAAACTCGTCGCTGACCATGGCGATCGGCGTGGCCGAACTCTCTTACGCCTCGCGTCAGGTCGAAACCGAAACCCTGCGCACCTTCCAGGCGTTCGGCGTGGCGACGGTGCTGTATATCGCCATCATCGCGCTGCTGGAAGGCTGGGGCATGTGGCGCCAACAGCGTAAACCGCTGGGAGGGCATTGAGATGGATTTCAGCGTAATTCACGATAACCTGGGCTACCTGCTGTGGGGCACCTGGCCGGATGGTCCATTAGGCGGCGCGGCGCTGACGTTGGCGATCAGCCTGATGGCCGGCGTCGCCTCGGCGGTGCTCGGCACCTTGCTCGGCGTGGCGCTGGCGATGTCGCGCGGCGTCGCTGCCGGACTGCTGGCGGCGGTGCTGGGCTTTTTCCGCGCCATACCGGTCATCATGCTGATCTTCTGGACCTATTTCCTGCTGCCGATGGTGTTTGGCGTAGAGATCCCGGAAATCACCACCGTGGTGTGCGCGCTGGCGCTGATCGCTTCGGCCTATCTGGCCCATGCGGTGAAGGCCGGCATCGCCGCGATCGGCCCCGGCCAGTGGCAGGCCGGACTTTCCCTGGGGCTGACCCGCTGGCAGACGCTGCGCATGATCGTGCTGCCGCAGGCGCTGCGCATGATGGTGCCGTCGTTCATCAACCAGTGGATATCCCTGATCAAAGACACCTCGCTGGCTTATATCGTCGGCGTTGGCGAACTGACCTTCCTGGCGACCCAGGTCAACAACCGCAGCATGGTCTATCCGATGGAAGTGTTCCTGTTCGTGGCGCTGGTCTATTTCGTGTTCTGCCTGGCGCTCGATCTGCTGGCCAACGCGGTCAACCGCCGCTTCGGCGCGCAAACCCGCGCGCTGAAGCGGTCGTGGCGCTGGTGGCGCAACAAGCCGCCGTTGCCGGCCAGTTAATCGGCCGTCAGCCGCCAGCCGCGTTCGCGCCACAGCGCGGGCAGCTGGGCCAGGTCGTTAAACGTCGTCACCAGCGGGTGGTCGATCGGCGGGTTATGCGGATCGGCGCAGAAGTAAAAGACTGGGATGCCGGCGGCTATACCAGCCTGCGCGCCGGCAGGCGAGTCATCCACCAGGATGCAGCGCGTTACCGGCACCTGCATCTGTTCGGCGGCGTGAAACACGATCGCCGGATCCGGCTTCCAGCGCTGAATGTCATAGCCGCTGAACAACCGGTCATCAAAATAAGGCAGCATGCCGGTCAGGCCGAGCGAGTGCTGCATCTTGCTGACCGGTCCGTTGGAGACGGTGCAGACAGGCACCGTCACCTGCGCCAGCAGCTCGCGGGCACCGGCAATCTGTTGCAGTTCGCTGTCGAACAGCCGCGCCACTTCCTGGCGATACAGCGGCTCCAGCGCCTCTTTTGCCAGGTCAGTGCCCTGCTCGGCGTTGACCCGATCGATGATCTCGTACAGCTTCACCCCTTTGTATTTCTTGAACACCTCTTCCAGCGACAGATGAATGCCGTAGCGGGCGAACATGTGCACATAGGCTTTGCTGCACAGCACTTCGCTGTCCACCAGCGTGCCGTCGCAGTCGAACAAAATGCAGTCAATCTGATTCATGCGGGACAGGTTCCTTCGGGTTAATGGCGCGGAGGCCGCTCAGCGATCACTTGATCAGGTTACGCGCCTTGAGATCGTGCAAAATCAGCGCGGCGACGTGCGAGCAGTGCGGTAAATCGCGGCTGTCGCACCACCTCAGCTCGGCGATTTCGGCGGCCGGCTGCAGCTGCCCGGTAACGTCGGCCTGATAGCAGCGAATGCGCACCTGGGTGCCGTCCTGCTTGCCGTCCGCCGGGCCGGCGAACTCGCCGTAAAACGCGATGGAGTTGGGCTGCAGCGCGACGGTCAGCTCTTCGTCGATTTCGCGGCACAGCGCCTGTTCGTCGGTTTCGCCCGCTTCGCGCTTTCCGCCCGGCATATAAAACAGCGTCTTATTGTGTGAACGCACCAGCGCCACTTTGTCATCTTTCAGCGCGATCAACGCGAGCTTATCGATAAAGGTTGAAGACATGCGGATTCCTGTTTTTTCGCGGGTAGGGTAAGAGATGCGATAGGTCATTTTATCGGCCGTGTCGGCAAACGGCAACGCAGCGGGCGGGAACGGAGAATGAAAGCCTGTAAATACAAGCCGTTGACACGTTTAGCCGTAAAGACGGCGAAAAAAACCTGTGACCGGCATCAAAAGCCCCACTTTTTGTTATAGGATAGCCGGCGACTGTCCATTCCCATTTTCGGAATTCTGATAATGACCAAACCAGTATCTGGCCTTGACGCTGAGCAAGGCTTGCTTGGGCGCGTGTTTAAACTCAAGCAACATGGCACGACGGCGCGTACGGAAACGATTGCCGGTATCACCACCTTCCTTACCATGGTGTATATCGTGTTCGTTAACCCGCAAATTTTGGGCGCGGCGGGCATGGATACCCAGGCGGTATTTGTCACCACCTGTTTGATCGCCGCTTTCGGCAGCATCTTTATGGGCCTGCTGGCGAACCTGCCGGTGGCGTTGGCGCCGGCGATGGGCCTGAACGCCTTCTTCGCCTTCGTGGTGGTCGGGGCGATGGGCATCTCCTGGCAGGTGGGCATGGGCGCCATCTTCTGGGGAGCGGTCGGCCTGCTGCTGCTGACCATTTTCCGCATCCGCTACTGGATGATCGCCAACATTCCGGTCAGCCTGCGGGTCGGCATCACCAGCGGCATCGGCCTGTTCATCGGCATGATGGGGCTGAAAAACGCCGGCATCGTGGTGGCCAACCCGGACACGCTGGTGACCATCGGCAGCCTGACCTCGCACAACGTGCTGCTGGGCGCGCTCGGCTTCTTCATCATCGCCGTGCTCTCTTCACGTAACTTCCACGCGGCGGTGCTGGTGTCGATCGTGGTCACCACCCTGATCGGCTGGATGCTGGGCGACGTGAAATACGGCGGCCTGTTCTCCCTGCCGCCGAGCATCACCTCTGTGGTGGGCCAGGTCGACGTGGCCGGCGCGCTGAACATCGGGCTGGCCGGGATCATCTTCTCGTTTATGCTGGTGAACCTGTTTGACTCTTCGGGCACCCTGATCGGCGTTACCGATAAAGCCGGCCTGACCGATAGCCAGGGCAAGTTCCCGCGCATGAAGCAGGCGCTGTACGTCGACAGCATCAGCTCGGTGGCCGGTTCGCTGGCGGGCACCTCTTCCGTGACCGCTTACATCGAAAGTTCGTCCGGCGTCGCCGTCGGCGGCCGCACCGGTTTGACGGCGGTGGTCACCGGCCTGCTGTTCCTGCTGGTGATCTTCCTGTCGCCGCTGGCGGGCATGGTGCCGGCTTACGCCGCCGCCGGCGCGCTGATCTACGTCGGCGTGCTGATGACCTCCAGCCTGGCGCGGGTGAAGTGGGACGATCTGACCGAAGCGGTACCGGCGTTTGTCACCGCGGTGATGATGCCGTTCAGCTTCTCGATCACCGAAGGCATCGCGCTCGGCTTTATCTCCTACTGCGTGATGAAGCTCGGCACCGGCCGCTGGCGTGAAATCAGCCCGTGCGTGGTGGTGGTGGCGCTGCTGTTCGTGCTGAAGATCGTCTTCGTAGACGGCCATTGACCGCCAAAGGGCCGACGCCTGTCGGCCCTGAACCCCTAGGCGCCCGGCGTCGCATCCGGCGCCTTACCCAACACCCACTGCAACGGCCGCTTGAAGCGCGCCTGCCAACTGCCGGCGGCATCCTCTCCCTGGGCGAAGTGCAGCGTCTCTACCTGGTTATCCTCTCCGAACAGATTGGCGAAGTGCAACGCCAGCGCCTGCTCGCTGAAATTCTGCCGATCGTAATACGCCATCACGATTTTCTTTTGCGCCGCCAGCGACTGCTGGGCCGGCTTGATCTCGCCGTTGGGGGCGATCAGGAGCGCGCCGGCGTAAAACTGCGGGTACTTCGCGATCAGGTTGGCGGCGTGCAGCGCGCCCTGGCCGCGGGCGCTGAGGTAAATCCGCCGGGGATTCAGCTTTAGCTGCGGAGCCAGCTGTTGCAGCGTACGCTGAATGGCGGTTTGGGTGCTCTCGTCGCTGTAATTCGACCAGCGGAAACTGTTTTCTGACAGCATCTGCGTGCCGTTGAGCTCGATGTAGGCCACGCCCATTTCGCCGAACAGCAGCCGTTCTTCGGGGCTGATGGCGGCGGCTTTGCCGTAGGTATGCAGGAAGATCACCGTTGGCCAGCCTTCGGGCGGCGCTTCGCCGTCCGGCATCGCGTAGCTGGCCTTGCCTTCATAGTGGCGGGCGTGCTGCAGATAGCGCGCTTTGGTGGCGGCCAGGATCGATTGGTAGGTGGCGGAGTGCTGGATGCTGTTGAAGGCGTCGTCCTCCAGCAGGTTGTAGTAGTACCACAGGCCGCGGTCGGCGCTCAGCTGCAGGTAGCGCTCCGCCAGCTCGGTTTGCCCTTTCTCCGCCGATGACACCGCCAGCTGGTAGGGCGCCCAGACGTTGCGGCCGTCTTCGCGCATCAGCGTCAGGTACAGCGACATGGCGCCCAGCTTTTTATCTTCCTGGTTTTGCGCGGATCGCGACAGCTGGGCGTTGAGCGCGCTGTGTGCCGGCAGCTCCAGCGGCTCTTCACCGGCGGGATAACGCATCTCTGCCGCGAAAGCGGGACTGGTGATGGAAACAAAAAATAACGCTAAAATGAAAAAATACATGATGCTATGGCTTTAATTTTCAATGAATTGATGGACTTCATGTCCTGTTGCGGCGCCTAAGGGGCGCCGCGAGACCTTCACTCCACGCGGCGAATAAAATCGCTGAACGCAGACAGCTGGCCGGTCAGAAAATCCAGCGTTCCCTGATCGCTCAGTTCACCGGCCTGTTCGTCGACCTTGCTCTGGATCACGCCGCCCATAAACTCAGGCTTGTTCATTACCATCGCATCGAGGAACACCAGGATCTGGCGCAGATGGTATTGGCAGCGCGCGCCGCCGATCGGCCCCATCGAGCTGGTCTGAATGGCGACCGGCTTGCCGGCCAGCGGCTGATTCGGCAAGCGAGACAGCCAGTCGATGGCGTTCTTCAACCCGCCGGGCACGGAATAGTTATATTCAGGGGTGACGATGATCACGCCGTCGGCCTGGCGGATCTGTTCGGCGATCGCCTCGACCGCGGCAGGGAAGCCTTCACCCTGTTGCATGTCGGCGTCGTACAGCGGGATATCGCGGATGGAGGGCAGCGCTTCAATGGTGACGCCCTGTGGAGCCAGGCCTGGTAGGGCGCGGGCCACCATGGCGTTGTAGGAGCCTTTGCGCAGGCTGCCGAGCAGAGTGACGATTTTTAAGGCTTGGTCTGACATGGTGATTCTCCCTTTCGAATGAGCAGATTCAGCGTACAACATGGGCGAATAGTAGGCTAAAGCGCTGGTCGAGAATAGGCGATTGCTCAACATTTAGCTGTCTTTACAATTTAATCCAGCAACTCGTGCGGTAAAGACAGCGTTATCCGTTTTGCGCTGCGTTAACCGGGCGTCTTCAGGCCCGTCAGTTTAACGAAGCGTGAGGACGCCGCCGGGCTGCGCGGCGAGATTTCCCCGTCTTTCTGCAGGCCGCCGCGCTCTTCGTAGCGCCAGCACAGCAGGCGATCCAGGCCGGGGCTGCCGGCGCAGGCCCAGCTCAGGTATTCGTCGGCGTCGCTCATCACCTGAACGTCCGGCGTGGCGCTGGAGCGCAGGTGGCCGGAGAAGGGATGCAGACGCAGCGTAGACTGGCCGCTGTTGCCGAGGCCGGAAATTTTCAGCACGCTTTGCCGAATGCTCCACAGCTGAGTCTCCGCCTCCAGCCGATCGTCCTGCGCGCCGATCCAGGCACTTTCCGCCGGCGTCTGATGCGCGTGTTGCAGCGCGCTTTGCCGGGTGCCGCGTGCCCGCATCACTTCGATATCCAACCCGACTTTGCCCTCGTCGCTGAGCAGCACGCCCACGGTGTTGCTGGCGTAAGCGAGGCTGAAATCGGGCAGTTGATGATCGGCGAAACAGGGGCGGCCGGTCGGCGTGGTGGCGATGGGGGGCAACGTCGGCAGGCCGTACAGGTAGAACATCATTTCGGCGAGCAGAATGCGCCCTTGCAGGAAGCGCGTGCGGCGTTTAACGGAAAAGGTGCGGGTGGCGGCTATCACTTCGTCGGCGAGTCTCTGGGTATCCAGGACGGCGGAGGCCGGGGTCCATCGGGCAAAATGACACGCCATTGTTCGCTCCATGACAGAGGGTCGCTAAGAACGCAGGGGTGTTAGATTAAGACTAAGTTGAGGATTTATCATCAAAAAACGCTATGCGGATTATCCTATTTATCAGCGGTGGTAGAGATATCGCCCGGCGCGGCATCGCTCCACCATTGGATCATTGATGCGTTCGGTGCCAAATCAAAGCACGGCTTACCCAGCAAGTGATTGAGGATGCGGGCTGAACGCCAGGCCATCAGGCTCAGTCCGCCTTCTGCGCTGCCGTGGCTGTGTATTCCGGCATTAACCGCATAAATTCGATTTTGCTCCGGCCCGAGCCAGTCCAGATTAAAATTCGGCAGTAGCGGCAGATGCTGTTCCGCATCGAGAGGAATGCGCGGCAGCAAGGGTTTCAGGTAAGCGGGCAGCGAAGCGCGATAGCCGGTGGCCAGAATGACGATATCGGCCTTGAAACTTTCCTGGCGATTTTCCAGGCCGTGAAGCGTGCGCAGATGAAAAGCTTCACCCATTGATTCGATGGCCAGTAGGGTGCGATGAGGCAGCAAACGCACATTGCGCGTCTGGCGCATCACGTCAAAACGCATATATAGCTCACGGTACAGGGTTCGCAGCGTATGATTGCTGATGCCGTCTGCCGGCAATTTCTGTGTTTTGATTTCACGCTCGCGGATTTCTGACGGCAGCGTATAGAAATAGTCGACGTATTCGGGAGTGAAATATTCGTTGGTGAAGGGGGACTCGTCCAGCGGCTGAAAATTGGGACGGCGCGAGAGCCAGTCCAGCTGCGCCGGTTCGCCCCAGTGCCCCTGCAATGCGTTCAAAAACACATCGGCGCCGCTTTGGCCGCCGCCTACCACCATAACTCGCTTGCCGCTGAAGTCCGGATTGCGCAGGGCTATTTCGGCGGCATGCATGCAGTTTTCGCCCAGCGCCGGATAAAACGCTTTCGGTAACCAAGGGTTATGGCCGGTGCCCAGACAGATATTTTTCGCCCACAGCGTCTGATTATGGGTGGTTACCTTGAACAAACTCTTTTCATCGTCAAAATCAATGCGCTCTACGGACTGTGAAAACTGTAGCCCGTCTAATCTTTCGCAGGCCCAGCGTAGATAGTCGGAAAATTCTTCTCGGCTGATAATTTGCTGCTCGGTGATTAAAAACCGATAAATTTTTTTCTGTTCTACCAAGTAATTAATAAATGAAAATTGGCTGCGTGGGCTGACGGCGGTAACCAAATCCTGCAGCACATATGTCTGCATATAAGCGGAAGGTAGCAGCATGCCGGGGTGCCAGCGGAAGCTCGCGTTACGATCGAGAAAGGTATAGTTGACGGCGCCGCTTTCGGCGGCCAGAGCGGCCAGACTGAGATTGAAAGGCCCCAATCCCACGCCAATCAAGTCGAAAGGTTCGTTCATTTAAGCTTATCTCTCACGCGGAAAAATTGATGAGATAAGCTTAGGTGAGTTTTGGCGCCGGAGACGTAAAATGCGGGCGCCGAAGAGGATATGGCGCCCGCAGGCGATTATTTGCCGATGCAGAAGCTGGAGAAGATGCGGCCCAGCAGATCGTCGGAGGTGAATTCGCCGGTGATTTCGCTCAAGGCCAGCTGCGCCTGGCGCAGTTCCTCGGCCAGCAGCTCGCCCGCGTAAGCGCTCACTAACTGTTCTTTGCCTTGCACCAGGTGCTGTGCCGCCAGCTCCAGCGCCTGCAGGTGACGACGGCGCGCCAGGAAGCCGCCTTCCATGTTGCTGGTGAAGCCCATGCTCTGTTTCAGATGATCGCGCAGCACATCGACGCCTTCGCCGGTGCGGGCCGACAGGCGAATAAGTGAGTGGTTGTTCACTTCTGTCAGACCCAGCGTTTCACCGGTGATGTCGGCCTTGTTGCGCACCACGGTGATCGGCAGCGTGCCCGGCAGGCGCGCCATAAACTCCGGCCAGATCTCCGCCGGCTCGGTGGCGGCGGTGGTGGTGCCGTCGACCATAAACAGCACTCTGTCGGCCTGTTCGATCTCGTTCCATGCACGTTCGATGCCGATGCGCTCCACTTCGTCGCTGGCGTCGCGCAGGCCGGCGGTGTCGATGATGTGTAGCGGCATGCCGTCGATATGGATATGTTCGCGCAGGACGTCGCGGGTGGTGCCGGCGATATCGGTGACGATCGCCGCCTCGCGCCCGGCCAACGCATTGAGCAGGCTGGATTTACCGGCGTTGGGGCGCCCGGCGATCACTACCTTCATCCCTTCGCGCAGCAGGCTGCCCTGGCGCGCTTCGCCGCGCACGCTATCCAGATCCGCCATCACGTCGTTGAGTTGTGCTTCGATTTTACCGTCGGACAGGAAGTCGATTTCCTCGTCCGGAAAGTCGATCGCCGCTTCCACGTAGATTCGCAGGTGAGTGAGCGCTTCCACGAGCTGGTGGATGCGGGTGGAAAATGCCCCCTGCAGCGAGTTCATCGCCGAGCGCGCCGCCTGCTCGGAGCTGGCGTCGATCAGATCGGCGATCGCTTCGGCCTGCGCCAAATCGAGCTTGTCGTTGAGAAACGCGCGTTCGGAGAATTCGCCGGGCCGGGCGATGCGCACGTCGGGCAGCGCCAGCACGCGCTTGAGCAACAGATCGAGGATCACCGGCCCGCCGTGGCCCTGCAGTTCCAGCACGTCTTCGCCGGTAAAGGAGTTCGGCCCCGGGAACCACAGCGCGATGCCCTGATCGAGGGTGGCGCCGGCAGCGTCGCGGAACGGCAGATAGTCAGCGTAGCGCGGCTTCGGCAGCTTGCCGAGCAACGCCTGGGCGACGTCTTTGGCCTTGCTTCCGGAAATGCGCAGAATGCCGACGCCGCCGCGTCCCGGCGGGGTGGCTTGGGCTACGATGGTATCGGTGGTGCTCATAACGGTTCTCTCTGACGATTAAGATGCAAAAAGGCGGTCTAATGACCGCCTTTGGGGTGACTGCAAGGGTCGGCGCGCCGAACCCCTACAATACGCTTAGCTTTTTTTCTTGTCGCGGCTGTGCAGGCCGCGTTTTTCCAGACCACGGTAAATCAGCTGCTGCTGCAGGATGGTCACCAGGTTACTGACGATGTAGTACAGCACCAGACCGGACGGGAACCACAGGAAGAACACTGTGAAGATCACCGGCATGAAGGTCATGATTTTCTGCTGCATCGGGTCAGTCACGGTGGTCGGCGACATCTTCTGAATGAAGAACATCGTCACGCCCATCAGGATTGGCAGGATGTAGTACGGGTCTTGCGCCGACAGGTCATGGATCCACAGGGCGAACGGCGCGTGGCGCAGCTCGACCGAACCCATCAGCATGTAGTACAGCGCCAGGAAGATCGGCATCTGAATGATCAGCGGCAGGCAGCCGCCGAGCGGGTTCACTTTCTCCGCCTTGTACAGCGCCATCATCTCTTGGCTCATGCGCTGTTTGTCATCGCCGATGCGCTCACGCATCGCCTGCAGCTTCGGCTGCAGCATGCGCATTTTCGCCATCGAGGTGTACTGCGCCTTGGTCAGCGGGTACATGATGCCGCGCACGATGAAGGTGATGATGATGATGGAGAAGCCCCAGTTACCGATAAAGCCGTGGATAAACTTCAGCAGTTTGAACAGCGGCTGGGAGATGAACCACAGCCAGCCGTAATCCACGGTCAGATCCAGGTGCGGCGCCAGCTGGGCCATCTGGTCCTGCAGCTCCGGGCCGACCCACAGGGTCGCGTTCAGCTGCTGCTGAGCGCCCGGCTGCACCACGACCGGCGTAGATTTGAAGCCGATGGTGGACAGGTTGTCGCCCGGTTTGGCGGTGTAGAAGGTGTTGTCACCTTTGGTCGCCGGTACCCACGCGGTGGCGAAGTACTGTTGCAGCATGGCGACCCAACCGTCTTTGGTGGTGACGCTCAGGTTTTCATCTTTGTCGAACGCGTATTTTTGGTACTTGTCCTCGCTGGATGAGTACGCCGCGCCGCGGAAGGTGTGCAGCGCGAAGTTGCTGCTGCCGGTGTCGCGGTGTTTAGGCAATTCGGTGGTTTGCTTCAGCTGGCCGAACAGGGTCAGCTCCAGCGGCGTCGCGCCTTTGTTGTCGATGCTGTAATCCACGCCGACCGCATAGTGGTTGCGTTTGAGCACGAAGGTCTTGGTGTAGACTGCGCCGTCTTTATCGGTGTAGGTCAGCGGGATGCGCAGCTCGTCCTGGCCTTCCGGCAGGGTGTAGCTGTCTTGCGCCGCCTGATACAGCGGGCGTTCGCCGTTGGCCGGGTTGTCCGGGCCGTTTTTACCGGTCAGGCCGCTTTGCGCCTGATAGACGAACGACGGAGTGGTTTCCAGCAGTTGGAACGGAGTCGATGAACCCAGAGTATCCGGGTAGGCCAACAGTTTAGCCTGCTCGATATCGCCACCACGGGTGTTGATGGTCAGTGACAGCACGTCGGTGTTCACGGTAATCAGCTTACCCTGACCACTGGCTGGCACGGCCTGGCTGGCGGCATCACCGGCTACTGCGTTCGAAGTCTGTTGCGTGGTCTGTGCGGCCGGCTGCGGAGCGTTGTCCGTTTGCCATGCCTGCCAGATCATGAAAGACACGAACAGCAGAGCGATGAGGAGAAGATTGCGTTGCGAATCCATCGTTAGTGTTCTCTGTTATCGTCGGTTTTTGGCGGCACCGGATCATCGCCACCTGGGTTCAAAGGGTGGCATTTTAATACGCGTTTCAATGCTAACCAACTGCCTTTTATCATGCCAAACCTGCTTAATGCCTCAATTGCGTAATGAGAGCATGTCGGCTGGAAGCGACAACGAGGCCCTAGCAGCGGACTGATGACGAGCTGATAGGCCCGCACCAGCCCGATCAGGATGCGGGAGCCTGGCGACAGTGGCGACGCCATAATTTATCCAAAGCTTCCGTCAGCGCGCGGTTATCCAAATCCGCTATCCCCTTTTTGGCCACCACGACAAAATCCATCGCCGGTAATTCGTGCTGGCGCAGGCGGAAGCTTTCGCGGGTTAGGCGTTTGATCCGATTACGCTCGTGCGCGCGTTTGACGTGTTTTTTGGCGACGGTAAGACCGATGCGGGGATGCCCCAGCTGGTTCAGGCGGCCGAGGATGGTAATTTGCGGCGTGCCAGCCCGTTGTGGCTGCTGGAAGACGAAAGTGAAATGAGTGGGAGTTAACAAACGTAACTCCCTGGGAAAAGCGAGCTTAACCACTCAGCGGGTTAGCTTTATTACTTAGAAACAGTCAGACGAGCACGGCCTTTCGCACGACGGCGGGCCAGAACTTGACGACCATTTTTGGTGGCCATACGAGCACGGAAACCGTGGCTACGGTTGCGCTTCAATACGGACGGTTGGAAAGTGCGTTTCATAGCGATTTCTACCTAAACTTAAAATAATTACTGATCAGTAAACGCGTTTGGCTACTCGGCGTGAAGATGACCGACGCCTCAATCGCAATACATAAAGAAGCGGGATTGTAATAATTGTACAGTCCTGAGTCAATTCGCATCGCGCCAGCCTACCTGGTTGTCTGCCAATAACGGAACAAAATCCGGTCTTGGCCCGTGGTCACCGCAGAATCCTGTCTGGCTAATGACGCACCATAAGGAACCAGGTATCACACGTAGGGCGAAGATTATACGGACTCGGGGTGAAATCGCAAGGATCCCCGAGAGATCCTTTGCGCGCGATCGCAGGATCCGGCGTGGATAACAGGGTATAACCGGTTGACAATGTAAAAAATGCGGCGCAGCGGCCGGGATCTGCGCGGTCATCCGGCGCTGACGGTGAAAAGATCGCCGCCGGCCGCGGCCTGTGGATAAAATGGATCTAATCTGTGAGGAAGGGGAGGATCTCTTGCGCGGATTGCGCTATGATCCGTCATTCCGATCGCGATCCCTCATGCCGGGATCGTGAGGGACACAAACCGTGAAAGGCGGTTCGCATCCCCCACAGGCAAATCGCCGATGCCGGGTATGTGTCAAAAATCATGAGTTATAAAAAAGTTGCCCGTTTCTTTTCTTTATTGATCTTGTTCGAGTGGAGTCCGCCGTGTCACTTTCGCTTTGGCAGCAGTGTCTTGCCCGATTGCAGGATGAGTTACCTGCCACAGAATTTAGTATGTGGATACGCCCATTGCAGGCGGAACTGAGTGACAACACCCTGGCGCTGTATGCGCCTAACCGCTTTGTGCTGGATTGGGTTCGCGATAAGTACTTAAACAACATCAATGGTCTGCTGAATGATTTCTGCGGCACGGACGCGCCTTTGCTGCGTTTTGAAGTCGGCAGCAAGCCGATCGCGCAGGTGATCAGCCAGACCGTGACCGCCAGCGTCAGCAGCGCCCCTGCGGCTCCCGCGGCGCGCACGGCCGCGCCTTTGCGCCCGAGCTGGGACAACGCGGCGGCGCAACCCGAGCTCTCTTACCGCTCCAACGTCAACCCCAAACACACCTTTGACAACTTCGTCGAGGGTAAGTCCAACCAATTGGCGCGCGCGGCGGCTCGCCAGGTGGCGGACAACCCGGGCGGCGCCTATAACCCGCTGTTCCTGTATGGCGGCACCGGCCTGGGTAAAACCCACCTGCTGCACGCGGTCGGCAACGGCATCATGGCGCGCAAGGCCAACGCCAAAGTGGTCTACATGCACTCGGAACGCTTCGTGCAGGACATGGTCAAAGCGTTGCAGAACAACGCCATCGAAGAGTTTAAGCGTTACTACCGTTCGGTCGACGCCTTGCTGATCGATGACATCCAATTCTTCGCCAACAAGGAGCGTTCGCAGGAAGAGTTCTTCCATACCTTTAACGCTCTGTTGGAAGGCAATCAGCAGATCATCCTGACCTCGGATCGCTACCCTAAAGAGATCAACGGGGTGGAAGATCGTCTGAAGTCGCGCTTCGGCTGGGGGCTGACGGTGGCGATCGAGCCGCCGGAGCTGGAAACCCGCGTGGCGATCCTGATGAAAAAGGCCGACGAAAACGACATCCGCCTGCCGGGCGAAGTGGCGTTCTTCATCGCCAAGCGCCTGCGTTCCAACGTGCGTGAGCTCGAAGGGGCGCTGAACCGCGTGATCGCCAACGCCAACTTTACCGGCCGGGCCATCACCATCGATTTCGTGCGCGAAGCGCTGCGCGATCTGCTGGCGCTGCAGGAAAAGCTGGTCACCATCGACAATATCCAAAAGACGGTGGCGGAGTATTACAAGATTAAAGTCGCGGATTTGCTGTCCAAGCGGCGTTCGCGATCCGTTGCCCGCCCGCGCCAGATGGCGATGGCGTTGGCGAAGGAACTCACCAACCACAGCCTGCCGGAAATCGGCGATGCGTTTGGTGGCCGCGACCATACCACGGTGTTGCACGCCTGCCGGAAGATCGAGCAGCTGCGTGAGGAAAGTCACGACATCAAAGAAGATTTCTCCAATTTAATCAGAACATTATCTTCATAGCGCTATGAAATTTATCGTTGAACGTGAGCATCTGCTAAAACCGCTGCAACAGGTGAGCAGCCCGCTGGGCGGCCGCCCGACCTTGCCGATCCTGGGCAACCTGCTGCTGCAGGTGACGGAAGGCTCCCTGCTGCTGACCGGCACCGATCTGGAGATGGAGATGGTGGCGCGCGTCGCCCTGTCCCAGCCGCACGAGCCGGGCGCGACCACCGTGCCCGCGCGCAAATTCTTTGATATCTGCCGCGGCCTGCCGGAAGGGGCGGAGATCGCCGTCACGCTGGAAAGCGAGCGCATGCTGGTGCGGTCCGGCCGCAGCCGCTTCTCGCTGTCCACGCTGCCGGCGGCGGACTTCCCGAACCTGGACG
The DNA here is from genome assembly GCF_052169255.1 of Serratia sp. CY29653. NCBI lineage: Bacteria > Pseudomonadati > Pseudomonadota > Gammaproteobacteria > Enterobacterales > Yersiniaceae > Serratia > Serratia sp. CY29653. Next base: position 237,686 of record NZ_JBJNLC010000005.1, on the reverse strand, counting down.
ACTGGCAGAGCGAGGTGGAGTTCACCTTGCCGCAGGCGACGCTGAAGCGCCTGATCGAAGCCACCCAGTTCTCGATGGCCCATCAGGACGTGCGTTATTACCTGAACGGCATGCTGTTTGAAACCGAAGGCGAAGAGCTGCGCACCGTCGCGACCGACGGCCACCGCCTGGCGGTGTGCTCGATGCCGATCGGCCAACAGTTGCCGTCGCATTCGGTGATCGTGCCGCGTAAAGGGGTGATGGAGCTGGTGCGCCTGCTGGACGGCGGCGATTCGCTGCTGCAGCTGCAGATCGGCAGCAACAACATTCGCGCCCACGTCGGCGATTTCATCTTCACCTCCAAGCTGGTTGACGGCCGTTTCCCGGACTATCGCCGCGTCTTGCCGAAGAACCCGGATAAAACGCTGGAAGCCGGCTGCGATCTGCTCAAGCAGGCGTTTGCCCGCGCGGCGATTCTCTCGAACGAGAAATTCCGCGGCGTGCGACTGTACGTCAGCCAGAACCAGCTGAAGATCACCGCCAACAACCCGGAGCAGGAAGAGGCGGAAGAGATCCTCGACGTCAGCTACGACGGCGCGGAGATGGAGATCGGCTTCAACGTCAGCTACGTGCTGGACGTGTTGAACGCGCTCAAGTGTGAAGACGTGCGCCTGCTGTTGACCGATTCGGTCTCCAGCGTGCAGATCGAAGACGGCGCCAGCCAGGCGGCGGCCTACGTTGTCATGCCAATGCGGTTGTAGTCTCGTTACCTTGAATTACAGCACCGTCATCGGTAAAGAGATTGCATGGCTCTGACGCGTTTATTGATTAAAGACTTCCGCAATATCGAGGCGGCGGATTTGGCGCTGGCGCCGGGATTCAACTTCCTGGTCGGCGCCAACGGCAGCGGCAAGACCAGCGTGCTGGAAGCGGTGTATACGCTCGGCCACGGCCGCGCCTTTCGCAGCCTGCAGGCCGGTCGGGTCATTCGCCACGACCAGCCGGAGTTCGTGCTGCACGGCCGCATCGAAGGCGCGGAGCGCGAGCTGTCGGTAGGATTGAGCAAGAGCCGTCAGGGTGACAGCAAAGTACGCATCGATGGCAGCGATGGCCACAAGGTGGCCGAGCTGGCGCAGCTGCTGCCCATGCAGCTGATCACCCCCGAAGGTTTTACCCTGCTGAACGGCGGGCCGAAATTCCGGCGCGCCTTCCTGGACTGGGGCTGTTTTCATAACGAACCCGGTTTTTTCACCGCCTGGAGCAACCTGAAACGGTTACTGAAGCAGCGCAATGCCGCGCTGCGCCAGGTGAGTCGCTATGCGCAGATCCGCGCCTGGGATCAGGAACTGATCCCGCTCGCGGAGCGCATCAGCGAATGGCGGGCGGAATACAGCGACGCGATCGCCGCGGATATCACCGCGACCTGCGCGCAGTTTCTGCCTGAATTCGCCCTGACCTTCTCCTTCCAGCGCGGCTGGGACAAAGAGAGCGACTACGGCGAGCTGCTGGAGCGCCAGTTCGAGCGCGACAGGGCGTTGACCTATACCGCGGTGGGGCCGCATAAAGCGGACTTCCGCATTCGTGCCGACGGCACGCCGGTAGAGGATTTGTTATCGCGCGGTCAGCTTAAGCTGCTGATGTGCGCGTTGCGCTTGGCGCAGGGTGAGTTTCTCACCCGGCAGAGCGGGCGGCGTTGCCTGTATCTGATTGATGATTTTGCCTCCGAGCTGGACACCGGCCGTCGCCGGTTGCTGGCCGATCGCCTGAAAGCCACCCAGGCCCAGGTTTTTGTCAGCGCGGTGAGCGCTGAACAAGTGACCGACATGGCCGGTGAAAAGGGCAAGATGTTCCGCGTGGAACAGGGTAAAATAGAGGTTCAACCACAGGACTAAAATGAGCGAGAAACGTTGATGTCGAATTCTTATGACTCCTCAAGTATCAAGGTATTAAAAGGGCTGGATGCGGTGCGCAAGCGCCCGGGCATGTATATCGGCGATACCGATGACGGCACCGGTCTGCACCACATGGTATTCGAGGTTGTGGACAACGCTATCGACGAAGCGCTCGCGGGCCACTGTAGTGACATTCAGGTCACCATCCATGCCGACAACTCGGTATCGGTACAGGATGACGGCCGCGGCATTCCGACCGGCATTCACCCGGAAGAAGGGGTTTCAGCCGCAGAGGTCATCATGACCGTGCTGCACGCCGGCGGTAAATTCGACGACAACTCCTATAAGGTTTCCGGCGGCCTGCACGGCGTGGGCGTCTCGGTGGTTAACGCCCTGTCGGAGAAACTGGAGCTGGTGATCCGCCGCGAAGGCAAAGTGCACGAACAGACTTACAGCCACGGCGAGCCGCAGGCGCCGCTGACCGTGGTGGGCGAAACCGAACAGACGGGCACCATGGTGCGCTTCTGGCCGAGCCACCAGACCTTCACCAATGTGACCGATTTCGAGTACGACATTCTGGCCAAGCGTCTGCGCGAGCTGTCCTTCCTCAACTCCGGCGTGTCTATCCGCCTGAAGGACAAGCGCACCGACCGTGAAGACCACTTCCATTACGAAGGCGGCATCAAGGCGTTTGTCGAGTACCTGAACAAGAACAAAACCCCGATCCACCCGAACGTGTTCTACTTCTCGACCGTGAAAGACGACATCGGCGTGGAAGTGGCGCTGCAGTGGAACGACGGTTTCCAGGAAAACATCTACTGCTTCACCAACAACATTCCGCAGCGCGACGGCGGCACGCACCTGGTCGGTTTCCGTACCGCGATGACCCGTACGCTGAACAGCTACATGGAGAAGGAAGGCTACAGCAAGAAGGCCAAGGTCAGCGCCACCGGCGATGACGCGCGTGAAGGTCTGATCGCCGTGGTGTCGGTGAAGGTGCCGGATCCCAAGTTCTCTTCTCAGACCAAGGACAAGCTGGTCTCTTCCGAGGTGAAAACCGCGGTTGAAACGCTGATGAACGAGAAGCTGGTGGATTACCTGATGGAGAATCCGGGCGACGCGAAAATCGTGGTCGGCAAAATCATCGACGCGGCGCGTGCGCGCGAAGCGGCGCGTAAAGCGCGTGAGATGACCCGCCGCAAAGGCGCGCTGGATCTGGCCGGCCTGCCGGGCAAGCTGGCGGACTGCCAGGAACGCGATCCGGCGCTGTCCGAACTGTACCTGGTGGAAGGGGACTCCGCGGGCGGCTCTGCCAAGCAGGGGCGAAACCGCAAGAACCAGGCTATCTTGCCGCTGAAGGGGAAAATCCTCAACGTCGAGAAAGCGCGTTTCGACAAAATGCTCTCCTCGCAGGAAGTGGCGACGCTGATCACCGCGCTGGGTTGCGGCATCGGCCGCGACGAGTACAGCCCGGACAAGCTGCGTTACCACAGCATCATCATCATGACCGATGCTGACGTCGACGGTTCGCACATCCGTACGCTGCTGTTGACCTTCTTCTACCGCCAGATGCCGGAAATCATCGAGCGTGGCCACGTGTTCATCGCGCAGCCGCCGCTGTACAAGGTGAAGAAAGGCAAGCAGGAGCAGTACATCAAAGATGACGAGGCGATGGATCAGTATCAGATCGCCATCGCGATGGACGGCGCTACGCTGCATACCAATGCCAGCGCACCGGCGCTGGGCGGCGAGCAGCTGGAAAAACTGGTGGCAGAACACTATGCCGTGCAGAAGCTGATCGGCCGCATGGAGCGCCGCTATCCGCGCGCGCTGCTGAACAACCTGATCTATCAGCCGACGCTGAACGAAGGCGATCTCAGCGATGAAGCCAAGGTGAAAACCTGGATCGCTTCGCTGGTGCAGGCGCTGAACGACAAAGAGCAGCACGGCAGCAGCTATGACTTCGTGATCTTCGAGAACCGCGAACGCCAGATGTTCGAACCGGCGCTGCGCATCCGCACCCACGGCGTGGATACCGACTATAAGCTGGACTTCGACTTCATCCACGGCGGCGAGTACCGCAAGATCTGCCAGCTGGGCGAACAGCTGCGCGGGCTGATCGAAGACGGCGCGTTCATCGAGCGCGGCGAACGTCGTCAGCCGGTGGACAGCTTCGAGCAGGCGCTGGAGTGGCTGGTGAAAGAGTCGCGCCGCGGCCTGTCGGTGCAGCGCTATAAAGGCCTGGGCGAAATGAACCCGGAGCAGCTGTGGGAAACCACCATGGATCCGGAAAGCCGCCGCATGCTGCGCGTGACCGTCAAGGACGCCATCGCTGCCGATCAGCTGTTCACCACGCTGATGGGCGATGCGGTTGAGCCGCGCCGCGCCTTTATCGAAGAAAACGCCCTGAAAGCGGCGAACATCGATATCTGATGCGTTAATGGCTGTGAAAATCCGCGCCGGGCGACCCGCGCGGATTTTTTTACGCCTTTTTTGGCGCTGACAGCCAAGGCTGAAACGCGTTAGCATGGGAAAAAACCACTGGGAGAAGCGTTGAATGGCTATTGAACTGATTGCGATCGACATGGACGGCACGTTGCTGGATCCGCAGCACCAAATCACGCCGGCGGTAAAGCAGGCTATCGCGGCGGCGCGGCGCAAAGGGGTGCACGTGGTGCTGGCCACCGGGCGGCCTTATGTCGGCGTGCAGGACTATCTGCGCCAGTTGGACATTCAGGGCCCCGGCGATTTTTGCATAACCTACAACGGCGCGCTGGTGCTGCGCGCGGCCGACGGCGCCTGTATTCTGCAGGAAACCCTGGGCTTCGAGGACTATCTGCACTTCGAGCAGATGGCGCGCGAGCTCGGCGTTCACTACCAGGCGTTTGACTTTGACACCCTGTATACCCCGAACAAAGACATCGGCAAATACACCATACACGAGGCGGAAATGACCGGTATTCCGTTGAAATACCGCAGCGTGGAGGAGATGGATCGCCAGATGCGTTTCCCGAAAGTGATGATGATCGACGAGCCGGCGCTGCTGGACAACGCGATTGCGCGCATCCCGGCGGAAACGCGCGAGCGTTACACCATTCTGAAAAGCGCGCCTTACTACCTCGAAATCCTGCATAAGAACGTCGATAAGGGCGCCGGGGTGAGAATGCTGGCCGAGCACCTCGGCGTGGCGCGGGAAAACATCATGACGCTGGGGGATCAGGCCAACGATACGGCGATGATCGAGTATGCCGGCGTCGGCGTGGCGATGGGCAACGCCATTCCCGAGCTGAAAGCGGTGGCGCAGTTTGTCACCGGCGCCAATACCGAAGACGGCGTGGCGCGCGCCATTGAGAAGTTCGTGCTCAACGCCTGATCAAGTGGGGCGCTGCGGCGCCCCTTTATATTGCCGCCAACACCCCTTTGGCGATCTGCAGATCCTGAATCGCCAGCCCGGTAAGATCGGCGATGGTGATGTGTTGCGGCTCGCTTCGCAACCGCCCTCCCAGCGCCAAGACGGCGCCCATTTCGACGATTGGCGTTGAAATCAGCCTATTTTGCCGATAAGCCGTCGCGATCTCGCCATAGTCAGCGCACTGCGCCAGCGCATCGACCAGCAGTGCGTCCGCGCGAGCCACCAGATCGGTCGCCAGCTCCTGCTTGCCGGGCGCGTCGGCACCCACGGCGGTGATGTGCGTGCCGGGCCGAATATCCGCCGCCTGTAAAATCGGTTCGCGGCTGGGCGTGGTAGTGACGATCAGCTGACAGTGCGCCGCCAGTTCCGCCGCATCCTGCGTAACCCGCACCCGAAAACCTTCGGCCTCGGCTTCGCGCCGATACGCCGCCAGCGCCTGATCGTTGCGGCCCCACACCCACACTTCGCGGCAATCGGTCACCGGTTTCAGACATTGCAGCTGCAGCCGGGCCTGCAGGCCGGTGCCGACCATGCCGATCGCCTGAATATGCGGCGGCGCGCACAGTTCGGCGGCGATGCGGCCGGCCAGTGCGGTGCGCAGCGCGGTCAGCCAGCCCTCATCCAGCAGCAGCGCCCGAGGTTCGCCGGTCTGGGCGGAGAACGCCATCACCAGCCCCTGATTGCTGGCCAAACCGCGTTCGGCGTTGCGATAGAAACCGGCGGAGACCTTGACCACGAACATCTCTTCGCCTTCCAGCCAGGCGGATTTGATGCAGCAATCGCCGGCGGCCTGTTCGAACAGGAAGTGCTGCACCGGCGGCTGTTGCACCCGCCGCTGCGAATAGGCGATAAAACCCTGCTTCAGCAGCGCGGTTATGGCCTCGGCGTCGAACGCGGCGAGGATTTGCTGCCGATTAAGGATGTGCATCGGCGATGGCCTTGAGGTACTTCTCCAGCACGATATTTTTACCGCACAGCACCACCGCCACTTTTTTCCCCTGGTATTCCGGCGCCAGTTTAATCGCCGCCGCCAGCGCCACGCCGGCCGCGCCTTCGATAATCCACCGATCGCTGGCGGCGATCCGGCGCATCGCGTGCTTGATCTCCGTCTCGCTGACCAGCACTTTGCGGTCGATCAGCTGTTGGCACAGCGGGAAGGTCACGGCGCCCGGCTCGACGCCGCCGGCGGTGCCGTCGGACAGGGTGTCTTGCTCTTCCACCGGGAAGATATGGCCCGCTTCCAGCGCGCTGTACATGCTGGTGGCGTTTTCCGGCCAGCAGGCGATAAGCTGCGTGTTCGGCGACAATTGCCGCAGAACGGTGCCGATACCGGCGATATAGCCACCGCCGCCGACTGCCACGAACACGGCGTCCAGACCGGTGAGCTGTTCAACCAGCTCCATGCCGCAGGTGCCCTGGCCGGCGATCACCTGCTCGTCGTTATACGGCGAGATATAGGTTTTTCCCTGTTCGCGGGCGGCCTGTTCCCCGGCCAGTTCGGCGTTCAGCGCATCGCCCGGCACCCGTTCCACGGTGCCGCCCAGCGCGCGGATGGTGTCTAGCTTGATGCTCGCCGCCGTCTCTGGCGCATAAACCGTGACGCCAACGCCCATCAGCTGCCCCGCCAAAGCGACCGCCTGGCCGTGGTTGCCGGTAGAGGCGGCGATCACGCCGCGCCGGCGTTGCTCGCTATCCAGTAACCGCAACTTGTTGCTGGCGCCGCGAAATTTAAAGGAGCCGGTGTGCTGCAGATGGTCGCATTTCAGATACAGCTCGCAGCCCAGCTGCTGTGAAAGCAGCACGCTGCGCTCCAATGGCGTGAACCGTACCTGAGGGCGCAGCTGTTGATGGGCAGAAACAATGGCATCGAAGAGGGGGTTCATACCGGCTCCAGAATGTTTGGACTTAAAAATCCAGTTTGTACTTTTTTGTATTAATTGTAAACCCCGTCGCCCGGCCGCCGGGCAAAAGCGGGCACGGCGTAATGTGATCGCACTGGCGGCGAAAAATAATCATTAACGTATAGTTTAGCGGCACGATTTTTTATTTATTTGCGTTAAGGAAGTCGCAACCGCTCAATTATTTTAATAAGGGAACGACAATGAAAAAAATATTACTCGCCTCATTAACCTACGCCGCGCTGACACCGTTTGGTTTCGCCGCCAAAGATGTGACCACCCAACCGGAGGTTTATTTTCTGCAAGAGTCGCAATCGATAGACAGCCTGGCGTTATTGCCGCCGCCGCCCGCCGTTGACAGCATCGATTTTATGAATGACAAGGCGCAATATGATGCCGGGAAATTATTGCGTAATACCGAACGGGGCAAACAGGCTTATCACGACGCACACGTAACGGGGGATGGCGTCGCCGCCGCATTATCCGGCGCTTTCGGTACGGAAATCACCCAGGATAATACGCCGGAGCTGTTCAAACTGGTGATGAAAATGCGTGAAGACGCCGGCGATCTGGCTACCCGCAGCGCCAAAAATCACTATATGCGCATTCGGCCGTTCGCTTTTTACCATGAGCCCACTTGCCGACCGGATGAAGAGAGCACGCTATCGACGAACGGCTCTTATCCTTCCGGGCACACCGCCATCGGTTGGGCGACCGCGCTGGTGCTGGCGGAGATTAACCCTCCCAGGCAAGGGACGATACTGCAGCGCGGCTATGAGATGGGCCAGAGCCGGGTGATTTGCGGTTATCACTGGCAAAGCGACGTGACCGCCGCGCGCTTGGTCGCCTCGGCCATCGTTGCCCGACTGCACGCGGAGCCCACCTTCGCCGCGCAGTTGCAAAGGGCCAAAACGGAATTCAACGCCCTGAAAAAATAACCTTGCTTCACGCGGCAGCGCGCCATATGAAACGCTGCCGCCGATCCGGTAAGATGGCAACTCAGTGCCGGCATGCGCAGGAGAACCGCCATGAGCCATCGGGAAAAACAGCTGACTTTCGACCCTCGCGGGCATCAGTTAACCAATATCAACGTCTGGACGCCGGACAGCCAATGGCTGGCTTATGACGTGCGCCCGCGCGGCGCCTCTTTCACCGGTCTGAGCATCGAGCGGGTCAACGTCGCCAGCGGCGCGGTGGAGGTGGTTTATCGTGCTCAGCACGGCGCCCACGTCGGCGTGGTCACGGTCAGCCCCGATGCGCCGGCGCGCTATGCCTTTATCCATGGCCCGGAGCACCCGGACAGCGCCTGGCAATATGATTTTCACCACCGCCGCGGGGTGATCGTCAGCGAACCGGATCGCGAGTTGGCCATCACCCTCGACGCGCTGGATATCACCGCCCCCTACACCCCCGGCGCGCTGCGCGGCGGCAGCCATGTGCACGTATTCAGCCCGGACGGCAGCCGCCTCAGCTTTACCTATAACGATCACGTCATGCACGAGTGCCATCCGGCACGCGATCTGCGCAACGTCGGGGTGGCCGTGCCGCTGCACGGGGTCAATCCGCCGAAACAGCATCCGCGCGAGTATGACGGCAGCCACTATTGCGTGCTGGTCAGCGAGACCGTGCCGCAGCCGCAGCCGGGCAGCGATCAGATCAATCGTGCTTACGAAGAAGGCTGGATTGGCCGCGAAGGTTACCGTAAGGCCGACGGCAGCCGGCAGCGCTGGGCGCTGGCGTTCATCGGCGATACGCTGTCCGCCGCCGGTGAAAAGCTGCCGGAGGTGTTTATCGTCGATCTGCCGGAGAACGATGCCGATTACGCCAGGGCGGGCGCTCTGCCGCTGCAGGGAACGGAAAGCGAGCTGCCGGCGCCGCCGCAGGGCGTCAGGCAGCGGCGGGTGACCTTTACCGGCGATCGTCGTTTTCCGGGCGTGGCCGGCGCACCGCGCCACTGGCTGCGCAGCTCGCCGGACGGCAGCCAGATCGCGTTTTTGATGAAGGACGACGGCGGCGTGGTGCAGCTGTGGACGGTGTCGCCGAACGGCGGGGAGCCGCGCCAGGTGAGCCACAGCGAGCATGATATCCAGTCTGCCTTCAGCTGGCACCCGCAGGGCGGGGCGATTGCCTTGGTGTGTGACAACAGCGTGATGCTGTGCGAGGTCGCCGGCGGCCGTCTGCAGCGTTTGACGCAGCGCAGCGCGCAGCCGCCGTCGGGGGACGCCGTGGTGTTTTCACCGGACGGCAAGAAAGTGGCGTTTATGCGCGAGATAGCGGGATTCAACCAGATCTTTGTGGTTGAGGTGTAAGGCGGGCCTGGCGGCCCGCTGCGTGTGTGATTAGTGTGTGGCGGCGCTGTCGTTGCCTTCGCCGGGATTGCCGGTTGCCGCCAGATTCTGCTGCTCGCTGCGCAGGATGCGCGCTTTTGGCGAGTCTGTGGTGGCGTCGTTGCCGGAACGCAGATAGTCGTAAGGCAGCAGTACGGTGTCCATCACCGCAGAGAACGGCAGATCCAGCGCCACCAGCGGCATCATCGCCCAGCTGGTGTTGTCGTCCTTCAGCATGTCCACGCTGGCGCGGGTGCCGGGATAGTAACCCTGATTCGGGCCGGTATGGCTCATCACGCTGGAGCAACCGCTGGTCGCCAACAACATGCAGCCCGTCGCTATCGCTTTCATCGTCGTCATTAATCCATCCTGCAGGGTTGCTGTGCCCCTAAAATTAAGCTGAGTTATAACATCCTGTCGCTGCTTTAAAAGAAGCAAAATCCCGCTCTGTGGCGGCTCTCTCACTTTAGTGTAAGTGGTAAAAAAACTTTCGCCTAATCGGTACGAAGTTTTTTTGATCCTCGCCTGTTGAATTGATGAAATCAACCCCCATTTTATCATCAGAGCCGAATTGAGAATTCGCCGTAAGGGAATTCTGGCTTAATTAGCCTGTCCAGAGTGGAAGGCGTATTTATTTCAACCTCGCTGAAGTGCCTTAGGAGGCTGTTTTATGCGTAATTTTGATCTTTCCCCGCTATACCGTTCCGCCATTGGTTTCGATCGCCTGTTCAACGCGCTGGAAGCCGGCCAGAGTCAGGGCAACGGCGGTTATCCGCCTTATAATGTCGAGCTGGTGGACGAAAATCATTATCGCATCGCCATCGCGGTAGCCGGGTTTGCCGAGCAGGAGCTGGAGATCACCACGCAAGATAATCTGCTGATCGTGCGCGGGGCGCACAATAGCGAACCGGCAGAAAAAACCTATTTATATCAGGGCATCGCCGAGCGTAATTTCGAGCGTAAATTCCAGTTGGCCGAACATATTCAAATTAAAGGCGCCAAACTGGAGAATGGCCTGTTGTATATCGACATGCAACGCATCGTGCCGGAAACATTAAAACCGCGCCGCATCGAAATTAAATAAATTTCCGTTTCGCCGGCAGGTACGCTGCCGGAAAATAATACCCAGCCTGCCGTCAGGGGGCTGAATAAACACATCTCGCTTAATGAAAGGAGTTGTTCCTATGCGTAATTACGATTTATCCCCGCTTCTGCGTCAGTGGATTGGTTTTGATAAATTGGCCAGCTCAATGGGCGGCCAGGAACCCCAGGGGTTCCCGCCGTATAACATCGAGAAAAGCGATGACAATCACTACCGCATTTCTCTGGCGCTGGCCGGTTTCCGGCAGAGCGAACTGAATATCGAAGTGGAAGGGCCGCGGCTGACCGTCAGCGGTAAACCCACGCCGCCGGAAAAACAGGTCGAATACCTGCATCAGGGCCTGGTGTGCAAAGAGTTCCAGTTGACCTTCACCCTGGCGGAGCATCTGCAGGTGTCGGAGGCCAAATTTGAAAACGGCCTGCTGCACATCGATCTGGTGCGTCAGGTGCCGGAAGCCTTGCAGCCGCAGCGCATCGCCATCGGGGCGACGCCGGAGCTGGAAGCCAAATAACCGACTGAAAAACGGTCATCATCATGCGGGGGAGATCCAGACGGATCTCCCCCGCTGCGTTATGTGGCGCATGCCACAGTCCCCCCGTTTGTCCGATGTCATAATCCTTGTTAATTGTGTGTCTTTGGCCGCAAATTCCTTTTCAACTTTGGCAAGGATGTGACCTATGAGCGATATCGCCCTGACCGTCAGCATGTTGGCGCTGGCGGCCGTCATTGGGCTGTGGATGGGGAACTGGAAGCTGTACGGCGTTGGGCTGGGCATCGGCGGCGTGCTGTTCGGCGGCATCCTGGTCGGCCACTTCGCCCAGAGCGGGCAAATCAACCTGAACGGGGACATGCTGCACTTTATTCAGGAGTTTGGCCTGATCCTGTTCGTGTACACCATCGGCATTCAGGTCGGCCCCGGTTTCTTCTCTTCGCTGCGCGTCTCCGGGCTGCGCCTCAACGCCTTCGCGGTGCTGCTGGTGCTGACCGGCGGCGTCGTGGCGGCGGCGGTACACAAGCTGTTCGACGTGCCGCTGCCGATCATCCTCGGCGTGTTCTCCGGCGCGGTCACCAACACCCCGGCGCTGGGCGCCGGTCAGCAAATCCTGACCGATCTCGGTTCCGATCCGGCGCTGGTGGACGGCATGGGGATGGGTTACGCCATGGCCTATCCGTTCGGCATATGCGGCATCCTGCTGGTGATGTGGCTGATTCGGCTGTTTTTCCGCATCAACATCGAGCGCGAGGCGCAGGCGTTTGAAAGCAGCCTGGGCAATCAGCGTGAGCTGCTGCACGCCATCAACGTGGCGGTGCGCAACCCCAATCTGCAGGGCATGGCGATCAAGCAGGTGCCGCTGCTCAATGGTGAAGCGATCGTCTGTTCGCGCCTCAAACGCGGGGAGCTGTTGATGGTGCCGGCGCCGCACGAGCGGCTTGAGCTGGGCGACTACCTGCACCTGGTGGGCAAACGCGAAGATCTGGAGAACGCCCGACTGGTGATCGGCGAAGAGGTGGACGCCTCGCTGTCCACGCGCGGCACCGCGCTGCAGGTGGTGAGGGCGGTGGTGACCAACGAGCAGGTGCTGGGCAAGAAAATCCGCGATCTGAACCTAAAGCAAAAGTATGACGTAGTGATTTCACGCCTCAACCGCGCCGGCGTGGAGCTGGTGGCCGGCAGCAACGTGACGCTGCAATTCGGCGACATTCTGAACCTGGTCGGCCGGCCGGAGGCCATCGACGCGGTGACGGCAATCGTCGGCAACGCCCAACAAAAACTGCAGCAGGTGCAGATGCTGCCGGTGTTTATCGGCATCGGCCTTGGGGTGCTGCTCGGCTCCATTCCGCTGTTCGTGCCCGGCTTCCCGGCGGCATTGCGGCTGGGGCTGGCCGGCGGGCCGCTGGTGGCGGCGCTGATCCTGGGGCGCATCGGCAGCATCGGCAAGCTGTACTGGTTTATGCCGCCGAGCGCCAACCTGGCGCTGCGCGAACTGGGTATCGTGCTGTTTCTGGCGGTGGTCGGATTGAAGTCGGGTGGCAACTTCATCGATACCTTGCTGCACGGCGAGGGGCTGACGTGGGTCGGGTACGGCGCGTTGATCACCGCCATTCCGCTGCTGAGCGTCGGTATTCTGGCGCGCACGGTGGGCAAGATGAACTACCTGACGCTGTCCGGCATGCTGGCGGGATCGATGACCGATCCGCCGGCGCTGGCCTTCGCCAACGGTCTGCATCCTACCAGCGGCGCCGCCGCGCTGTCTTACGCCACCGTGTATCCGCTGGCGATGTTCCTGCGCATCATGTCACCGCAGCTGCTGGCGGTGCTGTTCTGGACGCTGTAACGCTGCCCGACTACAGCCGATAAGGCATTAACACGCCGTTGTCAGTGCCAAAATCTTTGGGGTTGCGGGAGATGAGCGTCCGGAACCCCACCTGCGCGGTGGCCCAGACAATGGCGTCCGGCAGCTTCACATGCTGTGAGTGGCGCAGTTCTACGGCGCGTTCGGCAACTTCATCGGTAATAGGCAGCAGCAGGAATTGCCCTAAAAACTGGCGCGTTTTCAGCTCCAGCGCCGGCCCCTGTTTTTTGGCACCCACCATCACTTCCATCCAGGTGATGGCGCTAATAGCCGGGTTGATGTGGTATTCGGTCAGAACGTCTTTGGCTTGAGGAATACCGTTGAGATAATCGATCAGGATATTGGTGTCGAATAACGCCCGTTGAGCCACCATTATTCCCACTCCTCGCGCTGACGATTTTCGTAGTCTACGCCATCGCCCATCGCCCCGGACCAGAGCCCGAAAGCATTGCTGGGATCTTCAACGTGGTTCTCCGTCAGATAACGGGAGACGGCCTGACGGATGATTTCGGCCCGGGGAACGTGGCGGATATTTTTCAGATTGTCGAGCTGCCGCAGGTCTTCTTCAGGTAAATCGATCACGATGCGAGTCATCGCTAGCCCTCCAAAAAAAAGATATACGATATATGCATCGTATATCTTTATCGGTCGATTTTCAATCAGATGGCGTTAGCCTTCCTGATGCGCGCGTTCGATCTCTTCCGCCAGGATCGCTACGCCGCGCTCGATTTTCTCCGGATCGGGCACGTAGTTCATGCGCATGCACTGGTGGGTGTGCGGCCAGTCGTGCTCCAGCCCCGGGAAGAAGTAGTGACCCGGCACCATCAGCACGCCGCGCTTTTTCAGGCGCTGATACAGCACTTCGGTGGTGATCGGCAGATCCTTGAACCACAGCCAGAGGAAGATAGCCCCTTCCGGTTTGTGGATCAGGCAGCGCTCCGGCGACAAGTAGCGGCGGATAATCTCGATGGTGTGCTCGACGCGCTGTTTGTAGAACGGGCGAATCACCTCGTTCGACAGGCGCAGCAGATCGCCGCGCGCGATCATTTCCGTCGCCATCGCCGGCCCCATGCTGCCCGGTGACAGGCTGATGATGCCGTTCATGTTGGTCAGCGCGGTGATCACCTTCTCGTCGGCGATCACGATGCCGCAGCGCGAGCCCGGCAGGCCGAGCTTGGACAGGCTCATGCACAGGATGGTGTTCGGGTTCCACAGCGGCGTGGCGTCGCTGAAGATGATGCCGGGGAACGGCACGCCGTAGGCGTTGTCGATCACCAACGGAATGTCGCGCTGCTGCGCCAGCAGATCGAGCTTCATCAGCTCTTCGTCGGTGATCACGTTGCCGGTCGGGTTGGTCGGCCGCGAAACGCAGATCATGCCGATGTCGTCGCCGATGGTGAGGTGTTCGAAATCAACGTGATATTTGAACTGGCCGTCCGGCAGCAGCTCGATGTTCGGTTTGGCGGAGACGAACAGCCCTTCGTCCAGCCCGGCGTCGGCATAGCCGATGTATTCCGGTGCCAGCGGGAACAGCACGCGGCGGCGCGAACCGTCGGCGTAGCGGCCGGCGAACAGGTTGAACAAGTAGAAAAACGCGCTTTGGCTGCCGTTCGTCAGTGCAATATTCTGTGGCGAAATCTCCCAGCCGAGCTCGTCGCGCAGCAGATTGGCCAGCGCTTTCAGCAGCGCGTCCTTGCCTTGCGGGCCGTCGTAGTTGCACAGCGCTTCGGTCAGTTTGCCCTGATCGAGCATCTCCTGGCACAGCTGTTTGAAGTAGGCTTCCATCTCTGGGATCTGCGCCGGGTTGCCGCCGCCGAGCATGATGGCACCGGGGGTGCGCAGGCCTTCGTTCAGGTCGTCCATCAAACGGGTAATGCCCGCATAACGGGTAAATTTTTCGCCGAAAAGTGAGAAAGTCATAGGTGCAGCAGTACTGTTTCTTAGCAGGTAATCCCCCACCATACCGCCAGACAAACCCCGCTGCAACGCGGCCGATAAATCGACCAATGGGCACAAACTTCGCCCATTGGCCGATTGGTAGCATATTACGCTGGATTATTGTGACCGTTCGCCGGCCCACACCACCATCACCTTATCGTCGCCGAGCCGGCGGCTGAAGGCGTAGTAGGCGGCGTGTGGCTGCGGGGTTTGCACGCCGCCGCCGATCGCCGGATGGCGAGCGCGGAACTGCCCCAACCGTTGCCAGTGGGCCAGCATCGGGGCTTTTTCCCCCAGCAGCTCACGCCAGTTCATGTCGGAGCGGGTGCCCTGCAGCGGATCGGAACCGGTGGGGCCGAGCGGGCGGCCGCTTTCATCGCCGTAGTAAATCTGCACCGCGCCCGGCGCCAGCAACAGCAGGTTCGCCGCCCGCTGTTGCAGCGGCAGCGAGCCTTTGGCGTCGCTGGCGAAGAACAGCCGGGTGTCGTGTGAAGAGAGGTAGCTCAGCACGTTGAAATCCTGCAGCCGCTCGGCCATCTGCCGGTAGGTGGCATCAATGTCGGCAAAGCAGCCCAATGCCTGCGCCGCCTGGTCCTGGAAGTCGAAGTTGATCATCGCGTCGAAGCCGTTTTGGTAATAGTCGCTTTTCATCACCCCGTGGCCCCAGGCCTCGCCGGTCATCCAAAACGGCGCGTCATCCAGCGCCTGCTGCGGATGATCCGCTTTCCACGCCGCCAATGCCGCCGTGGCGCGCTGCTTCAACAGCGCCAGCGTCGGTTTTTCCACGTGCTTGGCGGTATCGACGCGAAAACCGTCGATGCCGTAATCGCGCACCCACTGGCTGAGCCAGACGGTCAGGTAATCGCGGGTGGTGGCGCCGGGAATGTCGCGCGCGGCGGTGTCGGGCTTGTGGCGGTAGAACAGCGGCAGGCCGCTGGCGCCGGGCGCTTCGGTTTTGATGTCCGGCAGGAAGGCCAGCGACATCGTCAGATCGTCATAGCCCGGTGAGTCATAGTCGCCGATGTCGGTGCGGATCCAGTTTTTCCCCCACCATTGGCGCCAGCCCGCCTTGTCGCTGAAGTTGATGTAGTCGTTGAAACTGTGCCAGTTTTGCCCTGGCCCGGGGCGCCAGTCGCCCCAGTTTTTCCCCAGGGTTTTCTCCACCTCCGCGTCTTGCAGATACAGTGAGCCGAAGTGAAACGTCTGCATATCCGCCAGCGTGGCGTAACCGACATGGTTCACCACCACGTCGAACAGAATGCGAATGCCGCGCCGATGCGCTTGCTCGACCAGCGTGCGCAGCTCCTGTTCGGTGCCCATGTTGGCGTCGAGGCGAGTCCAGTCGAGCGCGTAATAGCCGTGATAGGCGTAATGCGGGAAATCGCCTTTGGTGCCGCCGCCGACCCAGCCGTGGATCTGCTCCAGCGGCGAGCTGATCCACAAGGCGTTGACGCCGAGCTGCTGCAGATAATCCAGTTTTTGCGTCAGGCCGGCCAGATCGCCGCCGTGAAAGGTGCCTATTTCCTGCAGGCCGTCGCTGCGGCGCCCGTAGCTGTGGTCGTTGGCCGGATTGCCGTTCTCAAAGCGATCGGTCAGCACGAAGTAGACCGTGGCGTTATGCCAGCTGAACGCCGCCGGTTTCGCCGTGGCGGCGGACTCCAGCAGCAACAGGCCGCCGCTGGCGGCGGCGGGCTGCAGCGTGATTTTCCCCTGGCTCACCTGCGCCGTTTGGCCGGAATAGAAATCGCGCAGCGTTTCGCCTTCGGCGAAGGTGGAGGCGACGTCGACCGTGACCGGCTTGCCGTCCCAGCGCGGGCAACTGCGGGCAACAACGGCGGCGCTTTCCGGCGCGCTGCGCAGGCTGAGCTGCAGCGTCGGCGTGCCGCTGCGGGTGTCGATGCGCACCTGATAGTCGCCGGCGCGGAACTGCCGCCAGCTGGCCGGCGGATGGGCGCCGCAGGGCTGCAGCGACAGCGTCTGGTTAAGCTTCACCGCCTCGGCCGGCTGCCAGCAGTGGTTATCCTGATACAGGCGCAGCGGCAGCTGGCCTTTGGGCAGCGCGGCCTGGCTGGTAAACAGCCCGGCGGCAGTTTCGTCGAAGGCCGGGAAACCCGGCAGCGTCCAGCCGGCCAGCGCCGAAGGCGAAAGCAGCATCAACAAGGGCAGGGGTAACAGTTTCATGGCTCTCCTTACGCGCGGCAGGAAGCGTTTTTTTCGCAGGGTAGCGCCCAGTGTGGCAAACGGCGGAAAAATAGCCTCCTCCCTGCGAGGGTTTTTCGGGGAGGAGAGAAAGGGCGGAGCGTTTTCGGATTGATTCGGCTTGGCTTTGCGCGCGCGCTGCGGCAGATTAAACGATGAACATCAAAGGAGGTTAGCGATGACGGACAAAAACTGGCGAGAAGAGATCGTTCAGGCAATTCAGGATGCCGAATTGCAGCACTTCGCCGAAGAACATCAGCTGCAGGCGCTGTTCGCGCCGCAGCAGGAAGAGCAACACGGCCGGTTATCCGCAGACCACCGGCCGCGCTGAGTTATTTTCGCAACAGCTGCGGGTTGACGCAGTTTTCTTTCACCGTGCCGGTCAACGCGGCGATCAAATTATCCACCGCGCAGGCGGCCATGCCGTAGCGCGTTTCATGGGTGGCGGAGCCGATGTGCGGCAACGCCACCACGTTCGGCATGCTGAGCAGCGGCGAGTTGGCCGGCAGCGGTTCTTTCTCGAACACGTCCAACCCGGCGGCGTGGATCACGCCGTTTTGCAGCGCTTCGATCAGCGCCTGCTCATCCACGACCGGCCCGCGGCCGGCGTTGATCAGAATGCCGCTTTTCTTCATCTTCGCCAGCTGATCGCGGCCGATCATGTGGAAGGTTTGTTCGGTCAGCGGCAGCGTGATGCAAACGAAATCCGACTCGGCCAGCAGGGTATCCAGATCGCAGCGGCGCGCGTTAAAGCGCTGCTCCGCCTCTTCGTGCGTGCGGCGGGCGTTGTACAGCACCGGCATGCCGAAGCCGAAGTGCGCGCGCTGCGCCAGCGCCAGGCCGATGCGCCCCATGCCGAGGATGCCGATGGTTTTATGGTGCACGTCGACGCCGAACCAGTCCGGCCCGATGCTGCCGCGCCATTCGCCGGCCTTCACCCGCTCCGCCACTTCCACCACCCGGCGCGCGGTCGCCAGCACCAGGCTCATGATGGTGTCGGCGACGGTTTCGGTCAGCACCGTCGGGGTGTGCATCAGCAGCACGTTATGGGCGTTGAGCGCCTCGACGTCGAAGTTGTCGTAGCCGACGGAAACGGTCGAGGCCGCGCGCAGTTTGGGCGCCTGCTGCAGGAAGGCTTCGTCAATTTTACCGCCGGAACCGATGATCCCTTCGGCCTGCTGCAGCGCCTGGCGCAGTTCGTCGCGGTTCTCCGGCTGCAGGCCGTTGAAGGCGTGCACGGTGAAGTGCTGTTCCAGACGTTCACGCAGATCGGCGGGCAGGCTTTTGTACAATACGATAGAAGGCTTCATCACGAACTCCAGCTGGGCCAAAGGGGGCATGGCGCCCCCGGTTGGGTTAACAGATAAAAAGTATAACCGGATCAAGCCAATTGCGGCTGGATCTCGTTGCGGGCGGGTTTGACGATCAGCGTCAACACCACCGCCACCACCAGTGCGATGGCCATAAACATGTAAGAGGCCGCCGGGCTGCCGGTGGCGCCATTCAGATAGCCGACGAACCACGAACCGAAGAACGACCCCAGCGCGCCCATGCTGTTGATCAGCGCCATGGCGCCCCCGGCGACGTTTTTCGGCAGCATTTCCGGAATGATGGCGAAGAACGGCCCGTAGGGGGCGTACATCGCAGCGCCGGCGACCACCAGCAGGCCGTAGGAGATCCAGAAGTGGTTGGCGCCGACGGCGTAAGAGCCGAAGAACGCCAGCGCGCCGATCAGCAGCAGCGGCCAGACGAACAGCTTGCGGTTTTGCATTTTGTCCGACGCCCAGGAGACCACGATCATGGCGATGGTCGCCGCCAGGTAAGGCACCGCCGACAGCCAGCCGGCTTCCACCATGCCCATCTGCATGCCGCTGCGCAGGATGGAAGGCAGCCACAGCACGAAGCCGTACACGCCGATGCTCCAGGCGAAGTACTGCACGCACAGCAGGATCACGTTGCGCGAACGGAAGGCTTCGCCGTAGTTGCGCACGGCCTTGATGCCTTTCTGCTCTTCGTCCAACTGCTGCTGCAGCGCCTGTTTCTCATCGGCACTCAACCAGCCGGCCTGCGCCGGTTTGTCTTTCGCCAGCACCCACCAGCAGAACGCCCAGATAACCGCCGGAATGCCCTCGATGATGAACATTTCACGCCAGCCGAAGGCGTGGATCAGGTAGCCGGACACCACCGACATCCACAGCACCGTCACCGGGTTGCCGAGGATCAGGAAGGTATTGGCGCGTGACCGCTCCGATTTGGTGAACCAGTTGCTGATATAGATCAGCATCGCTGGCATTACCGCCGCTTCCACCACGCCGAGGATAAAGCGGATGGCGGCCAGCATCGGAATATTGCTCACCACGCCGGTCAGCGAGGCGCAGCCGCCCCACAGGATCAGGCACCAGAAGATCAATTTTTTGACGCTGCGGCGTTCGGCGTAGATGGCGCCGGGAATTTGGAAGAAGAAATAACCGAGGAAAAACAGCGCGCCCAGCAGCGAGGACATGCCTTTGGTGATGCCGAGATCTTCATTGATGCCGGCGGCAGAGGCGAAGCTGAAGTTGGCGCGATCGAGATAGGCCAGGCTGTAGGTGATAAACACGATGGGCATGATGTACCACCAGCGTTTGGCCGCGACAGTCGCTTTGTTCATGTTCAGTATCCTTCAGTGGTGTTGCGTCCCCTTCGCCCGGCACGCTGGGCATGCAAGAGGAAGGGGCAGATGCTCTCCCGACGCGTCCCGGTTGTAGAGCCAGAGGCTGACGTCATGCGGAGAAGTCGTTTTTTTTATTGTTATTCGGCCAGCGCCGCGCGGGTCGGCAGGCCCTCGCTGTCGCCGATGGCCTGGATCGCCAGCGAACCGATTTTGTTGCCGCGCTGCACCGCCTGTATCAGCGTTTTGCCTTCCAGCAGGGCGCTGAGGGTGCCGACGGCAAAGCCGTCACCGGCACCGACGGTATCCACCACGTTGTCGACCTTCACTGCGGCCACTGCCGCCTTGTCACCGGCGGCGGTTTTAAACCAGGCGCCGTCCGGGCCGGTTTTGATGATCACCGCCTGCACGCCGCGTTCCAGATAGAAATCGGCGATGCCTTCCGGCGTCGACTGGCCGGTGAGGATTTGCCCCTCTTTCAGCCCCGGCAGCACCCAGTCGGCGGCGAACGCCAGCTGGTTCAGCTGTTCGATCATCACCTCGCGGCTGGGCCACAGCACCGGGCGCAGGTTGGGGTCGAACGAAATGGTTTTGCCCATGGCGCGCATCTCGCGCGCCGCATGGTGGCACAGCGCCAGCGACTGGCTGGACAGCGCCGCCGCCACGCCGCTCAGGTGCAGGTGGCGCGCGGAACCGAAATACTCAGGGTTGAAATCGGCGACCGACAGGTGGCTGGCCGCCGAGCCTTTGCGGAAGTATTCCACGCTGGGATCGGTACCATCGGTGGCTTTGGATTTCACCTGAAAGCCGGTGGGATAGTGGCCGTCGACCGTCACCTGCCGGTAGTTGATGCCTTCTTTTTTCAGCTGCTGCAGGGTGAAGCGGCCGAACGAATCGTTGCCGACGCGGCTGACCCAGCCGACGTTCATGCCCAGGCGCGCCAGGCCGATCGCCACGTTCAATTCGGCGCCGGCGATGCGTTTGGTGAAGGTTTCCACCTCCGCCAAATCGCCGGTTTGCGCCGCCACGAACATCGCCATGGCTTCGCCCAGCGTGACCACATCCAGGGGCGCCTGCTGCGCCGTGGTTGCCGTTAACGTTGTCATCATGGGGTTACTCCGCACGCAAAATATTGACGTAATGGCGGGTGACGGCTTCCAGATCATCGCCCTGCAACGGGAATTCGATGCCGCGCGGCGCATCGTGCGGCAGGCGGGCCAGCAGATCGCGCCAGCTGCCGTCGGTATCGTCCAGCGCGACGGCGCGCCAGCCGCGCGGGCCTTGGGTGGCGGCTTTGACGTGCACGTAACCGACGTGGCGGGCCAGGCGTTCGGCGGCGGCGAAAGCGTCTTGCCCCACCCATAGCCAGTTGGCCATATCGAAGGTCATGCTGACCGGCAGGTGGCTATCTTCCGCGGCGTGGAAAAAGGCGTTCAGCATCGACAAAATGCCGCAGTCCGGCGTCTGATCGTTTTCGACCACCAGTTTGACCGGGTGCTGCTCCAGCGCCACTTTCAGCTCGGTAAAATCAAAACCGGGGCGGAAATGGCCGAGGGACAACTTCAGCTGGCGCGCGTTCAGCGCCTGCGCTTCCGCCAGCAGCGCCGCCAGGTTGGGGTTCAGCGTATGTTGCGGGGTGAACAGCGCCTCAGGGGCGGAGTAGACGGCGAACAGCTGTTGGCGTTCGATTTCTTGCGCCAGGGCCGGCAGGCTGTCCAATTCGCCGGCGGCGAACAGTTCGCGGCGGATCTCCACCCCGTCGGCGCCCGCGCCGGCGATGATGGGCAACAGCGCGCGCTGGCCGCCGTATTGTTTGACGGTATCGGTGCCGTAGGCGCCGGTGACCACGATGATTTCTGTTTTCATTTTGACTCCTGAGGCGGCATTGTCGCCGCCGCTGCTGTTACCGGTACGTTAAATGGAACCGGTTCCAGCGAAAAGCGACAGAGTGTAAAAATATGATCGCAATCACGAAGCTGAGCAAAAAACAGCCGATGAGGGCGGGGCGGGCAACGGCCCCGAAGAAGGCGGGTTAGCGGGTGGTGGAGCCGCGGACGATCAGCTCGCCGGAGAACATCTGCTCGCCGCTGGGGGCGGCCAGGCCCTGAATGCGCTGCACCAGCCGCTCCAGTGCCGCGTGCCCCATTTGGTAGGTGGGCTGTTTCAGCGTGGTGATGCCGACGCCCGCCAGCTCCGCCCACTCCAGCTCGTCGAAGCCCAGCAGGCCGATGTCGTTGCCCCACTGGATGCCGAGCCGGCGCATGGCGCGCGCCACCTGCAGCGTCAGGGCGCCGTTGGCGGAGATCACCGCCTTGCGCATGCCGCGATGGCGGTCGCTGAAATCGCTCAGCACCTGCTCCAGCTTCTGCCGATCGTTGAGCGGCGTTTCGGCCTGCTCCGCCGACAGCGTGGGGTGCTGCGCCATGGTATGTCTGAAAGCGTGCAGGCGCTCGAGACGGGTATTGACCGTACCGAGCGGCTCGCTGAGGAACAAAATCGCTTCGAAACCTTGTTGCAGCAGGTGTTCGGTGGCGACGGTGGCGGCTTCGCGGTTGTTCAGGCCCACCACGTCGCAGGCGAAATCGGGGATTTTGCGGTCGATCAGCACCATCGGCAGCATCGACTGCTGCAGCGTGGATAACGCTTCCTCGCGCATACCGACCGCGTTGACCACGATGCCCTCCACCCGGTAACTGCTGAGCAGCTGCAGGTAGTGCTGTTCCTGATTGACTTCGTTGTTGGTGTTACACACCAGCAGGGTAAAGCCGTGCTGGCGGCAGGCGGCCTCGATGCCGCGCATCACGTCCACCGAATAGGGGTTGGTGATATCGGCGAGGATCAGGCCGATCAGGCGGGTCTGGCCGCCCTTCAGGCTGCGCGCCATCTGGCTTGGCCGGTAGTCGAGCTGCTGGATCGCCTGTTCGATGCGCTGTTTGAGATCGTCAGAAAGCAGGTGCTGTTCACCATTCAGATAGCGCGACACGCTGGTCTTGCCGGTTTTGGCGATGCTGGCCACATCGCTGATGGTGGCGCGTCCTGAGGCGCGCGTTGCCTTGCCTGTGCTCACAGCCGATCCCTCCTGCGGTTAATTGCCAAGGAGACTACCATACCCGATGTGCGGGCGGGAATGTTGAAGGGTAAGGAGAAAGTCGCAGGGAGGCGGCGGGGCGCCGGTGGCGCCCCGCACGGGATTACTGCAGCGGGCTGAGGGTGATCTCGACGCGGCGGTTTTGCGCCTTGCCTTCCGCGGTGCTGTTGGAGGCGATCGGGTTGTCCGGACCGGCACCGGTGGTGCGGATACGGTTCGCCGCCACGCCCTGGGTGATCAGCGCGCTGGCTACGCCGTCGGCGCGCTGCTGCGACAGGTTCATGTTGAGCGAGCGGGAGCCGGTGCTGTCGGTGTAGCCGACAACGTTGACCGCGGTTTTCGGATACTCTTTCAGCACCATGGCGACGCCGGTCAGGGTGTTGGCGCCCGCCGGTTTCAGCGTGGCGCTGCTGCTGTCGAAGGTCACGTTGTTCGGCATGTTCAGCACGATGTTGTCGCCCTGGCGGGTGACGCTGACGCCGGTGCCTTTCATCTTGTCGCGCAGTTTGGCTTCCTGCACGTCCATGTAATAGCCTGCGCCGCCGCCGAGGGCTGCACCGGCCGCTGCGCCGATCAGCGCGCCCTTGCCGCGATCTTTCTTGGAAGAGGACAGCACGCCGACACCGGCGCCCAGTGCGGCCCCGAGGCCCGCGCCGATGCCGGATTTACCGGCTTCGGATTCACCGGTGTAAGGGTTGGTGGTACAGGCCGACAGCGCGAGCGTGAGGCTCACGGCGCCGGCAATAATTGCAATGCGTTTTTTCATGTTCTTGTCCTTAATGGCATCAGAATCTGTACGCGCCGGCCCAAAGCGGGGACGCAAAAAAAGTGGGTGACGCAGGGAGCCCGCGTCGCCGCGCTACCTATGACGCGCGGTTTCGCCGGCAGTTCCGGAGAAAAACGTGACAAATGATGAGCGCGGGTAAGTGCTGGGGGAGTTATGCGGTAAAACGCCGGGCGGCGCTATGCAGCGGATTCTTAATTGTGCGCATCCGGAGTGCGGATGCGCCTTTTTTAAGCATAACAGGTTGAATTTTCGACTGCCGGCCAGTTCATGATCAGCGTATAGGCCTGGGTTTCTTCATTGAACAGGCGCTGCGTCACCTGAAAACCGTGCCTGTGGTAGAACGCGCAGGCGCGCAGGTTCTGCTGGTAAACCTCCAGGCTAAGCCGGCGGTAGCGCTGCTGCACGTGCGTCATCAGCGCCTGGGCGACGCCGCGGCCGTGAAACACCCGATCGACAAACAGCGCGCCGATGAACTGCTCGTCCAGCACGCTGATAAAGCCGACGATCTCGTCGTGATGCCAGCAGGCCCAGCTTTGCGCGCGCGGTAGGTAGTTTTCCCGCACCAGCGCGGCGCTCTCATGCCAGTACTTTTCCGCCACGAACGGATGGGCGGCGATGGTGCTGGGCAGCCACAGCGCCATCAGCCGTTCGATATCCTCCGGGCCACAGGGGCGGATCACCGTGGCTTTGGGTAGCAGATGCACCCCGTCAGATGATCGTTCACCAGCCCGCTGGCCTGCATGAAGGCGTAACAAATGGTGGAGCCGATAAACTTGAAGCCGCGCTTTTTCAGCGCCTTGGACATGGCGTCGGACTGCTCGGTTTTGGCCGGCACCTGGTTCAGCGCCTGCCAGCGGTTGAGCTGCGGCCGGCCGCCGACGAAGTCCCAAATGAAGGTAACGAAATTCTCGCCGGCCGCCTCCATCGCCAGATAGGCTTTGGCGTTGGTGATGATGGCTTCTATCTTGCCGCGGTGGCGGATGATGCCGCTGTCCTGCAGCAGGTTTTCCACGTCTTGTTCGGTCATGGCGGCGACCCGCTGCGGATCGAAACCGTGGAAAGCGCGGCGGTAGTTCTCGCGCTTTTTCAGCACGGTGATCCAGGAAAGGCCGGCCTGCTGCCCCTCGAGGCACAGCATTTCAAACAGCTCGCGCGCGTCGGTGGTGGGCGCGCCCCATTCCTTGTCGTGATACTCGAGATACAACGGATCGGCCGTCACCCAACCGCAACGTTCGTCTGCCATCCTGACTGTCCTTATGCTGTATTTATGAACAGTAATCATCGCTCGAAGCGCCGAACTTGGCAAGCCTCTGATTGTTTTGTCATCGGCCCGCTTGACGTGACGAAAAAGCCGACAATAGTTACTACATGGCCGGTGGAAAACCGACCAACGATAAAAATGACATTGCCTTCATTTGCAGGCTCTCAGGAGTCGATTCATGCCTCTAAAAATAACGTGCATGCCCCGCCCGGCGGCGCTTGCAGTGGCGTTGCTTTGCAGTGTGACCCTTCCGGCTCAGGCGTACGATCAACTCTACGTCTTTGGCGATAGCCTGAGCGATACCGGCAACAACGGCCGGTTCACCTATGACGGCAGCCAGCACCTGCTGTACGACGAAGCGTTGGCGCAACGCATCGGGGCGGCGCTGGTGGCTTCGGACAACGGCGGTGAGAACTACGCCGCCGGCGGCGCCGTGGCGGTGCCGGGCCTGAACCCGGCCGATAACACCCAGGATCAGGTGCAGCGCTATCTGAACCGGGTCAACGGCCAGGCCGACGGCGACGGTTTGTACGTTCATTGGATCGGCGGCAACGATCTGGCGGCGGCGGCATTAAATGCCGCTACCGCGCCCGGCGTGGCCTACAACAGCGCCGCCGCGGCAGCCGCGCAGGTGCATTCGCTGCTGAACGCCGGTGCCGGCACGGTGATCGTGCCGACGGTGCCGAACATCGGCTCCACGCCGCAGCTGATGGAATTGATCATTCAACAGGCGCTGTCGCCGGTGCAGGGGGCGGCGATCCAGGCGGCCTATGCCACGCTTAATTCGGTGGCGACGCCGGACAACACTTCACGCACGCAGGCGATCCACGCGGCGTTGGCCGCCGCGGCGAAGCAGGGCAGCGCCATTCCTCAGGTGCAGCAGGCGATCGCCACGCAGCTTATCGCGGCGTATGACAGCCTGAGCGCGCAGGCCGCCCAGCTGACCGATTTCTATAATCAAAGTGAAGACCGTTTGCTGGCGCAGGGCGGCGGCAATATCGTGCGGGTGGACGTCAACAAGCTGTTCGCCGAAGCGATCGCCAATCCGGCGCAGTTCGGCTTCGACAACACCGCCGGCATGGCTTGCCCGCCGGGCGTTTCCTCGGCGGTCTGCAGCTCCGATATGCCCGGCTTCGACGCCGGCCAGTCCTATCTGTTCTCCGACCATTTCCACCCGAGCCCGCAGGCGCACCTGCTGATTGCGGATTATATCCAGGCGGTGTTGGATGGCCCGGCGCAGGTGGTGGCGCTGAATCAGGCGACCGCGGCGATGGCGCGCGACAGCCGCGCCACGCTCGACAGCCGCTTCCAGCAGCTGCGCCACGGCGAAAACCCGCAGGGTTCGCTGGGCGTGTTCGGCGGTTACGCCGGCCAGCACTATGACTATGCCGATAACCGGGCTGCGGGGGACGGCAACTCCACCACCCACAACCTGACCGTCGGGGTGGACTATCAGCTGACCGACGGCTGGCTGATCGGCGCGTTGATCGCCGGTTCCAACGACGATCAACATCCTTCAAGCCGCTTTGATTACAAGGCGCGCGGGCTGCTGCTGTCGGCTTTCAGTTCACTGGCGATATTCGAGCAGGGCTGGGTCAACGCCGATTTGCACTATGCGACGATGGATTATGACGACATCCGCCGCAGCCTGCGGCTGGGGCCGCTGACGCGCACCGAAACCGGTTCGACCACCGGCAGGCAGTGGGGTGCGCGCGTGACCGCCGGCTATGACTTCCCGATCGCTTCTTACCTGACCACCGGGCCGGTGGCGCAGTTCGCCTGGGATTACAGCCGCGTTTCCGGCTACAGCGAAGATGGCGATGACAGCACCGCCATGCGCTTCAACGATCAAACCTACCACTCGCAGATCGGCGCGTTGGGCTGGCGGCTGGATACGCAATTCGGCGTGTTTAACCCTTATGCGGAAGTGAGTTATCAGCACCAGTTCGGCGACGACGTCTACCGCGCCGGCGGCGGCCTGAAATCGACGCAAACCTCGTTCACCCGCGACAGTGCGGGCCAGGACAAAAACTGGGTGGATGTCACGTTGGGGGCCAACATGCCGTTGACGGACAGGGTATCGGCCTTCGCCACCGTCTCGCAAACCGGCGGGCTGAGCAGCGGCGAGCAGTTTATGTATAACGTCGGCGTCAGCGCGCGTTTTTGAATTGGCCATCGGCGCGTTCAAGGGCGCAGGATCAGGATAAGCCATAAGGTCTGATAAGGGATTTATGCGAAAGGCGGCCTGGGGGGAATTATGCGAGCCGCAGTGACGTTGGCGGAAATACAAAAAAAAACTGATCCTATGAAAGGATCAGGTAGCCACTTGGCCAACACCAGGGAAAATTTTATTTATTATTGTATAACCAAAGATTAACTGTCAATTTGTTTCTGTGGCCCGTTAGCGCCGTATTTCATCCATGGCCATTCCTTCCATACCCAACGCGTCGGCACGCCGCGCGATATCGCCTTATTTTTCACGACATAAGAAATAATCTGGCACTTGATCACATTATCTCTCGATGAAGGGAGTTTTTTAGTTGATAAAATTAACAAAAATAACATTGGTGCAACTTTATCTCGTGGGAAATATAAGGATATACGCACGTAAATCAGCTTAAATTTGGTCGATGAAGAGGGAAATAGCGTTCAGCCAATTGACTATTTAAACGGCGGTGAGTGATGTTTTTGTTAAGGGGATCTAATGTGTTTGCCGGGTATGTCTTTCTGAACGGCAAGGTAACCGGCCAGCGTGTTGTCCTTCCCGCTGCGTCCGCCGCGGGAAAATCCAGCGCTTCTCGTCCCGATTCGCACTTGTTGCCGGATTCTGGCTGTATATCTTACGGTCAAAGGGTATACTGGCGCATTCCATCTAAATCCACTTGTATCGCGTGCGAATTCAACATGCAAAAGTTTGATACCAAGACCTTCCAGGGCCTGATCCTGACACTGCAGGATTATTGGGCGCGCCAGGGCTGCACCATCGTTCAACCATTGGACATGGAAGTCGGCGCGGGAACCTCACACCCGATGACGTGCCTGCGCGCACTGGGGCCGGAGCCGATGGCCGCCGCCTATGTGCAGCCATCCCGCCGCCCGACCGACGGCCGCTACGGTGAAAACCCGAACCGTCTGCAACACTACTACCAGTTCCAGGTGGTGATTAAGCCATCGCCGGACAACATTCAGGAACTCTACCTGGGCTCGCTGAAAGAGCTGGGTCTGGATCCGACCATCCACGACATTCGCTTCGTGGAAGACAACTGGGAAAACCCGACGCTCGGCGCCTGGGGCCTGGGTTGGGAAGTGTGGCTGAACGGCATGGAAGTGACGCAGTTCACCTACTTCCAGCAGGTCGGCGGCTTGGAGTGCAAGCCGGTGACCGGTGAGATCACTTACGGCCTGGAGCGCCTGGCGATGTACATCCAGGGCGTGGACAGCGTATATGATCTGGTGTGGAGTAACGGCCCGCTGGGCGTCACCACCTACGGCGACGTGTTCCACCAGAACGAAGTGGAGCAGTCCACCTACAACTTCGAATACGCCGATGTCGACTTCCTGTTCTCCTGCTTCGAGCAGTACGAGAAAGAAGCCCAATCGCTGCTGGCGCTGGAAAAACCGCTGCCGCTGCCGGCCTACGAACGCATCCTGAAGGCGGGCCATACCTTCAACCTGCTGGACGCGCGCAAGGCGATTTCGGTGACCGAGCGTCAACGCTACATTCTGCGCATCCGCACGCTGACCAAAGCCGTTGCCGAAGCCTACTACGCTTCCCGCGAAGCGCTGGGCTTCCCGATGTGCAACAAGAAGAACGAGAACTAAGAGGCAGCCATGACTCAACAGACTTTCCTGGTGGAAATCGGCACGGAAGAGCTGCCGCCGAAGGCTCTTCGTTCCCTGGCGGAATCTTTCGCCGCCAACTTCACCGCCGAGCTGGACAACGCCGGCCTGGAACACGGTGACGTGAGCTGGTTCGCCGCACCGCGCCGTCTGGCGCTGAAAGTGGCCAACCTGAGCGCGGCGCAGGCCGATCGCGAAATTGAAAAACGCGGCCCGGCGATCGCCCAGGCGTTCGACGCCGAAGGCAAACCGAGCAAAGCGGCCGAAGGCTGGGCGCGCGGCTGCGGCATCACAGTCGATCAGGCTGAACGCCTGGTGACCGACAAGGGCGAGTGGTTGATGTACCGCGCCCACGTCAAAGGCCAGTCGGCGCAGGCGCTGCTGGCCGGCATGGTCAGCACCGCGCTGGCTAAACTGCCGATTCCGAAACTGATGCGTTGGGGCGACTCCGACGTGCAGTTCGTGCGTCCGGTGCACACCGTCACGATGCTGCTGGGCCCCGATCTGATCCCGGGCACCGTGCTGGGCATCGACTCTGCGCGCACCGTGCGCGGCCACCGCTTCATGGGCGAAGCCGAGTTCACCCTCGACAACGCCGACCAATACCCGCAGATCCTGCTGGAGCGCGGCAAAGTGGTCGCCGATTATGAAGCGCGTAAAGCCCTCATCAAGCGCGACGCCGAGCTGGCGGCGCAGAAGATTGGCGGCAAGGCCGATCTGAGCGACAGCCTGCTGGAAGAAGTGGCCTCGCTGGTGGAATGGCCGGTGGTGCTGACCGCCAAATTCGAAGAGAAATTCCTGGCGGTGCCGGCGGAAGCGCTGGTGTACACCATGAAGGGCGACCAGAAGTATTTCCCGGTGTACGACGCCGCGGGCAAACTGCTGCCGAACTTTATCTTCGTGGCCAACATCGAGTCGAAAGACCCGCAGCAGATCATCTCAGGTAACGAAAAGGTGGTGCGTCCGCGCCTGGCCGACGCCGAGTTCTTCTTCAACACCGACCGCAAGAAACGCCTGGAAGACAACCTGCCGCGCCTGGAAACCGTGCTGTTCCAACAGCAGCTGGGCACCCTGCGCGACAAGACCGACCGCATTCAGGCGCTGGCGGGCTGGGTTGCCGGCCAGATCGGCGCCGACGTCAACCACGCCACCCGCGCGGGCCTGCTGTCGAAGTGCGACCTGATGACCAACATGGTGTTCGAATTCACCGACACCCAGGGCGTGATGGGCATGCACTACGCGCGCCACGACGGTGAGGCGGAAGACGTCGCCGTTGCGCTGAACGAGCAGTATCAGCCGCGCTACGCCGGCGATGCGCTGCCGCAGTCGCTGGTGGCCTGTTCCCTGGCGATCGCCGACAAGATGGACACCCTGGCCGGCATCTTCGGCATCGGGCAGCATCCGAAAGGCGATAAAGACCCGTTCGCGCTGCGCCGCGCCGCGCTGGGCGTATTGCGCATCATCGTCGAGAAAAACCTGCCGCTGGATCTGCAGACCCTGACCGAAGAGGCCGTGCGCCTGTACGGCAGCAAGCTGACCAACGCCAAGGTGGTCGACGAGGTGGTGGAATTCATGCTGGGCCGCTTCCGCGCCTGGTATCAGGAAGAAGGCCACGCTGTCGATACCATTCAGGCGGTGCTGGCGCGCCGTCCGACCAAGCCGGCCGACTTCGACGCGCGCGTCAAGGCGGTCTCCCACTTCCGTACGCTGGAAGCGGCGGCGGCGCTGGCTGCGGCCAACAAACGCGTCTCCAATATTCTGGCCAAGTCTACCGAAACGCTGAACGACAGCGTGCGCGCCTCGGTGCTGAAGGATGCAGCGGAAATTCAGTTGGCGACTCACCTGGTGGTGCTGCGCGACAAGCTGCAGCCGTACTTCGCGGCGGGCAACTACCAGGAAGCGCTGGTGGAGCTGGCTGCGCTGCGCGAGCCGGTGGATGCGTTCTTCGACAACGTGATGGTCATGGCGGACGATGCGGAAGTGCGCGTGAACCGTCTGACGCTGTTGAGCAAGCTGCGCGAACTGTTCCTGCAGGTGGCGGATATCTCCGTGCTGCAGTAAGCGGCCTCTCTGCTGTGACAAGGCGCCTGCGGGCGCCTTTTTTTATTTCCGTTTCCTGGGTGCGAAGGCAAGGTCGCCTGGCGACTTGAGGGGCGACTTGGGGAAATTGAAGCGTCCGGTCGCCGACGGCAATGAACCTCAGTGCGTTTTGCGCACGATTTTCAACCGCATCCGGCCGGGGCAATGCTCATCGCAAGTGGAATCGCGTATCGGAATGCCGCCAGTTGATCTATTCTTATAGGCGCACGGAGTGCGGAAAAAGGGGCGGAGTCCAATGAAAAAGCAGGTTTATAACAGGAGTTATGTCACATGGCGGTAGGGATCCAGAGCAGAGGTTTCGCGCGTTGGTTGGCACCGGTATTGGCATTGTTGGTGGTCATGCAATTGACCGCCTGCGGCGATAAAGAGCCGGAACAGCGCAAAGCATTCATCGATTACTTACAGAATACCGTGATGCGCAGCGGGGCGAACATCCCCACGCTGAGCGAAGACCAGAAGCAGAAGTTCGGCAACTATGCCGGCGATTACGCGATTTTGGTCGGCTTTTCGCAGCAGCTGTCCAAGTCGGTCGGCGCCAGCCTGACGCCGGCGCTGGATCAGATTAACCAGATCCGCACCGCGCAGGACTACCTGAACAAACGCGACGCGCTGCAGCAATCGGTCGGCGCGTTGAACCTGCTGGGCCAGCAGATCCAGTCCGCTAAATCGCAGGCGGATACCGCCCGCGCGGCGCTGAAGCAGCCCGACGATCTGAAGGCGGTGTACAACCAGGCCTATGACAAGATCGTTACCGCACCGGCCAACGCCTTGATGCCGGCGATCCCGACCACCGCCGGCTTCGTGCAGGATCTGGTGCAGGTTGGCGATTTCCTGCAGAGCCAGGGCAATCAGGTCAGTTTCAACAACAACGGCGTGCAGTTCCGCACCGCGCAGCAGGTGGCGCAGTACAACACCATGATGTCGAATCTGGTGGCCAAGCAGCAGAACCTGCTGAATGCGCAGAAAGCCGTTCAAAGCGTGACGCAATAACGCACCGCATGCACGACATACGGGCCGGCATTGCCGGCCCGTTTTATTTCCCCTCAGCGTTTCCAATAGCTTGCTGGTTTATTGCGCAGGCTTCTGTACTACACTTCAATTAATCCATTCATTCGGCAATGTAGTTTTCTTTCATTCATCACTTCGCTAGTTCCCGGCGGGATGAATGCTCACAGGGATGATCAAACAGAGCGTCGCGATCGGCGCCGCAGTTGAAAATAAATTGTGATGTTTATCACAATTTAAAAACAAACCATCAGTTTAAAAATGTGATCAACATCACTTTATTGTGGGTTTTCAGGCGATTTTTTTCTCACTGTGCTTTTTTTACACGCCATAAGTGTGATCTTTATCACTATAAAGGGTGGTTTGTTGGGGTGTTGTATGTGATTTGTGTCACAAAAAATCCGTGAAGTTCGCGTGACAAAAACAGCGTGATAGAGTCCGTTTCGCATACGGCGGCAACACGGCTGGATCGTCACAACAATAATCACGCGCTCTATTGTCAGCGCGTAACAATAGGGGTGTGTTTTATGTTTTCACCAGACATCAAGGTTAAAGTACAAAACTTTGGCCGCTTCCTGAGCAACATGGTGATGCCCAACATCGGCGCCTTTATCGCCTGGGGGATTATCACCGCGCTATTCATTCCAACCGGCTGGCTGCCGAATGAAACCTTAGCCAAGCTGGTCGGCCCGATGATCACCTACCTGCTGCCATTGCTGATCGGTTATACCGGCGGGCGGCTGGTGGGCGGCGAGCGCGGCGGTGTGGTCGGCGCTATCACCACCATGGGCGTCATCGTCGGCGCCGACATGCCGATGTTCCTCGGCTCGATGATCGCCGGTCCGCTGGGCGGCTGGGCTATCAAGCACTTTGACCGCTGGGTGGACGGCAAGATCAAAAGCGGTTTTGAAATGCTGGTGAACAACTTCTCCGCCGGCATCATCGGCATGCTGCTGGCGATCCTGGCTTTCCTGGGCATCGGGCCGCTGGTGGAGGTGCTCTCCAAGCTGCTGGCGGCGGGCGTGCACGTGATGGTGAAGAACAACCTGCTGCCACTGGCGTCCATCTTCGTTGAACCGGCGAAAATCCTGTTCCTGAACAACGCCATCAACCACGGCATCTTCTCGCCGCTGGGTATCCAGCAGGCCACGGAAGTCGGCAAGTCGGTATTCTTCCTGATCGAAGCCAACCCAGGCCCGGGCATGGGCGTACTGATGGCCTACATGTTCTTCGGTCGCGGCAGCGCCAAGCAATCCGCCGGCGGTGCGGCAATCATTCACTTCCTGGGTGGCATCCACGAAATCTACTTCCCTTACGTGCTGATGAACCCACGCCTGCTGCTGGCGGTGATCCTGGGGGGCATGACCGGCGTCTTCACCCTGACGATGCTGAACGGCGGCCTGGTTTCTCCGGCTTCTCCGGGTTCGATCCTGGCAGTGCTGGCGATGACCCCGAAAGGCGCCTACTTCGCCAACATTGCGGCGGTGTGCGCAGCCTTTGCCGTCTCCTTCGTGGTGTCCGCTTTCCTGCTGAAAACCTCCAAGGTGAAAGAGGATGACGATCTGGAAGCCGCGACCCGTCGCATGCAAGAGATGAAATCGCAGTCCAAAGGCGGCGCGGCGACGCCGGCATCGGTCGACGGCGATCTGAGCACCGTGCGCAAAATCATCGTCGCCTGCGATGCGGGCATGGGTTCCAGCGCCATGGGTGCCGGGGTGCTGCGCAAGAAAGTGGCCGACGCCGGGCTGAAGAACATCTCGGTGACCAACAGCGCCATCAACAGCCTGCCGGACGATGTGGATCTGGTGATTACCCACCGCGATCTGACCGAGCGTGCGATGCGCCACGCGCCGCAGGCACAGCACATCTCGCTGACCAACTTCCTCGACAGCAAGCTGTACAGCGATTTGGTCGACCGTTTGCTGGCGGCCAACAAAACCAGCGACAACCAACAAAAGGTACTGGGCGCGCTGGACGACAGCTTCGAAGCCGGTGAATCGAACCTGTTCAAGCTGAGCGAGAGCAACGTGTTCCTCAACCTGCAGGCCAGCGACAAAGAGCAGGCGATCCGCTTCGCCGGCGAGCAGCTGGTGAAAGGCGGCTACGTCGAGGCGGAGTACGTGCCGGCGATGCTGGAGCGCGAGAAACTCACCTCCACCTACCTGGGCGAGTCGATCGCCGTGCCGCACGGCACCATCGAGGCCAAAGACCGGGTGCTGCGCACCGGCGTGGTGTTCTGCCAGTACCCGCAGGGCGTGCGCTTCGGCGAGGAAGAGGATGAAGTGGCCCGTCTGGTGATCGGCATCGCCGCGCGCAACAACGAGCATATCCAGGTGATCACCAGCCTGACCAACGCGCTGGATGACGAGAGCGTGATCGAGCGGCTGGCGAATACCACCAGCGTGCAGGAAGTGCTGGACCTGCTCGGCGGCAAAAAAGCCGGATAACGGAATCATTTTAAAGGGTGCAGCTTGCTGCACCCTTCGACATTAAGAAGGTAGAGTTATGAAAGCATTACATTTTGGCGCAGGGAACATCGGCCGCGGTTTTATCGGCAAGCTGCTGGCGGACGCCGGGGTTGAGCTGACCTTCGCCGACGTCAATCAAACGGTGCTGGATCTGTTGAACAGCCGTAAAAGTTATCAGGTGCACGTGGTGGGCGAGCAAGAACGCGTGGAGAGCGTCAACAACGTCAGCGCCGTCAACAGCGGCAGCGAGGCGGCGGTGGCGCTGATCGCCGAGGCGGATCTGGTGACCACTGCCGTTGGCCCGCAAATTCTCGGCAAAATCGCCGGCACGATCGCCAAAGGGCTGGTGCTGCGTCATCAGCAGGGCAATGCGCAGCCGCTGAATATCATCGCCTGCGAGAACATGGTGCGCGGCACCAGCCAGCTGAAGCAGCATGTGTTCGCTGCGCTGCCGCAGGACGAGCAGGCATGGGTTGAGCAGCACGTCGGCTTCGTCGATTCGGCCGTCGACCGCATCGTGCCGCCGGCGGACAGCAGCGATCCGCTGGAAGTGACGGTGGAAACCTTCAGCGAATGGATCGTCGATCAGACCCAGTTCAAGGGCCAGCCTCCGGCGATCGCCGGCATGGAGCTGACCGATAACCTGATGGCGTTCGTCGAGCGCAAGCTGTTCACCCTCAATACCGGCCACGCCATCACCGCCTACCTTGGCCAACGGGCCGGGCTGCAAACCATTCGCGACGCCATTCTCGACCCGGCGATCCGTCGCGTGGTGAAAGGAGCGATGGAAGAGAGCGGTGCGGTGCTGATCAAGCGCTACGGCTTCGACGCCGACAAGCACGCCGCCTACATCAACAAAATCCTCGGCCGCTTCGAAAACCCGTATCTGCACGACGACGTCGAGCGCGTGGGGCGCCAGCCGCTGCGCAAACTGAGCGCCGGCGATCGCCTGATCAAACCGCTGCTGGGCACGCTGGAATACGGCCTGCCGCACGCCAACCTGATCCAGGGCATCGCCGCCGCCATGAGCTACCGCAGCGAACAGGATCCGCAGGCGCAGGAGTTGGCGGAATTGCTGAACACGCTCGGGCCGAAAGCCGCGCTGGCGCAAATTTCCGGCCTGCCGGCGGAAAGCGAGGTTGTAGAAGAGGCCGTTGCTGTGTATAACGCCATGCACAAGTAGAATCGTGATGATGAACACCCGAGCGCAGCTTGCTGCGCTCCTGCAATCCGAGTTCGACATCGACGGCCCTCCCCACGCCTTTCGAAAAGCGATGATGGAAGAAGCACAGGCATTTGAAAATCAGGTTCTGGAAAAGCTGAACGCGGGCAAAACGGTGCGCAGTTTCCTGATCGCGGCGGTAGAGCTGCTGGCGGAAGCGCTCAACGTGCTGGTGGTGCAGGTATTCCGCAAGGACGACTATGCGGTGAAATATGCCGTCGAACCGCTATTGTCCGGCAGCGGCCCGCTGGGGGAGCTGTCGGTGCGCCTGAAGCTGATGTATGGGTTGGGGGTGATCTCCCGCCACGAATATGAAGACGCCGAGCTGCTGATGGCGATGCGCGAAGAGCTGAATCACGACGGTGCGGAATACCGCTTCGTCGACGACGAAATCCTCGGGCCGTTTGGCGAGCTGCACTGCGTGGCCGCGCTGCCGCCGGCGCCGACCTTCCTGCAGCCGGGCGAAGCGGATGAAGCGCTGATCGCCATGCAGCGTCAGCGCTATCAGCAGATGGTGCGCTCCACCATGGTGCTGTCCATTACCGATCTGATCGCCGGCATCGGCGCCAAACAACCTTCCCGACTCTCTCCTCTCGGCCGCGGCTAAGCAAAGGCCGCGCGCCACTCGTCGAACAGCAACCACAGCGCGGTGGCGGCCATCAGGCCGGACATGACGCCGTTAAACGCGCGCAGCTTCCAGGCGACCTGGAGCGCGTTGCGCAACCGGTCGCCCAGCACCGCCCACAGCAGCACACAGGGTAAATTCAGCACGACGAAACCTGCGATGACGCTCAGCGTATGGAAGAAGGTGGCGCCTTCGCGCGGGGTGAACAGGATCGCCACGTTGATCACCATCAGCCAGGCCTTGGGGTTGACCGCCTGAAACAGCGCGCCGTTGAGGAAACTCATTGGCCTCACCTGCTCTTTGGCGTCCGGCGAGGCCGCCTTGAACAGTTTCCATGACAGCCACAGCAGGTAGGCGCAGCCGATCACCGCCAGCGGGAAGCGGATGACGCCGGCCCAGCTCAGCGCCAGCGCCAGCAGCGGGATAATGATAGCCAACTGCACCGCGCAGCCGGCGCCGATGCCGAACAGCATCGGCAGGGTGCGGCGCAGGCCGAAGTTGACGCCCGACGAGGCCAGCAGCAGGTTGTTGGGGCCGGGGGTAATCGACATGACGGTGACGTAGCTGACAAAGGCGGAGTCCAGCATGGCAGGTTCCTTGAAAATGACGGTAATAACGAGAGGATCAGCATAATCGCTGCGATGGGGTGGTGACAGAACCACAAATTGGATATTGTTATGGTTACAGTTGTGCAAAATGTAAACTGTACCCATTGCCTGGAGAGAAACTGTGACCCTGCTCGATGAAACCCCGGATACCCGTTACCTGCAGCTGGCGGATACGCTGGCCGAGGCCATTCGCCGCGGCACGCTGCTGCCCGGCGACCGCTTGCCTTCGGTGCGGCGCTGTGCGCAAACCCATCGCGTCAGCATTAATACCGTGGTGTCGGCTTACCGCACGCTGGAGGATCGTGGGCTGATCGAAGCACGGCCGCAATCGGGGTTTTATGTCCGCAGCACGCTGCCGGCGCTGAAGATGGCCTCGGCGCCCAGCGGCCGCATCGAGCCGCCGGCGGACGACGTGCTGGCGCTGATCGATACCGTGTTCGCCGCCCAGCAGAATCCGGCCTTCACCAACATTGCGCTGGCCTGCCCGCAGACCAGCGATTTTTATCCCGGCGGCAAGCTGGGGCGCATGCTGTCCTCTCAGCTGCGCCGTCAACCGGATCTGATCGGACAGTATTCGTTGCCGCCCGGCAGCCTGCGGCTGCGTCAGCAGATCGCCCGCCGTTCGATGACGCTGGGCATGCTGCTGGAGCCGGGCGACGTGGTGCTGACCCACGGCTGCATGGAGGCGTTGCAGCTGGCGCTGCGCGTCACCACCAAACCGGGCGACTGCGTCGGGCTGGAGTCACCGACCTACTTCTACCTGCTGCCGCTGCTGGCCAGCCTGGGGCTGAAAGCGCTGGAAATCCCCACCGATCCGCAGCTGGGGCTGTCGCTGGACGCGCTGGAGCTGCTATTGAACGAGAAACGGCTGAACGCGGTGATTGCCATGCCGACGGTGCAAAACCCGCTGGGCTGCACCATGCCGCTGGCGGCGAAAAAGCGGCTGGCGCGGCTGATGAACGATCATCAGGTGCCGTTGATTGAAGACGGGCTGTATGCCGAGATCCAGTTCGGCGGCGCGCTGTCGCCGGCGGTGAAGGCGTTCGATCGCGACGGCTGGGTGCTGTTTTGCTCCAGCTTCACCAAAACGCTGGCGCCGGATTTTCGCGTCGGCTGGATCTGCGGCGGCCGCTTTCACGAGGCGTTGCGCAAGCTGAAGGCGGTGTCGTCGATGTCCGAGTCGCAGCTGCTGTCGGAAACGCTGGCGACCTTCCTGGAGAGCGGCGGCTACGATCACCATTTGCGCAACCTGCGCAAGCGCTATGCGGCGCAGGTCGACGAGGCGCGGGCGCTGATCGCCCGGCATTTCCCGCGCGGCACGCTGGCCACGCAGCCGGCGGGCGGCTTCGTATTTTGGGTCGAGTTCCCCCCTGGCGTGGACAGCGTGGCGCTGTTCCATCAGCTGCTGGAGGAGCAGATCTGTTTGACGCCGGGCACCCTGTATTCGCCCAGCGGGCGTTACCGCAACGCGCTGCGTCTCTCCTGCTGCTACCCGTTCAACGCGCGCTACACCCAGGCGCTGGCCCGGCTGGGCGCCAAAGCCTGCGAGATGAGCGGCTTGCCGCCCGGCATTGCGCAGGACGGGTAACGGCGCGCGCCTTTTGCTACAATGCCGGTATCATTGATTAGCGTGCCATTTTGGGCACAACGGGCCAGAGACCATGAAAGAGAAAGAAAAGGCAGAGAT
Source organism: Serratia sp. CY29653 (assembly GCF_052169255.1). Classification (NCBI taxonomy): domain Bacteria; kingdom Pseudomonadati; phylum Pseudomonadota; class Gammaproteobacteria; order Enterobacterales; family Yersiniaceae; genus Serratia; species Serratia sp. CY29653. The sequence continues at coordinate 199,244 of NZ_JBJNLC010000005.1, read as the reverse complement.
CAAGCGCCTGAGCGACCTGCTGGACGCCTTGAACCACAAAGACGCCACCGTGATCCAACAGGGCAACCCTGAGTTGATCGCGCAGCACACCAAAGAGAAAGAGAAACTGGCGACGGAGATCGAGCGCCTGAAAAACGTGCGCGGCGAGAAGCTGAGCGCCGAAGCGCAGAAGCTGAGCAAGCTGCCGTTCAGCCGCGAAATCACCAAGAAAGAACAGGCCGATATGGGCGCGCTGAAGAAAAGCGCGCGCGGGCTGATCGTGGTGCACCCGATGACCGCGCTGGGCCGCGAGATGGGCCTGAAAGCGGTCACCGGCTACGCCAAGAAAGCGTTCTGAACCCCGGGCGTCAGACCTTGGTGGTGAAATACGCCTTGGTCTGATAGGGCACGGTGACCGTGTCCTGACCCCGCAACTCCTCTTCTTCCGCCACCAGCTGGCGCAACCGATCGATAACCTGCTCCTGTTGCTGCGGCGGCAGCGCGGCGATAAAGCTGGTTGAGCGCACCCGGTTGTAGATCACGTCCTCCACCGCGCCCCGGTGGCCGAGCATAAAGACCTGCTCCTGCAGCGGTTCAAAGCCTTTGAACGGGAAGAACTTGCGCCATTCGCCGGTATAGAAACGCGGCGCATCGCCTTCGTGGCTATCGACGATCTGATTCAGTTTACGCACCCAACCGACGCGCGCATCGCGCATGTTCCACACCAGGCCGAGTTTGCCGCCGGGCTTGAGAATGCGCTGGATTTCCGCCAGCGCCTGCGGCGTGGCGAACCAATGGAAGGACTGGGCGCACACCACGGCATCCACCGACTCGTCCGGCAGCGGGATCGCCTCGGCGGTGCCCGCCAGCGTTTTCACCTGCGGCAGCGCCGCCGACAGTTTTTCCAGCATTTGCGGCACCGGTTCGACGGCGATCACTTGCGCGCCGGTTTCCAGCAGGCGCGGGGTGAATTTGCCGGTGCCGGCGCCGAGATCGATGACCGTCATGCCGGCGTGCAGGCCGATGACGTCACGCAGCCAGTCGGCGATTTCCGGCGGGTAATCCGGCCGGCCTTTCACATAGCGATCGGCATTGGCCTGATAGCCCTCGGCGGCGGCGTGATGAATCGAATGGGTCGGGGTGGTCATAACCTGGCTCCTGGCTGAAAAAACGTGCGGCTACAGTATAGGCGGAAGAAAAGGGTTAACGCGGCATCCGGCGCACGTTTTTCATTTTTCCGCCCACGCGTTCAACGGCCGAGCAGGCGGCGATTGAAGTCCTCGAGGCGCCCTTCGGCGAGCCGCGTGAGCATGGTCTTGCTCCAGCTGGCGGAGAGGCCGGCCACCGCCAGCAGGCGGCGGTACTGTTCCGCGTCGAACGGCATATGCCAGGCGATGGCGATAGCTTCGGCGACCGTCACGTCGCTGCTGCGCGCCGCCAGCTCCAGCGGACGGTCGCCGCTGACCGCGCCCGGCGACACCACCCGATACAGCCAGCCGCAGCGGCCGCTTTGCTGCATCAGCACCGAAATGTCCTCGATCGCGAAGTGATAATTGAGCTTGAAGCACGGCGAGCGCGGCTGGGTGACCTGGATCAGCGCCTCGCCCCAGCGGAAGATGTCGCCCATAAACACATTGTGTTCGGTCAGCCCTTCGGTGGAGAGATTCTCGCCGAAGGCCGGGGCGCAAAATTGCTCGGCCTGCGCCGGAAACTGCTCGCGCCAGTGGAGGTAATGCTCGCGCGGGTAGTGGCACAGCGCGCGGTCTGGCCCGCCGTGATAGCTTTTTTCGGCCTGTTCGTCGCCTTCCAGGCCGAGCGGCGTGAGCCGGATGGCGCCATCCACCTGGCGTTTGGCGATGGCGCTGGGGCGCCCGCCCTCATAGGGTTGGATGCTGCCGATGTAAACGTCTGGGTGATGCATGTGCGCCTCCGTGTCTCGCGTCGAGGGCTCAGCATAGCCTGAGTTGTGCCGGGGGGACATAACAACCCGCCCGAAATAATCAGGCGGGCGGCGGGGCGTCAGAAGGTGGTCCAGTTCTCTTCCGCTGCGGCGTTGGCGGCCGCGGGTTTGACGGCCGGCGTTTTCGGCGCGGCGGCTTTCACGGCGGCGGGTTCGGTCTGCTCCGCCAAACGGAACACCGAAACGCTCTGCAACAGCATGTCGGCCTGCTCTTCCAGCGAATCGGCGGCGGCGGCGGACTCTTCCACCAGCGCGGCGTTCTGCTGGGTGGTGTGGTCCATCTCGACGATCGCCTGGCCAATCTGGGCGATGCCGCGTGTCTGCTCATCGGAAGCGGCGGCGATTTCAGCCATGATGTCGCGCACGTGGGTGACCGAGCGGACGATCTGTTCCATGGTGTTGCCGGTGCTTTCCACCAGCTCGGTGCCGGTTTTCACCCGGCTGACCGATTCGGCGATCAGCCCTTCGATCTCCTTGGCCGCCTGGGCGCTGCGGCTCGCCAGGCTGCGCACTTCGCTGGCGACCACCGAGAAGCCGCGGCCCTGTTCGCCGGCGCGCGCCGCTTCCACCGCGGCGTTGAGCGCCAGGATATTGGTTTGGAAGGCAATACCGTTGATCAGGGTGGTAATTTCGGCGATGCGCTGCGAACTGCTGGAAATATCGCGCATGGTGCTGACTACGTTTTCCACCAGCTTGCCGCCCTGCTGCGCGGTCTGCGAGGCGTCGGTGGCCAGCTGATTGGCGTGATGGGCGTTGTCGGCGTTCTGTTTCACCGTGGCGGTCAGCTGTTCCATGCTGGCGGCGGTTTCCTCGACCGCCGCCGCCTGCTGTTCGGTGCGTGAGGAGAGGTCGGTGTTGCCGGCGGCGATTTCCGCCGAGGCGGTGGAGACCTGGCTGACCCCCATCTGGATCTTCTCAATCATGGTGCGCAGGTTTTGGCTCATCGCCGCCACCGCGTTCAGCAGTTGCCCCAGCTCGTCGCGGCGGGTGCTGGTCTGCGCCTGGCGCAGGTCGCCGCCGGCGATGCGTTCCGCCATGGCCAGCGTGCTGTGCAGCGGACGGGTGATCTGCAGGGTGATGCGCCAGGCGATAAGCACCCCGGCGATGATGGCGATCAGCGTGGTGATGCCCATCTGCAGCTGCGCGAGATTGATATCATTGTGGGTCTGCGCCAGCTCGTCCTGCATAAAGGCGTTCACCAGCATGCCGATCGCCTGCGCGCGTTCGCCGAGCCGCCGGCTGATTTGCTGTTCGTGCTCATAGGCCGGCAGGTAGGCCGCGATGCGGTTTTTGTAATCGTCCAGCGCGGCCAGCAGCGGTTGCAGCTGCGGGCGCTGCGCGTCGCTGACCCGGCGGCTCAAGGCATTGGCCGCGTCGCGCGCATCGTCGATGGCCGCCATCAGCGGGGCTTCGGTTTCCTTGTTCAGGCTCAGCAGCAGGCCGCGCGCGCCGTAGCGCACCTGGGTCAGCTTCTGGTTCAGCTGGATGAAGGCCAACTGCAGATCGCCGTTGGTCAGCTGGCGCTCCACCTGGCTCAGGCTGGCCTGCACTTCCGACATGTTCCAGCTCTGGCGCACCGCGTCTTTCGCCGTGACCGCCTGTTCAAACTCTTTTTGCTGCTGCTGATATTCCCCGATCAGCGTCACCAGACGCTGCAGATCCTTGCGGCTTTGGGCGTCCCAGTCCAGCGCCTGCCCGTGGTCTATCAGTTTGACGGCGTTTTCAATATTGGCGCGGTTGTTCTGAATATACTCCGGCCGGTAGGTCTGGCCGTACATGGCGCGGTTGTATTTGGCCTGGTTGATCTCTTCGTTCAGCCGGTTGCTGAAGTCGATGCGATCGGCGCGTGATTCGATGATATGCAGATATTGCGCCCCGGTGCCGGCGATGATGACCGCCAACAGCAGCAACAGTGCGAAGCCGAGACCGAGCTTTTTACCTACGGTGAGATGAGTGAACTTTCCTGCCAATGCTTGCAATGCCGCCATAGCGTTTTTTCCTTCTCCGGGCGAACGTCAATTGAACAAACCATCGGCAAGACGTGGTCAAACTTTAGCGGATTTCAGGCAAAAAAATACCCGCCGGTGGCGGGCATCTTCATCAACGGGGGCGAATTACTTCTTCGCGGCGAAGCGTGCGGCGGCTTCATCCCAGTTGACCACGTTCCAGAACGCCTTGATGTAGTCAGGACGTTTGTTCTGATATTTCAGGTAGTAAGCGTGTTCCCACACGTCCAGGCCGATGATTGGGAAACCGGAAGCGCCGGCGACCGCTTCGCCCATCAGCGGGCTGTCCTGGTTAGCGGTAGACACCACGGCCAGTTTGCCGTCTTTCAGCACCAGCCAGGCCCAACCGGAACCGAAGCGGGTGGCAGCGGCTTTCTCGAACTCTTCCTGGAATTTCTCAACGCTGCCGAAATCGCGCTCGATGGCTGCTTTCAGATCGCCGCCCAGCGTGGTGCCGGTTTTCAGGTTTTTCCAGAAGAAGCTGTGGTTGGCGTGGCCGCCGGCGTTGTTGCGCATGAAGGTGCGTTTGTCGGCAGGCACTTTATCCAGATCCTGGATCAGCTCTTCAACGCTGTATTTGGCCAGCTCAGGGTAGGCTTCCAGCACGGTGTTTGCGTTGTTGACGTAGGTCTGATGGTGTTTGGTGTGATGGATTTCCATCGTCTGCTTGTCGAAATGCGGTTCCAGTGCGTCGTAAGCGTACGGCAGGGATGGCAGTGAATAACTCATAATCATCATCTCCAGTGGTGTATGGGCGGCGCAAAGCGTGAGCACCGCGTAAGCAGTCGGATCATTATAGTTAATTAAATGATATTGAAAATGATTATCAATGCCCTGTGAACTGTGTGGTTAACGATCAAATCGCTGCGCTAACCTACTGATAGAAGAAGGGGCGGATGGCTGCGTGAAGCCGTCGCCCCGGCGCGCGGGTTACTCTCTATACTGTAGGGAGCGCCAACGCCGAAATGTATCGAAATGTGCCAAAGCGTTCACTGAATGAGCACGAGTGTGTAACAACCACAAGCACGCTGTGGTAATATGGCCGGCGTTCGTAGCAAGCATAACAACAGTGACATTCGCGTTTGCCGCGCTAGCGGGCAGGCGCCTTTGAACAATGTGACAATCGAGAGTAAAGGAGACCCCCATGCAGGTCAGCAGAAGGCAGTTCTTTAAGATCTGCGCTGGCGGTATGGCAGGAACGACGGTGGCCGCGCTGGGCTTTGCCCCCGAAGTGGCGTTGGCGGAAACCCGGCAGTACAAACTGCTGCGCGCCCGCGAGACCCGTAATACCTGTACGTATTGTTCCGTCGGCTGTGGGCTGTTGATGTACAGCCTTGGTGATGGCGCCAAAAACGCCAAAGAAAGCATTTTCCATATCGAAGGGGATCCGGATCATCCGGTAAACCGCGGCGCGCTTTGCCCGAAAGGCGCCGGCCTGGTTGACTTCATCCACAGCGAAAGCCGCCTCAAGTACCCGGAATACCGGGCGCCAGGATCGGACAAATGGCAACGCATCAGCTGGGACGACGCCTTTACCCGCATCGCCAAGCTGGTGAAAGAAGACCGCGACGCCAACTTCATCAAAACCAACGATCAGGGCGTTACCGTCAACCGTTGGCTGACCACCGGCATGCTGTGCGCCTCGGCCGCCAGCAACGAAACCGGTTTTCTGTCGCAAAAATTTAGTCGCGCTCTCGGCATGCTTGCCGTAGACAACCAGGCGCGTGTCTGACACGGACCAACGGTAGCAAGTCTTGCTCCAACATTTGGTCGCGGTGCGATGACCAACCACTGGGTTGATATCAAGAACGCGAATTTGATTATCGTCATGGGCGGTAATGCGGCGGAAGCGCATCCGGTGGGGTTCCGCTGGGCGATGGAAGCCAAAATACACAACAATGCCAAGCTGATCGTGATCGATCCGCGCTTTACCCGAACCGCATCGGTGGCGGACTTCTACACGCCGATCCGCTCAGGGACCGACATCGCTTTCCTGTCGGGCGTGTTGCTGTATCTGATGACCAACAACAAGTTCAACCGCGAGTACGTCGAGGCCTACACCAACGCCAGCCTGCTGGTGCGGGAAGATTTTGCCTTCGAAGACGGCTTGTTCAGCGGCTACGACGCGGAAAACCGCAAGTACGACAAAACCACCTGGAACTACCAGTTCGACGAGAACGGCTTCGCCAAGCGCGACGTCACGCTGCAGGATCCGCGCTGCGTGTGGAACATGCTGAAACAGCACGTGAGCCGCTACACGCCTGACGTGGTGACCAACATCTGCGGCACGCCGAAGGACGATTTCCTCAAGGTGTGCGAATACATCGCCGAAACCTGCGTCGCGGATAAAACCGCTTCGTTCCTGTACGCCCTGGGCTGGACTCAGCACTCGGTCGGCGCGCAGAACATCCGCACCATGGCGATGATCCAGCTGCTGCTCGGCAACATGGGCATGGCGGGCGGCGGCGTCAACGCGCTGCGCGGCCACTCCAACATTCAGGGTCTGACCGATCTCGGCCTGCTGTCGCAGAGCCTGCCGGGCTACCTGACGCTGCCGTCGGAGAAACAGACCGATCTCGACACCTACCTGAAGGCCAACACGCCGAAGGCGCTGCTGCCGGGCCAGGTTAACTACTGGGGTAACTACCCGAAATTCTTCGTCAGCATGATGAAGACCTTCTACGGCGACAAGGCGCAGAAGGACAACAGCTGGGGCTTTGACTGGTTGCCGAAGTGGGACAAAGGCTACGACGTGCTGCAGTACTTCGAGATGATGGCGCAGGGCAAGGTCAACGGCTACTTCTGCCAGGGCTTTAACCCGGTGGCGTCGTTCCCGAACAAAAACAAGGTGGTGGCTTCGCTGTCCAAGCTGAAGTTCCTGGTGACCATCGATCCGTTGAACACCGAGACCTCCAACTTCTGGCAGAACCACGGCGAGTTCAACGAGGTGGATCCTGCGCAGATCCAGACCGAAGTGTTCCGCCTGCCGTCCACCTGCTTCGCCGAAGAGAACGGCTCGATCGTCAACTCCGGCCGCTGGCTGCAGTGGCACTGGAAAGGCGCGGACGCCCCGGGCGAAGCGCTGAACGACGGCGAGATCCTGGCGGGCATTTTCAGCCGCCTGCGCGAGATGTATGCGCGCGACGGCGGTGCGGTGCCGGAACAGGTGCTGAACATGACCTGGGACTACCTGACGCCGGACAACCCGGCGCCGGAAGAGGTGGCGCAGGAAAACAACGGCAAGGCGCTGGCGGATCTGCTGGATGCCGATGGCAAGGTGCTGGTGAAAAAAGGCGAGCTGCTCAGCTCGTTCGCGCAGCTGCGCGACGACGGCACCACCGCCAGCGGCTGCTGGATCTTCGCCGGCAGCTGGACGCCGGCCGGCAACCAGATGGCGCGGCGCGACAACGCCGATCCGTCCGGCCTCGGCAATACGCTGGGCTGGGCCTGGGCATGGCCGCTCAACCGCCGCATCCTGTATAACCGCGCCTCGGCGGATCCGCAGGGTAAACCGTGGGATCCGAAACGCCAGCTGCTGGAGTGGGACGGCGCCAAGTGGGTCGGGGCCGATATCCCGGACTACAGCACCGCCGCGCCGGGCAGCGACGTCGGGCCGTTCATCATGCAGCCGGAAGGCATGGGCCGCCTGTTCGCTACCGACAAGATGGCGGAAGGGCCGTTCCCTGAACACTACGAGCCGTTCGAAACGCCGCTCGGCACCAACCCGCTGCACCCGAACGTGGTGTCCAACCCGGCGGCGCGCGTGTTCAAGGACGATCTGGCGGCGATGGGCAAATCCGACAAGTTCCCGTACGTCGGTACCACCTATCGTCTGACCGAGCACTTCCACTACTGGACCAAGCACGCGTTGCTGAACGCCATCGCGCAGCCTGAGCAGTTTGTGGAGATCGGCGAGAAGCTGGCGGAGAAAAAAGGCATCAAGCACGGCGATACCGTGAAGGTCAGCTCCAACCGCGGCTACATCAAGGCCAAGGCGGTGGTGACCAAGCGTATTCGCACGCTGCAGGTGCACGGCCAGGAAGTCGACACCATCGGCATCCCGATCCACTGGGGTTACGAAGGGGTGGCGAAGAAAGGCTTTATCGCCAACACGCTGACGCCGTTCGTCGGCGACGCCAATACGCAAACGCCAGAGTTCAAGGCGTTCCTGGTCAACGTGGAAAAGGTGTAACGGAGACGAATTATGGCCATGCAATCTCAAGACATCATTCGTAAATCCGCCACCAATGGTTTCACGCCGGCGCCGCGCGCCCGTGACCACCAGGAAGAAGTGGCCAAACTGATCGATGTCACCACCTGTATCGGCTGCAAGGCCTGTCAGGTGGCCTGTTCCGAATGGAACGACATCCGCGACGAAGTGGGGCACAACGTCGGGGTGTACGATAACCCCGCCGATCTGACCGCCAAGTCGTGGACGGTGATGCGCTTCTCCGAGGTAGAGGAAAACGGCAAGCTGGAATGGCTGATCCGCAAGGATGGCTGCATGCACTGCGCCGATCCGGGCTGCCTGAAGGCCTGCCCGTCGGAAGGCGCGATCATTCAGTACGCCAACGGCATCGTCGACTTCCAGTCCGAGCACTGCATCGGCTGCGGCTACTGCATCGCCGGCTGCCCGTTCGACGTGCCGCGCATGAACAAGGACGACAACCGGGTGTACAAGTGCACCCTGTGTGTCGACCGCGTGGACGTCGGCCAGGAACCGGCCTGCGTGAAAACCTGCCCGACCGGCGCCATTCACTTCGGCACCAAGGAAGCGATGAAGCAGGTGGCGGCGGATCGCGTTAGCGAGCTGAACACCCGCGGCTACCAGAACGCCGGTCTGTACGATCCGGCGGGGGTGGGCGGCACGCACGTGATGTACGTGCTGCACCACGCCGACAAACCGCAGCTGTACCACGGTTTGCCGGACAACCCGAGCATCAGCCCGGCGGTGACCTTCTGGAAGGGCGTGTGGAAACCCCTGGCGGCCATCGGCTTTGCCGCCACCTTCGCGGCCAGCGTGTTCCACTATGTCGGCGTCGGGCCTAACCGCGTCGAAGATGAGGACGAGCACGACGAGTCGCACGACGAGGAGACGCGCAAATGAGAAAGGAAAAGCCCATTCAGCGTTACAGCGCACCGGAGCGCATCAACCACTGGATCGTGGCGTTCTGCTTTGTGTTCGCCGCCATCAGCGGGCTGGGGTTCTTCTTCCCCTCCTTCAACTGGCTGATGAACATCTTCGGGACGCCGCAGCTGGCGCGCATTCTGCACCCGTTTGTCGGGGTGATCATGTTTGCCGCGTTCCTGCTGATGTTCCTGCGCTACTGGAAGCATAACCTGATCAACCGGGAAGATATCGTCTGGGCCAAGAACATCCACAAAATCGCCATGAACGAGGAAGTGGGTGACACCGGGCGCTATAATTTCGGCCAGAAGTGCGTGTTCTGGGCGGCGATTATCAGCCTGGTGCTGCTGCTGGCCAGCGGCGTGGTGATCTGGCGGCCGTATTTTGCGCCGTCGTTCTCCATCCCGCTGATCCGCATCGCGCTGCTGGTGCATTCGCTGGCCGCGGTCGGCCTGATTATCGTGATTATGGTGCACATTTACGCCGCATTGTGGGTAAAAGGCACCATTACCGCGATGGTGGAAGGCTGGGTGCCGGCGGCCTGGGCCAAGAAACATCATCCGCGCTGGTACCGCGAGGTCCGCGAGAAACGACAGGAAGATAAACCCTGATGAGTATCCGCATCGTTCCTAAAGAGCAGTTAGGGGCACAGCGTGAGAAGTCCTCAACGGCGGAGAACATCCCGCCGTTACTTTTCGCCAACCTGAAAAGCCTGTACAGCCGCCGCGCCGATCGCCTGCGTCAGCTGGCGGTCGACAATCCGCTGGGCGACTATCTGAACTTCGCCGCCGAGCTGGCGCAGGCGCAGCAGCATGCGCTGCACGATAATCCGCTGCAGCTCGATCTTAGCGAAGCGCTGGCGCAGGGTGCCGCCAGCGGCAAACCGCCGCTCGATCTGAGCGTGTTCCCGCGCAGCGAGCACTGGCGCAAGCTGCTGGCGTCGCTGATCGCCGAGCTGCGCCCGCAGGCGCCGGAGCATATCCTGGCGGTGCTGGACAACCTGGAGAAAGCCTCGGCGCACGAGCTGGAGCTGATGGCCGACGCCTTGCTCAACCGCGAGTTCGGCAAGGTGGGCAGCGAGAAGGCGCCGTTCCTCTGGGCCGCGCTGTCGCTCTATTGGGCGCAGATGGCCAGCCTGATCCCCGGCAAGGCGCGCGCCGAATACGGCGAGCAGCGCCAATTCTGCCCGGTGTGCGGCAGCATCCCGGTCTCCAGCATGGTGCACATCGGCACCGTCAACGGCCTGCGCTACCTGCACTGCAACCTGTGCGAAAGCGAATGGCACGTGGTGCGGGTGAAGTGCAGCAACTGCGAGCAGACCCGCGATCTCAACTACTGGTCGCTGGACAGCGAGCAGGCGGCGGTGAAGGCGGAAAGCTGCGGCGACTGCGGTACTTACCTGAAGATCCTGTATCAGGAAAAAGACCCGCAGGTCGAAGCGGTGGCCGACGATCTGGCTTCGCTGGTGCTGGACGCCCGCATGGAAGAAGAAGGCTTCGGCCGCAGCAGCATCAATCCGTTCCTGTTCCCGGCGGAGTAACCGCCCGGCCCCGTTCGCGCGGGGCCGGACCAGCAATTTCAGCACGGGCTTCTGGCATTCGCCCGGACGAGTTGCTACGTTTAGGCCATAACGCGCCAAGCGAAAGGAACCACGATGTTAAACACCCTGGCAAAACTGACCGCGGTCGCCGTGCTGGCGGTCGGACTGGCGGCCTGCGACAACAAAGACGACACCAAACCGGCGGTGCCGCCACCGGACACCAAGCCGACCGTGACGCAGCCCGCGCCACCGCCGCCGCCTGCGCCGGTAGAAACCCCGCCCGCGCCGCCGGGGCTGAACGTGTCGCTGCAGAAGGGCAAAATCACCTTCGAGCTGCCGCCGGGCTTTAGCGATCAAACGCTGAACAGCGGCATCATCAACGACAGCACCTCCACCATTCAGCGTTTTCTCGACGGCAAGTCGCGCCAGAGCGCGGTCTCTTCCGAAGTGATCCCGCCGGACGGGATGAAGCTCAACACCAGCGACAAAATGCTGAAAGAGCTGGCGCAGAGCGCCATCACGGTGCTGGCCGAGCGCTATCAGAATATCCAGACCACCAAAGAAGAGAACTTCAGCGTCGGCAAACAGAAGTTTCGCCGGGTGGATACCGAGCAGACCGTCAACGGGCAAAAGGTGGTCTCCACGCTGGTGTTGACGGTGTTCAACAAGCGGGTGGTGACGCTGCAAATGCTGTCGCCGGCCAAAACGCCGGAAGTGCATCAGGCGCTGGTGCAGCGGATTATCGATACCCTGGCGGTGAAGTAAGGGCGCCGCGCCGCGGCCAGGACGAAGCGGAGGAGACCGGATGAAGCTTATCGGCAGTTACACCAGCCCCTTTGTGCGCAAGATTTCCGTGATGCTGCTGGAAAAAGGGATCGCGTTCGAATTCGTCAACGATCCGCCGTATGAGCCAGGCAGCCGGGTGAAGGAGCTTAACCCGCTCGGCAAGGTGCCGGTGCTGATCGCCGATGACGGCGAGGTGTTTTACGATTCGCCGGTGGTGGCCGAATACCTCGAACTGCTGACGGTGGAGCCGGCGTTTTTGCCGGCCGAACGCGCCGCCGCGCTGCGCGTCCGCCAGGTGGCGGCGCTGGCGGACGGCGTGACCGAAGCGGCGGCGACCCTGTTTCGCGAAAGCCGGCGCGCGCCGGAAAAACAGGACGAAAACTGGATGCTGCGCCAGCGTGACAAACTGACGCACGGGTTGGATGCGCTGGAGGCGCTGGCGCGGGAAAAAACGTGGCTCAATGCCGAGCGGCTGACGCTGGCGGATATCGCCACCGGCTGCGCGCTGGGCTACCTCAATTTCCGCCGCATCCTGCCCAACTGGTGCGTCGAGCGCCCGACGCTGGTCAAACTGGCCGAACGCCTGTTCGCCCGCGAAAGTTTCGCCCGCACTGCGCCACCTTGAGTTTTTTTCTCCCCGCCGCGGCGGGGTTTTGCTATGCCGATACGTCTAAATTGAAAACCGAGCGACCATGAGCACTGAATCCCACCTTCTTTACAGTCAACTGCCCGCCATCGACCGTCTGCTGCGTGAACCCGCGATTGAACCGCTGGTGGCGCAGCATGGCCAGACGCTGATCGGTGAACTGTTGCGCCGGCTGCAGGCCCAGGCGCGCGACGCGATCAAGCAACAGCAACGCTTGCCGGCCTGGTGCGGCGACTGGCCGCAGGCGCTGCGGGCCGAGCTGGCCCGGCAGCAACGCCCGGCGTTATTGCCGGTGTTCAACCTCAGCGGCACCGTGCTGCACACCAATCTCGGGCGCGCCCTGCTGGCGCAGCCGGTGAAGGATGCGGTGAGCGCGGTGATGGGGGAGGCGGTGACGCTGGAGTACGATCTGGACGGCGCCGGGCGCGGCCATCGCGATCGGGCGGTGGCGGATCTGCTGTGCCGGCTGACCGGCGCGGAGGACGCCTGCATCGTCAATAACAACGCGGCGGCGGTGCTGCTGATGCTGGCGGCGATCGCCCCCGGCAAAGAGGTGGTGGTGTCGCGCGGCGAGCTGGTGGAAATCGGCGGCGCATTCCGCATACCCGACGTGATGCGCCAGGCCGGCTGCCAACTGGTGGAGGTCGGCACCACCAACCGCACCCATCTGAAAGATTACCGCCAGGCCATCAACGAGCAGACCGGCCTGTTGATGAAAGTGCACACCAGCAACTACAGCATTCAGGGCTTTACCGCGGCGGTCGACGAGGCCGAACTGGCGCAGCTCGGAGCCGAACAGGGCGTGCCGACCGCCACCGATCTGGGCAGCGGCTCGTTGATCGACATGGCGCAGTACGGCCTGCCCGCCGAACCGATGCCGCAGCGGCTGCTGGCCGCCGGCGTCGACTTGGTGACGTTCTCCGGCGATAAGCTGCTGGGCGGCCCGCAGGCCGGGATCATCGTCGGCAAAAAGGCGCTGATCGCCCGCCTGCAGCAGCACCCGCTCAAGCGCGCGCTGCGCGTCGGCAAGCTGACGCTGGCGGCCCTGGAGGCCACGCTGCGGCTCTATCTGCAGCCGGAAAAACTGGCTGAGCAGCTGCCGACGCTGCGGCTGCTGACCCGCCCGCAGCAGGAGATGCAACAGGCGGCCGAACGGCTGCTGGCGGCGCTGGCACCGCGGTTCACCGCCGATTTCGAGCTGCGCGCCGAACCGTGCTGGTCGCAAATTGGCAGCGGTTCGCTGCCGGTGGATCGCCTGCCCAGCTATGCGCTGACCTTCACGCCGCGCGACGGCCGCGGCGCCACGCTGGAAGCGTTGGCCGAACGCTGGCGCCGCCTGCCGCAGCCGGTGATTGGCCGCCTCGGTGACGGCCGGCTGTGGCTGGATCTGCGCTGTCTGGAACAGGAAGGGGCGCTGATCGATGCGCTGAGCGCCTCATGATCATCGCCACCGCCGGCCATGTCGATCATGGCAAAACCACCCTGCTGCAGGCGATCTCCGGGATCAACGCGGATCGCCTGCCGGAAGAGAAGCGCCGCGGCATGACCATCGATCTGGGTTACGCCTACTGGCCGCAGCCGGACGGCCGGGTGCTGGGCTTTATCGACGTGCCCGGCCACGAGAAATTCCTCGCCAACATGCTGGCGGGCGTCGGCGGCATCGACCATGCGTTGCTGGTGGTGGCCTGCGACGACGGCGTGATGGCGCAAACCCGCGAACATCTGGCGATCCTGCGCCTGAGCGGGCGCCCGGCGCTGACGGTGGCGCTGACCAAGGCAGACCGGGTGGACGCGGCGCGTGTCGGCGAGGTACGCCGCCAGGTGCGCGACGAACTGGCGCGCCAGGGCTGGCCCGATGCACCGCTGTTTGTTACCGCGGCGGCGGCGGGAGAGGGTATTGAGGCGCTGCGCGCGCATTTGCTGGCGCTGCCCTCCGGCGAGCACGCGCTGACGCGCCGTTTTCGCCTGGCGGTAGACCGTGCGTTCAGCGTCAAAGGGGCGGGGCTGGTGGTGACCGGCACCGCGCTCGGCGGCCGGGTGCAGGTGGGAGATACGCTGTGGCTGACCGGCGCCGACGCGCCGGTGCGGGTGCGCGGCCTGCACGCCCAAAATCAGGCCGTGGAACAGGCGCAGGCAGGGCAACGCATCGCGTTGAACATCAGCGGCGATGTCGATAAAGACCGTGTCGCGCGCGGCGACTGGCTGCTGGCGCAGCGTCCGCCGGAGGCGGCGGAACGCATTCTGGTGGCGCTGGAAGCGGATCGGCCGATCCGCCATTGGCAGCCGCTGCACCTGCACCATGCCGCCAGCCACATCACCGGGCGCATTTCGCTGCTGAACGACGGGCTGGCGGAACTGATCCTCGATCGCCCGCTGTGGCTGGCGGAGAACGATCGGCTGGTGCTGCGCGATATCGGCGCACGGCAAACGCTGGGCGCGGCCCGGGTGCTTAGACTGAGCGCGCCCAAGCGCGGCAAGCGCCAGCCGGACTACCTGGCATGGCTGCAGGCCCTGGCGAACGCGCAGGACGATGCGCAGGCGCTGACGCTTGAGCTGCCGCACGGCGCGCTGTCTCTGACGGCGTTCGCCTGGGCGCGTCAGTTGACCGACGACGGCCTGGCGGCACTGCTGGCGAACCGCGATCTGCTGATCGTCGGTGACCGGGCGCTGGCGCAGGATCAGGTGCAACAGGCGGAGAGCCGGCTGTTGCAGGTGCTGGCGGAGTACCACCAACAGCACGCCGATCAACTGGGCTTAGGGCGCGCCCGTCTGCGGCGCATGGCCCTGCCCCAGCAGCCGGAAACGCTGGTGTTTATGATGATCGATCGGCTGCTGAAGGCCGGCGCACTGCGCAATACGCGCGGCTGGCTGCACCTGCCGGAACACGGTCTGGCATTCAGCGCCGAAGAGGCGCCGCTGTGGGCGCGCATCGAACCGCTGTTTGGCGACGAGCCGTGGTGGGTGCGCGATCTGGCGAGCGAACTGGGCGAGGAGGAGAGCCGGGTGCGGGCGCTGCTGCGCAAGGCGGCCCAGCTGGGCCATGTGACGGCGGTGGTGGTGGATCGCTATTACCTCAGCCGACGCATCGATCAGTTCGCGGCGCTGATCCGCGAGCTGGATGCGGAGCGGGGCGGCGCCAACGCCGCCGACTTCCGCGATCGGCTCGGCGTCGGGCGCAAGCTGGCGATCCAGGTGCTGGAGTTCTTCGATCGCAGCGGCTTTACCCGCCGCAAGGGTAACGAGCATCTGCTGCGCGACGGCGGGTTGTTTGGCAACTGATTGCGTGTTTTTTGTTCTCTGATGGCGGTATAATCAGCTTTAATCACTTTGATTGATATTGATTGTACTGAGGAGCAAGACGATGAATACGAAAGTCATCACCGCTCATGTGCCGCTGCCTTTGGCTGAAAAGGTGGATGAAATGGCCGCCAAACTTGAACGCTCACGGGGATGGATAGTGAAGCAAGCCCTCACCGCCTGGCTCGAGCAAGAGGAAGAGCGCCGTCGATTAACGCTGGCGGCGCTGGCCGATGTCGAACAGCAAAACGTTATCGATCATGAATCGGTAGAAGCCTGGGCTGCCAGCCTGGACAGTGACGATCCGCTGCCGGTACCGCGCTGATGGCGTTAAAATGGACGAGTAAGGCGCTATCGGATTTGGCGCGTTTGTTTGAGTTTCTTGCCTTGGCTAACCGTACTGCGGCAGCGAATTCGGTGAAGGCCTTGGTCGCCGCGCCTAAAGCGTTGCTTGATAATCCTCGCCTGGGTGAAAGACTGGACGAGTTTTTACCGCAGGAAGTGAGGCGTATTCTGGTCGGCCGTTATGAGATACGTTACCAGGTGCAGCCGGCAACGATTTATGTTCTGCGTATTTGGCATACCCGCGAAGAGCGATAGGCCGAATTCCCCTACCCGATAAATCTGACGGCGGCCCGGCTGACGTCTGGCGTCTGGGCGGTCAGAAACGCCTGTAAGCGTTCGATCAGCGGCCGCTTCGCCGATTCTTCCGGCCAAACCAGATAGTAACCGTCGCCGGTACGCACGGCGGCGTCACAGGGCAGCGCCAATAACCCCTCCTCAATCGTCCGCAGGCTCAGCGCCAGATCGCCGATCGAGACGCCGTGCCCGGCGATGGCCGCCGTGTTGCCCTGTTCCAGCGAATCAAATACCTGGCCGCGCGTGAGATCGATCGGGGCCGCGATGCCGCTTTTTTGCAGCCAGCGCCGCCAGTCGCGCCGATCGGGCGAAGGGTGGATCAGCGGGCAGGCGGCGAGGTCGCGCTGCCCGTCGGCGAGCAGCGCGGGGGCGCAAATCGGGATCAGCCATTCGTCGAACAGCTTGGCGGCGGCGGTGTTGGCGCCGAAGTGGCCGTTGCCGAGCAGGATGGCGCAGTCGTAGGGTTCGCTGAAAAAATTCACGCTGTCGATGTCCATCCAGACGCTGGCTGCCTGCACCTCGAACGCCTGCGCCGTTTGCCGGAACCGGCTCAGGCAGTCCAGCAGCCAGCGCAGGGTCAGCGTGGAGGGCGCCTTCAGCCGCAGCAGATCGCGGTGGCTTCTGAACAACTCGCACGCTTGCTCGATGCGGCCAAACCCTTGCTGCAGCTCGGCGGCGAAGATTTTCCCCTGCGGCGTGACCTCGATGCGCGGGCCGTTGCGCTGGAACAGCCGACAGCCGAAGTGCTGCTCCAGCATTTTGATGTGCTTGCTGACGGCGCTCGGGGTGAGATGCAGCTCCTCGGCGGCCAGCGTGAACGAGCCGGTGCGGGCGGCGCTTTCGAAGGCGCGCAGGGCGTAAAGCGGCGGAAGGGAACTGGCCATCGCGGCGTCTCTAATAATGAGTCTGATTCACAGTAAACGACAGGATTACTCCTTTTTCAAGGCGGGGGCGGCGGCAGGATAATGGCGCGACGCCAACTGACTGAATGTGAGTGAAATAAAGATGAACCTGTCGTTGCTGGCGGCGTATTTCGCCGCCATTTTCTTGCTGATCGCCACGCCGGGGCCGGTGGTGGCGATGGTGGCCAACACCGCGGCGCGCTTTGGTGCCCGGCGCGCGCTGTTGACTGCGCTGGGCAGCAACGGGGCCTCCTTGTTGCTGATCGGCATCGCCGCGCTGATTATCACCGGGCTGTTCGCGGTGGATATGCGCTTGCTGCAGTGGATAGGCCTGCTGGGTTGCCTGTTTATCGGCCGTATGGCGATCGCCTCGCTGTATGAGGATTTATCCGCGCGAACCCCGGATGCGCAGCCCGTGGCGCCGCCGCAAAAACGCTCGGCGATCCTGACCGGTTTTCTGGTGGGCATCGCCAACCCCAAAGACATTATCTTCTTCGTCGCTTTTTTCCCGCAGTTTATCGCCGTCACCCCCTCGATCGGCGCCAGCCTGACGCTGTTGACTGCACTGTGGGTGCTGGCGGACTTCGCCATCTTGCTGGCCTATATCACCCTGCTGTCGGGAACGGCGCTGCAGCGCGCGCGGCGGGCGATCTCTGTCCTGTCGGCGTTGCTGCTGTTGGGGGTGGCGGTGATGGGGGCGGGGTATGCGCTGTGGGGTCTGCTCGGCTGAAGCCGCATAAAAAAACGCCGGTCGGGAAACCGGACCGGCGTTTATCGTGGCGTTTAAGCCGCGCCGGTCGGCTGCGGCGTGGGGTCGCCGTTGCGGCGTTTGCCGATAAACAGCGCCACCAGCGTCAGCCAGCACAGGCCGCTGATGAGGTTGAACAGGTTGAACAGCCCGCTGCCGCCCCAGACGTAGGCGACCTTGGCCAGCTCGATGCCGACGGTGAACACCATCATGCTCAGCATGCCCATGGTGGCCGACACGGTGCCTTTGCTGACAGTGCTGGAGAACAGCGTCAGGCGGTACAGGCCGGCGTTGGCCAGGCCAATGCCGAAGGCGTACAGGCTCAGGCCGGCGGTCATCCACAGGTAGGCATGGCTGGAGAACTGGGTCGCCAGCGCGGCGATCAGCAGCCCCAGCAGCATTGGGCCCGCGCCCAGCTTGATCAGGCGCTCCACGCTGTTTTTGCCGGTCAGGCGCGCCAGCGTCAGGTTGCCGAGGATCAGCGCGCCGAACACCGGGATTTGCAGCAGGCCGTAATCCAGCGTCGACAGCGACTCACCGCTGATCAGGATCACCGGTGACTGGGCGATCCAGGCCAGCAGCGGCAGGCTGGCGAAACCGATCGCCAAAGCGCCGCACAGGAAGCGGCGGTTGCCCAGCACCTGACGGTAGTCGCGCCACAGGTTGGCGGCGGAAAACGCCTCGCCCTGCAGCGTGGCGGTTTCCGGCATCGCTTTCCACAGGCCGTAGAAGGCGATGGCCGCCAGCGCGGCGAACAGCACGAACATGCTCTGCCACGGCGCGACGTGGATCAGCGCCGCGCCGGCCAGCGGCCCGAGCAGCGGGGCGATCAGCGCCACGTTGGCCATCAGCGCGGTGATCTTGATGCACACCGATTCTTCAAACGACTCCTGGATGGTGGCGTAGCCGACCGCGCCGATAAAGCACAGGCCGATGCCCTGCAGGAAACGCATGGCGATGAACTGCTCGATGGTGGTGACCAGCAGGATCGCCAGGCAGGAGACGATAAAGAACGCCACTCCGGCCAGCATCACCGGGCGGCGGCCGCGGCGATCCGACAGCGGCCCGAGCAGCCACTGCAGGAAGATGCCGCCGGCCAGATAGGCGGTCATCGAGGTGGGCACCCACTCTTCGCCGGCGTTGAAATCCGCCACGACGGCCAGCATGCCCGGCTGAATCATATCGTTGCCGATATAAGTGGCGAACTCGAACAGCACCAGACAAAGAGGGAATAAAAGCGCCTGTCGGCCCAAACGTGCCGCAGGTGGTAATGTCGTTTTCATATTATTGTACTGATAGTAAAAGAGAAAAAGGAACTGCCAGGGCGGGAAGCGCAAACTGAGCGAGTTGTGGCGGCTATTTTGCCGCCAATTGTTCACCTTCGCAATCATAAGGTGTGGTTTAAGTGCATTCTGATATTTCGCTTTTGGGTTGTCGCCGAACGCCGTGCCCGATAACCTCTTCTTAACATATCAATATGACACAAGATCGGGCGAGCGTTTGAGCGAGAAAATCGGCTGGATAGACAATCTGCGGGCGATAGCGTGCATGATGGTGGTGATGATCCACGCCACCACCTATTACGTCACCAACGGCGCGGCGATAGGGCTGCACAACTGGGATATCGCCAACGCGCTGAACTCGCTGTCGCGCGTGTCGGTGCCGCTGTTCTTCATGATTTCCGGCTACCTGTTCTTCGGTGAAAAGAGCGCCGGCCGGCGGCATTTCACCCGTATCGCCTGCTGCATTCTGTTCTACAGCGCCATCGCGCTGATCTATATCGCGGCCTTTACCAAGATCGGCTTCTGGCCGTCGCTGCGTGCCATCCTGCAAAAGCCGGTGTTCTACCACCTGTGGTTTTTCTACGCTATTACGGTGATTTACCTGCTGTCGCCGCTGATCAGCGTCAAGCCGGTGTCGCGCCGTTACCTGGCCGCCGCGCTGGTGGTGTTGGCGGCGATCGCCAACCCGAATACCGACAAGCTGACCTTCGGCAATGCGCACCTGCTGCCGGTTAACCTGTATATCTACGGCGATACCTTCTACTACCTGCTGTATGCACTGGCTGGGCGGGCGATTGGCATGATGGAGGCGCGCGGGCGCGCCGTGGGCTGGCTGGCGGCGCTGGGATTTGCGCTGTGCGTGGCGCTGATCGCGCGCGGCACCAAGCACCAGCTGTTCATCAACGGCAACTTCGCCGATACCTACTACATCTACAGCGGCCCGCTGGTGTTTATGGCGGCGGTGGCGCTGCTGGTGTGGGTGAAACACTGTTTGCCGCAGCCGATCGGCTGGTTGAGCGCGTTCTCCCGCCATTCGCTGGCGATCTACGGTTTTCACGCCCTTATCGTCAACGTGATGCGCAGCCGGCACCTGGATTTCACCGGCCACCCGCTGCTGGATATCTTCTGGGTGTTCGGCGTGGCGCTGGGGCTCAGCCTGCTGCTGTCTGTCGGCCTGCAGCGGCTGGATACCCGCCGGCTGGTGTCATAGCGGCGAGCGCTGGCGCTGCTGGGCGCGGCGCAGCTGCCGCCCGGAAGAAAAGCCGGCCGCCAGCGCGGCCTTCTCCAACCCATATCCTTGCTGCAGGCGCTGTTGCGCCACCGCCAACCGCAGCTGCTCATGATATTCCCGCACGCTGATGCCGACGTGGCTGCGAAACAGCCGCGCCAGGTGGCGGCTGCTGACGTGCGCTTTTTCCGCCACCTGCGGAACCGACCAGTCGGCCTCCGGCTCGGCGGCCATCACGTCCTGCGCGCGGTGTACCGCCGGGTGCAGGTGGTTGCGGTAGCGCAGCCAGGGCGACAGCTGCGGATCGTCCCCGGCGCGGCGGAAATAGACCACCATGTCGCGTGCGACGTCGCGCGCCCGGCCGGAGCCGCAGTGGCGGTGGACCAGGTGCAGCGCCAAATCGATGCCGGTGGTGATGCCCGCGCTGGTGTAGACGCCGCGATCTTCGACGAAGATACGGTTCTCTTTCACCTGCGCAGCCGGCGCCTGCCGGCGGATACGTTCGATGACGTCGTGGTGGGTGGTGCACTGATAGCCGTCGAGCAGCCCGGCCTGCGCCGCCAGCAGCGCGCCGGAACAGATACACACCAGGGTGATGCGCTGCCGCTGCAGATCGGGCCGCAGCGTCGCCAGCCAGCGGCGCGCCTGCTCGGCCTCTTCCCCGGCGAAATAGCGCTGCGAATCGCCGACGCCCGGCAGCACCAGAATGGCGCCGTCTTCCAGGCGTTCGGGCAACGGCTGCAGGCCGCTCAGCGTCATGCCGATGGAGCAGACGATCTGCGGCGCCGGGCTGAGATAACGCAGGCTGAACTGCCCGGCGAGGCGCAGGGTTTCCGCCGGGCCGCTGACGTCCAGCGACAGCACGTTGGGCAACAGCAGAAAATAGACGGCCTGCGACATGGTTACTCCTGTGCGAGTTGCGCCAGCGCCTCATCCACGCTGGCGATGCGGGCGAAACGATCGACCAGT
Organism: Serratia sp. CY29653; assembly: GCF_052169255.1. Taxonomy (NCBI): domain Bacteria; kingdom Pseudomonadati; phylum Pseudomonadota; class Gammaproteobacteria; order Enterobacterales; family Yersiniaceae; genus Serratia; species Serratia sp. CY29653. The sequence goes on along the minus strand of NZ_JBJNLC010000005.1, from coordinate 178,133 downwards.
ACGGTTTCAGTATGCCGCTTCAGCTGCGCGGGGGTAAAGGTTTCACCGTCGGGATGACGCATCGGGAAGGTCAGCGTCGCCTCGGTGACGAAGGTCACCCGATAACCGAGATCGGACGCTACCCGGGTGGTGGTTTCGCAGCACTGCTCGGTGCGGATGCCGGAGACGATCAGGTGGTTGATATCCCGTTCGCGCAGCCAGGCGTCGAGGCCGGATTCGGTCAGCGCATTGTGCACGTGCTTATGCACGGTGATATCCGCCTGGTGGGTGAGGAACGGCAGGCGCTGCACATGGCCCGAAGCCAGCGAGAACGGCCCCTGCGGCGAAACGTGCAGCACGTCGACCAGCGCTGCGCCGCGTTGTTGGCAGCCCGCGATCAGGCGGGTCAGCGCCTGCTGAAACGCCGGCAGATCGTCCTCCTGCCAGAATGGACGGTGCTGGAATGATTGCTGGACATCGATGATCAATAACGCGCTCTGTGACATTTTCGGCCCTCCGCCTGTGTGTGTAGCGACCATCTTGCGCCGCGCCTTACTCTGGCAGAAGGCCAAAAACGGCCATCATGATGACAACAGCGGACCGACCTTAGGCTTTGCTCACCTGGCCGGCCACCAGACGCCCCTGATGGAAGGTGGCGCTACGCGCCGGCAGGCGGGCGACCGCCTCGGCGGAACAGCTGGCGTTGACCAGCACGAACTCGGCGGCATCGCCGGCTTTTGGCCAGGCGCGCTGGCCCTTATCGTCCAGCGGCAGCACGCCGCCGGTGGAGATGGCCATGGCGCGCGACAGGTGATACTCGTCGGAGCCACGGTACAGCTGGGCGTACAGGTTGGCCTTCTCCAGGATGTCGCCGGTGCCGAACGGCGACCAGTGGTCGATCACGCTGTCGGTGCCGGTCATCACGAACACCCCTTTCTCGCTGAGCTGCGGCAGCGGCATCATCAGGCCGCCGATCGGCACCGTGGAGGCGATGGTGATCTGCTGCGCCGCCAGCCGGGTGGCGGTTTCCGCCAGTTCGCCCGGCGTCAGCGTGGTCAGGGCGAAAGCGTGGCTGATGGTGACCTTGCCGCGCAGCGCCGGGTTTTGCTCCACGGTGGCGATCATGTAGTTGATGGCGGCGACCCCGGCCGGGCTGGTCTCATGCAGGTGGATATCCACGCCTTTGCCGGTATCGAGGGCGATCTGGAACATGGCGTCCAGCGATTGCTCCATCGCGCCGTCGACGTTGGTCGGATCCAGCCCGCCGACGTACTGCACGCCCATCTGCATCGCTTCGCGCATCAGCGCATCGACTTTGGAGTGCAACAGCCCGTGCTGCGGGAAGGCGACGATTTCACAGCTGAAGTCCGCCCGGTGGTTTTCCAGCGCGCGCTGCAGGTGTTCCAGGCTTTTCAGGCCGCTGACCGGATCGATATTGCAGTGGCTGCGCGCCACGGTGCTGCCTTTGGACTGCAGCAGGGCGATCAGATTTTCCGCCCGCTGCTGCGAGGTGGGCAGCAGTTTCGGGATCAGCGTCTGCTCCAGTGCGATCATGTCCATGATGGTCTTGCCCTGGCGCGGGCGCGGCGCCTGCCACGGGCCGCTGTAGAAGGTTTTGTCCAGGTGGATGTGCATGTCGCGAAACGCCGGCAGCAGCAGCTGGCCCTGCGCCTTATAGCGGGGCACGCCGGCGGGCAACGCGGCGTTGGCGGCGTGAATGGCGGCGATCTTGCCGTCTTTGATCTCCAGCGTGTACAGCGCAGTGCGGGTGCCGATCACCGTTTCGCCGTCGTATTCAAAGCCGTCTTCCAGCCGCACCTCGCTCAGGCAGTAGTGGCGATCGGTCAGGGTCATCGGTGCCGGTGCGCACTGCCCGTCGCCCGGTGACGCGGCCTGCGCCATGCCGCCCGTCAGGCCGATCACCGCGCAGGCGGTGGTAAGTTTGCCGGTTTGGCTGAGGAAGGCTCTGCGGCCCGGTTGTTGAGGGTTTTCCACGTTCGGTTCCTTAATCCAGAGGTGAGGGGGTGAAAACATCCCCCAATTTAGGAGAGGAACCGGCCGGTTGGCAGTGACATTTGCCACTGGTGACTATTCGATTTGGTAATGATCGGCGTGTGCTGGTGGGATGGTTCTCCTGGCTTGCTCTTTCGCAGCTTTAATGGCTACATTTGTAGTCATTAAAGCTACATTGAGGCCAGCGTGATGCACGATCCGATGCTCGAATTACTGTTCAGCGAATACCGTAGAAAAGTGCTAAGCCTGCTGTTTATTGAAGCCGGGCAGGCGTTTCATGTGCGAGAAATTGCGCGGCGCACCGCAACTCAGGCCGGGACTTTACATAAAGAGTTGAGCAGGCTGGCTGAAGGCGGCATCTTGCTCAGGCAGCGGCAGGGCAACCAAATTTGCTATCAGGCTAACGCCGATTGCCTGATTTTTCCCGAGTTGGCGGCGATTTTCCGCAAGGCTTGCGGGCCGGCTGCGCGCTTACGGCAGGTACTGACTGGATTTGGGGAAGACATCGAACGGGCTTTCATCTTTGGTTCCGTCGCCAGTGGCAAAGCGACGGCGGCCAGTGATATTGATGTTCTGATCGTCGGTAAACTGTCTTTTGCGGATGTGATTCAGGCGGTTTATCCGCTGCAGGAAACGCTGGGTCGGGAAATTAACCCCAAACTGTACTCGCCGGAAGAGTGGCGAGCGGCTTTGGCCGAGAACTCCGCGTTTATTCAGGACATTATGGATAAACCCCAACTTTGGATTGCGGGAGACAAGGATGACGCTGGACAATCTGGTCGGGCTGGGACTGGAGGTGATAACGCCTGACGCGGGGGCGATTAAAAAATTGCTGGCCGCCGCCGCTCGCAACCGACGCGATGCGGGTATCACTCAGCTCAGCAATGAGAGCCGTTTCGACACGGCATATAAGGCTGTCATGCAAATGGCTAATGCCGCTTTACAAGCCAAAGGATACCGCACGCTGACCAGCAAGCCCGGCCATCACCAGATCATGATCCAATTGTTGCCGCTCACCGTAGGGCTGCCGCGCGAGGAAATGATCTGCCTGGACGCATTGCGAAAGCAGCGCAACGTGGCGGATTACTCCGGCGACTTGGTGACGGACGCGGCGGTACAGGCTTGCCTTGAGCAGACAGAGGCGCTGTGGGGGCGGCTTATCGACTGGCTGCAATGTGAATATCCGCAGATAGTGGCGTAAGCGGCCTCACTTCAACCCGCAAAACACCGCCAGCCGCTGGGCCAGCGCCAGCGTGGCGGCGGGGGCGCCGTCGCGGTAGTAGAGCGCCAGTTCGAAGCTGTCTATCGGCGGCAATCCTTCGGCTTCGCCCAGCACCCGATGCGTGGGCAGACGGCAGCCGGCCGGCAACAGGGTGACGCCTAGCCCGGCGGCGGAAGCGGCGGTCAGCGCCGCCAGACTGGCGCTGCTGTAGCCGATGCGCCAGCGTTTGCCGAGGTTGTCCAGCGCCTGGCACAGCTCGTCGCGGTACAGGCCGCTGAGCGGAAACACCGCCAGCGGCACCGGCGATTGCTCAATGGCCGGGAAGGCCAGGCTGTCCAGCCACAGCAGCGGTTCCGGCCGCGCGGCGCGCGGCGGTTGCCTGCGGCGCTGCTTCACCAGGATCAGATCCAGCTCTTCACGCGCGTAGGCGCTGTGCAGATCGGCGCTCAGGCCGCTGGCGACGTCCAATCGCAGGTGCGGGTGCTCGCGGCTGAAGTCGGCCAGCAGCTCGGTGGTGGGCACGGCGAAATCCTCCGGCATGCCGATCCGCAGCACGCCGTCGCGCCAGATGCCGGTTAGCGCGTCGTGGGCCTCTTCATTCAGCGCGATGATGCGGCGCGCGTAGCTCAACAGCTTGACGCCTTCTTCGGTCAGCAGCACCTGATGCGAGGAGCGCTCAAACAGCGGCTTGCCCAGCATCTCTTCCAGCCGGCGCACCTGCTGGCTAACGGTGGACTGCGACAAAAACACTCGCTCTGCGGCGCGAGTGAAGCTGTTGCTGTCGCATACGGCGACGAAGCTGAGCAGCAGCTGCGGATTGAACATCGGGTAGCGATTCATTTTCCCACTGTTGGCTATTTTATTATTTAATTTCCCAATACTAGCGGCGTTGCCTACAGTAACGCAACGCTGCGGCGATCGCGCTGTGACGCCGCACTCTTCATTTCGCAGTACCAGGAATATACCGTGTTAAATCATTCTGTTAATTCATCCTCTTCGCGCCGCTGGTTCAATCCCTTGTTGCTGGCGCTGGTGTTGATCGGCCTGAACATGCGGCCGCTGTTGACCTCGATTGGCCCGTTGCTGCCGACGCTGCGCCAGGCTACCGGGCTGAGCTTTGGCGGCGCGGCGCTGCTGACCACGCTGCCGGTGCTGATGATGGGCCTGATGGCGTTGGCGGGTGGCGCCATCAACCGGCTGTTCAGCGAACGCAGCGCCGTGGCGTTGAGCCTGTTGGCGATCGGGTTGGGCGCACTTTGGCGCGAGCTGGCCCCCGGCAGCGTGCAGCTGCTGATGAGCGCGGTGCTGGGCGGGCTCGGCATCGGGGTGATCCAGGCGGTGATGCCCGGCATCATCAAGCATCATTTCCTCAAAAGTATGGCACTGGTGGCCGGGCTGTGGTCGGCGGCGCTGATGGGCGGCGGCGGGCTGGGCGCGGCGATCACTCCGTGGCTGATGAGCATAGGGCACGACTGGCACAGCGCGCTGGCCTGGTGGGCGTTACCGGCGCTGGTGGCGCTGCTGGCCTGGAGGCCGGTCAGTCGCGGGCTGTCGCGCCTGGGCGCGGCGGGAGAAAACCGTGGGCCAAGCCTGCTGCGCAACCGGCGCGCCTGGCTGCTCGGCGCCTATTTCGGCCTGATCAACGGCGGCTATACCAGCCTGATCGCCTGGCTGCCACCGTATTACATGCAGCTCGGTTGGCAGCCGCAGGCCAGCGGTTCGCTGCTGGCGCTGATGACCTTCGGCCAGGTGGTGGGCGCGCTGCTGTTGCCGGCGCTGGCGCGCAATCATGACCGGCGGCCGCTGCTGCTGCTGGCGCTGATGATGCAACTGATCGGCTTTATCGGCCTGATTTACCTGCCGCAGACGCTGCCGTGGCTGTGGGTGTTGGTTTCTGGGCTGGGGCTGGGCGGCGCGTTCCCGCTGTGCCTGGTGCTGGCGCTCGATCACCTGCACCAGCCGGCGGCGGCCGGGCGGCTGGTGGCCTTTATGCAGGGCGTCGGCTTCCTGCTGGCGGGCGTGACACCCTACCTCTCCGGCCTGCTGCGCGACTACAGCGGTGGCTTCGTGCTGGACTGGCAGATCCACGCGCTGCTGGTGGTGGTGCTGATCGCCATCACCTGGCGCTTCCACCCGCACAGCTACCGGCGGGCGTTCGCCGAATAATATTTCTGTCATTGCCGCTCCCTATAGTGACGTTGCTTTTACTTCTGGGCGATAACAACGAAAAGGGACAATGACATGCACAACACCAAAACCCGGCTGGCGCTGCTGGTCGGCTGCATGGCGCTGAGCGCCAACCTGTGGGCCGAGGCGCAGCCGGTACCGGCGACGCTGGCGGGGCATGCGCTGCTGCCGGTGAAATCCACCGTTTCCACGCCGAAGGACGCGCCGAGCGATCTGCAGCAGAGCGGTAAGTACACCAGCGGCAAACGCGTCACCGAGCTGGGCAGCGTGGCGGGCAAATCCGCCGATCGCCTGACCGGCCTCGGCCTGCCGATCGACGGCCAGCCGCTGCAGGGCCACTCAGGCATCAAACACATGCCCGACGGCACCTACTGGGTGCTGACCGACAACGGCTTCGGCAGCAAGGCCAACTCGCCGGACGCCATGCTGTATCTCAACCACTACAAGATCGATTTCAAAGACGGCACGGTCGCGCCGCTGAAGACGGTTTTCCTGCACGATCCGGATAAAAAGGTGCCGTTCCACATCATCAACGAGAGCACCGAGCAGCGTTATCTGACCGGCAGCGATTTCGATCCGGAAAGCTTCCAGTTTGCCGACGATGCCTTGTGGATCGGCGAAGAATTCGGGCCTTACCTGATCAAGGCCGACCTGAACGGTAAAGTGCTGGCGGTGTTCGACACCCAGGTGGACGGCAAGGTGGTGAAATCGCCGGACAACCCGACGCTGACCCTGCCGGGCGCGCCGGACGGCAAGCAGAACTTCCAGGTGGCACGCTCCAAAGGCTTTGAAGGCATGGCCGCCTCGCCGGACGGCAGCAAGCTGTATCCGCTGCTGGAAGGGGCGCTGTGGGACGGCGAGCAGTTCGAGAACGTCGGCGGCAAACGCTACCTGCGGGTGCTGGAGTTCGACGTGAAACAGCAGGCCTGGACCGGCCGCAGCTGGCAGTACATGCTGGAAGACAACCAGAATGCCATCGGCGACTTCAACATGATCGACGCCACCCACGGGCTGGTGATCGAGCGCGACAACGGCGAAGGCACGCCGGATAAAGCCTGCGCCGCAGGCGCGCCGACCGACAACTGCTTCAGCCAGATGGCCAAGTTCAAGCGGGTGTATAAAATCGCCTTCTCGGACGCCAACGTCGGCAAACCGGTCGAAAAACTGGGCTATATCGACCTGATGAACATTCAGGATCCGAACAAGCTGGCGCGCAAGCCGCTGAATGACGGCGTGCTGACCTTCCCGTTCTTCACCATCGAGAACGTAGACGTGGTGGACGCCAACCACATCATCGTCGGCAACGACAACAACTTCCCGTTCTCCTCCAGCCGCCAGCCCAATATGGCGGATGACAACGAGTTCATCCTGCTGGACGTGAAGGATTTCCTGAAGTAGTTCTCCTTGGCCGCCGAATCGCCGGCGGCCGCACGATTTCCCGCTTAGCGCAGCGAACAAACTGCGCTATAATCAGCGCCTTGCTTCTTCTCTTCTCCAAGGAAGATCCTCGTCCCCGGTGGGGCGGCCGGACTTCAAATCCGGTTGGGGCCGCCAGCGGTCCTGGGCAGGTTCGACTCCTGTGATCTTCCGCCAAAGGTTGTCCGGGTAGTTCCTGAAAAGTCCATTAAAATGCATAAAATCAATTGATTATATGTTTTTCTTGTCCGCTGGAGTCCGTGTATAACCGTCTGAATCCGAGATAAATGTGTATAATGGTGCGTATAACATTTTTATACACAGAATCCACTTATACACATGCTTCTAACTGACATACAAATTCGACGTTCCAAACCGCAGGAAAAACCCTACACCCTCAACGACGGCCAAGGCCTGTCCCTTCTTATCAATACTGATGGGAGTAAAGGTTGGCGTTTTCGCTATCGCTATGCCGGAAAAGCCAAGCTGATGTCCTTTGGCACCTATCCCTTGGTAACGCTGGCAGACGCGCGAGAAAAGCGTGGGGAGGCCCGTAAGCAGGTTGCGAATGGCATTGATCCAGTAGCCGAGAAAAAGGCGCAAAAGCTCGCTCAGAAGCTTTCTGTCGAGAACTCCTTTGAAGCGATTAGCCGTGAATGGCACACGAACAAGGCTGACCGGTGGACTCTGGCGTACAGAGAAGAAATCATGCGCACCTTTGAGCAGGATGTGTTTCCATATATTGGTCAACGCCCCATTGCCGAAATTAAGCCGTTAGAGCTGCTGGAAGTGCTGCGACGCATTGAGAAGCGTGGGGCATTGGAAAAGACCCGTAAGGTACGCCAGCGCTGCGGAGAGGTCTTCCGCTACGCAATTATTACCGGTAGGGCGGAATATAACCCAGCCCCAGATCTCGCCAGCGCGCTAGCCGTTCCCAAACAAAAGCACCATCCGTTCCTTTCGGCCGAGGAACTACCTTACTTTGTTAAGGATTTGGAAGGATATACCGGTAGCATCATCACGAAGAATGCAGCGAAGATCGTTATGCTGACCGGCGTCCGCACGCAAGAAATGCGTTTTGCTACGTGGGAAGAGATCGATTTTGAGCGTGCCATCTGGGAGATCCCCGCTGAACGCATGAAAATGCGCCGCCCGCACATTGTGCCGCTCTCTACGCAGGTGGTTGAATTGTTTAAACAGCTGCAACCGATCACTGGTCACTATCCTTACATTTTCATTGGACGAAACAACCGTAGAAAGCCTATAAGTAAGGAAAGTGTGAATCAGGTTATAGAGTTGCTGGGATATAAGGGGCGTGCCACCGGTCACGGATTCAGGCATACAATGTCTACTATCCTGCATGAACATGGGTTTGATTCTGCATGGATTGAGATGCAACTTGCTCATGTGGATAAAAATGGTATTCGTGGTACATATAACCACGCACAATACCTTGTAAAACGTAGAGAGATGTTACAGTGGTATAGTGATTTAATATTCTAAGGATGAGGATCTTTGTATGGGTGAGTATTCAAAGTTAGTAGGGGATATAGGAGAGGAGATTGTTTCAAGAATTCTCAGTTTATTAGGATGGGCCAATCATTCTAAAAACAATTATATCGATTGCAATAAAAAGGCACATGCAGTAAAAACGCATGGAATTGATGGGCTTTTTGCTTATGAGTCTCCATTGGAGTCAGGAACAATTGATAATGTTCTTGTTTCATCAAAATTTTCTGCTTCCCCTTACTCGAGAGTTAACTCTACATTCAAAAGTCACTTACAAGACCTAGCTTACGCTTTAGAATGTTATGCTAGATCTCCATTAAAAAAAGAAATAAATGATGGGCTGGGTTTGTCTAGCAGTCTTAGGAAAAATGAAGTTGGTGTATTGTTTTATATTAACAATGATGTTTCGGTGGAAAAACAGGATATCATTAGTCAAGTTAAAAATATCAGGATAAATCCTGAGTTTAAATTTAAAACCATCCATCTTGTGGATAATGCTAGGGCTGCATTTTTATATAACTCTATTAACTATGTTAAAAAGAAATACCCTGATAAGAACGTATATTTCTTTTATCCGCAAACTTCATTGAATTTTACTGGTTTAAATAAGAAATATTATGGAAAAATTCTCCCGGTAGATTACATCTCATCGCCTATTATTCCATTTTTTATTGACAATGGCGGGGATATCCAGCCAACAGTATGCCTCGTAACATCTTTACATTTAACAAAAACAAATGTGGAATACTTGGTTTCCTTTGTACGAGATCTTGTTTCTGATATTACGAAGGATTTATTATTCCTTTTCCCTAATTATAATAAGTTACTGCACGCTGATATGATTAGTAAGATAAATATGGGTATTAGGCAGCGTGAAGATGTTGCTATACAGATTAGAGTAAGAAGCTACTCTGATGATTTTAGAGGAGAAGAGTAATGGATCGTATTTTTTTACCTGTGGGCGATAATTTAAAAGTTTTACTTTCGCAAAGCAAAGTAAGCAAGGTAGAAATAAAGAACATTCTTAGGTCTAGAGGAGTTTTCTGTAGTAGTGATGAAAAAATAAATACAATCCCACTACTGGTTAAGTCGGTAGTAAGCCCGGATGAGTTCATTGAGTTAAAAGAAAATATTAAAACTAAAGAGAATAGCTCAAAAGTTCATATGCGTACCATGGAGTGGAATTCAGAGGAAACGTTAATTGATGCTATTGGTGGATATTTGGATTTTAGTGATATAATTGATGATCCATTTTGTAATTATGAAATAAGTAATATTAACGACTTTTATGTTAAAGATAAGAACAGTGATAAAATAGCTCTCGATTTTGAGATTGTCAGGACAGACCTTACCAATAGCTGGGATGAAACAAAACAACGGTTTACTGGTGTTATTGAATTAGATAAACGATGTGGAGATGATGAGAAATTATTTGTCAATGTATCATTGGGACATACCTCTCATGAAACAAAGTTAATATCAGATAAAATATTGCGCAGGCTTGAAAAGCATTTGAAAGAACATGGGCATATAAAAAGTGATTCTGCGATATCAAAAATACAATTCGATCATTTTGAGAATAAGGAAAGGATAGCCTTCCTAAAGAGTGTGGCTCAGAAACATCTCAATAATGAACTTTATTATGAGAAAATAGTGGATATTGAGTTCTGCCCTGATGAAAGCAAGGAGTTCCCTGAAAGTGTTAAATGGTTAGAGAAGGATATTGAAGAGTTAAAATTAAAGGGTAGTTTAAGTGATTCCATTTTTATTAAAAATGCTGATCTCCATCCAGTATTGAAAGTGTTTAGAGTGGTAGCTAGTTATAAAATTGAAGATATAGATTTTGATGCTACATGTAAAATATCATATGAGTTTCCTGATTTTTCAACAAAAAGGAATGAGGTGGCTGAGTTTTTGGTCGATTTCAAAGCCTTTAATTCAAAGGGAAATGACCAATCTAAAGCTGATGAAATCAAAGCAAAGATACTAAAAATGATCGAAGCTGTAAAAATTAGCGAGTATGATAAGTTCAAGAAGCCTACAATTTAGCCATGTTAGATATCTTTTCGATTTGGGGCTGTGCGCAGCCCTTACCGATTATAAAATTCATTAGAACACGACTGCGCGCAATACTTCCCCCGCCTCGCCTGCGCACTTCATGTGTCGCTTTTCATGCAGTTGCATGAACGGCCGCAGGCCGCGCCAGTACTGGTGCCGCTGGGGATGAAAAGTGCATTTTCTTGCATGCAAAATCATGCACCCTATGCATGCACGCGCAATTTGAGGCTGGCTAGCCAGGAAAAAGGCTGTTTTGGGCGAGGCGAAAGAGAAATGCCCCGCGATGCTGTCGAGAGCGGCGGGGCGGAGTGTGATTAGTGCAGGGGATGATTGCTGTTGTAGCGGCGATAGCGGTTCAACGTCCGTTTCTCCGGTGGTGGCAAGGTGTTCTCATCGACCGGTTGCGCCTGTATCGGCTGGCACAGGATTTTATCGACGCTTTCCACCGTCTTGAATGTGCAAGAACAGGTCAGGCTCTGACATTGGTAATACGCCTCTTTTGTCCGTTCCGTGATATAGCGACTGGTGCGAGTATAGGACGCATGGGTGCACAGCGGGCAGCGCATCATGATTGGGCCCCTTTCTCTTGCAGCAGACGGCGTTTTTCCGCCAGTTCTCTTGCCACTTGCGTCCGGCGCATCGGGCTGCTTTGCAGTTCCGGCAATACGCCGGTTTCTTGCGGTATCGTCAGGCCAATCTCATTCAGCACCGGGTGGTCGATATTTTGCGTAGCCATGGTAGCGCGAATGCGGCCTTGTAGCGTGCCCAGTACCTGTAGCTCAATCATTTTCATCGGATTGTCCGCATAGACGCCGTAAGCCCGTGAAGCCAGTGCGCAAGCCTTGATAACATCAGGGCTGATAAGCGCCTTGCTCAGCGCATCCACGGCCTGATGCATCGCATGGGCAGCAAAGGTCGTGAGGGCGTCTTTGTGCGCGCTCACCACCTTCGGGGCTGTGCCGCCGCAGTTGAGGTGAAGCTGCATTTTGTCCAGCTCCATCTCCTCAATCAGGCCGTCGAACTCTTTCGCCAGCTCCCGCTTGGAAATCCGACTGTGGTGCTGCGCTTGCAGTTCCGGCGTCATTTCTCCGCGCAGTTTGCGAAACAGGGTGCGCCACTGGCTTTCTGCCTCCTGGCTCTGCACTTCGGTGTCTTTCTTCTGTTGATGGCAGCGGGCAATGCCTGTCACGACGTCGGTCAACGCCTGATAGTTTTTGTCGTGGGCGGCGCGAGCGTCACGCAGGGCTTGCAGTTTATCGGTGATGTATTTCGGTAAGGCGGTGCTGCTCATGGTCGTGTCTCCGGTGTCAGTCAATGTGAAGCTATTCTGCTGACCGCCGTACAACATCGCCATTCATCCCGGTTGGACTATCCCCAGGACAACAGCCTTGGGCACTGATGAGAAAACCACCAAGCCGTTTTTAGTTTTACCTAAAACTATTCACTACTGTTCACCCAAAGAAAAAATATAGATAAATCAGTAAATAAGATGGTGAACACTTTTCGCTAAACTCTTCACCCAGTGTTCACCACTGTTCACCCGGCCCAAAACACCCTTTTCCCTGGCTAGCGGTGGTTAGTCTGTTTATACCTATTTATTAGCAATGAATTCATTGTTGAAAACTATGGGCTAATGTTGAGGAAGGGTGAGGAGTAGTGAGGATTGCTGAGCTATTATAATTTGTTGCTTTTATGACCATTTCTTAATGAGCCACACAACAACACCTTGTTGCCACCCCGGTAAATATTCACATAATAGGGCGCTACCGAAGTTCACACAGTCCCGGCCAGCGTTGGCCGGACACAAAGAGGTAGCGTTTTATGTTGACCGTTTCCACCCCCACCCCATCAATCCCGTCGCCGGTTATTCCTGGCAGTTACACCCCGCGCGAGCGCTTTATCCGCCTGCCGGAAGTGCTCTACACCACCGGCCTGTCCCGCTCCACCGTGTACGAGATGATGAGCCGCAAGCAGTTCCCGGCTCAGGTCTCCCTCGGCGGTAAAAACGTCGCCTGGCTGGCCTCCGAGGTCGAGCAGTGGATGGACGAACGTATCGCCAACCGTCACCAGGAGGCCGCCGTATGATGCAGCTAACCTTTGGTCGCCAGCATTTCACCCTCGATGAGCGCGACGCGCTGTTTGTGGCGGAAGCTATCCTGTTGCAGCGTAAAGAGCCTGGCGTTGTCTTGCCGGAGCACCGCAGCGAAAAACACGGCGTTATTCGTCTGGCGAGTCGCCAGGCCGAACCGCGCCTGTTCCGTGCCGGGCCGGTGCCGCTGACCTGCGCCGCCGCTGAGACCCGCAATGACCAGCTTACAGACTGTTGATCACTATGCGATCGATTGAACGTCCGGGGGTGTCTTACGGCTTGCCCCCACGTCCGGCCTTGCGCTATAGTCCTCCCGCTGCCGCAAAATCGGCAGCCGGGCGTGGAAACCCGAGCTTAATCTTGGCGACAAATGAACACGCGCCACGCGTGTTTTTTTATGTCGCAGCCTTAGTGCGCTCATTTTTTGCGCGGTGGATGTTATGCTATCGCAGCAGTCAATCAATGGTGGCTCAGGCGGGGCTGACTTCGGTCAGGCCGGTTCCCAAGGTTGCCGGTATTTCCACCCCCGTCTGGGCTACCACCCATAAGCGTGGAAACTTCGGTGGTAGCGGTAATCCATTAACCTTGGAGGCTGCCACCATGGCTACGACCCTCACCCCAACTCACCCTACATTCTGCTTTCTGTTTGCGGCCGTGCGCCGCTCTGCGCTGACGGCGCCACCGCGTATCGTGCGCACCGTGGCGGATAGCGAACGCAACGCCCGCCGCCTGCTGGTCCGTGATTACGTGTTGTCCTTTGCCGGTCGTCTGCCGGTTAAGGCGGCAGCATGAACACCCTGGCCGACCGCTATTACCGCGACACCCATTATCCTATCCCGCACGCCGATTTTCTGCGTCTCCAGCATGCGCACGCCACCGGCGTGCTGTTCCTCGACCTGCTGGACACCCTCGACCTCGGCGGGCAGCGCCCCGACGCTGAGCAACAGGCATCGTTCGCCTCGGTCATTGCCTTGCTGACCGACCAGCTCGGCCACGTCGTCAACACCTGTGAATCCCAAATCCTTGCCCGCATGGAGGCCACCGCCGCATGAACACTGCATCCTGTTTACCGATTGAAGTCCGTACCGCCGTTTTCCGCCGCGCCGTGGCGCAGGCCTATCTGGATACCTGCGCCTTTTACCAGGTGAGCCTGGGGTACACGCTGGACGAGCTGCAGATGACGATTGCGTTGCGTTTGGAGGGGCACTTTGTGCGTCAGTACGGCGCAGAAGACGGCATGGACATGGCGTGCACCATGCTGAGTGACATGGTGCAGCCGGACGTTCTGGTGGCCGCGCCGCGCCTGACCGCGCTCGGGCAAAAGATGATGGACGAGCTGTGCTGTGAGCGCCTGTCGGCGGCACAGAACGCCACCGTACACTGAGGAGAGAAAGGATGAGCGCCCACTTCGTTTCCCAGACTGTACGCACCGCCACCGGCCAGTGGCCGGTGATACTCCCGGCGCTCGGCATCGCCTTGCAGCCGAACGGCAAGCCGCAGCCGTGCCCAACCTGCGGCGGTAAAGACCGCTTCCGTTTCGACAACCAAGACGGGCGCGGCACCTGGTTCTGCAATCAGTGCGGGGCTGGTGACGGCCTCAACCTGGTGGAAAAGGCCCTGTCGCTGTCTGCCAGGGCCGCTGCCGAACAGGTGGCTGCCGTGATGGGGGAGAACACCAACGCTCTGCCACCGGCCGCTGAGACCGGCCATGCCTCACAGAAGGTCGGGGGGCAAGACAAGGCTGAGGCCCAGCGCAAAGCCGCGCGACAGGCACAGGCTCTGGTGGCTGCCGCTCAGTGCAAAAGCGGCAACGCCTACCTGAGCGCCAAGGGCTGGCCGGAGGTGGACACCCTGACCTTGCAGGGCCAGCCGCTGCGCGTTGGCGGTATCACCTACCAGCCCGGCGACCTGCTGTTGCCGCTGTACAATGCCGGGGGCGAGGTGGTCAACGTGCAGCTGATTAACGCCAGCGGCGACAAACGCATGTTGGCAGGCGGGCAGGTGAAAGCCGCCTGCCACACCCTCTGCGGCCCGGACAACGCGGTTATCTGGCTCACCGAAGGCTATGCCACCGGCCTCACCGTGCACCGCCTGACCGGCGAAACGGTGTGCGTGGCACTGAGCGCCAACAACCTGGCGGCGGTGGCGCAGCACCTGCGCAGCCACTATCCGGATGCGCGGCTGCTGCTGGCGGCCGATAATGACCGCAGCGGTACCGGGCAGACCCGCGCCGCCGAGGCGGCCACACTCACCGGCGGCACTCCGGCACTGCCGCCCACGGAAGGTGACTGGAACGATGTCTACTGTCAGCAGGGCGCAGAAGCCACGCGCGCGCAGCTCCAGGCGTTCAGCCAGCCACCGGAGCCGAGCCCGTTCGACACGCTGAGTGATGCCGATTTAAAAGCCATGAGCGCCAGCGAGAAGGCCGAACTGCTGGCCGAACATTACGGCAACACCCTGGCGGTGCCACCGGTGGGGGAAGAGCTGTGCCGCTATACGCGCGGCGCCTGGCAGGTGCTGCCGCACCGGCAGCTGAGCCGAGAGATTGCTGCGCTGTTCCAGAAGGTGCGTGCACCGTTCTCTGCCGCCGGTATCAACAGCATTTTGGACACCCTCAAGCTGATGGTGCCGCAGATGGGCGACCCGGCCCGCCGGTTGATTGGTTTTCGTAACGGGGTGTTTGATACCGTGAGCGGGCAGTTCAGCGCCCACCGGCAAGAGCACTGGCTGCGCACCGTCAACAGCGTGGACTACACGCCGCCGCGTGCCGGGGAGAACCTGGCCGACCATGCGCCGCACTTCTGGCAGTGGCTGACGCGGGCCGCCGGGGGCAATCACGACAAGCAAGAACGTATCCTCGCGGCACTCTTTATGGTGCTGGCCAACCGCTACGACTGGCAGCTGTTCCTTGAAGTGACCGGCCCCGGCGGCAGCGGCAAAAGCGTGATGGCGGCCATCGCCCGGTTGTTGGCAGGAGCCGACAACACCACCTCCGCCACCATCGACAACCTGGAGTCGGCGCGCGAGCGTGCCAGCGTGGTCGGCTTCTCGCTGATTATTCTGCCCGACCAGGAGAAGTGGAGCGGTGACGGGGCCGGTATCAAGGCCATCACCGGCGGCGATGCGGTCGCCATCGACCCGAAATACCGCGACGCCTACGCGGCGCACATTCCTGCGGTGATTTTGGCAGTCAACAACAACCCCATGCAGTTCAGCGACCGCAGCGGCGGCATCTCGCGCCGCCGGGTTATTTTGCCGTTCCCGGAGGCTATCGCCCCCGAAGAGCGTGATCCGCTGCTGCTGGCGAAGATCACCGAAGAGCTGGCGGTTATCGTGCGTCACCTGATGCAACGTTTTGCCAACCCGAATGACGCGCGTGCACTGCTCCAGGCGCAGCAAAGTTCGGCGGAAGCCCTGGAAATCAAACGGCATGCCGATCCGCTGGTTGATTTTTGCGGTTATTTATTGGCAGAGAGTACAGCTAACGGGCTACATATGGGTAATGCCAACATTATCCCTGCCAACCCGCGGAAGTATCTATATCACGCTTACTTGTCGTTCATGGAGGCACGCGGCCATCAAAAACCAATGAGCTTAACCGCTTTTGGTCGAGCGATACCGCAAACCCTACTTGAGTATGAGATCACATTGCTGAAGCGGAAAACCAATCTTGGGATACAGACCAATCTGGTACTGAATGATGAGTGTGAAGCGGACTGGTTGCCTAAGTGTGAAGCGTAGCAATGCCCTGCGGTCACGATCGGCCGTGCCGATCAATAGGCCTTTATTGATCTGCCGAACCCATTGGACGCTCAATAGCCATACCGCCTATAGTGGCGATGAATACCACTGCAACACCAGGGCATCACATTAGCCGTCAAACGGCGGGTATCACAACGACAAGCGCTCCCCAAACCGGCTCAGGCCGGTTTTTTTGTACCTATGGATTAACTCTTCACGCAAAAGTGAACAGTAGTGACCAGTTAACCTATAACTAATCACTGTTTATCTTTATGATATTTATATCTTTTTAATAAAAGTGAACAGTGTGAACAGTTTTCCTATAAATCTTTTTTGTAAGTGGAGTAAGCGCCGGTATTGTCTGTAATTTAAACAACTCTGAATGTAGCGGTAGCAAACATGTATATGTGTGTGTATATTTCGACTGGGCAATATAAAATTATTTTATTTAAAACAATGTGTTATGTTGATTCTTGCACTCCTGTGATCTTCCGCCATTCGAGTACTTCTGTTATGGATATGGCGCTAAGTGGGATGATAAGGAGCTTAAGAAAGGTGTCAGGGAGATACCCGCCGAACGCACGAAAGTGCGTAGATTTCATATCGTGCCTCTTTCCGTCCACGCTATAGAACTCTTAAGTAACTCAAATCCGTTACTGGTTATTATTCCTATATTTTTATGAGCGGAAACAACCATAGCAAATCAACCTCTAAAGAAAGTGTTTTATAGGTCATTGAGTTAATTAGTTACAAAGAAAGACCTTGCTACACTCATGGGTTTCAGGCATACAATGTTGACAACTATTCATGAGCAGGATTTTGATAGCACATGTCTATAAAAATAACATTCTCGCGAAGTCTATAATCATGCTAACTACCTTGAAGCGCGAAAAAAAGATGTAGTGGTAAGCAGACATTTTGTTTAAGGAATGGTTATATGGATAATATTAAAGCTCATATCAATCAGATAATTAAGGCTAATGAAGATGAATCATTGGCAATATTTGTGGGTGCAGGTGTTTCAAAATCTTCTGAGAGCGGAAGTATTAAGATGCCAGCTTGGTCAGATCTTATTTCCTGCTTGCTCAAAGATTTAAATATCAAAAGCGAGAGTGATTATTTAAAAATTGCACAACTATACTATTTAACTTTTAAAGAATATAATTACTACAAAAAGATAAAACAATTCTTTCCTGACAATGTTCCCTATACAAAGATACATGAGACAATTTTTGAAATTAACCCGCATGTAATTATAACAACGAACTGGGATGATATACTTGAGTCGGCCGTTTACGATAAGAGCTATTTTTATAGTGTGGTTGCAAGCGATAAAGATTTGATGAAATCCTCTCTCGATAAAAAAGTCGTAAAAATGCACGGTGATTTTAAAAACCATAATATTGTCTTCAAGGAAGATGACTATATAAATTACAGTATGAATTTTCCATTAATCGAGAACTACATCAAAAGTATAATATCAACACACACCGTACTGTTTATTGGTTACTCGTATAATGATATTGATTTGAAGCAGGTAATTAAGTGGGCTCAGAATCATTCGGACGTCAGGCCCCCCATGTTTTTAGTTACATTCGACGAAACACCATCCGAAATAAAATACTTAGAAAATCATGGAATAACAACATTAGTGATCACTGATGAGTACTACAAAAAATTTGATAATGCTTATTCTAATAAGCTCTATACCTTTTTATTAAACATTAAAAAACCAGAGCTTTTAAAAATAAATGATGATGCGGATTTAATAGAAGGTATTAATGATAAATTAAGAAATTTAGATACAATAGATTCCATACTTTCTGATCAGATAGTCGACACGCTGACAAACTGTCATCTGATTTATTTATTTCATGATGATGAAGAGAGAGCTTTCCTAGAATTCTATACGGATGAGGTCACGTCTGGGGATAACAATAATGAATTGCGAACGTATTACGAAGAGTTCGTTAATATCTTAAGAAGTGAAGCAAGAATAGAGTGCAACCGCCAAGCACTTGAGGAAATGTTTAAAATTTTATACAAAGCGGATATTTATGGTGTAATATTAAGTAAGGATAAAGGTGATGCCATTTTAATCAATGAAATATTAAATGATTGCTATGTGAAAAATATCGAGTCGGATATCAATTTTGAATTTAATACAGATACATTTTCATTATCATCTACATCTAATTTAGATAGAAAGAAATCTTATTTGTTATATCATCTTGGTCAATATGAGCAGGCTTACAATCTGATTGAGAGAAGTGTTTACTCATGTCTAAAAAATAAAGACTATACTGGCCTTTTTATCTCTCTTTTGAACAAAGTGCTTATACTCAATAGATTAAAATATAATTTTAATTCTGATCGAGAACACTACAATCACATAGAAGAACCAAAAATAAAAGAGCTTTATGAGTCATTGCCTAGGGTAATTAAAAATAAAAACTCAGCCATATATGACTTAGTAACTTTCAACTACCTAAGTAGAATGAGTTATGAAGCAAGTAAGCTGTTGACAAAATATCAGGATGCAAATAAAACTAAGACAATTTTCCTTATGGACAATGAAAAGTTCAAGGGTTCATTTGTACTAAAAAACCTGATAAATTTTAGCAGCATTAATGGTTGTCTGATAGATGCTTATTTAGACTTTAAACATCTTGTTAGAAAATTGCTTGAGGTTAAAATAGCTAATGATTCAAAAAATGGTTTTATTGAATTAAGTAAGGTAGAAATTTACGCATGCATTAGATATCTTGATATTAAGACGCTAAGGATAATATTCAAAAGGGAAGATAAGAGTTGGTTTATGTTCAAGACAGACGAAACCTCACTCAATTGGCTGGTTTGTTCATCTTTAACAAACATAAAGAATATGTATGTGTCGAGCAAAATAAAACCCAATATTTTTGAAGGCGAGATGCTTAATGTTTTCTTCATGATTTCTCATTTTTCATTATCAGATAAGCAAGAGGTAAAAGTTTTAGAGCAGCTTGATATCATATTGAAATCATCTCTACACAACATATCATTCTATGACTCTCTAATAGAGTACTTAACCATTCGGTTTAATAATTCAAAAGCCTCCTTACCTCCAAATCAAGTTAAATCAATATTGGATGGTATTATAGATAAAATAACAATGTCTTCTGGTTACCATGAAAAGTTAGCCATTACTCAGTTTGGAAATCAGAATATATACAGTATTTTAAATGCTATTGGCATCGTATACGATGATGATTCAAGAATTGACGCTATCCTTTCAACTTTAAATGATTACCCTATTAGTGAAAGAATAAAATCAGCTAAAACAATAATGTATGGTTTATTTAGAATAACTCAGGGAAAAAACAATAAAAAAATTAAAAAGGCAATGTTAGATGTAATTGGAAGCGCTGATTCCAAAAATGTTATGCTTAGCTATGAATTGTTTTTGGTGGCTATTGATATTTTGCGCGCAAGACAAGAGTTACCCTCCGATATTGAGTTTTTGATTGAATCAATCGATAAGAAAATTACTTATTCTACTGAAGTGTTAGGGTTACAAGAACTACTCAATCATATTGTGAAAAAAAGAGGTTTAAAGGATTTCTCTAAAGCGCTAAGGAAGATAAAAAAAATAACGTCACGCTTTAATCACTTATCTTCCGCCAATCCCTGATCATTTTCCTATGCTGAACGATACGGCTATCTTTAATGCAATGAGCAAGCTCGGCCGTGCGCGTACCATTCGGAGGTCAACATGCGAAGCCTGGAAGATCAACTTGCCGCTTATGCCGCCTACCACCGCGATGCGCGCAATATCGCCACGCATTTTATCGGCATCCCGCTGATCGTCGTCAGCCTGCTGGCGCTGCTCTCCCGGCCGGCGTGGGGGGCGGGATGGCTGCCGTTTTCGCCGGCCTGCGCGGTGGTTATCGTCGCGGCCCTCTATTACCTGCGGCTGAGCCTGCGCCTTGGCGTCATGATGCTGGCGTTGCTGCTGCTGTGCCTCGGGTTCGGCGCCTGGGTGGCGTCGCTGTCGACGGCGGCGTGGCTGAGCATCGGCATCGGCGGTTTCGTCATCGGCTGGCTGTTTCAGTTTGTCGGGCACGTCTGGGAGGGGCGAAAACCGGCGTTTATGGACGACGTGACGGGCCTTATCATCGGCCCGCTGTTCGTGCTGGCGGAAGCCTGCTTCCTGGCCGGCGGGCTGCGCGAACTGGCGCGGAACATCGAACTGCGTGCGGGCAAAGTGCGCAATGCAAAGCGCTAAACGAGGCGATTCCGATAGTCAGATGAAGAGCCTCTTTCAAAGAAAGAGGCTGAATGGGTTCAGATTAGGCGTGTTGGATCAATTTCCAGGTGACGCCTTTGCCGCCATAGGGAGGCATGATATTGCCTTTGGCGATTGGCGCTGTGGTTGAGGGTTTGCCAACCACTTCCCAGACACCGCTTTCCGGGCATTTCTGTCCTGTTGAGGCGGTAGTACCAATAGGTGACTTAGACATACGATCTTTCCTTAATCAAAGCGGCGCCACCATAGCGCCGGGCATAAAGATATTTACATGTTCGCTTATATATTCAACCCATAGGAGAGAATATGGAAGATAGGCATATTTTCTCTTTCTTATTTGGATGGTTTGACTTTTTTATTTACGTTTTTAATTTTTAAATATCAACTTATTTATCATTTTAATATATGATCTGTAATTATTTTTGAATTTAATTGTTTTGGGAACTATCTATAAAATGCTTTCAATTTCATTATGTTAGTTTCTTTTTGTGTATTCTGATATCAATGGTGTTTATTTGGCTTATATAATTCATGTCAGAATTATATAAGAATTGATTTTGTTGGTTACATTCATTGCGTGTATATCAGTGAGTTGGTAGGGCAAGGGTTTTCCATGCTATCGCCGATAACGCATAATCAGTAAGGAATATCGTTGGTTTTTCATTGGATTTATTCGGGCATGGTATGCGGAGGTTAAATACCCCAAGTGCAGAGTGATTCCCCTCGGCGCTTATCCTTCAGACGCATTAACGCCATTCTCCGCACGCATCGCCGCGATCGCGGTAAAGCAACCTTGATGCCCAATGCCGATCTCACCTCCTCACTTTTAACAAATTTGCAAAAGTCTTTTAGCCTCCCGCCTGCTTATCTTTGGTGTGATCAATGTCATACTTTCGGCATCTTAACTGTTCCCGCGCTTCGGCAGCGGTAAACCGGAGTTGTTGCATGAAAGTGAATTATCCCTTGTTAGCGCTGGCGGTGGGGGCGTTTGGCATCGGCACCACCGAATTCTCTCCCATGGGCTTGCTGCCGACCATCGCCAAAGGGGTGGACGTCTCCATTCCGATGGCCGGCATGTTGATCAGCGCCTACGCCGTCGGCGTGATGGTCGGCGCGCCGCTGATGACGCTGCTGCTGTCGCACCGGGCGCGCAGAAGTGCGCTGATTTTCCTGATGGCGATCTTTACCCTGGGCAACGTGCTGTCGGCTATCGCGCCGGATTACACCACCCTGATGCTGTCGCGCATCATCACCAGCCTGAACCACGGCGCTTTCTTTGGTCTCGGTTCAGTGGTGGCCGCCAGCGTGGTGCCGAAAGAGAAACAGGCCAGCGCCGTGGCGACCATGTTTATGGGCCTGACCATCGCCAATATCGGCGGGGTGCCTGCCGCAACCTGGCTGGGTGAAACCATCGGCTGGCGCATGTCGTTCCTGGCGACGGCCGGGCTGGGCGTGATCGCCATGCTGGGGCTGTGGTTCTCGTTGCCGAAAGGTAGCGCCGGCGCGCGCCCTGACGTGAAACGCGAGCTGTCGGTGCTGGTGCGGCCGCAGGTGCTGACCGCGCTGCTGACCACCGTGCTGGGGGCGGGCGCGATGTTCACGCTCTATACCTACATCTCGCCGGTATTGCAGCACATCACCGAGGCGACGCCGCTGTTCGTGACGACCATGCTGGTGTTGATCGGCGTCGGTTTCTCCATCGGCAACTACCTCGGCGGCAAGTTCGCCGACCGTTCCGAGAGCGCGACGCTGAAGGGCTTTTTGCTGCTGCTGGTGGCCATCATGCTGCTGATCCCGCTGCTGGCGCGCAGTGACATCGGCGCGGCGGTGAGCATGGTGATTTGGGGCGCGGCGACCTTTGCCGTGGTGCCGCCGCTGCAGATGCGCGTGATGCGCGTGGCCAGCGAAGCGCCGGGGCTGTCGTCTTCGGTCAACATCGGCGCTTTTAACCTGGGCAACGCGCTGGGCGCCGCCGCCGGTGGCGCGGTGGTCTCCGCCGGTTTGGGCTACAGCTTCGTGCCGGTGATGGGGGCGATTATCGCCGGATTGGCGCTGCTGCTGGTGTTGTTCACCAGCCGCACCGCCGCAAAAGTCGTTTACGCCAACGGCTAAATACGCAGATGCGGCGGGCCTGCTCGCCGCACCTACTCAAAGCCGAGCAGGCTGAACGCATCGTCCTGCGGGGCGTAACCCAGCAGGCGACGGGTCTCTTCCAGCGATAAACGCGTGTAGCGGTTATTGGAAACCCCGTGCACCACCGCATATTGCACCCCTTCGACGCGAATGCAGCGCTCCAGCAGATCGGCGGCGTCGCGATGGCTGAGGAACGCGCTCATGTCGCGAGCGCTGAGCCGATCGCCCGGGCTGAGGGTGGTGAAGTTGGCGATGCGTACCGACAGGGCGGAAAGCCCTTCCTGATGGGCGAAGTAGGCGGCGATGCCTTCGCCGAAGGCTTTGCTGGCGCCGTACAGGTTCTTCGGCTTCGGCGCGTCATCCGGGCGGATTTGGTAATCGAGCGGATAGCCTTCCACCGCCTGCGCGCTGCTGGCGAACACCACCCGGCGGCAGCCGGCGTCTTTCGCCGCGCGGAAGATATTGAAGGTGCCGAGAATGTTGTTGTCCATCAACGAACCGCAGAAGTCGGCATCGGGGGAGGGATCGGCCGCCAGATGCAACACGGTGTCGATATTGGCGCAGGCCGCGCGGCAGGCATCGAGATCGGCGATGTCGAAGCTGATGACTTCGTCGCCCGGCTGCCGATCGCTCAGCAGGCTGATGTCTCGTTCCGCCAGGCGCAGCGCGTAGCGATCGCCCATCGCCAGACGAAACGCCGTGGCTACCCGGCCGCCGGCGCCGGTGATCAGAATCCGTCCCAACTCAGTCCGCAACGTCATGGTCGCTGTCATCCCTACAATCGATTACGCGTTGACCAGTAATAATCCCCCGCGTGACTTTTGTCCAGTCGTTTTAATTAGTATCTCTGATGTTTCTGTCGCCATCTTCAATTGCGCACGGTGATTTTTGCGCGGGTGAATATCGTGGAATGTTAACGATGCGCAATCAGGTTTGGCGATCTATTTACCTTATGGATTGCGGGTTGTGACGAAAAAACGAGGACTGGCAGTGGATGAGCGAGCGCTTTGCTTTCGCTTGATAGTGAATTATTAGGTTAGTTAATCTTATGTTTTTGGGCGAAGCGGAGCGGTACTCCGCCATCCCTTTCCATTCTATCGCCTGCGCGATATATCACCGTGGCGCTGAAGCCGATAGAGGGCGGCAGGCCTTATTTGCCACCCCGGGACGGTTTTGCCCACCCGATCACAGTTCGGCAATTTGCCGGTGCAAAGCCTTGCGCCGGCAAAATCCGCGGTGTTAACGTCATAACTCAACCGATTTAGGGTTGTTACTGCTACGGCAGGCAAAACCTAAACCTCGCGTTTCTGTTCCCCGATGGGGCAGAGGCCGCGAGGTTTAGGTTTTTTTTTGCGCCGAATTCCGCCTCAGCGCCAGGCCAGTGCGGGGGGAGCGGCAGAACGCGAAGTCTAAGGATAACCGTATGAAATATGACACATTAGCCAGTGAGATTTTGGCCGGCGTCGGTGGCCGCGACAATGTGAAAAGCCTGGTGCACTGCGCCACCCGCCTGCGTTTCAAGCTGCGCGATGACACTCGCGCCAACGCGGCAGCGCTGAAGAAAAATCCTGGCGTCATCATGGTGGTAGAGAGCGGCGGCCAGTTCCAGGTGGTGGTGGGCAACCACGTGGCGGAGGTGTTCGACGCGGTCAACCGGGTTGGCGGATTGGCCGACGGCGCGCCGAGCGACGACGCGGGCGGCAAAAAAGACAACCTGCTCAGCCGCTTTATCGATCTGGTGTCCGGCATTTTCACCCCGCTGCTCGGGGTGATGGCCGCTTCGGGGATCCTGAAAGGCTTCCTGGCGCTGAGCCTGGCCTGCGGCTGGCTGCTGGAGAGCGGCGGCACCTTCAAAATGCTGTTCGCCGCCAGCGATTCGCTGTTCTACTTCTTCCCGATCATGCTCGGCTACACCGCCGGGAAAAAATTCGGCGGCAACCCCTTCGTCACCATGGCGATCGGCGGCGCGTTGACGCATCCGCTGATGATGGCGGCGTTCGAAGCGGCGCAGCAGCCGGGGGCGGTGCGCGAGTATTTCTTCGGCATTCCGCTGACCTTCATCAACTACAGCTCGTCGGTGATCCCGATCATCTTCGCGGCCTGGGTATCCTGCCGCCTGGAGCCGCTGTTTAACCGGGTGATCCACAGCGCGCTGCGCAATTTCATCACGCCGCTGCTGTGCCTGGCGATCACCGTGCCGTTGACCTTCCTGCTGATCGGCCCGGCGGCGACCTGGCTCAGCCACCTGCTGGCCAACGGCTATCAGAGCATTTACGCCTTTAACCCGATCGTTGCCGGCGCCTTTATGGGGGCGATGTGGCAGGTGTGCGTGATCTTCGGCCTGCATTGGGGACTGGTGCCGTTGATGATCAATAACCTGAGCGTGCTGGGGCGCGACACCATGGTGCCGCTGCTGTTGCCGGCGGTGATGGGGCAGGTCGGCGCCACGCTGGGCGTGATGCTGCGCACCCGCGACGCCAAACTGCGGGCGCTGTCCGCTTCTGCCATCGGCGCCGGGATTTTCGGCATCACCGAACCGGCGGTGTACGGCGTCACGCTGCCGAACAAACGCCCGTTCATCTTCGGCTGCATCGGCGGCGCGCTGGGCGGTGCGGTGATCGGCTACTTCCAGACCTCGGTCTACTCGTTCGGCCTGGTGAGCGTCTTCACCTTCGCGCAGATCATCCCCGGCGGCGGCATCGACGCCACGGTATGGGGCGCGATCGGCGGCACCCTGCTGTCGTTCGTGTTCGCCGCGCTGGCCAGCTACCTGTTCGGCGTCGCGCCGGCGGAAGAGACGGCGCAGCCTGAAGCTGCCGCGCCGCTTAACCGCAAACAGGCCATCCTCAGCCCGATCGCCGGCGACATCGTGCCGCTGGATCAGGTGAACGACGCGACCTTCGCCAGCGGCCTGCTGGGGAAAGGGGTGGCGATCGCGCCGCAGCAGGGGCGCGTGGTGGCGCCGGTGAGCGGCAGCGTGGCGTCGCTGTTCAAAACCAAACACGCCATCGGCATCGAATCGGACGACGGCGCGGAGATTCTCATCCACGTCGGCATCGATACCGTGAAGCTGGACGGGGCGCATTTCACCGCCCACGTGCGGGAAGGCGAGCGGGTCGCCCCGGGCGATCTGCTGATCGAGTTCGACCAGGCGGCGATCCATGCCGCCGGCTATGACACCACCACGCCGATCATCATCAGCAACAGCGATGACTACGTGGACGTGTTGACCAGCGGCCTGTCTCCGGTGCAGGAACAGGCGCCGCTGCTGACTTTATTACGTTAATTGAGGAGCAAGCGATGAACGGCAAGTTTCCGCAACATTTTCTGTGGGGCGGCGCGGTAGCGGCGAACCAGGTAGAAGGCGCGTATCAGGCCGACGGCAAGGGGCTGTCGACCTCCGATCTGCAGCCGCAGGGCATCTTCGGCGCCATCACGCCGCGCACGGCGGGCGACAGCGGCATCAAGGACGTGGCGATCGATTTCTATCATCGTTACCCGGAGGATATCGCGCTGTTCGCCGAAATGGGCTTCAAGTGCCTGCGCACCTCGATCGCCTGGACGCGTATTTTCCCGCAGGGCGACGAAGAGACGCCGAACGAAGCCGGGCTGGCGTTCTACGATCGGCTGTTCGACGAGATGGCGAAGTACGGCATTCAGCCGTTGATCACGCTGTCGCACTATGAGATGCCTTACGGCCTGGTGAAGCACTACGGCGGCTGGGGCGATCGGCGCACCATCGATTTCTTCGAACGCTATGCGCGCACCGTGTTCGAACGCTACAAGCACAAGGTCAAACACTGGCTGACCTTCAACGAGATCAACATGTCGCTGCACGCGCCCTTCACCGGCGTCGGCCTGCCGCAGGAGAGCGACAAGAGCGCCATCTATCAGGCGATCCACCATCAGCTGGTGGCCAGCGCCAAAGCGGTGAAAGCCTGCCACGAGATCGTGCCGGAGGGCAAAATCGGCAACATGCTGCTGGGCGGCATTCTGTATCCGCTGAGCTGCAAGCCGGAAGACCTGCTGGAAACCCAGCGGCAAAACCGCGACTGGCTGTTCTTCGGCGACGTGCAGGCGCGCGGCTATTACCCGGCCTATATGCAGCGCTTCTTCCGTGAAAACGGCATTCAGGTGGCGATCACCGAGGAAGATCGGCAAACGCTGCGCGAAACCATCGACTTCATCTCGTTCAGCTACTACATGAGCGGCTGCGTCACCGCCGATCCGGAGCAGTACGAGACGGCGCGCGGCAACATTCTCGATATGGTGCCGAACCCGCATCTGGCCAGCTCGGAGTGGGGGTGGCAAATCGACCCGATCGGGCTGCGCTACCTGCTCAACGTGCTGTACGACCGCTATCAGAAGCCGCTGTTCATCGTCGAGAACGGGCTGGGCGCCAAAGACCGCGTCGAAGCCGACGGCAGCATCCACGACGACTACCGCATCAACTACCTCAATGACCATCTGGTGCAGGTGGCGGAAGCGATCGACGACGGCGTCGAGGTGATGGGCTACACCAGCTGGGGGCCGATCGATCTGGTCAGCGCCTCGAAGGCCGAAATGTCGAAGCGCTACGGCTTCATTCACGTCGACAGGGACGATGCCGGCAACGGCAGCCTCGCGCGCCGCCGCAAGAAGAGTTTCTTCTGGTACCGCGATGTGATCCACAGCAACGGCGCCAGCCTGAAAGACCGACGCTAGCCTCTAAGCCCGGCGGCAAGCGCCGGGCATTAACCTAACGTTATTCGCTGCTGTTCATGATGGGAAATTCTCTCCCAGGGAATGCTGTTGCCCGCAGTCAGCCGTTATGCGGAGAAATATAATAATGATGAAAAGCTTATTACCTCGTTCCATAACCCTGGCGGCGCTGGCGCTGCTCTGTAGCCAGGCGCAGGCGGAAACGCTGCAAACCGGCAAGGACGTCGAAGCCCCCACCGCCAAGTGGGAAGGGGTGGCGCTCGGCTTTGAACCGCCGCAGCCCGGGCTGTTGGGGGATATGCTGGGGATCAGGCCGATCCTGGAGGATCACGGTTTCCACTATAACCTCGGCTACCTCAGCCAGCTGTCGTATAACGCTGGCGGCGGTTACAACCACGATAAACAGGCGTCGTACATCGACCAATTCTCGCTGACCTTCAGCCAGGATTTGCAGGCGCTGACCGGCATTCCGGACGCGGCGATCGAAGGCAATATCGTCAACCGCAACCATGACAACAACCTGACCCGCGATCGCTTGCAGGATCCGCGCGTCGGCCTGACCGATCTGTCGCAGGAGAGCTTTGGCGGGCAGTCGATTACCCGCCTGGGCTGGCTGACCTTCAGCCGGTCCTTCCTCGATCGCCGGCTGCAGTGGCGCATCGGCATGATGAACAAGGTGCAGGATTTCGATCAGATCATCCCCTGCGATTTTCAGACGCTGACGCTGTGCGGCGGCAAGTCTGCCAACTCGTTGACCTGGTACAACTGGAACGTGCATTACTGGGGCACCACGCTGCAATACAAGCTGACCGACGGCCTGACCCTCAAGGGCGGCGTGATGGAGCAGAACCCGAGCGCCCCCAGCCGCAGCCACGCCTGGAGCTGGTCCACCAAGGGCAGCAAAGGCTTCCTGTTGCCGATGGAGCTGGAGCTGAAAACCCACGCCGTCAACCAACTGCCGGGGGTGTATAACCTGGGCGTGCTGTTCACCAACGCGCGCCAGAGCGATCTTGATGAAGGGGTGTCCGGCGGGCCGGGCGCCAGCGATCCGCAGGGCTATCGCAGCCACGATCGCACCTGGTTCCTGTATACCGGTTTCAACCAGCAGGTGACGCGCCATGCGGATGACGTCAACCGCGGCCTGAGCATGTTTTACAGCCTGGGGCTGGGGGATCAGCGCAGCAACTACCTGCACTGGTCTACCTCGAGCGGCATCCGTTACCGCGGGCTGTTCGATGCGCGGCCGGACGACTGGCTGGGGCTCGGCGTCTCGGTGGTGAAGCTGAGCGACCGCTATAAAGACAATCAGCGTTATCTCAACCAAATCAACGGCGTCAGCGATTATCACGATCCGAGCTACCGGCCGGTGCCGGGGCACTCGGTGACGGCGGAGCTCTATTATCGCGTGAACGTCACGCCGTGGTTGCAGCTGCAGCCGGGCCTGCAGTACTGGCATCACCCGGCGGGCGTCAGCGAGACGCAGGACGCCTGGGTGACGGCGTTGAAAACGGTGGTGACCTTCTGATCAGGCCGCGTCGCTCTCGCGGTAGCGCCGGCGGGCGTGTTCGAACCAGCTGGCGGGCACGTTGTGCGGCGGCTGCTGCAAGCGGAGCAGCCCTTGCTCAACGATATGGCTGGCCTGGCGCCACAGCGTCGGGTCGCCTTCGGTCAGCACCTCCAGCAGACGCTGTTTCTCGATCAGGTAGGTCTGAGCGAAGTGGCTGTCATAGTCCAGCAGCGAGCGGGTGTTGTCGATCAGATCCGCCAGCTTGATAGTTTTGGCCTGCGGCGATGCGCCGGCGCTGTGGCGCCGATCGCGGTTTTTGCGCTCGAAGCGGTTGCCGTCCTCGGCGCGGCTGACGTTGGTTAGCATCCGCACCAACTCCGCCACCTTCGGCCCGAAGTGGCTTTCGATATCGCCGAGGGTGGTGGGCGTGTCTTCCACCGTGTCATGCAGCCAGGCGGCCGCCAGCATCTCTTCGGTGTGCGGCACGCTGCGCACCAGTTCCATCACCGCCTGTGGGTGGACGATGTACGGATCGTCGGTGTATTTGCGGCGCTGATCGATGGCCGCATGCGCCTTGGTGGCGTAGCGGCGCGCGCGTTCTACAAGCGTGTTTGTCATTTCCTTTCCCTCCGAGCATCCTCTGCATAAAAAAAAGGTAGCATACCTCACAAGAAATAGCTTGCGATTACATCGTGCGCTATCTATATTCAGACACATGAAAAGCACCGATACCGAACAACCCCACGCGAAGCATCTGCTGCAGCTCGATCAGCAGCTCTGTTTCGCGCTGTACTCCGCCAACCTGGCGCTGCACAAAGTCTACCGCAAGCTGTTGAGTCAGCTCGAACTCACCTACCCGCAATACCTGGTGATGATGGTGCTGTGGGAGCGCGATCGGGTGACGGTATCGGATATCGGCGAGCGGCTGTTCCTCGATTCCGCCACGCTGACGCCGCTGCTGAAGCGGTTGGAAACCGCCGGTTTGCTGGTGCGTTATCGCGCCACCGCCGACGAGCGGCAGGTGATCATTGCACTTACCGAAGCCGGCCGCGCGCTGCGCGAGCGGGCGCAATCGGTGCCCGAGGCGGTGATGTGCGCCACCGACTGCAGCCTGGACGAGATCGTCTCGCTCAAACAGCAGCTGGAAAAGCTGCGCGGAAGCCTGATCGATCAGATTTGACCCGCCGCCGCCGGACGCAAGAACGGCAGGGGTGGTCTACACTGGTTAATAAGCGTCAAAAATAAGTAGTGCGCGATTTAATCGCAAAAGATAAATATGTGACCGGCTTTACCTCGTGGAAGCCGTAGTCATCTCGCCAACCAGCAAGAAGGAATGAACGATGTCTATTGAGAAAGTGGTTTACCGCGCTCACGCCACCGCAACCGGCGGCCGCGACGGCCGTGCGACCTCCTCCGACGGCGTGTTGGACGTGAAACTGGGCGTGCCGAAAGAGATGGGCGGCGCCGGCGGCGAAGTCACCAACCCCGAGCAGCTGTTCGCCGCCGGCTACTCGGCCTGCTTCCTCGGCGCGTTGAAGTTTGTCGCGGCGAAAGAAAAGGTTAAAATCCCGGCCGAAGCGAAGATCGACGGCACCGTCGGCATCGGTGAAATCCCGAACGGTTTCGGCATCGAAGTGCAGCTGGATATCTCGCTGCCGGGCGTCGAGCGCAGCGTGGCGGAAGATTTGGTGAAAAAGGCGCACGTGGTGTGCCCATACTCCAACGCCACCCGCGGAAATATCGATGTGACTCTGAACGTTAAGTAAGATTTTTATCCTTATCGCGAAAAAAATGGAGGGTTTGACCCTCCATTTTCTTATCTGCCCCGCTTGAAAGCCGTTTGCAAAAAGCGTAAAAATTGCCCGTTTTGTGAGAATTCTCTTGATTATTACCCGCAAAATAACGCTTATTGCCGGTTGGCTGAACCAGAAGCCCTAATAAGTGTCTGACTGATCCAGAACCGCTACACCGTCCCCGGAGCCACCGCGTTACATGAACAAAGTTAAATCGCTATCACAGCAGAATTTATCGTTATTGTTAGCGATCTATATCGGCATATTTCTCAACCTGTCCGTTTTTTATCGTCGTTTTGATTCGCTGGCGCACGGCATTCAGGGGATTAAGGTGATTTCGGCGGTGACGGAAGTCATCGCTATCGTCCTGTTCACGTTCTTCATCATGCGGCTGGTATCGCTCGGCGGCCGGCTGTTTTATCGCATCGTCGCTTCGCTGCTGGTGTTGATTTCGGTTGCCGCCAGCTACTACATGACGTTTTTCAACGTGGTGATCGGCTACGGCATCGTGGTGTCGGTGATGACCACCGACATCGATCTGTCGAAAGAGGTGGTCGGCCTGCACTTCGTGCTGTGGATGGTGGCGCTCAGCGCCTTGCCGCTGCTGCTGATCTGGAAAAACAGCCTGCGTTACACCCTGATAGAACAGCTGAAAACCCCCGGTCATCGCATCAAGCCGCTGCTGGTCTTGCTGGCGGTGGTGGCGCTGGTCTGGCTGCCGCTGCGCATGCTGGACGACGAGCAGAGCGTGCAAGAGAAGCTCTCCAACGTCGATCTGCCGAGCTACGGCGGCGTGGTGGCGCACTCGTATCTGCCGTCCAACTGGCTGTCGGCGCTGGGGTTGTTTGCCTATACCCGCTATGACGAAAGCCAGGATCAGAGCACGATGTTCGATCCGGGCAAACACTTCACCTACGTACCGCCGGCGGATATCGACGACACCTACGTGGTGTTCATCATCGGCGAGACCACGCGCTGGGACCACATGGGCATGCTGGGCTATGAGCGCGATACCACGCCGCGGCTGTCTAAAGAGAAGAATCTGGTGGCGTTTCGCGGCGAGTCGTGCGACACCTCCACCAAGCTGTCGCTGCGCTGTATGTTCGTGCGCGAAGGCGGCACCGAAGACAACCCGCAGCGCACGCTGAAAGAGCAGAACGTGTTCGCGGTACTGAAGGATCTGGGCTTCTCTTCCGAGCTGTTCGCCATGCAGAGCGAGGTGTGGTTCTACAACAACACCGAGGTGAACAACTATTCGTTCCGCGAGATGATCGCGTCCGAGAAGCGCAACGACGGCAAGGCGGTCGACGATATGCTGTTGGTGGACGAAATGAAGGAGTCGCTGGCGCGCTATCCGAAGGGCAAACACCTGGTGATCCTGCATACCAAAGGCTCGCACTACCTGTACTCGCAGCGTTATCCGCGCAGCTATGCGCGCTATCAGCCGGAGTGCATGGGGGTGGACGATTCCTGCACCAAGGCGCAGCTGATCAACGCCTTCGACAATACGGTGCTGTATACCGACAGCTTTATCGCCAATGTGATAGACCAGGTGCGCGACAAGAAGGCCATCGTGTTCTATGCCGCCGATCACGGCGAATCGATCGGTGAAAACACGCACCTGCACGGTACGCCGCGCGAAATGGCGCCGCCGGAGCAGTTCCGCGTGCCGATGATCGTATGGGCGTCGGACAAATTCCTTGAGAACCCGCAGCACCTCAGCGCCTTTGAGCAGCTGCAGGCGCAGCAGCGCATCGGCAAAACGCATCGCCACGTCGAGCTGTTTGACACCATTCTCGGCTGCCTCGGCTACACGTCTCCCGATGGCGGCATCGTGGATAAAAACAACTGGTGCCATCTGCCGCAGGATAAAACGGCGCCCGCTAGCCTGTAATCCCGCCCGCCGGGTGCCTGCCTTGCGCACCCGGCAATTTCACCCAATACATTCTCTTCATCAATTATTCCGGTGTGTGCATACGGTATACTTGCGCACTTCCCCCTGTTAACCGGAGATTTCCATGACCCTGCGCGTGGCGTTTATCGACGATCATGACATTGTGCGTTCGGGCTTCGTGCAGCTGCTGTCGCTGGAAGCCGATATTCAGGTGGTGGGCGAATTCAGCGGTGCGGCGCAGGCGCGCGCCGGCCTGCCGGGGCTGGAGGTGGACGTTTGCATCTGCGACATTTCGATGCCGGACGGCAGCGGGCTGGATCTGTTGGCGGACATTCCCTCCGGCATCCGCGTGGTGATGCTGTCGATGCACGATAACCCGGCGCTGGTGGAAATGGCGCTGGATCGCGGCGCCGGCGGCTTTCTCTCCAAGCGCTGCAAGCCGGAAGATTTGATCACCGCGGTGCGCACCGTCGCCGGCGGCGGCGTTTACCTGATGCCGGAAATCGCGCAGCAGCTGGCGCGGGTGAGGGTCGATCCGTTGACCCGCCGCGAGCGCGAGATCGCGCTGTTGCTGGCGCAGGGCCAGGAGGTGCGCGAGATCGCCGCCGCCTTGGGGCTGTCGCCGAAGACGGTGCATGTGCATCGCGCCAATTTGTTCGCCAAGCTGGGCATCAACAACAACGTCGAGCTGGCCAGACGGATGCTGAACCTGTGACGCAGCGCCTGATCACCCAGCTGGCGCTGTTTTTCATCTACGCCGCCAGCGCGTTTTGCCTGTGGGGCATCGGCACCGCGCTGATCGACCCGCCCTGGCAGGCGCTGCTGCTGTTCCCGTTCGGCCTGCGCATGGGTATTTTGCTGCAGAGCCCGTACCGTTTCTGGCCGGGGATCCTGCTGGCCGATCTGCTGCTGATGGCGCTGCTGGCGGATCAGTTCGGCTACGGCCCGGCGCTGTGGGCGTCGGTGGCGGTGCTGGTGTTGACGGTGCTGCTCAGCCTGCTGGCCTCGCCGTGGCTGTTGCGCCATCAGCAGAGCGACAGCGAATGGCGCTGGCCACTGTTGCAGGGCGCGGTGGTGGGCGCCGCCGCCTTGCTGCAGGCGCTGGTGTGGCAGCTGGTGAGCGGTGAAGGCGCCCGCGCGCTGCTGCTCGGCCTGACCGGCGGTTTCACCATCGCACCGACCTGCCTGCTGTTGTGGCACTATCTGGCGCGCCAAATCTGGGTGCCGCTGGAGCCGGGGCTGATCCACAAGCCGGTGGAGCTGCGTCTGGGCCATCTGGCCAGCTACCTGCTGCTGTTTGCGTTCAGCATCTGGCTGCAGCAGCAGGTGAACGCCGCCGAGCTGCGGCGCTTTGCGCCTTTCTGCCTGGCCATTCCTATCGTGTTCATGTCTTACCGCTACGGCTGGCAGGGCGCGCTGTTGGCGACGCTGCTCAACGGCGTGGCGCTGATGGTCAATGAGCCGCCGCAGCCGGAGTCGCACCGCGATCTGCTGCTGTCGCTGCTGGCCCAAAGCCTGACCGGGCTGCTGCTGGGCGCCGGCATTCAGCGCCAGCGCGAGCTGAATCAGCAACTGCGGCTGCGGCTGGCGGAGAACCGCCAGCTGGCGCGGGCGCTGGTGACGGCGGAGGAGCAAACCCGGCGCGAGGTGGCGCGCGAGCTGCACGATGAAGTGGGGCAGACCATCGCCGTGATCCGCACCCAGGCCAGCATCGTCAAACGCCTGGCACCGGAGCCGGCGGTGGTCGGCTGCGCCGACACCATCGATGCGTTGGCGCTGCGGGTCTACGACGGGGTGCATGATGTGCTGACCCAGCTGTGGCCGGCTGCGCTGAACAACCTGCCGCTGTCGGCGGCGGTGGCGGCGATGCTGCGGGAGTCGCTGCCGCAGGACGCGTCGCTGGTGAGCAGCCTGCAGTGGCAGGTGCCGGACGAACTGCTGGATGAAACGCTGAAAATCACGCTGTACCGGGTGTGCCAGGAAGGGGTGACCAATGTGTGCCGCCACGCCGGCGCCAGCCGCCTGGAGCTGGATGCGCGCCTGCAGCCGCGCAAAGGCGCCGCGCCGCAGATCGCCCTGACCATCCGCGACAACGGCGTGGGTTTCGATGCGGAAAACCATCAGCCGGGGTATGGCCTGCGCGGCATGCAGGAGCGCATCAGCGCCCTCGGCGGCAGCCTGCGGTTCACCGCTGAGGGGGGCGCCTGTTTGAGTGTGATCTTGCCCACAGTTTCGCCGGCGCAAACGCAAAACTAGGAAAAACTCCTAACCGCGTCGGGAATCCGGCGTAAGCCTCCCGCGCGCGCGCGGAGCATCATAGCGGCACTTTATTCAATCCTCTGAGGTTCCACATGTGGTCTTTCCTTAAAAGCCGCCCGGACGCGCCGCAGGTCACCGATCAACGGCAGATCGACGCCAGCTACAAATACTGGCGCATCCAGCTGATGTGCACCATGTACATCGGCTACGCCGCGTTTTACTTCACGCGCAAAAGTTTCAACTTCATCATGCCGGCGATGCTGAGCGATCTGGGCCTGACGATGTCCGACGTCGGCATCCTCGGCACGCTGTTCTACATTACCTACGGCTGCTCGAAATTCATCTCCGGCATGATCAGCGATCGCTCCAACCCGCGTTACTTTATGGGGCTGGGCCTGATCATGACCGGGGTGCTGAATATCTTCTTCGGCCTCAGTTCGTCGCTGCTGATGCTGGGCACGCTGTGGATACTCAACGCCTTCTTCCAGGGCTGGGGCTGGCCGCCGTGCTCCAAAATCCTCACCAGCTGGTATTCGCGCTCCGAGCGCGGTGGCTGGTGGGCGATCTGGAACACCTCGCACAACGTCGGTGGGGCGCTGATCCCGCTGCTGGTGGGCTTTATCTCGCTGCACTTCAGCTGGCGTTACGGCATGATCATTCCCGGCATCATCGGCGTGGTGCTTGGCCTGCTGATGTGCTGGCGCCTGCGCGACAAGCCATCCACCCTGGGGCTGCCGAGCGTCGGCAAATGGCGCAACGACGCCATGGAGCTGGTGCAGGAATCGGAAGGCCAGGGGCTGAGCAACCGCGAGATCATCAAACGCTACGTGCTGACCAACAAGTACATCTGGCTGCTGGCGGTCTCTTACGTGCTGGTGTACATCGTGCGCACCGCGATCAACGATTGGGGCAACCTCTACCTGACGCAGGAAAAGGGCTATTCGCTGATGACCGCCAACTCGGCCATTTCGCTGTTTGAAGTGGGCGGCTTTATCGGTTCGCTGGTGGCCGGTTGGGGTTCCGACAAGTTGTTCCGCGGCAACCGTGGCCCGATGAACCTGATCTTCGCCATCGGTATCTTCCTGTCGGTGGCGGCGCTGTGGCTGATGCCGGGCGTGACCTACCTGCTGCAGGCCTGCTGCTTCTTCGCCATCGGTTTCTTCATCTTCGGCCCGCAGATGCTGATCGGCATGGCGGCGGCGGAGTGCTCGCATAAGGATGCGGCGGGCGCGGCGACCGGTTTTGTCGGCCTGTTCGCCTATCTGGGCGCGGCGCTGTCCGGCTACCCGATCGCGCGGGTGATGGAGATCTGGCACTGGAACGGCTTCTTCGTGGTGATTTCCATCGCCGCCTGCCTGTCGGCGCTGTTCCTGCTGCCGTTCCTGCGCGCGCAGACGCCGGCGCTGAAACCGGCCAAAGCCTGAGCAAAATACGCTGCGCAGCCCCCGGCGCAGCGCATTATGGCGCTTTTATCACCACTTGAAATGCAGGGGCAAAAAAGTGATTGACGCCTATAACCGCCAGCAGTAAGATGCGCCCCGCATCGGCGAGTAGCGCAGCTTGGTAGCGCAACTGGTTTGGGACCAGTGGGTCGGAGGTTCGAATCCTCTCTCGCCGACCACCATTCGAAAAACCTGCTTTTAAAGCAGGTTTTTTTTCGCCTGCGGTTTATGAGGATGAGTACCTCCGCAGGAGGTTCGAGCCTCGCGAAGCGAGACAACGTTGCTTTGGCAACGGCCCGCAGGGCGCGCATCAACGATGCGCGTAATCCTCTCTCGCCGACCACCATTCGAAAAACCTGCTTTTAAAGCAGGTTTTTTTTCGCCCGTCGTTTATGAGGATGAGCACCTCCGCCGATATGGCCGGCTTCGCTTTATGGCGTGCCTCAATCTGCCGTCCTCGTGAAATATATTTATTCTTTACGCTTAATTAATTCACACTCCTTATTCCCTTTAGGTTCTTATTTTCATATTTAAATAAATTCATGCTTGCCGAATAAAACCCGGTTGATAGCGCTCTTGTTTTCACGTTTTTTTTACCTATAGTCTGAATGGACAACGCGGGATGTGTTATTCCCGCCGCGTGGGAAATACCGTGATTATTTATTAACGTTAATCTTCGTGGATTATTGCGGAATCATTTAGCTCCGGCAATGCGTGGCGTCGATTAACTCTTTTATGTTTATCCTCTCGGAATAAAGGAATCAGTTATGCGCAAATTTAATAAACCGCTGTTGGCGCTGGTGATCGGCAGCACGCTGTGTTCCGCGGCGCAGGCCGCCGCGCCGGGCAAGCCGACCATCGCCTGGGGCAACACCAAGTTCGCCATCGTCGAAGTCGATCAGGCAGCCACCGCTTATAATAATCTGGTGAAGGTAAAAAATGCTGCCGACGTTTCGGTCTCCTGGAATTTATGGAGTGGCGACACCGGTACGACGGCAAAAATTTTATTAAATGGCAAAGAGGCGTGGAGCGGCCCTTCAACCGGCGCTTCCGGCACGGCGAATTTTAAAGTGAATAAAGGCGGCCGTTATCAAATGCAGGTGGCATTGTGCAATGCCGACGGCTGCACCGCCAGCGACGCCACCGAAATTGTGGTGGCCGACACCGACGGCAGCCATTTGGCGCCGTTGAAAGAGCCGCTGCTGGAAAAGAATAAACCCTATAAACAGAATTCCGGCAAAGTGGTCGGCTCTTATTTCGTCGAGTGGGGCGTTTACGGGCGCAATTTCACCGTCGACAAGATCCCGGCGCAGAACCTGACCCATCTGCTGTACGGCTTTATCCCGATCTGCGGCGGCAACGGTATCAACGACAGCCTGAAAGAGATCGAAGGCAGCTTCCAGGCGTTGCAGCGCTCCTGCCAGGGCCGCGAGGACTTCAAAGTCTCGATCCACGATCCGTTCGCCGCGTTGCAAAAAGCGCAGAAGGGCGTGACCGCCTGGGATGACCCCTACAAGGGCAACTTCGGCCAGCTGATGGCGCTGAAGCAGGCGCATCCTGACCTGAAAATCCTGCCGTCGATCGGCGGCTGGACGCTGTCCGACCCGTTCTTCTTTATGGGCGACAAGGTGAAGCGCGATCGCTTCGTCGGCTCGGTGAAAGAGTTCCTGCAGACCTGGAAGTTCTTCGACGGCGTGGATATCGACTGGGAGTTCCCGGGCGGCAAAGGCGCCAACCCGAACCTGGGCAGCCCGCAGGACGGGGAGACCTATGTGCTGTTGATGAAGGAGCTGCGGGCGATGCTGGATCAGCTGTCGGCGGAAACCGGCCGCAAGTATGAGCTGACCTCCGCCATCAGCGCCGGCAAGGACAAGATCGACAAGGTGGCTTACAACGTCGCGCAGAACTCGATGGATCACATCTTCCTGATGAGCTACGACTTCTACGGCGCCTTCGATCTGAAAAACCTGGGGCATCAGACCGCGCTGAATGCGCCGGCCTGGAAACCGGACACCGCCTACACCACGGTGAACGGCGTCAATGCGCTGCTGACGCAGGGCGTCAAGCCGGGCAAGATCGTGGTCGGCACCGCCATGTATGGCCGCGGCTGGACCGGGGTGAACGGCTACCAGAACAACATTCCGTTCACCGGCACCGCCACCGGGCCGGTTAAAGGCACCTGGGAGAACGGCATCGTGGACTACCGCCAAATCGCCAGCCAGTTCATGAGCGGCGATTGGCAGTACACCTACGACGCCACGGCGGAAGCGCCTTACGTGTTCAAACCTTCCACCGGCGATCTGATCACCTTCGACGATGCCCGCTCGGTGCAGGCCAA
This sequence comes from Serratia sp. CY29653, assembly GCF_052169255.1. Lineage (NCBI taxonomy): Bacteria > Pseudomonadati > Pseudomonadota > Gammaproteobacteria > Enterobacterales > Yersiniaceae > Serratia > Serratia sp. CY29653. The sequence goes on along the minus strand of NZ_JBJNLC010000005.1, from coordinate 139,567 downwards.
GGGCAAGTACGTGTTGGATAAGCAGTTGGGCGGCCTGTTCTCCTGGGAGATCGACGCGGACAACGGCGATATTCTCAACAGCATGAACGCCAGCCTGGGCAACAGCGCCGGCGTTCAATAATCGGTTGCAGTGCGTTGCCGGGGGATATCCTTTCGCCCCCGGCTTTTTCGCCGCCGAAAGTTTTTTTACGCCGCACAGATTGTGGGCCTGCCCGGCGCAAAACGCGCTCATCGGACTCACCCTTTTGGGTAATCCTTCAGCATTTCCTCCTGTCTTTAACGGCGATCACAAAAATAACCGTTCAGATATTCATCATTCAGCAACAAAGTTTTGGCGTTTTTTAACGGAGTTAAAAACCAGTAAGTTTGTGAGGGTCAGACCAATGCGCTGAAAATGTCCGCTTAGCATAAATTTTCATGCTGTAAGTGTTAACAAAAGGTTTTTTTTATGTTTGTTTGCTGTTTCTCACAGTCTGCGTAAATCCCCACTGGTTATATTGACGACACCCCAAACAGTTGGCAACTTGATAGCCTCAGGGGTAAGAGCGAGAGTTGTTTGAGTGAATTCCACGCGCTCAGACGTCCCCGCCGCGATGCGTTCCATCCGGCATTCTCTCCTCGTACACCTTCTGCCTTCGGGCGCCGATCGCACAGGCCACGCAATAAAAAATACAGGTCTGGCGGCAATGACACACATCACATCACACAATGGAGCACTAACGATGACACGTTCCTTGGGTAAATTGGGGGTTCTGAAATTCGGCATTGGGCTGATCGCGCTGACCGTGGCGGCCAGCGTACAGGCCAAGACGTTGGTTTACTGTTCTGAAGGTTCCCCGGAAGGGTTCAACCCGCAGCTGTTTACCTCCGGCACCACCTACGACGCCAGCTCGGTACCGATCTACAACCGCCTGGTCGAATTCAAAATCGGCACCACCGAACTGCAGCCGGGCCTGGCTGAGAAGTGGGACGTCAGCGAAGACGGCAAAACCTACACCTTCCACCTGCGCAAAGGCGTGAAGTGGCAGAGCAGCAAAGACTTCAAACCGACGCGCGATTTCAACGCCGACGACGTGGTGTTCTCCTTTGAACGCCAGTTGGATGCGAACAACGCCTATCACAAAGTGTCCGGCGGCAGCTACGAATACTTTGAAGGCATGGACATGCCTAAGCTGATCGCCAAGATTGAAAAAGTGGACGACAACACCGTGCGCTTCGTGCTGAACCGCCCGGAAGCGCCGTTCCTGGCTGACCTGGGCATGGACTTCGCGTCCATCCTGTCCGCCGAATACGCCGACGTGATGATGAAAGCCGGCACGCCGGAGAAGGTCGACCTGAACCCGATCGGCACCGGCCCGTTCCAGCTGCTGCAATACCAGAAAGACTCCAAGATCCTGTACAAGGCATTCGACGGTTTCTGGGGCACCAAGCCGAAGATCGATCGCCTGGTGTTCTCCATCACGCCTGACGCCTCCGTGCGCTACGCCAAACTGCAGAAAAACGAATGTCAGGTGATGCCGTACCCGAACCCGGCCGATATCGCCCGCATGAAGCAAGACAAGTCCATCAACCTGATGGAGCAGCCGGGCCTGAACGTGGGCTACCTGTCGTTCAACGTCGAGAAAAAACCGCTGGATAACCTGAAGGTGCGTCAGGCGTTGACCATGGCGGTCAACAAGCAGGCGATCATCGATGCGGTTTATCAGGGCGCGGGCCAGGCGGCCAAGAACCTGATCCCGCCGACCATGTGGGGCTATAACGACGCGGTGCAGGATTACGCTTACGATCCGGCCAAGGCGAAAGAGCTGCTGAAAGAAGCGGGCATGGCCGACGGTTTCAGCATCGACCTGTGGGCGATGCCGGTACAGCGTCCTTACAACCCGAACGCGCGCCGCATGGCGGAAATGATCCAGGCCGACTGGGCCAAGATCGGCGTGAAAGCCAAAATCGTGACCTATGAGTGGGGTGAATACCTCAAGCGCGCCAAAGCGGGCGAACACCAGACGGTGATGATGGGCTGGACCGGCGACAACGGGGATCCGGACAACTTCTTCGCCACGCTGTTCAGCTGCGCGGCGGCGAAAGACGGCTCCAACTACTCCCGCTGGTGCTACAAGCCGTTTGAAGATCTGATTCAACCGGCGCGCGCCGAATCCAACCACGACAAGCGCATCGAACTGTACAAGCAGGCGCAGGTGGTGATGCACGATCAGGCTCCGGCGCTGATTGTCGCACACTCCACCGTGTACGAGCCTGTGCGTAAGGAAGTGAAAGGCTACGTCGTGGATCCGCTCGGTAAGCATCACTTCGAGAATGTCTCTGTAGACTGATTTCGACCGCTTTACCGGAGACGCACGAATGGACTTGCAGGGGCGCAACAGGTTTGCGCCCCTGCTGACCAGTCTCCGGCGTATGGCCGTCGAATCGTTCAAAGGCATGTGAGCGTTAATAAGCCTGGCGGACGATGAGCTGCCGGGCATTGATACAGAGAGTTCGGGATATGTTGCAGTTCATACTCCGACGTTTGGGGTTAGTTATCCCAACGTTTATCGGCATTACATTGCTGACTTTTGCATTCGTCCATATGATCCCCGGCGATCCGGTGACCATCATGGCCGGGGAGCGCGGTATCTCCGCCGAGCGCCACGCGCAGCTGATGGCGGAAATGGGGCTGGACAAGCCGCTCTATCAACAATATTTCTCCTACGTGTCCAACGTGCTGCAAGGCGATCTGGGCACCTCCCTCAAAAGCCGCATCTCCGTCTGGAGCGAGTTCGTTCCGCGCTTTCAGGCCACGCTGGAACTGGGCATTTGCGCGATGATCTTCGCGGTGCTGGTAGGCATCCCGGTCGGGGTGCTGGCGGCGGTCAAACGCGGCTCGGTCTTCGACCATACCGCGGTGGGCATCTCGCTGACCGGCTATTCGATGCCGATTTTCTGGTGGGGCATGATGCTGATCATGCTGGTGTCGGTGCAGCTCAACCTGACGCCGGTGTCGGGGCGCATCAGCGACACGGTCTTCCTCGACGACAGCCAGCCGCTGACCGGCTTCATGCTGATAGACACCCTGATCTGGGGCGAGCCGGGCGACTTCGTCGACGCGGTGATGCACATGATCCTGCCGGCCATCGTGCTGGGCACCATTCCGCTGGCGGTGATCGTGCGCATGACCCGTTCCTCGATGCTGGAGGTGTTGGGCGAAGACTACATCCGCACCGCGCGCGCCAAGGGCGTGAGCCGCATGCGGGTGATCGTCGTTCACGCGCTGCGCAACGCGCTGCTGCCGGTGGTGACGGTGATCGGGCTGCAGGTCGGCACCATGCTGGCCGGCGCCATTCTGACCGAAACCATCTTCTCCTGGCCGGGGCTGGGCCGCTGGCTGATCGACGCGCTGCAGCGCCGCGACTACCCGGTGGTGCAGGGCGGGGTGTTGCTGGTCGCCTGTATGATCATTCTGGTTAACCTGCTGGTAGACGTGCTCTACGGCGTGGTCAACCCGCGTATTCGCCACAAGAAATAAGGGGCGCTCTCATGTCTCAAATCACTGAGTCTGCAGTTAAAGGTGCGCCGAAGCCGATGACCCCGTTTCAGGAGTTCTGGCACTATTTCAAGCGCAATAAAGGGGCCGTGGTCGGCCTGGTGTATATCGTTCTGATGCTGGTGATCGCGCTCGGCGCCGGCGTGCTGGCGCCGCATGCGCCGGCGGACCAGTTCCGCGACGCGCTGCTCAAGCCGCCGGTGTGGCAAGAGGGCGGTAGCTGGCAATATATCCTCGGCACCGACGACGTGGGCCGCGACGTGCTGTCGCGCCTGATGTACGGTGCGCGCCTGTCGCTGCTGGTCGGCTGCCTGGTGGTGGTGCTGTCGCTGATCATGGGCGTGATATTCGGCCTGCTGGCCGGTTACTTCGGCGGCGTGGTGGACGCGATTATCATGCGCGTCGTCGACATCATGCTGGCCCTGCCGAGCCTGCTGCTGGCGCTGGTGCTGGTGGCGGTATTCGGGCCGTCGATCGTCAACGCCTCGCTGGCGCTGACCTTCGTCGCCCTGCCGCACTATGTGCGTCTGACGCGCGCAGCGGTGCTGGTGGAGGTGAACCGCGACTACGTCACCGCTTCGCGGGTGGCGGGCGCCGGCGCGCTGCGCCAGATGTTCGTCAATATTCTGCCTAACTGCCTGGCGCCTTTGATCGTGCAGGCTTCTCTCGGTTTCTCGAACGCCATTCTGGACATGGCCGCTCTCGGCTTTCTGGGCATGGGCGCGCAGCCGCCGACGCCGGAGTGGGGCACCATGCTCTCCGACGTGCTGCAGTTCGCGCAAAGCGCCTGGTGGGTGGTGACTTTCCCCGGCGTGGCGATCCTGCTGACGGTGCTGGCATTCAACCTGATGGGGGACGGTTTGCGTGACGCTCTCGACCCCAAACTCAAGCAGTAACAGAGGACGAGAGAGATGGCGTTATTGAATGTAGACAAGCTTTCGGTGCACTTCGGTGACGAAGGCACCCCGTTCCGCGCGGTAGACCGCATCAGTTACAGCGTGGAGCAAGGCCAGGTGGTCGGCATCGTCGGTGAATCCGGCTCCGGCAAATCCGTCAGCTCGCTGGCGATCATGGGCCTGATCGATTTCCCCGGCAAGGTGATGGCCGACAAGCTGGAGTTCAACGGCCAGGATCTGCGCAAGATCTCCGAAAAAGAGCGCCGCCAGCTGGTGGGCTCCGAAGTGGCGATGATCTTCCAGGATCCGATGACCAGCCTGAACCCGTGCTATACCGTCGGTTATCAGATCATGGAGGCGCTGAAGGTGCACCAGGGCGGCAACCGCCGCACTCGCCGCCAGCGCGCTATCGACCTGCTGACCCAGGTGGGCATTCCCGATCCGGCCTCGCGGCTGGACGTGTACCCGCACCAGCTTTCCGGCGGCATGAGCCAGCGCGTGATGATCGCCATGGCCATCGCCTGTCGGCCGAAGCTGCTGATCGCCGATGAGCCGACGACCGCGCTCGACGTGACCATCCAGGCGCAGATCATCGAACTGCTGCTGGATCTGCAGCAGCGCGAAAACATGGCGCTGCTGCTGATCACCCACGATCTGGCGCTGGTGGCGGAAGCTGCGCACCACATCATCGTGATGTACGCCGGCCAGGTGGTGGAATCCGGCAAGGCGGCGGAGATTTTCCGCGCCCCGCGCCACCCGTACACCCAGGCGCTGCTGCGCGCGCTGCCGGAGTTCGCCGCCGACAAGGCGCGGCTGGCTTCGCTGCCGGGCGTGGTGCCGGGCAAATACGATCGCCCGACCGGCTGCCTGCTCAACCCGCGTTGTCCCTACGCCAACGAGCGCTGCCGCAACGAGGAGCCGGAACTGCGCAGCATTCCCGGCCGTCAGGTTAAATGTCACACACCGCTGGATGATGCGGGGAGGCCGACCGTATGAGCCAGAATCAACCTTTACTGCAGGCAATTGACCTGAAGAAGCATTACCCGGTGAAAAAGGGCCTGTTCGCGCCGGAGCGGCTGGTCAAGGCGCTGGACGGCGTCTCCTTCACCCTGGAGCGCGGCAAAACGCTGGCGGTGGTCGGTGAGTCGGGCTGCGGCAAATCGACGCTCGGCCGCCTGCTGACGATGATCGAAGTGCCGACCGGCGGCGAGCTGTACTATCAGGGGCAAGATCTGCTGAAGCCGGACGCCTCTGCCGAGAAGCTGCGCCGCCAGAAGATCCAAATCGTGTTCCAGAATCCTTACGGATCGCTCAACCCGCGCAAGAAGGTCGGGCAGATCCTCGAGGAGCCGCTGTTGATCAATACCTCGCTCAGCGCCGCCGAACGGCGGGAAAAAGCGCTGGAGATGATGGCGAAGGTCGGCCTGAAGACCGAGCATTACGATCGCTACCCGCACATGTTTTCCGGCGGCCAGCGTCAGCGTATCGCCATCGCCCGCGGGCTGATGCTGAACCCGGACGTGGTGATCGCCGATGAGCCGGTGTCGGCGCTGGACGTGTCGGTGCGCGCTCAGGTGCTGAACCTGATGATGGATCTGCAGCAGGATCTGGGGCTGTCCTATGTGTTCATCTCGCACGATCTGTCGGTGGTGGAGCACATCGCCGACGAGGTGATGGTGATGTACCTCGGCCGCTGCGTGGAAAAGGGCAGCAAAGAGGCGATCTTCAACAATCCGCGCCATCCGTACACTCAGGCGCTGCTGTCGGCGACGCCGCGATTGAATCCGGATATGCGCCGCGAGCGCATCAAGCTGACTGGCGAGCTGCCCAGCCCGATGAATCCGCCGCCGGGCTGTGCGTTCAATGCCCGCTGCCGCCGCGCCTTCGGCACCTGCGTTCAGCTGCAGCCGCAGCTCAAACAGTACGGTGAGCAGATGGTGGCCTGCTTTGCGGTCGATCAGGACGAACATCCGGGGGCGTGAAGCGCCGGATTTTCCTGTCTAAACCAAACGCCGGCACAGCGCCGGCGTTTTTTATTATTCAATCAAAGGGTTGGTCAGTAGACGATCGTGACAACCCGTCTTTTAAATTATGCTCTTAACATAATTCTGGAAAACGTTATATTTTTAAGAATCTTCATACGATAATAATAATCGAATAAGAGAATTCAACGGGTTGCTGTTAATAAGTTTATTTCGGCCGATAGCGTTCGCCATTTTTATTATAACAAACCCAATAAAAAAGCACGCCGACGGCGTGCTTTGGGTGAATGAGGCCGCGCTTATTGCGGATAAGGCACCCAGTCGCCGCCGTTCAGGCGAATGTAGGGCTTGCCCTGATACAGCATCACGACGGCGTTGTCGTTTTCGGAGATGACCGGGGTCTGCGGCAGCCCCTGGGTCAGCGCCTGCCAGTCGACGCTGGGTTCGCTGAAGACCTTGCCGTCCACCAGGCGCGACACCAGTTCAGACAGCGCCAGATAGCTGCTCGGCGTTTTGATCTGCAGCGGGCTGCCCTGATGCGGCGCCTTCATGCCCACCAGTTTGATGCCGACCGGCGTATGGGTGATATTCGGGCTGGGAATGTCGCGCAGGCCGGACATCTGCATCTTGTCGCCCACCAACGCCGCGCCGTGTTCAGGCACGATCACCACCACCACTTTGCGGCCGGATTTCTCCAACTGATCGAGGAAGGTGTTCAGCTGATCGAACAGCTTCTGCGCGCGCGGCGGGTAGTCGGCGCTCTTGTTGGAGCCGACGAAGCGGTTGCCGTCGTGCAGCGGGATGACGTTGAAGAAGGTGGCGGTGCGGCCGTCACCGCCTTTTTGCTGCTGATCCAGCCAACGGGTCAGCAATTCGAGATCGTTATAAATCGGCTCGCCGTCGAACGACGTCAGCTCGTTGCCGATGCCGGCCTGCGACATCAGCGGCGCCTGCATGTCGCCCTGTTCACGCAGCTCTTTCAGGAAGTTGCCGAACACCCCGGAGTGATCGAGCATCAGCTGTTCCTTGAAGCCGAGCTTCGCCAGGTTGTCGAACAGGTAACACTGCTGGTTCACCGGCTGATACAGATCGCGATGCGAAAGCTGGCCGCAGCTGGCGCGCAGCAAACGGATGGCCGCCGGGCCGCTGTAGGCGGTGGCCGAGTTGAAGTTGTCGAACATGATGTCCATCTTCGACCACAGCGGGTGATTTTGCAGGTTGACCGCGTCCATATCGGCCCAGGCCAGCGAACAGATGTTGATCACCAGCAGATCGAACGGCTGGGCATCGGCGGGCAAGCTGGCCGGGAACGCGGTGGTGCGGCCTTTTTCTCGCTCGTAGAACTGGTTCAGGTAGGCCGTCAGGTTGGCGCTGGTCGGCGGCAGGCTGTCTGCCGGCGCAGCATCCCCCGCCGCCGGCGCAGACGTGGCCGGCGTATTGGCGCCGCCGGCCGCGGCCGTGGAGGTCGCGGGCAGCAGGGAGACTGCCGGTCCGGCGATGTTGACGATATTGAGCCACACCAGCGCCGCCACGGTGAACACCGTGACGCGCACCCACTGCGCGACGAACAGGTAGGCGATAAACAGCACGAAGGCCGCGCCGATCATTTGCCAGTTGATAAAGCGACCGATCAGCTCCAGCAGATACTGGGCGCTGAAGCCGGCCAGCTGCGAACCCTGGCTGAGAATGCTGTTGATGCCCGGCAGCCAGGTGTCGTGGTAGAACAACGCGATGCCGATCGGAATGGCGAGGTAATGGCGCCAGCGATGCAGGCGCTGCGACGGGATCGGCATCAGCAGAAACGCCATGAACACCAGGTTCGGCAGCGCGTGGAAGTTCAGGTAGCCGAACCACAGCAGGGCGAATTTGGCCAGAAAGTACAGGTTCCAGCCGCCCAGTCCGCGCCAGTAGCGCCATAGAGCGTTATCGGATTGCGTCTTCGAGTTTGGATTCATGGCTGCTTCTTACGTTTAATCTGAGATGAGGAGCCTGTGCGCACCCACAAACCGGCGGATTTCAAATAGCGCGGCGATAACAACAGGTTTTGCCAGTATTGACGCAAATGCGGAAAACGCCGATGAAAGGCGTAGCCCAGCGGGATGAAGATCAGCGCGCACAGTAGGATCAGTTGCACGATGTCGTTAAGGTTCAGCATGCGGTTCCTCCTGCGGGCCAAGCTTCAGCGTGAAGGCGACCGGCTGCCGCCGTTCTGCGGGCGCCTCGGCCGCCGTCTCGCGGGGGCGCGGCGCGGCGCCGGCGGTGCCGGTGGCCGAAATCTGCCAGCGCCCCTGGGCCATGCGTTTGATTTCCGAAATGATATCGACGTCCTGATGCCACACCACCCGGTTGCTGAAGGCTTCATCCACCGGCAGGCGGAAGATGAACCTCAGCGCGGTATCCAGATCGTTGATGCGGCAGGTGGAGAGAAACAGCACCAGCCGCCCCTGCACCACGGTCATCACGTCGCCGAAGCGCCGCAGGTGGCACAGGGTCATCGCCTGTTCGGCGCGCAGGCCGGTGGCCGGCCGCAGCGCCACCATCACGCCTTTGCCGTCCTCGGGCAGCAGCGTGTTGCCCATCAGCGAAAGCACCGCCTGGCTGAACGGTTCCGGCCGCATATAGCCTTTAAGCTGCAGCGGGCGCAAACCGGCCAGCAGCGCATCGATGTCGGCGGGCACATGGCGCGAGAAGCGCTGCCCCTGGATGCCCTCGAGCATGGTCAGAAAACGCGACAGCGGCGCGACGTGCGGCACGATCAGGTTGGCGCCGCAGGCCAGCAGCAGCCGCTCGTCGCTGTAGCGCAGGCTGGCGCTCATCTCGCGCACCGCGATTTTCAGGCCGTTGCCGCGGCTGCGGCGCAGGGTGTGGATCTGGTGCGCCAGGTGATCGATTTGGTCGCTTTGGTACAGCGCGAAAATCAACGTCGCCGAGAGTCTCAGCATGCCGTGCTGCGCCAGTTCGTCGTTGCTCTCCAGCAGCTGCCAGTTGGCGGACAGCGGTGGCGCGCCTTCCAGGATGCTGCGCTCAGCCAGATACAGGCCTTCATCGCTGCGCAAGGCGGTGGGGGAGGGTTGGCTGTTTTCCTCCTCACCCTGCCAGCCGCCTTCCGCGGCGTACAGCGTCAGCAGCTGATTGGCGTTGATGCCGTTTTCGGTGCTCCACCAGTTCACCAGATATTGCGCGCTGTCCTGTTGCCATTGCAGGCTGGACAGGCCGTTCAGGATGCGATGCTGCGCGCTGAGCTGCCCTTTGAGCTTATTGATGCCGCCGCCGTGGCTGAGAATCAACAGCGTGCAGCCCTGCCGCCGCAGCCAGGCGGCGAGGGCGCGCGTCCACTCGCGCAGCTCTTCGGTGGTGAAGGTTTGCCACAGGCTGGCGTGGGCCAGCAGGATAAGTAAGCGATTTTGCGGCCGCAGGGCGCGCATCAGATCGTCGCTCAGCTGCGTCAGCGCGGCTTTTTTCTCCGGTAATTGATACAGCGGCAGCTTCTGCAACGCGGGCGAAGCCAGCTCGGCCAGCAGGCGATCGGGTTTGTCGCCGCTGCAGATCAGGGCGACTTTGCGGGTGGCCGGCTGGGCGGCAATGACCTGGCGACACAGCAGCGCGGCGTCGCTTTGCCTGTCGATATTGATCCAATAAAGCCCGGGGGCCTGCATCACCGACAGCTCTTCCCAAATCTGCCGAATGCCTAGAGAAAAAGAGTGCGCCATAGGATGTGTTCTACTTTCGTTGAAAGCCGACTAAAGGCGTTTATATATAAAGATAGCCATTTTTACTCTGGCAATAACAAATCTCCTACGCTCTGCAACAATATTTGTTGAGAATCATCTTATTGCCTCTCTCTTTTTGTATCGTTGCTATAGTTAATTAACATAGCCTATTTTCGCCAAGGCGGAAGAATGAATAACGCACCCACCCATTTTCGTGCAGCAGCGCCTGGGGAGAGCCAGGATGACCTGCAGGCGCTCAGCCAAGCTTTTTCATTGCCGAAATTAAGCTATGTCGATATTTCCCGGCAGGAGCGGTTAACGCAAATGATGACGCGCTGGCCACTGTTGGCCGAATTGGCGCAGACCACGGGGAGCCATTGATCTATGCCGGTGATCGCGCTGCAAGGGTTGCGGGGTGGAATGGGGACGACGTCGGTCACGGCGGCGCTCGCCTGGGCGTTGCAGCAGCTGGGTGAGTCGGTGTTGGCGATCGATTTCACGCCGGATAATCTGCTGCGCCTGCATTTCAACACGCCGTTCGAGCTGGCGCGCGGCTGGGCTCGCGCGGAGCGGGATGGCGGCGGCTGGCAGGAAGGCGCGCTGCGTTATTGTGAAAACCTCGACTTTCTGCCCTTTGGCTGCCTGAATGCGGCGGAACGGCTGGAAGTGCAGCGTCAGTGTCGGGAGCAGCCGGAACGCTGGCGCGACAATGTGCGCCAACTGATCGCCGGCGATCCGCAGCGCTGGATCCTGCTGGATGTCCCGGTTGGGGACGGCGTGCTGGCGCAGCAGGCGCTGCAGCTTGCCGACTGTGTGTTCATGCTGTTGAACCCCGACGCCAATTGCCAGGTGCGGCTCCATCAGCAGACACTGCCGAACGACTGCCGTTTCCTGGTCAATCACTACTCCTCCGCCAGCCAGCTGCAGCAGGATCTGCATCAGCTGTGGCTGCAAACGCTGAGCGGCCTGTTGCCGGTGGTGATCCACCGCGACGAAGCGTTGGCGGAAGCGCTGGCGGTCAAACAGCCGTTGGGCGAGTACCGCCCCGAGAGCCTGGCGGCGGATGAAGTGCTGACGCTGGCCAACTGGTGCCTGATCAATCTCAAACGGGGCGTTGCGCCATGAGCCGGGTATTGAGCCTGCTGCTGGTGCCGCCGGTGCGTCAGGCGGTGCAGACGCGCTACCGCGGCTATCGCCGCAATGGCGCATCGGCGCTGACCGCCTTTTTCGCCACGCTGCTGGTGGCGTTGGGCTGGCTGCTGCTGCGCTTCGAGTCGCCGGCCTGGCAGCGCGTGCGTACCGGCCGCGCTTACTGGTTCCCGCATCTGTCCGCCGAACGCCCGCGCCCGGCGGATGCGCTGCGTTATCTGCTGCAAGGGCTGTGGCTGCTGCTGTTTCGCAGCGGCCGCGCGCCGGTGCAGCGCGACTATTTCGCCGGTTGGCGCCGCCTGCAGCAGCGCTATGCCGACTGGCTGCAGGGCCTGCCGCAGCGGCTGAAGAACGCCGGCGTGGAACAGCGCTCGGTGGAGCGCCTCGGCCGCATGAACCGCGGCATGCGGCGCGCGCTGTTTATTCTGGTCAGCGTGCTGGCGGCGATCCTCGCCATGCTGTGCATCTCGCAACCGTTCGATCTGCCGGCGCAGTTCGTGTTCGTCCTGCTGCTGTGGGGGATCGCGATGGTGGTGCGCCGGGTGCCGGGGCGTTTGCCCGCGCTGATGCTGATCGTGCTGTCGCTGACCGTCTCCTGTCGCTACCTGTGGTGGCGCTATACCGCCACGCTGAACTGGGACGACCCGCTAAGCCTGGTGTGCGGCCTGTTGCTGCTGGTGGCGGAAACCTACGCCTGGGTGGTGCTGGTGCTGGGCTATTTCCAGACCATCTGGCCGCTTAACCGCCAGCCGGTGCCGCTGCCCGCCGATAGCGCCAGCTGGCCGACCATCGATCTGATGGTGCCGACTTACAACGAAGATCTCGGGGTGGTGAAGCCCACCATCTACGCGGCGCTGGGCATCGACTGGCCGAAAGAGAAGGTGAATATCTATATCCTCGATGACGGCAACCGCCCCGAATTCCGGGCGTTCGCCGCCGAAGTGGGGGTGAAATACATCGCCAGGCCGACCCACGAACACGCCAAGGCCGGCAACATCAACAACGCGCTGAAGCAGGCCACCGGCGAGTTCGTGGCGATTTTCGACTGCGATCACGTGCCGACGCGCTCCTTCCTGCAGCTGACCATGGGCTGGTTCTTCAAAGACAAAAAGCTGGCGATGCTGCAAACCCCGCACCATTTCTTCTCGCCGGATCCGTTCGAGCGCAACCTCGGCCGCTTCCGCCAGACGCCCAACGAAGGCACCTTGTTCTACGGGCTGGTGCAGGACGGTAACGACATGTGGGATGCGACCTTCTTCTGCGGCTCTTGCGCCATCCTGCGCCGCAGCGCGCTGGACGAAATCGGCGGCATCGCGGTGGAAACCGTCACCGAAGACGCCCACACTTCGCTGCGCTTGCACCGGCGCGGGCACACCTCGGCCTATATCCGCATTCCGCAGGCCGCCGGGCTGGCGACCGAGAGCCTGTCGGCGCACATCGGCCAGCGCATTCGCTGGGCGCGCGGCATGGTGCAGATCTTCCGGCTGGACAACCCGCTGCTGGGCAAGGGGCTGAAACTGGCGCAGCGCCTGTGCTACGCCAACGCCATGCTGCACTTCCTGTCGGGCATTCCGCGGCTGATCTTCCTCACCGCGCCGCTGGCGTTTTTGCTGCTGCATGCTTACATCATCTTCGCGCCGGCGCTGGCGATCGCGCTTTACGTGCTGCCGCACATGATCCACGCCAGCCTGACCAACTCGCGTATCCAGGGGAAATACCGCCATTCGTTCTGGAGCGAAATCTATGAAACGGTGCTGGCCTGGTATATCGCGCGGCCGACGACGGTGGCGCTGTTCAATCCGCACAAGGGCAAATTCAACGTCACCGCCAAGGGCGGGCTGGTGGAGGAGGAGCACGTCGACTGGGTGATCACCCGGCCTTACATGTTCCTGGTGATCCTGAACCTGGCCGGGCTGGCGTTCGGCGTCTGGCGGTTGGCCTATGGCCCGACGGACGAGGTGATGACGGTGATCATCAGCCTGGTGTGGGTGCTGTACAACATGACGATTCTCGGCGGCGCAGTGGCGGTGGCGGTGGAGGCCAAGCAGGTGCGTCAGGCGCACCGCGTGGAAATCGCCATGCCGGCGGCGATCGCGCGCGCCGACGGCCATCTGTATCCCTGCACGCTGCGCGATTACTCCGACGGCGGCGTGGGCATTGAGATGCGGGTGGAAAACGCGTTGAAAGACGGCGACAAGCTCTCGCTGCTGCTCAAGCGCGGCCAGCAGGAGTACAGCTTCCCCTGCGTGGTGACGCGCGCCTTCGGCAACAAGGTGGGGGTGCGCCTGGTCGACCTCTCCACCCGCGAACACATCGATTTCATTCAGTGCACCTTCGCCCGCGCCGATACCTGGGCGCTGTGGCAGGACGGGTTCCCCGAAGACCGGCCGATCGAAAGCCTGCGCGACGTGCTGGCGCTGGGCTTCCGGGGGTATGTGCGCATGGCGGACTACGCGCCGCCGCTGGTGCGCGGTCTGCTGGTCGGGGTCACCTCGCTGACCGCCTGGGTCGTGTCGTTTATTCCGCGCGGCGTCGGCAGGGATCCGACCTTGGGTTAACAAGAAACAGTGGGTTAGCTGCGAGTTCAACCGCCCGCTCACTCGCCCGGTGAACAGGCTCCAACATTGATGATGATACGATGACGAGAAAAATAACCTGGTTAACTGCTCTGGCCTTAGGCATCAGCACCCTGTCGCAGGCCGAAACCGCCACCGCGCCGACCGTGGCGGCCCAGCCGCCGATTGCCGCGGCGGCCGATACGGCGATCGCGCCACCGCCGGCCGCCGCGCCGCAGGATCCGAATGCGCCGGTGCGCGACGTGTCGCTGCCGTTTGCGCAGATAGCGCCGCCGCCGGGCACCTTTGTTCTGCGCGGCACCCGGCCGGACGGGCAGATCGAATTCGGCGTGCGCAGCGACGAGGTGGTCTCGCAGGCGATGCTCGATATGGAGTTTACGCCGTCGCCGGCGCTGATCCCGGTGGAGTCGCACGTCAAGGTCTACCTGAACGACGAGCTGATGGGCGTGACCACGATCGCCAAGGAGCAGCTGGGCAAGCCCAATCGCATCCAGATGGCGATCGATCCGCGCTATATCACCGATTTTAACCGCGTTCGGTTGGTGTTCGTCGGCCATTATCAAAATATCTGCGAAAACCCGGCCAGCACCTCGCTGTGGCTCGACGTCAGCAAGTCCAGCGCGCTGAAGCTGCGTTTCCAGACGCTGCCGGTGAAAAACGAGCTGTCGCACTTCCCTGAGCCGTTCTTCGACAGCCGCGATAATCGGCCGCTGACGCTGCCGATGGTGTTCGCCGGCCAGCCGGATCTCGCCCAGCAGCGTGCGGCGGGCATTCTGGCGTCCTGGTTCGGCAGCAAGGCGCAGTGGCGCGGGCAATTCTTCCCGACGCTGTACAACGCGCTGCCGACGCAGCACGCGGTGGTGTTCGCCACCAACTCGCAGCGCCCGGATTTCCTGCGCGATTATCCGGCGGTCAACGGCCCGACGGTGGAGATGATCAGCCACCCGGACAATCCGTACGTCAAACTGCTGTTGATTCAGGGGCGTGACGACAACGATTTGATCACCGCGGTGAAGGGCATCGCGCAGGGCAACATCCTGTTCCGCGGCCAGAACGTAACGGTGGACAAGGTGGAACAGCTGGCGCCGCGCCAGCCGTACGACGCGCCGAACTGGGTGCGCACCGATCGGCCGATGACCTTCGCCGAGCTGCAGCAGTACGCCGAGCAGCTGCAAACCAGCGGCATCGAGCCCGGCCCGATTTCGCTGACCATGAACCTGCCGCCGGATCTGTTCCTGATCCGCAGCACCGGCATCGACATGCACCTGAAATACCGTTACACCGCGCCGCGCATTCAGGACGGTTCGCGGCTGAGCGTCAGCCTGAACAACCAGTTCGTGCAGGCTTACTCGCTGGTGCCGGAGCACGAGCAGGGCGCGCAACTGCTGCGCCTGCCGTTGACGCAGGGGCTGCTCGACTCCGACAAGAACGTCAGTATTCCGGCGTTGCGGCTGGGCGCCACCAACCAGCTGCGCTTTGACTTCGATTACACCACGCTGCTGGCCAGCGGCGCGGAAGGGCGCTGCGAAACCTACTCCTTCACGCAAAACCATGCGGTGATCGACGGCGCGTCCACCATCGATTTCTCCGGCTACCGCCACTTTATGGCGATGCCGGATCTGCGCGCCTTCGCCAACGCCGGCTTCCCGTTCAGCCGCCTGGCTGATCTGTCGCAAACGCTGGTGTTGGTGAATCAGAAACCGCAGCCGGCGCAGGTCAGCGCGCTGCTGAACGCGCTGGGCGTGATCGGCGCGCAAACCGGCTACCCGGCGCTGGCCTTCACGCTGAGCGATGACTGGTCGCAGGCCAAGGATCGCGACGACGATATCCTGATGGTCGGCACCATTCCGCCGGAGCTGCGCGACGACAAGAAAATCAGCCTGCTGGTGGACGCGACCCAAAGCTGGGTGAAACAGCCGACGCGGCAGCCGCCGCTGCCCAGCGCGGAAGCGCTGGCGGAGGACACCCGGCCGGACAGCAAGACTGCCGTCAGCTCCGAGGGCGCAATGTCGGCGATCATTGGCGTGCAGTCGCCGTTCAACGACCAGCGCAGCATCGTGGCGCTGTTGGCGGACAGCCCGCGCGGCTATGAGCTGCTGAACAATGCCCTGCTGGACAGCGGCAAGCGCGCCGCGGTATTCGGCTCGGTGGCGGTGATCCGCGAATCGGGGGTCAACAGCCTGCGCGTCGGCGATATTTACTATGTCGGCCACCTGCCGTGGTGGGAGCGGCTGTGGTATGCCCTCTCCACCCATCCGGTGCTGCTGGCGGTGATCGCGGTGGTGCTGGTGGTGATCCTGGGGCTGATGCTGTGGCGTGGCCTGAAGGCCTTCAGCCGGCGTCGTCTGGCGCCGGAAGATCGGGATTGACGGCGGTGAACGCCATGCTGCAACGCCTGTCGCTCGGCATGCTGCTGCTGTGCGCCTTCAGCGCCGCGGCGGCCTGCGAGTGGCCGGGCTGGCAACAGTACAAGCAGTTCTACATCAGCCCGCAGGGGCGGGTGATCGATCCGAGCAGCCCGAACAAAATCACCACCTCCGAGGGGCAGAGCTACGGCCTGTTCTTCGCCCTGGTGGCCAACGACCGGCCGACCTTCGATCTGCTGCTGGCCTGGACGGAGAACAACCTGGCGGCGGGCGATCTCAGCGCCCGTTTGCCCGCCTGGCTGTGGGGCGAGAGCGACGACAAACAGTGGAAGGTGCTGGACGCCAACTCGGCGTCGGACGCCGATCTGTGGATCGCCTATAACCTGCTCGAAGCCGGCCGCCTGTGGAAAAGCCGGCGCTATCAAACCCTGGGGACGCTGCTGCTGCAACGCATCGGCCGCGAGGAGGTGGCCGACATTCCCGGCCTGGGCCTGATGCTGCTGCCGGGCAAAGTCGGGTTCGTGACGGACGATCGCTGGCGGCTGAATCCCAGCTACCTGCCGCCGCAGCTGTTGGCACGTTTTGCAGCGCTGAACGGCCCGTGGCGCGCGATGCGCCAGGTCAATCAACGGCTGTGGTTGGACACCGCGCCGCACGGTTTCTCGCCGGACTGGGTGGTGTGGCGGGTCGGCGCCGGCTGGCAGCCGGATCCCGTCAAGCCGAACGTCGGCAGCTACGACGCCATTCGGGTTTATCTGTGGGCCGGCATGCTGGCGGACGACGATGAATACAAGGCGACGCTGCTCGAACGTTTTCAGCCGATGGCGCAGCTCACCGCCAAACAGGGCGTGCCGCCGGAGAAAACCGATACCGCCAGCGGCAAAACCACCGGCGGCGGCCCGGTCGGCTTTTCCGCCTCGATGTTGCCGATGTTGGCGACGCAGGCTGAGGCGCTGGCGACACAGCGGCAACGCATCAGCGAACATCCGCCGGGGGACGACGCCTATTTCAGCGCCTCGCTGACGCTGTTCGGCCAGGGGTGGGATCAACAACGTTATCGCTTTAATCGTCAGGGTGAATTGCAACCCTCGTGGGACGGCCAATGCACAACTTCAAAATAAACTGGCTGAATTTGATTCCGCTGAGCCTGGCGATGCTGCCGCAGGCGCGCGCTGCGGAAGCCGTGGCCCCGGAGCAGTGGCTGCTGGAACAGGTGCGCATTGGCGAGGCCGGCAACAAGGACGATCTGGTGCGCCAGTCGCTGTACCGGCTAGAGTTGATGGATCCGAACAACCCGGACGTGATCGCCGCGCGCATGCGTTTGGCGCTGCGGCAGGGCAATATGGCGCTGGCGCAGCAGCAGTTGGACAAGCTGAAAACCCTCGCGCCGCAGTCCAGCGCCTATCGCCAGGCGCAAATGAACATGCTGCTGACCCAGCCGGAAACCCGGCAGAAGTTGCAGCAGGCGCGCCTGATGGCGACCGCCGGCCGGTTGCCGGAGGCCAAGGCGCAGTACGATGCGCTGTTCCACGGCGAGCCGCCGACGCTCGAGCTGGCAGTGGAGTACTGGCGGCTGGTGGCGCGTTTGCCGGGGCAGGAGGCGAAGGCGTTGAAGCAGCTGCAGGCGCTGGATCAGCAATATTCCGGCAACGTGGCGCTGCGCATGTCGCTGGCGCGCATGCTGTTCAGTCAGAACCAGGACGCGCAGGCCTATGAGCTGCTGCAGAAGATCGCCGCCGATCCGGCCGGGCGCGGCGATGCCGCCGATCTGTGGTTGGACAAGGTCAAAGCGATGCCGGTTAGCGCGCAGAGCGTGGCGGCGCTCAACCGTTTCCTCGGCGTGTTCGATACCGGAGATCAGGCGACCAGCGCCCGCGAAGAGCTGGCCAGACAGCAGAAACTGTTGGCCGATCCGGCGTATCAGGCGCGGGTGCGCGGCCTGGCGCAGGTGGATAAAGGCGGCAGCCGGGCGGCCATTCCGGCGTTGCAAAAGGCGCTGGCGGCGACGCCGAACGACGCCGAGGTGCTGGGCGCGCTCGGCCAGGCCTATTCGCGCGCCGGCAACCGCCCGCAGGCGTTGAAGCTGTTCCGCCAGGCGCTTGCCGCCGACACGAACGGCTACGACAGCGGCAAGTGGCAAAGCCTGATCAAGAGCACCAGTTACTGGCTGGCGATAGACGAAGGCGACAAGGCGCTGAAGGCCGGCAATCTTGCGCTGGCCAGGCAGAAATACCAGCAGGCGCGCCAGCTCGACGACCGCGACGGCGATGCGTTTATCGGCCTGGGCGATGTGGCGGTGGCGAGCAAGGATGACGCTGCGGCGGAAGGGTTTTATCAGCAGGCGCTGCGGCGCGATCCCGGTAACGGCAGCGCGCTGCGCGGCCTGGTGAATCTCTATCAACGCCAGTCGCCGGAAAAAGCGCTGGCCTACCTCAACGGCCTGCCGCGCAGCCAACAGGCCAAGCTGCGCAGCACCCTCGACGGGCTGCGGCTCGATATGTTGAAGCAACAGGCGCAGACGCTGGCGGCGCAGCAGCAGTGGCAGCAGGCGGCGGAAATCTATCGCCGCGCCCAGCCGATGGATCCCGACGACGTTTGGCTGACCTATCGCTATGCGCAGGCGCTGCGTCAGGCCGGGCAGCCGCAACAGGCGGACGCCTTATTCCGGCAGCTGGCGCAGCGTCAGCGCGCCAATCCGCAGTTGGCCTATGCCTATGCGCTCTACCTTTCCGGCAGCGATCGCGACGACCAGGCGCTGGCGCAGCTCAATACGCTGCCTGCGGCGCAGTGGAACGACAACATGCGCGAACTGGCGCAGCGGCTAAAAATGCAGGCGGTGATTGCACATGCCGAAGGGTTGCGGGCGGCCGGCGACGAACCGGCGGCGGAAGCCTATCTGCGCCGGCAGCCGGCGGACACCCGCATCGATTTGCTGCTGGCCGACTGGGCGCTGGCGCGCGGGGAGTATGCGGCGGCGCTGGGCGACTATCAGCGGGTGAAACGGCGCGAACCGAACAACCCGGATGCGCAGCTGGGCGAGATCGAAGCCTATGTGGCGCAGGGGGATCTGGACGCGGCGCGCCAGCGGCTGAAAACCGAACCGCAGCCGCAAGACGCTTCGCTCAACAGCCAACGGCGGGTCGCCAACGCCTGGGGCGCGGTCGGCGATCCGCAGCAGGCCGAAGCTATCTTCGGCCGGCTGAAAACGGCGGCGGCCGCGGAGCCCGTGGGGCAGACCAAGGCGCTGATCTACCGCGACGCCGCCCGTCTGGAACGGGCGCAGCGGCAGCCGGAGCGGGCGCAGCAGGATTACCGCCAGGCGATGGTGGCCGGCGGCATCACGCCGACGCTGCCGCAGGACAATGACACCTACACCTCTCTGACGCGCAATAACCCGGGCGACGACTGGTTGAAACGCGGCATCCGTTCCGAGGCCGCGGATCTGTACCGGCAGCAAGACGTGAACGTCACGCTCGACCACGATTACTGGCGCTCGAGCGGCACCGGCGGTATTTCCGACTTCAATGCGCATGACACCATGCTGCAGGTGGACATGCCGCTGTATGACGGGCGCGCCTTTTTGCGCACCGACACCGTGCAGCTGGACGCCGGCCGCTTCTCGACCGACGGCAGCGGCCACTATTACGAGACCTTCGGCACTTGCAACACGCAAGGGTGCCGCGGCGATGAACATCAGAAATCCACCGGCACCAGCGTGGCGGCCGGCTGGAAAAACGATCGTTGGGCCGCCGATATCGGTACGACGCCGATGGGCTTCGAGGTGGTCGACTGGACCGGCGGCCTGGCCTACAGCGGCGACTGGAACCACATCGGTTGGACGCTGGCGGCCTCGCGGCGGCCGATCTCCAGCTCGCTGCTGGCGTTCGGCGGCGCCAAGGATCCGAACACCGGCACCACCTGGGGCGGCGTGCGCGCTACCGGCGTCAGCCTGAGCGCCAGCTACGATCGCGGTGAGGCGAACGGCGTGTGGGCCGATCTCAGCGCGCACCAGATTACCGGCAAGAACGTGGCGGATAACCAGCGGCAGCGGTTGATGGCCGGCTACTACTACAAGCTGATCAACGAAGACAATCGCCGCCTGAGCGTCGGGCTCAATACCATGCTGTGGCACTACCAGAAGGATTTGAGCGGCTATTCGCTGGGGCAGGGCGGCTATTACAGCCCGCAGCAATATCTGTCGCTGTCGCTGCCGGTCAACTATCGCCAGCGCACCGAGAACTGGTCGTGGGAGCTGGGCGGTTCGGTTTCGCTGTCCCATTCGAAAACCGACAGCCAGCGCCGCTATCCGCTGCAGGGGCTGATCCCGGATTCGCTGCCCGATAAGTTCGCCGTCGAGGACGGCAGCTCCTCAAGCGGCGTCGGTTATACGCTGCGGGCGATCGTCGAACGCCGTCTCAGTTCGCACTGGACGCTCGGCGCCGGTATCGACATTCAACAGGCGAAGGACTATACGCCGAGCCACGCGTTGATTTATCTGCGCTATTCCCTGGCCGGCTGGCAGGGGGATCTCGATTTGCCGCCGCAGCCGCTGACGCCTTACGCCGACTTCAAGTAGCCGGGAGGGGAAAGATTCGGAGTGTCGGACACCGGGGAGTTTTGTTACCCTGTGTCCGGGTCGCGTTTGTTCGCTTTAGGAAAAGACTGAAACCCGCGATTTTCTTGGTTTTGCCTGCGGCATAGCCAGATAAAAACAGCCGATGATCGAGTATAATCAGCCCGGTTCGAGGGGGCGGGTGAGAGTCAGCCCCCTTTTTTGTTTCAGCCCGATTTCACGGAGAGCAGGTTTGCGGGTCAGGCGTTCGTTAACGATTAAGCAGATGGCGACGGTGTCCGGCGTGGCGCTGGTCACGATCTGCATCTTTATCGTGATCCAGTTATTCCACTTTGTGCAGCAGCGCAGGGATGACTACGCCCAGCAACTGGAGAATATCGCTCAATCCGTGCGCCAGCCGCTGGCGGAAGCGGTGCTGCGCATGGACGTGCCGGAAGCCAAAAAGGTGCTGAACACGCTGTTGCCGGTCGGCATTCTCAGCCGGGCGGATATCGTCTTGCCGAACGAATTTCAGGCGCTGCACGCCAATTTCCCGCCGGAGCGGCCGGTGCCGACGCTGATCGCCCGGCTGTTTGAGCTGCCGATCCAAATTTCCGTGCCGCTCTATTCGCTGGAGCGGGTGCCGGCCAACCAGCAGCCGCTGGCCTATCTGGTGCTGCAGGCCGATTCGTTCCGCATGTACCAGTTTATCCGCAGCATTTTGTCGACCATGCTGTCGACCTACCTGCTGTTGGCGCTGATCCTGTCGGTGGCCATCACCTGGTGCATGAACCGGTTGATGGTGCATCCGCTGCGCGCGATGGCCAAAGAGCTGGAAAACATCTCGCAGGACGAAGCGCCCTACCACCAACTGATGCTGCCGACGCTGCACCAGGACGACGAGCTCGGCCTGCTGGTGCGCAACTACAACCGCAATCAACAGACGCTGGCCAAGGCGCATGCCGACATGAGCCGCCTGAGCACCCGCCATCCGGTGACCGAACTGCCGAATCCGGCATTGCTGAACGCGTTGCTGGA
This sequence comes from Serratia sp. CY29653, assembly GCF_052169255.1. Lineage (NCBI taxonomy): Bacteria > Pseudomonadati > Pseudomonadota > Gammaproteobacteria > Enterobacterales > Yersiniaceae > Serratia > Serratia sp. CY29653. Next base: position 117,760 of record NZ_JBJNLC010000005.1, on the reverse strand, counting down.
ACAGCATATCGCCTCCAGCCTGCGCCCCGAGCGTTTTAACCTGCTGGTGATCGGCATCGAGACGCTGCATGAAGCCTCGGGCGTGATGAGCCCGGCGATGCGTGAAGCGCTGCTGTTGGCGCTGGCGAAGAAGCTGCGCGGCTGCATCGACGAAAACGGCGTGCTGGCGCAGCTGAGCAATACCGAATTCGCCATCCTGGCCAAGGGGACCGAGCGGCCGTTCCACGCCATGCAGCTGGCGCGACGCATCATGGCGGAGATCAACGCGCCCTTGACCCTGGAAGGTCTGGCGCTGCGGCCCAACGCCAGCATCGGCATCGCGCACTACCTCAATCAGGGGGAAAGTGCGGAACAGCTGCTGCGCAGCGCCACCTCGGCGATGATGTCCGCCCACCGTGAAGGAAAAAATCAGATCCTGTTCTTCGAGCCCAGCCTGACGGAACGCACGCAGAAGCGGCTGACGCAGGAGAGCGAGATTTTGCACGGCATCGAGCAGCGGCATTTTACGCTGTTCCTGCAGCCGCAGATCGACATGCAGTCCAACGAGGTGATCGGCGCCGAAGCGCTGCTGCGTTGGCAGCAGTATGACGGCAGCTATACCCTGCCGGCCGACGTTATCCCGCTCGCGGAAGAGCTGGGCGTGATTGTGCCTCTCGGCAACTGGGTGCTGGAAGAGTCCTGCCGCATCCTGGCGGACTGGCAGCAGCGCGGCATTGCGCTGCCGCTGGCGGTCAACGTTTCCGGTATACAGATGCAGCATGAGGCGTTCGTCCCGCATCTGAAAAACCTGCTGGCGCAGTATCGGATCGACCCGCGCAAGCTGCTGCTGGAGATCACCGAGACGGTGCGCATCGACGATCTCGACCGCGCGCTGGCGCTGCTGCGCGAGCTGCACGATCTGGGATTGTCGATCGCGCTTGACGACTTCGGCATGGGCTACTCCAGTCTGGAATACCTGAACCGCTTGAAATCCCTGCCGATCGATTTGATTAAAATCGACCGCAGCTTCATTCAGGGGCTGCCGGCCGACGATGCGATGGTGCGCATCGTCAGTGCGATCTCCGAAGTGCTGGCGTTGCCGGTGATGGCCGAAGGCGTGGAAAACGCCGAGCAGCGCGACTGCCTGCTGCAGCACGGCATTCGCAGCGGGCAAGGATTCCTGTTCGCCCGGCCGCTGCCGCGCGCAGCGTTCGAAGCCGAGTTTTGCCGCGCGGCGCCGTAAGCGCCGCGTTTACCTTTCCGGTACTTTTCCCCGTCCGAAAATCGCTATTTCTCCTCTACCTCTTTTGCGTTAGTGCAAACAAAGCATTACGCAATTTTCAGCTTTGCACCCCGACTGACGCGTTTCAGCTCTTAAATTCACATCAACTCCCAGGGGCGGGTGCAACAAATTATTTCCATGTTGTTAAGTGGGTGTTATTTTCCGCGCAAGCAATGAACAGGCTGGATTTTTAGACTGCTGCCTGGTGCGTGTCTTCCCCCCATAGGATGTTCATATGAAAACAACGATCTTTAAGAGCCTCTATTTTCAGGTGCTGACGGCGATCACGCTGGGCATCCTGCTTGGCCATTTCTACCCTGACCTCGGCGCCGAGATGAAACCTCTGGGCGATGGCTTCGTCAAACTGATCAAGATGATTATCGCCCCGGTGATCTTCTGCACCGTGGTGACCGGCATCGCCGGCATGGAAAGCATGAAGGCGGTGGGGCGCACCGGCGCCATCGCGCTGCTGTATTTTGAAATCGTCAGCACCATCGCGCTGATTATCGGCCTGGTGATCGTCAACCTGGTGCAACCGGGCGTCGGCATGAACGTCGATCCCGGCACGCTGGACGCCAAGGCGGTGGCAGTCTACGCCGAGCAGGCGCAGCAGCAGGGCATCATCCCGTTCCTGCTGGACATCATCCCCGGCAGCGTGATCGGCGCATTCGCCAGCGGCAACATTCTGCAGGTGCTGCTGTTCGCGGTGCTGTTCGGCTTCGCCCTGCATCGCTTGGGTGAAAAGGGGCAACTGATCTTCAACGTGATCGACAGCTTCTCGCGGGTGATTTTCGGCATCATCAACATGATCATGCGCCTGGCGCCGCTGGGGGCCTTCGGCGCCATGGCGTTTACCATCGGTAAATACGGCGTTGGCACCCTGGTGCAACTCGGCCAGCTGATCGTGTGCTTCTATATCACCTGTATCCTGTTCGTGGTGGTGGTGCTGGGCAGCATCGCCCGCGCCAACGGCTTCAGCATTTTCAAATTCGTCAACTACATCAAAGAAGAGCTGCTGATCGTGCTGGGGACCTCGTCGTCCGAGTCCGCGCTGCCGCGCATGCTGGATAAAATGGAGAGGCTGGGCTGCAAGAAATCGGTGGTGGGCCTGGTGATCCCGACCGGGTACTCCTTTAATCTGGACGGCACCTCTATTTACCTGACCATGGCCGCGGTGTTTATCGCGCAGGCGACCAACACCCACATGGACATCATGCATCAGATTACCCTGCTGGTGGTGTTGCTGCTCTCCTCCAAAGGGGCGGCGGGCGTGACCGGCAGCGGCTTTATCGTGTTGGCCGCCACCATCTCCGCCGTCGGCCACCTGCCGTTGGCCGGCCTGGCGCTGATCCTCGGCATCGACCGCTTCATGTCGGAAGCCCGCGCGCTGACCAACCTGGTGGGCAACGGGGTGGCGACCGTGGTCGTGGCGAGGTGGTGCGGCCAACTGGATGAGAAACAGCTGAAAGCCACGCTGAACAACAAAAACGCCGGCGCGGACAAAACGCTGCCTTCCGCCTGATATTGACGGCGAATCACCGGCCGCAGCCGCGGCCGGTGAGGTTTTCCCCCTGCCTCGTAACGATTTCTTGCATTAAAAACCCCGCTATCTATTATTTTTCACTCTAATGAGTGACATCCGCAAAGGCGCGCGGTCTAACACGATGGTACACTTTCTGCTTTCCGCCCCACTGTGAAACTCAGGGCGTATTTTTATGATTCCATTGAATGGAATACACGCATTTGCATAAGAAATTGGATAGTCATTAAGTAGGGGTTCACATGCAGGGCACCAGAATTCATCTTATAGTTGGTGGGCTGCTATTGGCTGCAGCCAGTAGCAGCGTGCAGGCTGAAGCACTACAACCCGATCCTGCCTGGCAGCAGGGGGCGCTGGCCAACGGGTTTTCATGGCAAATTCTCGATACGCCGCAGCGGCCAAGCGACCGCGTGGAACTGCGGCTGATCGTCAATACCGGCTCTCTGGTGGAGTCTTCACAACAGACCGGCTTCGCCCAGCTGTTGCCGCGGCTGGCGTTGACGCGCAGTGAAAGCTTTACCGCGCCGCAGCTGCGCGCCCTGTGGCAGCAGAGCGTGGATAACGAGCGGCCGCTGCCGCCGGCTATCATCTCGTATGATTTCACCATGTATAATCTCAGCCTACCGAATAACCGGCCTGACCTGCTGAAAGAAGCGCTGGCCTGGCTGGCGGACACCACCGGCAAACTGGCGATCGACGAGCATACGGTGCACGCGGTGATGAACTCCACCATCAATCCGGTCGGCACGTTCCCGCCCAATACCCAAGACGTCTGGTGGCGTTACCGCCTGAAAGGCTCGACGCTGCTGGCGCACGATCCGGCGCAGCCGGCGAAACGGCCGGTCAACCTCGAACAGCTGAAGAAATTCTATCAACAGTGGTATACCCCGGATGCCATGACGCTGTTCGTTGTCGGCAAGGTCGACAGCCGCAGCCTGGGCGAGCAGATCAACAAGGCGTTCTCGCCGCTGCAGGGCAAACGTGAAACCCCGGCCCCGATGCCGACGCTGACGCCGCTGCCGCAACAGCCGGTGAGCCTGATCAGCGAGCAGGTGAAACAGGATACGCTGTCGATCATGTGGGATTCGCCGTGGCATCCGATTCGCGATTCGCAGAGCCTGCTCCGTTACTGGCGTGGCGATCTCGCCCGCGAGGCGCTGTTCTGGCATCTTCAGCAGACGCTGGAAAAAAGCGACCAGAAGAGCCTGCATCTGGGCTTTGACTGCCGCGTGCAGTACCAACGCGGGCAGTGCGCCATCCATCTGGATACGCCGAACAACAACCTGAACGGCAGCCTGGGCTTTATCGCCCGCGAGCTGGCCAACGTGCGTGACAACGGCCTGTCGAAAGAAGAATTCGATGCGCTGCTGGCGCAGAAAAACGATCAGCTGAGCAAGCTGTTCGCGACCTACGCCCGCACCGATACCGATGTGCTGATGAGCCAGCGCCTGCGTTCGCAGCAGAGCGGGGTGGTGGATATCGCGCCGGAACTGTATCAGAAGCTGCGCCAGGAGTTCCTGTCCAGCCTGACGCTGGAGACGCTGAATCAGGCGCTGAAGCTGCAGCTTTCTCAGGAGGCGACGCTGGTGCTGATGCAGCCGAAGGGCGAGCCGGAAATGAGCATGAAGCAGCTGCAGGAAACCTATGACGGCATCATGATGCCTGCGCCGGCGGTGGTGACGGAGGAAGCCAAACCGGCCGACGCCGCGGTGGCTGCACCGGCGACGGACGCCGGCGCGCAGTAATGCCCAACAGGGGGCTCAGGCCCCCTCAGTTGCGGTACAGCACCTTGATGATGTGGTAACCGAACTGGGTTTTGACCGGGCCATAAGGTTTGAGCAGCGGGATGCTGAACACCGCTTTATCGAACGCCGGCACCATCGCGCCCTTGTTGAATTCGCCCAGCGAGCCGCCGTTGCGTTTTGACGGGCAGCTCGAGTATTTGCGCGCCAGCGTGTCGAAGCTGACGCCGCGCTTCAGCTTGGCCAGCAGCTCGTTGGCCAGCTTTTCATTGTCTACCAGAATGTGCAGGGCGCACGCCGTTTTTGCCATGGTATTGCCTTTGTCGATGCGAAAATTGCGCTGATTATACCCGCTAAATCTCATCGGCGCTTTCTGCTACAATTCCCTTCCATGTTTTACAGCCGAGCAAGCCAGCACCATGCGATTAAACCCCAGCCAACAACAAGCCGTCGAATTCGTTACCGGGCCCTGCCTGGTGTTGGCCGGTGCCGGTTCCGGCAAGACGCGCGTTATCACCAACAAGATAGCCCACCTGATCCACCATTGCGGTTATCAGGCGCGGCACATCGCCGCCGTGACCTTTACCAACAAGGCTGCGCGCGAGATGAAAGAGCGCGTGTCGCAAACTCTGGGGCGCAAAGAGGCGCGCGGGCTGATGATTTCCACTTTCCATACCCTGGGGCTGGAGATCATCAAGCGGGAATACGTGGCGTTGGGGATGAAGTCCAACTTTTCGCTGTTCGACGATCAGGATCAGCTGGCGCTGTTGAAAGAGCTGACCGAAAAGTGGCTGGAAAGTGACAAAACGCTGGTGGCGCAGCTGATTTCGACCATTTCTAACTGGAAAAACGACCTGATCGATCCCCAGCGGGCGGCGGCGCTGGCGCGCTCGGAGCGCGACAAGCTGTTCGCCCACTGCTACGGCCTGTACCACGCCCATATGCGGGCGTGCAACGTGCTGGACTTCGACGACCTGATCTTGTTGCCGACGCTGCTGCTGCAACGCAACGAAGAGGTGCGCGAACGCTGGCAGCAGCGCATCCGCTATCTGCTGGTGGATGAGTATCAGGATACCAACACCAGCCAGTACGAGCTGGTTAAGCTGCTGGTGGGCAACCGCGCGCGCTTTACCGTGGTGGGTGACGACGACCAGTCGATCTACTCCTGGCGCGGCGCGCGGCCGCAGAACCTGGTGCTGCTGAAGGAAGATTTCCCGGCGCTGCAGGTGATCAAGCTGGAGCAAAACTATCGTTCCAGCGAGCGTATTCTGAAGGCGGCCAACATTCTGATCGCCAATAACCCGCACGTGTTTGAAAAGCGGCTGTTTTCCGAGCTGGGGTATGGCGAAGAGCTGAAGGTGGTGACCGCCAACAACGAGGATCACGAAGCCGAGCGGGTGGTGGGGGAGTTGATCGCCCACCACTTCGTGAAAAAGACCAACTACGGCGACTATGCGATCCTGTACCGCGGCAACCACCAGTCGCGGGTGTTTGAAAAGATGCTGATGCAGAACCGCATTCCGTACAAGATTTCCGGCGGCACCTCATTCTTCTCGCGCCCCGAGATCAAGGATCTGCTGGCCTACCTGCGCGTGCTGACCAACCCGGAGGACGACAGCGCCTTCCTGCGCATCGTCAATACCCCCAAGCGCGAGATCGGCCCGGCGACGCTGCAGAAGCTCGGCGAGTGGGCCAACCAGCGCAACAAGAGTTTATTCCACGCCAGTTTCGATCTGGGGCTGAGCCAGCACTTGACCGGACGCGGGCTGGAATCGTTGCAGCGTTTCACCCACTGGCTGGGCGGCATCGCCCAGCAGGCGGAGCGTGAGCCGGTGGCGGCGGTGCGCGATCTGATCCGCGGCGTGGATTATGAGAGCTGGCTGTTTGAAACCTCGACCAGCCCGAAGGCCGCCGAAATGCGAATGAAGAACGTCAATACGCTGTTCGGCTGGATGACGGAGATGCTGGAAGGCAGCGATCTGGACGAGCCGATGACGCTGACCCAGGTGGTGACGCGCTTCACCCTGCGCGACATGATGGAACGCGGTGAAAGCGAAGAAGAGCTGGATCAGGTACAGCTGATGACGCTGCACGCCTCCAAGGGGCTGGAGTTCCCCTACGTGTTCCTGGTGGGCATGGAAGAGGGCCTGCTGCCGCACCAGAGCAGCATCGATGAAGACAATGTCGATGAAGAGCGGCGTCTGGCCTATGTGGGGATCACCCGCGCGCAAAAAGAGCTGATCTTCACCCTGTGCCGCGAGCGCCGTCAGTACGGCGAGCTGGTGCGGCCGGAGCCGAGCCGCTTCCTGCTGGAGCTGCCGCAGGACGATTTGGCATGGGAAACCGAGCGCAAAGTGGTGAGCCCGCAGGAGCGGATGCAGAAAGGGCAGAGCCATCTGGCCAATATCCGCGCCCAGCTGGCCAAGGCCAAAGGCGGGAATTAAAAAGACAGGGCTAGATGACTGACAAAGGAGGAAAAAGCGTGGTTTTTCCTCCTTTGTGGTTATCAGTCGAAAATCAATGAATTGATTTTCCTTATTTTTTATATGCTGTCTTCTGTAAACCTGGCAATGTCATCAGGTTTGCCATTAACCTCAGGCGTGAATCGCGCCCTGGTCATTTCAACGCTGTTCTTCCAACCGCAGCGTCCAGTGGACGTAGCTCTGCCAGTGGCTTTCCTGCTCCAGCGCCTCGGCGCGCAGCGGATGCTGTTCCAGCCAACCCGGCGGCAAGATCACCGTCAGTTCATCGTCCTGATTGGCGCGCAACCGCACCGCCGGCAGCGTGTCATCGCGGCGGCGGCTGGCGAAGATGATCGCCAGGCGCAAAATGCGGCACAGACGCTGCGCAGTGCGCGGCGGCAGGGCGTTTTGCTGGTTCAACAGCGACAGGTCGAGGGGGTTGCTCTGGTTTTGCAGCAGGGTGGCCAGCAGTTTTTTCTGCGCCGGGGTAAAGCCGGGTAAGTCCAGGTGGCGGATCAGGTAGGCGGCGTGTTGCGGCGCCTGCTTGAAATCGACGCTGAGGCCGAGTTCGTGGATCAGACTGGCGCTGTGCAACAGCTCGCGACATCGCGCATCCAGCTGCCACTCGTTGGCGACCTGCTGCGAGAAGTTGGAGGCGAGTTGGCTGACGCGTTCGGCCTGCTCGGTGTCGATCAGGTAGCGGCGCTGCAGGTTGCGGATGGTGCGGATGCGAATATCCTGCTCCACCGGCAGATGCAGCATGCCGTAAACCAGGCCTTCACGCAGCGCCCCGCCGGCAAGCATCATGCTTTCGATGCCCAGTTCCTGGAAGATGGCCAACAGAATGGACAGGCCGCTCGGGAACACCAGCGCGCGCTCCAGCGTCAACCCTTCGATCTCCAGCTCTTCCAGCTTGCCGCACTGAATGGCGCGCTGTTTCAGCTGGCGCAGCTTGGGCAGGGTGATGCGCTCATCCATGCCTTGCGCCACCATGATCTCCTGCAGCGCCTGTACGGTGCCGGAAGCGCCGACGCAGATCTGCCAACCTTGCTGGCGCAGCTGCGGTGCGATCGGCCGCACCATTTCGCGCGCGGCCTGTTCGGCGCGCTCGAAGTTTTCTTGCCCGAGGTTGCGATCGCTGAAGTAGCGCTCCAGCCAGGTGACGCAGCCCATCGACAGGCTATACAGCTGTGATGCCTGTGCGCCGGTGCCGGTGACCAGTTCGGTGCTGCCGCCGCCGATGTCGACGACCAGCCGCCGATCCGGCCCGCCGGTGGTGTGCGCGACACCGTGATAAATCAGCCGTGCTTCTTCTTCGCCGCTGATCACCTGTACCGGGCAGCCGAGGATTTGCTCGGCGGCCTGCAGGAACTCATCGGCGTTGGACGCCAGGCGCAGCGTGGCGGTGGCGACGACGCGGATCTGCTCGCGCGGAATGTCCTGCAGGCGTTCGGAGAACAGCCGCAGGCACTGCCAGCCGCGTTGCATGGCCTCATGCGACAGGTGATTGTTCTGATCCAGCCCGGCCGCCAGGCGCACCTTGCGCTTGATCCGCGCCAGGGTCTGAATGCTGCCGGCCACCTCGCGCACCACCAACATGTGGAAGCTGTTGGAGCCGAGATCGATGGCAGCATAAAGCGTGCTGGAGCTGAGCATGGCGATCAGCTCGAGCGTTTACGGTTGTTGCGCGGCGCGCCGCCGCGACGAGGCGCGGAGTTGCGACGTGGGCCGTTGCCGCCGCGCGGGCGCGACAGGCGTTTCGGCGCCGGCAGATCGGTCAGCAGCGCATCGCTATTGTACTTGCTTACCGGAATGCTGTGGTCGATATAGGTCTCGATCGCCGGCAGGTTGAGCGCGTACTCTTCACACGCCAGGCTGATGGAGTGGCCGCTGGCGCCTGCGCGGCCGGTACGGCCGATGCGGTGCACGTAGTCTTCGCAATCGTCAGGCAGATCGTAGTTGAAGACGTGGGTGACGGCAGGAATGTGCAGACCGCGCGCGGCGACGTCGGTGGCGACCAGGATGTCGAGGTTGCCTTTAGTGAAGTCGTCAAGGATGCGCAGGCGTTTTTTCTGCGCCACGTCACCGGTCAGCAGGCCCACGCGGTGACCATCGGCGGCCAGATGGCCCCAGATGTCTTCGCAGCGGTGCTTGGTGTTGGCGAAGATGATGGCGCGATCCGGCCACTCTTCTTCGATCAGCGTCTGCAGCAGACGCATTTTTTCTTCGTTGGACGGGTAGAACAGCTCTTCTTTAATGCGGTGGCCGGTTTTCTGTTCCGGTTCCACTTCAACATATTCGGCGTTGTTCATCTGCTCGAAGGCCAGCTCGCGTACGCGATAGGACAGGGTGGCGGAGAACAGCATGTTCAGGCGTTGATCGGCCGCAGGCATGCGGCGGAACAGCCAACGGATGTCTTTGATAAAGCCGAGATCGTACATGCGATCGGCTTCATCCAGCACGACAACCTGCATCGCGCCGAGATCGACATAGTTTTGCTTGGTGTAATCGATTAAACGGCCGGTGGTGCCAATCAGAATGTCCACGCCGCTTTCCAGCACTTTCAGCTGTTTGTCGTAGCCGTCGCCGCCGTAGGCCAGGCCCAGTTTCAGGCCGGTGCTCTGGGAGAGCGCTTCTGCGTCGGAGTGGATTTGCACCGCCAGTTCACGCGTAGGCGCCATGATCAAGGCGCGCGGCTGATTGGTCTGGCGATCCTGTTTCGCCGGGTGAGTCAGCAAATAGTGAAAAGTAGACGCCAAAAACGCCAGCGTCTTTCCGGTACCGGTTTGCGCCTGACCTGCAACGTCACGCCCAGAGAGCGTGAGCGGCAATGCTAACGCCTGGATGGGCGTGCAATTGTGAAACCCTTTTTTCTCAAGGGCTTCAAGGACTAACGGGTGCAGGGCGAAGTCGGAAAACTTCTGTTCAGTCAAGTGTGTTTTGCTCATAGTGTGATAGAATATCAGCTAACTATTGCTTTACGAAAGCACATCCGTTGAAATAAACGCGGTGCAATAAAATCACCTTGAGTTGGTTAATGCTACACCAACAAGGTAGACATAATCCTGTGGAGTAGAACATGAGCGATAAAATTATTCACCTGACTGACAGCAGCTTCGACGCTGACGTGCTGAAAGCGGAAGGGCCGATCCTGGTCGATTTCTGGGCTGAATGGTGTGGGCCGTGCAAGATGATTGCTCCGATTCTGGATGAGATTGCCGAAGAGTTCGAAGGCAAACTGACCATCACCAAGCTGAATATCGATCAGAACCCGGCTACCGCGCCCAAGTACGGTATCCGTGGCATCCCTACGCTGTTGCTGTTCAAGAACGGTGAAGTGGCCGCGACCAAGGTTGGCGCGTTGTCCAAAGGTCAGCTCAAAGATTTCCTGAACGCGAATCTGTAATCGGGCGGGAAGCCCAGTATCAGGCGCCTGGCGGTGATGTTCAATTCACCGCTAGACGCCTGCCAAGAAGCGTGTTAAGTTTAACCACACTGCATATAGAACTTGCCCGAAGTTTTAAATCTAAAGAGTTTGAATCTAAAGCTATACTCTGTGTCGAATCACTGGCGTTGAAAGTAAACTGAACTCAGCCCGTGTTTTGGCAATCAAACGGTTTTGCAAAAATCATTTTTAAGGTACCTTCGATCTTCAACCGTCAATGCGTGCGCCCGATGTAAGCCATTTCTTACCGCGACGGCTCTGCGCCCGGTGATCGAACGTCCAGTAAACAGGCACGCATCTCGCTGCCATACCATTCACGATACAAGTTCGAGACATACCCCGAGTTTAAGAACCCACCACTATGAATCTTACCGAATTAAAGAATACGCCGGTTTCTGAGCTGATTACTCTCGGCGAAAATATGGGGCTGGAAAACCTTGCCCGCATGCGCAAGCAGGACATTATCTTCTCCATTCTGAAGCAACATGCGAAAAGCGGAGAAGATATCTTCGGCGACGGCGTGCTCGAGATATTGCAGGATGGATTCGGTTTTCTCCGCTCTGGAGACAGTTCCTACCTCGCCGGTCCCGACGACATCTACGTATCCCCTAGCCAAATCCGCCGCTTCAACCTCCGCACAGGTGACACCATTTCCGGTAAGATTCGTCCGCCAAAAGAAGGCGAGCGCTATTTTGCCCTGTTGAAAGTCAACGAAGTCAACTACGACAAGCCGGAAAACGCCCGCAGCAAGATCCTGTTCGAGAACTTGACGCCGCTGCACGCCAATTCCCGTCTGCGGATGGAACGCGGCAATGGCTCGACCGAAGACCTGACGGCGCGCGTACTGGATCTGGCGGCACCGATTGGCCGTGGCCAGCGCGGCCTGATCGTGGCGCCGCCGAAAGCCGGTAAAACCATGCTGCTGCAGAACATTGCGCAGAGCATCGCCTACAACCACCCAGACTGCGTGCTGATGGTGCTGCTGATCGACGAACGTCCGGAAGAAGTGACCGAGATGCAGCGTCTGGTGAAAGGCGAAGTGATCGCATCGACCTTCGACGAGCCGGCTTCGCGCCACGTGCAAGTGGCCGAAATGGTGATCGAGAAGGCCAAGCGCCTGGTTGAGCACAAGAAAGACGTGATCATTCTGCTCGACTCCATCACCCGTCTGGCGCGTGCCTACAATACCGTGGTACCGGCTTCCGGCAAGGTGCTGACCGGTGGTGTGGACGCCAACGCCCTGCATCGTCCGAAGCGTTTCTTCGGTGCGGCACGTAACGTGGAAGAGGGCGGCAGCCTGACCATCATCGCGACCGCGCTGGTTGATACCGGTTCGAAGATGGACGAAGTGATCTACGAAGAATTCAAAGGTACCGGCAACATGGAATTGCACCTGGCGCGTAAAATCGCCGAGAAGCGCGTATTCCCTGCGATCGATTACAACCGCTCCGGTACCCGTAAAGAAGAGCTGCTCACCACTTCCGAAGAGCTGCAAAAAATGTGGATCCTGCGCAAAATCATTCACCCGATGGGTGAGATTGACGCGATGGAGTTCCTCATTAATAAGTTGGCGATGACTAAAACCAACGATGAATTCTTCGATATGATGAAACGCTCATAATTCGTTAAAAAATTCGCTGAACGCCACGCCTAGTCGTGGCGTTTTTCGCTTTTGGCGGATACGATAAGTAGCAGTAATGGAAAAGTAAGTTGTTTCCTCGACTTATTGAGAATTCATCTTGTTTGTCGGTCGGCTCGGTGCCGATCGGCTTTGCTGCTGTCGTTTTGTCAGCCGATGCGAAGAAAATAGGCATGAATCACCGTTGTCATAGGAAATGACCGAAAGGTGGCGGGGGTCGATGGCACAAGCTATTGCCCGTGGTAAGCTGCCTTATCTTCTACAGAGATCTGTTAACTGTGAACTTACTCACTATGAGTACTGAAATTCTATTTGTTTTCCTGTTTTCTTTGGCTTTTCTCTTTGTTGCCCGCAAGGCGGCAAAACGTATTGGTCTGGTAGATAAACCCAATTATCGCAAACGCCATCAGGGGCTGATTCCACTGGTCGGCGGTATTTCCGTTTATGCCGGATTGTGCTTCGCGTTTTGGATTTCCGAACAACCTATCGCGCACGCCAAGCTTTATCTGACCTGCGCCGGCATTCTGGTGTTTGTGGGCGCGCTCGACGATCGTTTCGACATCAGCGTTAAAATCCGCGCCCTGGTGCAGGCGTTGGTCGGCATCGCCATGATGGCGTTCGCCGGTCTGTATCTGCGCAGCTTCGGCCATGTACTGGGTGATTGGGAGATGTTGCTGGGGCCGTTCGGCTATCTGGTGACGCTGTTCGCGGTATGGGCGGCGATCAACGCCTTCAACATGGTCGACGGCATTGATGGCCTGCTGGGTGGGCTGTCGTGCGTCTCCTTCGGTGCGCTGGGTCTGTTGCTGTACCTGAGCGGCCACCATGAGATGGCGTTCTGGTGCTTTGCGATGATCGCTACCATCGTTCCCTATATTTTGCTCAACCTCGGCATTCTCGGCCGCCGTTACAAGGTGTTCATGGGGGACGCCGGCAGTACCCTGATCGGCTTTACCGCCATTTGGCTGCTGCTGCAAAGCTCGCAGGGCAAGGCACACTCGATTAATCCGGTGACCGCACTGTGGATCATCGCTATTCCGCTGATGGACATGATAGCAATCATGTATCGTCGTTTACGCAAGGGGATGAGCCCCTTCTCTCCCGATCGTCAACATATTCACCACCTGATCATGCGCGCCGGCTTTACGCCGCGGCAGGCTTTCGTGTTGATTACCCTGGCGGCCGCATTGCTGGCGGCGGTTGGCGTGATCGGCGAACGCCTGACTTTTATCCCTGAGTGGGTTATGTTGGCATTATTCTTGCTTGCTTTCTTCCTGTACGGTTACTGCATCAAGCGCGCCTGGCGGGTTGCGCGGTACATTAAGCGTATCAAGCGTCGCCTGCGGCGTTCGAGCGATAACAAGCAAGTATCTTAACCAGAGGCTTTTTGGCTGTGATGAATCCAGAAACAACGTCTGACAAGCATACCCCGGCGGTGGATAACGAACTCGATATCCGCGGCCTGTGCTGCACCCTGTGGCGCGGCAAACCGTGGATTATCGGCATTGCGGTGCTGTTCGCGGCGGTCGCGCTGATCGTCTCTTATCTGGTTAAGCAAGAATGGAGCGCGACCGCAATCACCGACAAACCCACGGTGAATGCGCTGGGCGGTTACTACTCCCAGCAGCAGTTCCTGCGCAATCTGGATGTGCGCACGCTGCCGGCGACGGCCGGCGATCAGCCGAGCATCGCGGACGAAGCCTACAATGAGTTCATCATGCAGCTGGCGGCTTACGATACGCGTCGCGATTTCTGGCTGCAGAGCGATTACTACAAGCAACGTCAGGAAGGGGATGCCCGCGCGGATGCGGCGCTGCTCGACGAGCTGATCAACAACATCCTGTTCACGCCGCGCGACGACAAGAAAGTGCCGAACGACGGCGTGAAGCTGACGGCGGAAACTGCCGCGGACGCCAACCGCCTGCTGCGTCAATACGTGGCCTTCGCCAGCCACCGCGCTGCCCTGCACCTGAACGAAGAGATCCAGGGGGCGTGGGCCGCTCGCACTACCTCAATGAAGGCGCAGGTCAAGCGTCAGGAAGCGGTGGCGGAGTCGGTTTACAAGCGCGAGCTGAACACCACGCAGCAGGCGCTGAAAATCGCCGAAAGCCAGGGGATCAGCCGCGCGCAGACCGATACCCCGGCCGAGCAACTGCCGGATTCGGATCTGTTCCTGCTGGGCCGGCCAATGCTGCAGGCGCGTCTGGAAGGCCTGCAGGCCTCCGGCCCGACCTATGACCTGGATTACGATCAGAACCGCGCGATGCTGGCGACGCTGAACGTTGGCCCGACGTTGGATGAGAAGTTCCAGACCTATCGTTATTTGCGCACGCCGGAAGAGCCGGTAAAACGCGACAGCCCGCGCCGGGTATTCTGGCTGATTCTGTGGGGCGCGATGGGCGCTTTGGTTGGCGCGGGCGTTGCCTTGGCGCGTCGGCCATCGAATTAACCTTAGATTTAACTTACCGATGGGCGCTTAGTGCGCTCGGTTCGCAGGTCCGCCTGCGCTTAACTGACCAAAAAGAGATTCTCTGTGAAAGTGTTGACTGTTTTCGGCACCAGACCTGAAGCCATTAAAATGGCGCCGCTGGTACATGCTTTGGCTCAGGATGAGGCCTTTGACGCAAGGGTCTGTGTAACGGCGCAGCATCGTGAGATGTTGGATCAGGTATTGCGGTTGTTTGAGATTACGCCGGATTACGACCTGAACATCATGAAACCCGGCCAGGGGCTAACGGAAATCACCTGTCGTATCCTGGAAGGGCTGAAAGGAGTGCTGGAAGACTTCAAACCGGACGTGGTGCTGGTGCACGGCGATACCACCACTACGCTGGCGACCAGTCTGGCTGCATTCTATCAACGCATCCCCGTCGGGCATGTTGAGGCCGGATTGCGTACTGGCGATTTGTATTCCCCTTGGCCGGAAGAGGCCAACCGAACTCTGACGGGGCATTTGGCGAAATTCCACTTCGCGCCGACCGAGAATTCACGTCAAAACCTGCTGAGAGAAACACTGCCGGATAATCAGATTTTCGTGACCGGCAATACGGTAATCGACGCGCTGTTTTGGGTGCGCGATCGGGTAATTAGCGATGCCGCGCTGCGGGCTGGCCTGGCGCAGCGTTATCCGTTCCTCGATGCCAACAAGAAGCTGATCCTGGTCACCGGTCACCGCCGGGAAAGCTTCGGCGGCGGCTTTGAGCGAATTTGCAGCGCGCTGGCGGAGATTGCCCGCAATCACCCGGAAGTACAGGTGGTGTATCCGGTGCATCTCAATCCGAACGTCAGCGAGCCGGTGAATCGCATTTTGAAAGGCATCGATAACATCATGCTGATCGAACCGCAGGATTATTTGCCGTTTATTTATCTCATGACTCAAGCGCATCTGATCCTGACCGATTCCGGCGGCATTCAGGAAGAGGCACCGTCGTTAGGTAAACCGGTGCTGGTGATGCGCGACACCACCGAGCGTCCGGAGGCGGTGGATGCAGGCACGGTGCGCCTGGTGGGTACCGATGTGGCCAAAATTGTTGATGCGGTAACTCAGTTGTTGATGGACGAAAGCGAATATCAAACCATGAGTCGGGCGCATAACCCATATGGTGACGGACATGCCTGCCAGCGTATCCTTGAAGCTTTAAAGAATCATCAGGTGACACTATGAGCTTTGACACTATTTCTGTCATTGGTCTGGGGTATATCGGCTTGCCGACGGCGGCGGCGTTCGCCTCTCGCAAGAAAAAAGTTGTAGGTGTTGATGTTAACCAACATGCGGTAGATACCATTAACCGTGGTGCGATCCACATCGTCGAGCCGGATCTGGATAAAGTGGTCAAGGGCGCCGTCGACGGCGGTTTCCTGCGGGCGGTGACCAAACCGCTAGCGGCCGATGCGTTTCTGATCGCGGTGCCTACGCCGTTCAAGGGCGATCACGAGCCGGATCTGGCCTATGTCGAAGCGGCGGCGAAATCGCTGGCGCCGGTGCTGAAAAAAGGCGATCTGGTGATCCTGGAGTCCACCTCGCCGGTGGGCGCCACCGAACAGATGGCGGAATGGTTGGCTGAAACGCGCAGCGATCTCAGCTTCCCGCAGCAAGCGGGCGAAGCGGCGGACGTGAATATCGCCTACTGTCCGGAGCGCGTGCTGCCGGGGCAGGTGATGGTGGAGCTGATTAAAAATGACCGCGTGATCGGCGGCATGACGCCGAAGTGCTCGGAACGAGCCAGCGCGCTGTACAAGATTTTCCTCGAGGGCGAATGCGTGCTGACTAATGCGCGTACTGCCGAGATGTGCAAGCTGACGGAAAACAGCTTCCGCGACGTGAACATCGCCTTTGCCAATGAACTGTCACTGATTTGCGCCGAGCAGGGAATCAACGTCTGGGAACTGATCCGCCTGGCGAACCGTCATCCGCGGGTGAATATTCTGCAGCCGGGTCCGGGCGTCGGCGGTCACTGCATTGCCGTCGATCCGTGGTTTATCGTGGCACAGAATCCGCAGCAGGCGCGTCTGATCCACACCGCACGCCTGGTGAACGACGGCAAACCGCTGTGGGTGGTCGACCGCGTGAAAACGGCGGTAGCTGACTGTCTGGCCGCGACTAACAAGCGTGCGTCCGAGTTGAGAATTGCCTGCTTCGGCCTGGCCTTTAAACCGAATATCGACGATTTGCGTGAAAGCCCGGCGGTGGAAGTTGCCCATTTGATTGCGGATTGGCATTCGGGGGAAACACTGGTCGTGGAACCTAACGTCGAACACCTGCCGGCATGTCTGGTGGGGCATGTGGCGTTGAAAACGATTGCCGAGGCGTTGCAGCAGGCCGATGTGATCGTGATGTTGGTCGATCACCAGCAGTTCAAGGCTATCCGGCCGGAAGAGATCAAGCAAAGCTGGGTGGTGGATACTAAGGGAGTCTGGCGTTGAAACGTATTTTAGTTACCGGTGGTGCCGGTTTCATTGGCTCCGCGGTTGTGCGGCACATCATCGAGGCCACCGGCGATAGCGTGGTGGTGGTGGATAAGCTGACCTATGCCGGTAACCTCGAGTCGCTGGCGGTGGTGGCCGAGAGCGAGCGCTATGCTTTCGAGCAGGTTGACATCTGCGATCGTGCCGAGCTGGATCGGGTATTTGCCCAGTATCAGCCGGACGTGGTGATGCACCTGGCGGCGGAAAGCCACGTCGATCGCTCTATCGACGGCCCGGCGGCCTTTATCGAGACCAACGTGGTGGGCACTTACACCATGCTGGAAGCGGCGCGCCATTACTGGCAGCCGTTGGCTGCAGAGAAGAAGCAGGCTTTCCGTTTCCATCATATCTCCACCGACGAAGTGTACGGCGACCTGCATGGCACCGACGATCTATTCACCGAAACCACGCCGTATGCGCCGAGCAGTCCGTATTCCGCCTCCAAGGCGTCGAGCGATCATCTGGTGCGCGCCTGGTTGCGCACCTACGGTTTGCCGATCCTCGTGACCAACTGCTCGAACAACTACGGCCCTTATCACTTCCCGGAGAAGCTGATCCCGTTGGTGATCCTGAATGCGGTAGCCGGCAAACCGCTGCCGGTATACGGCAACGGCGCGCAGGTGCGTGACTGGCTGTATGTCGAAGATCACGCGCGCGCGCTCTATGAGGTCGTGACCGAAGGTGTGGTAGGCGAAACTTACAATATCGGCGGCCATAACGAGCGCAAGAATATCGAAGTGGTGCAGACCATTTGCGATCTGCTGGAAGAACTGGCGCCGAACAAGCCACAGGGCGTGGCAAACTACCACGATCTGATCACTTACGTGAAGGATCGCCCGGGTCACGATATGCGTTACGCCATCGACGCCGGCAAAATCGATCGTGAGTTGGGCTGGCGGCCGCAGGAAACCTTCGAAAGCGGCCTTCGCAAAACCGTGGTTTGGTACCTGAACAACGAAACCTGGTGGCGCCGGGTGCAAGACGGTTCTTATGCCGGCGAGCGTTTGGGGCTGTCCGAGTGAATGTAGCACAGTGCTGTCTTTAGCAGGCGCTGTGGATTTGGGAGCAAGTATGAAAGGTATTATTCTGGCCGGCGGTTCCGGTACGCGTCTGCATCCGATCACGCGCGGCGTGTCCAAGCAACTGCTGCCGATCTACGACAAGCCGATGATCTATTACCCCTTGTCGGTGCTGATGCTGGCGGGGATCAACGACATTCTGATTATCTCCACGCCGGAAGATTTGCCTTCATTCAAGCGTTTGTTAGGCAGCGGAGAAGCGTTTGGCATCACTCTCAGCTATGCCGAACAGCCAAGTCCCGATGGCCTGGCTCAGGCATTTTTGATCGGTGAAGAATTTTTGGCCGGTGAGCCGAGCTGCCTGGTATTGGGTGACAATATTTACTTTGGGCAGGGGTTCAGTCCCAAGCTGAAAAGCGTTGCGGCTCGTTCCACCGGCGCGACCGTGTTTGGCTATCAGGTGATGGATCCCGAGCGCTTTGGCGTGGTGGAGTTTGACGACCACTTCCGCGCGCTGTCGATCGAAGAAAAACCGGTTAAACCGAAGTCTAACTGGGCGGTGACCGGCCTGTACTTCTACGATAGCCAGGTGGTGGAGTTTGCCAAACAGGTGAAGCCTTCGGAGCGCGGCGAGCTGGAAATCACCAGCATTAACCAGATGTATCTGGAACGCGGAGAGCTGAACGTCGAGCTGTTGGGGCGTGGTTTCGCCTGGTTGGATACCGGCACGCACGACAGTCTGCTGGAAGCCAGCAGCTTCGTGCAGACGGTAGAAAAACGCCAGGGCTTTAAAATCGCCTGTCTCGAGGAGATCGCCTGGCGCAATGGCTGGCTGGATGATGAGGGCGTAAAACGCGCGGCTCAGACGCTGGCCAAAACCGGTTACGGCAAATATTTACTGGATTTACTGCATGCGCGTCCACGCCAGTATTGAGCCGCTGGTTTGGGAGAGCGACTTCTTCCAATTAGAGAGCGCCAAATTACATTTCGATAGCTCGGCGGCACCCGTAGCCGAGGCTGATTTGGATGCCTATGCGTTGGTGCAGGCCAAAATTCCCGCTTATCGCCTGGGATGGGCCGATGCGCTGTCGACGCTGGGATTCCGGCTGGTCGAAGGGGAAGTGGATCTGGTGGTGAACGTTGCGCCTGAAAGCGCGACGGCCGATGCCGCTTCGGCGGTTGCGGGGCGTCAGGCCGTTCCCGAGGACATCCCGTCATTGCGCGCTGCCGCCGGTGAGGTGTTCGCTGCCAGCCGATTTCGCGCCCCGTGGTACGATCGCGCCGATAGCGGGCGATTCTATGCGGCCTGGATCGAAAAAGCGGTGCAGGGCACCTTTGATCATCAATGCTTGCTGGTGCTGGATAGCCAGGGGCAACCCGAAGGCTTTGTCAGCCTGCGTGACATTGGCGGCCAGGAAATGCGCATTGGCCTGTTGGCGGCGTTCCCCGGCGCATCCGGCCGGGGCGTGGGCGCCAGGCTGATGACGGCGGCGATCGCCGAATGTCGGCAGCAGGGGATGCAGCGCCTGCGGGTTGCGACCCAGGTGGGCAATATCGCCGCATTACGACTCTATCAACGACAGGGTGCCGTGATTGAAAGCACCGCGTACTGGTTATACAGAGGTAGACATGATTCCATTTAACGCTCCACCGGTTGTTGGCACTGAACTGGAATATATGCAGGCTGCCATGGGCAGCGGCAAATTGTGCGGCGACGGCGGTTTCACCCGCCGCTGCCAGCAGTGGATGGAACAGCGTTTCGGCAGCGCGAAAGTGTTGTTGACGCCTTCCTGCACCGCGTCGTTGGAAATGGCCGCCATTCTGCTGGATATCCAGCCGGGTGACGAAGTGATCATGCCAAGCTTTACCTTCGTTTCCACCGCCAACGCCTTTGTGCTGCGCGGCGCCAAAGTGGTGTTCGTCGACCTGCGTCCAGACACCATGAACATCGACGAAACCAAAATCGAAGCGGCGATTACCGATAAAACCCGCGCGATTGTGCCGGTGCACTATGCCGGCGTGGCCTGCGAGATGGATACCATCATGGCGCTGGCGAAGAAATATAACCTGTTCGTGGTGGAAGATGCCGCGCAGGGCGTGATGTCGACCTACAAAGGCAAGGCATTGGGCACCATTGGCCATATCGGCTGCTTCAGCTTCCATGAAACCAAAAACTACACCGCCGGCGGCGAAGGCGGCGCGACGCTGGTGAACGATCCGGCCCTGATTGATCGGGCGGAAGTCATCCGCGAAAAAGGCACCAACCGCAGCCAGTTCTTCCGTGGCCAGGTAGACAAATATACCTGGCGCGACATCGGTTCCAGCTATCTGATGTCCGACCTGCAGGCCGCCTACCTGTGGGGCCAGCTGGAAGTGGCGGAGCGCATCAACCAGCGCCGTTTGGCTCTGTGGCAGAAGTACTACGACAGCTTCCTGCCGTTGGCCCGCTCAGGCCGCATCGAACTGCCGGTAATCCCGGCCGACTGCGTGCATAACGCGCACATGTTCTATATCAAGCTGCGCGATATCGAAGAGCGCACGGCCTTTATCGACTACCTGAAGGAAGCCGAAATCATGGCGGTGTTCCACTATATCCCGCTGCATGATTGCCCGGCCGGCGAACGCTTTGGCCGCTTTGCCGGCGAAGATCGTTACACCACGCAGGAAAGCGCGCGCCTGGTGCGCTTGCCGCTATTCTACAATATGTCTGATGTCAATCAGCGTACGGTAATCAATACCATCCTGAGTTTCTTTGCCTGATATGTCGTTGGCAAAAGCATCGATATGGACCGCCGGCTCCACGCTAATCAAAATCGGCGTGGGGCTGTTGGTGGTGAAACTGCTGGCGGTGGCGTTTGGCCCCAGCGGGGTGGGGCAGGCGGGTAATTTCCGCCAGTTGATTACCGTGCTGGGCGTGCTGTCCGGCGCGGGCATTTTTAACGGTATCACCAAATACGTGGCGGAGTACCACCAGGATCCGCAGCGTCTGCGTCTGGCGGTGGGCACCGCGTCGAGCATCGTGCTGGGCTTTTCGACCTTGCTGGCGCTGGTGTTTCTGTTCGCCGCCGAACCGATCAGCATCGGGCTGTTCGGGCATGCCGATTACGTCGATGTGGTGCGCGCCGTCGCTTTCATTCAGATGGGCATCGCCTACGCCAACCTGTTTATGGCGGTGCTGAAAGGCTATCGCGACGCGATGGGCAATGCGCTGGCGGTGATCGGCGGCAGCCTGCTCGGCGTGGTGGCTTATTACCTGTGCTTCAAGCTGGGCGGTTATGAAGGCGCGTTGGCGGGGCTGGCGCTGGTGCCGGCGTTGGTGGTGCTGCCGGCCGGGCTGATGCTGTGGCGGCGCAAAACGCTGCCGTTGCGCTACCTGGCGCCGCGCTGGGACAAACTCGTGGCCGGCAACCTCGGCAAGTTCACCGTCATGGCGCTGATCACTTCGGTGACGCTGCCGGTGGCCTATGTGATGATGCGTAACCTGTTGGCCGCGCATTACGGTTGGGATGAAGTGGGGATCTGGCAGGGCGTCAGCAGCATTTCCGATGCCTATCTGCAGTTCATCACCGCCTCGTTTACCGTCTATCTGCTGCCGACGCTGTCGCGGCTGACGGACAAGGGCGCCATCTCGCGGGAGATCGTGCGCTCGTTGAAATTCGTGCTGCCGGCGGTAGCGGCGGCGAGCTTTACGGTGTGGCTGCTGCGTGATTTCGCCATCTGGCTGCTGTTCTCGGATAAATTCGTCGCCATGCGCGATCTGTTTGCCTGGCAGCTGGTGGGCGACGTGCTGAAAGTCGGGGCTTATGTGTTCGGCTATCTGGTGATCGCCAAAGCGTCGCTGCGCTTCTATATCCTGACGGAAGTCAGCCAGTTTCTGCTGCTGACGCTGTTCTCGCACTGGCTGATCCCGCTGCACGGCGCGCTGGGGGCGGCTCAGGCCTATATGGCAACCTACATCGTGTATTTCGCGCTCTGTAGCTGCGTATTTCTTATCTATCGTAGACGAGTATGACCACACTGATTCACGTTCTGGGATCCGATATCCCGCATCATAACCAGACGGTGCTGCGCTTCTTCAACGACGTGCTGGCGCCGCGTTTGCCGGCTGAGCAGACGCGGCATTTTATGGTGGCGGCCAAGGATGTGGCGGCACTGGGTGATTTCCCCGCCCTGAACATTGAGCCCTACGCAGACAAGAAAAGCCTGGCGGCGGCGGTCATCGCGCGCGCTCAGGCCGATCGCGATGCGCGCTTCTTCCTGCACGGCCAGTTCAATCCGGGGCTGTGGCTGGCGCTGCTGAGCGGCAAGATCAAGGCGCGTCAGGTCAGTTGGCATATTTGGGGCGCCGATCTGTATGAAGACGCCACCAGCTGGAAATTCCGGCTGTTCTATCTGCTGCGCCGCATTGCGCAGGGGCGAGTAGGGAACGTGTTTGCTACCCGCGGCGACGTGATCCACTACCAGCAGCGCCATGCGCGGGTGCCGGCCTCGCTGCTGTACTTCCCGACCCGCATGGATCCGGCGCTGACCGACGTTCACGTCGAGAAAAACCTGGCCGGGCCGATGACGATTCTGGTCGGTAACTCCGGCGATCGCAGCAATCGGCATATCGAAGCGCTGCAGGCGATTCATCAGCAGTTCGGCGCCGACGTGCGCGTGATCCTGCCGATGGGCTATCCGGCCAATAACGACGCCTACATCGAGCAGGTGCGCGCCGCCGGGTTGCCGCTGTTCGGCGAGAAAAACCTGCAGCTGCTCACGCAGCAGGTGGCGTTTGAGGATTATCTCAATATTTTACGCGCCTGCGATCTCGGCTATTTCATTTTCAATCGCCAGCAGGGGATTGGCACCCTGTGCCTGCTGATTCAGTTCGGCGTGCCTTTCGTGCTCAGCCGGCAAAACCCGTTCTGGCAGGATTTGGCGGAACAGCATCTGCCGGTGCTGTTCTACGGCGATTCGCTGGACGAGGCGGTGGTGCGTGAAGCGCAGCGTCAGCTGGCGGCGGTGGATAAACAGGCGATCGCCTTCTTCAATCCGAACTATGTCGACGGTTGGCAGCAAGCCCTGGCGTTGGCGGCGGGAGAGCACTCATGACGTTGGCGCAATTCGGCGGCCTGTTCGTCGTCTATCTGGTCAGCCTGACGTTTATCCTGACGCTGACCTATCAGGAGTTTCGGCGCGTGCGCTTTAACTTCAACGTCTTCTTCTCGCTGCTGTATTTGCTGACGTTTTATTTCGGTTTTCCTTTGACCTGCCTGCTGGTGTTCCAGTTTGACGTCGAGGTGGTGCCGGTGGAGTTTCTGCTGTACGCCCTGCTGTCGGCGACGGCGTTTTACGCCATCTATTACGTTACCTACAAGACTCGGCTGCGCAAACGCCGCACACAGCCGCGCGCTGCGCTGTTTACCATGAACCGGGTGGAAACCCATATGACCTGGGTGCTGCTGGCGCTGGTGGCGATCGGTACCGTTGGGATCTTCTTCATGCAGAACGGCTTCCTGCTGTTCAAGCTCAATTCCTACAGCCAGATTTTCTCCAGCGACGTGTCCGGCGTGGCGCTCAAGCGGTTCTTTTACTTCTTCATTCCGGCGATGCTGGTGGTCTATTTCCTGCGGCAGGATCTGCGCGCCTGGTTCTTGTTCCTGGTGGCGACGGTGGCGTTCGGCATTCTGACCTACGTGATCGTCGGCGGCACCCGCGCCAACATCATCATCGCCTTCGCGCTGTTCCTGTTTATCGGCATCGTACGCGGCTGGATCACGCTGTGGATGCTGGCGGCGGCGGGCATATTCGGCGTGGTCGGCATGTTCTGGCTGGCGTTGAAGCGCTACAGCCTGGACGTCAGCGGCGCGGAGGCGTTTTATACCTTCCTCTACCTGACCCGCGATACCTTCTCGCCGTGGGAAAACCTGGCGCTGCTGTTGCAAAATTACGACAAGATCGATTTCCAGGGCCTGGCGCCGATCATGCGTGATTTCTACGTCTTTATCCCTACCTGGCTCTGGCCCGGCCGGCCGGACGTGGTGCTGAACTCGGCCAACTACTTCACCTGGGAAGTGCTGAACAACCACTCCGGGCTGGCGATTTCGCCGACGCTGATCGGTTCGCTGGTGGTGATGGGCGGCGCGCTGTTTATCCCGCTCGGCGCGATTCTGGTGGGCATGATCATCAAGTGGTTCGACTGGCTGTATGAGCTGGGCAAAACCGAGCCGAACCGCTATAAGGCGGCCATTCTGCAGGGGTTCTGCTTCGGCGCGGTGTTCAACATGATCGTGTTGGCGCGGGAAGGGGTGGATTCATTCGTGTCGCGCGTGGTGTTCTTCTGCATTATTTTCGGTGCCTGTCTGGTGCTGGCGAAGTTGCTGTATTGGCTGTTCGATACCGCCGGGCTGATCAAGGCCAGAGTGACGCGCACCCGCGCGCTGGCGTCGCCGCCTCGGGCCAACGGTCTTTTGTAAGGGTAATGAGAACGATGGAAGCAAAGATTTCGGTGCCGCAGTATGAGCTGCGCGGTTTCAGCCTGTGGGGCTTTCGCGATATGGCGCACTGCATGGACTTTTTGTTCGACGGCGGCCGGGTAAAACAGGGCACGCTGGTGGCCATGAACGCGGAAAAGATCCTGAAGGCGGAAGAGGACCAGGCGCTGCATGCGTTGCTGGATGAGGCGGAGTACAAGTACGCAGACGGCATCAGCATGGTGCGCTCGATTCGCCGCAAATACCCGGCGGCGGACGTTTCGCGCGTTGCGGGCGCCGATCTGTGGGAAGCCTTGATGCAACGCGCCGGCCGTGAAGGCACGCCGGTCTTCCTGGTCGGCGGCAAGCCGGAGGTTTTGGCGGAAACCGAGCAAAAGCTGCGCAGCCAGTGGAATGTCAACCTGGTGGGCAGCCAGGACGGCTACTTCAAACCGGATCAGCGCGAGGTGCTGTTCGAGCGTATTCGTGCCAGCGGCGCCGCGATCGTGACGGTGGCGATGGGATCGCCGAAGCAGGAGATTCTGATGCGCGACTGCCGCAAGGTGCATCCGCAGGCGCTGTATATGGGCGTGGGCGGCACCTACGACGTCTTTACCGGCCATGTGAAGCGTGCGCCCAAGGTGTGGCAGAACCTCGGTCTGGAATGGCTCTACCGCCTGCTCAGCCAACCCAGCCGCATCGGCCGGCAGTTGAAGCTGTTGAAGTTTGTCGGCTACTACTACAGCGGCAAGATGTAACCCCTCATCCGGGGCGGAAAGTGCTGTTCCGCTCCGGTCTGCTGTACCAATAATCTGCTTTTGCGCGTTTCTCCCGCATATCTATAACCCTCGGCCCTAAACGTCGTCGCATTTATTCCATAAAGTTTTAAATTGCGGTTTGCTTATAGCGGCGAAATGCGAAACGATACCGCCCGGAAATTATCCCTGGCCGCTGAAGCTTGATGCGACAGCGCTGAACGATGTCCTTCTCACGGTCACTTCGCTCCGACAACCCGTTGATGCCAATCCGATCGGCAGGGGATGATTTATTCTTTTAATAATGACAATAACGACCGGCAGCGGCCGGCAGGCAAACACGACCCGAGAAAAATTATTGAGGATTTATGGCACACAAAGAGAAACCGCAAGGGCTACACCGGGGCCTTGAGGCCCGGCATATCGAGCTTATCGCTCTGGGGGGCACCATCGGTGTCGGCCTGTTTATGGGCTCGGCCAGTACGCTGAAATGGGCGGGGCCGTCGGTGCTACTGGCTTACATCATCGCCGGGCTGTTCGTGTTCTTCATTATGCGTTCGATGGGGGAAATGTTGTTCCTCGAGCCGGTCGCCGGGTCGTTTGCCGTTTACGCGCATAAGTACATGAATCCCTACTTCGGTTATCTGACCGCCTGGGGCTACTGGTTTATGTGGATTGCCGTCGGCATTTCTGAAATCACCGCCATCGGGGTATATGTGCAGTTCTGGTTCCCGGAAATACCGCAGTGGGTGCCGGCGCTGATCGCCGTAGCGATGGTCGCGTTGGCCAACCTGGCGGCGGTGCGCCTGTACGGTGAGCTGGAGTTCTGGTTTGCCATGATCAAGGTCACCACCATCATCGTGATGATTCTGGTGGGGCTGGGGGTGATCCTTTTCGGCTTCGGCAACGGCGGTGAACCTATCGGTTTCGCCAATTTGACGGCGCACGGCGGTTTCTTTGCCGGCGGCTGGAAAGGCTTCCTGTTTGCGCTGTGCATCGTGGTGGCGTCCTATCAGGGGGTTGAACTGGTGGGCATCACCGCCGGGGAAGCCAAGAACCCGCAGGTGACGCTGAAACGCGCGATCAACAATATCCTGTGGCGCATCCTGATCTTCTATGTCGGTGCGATCTTCGTCATTGTCACCATCTTCCCGTGGAACGGCATCGGCACCACCGGCAGCCCGTTCGTGCTGACCTTCGCCAAGATCGGCATCGTTGCCGCCGCCGGCATCATCAACTTCGTGGTGTTGACCGCCGCGCTCTCCGGTTGCAACAGCGGCATGTACAGCGGCGGCCGCATGCTGTACGCCCTGGCCAAGAACCGCCAACTGCCGGCGGCGCTCACCAAGCTTTCCGCCAGCGGCGTGCCGGTGAACTGCATCGCCGTCACCATCGGCTGCCTGTTGGTGGGCTCCGCGCTGAACTACATCATCCCGAATCCGGAGCAGGTGTTCGTTTATGTCTACAGCGCGAGCGTGCTGCCGGGCATGGTGCCGTGGTTCGTGGTGCTGATAAGCCAACTCTATTTCCGCCGCGCCCATAAGGAAGCGATCAAAAACCACAGCTTTAAGTCGATCATGTTCCCGTATGTGAACTATCTGACCATCGCTTTTCTGGTTTGCGTGCTGGTCGGCATGGGAATCAACCCGGATACGCGCATTTCCCTGCTGGTCGGGGCGATTTTCTTAGCCGGCGTCAGCCTATGCTACTTCGCTTTCGGCATGCACAAGAAACATCATCCGGTTGAAAATCGGGTAGAAACGCGCCAATAAACGGCGAAAAGGGGCTACGGAGTGCGCTTTTGTGCGCGGGAGTGAGCAAAGCGTAATCAAACGCAACATTTCTGCGAAAAAGCACTAGACAGGATTGGCGTAAATCCGTAGTATCCCCTCCCGCAACGGCGCTACGCGCCCGTAGCTCAGCTGGATAGAGCGCTGCCCTCCGGAGGCAGAGGTCTCAGGTTCGAATCCTGTCGGGCGCGCCATTAAGTTTGTGCGCAGGAGCTGCGGTGGTATATTACCGCGTGAGTAAGAAGTAGTAATGGTGGCTATAGCTCAGTTGGTAGAGCCCTGGATTGTGATTCCAGTTGTCGTGGGTTCGAGTCCCATTAGCCACCCCACTTCCTGACGAAGTGACGATTTAGCAGTATTTTGTGACAGTGCGAAGGTGGCGGAATTGGTAGACGCGCTAGCTTCAGGTGTTAGTGTTCTTACGGACGTGAGGGTTCAAGTCCCTCTCTTCGCACCACGCAAAATATCTGATAAATATAAGATTTATATGGACAATGGTCTGATAAATCGGGTAGTATGAGCAACACAAATCGGCGAGTAGCGCAGCTTGGTAGCGCAACTGGTTTGGGACCAGTGGGTCGGAGGTTCGAATCCTCTCTCGCCGACCACATTCGAAAAAACCGACGCAAGTCGGTTTTTTTACGCCTGCAGTTTATGAGGATGAGTACCTCCGCAGGAGGTTCGAGCCTCGCGAAGCGAGACAACGTTGCTTTAGCAACGGCCCGCAGGGCGCGCATCAAAGATGCGCGTAATCCTCTCTCGCCGACCACATTCGAAAAACCTGCTTTTTAAAGCAGGTTTTTTTTCGTCTGTAGTTTATGAGGATGAGCACCTCCGCAGGAGGTTCGAGCCTCGCGAAGCGAGACGAAGGTAGGCCCGTGCAGCAATGCGCGGGCTTTTTGCGTATCTAAGGATGGGCACTTTGTCTCTGTCGGCAAGCGTGTTGGTTTTCAGCGACAGAGCCATCCAGCGCTGTCGTCAGGTTGAGACAAATAATTGATTGATTTAAAAAGATAAAATGGGCTTTGGCTTAAGTCGTCGTTTTGAGGCGACATTCTTATTACGGCTGCTGGCATGGAATGCCAGAGAGTGGCATATAACAGGAAAGACAGGGTTAAATTAAAAATTAATATATTTCAATGCATTGAGACCCGTTTTTTATTGGGAATGGCCTTAGCCTTAAAGTTGGCACGCCAAGTGCAATATCTATAGCGTAGATGCTCATTCCACCTCTTATGTTCGCCTTAGGCCTCATAAACCCTGGGAATGACGCAGAGCCGATTTAGGGTGCCTATCGCCCACGAGAACGATGACTAACCCGTCATCACGCTCAGGGCAAAACGTTGAGTGAGGCACCGCCCCTGTTGTCCTAGACCTGATTGCTTCTTTATACACTTGCCCTACGGCAAGTGTTTTTTTTTGCGCCTCAGGATGTTAACTGGCAAAAAAAAGCGCGGCATCAAGAGCCGCGCTGTTCTTCAATCGTGCAGGGCGCTATTCGCCGCCGTTCTGTTTCAGCGTCAACATCAGTCCTTCGCGCCGCATCTGCGCCGCTTCATCCGAACGATGCAGTTTTTCCAGCGTATCGGCCAACCAGGCGTAGTCGTAGGCATCCGGGCGCTGTTTCAGCGCTTCGCGGAAGACGTCGGCCGCCTGCTGCCACTCGCCGTGTTTCATCAGCAGCTGCCCCAGCGTGCTGTTCAGCAGCGGCGTCGCGCCGTGCTGCTTCATCTGCTGGCGCAGCGCTTTCTCCAACTGCTCGGGGTTGCCGGACTTCAGCCGCGGCAGCAGCAGCACCAGGCGCTCGTCGTATTGGCGCTTCAGGCTGTCGAGCACGATCTCCTGCGCCAGTTCGTGGTCGTTGCATTCGATCAGGTGTTCCACCATCGCGATTTGCAGCGGCACTTCGTGACGCGTCTTGCGGCTCTGATCTTTCCACCAGCGCTTCAGGCCTTCGCTGCCTTCGTCCGCCATCGCCTGATTCATCAGCCCGATATAAGCCTGCTGCTGCAATGCCTGCAGTTGCTCTTCGCTGTGGAGTTCGATTTTACGCATCGACGGCAGCACTTCCAGCAGCGACGCATAGGCGCCGGTGCGCAGATAGGCTTGTTCCGCCAGGCGCAATACTTCCGGATGACGCGGCGCCTGGTTCAGCAGGCGATCGACGCCGTGGCGCGCGGCGTGGTTCTCGCCCTGTGCCAGCTGGATGCGAACCCGGGTGATATCCACCGGCAGCTGATCGGTGTCGGCCGCTTCGGCAGCGCGCTCCAGATATTGGTTGGTGCGGAAGTCATCGCCGCGTTGCTGTGCGGCCTCGGCGGCCAGCAGGTAGTTCACCACCGGCTGTTCGGCATGATCGGCGTTGCGCGTCATCAGCTTCTCGACCTGCTTGTAGTCGCCTTCCGCCAGCTTGATCAGCGCGGCTTTGGTTTGCTGGCGCGCGCGAGTACGCTTGCGGCCGATAAACCAACCGCGCGTGCGGGCGCCGGTGCGGAAGAGACGGCGCAGGATCCACTCGATCGCCAGCAGCACCACGAACAGCAGCACCAGCATGATCGCCAGGCCGGTGACGCTGGTTTCGATATTGTAGTTGTCGGTCTGGATCAGCACATAGCCTTGATGCCCGGCCAACATCGGCCCGAGCACCACGCTGGCGATCACCACCAGGAACAGAAATAGCACGCGTAACATGGCTTAACCCTCCTGGTGAGCGGCAGGGGACTGGGTCATCAGGTTGCGCACCCGGGTCTGCATCACTTTTTCCAGCAGCGGCTGGCTTTTCAGCTGATCCGGCACGTCCATCGAGATCGACTGTTGGCTCAGGCTGTCCAGCTCTTCCAGGAAGGCCTTGGTCGCCGGATCGGTGGTGTCGAAATAGGCGCGCACCCAGGTGGAGACGGTTTCCAGCGATTGCTTGTAGGTCTCGTTCTGGTGGCGCGGGATGGCCTGCGCGGCCACCAGCAGGCGCGAACGGATGTTTTCGCGCAGGTAGATGTCCTGGTTCGGCGCCAGCAGCGGTTCGGCGCTGGCGTCGCGGCGGCGGATGGTAATGAAGTCGGCCATGAAATTGCGCCAGCTCTTGGCCAGGTTCTGCCGCCACTCGGCGATCGAACCGGAGAGCTCGCTGCTGTTTTGATCCATCGGCGCTTCGTCGGTGTCGTTGTCCGCCAAGCGCAGGTTATCCACCTGATTGGACAGCTGATTGACCTTGAGGATGATGCCGTCGTAATCGACCTGGGTCAGCGTAGCAAGCGTGCCGATGTCTTCGGTAATGGCGCGGCGCACGTCGAGCAGGCTAGGATCGTTCATGTCCGCCAGGCTGGCGTCGGCGCTTTTCAGCAGCGCGGCGGCGCTGGTCACGTCCTGATCGCTCCACAGCTTGCGGCCGGCCATTTTCACCAGGAAATCGGCCTGCGCCAGCAGCCAGGTTTTGGCGTCGCTGCCGGAGATGGTCGCCACTTTTTCCTGCAGCTCGCTCAGTTGGCGCGCGAGGTTAGCCTGCTCGCGATCGGCGGCGTCCAGGGTTTTACCCTGCTGCTGCAACAGGCCTTCCAGCGCATTTCTTTCCTGCTGCTGGCTCTGCTTCACGCCTTCAAGCTGTTGCTGCAGCGCCTGATTGGCGGCGATCAGCTGTTGCGCCTGCTGGTGCGTGTGGTAATAGCCGCCCGCGCCGAGGGCGATGACCAGCACGATAGCGATCGCGCCGAGCACCGGGCCGGTGTTCTTGCCTTTGCGGCTGGCAGCGGCTGGCTGCTGGGAGCTCTCAACCGCGGTGGTTGGCTCTTCAACCGGGGCGGATGGGGTATTTTGTTCCGTCATAGTGGCACATCCCATAGTCAGATTATTGTAGCGCGCGGATCAGCGCGTCATTATCGGCGTTGTCAGCTACCCGAATCGTACGCCAGCCCAAATCCCGGGCGAGGGTAGCCAGGCGTTCGCTCACTACTACCAGGCGGCAACG
Organism: Serratia sp. CY29653; assembly: GCF_052169255.1. Lineage (NCBI taxonomy): Bacteria > Pseudomonadati > Pseudomonadota > Gammaproteobacteria > Enterobacterales > Yersiniaceae > Serratia > Serratia sp. CY29653. The sequence continues at coordinate 86,726 of NZ_JBJNLC010000005.1, read as the reverse complement.
CAGCAGCCATGAAGAACGATAGTAATCAGGAACTAAAGTATAGAGCTGTTGTAACATTTCACCGCTGGTCACCACCAGCGTATCCACACCGGCGCGCTGCCAGTGGGCGCTCTGCTCGCTGCCGTCGTAGTGCACCGGGCTGCGTTGATAGCATTCATAATAGCTGACGTCGGCGCCGCGCTCGCTCAGCGTCGTGCCCAGCAACTCGCGGCCGCCGTTGCCGCGCAAAATCAGCGCGCGTTTGCCCGCCAGCTTTTGCAGCGCCGGCAGCAGCAGCAGCGTTTCGCTGATCTCGCGTTCCCGCGGGTATTCCACCGGCAAACTGCTGATGCGGTGCAGCGCCAGCCCGGTGGTGCGGCCGATGGCGTAATAATTCAGGTGCGCGGGCCAGCTCAGCCCGGCGCGGCCGATGACCGAATCGGCATAGTTCACCGAATGCTGCGACAGCACGAATACCAGATCGCCGGCGTTCAACTGCTGCAACGCCTGCGGCAGCTGCGGCAGATCGCCACCGGGGGCGAAGTCGATCAGCGGTGCATGATAGGCAACCCGGCCGAGTGCGCGCAGCCGGCTCACTAACTGCTCTCCCGAAGGCGATGGGCGGGTTACCAGGATCGTCATGCCGGCGGATTTCCCTGATAAACTTCGCGCAGGATCTCGCGCGCGCCGCGCGCCAGCAGCTCTTCCGCCAGCTCAACGCCCATCCGTTCGGCCTCGGCGGCCGGGCCGCGGCGCTCGCCGCGCACCATCTGGCTACCGTCCGGCGCGCCGACCAAGGCACGCAGCCACAGGCTGTCGCCATCCAGTTCGGCATAGCTGCCGATCGGCACCTGGCAGCCGCCTTCCAGACGGGTGTTCATCGCCCGTTCGGCGCGCACGCGGGTTTCGGTGGCCGCATGGTTCAGCGGCGCCAGCAGCGCGCGGGTGACGCTGTCGTCGAGACGGCATTCAATGCCGACCGCACCTTGGCCGACCGCCGGCAGGCACTCTTCGGCGCTCAGCGGGCTGCGGATGCGTTGCTCCAGCCCCAGGCGTTTCAGGCCGGCCACCGCCAGAATAATTGCGTCATAGTCGCCGTTGTCCAGCTTGGCCAGGCGAGTGCCGACGTTGCCGCGCAGGTCGCGCACGATCAGATCCGGGCGGCGTTCACGCAGCTGGCACTGGCGGCGCAGGCTGGAAGTGCCGACCACGCTGCCCTGCGGCAGTTGATCGAGCGAGGCGAAACGGTTGGAAACAAAAGCGTCGCGCGGATCTTCGCGTTCGCAAATGGTGGTCAAACCCAGGCCGGCGGGGAAATCGACCGGCACGTCTTTCATCGAGTGCACGGCGATGTCGGCGCGGCCTTCCAGCAGCGCCAGCTCGAGTTCTTTAACAAACAGGCCCTTACCGCCGACTTTCGCCAGCGGCGTATCCAGAATAACGTCGCCGCGCGTCACCATCGGCACCAACTCGACCTGCAGGCCGGGATGGCAGGCCATCAGACGTTGCTGCACATAATGTGCTTGCCAGAGTGCAAGCGGGCTTTGTCGGGTGGCAATTCGAATAATTTTGTCTAACATGCTTGTTACCGTTTTTATATTTCGCCATCCATCCTACCACTGAGAGCCAATACTGTCAGTGCAAGAAGCCGGAGGCGGAAAAAGGACAACGGAATCAAAGGGACGTGTGATGTGCTTTGGGGCAGTTAACACTGCGGGTAAATCGTTTAGGGAAGCGCTACAATAATTGTGAAGCGTTACCTCCTTTACGGTCAATCAGCAAGGTGTTAAATTGATCACGTTTCCAGCAATAAGTCGCCAAATATTCTTCTTACACTAACGGCGCTTATGGAATACGGGTTTTTTTCTAAACACCGGGATAATCAGGCGAGACGTCTTGTACCTCTACATCGAGACATTGAAGCAGAGACTGGATGCGATCAATCAGCTACGCGTCGATCGCGCCCTGGCGGCTATGAAGCCCGCGTTTCAACGGGTATACAGTCTGCTGCCCACCTTACTGCACCACCATCACCCGCTGATGCCGGGTTACCTGAACGGTAACGTTCCCCACGGCATTTGCCTCTACACGCCTGATGAAACTCAACAAGATTACCTGAACGATTTAGAAGACAAATGGGGCAGCCCGTTTGACAAACCGGCCAGCGGCGAGCTGCCGATCACCGGCGTCTATTCGATGGGCAGTACCTCGTCTATCGGCCAAAGCTGCAGCTCGGATCTCGACATCTGGGTCTGCCACCAGTCCTGGCTGGACAACGAAGAACGCACCCGCCTGCAGCAAAAATGCAGCCTGCTTGAGAAGTGGGCCGCCTCGATGGGGGTGGAAGTCAGCTTCTTCCTGATCGACGAAAACCGCTTCCGCCATAATGAAAGCGGCAGCCTGGGCGGCGAAGACTGCGGCTCGACGCAGCATATCCTGTTGCTCGACGAATTCTACCGCACCGCGGTGCGCCTGGCCGGCAAGCGCATCCTGTGGAACATGGTGCCGGGCGAAGAAGAAGCGCACTACGATGAATACGTGCTGTCGCTGTACGCGCAGGGCGCGCTGACGCCGAACGAGTGGCTGGATCTCGGCGGCCTGAGTTCGCTGTCGGCGGAAGAGTACTTCGGCGCCAGCCTGTGGCAGCTGTACAAGAGCATCGATTCGCCTTACAAGGCGGTGCTGAAGACCCTGCTGCTGGAAGCCTATTCCTGGGAATATCCCAATACCCAATTGCTGGCGACGGACATCAAACATCGCCTGCATCAGGGCGAGATCGTCAGCTTCGGGCTCGACGCCTACTGCATGATGCTCGAGCGCGTCACCCGCTACCTGACCGACATCAACGACACCACCCGCCTCGATCTGGCCCGCCGCTGTTTCTACCTGAAAGTGTGTGAAAAGCTGTCGCTGGCCAAGGCCTGCGTCGGCTGGCGGCGCGAGATCCTCAGCCAGCTGGTCAGTGAATGGGGCTGGAGCGAAGAGCGTCTGGCGATGCTGGACAACCGCGCCAACTGGAAAATCGAACGGGTGCGCGAAGCGCATAACGAGCTGCTCGACGCGATGATGCAGAGCTACCGCAACCTGATCCGTTTCGCCCGCCGCAACAACCTCAGCGTCAGCGCCAGCCCGCAGGATATCGGCGTGCTGACCCGCAAACTGTACGCGGCGTTCGAAGCGCTGCCCGGCAAGGTGACGCTGGTGAATCCGCAGATTTCGCCGGACCTGTCGGAAAACGACTTAACCTTTATTCACGTGCCGGTTGGCCGCGCCAACCGCACCGGCTGGTACCTGTATAATCAGGCGCCGGCTATGGATTCGATCGTCAGCCATCAGCCGCTGGAATATAACCGCTACCTGAACAAGCTGGTGGCCTGGGCCTATTTCAACGGCCTGCTGACGCCGCAGACCCGCCTGCACATCAAGAGCGGCAACCTGTGCGACACCGCCAAGCTGCAGGAGCTGGTGGCCGACGTTTCCCATCACTTCCCGCTGCGCCTGCCGGCGCCGACGCCGAAAGCGCTGTACAGCCCGTGCGAAATTCGCCATCTGGCGATCATCGTCAACCTGGAAAACGATCCGACCGCCGCCTTCCGCAATCAGGTGGTGCATTTCGATTTCCGCAAGCTGGACGTGTTCAGCTTCGGCCAGCAGCAGCAGTGCCTGGTAGGCAGCATCGATCTGCTGTACCGCAACTCCTGGAATGAAGTGCGCACCCTGCATTTCAGCGGCGAGCAGTCGGTGCTGGAAGCGCTGAAAACCATTCTCGGCAAAATGCACCAGGACGCCGCGCCGCCGGAGTCGGTGGAAGTGTTCTGCTACAGCCAGCACCTGCGCGGCCTGATCCGCACCCGTATCCAGCAGCTGGTGTCGGAGTGCATCGAGCTGCGCCTGTCCAGCACCCGCCTGGAGCCCGGCCGCTTCAAGGCGGTGCGCGTCGCCGGGCAGACCTGGGGGCTGTTCTTCGAGCGCCTGAGCGTATCGGTGCAAAAGCTGGAGAACGCGGTGGAGTTTTACGGCGCCATCTCCAACAACAAGCTGCACGGCCTGTCTATCAAGGTGGAAACCGATCAGGTGCATTTGCCGCCGGTGGTGGACGGCTTCGCCAGCGAGGGGATCATCCAGTTCTTCTTCGAAGACACCTCAGATGACAAGGGCTTCAATATCTATATTCTGGACGAGTCGAATCGGGTGGAGGTGTACCACCACTGCGAGGGCAGTAAAGAGGAGCTGGTGCGCGACGTCAGCCGCTTCTATTCATCCTCGCACGATCGCTTCACCTACGGCTCCAGCTTCATCAACTTCAACCTGCCGCAGTTCTATCAGATCGTGCAGCTCGACGGGCGCACGCAGGTGATCCCGTTCCGCAGCAACGTGCTGTCCAGCCTGTGCGTGACGGTGGCCGATGGCGCCGCGCAGCCGCTGAAACAGCAGTTCCAGCTGCATTGACGCCGCAAGGGCTCGGTTGCCGAGCCCTGCTTAGCCTCAGGAAAAACGCAATTCCTCGCCGGCCTGCGCGCTGGCCGCTTCGCTGAGCAGCTGGTAAAACGGCTGCCCGCTGCGATCGCATAGCCAAACGCCGTCGCGGTAGTTGAAGTGGTAACCGCCGGCCTTGGTGGCGAGCCACACCTGGTGCAGCGGCTCCTGGCGGTTGATGACGATTTTGGTGCCGTTTTCGAAGCTCAGCGTCATTACGCCACCATTGGTTTCGTAATCGATATCCGCATCGCCGTCAAAATCGTCCAGTGTCTCTTCAATATTCAGCATCAGCTGGTCGGCCAACTGGTGAAACTCGCTGTCGTTCATATTCAATTCCTATTGCTTTTCATGATCCACCTGCGATTATAGAGACCTTGGACGCATGAATTACAGGCATTAATGCAAATGAAAAAACAACTACGCTATGCGCTGATGGCCGTTCTGGTTACCGGCCTCGCCGGCTGTGGTCTGAAAGGCCCGCTTTACTTCCCGCCTGCCGACCCCGCCAGCCAAAAACCGGCCAAGCCGCCGGTGCAAACGGGCGATCAGGTGCAAAAGAACCAGCAGGAGCAGTCTGGCTCTCAGCAAAAACCGTCGATGGTCGACCAGTAACACCCTGTTTACGGTGGCGAGCGCCGCCGTAAAATCAAGACGGATAGCGCGTCCAGATAGCGGAGTATGATATGCAGTTCTCCAAAATGCACGGTCTGGGCAACGACTTTATGGTGGTCGATGCCGTTACACAGAATGTCTATTTTTCACCTGAGCTGATCCGCCGGCTGGCCGATCGGCACCTGGGCGTCGGCTTTGACCAGATGCTGGTGGTAGAACCGCCTTACGATCCCGAGCTGGATTTTCACTACCGAATTTTCAACGCCGACGGCAGCGAAGTGGCGCAGTGCGGCAACGGCGCGCGCTGCTTCGCGCGCTTTGTGCGGCTGAAAGGGCTGACCAACAAACGCGACATCCGCGTCAGCACCCAAACCGGGCGCATGGTGCTCAGCGTCACCGACGACGATCTGGTGTGCGTCAACATGGGCGAGCCTAATTTCGATCCGCAGGCGGTGCCGTTCCGCGCCGCCAAGGCGGAAAAGACCTACATCATGCGCGCGGCGGAACACACCGTGCTGTGCGGCGTGGTGTCGATGGGCAACCCGCATTGTGTTTTGCAGGTGGACGATGTAAAAACCGCCAAGGTGGAGCTGCTCGGGCCGGTGCTGGAAGGGCATGAGCGCTTCCCGGAACGGGCCAACATCGGTTTTATGCAGGTGGTCAGCCGCGATCATATCAAGCTGCGCGTTTACGAGCGCGGCGCCGGCGAAACGCAGGCCTGCGGCAGCGGCGCCTGTGCGGCGGTGGCGGTGGGGATCCAACAGGAATTGCTGTCAGAAGAGGTGCATGTAGAACTGCCGGGCGGCAGCCTGCATATTCGCTGGAAAGGGCCGGGCAACCCGCTGTTTATGACCGGCCCGGCAACCCATGTCTATGACGGATTTATTCATCTATGAAAAGCGTAGAAGAACAGAGCGTCGCCGGCCTGGCGCTGGATGACGACACCGTGATGCAGTACCTGCTGCAGAACCCGGATTTCTTTATTCGCAACGCGCGCCAGGTTGAGCAGATGCGCGTGCCGCACCCGGTGCGCGGCACCGTTTCGCTGGTGGAATGGCATCTGGCCCGCCAGCGCAATCACATCGAGCGGCTGGAAGAAGAGATCACGCTGCTGATGGAGCAGGCCAGCGCCAACGAAGGGCTGTTCGCCCGGTTGTTGCACCTGCAGGCCGATCTGGCCACCGCCGACAGCCTGCAGGACATGCTCAACCGGCTGCAGCGCTGGGCGCGCGGTTTTGGTTTGGCCGGCGCCACGGTGCGCCTGTTCGCCGAGCGCTGGAAGATCGGCGCGCCTTCCGATTTCACCCATCTGGCGCTGACGCGTTCGGCGTTCGAGCCGTTTCGCATTCAGCGGCTGGGCAGCGAACAACATTACCTCGGCGGCCTGAACGGCCCCGAACTGCTGCTGCTGTTGCCGCAGGCCAAACAGATTGGCCAGATTGGCTCGGTGGCGCTGTCGATGCTGGGCGACGACGGCGAACTGGGCATGGTGATCTTCAGCAGCCGCGATACGCAACACTATCAGCAGGGCATGGGCACGGTGATGCTCAATCAACTGGCGCGCATGCTGCCGGCGCTGCTGGAACGCTGGGTCGAACGTGCATGACGCCGATTGCGCCCAGCCTGCAGCAGCCGGTGGACGCTTTTCTGCGTTATCTCAAGGTAGAACGGCAACTCAGCCCGCTGACGCAGCTTAGCTATTCGCGCCAGCTGGCGGCGCTGATGCGCCTGGCGCAGGAGATCGGCGTCACCGACTGGGCGGCGCTGGACGCCGCCCGGGTGCGCATGCTGGCGGCGCGCAGCAAACGCGCCGGCCTGCTGTCCGCCAGCCTGGCGCTGCGGCTTTCTTCATTGCGCAGTTTCCTCGACTGGCTGGTCAGCCAGGGCGTATTGCACGCCAACCCCGCCAAAGGCATCCGCACGCCGCGCAGCGGCCGCCATCTGCCGAAAAACATCGACGTCGATGAAATGAACCAGCTGCTGGAGATCGATCTCAACGATCCGCTGGCGGTGCGCGATCGCGCCATGCTGGAGGTGATGTACGGCGCCGGTCTGCGCCTCTCCGAACTGGTGGGGCTGGATTGCCGCCATGTCGATATGGCGGCCGGCGAGGTGTGGGTGATGGGGAAAGGCAGTAAAGAGCGCAAATTGCCGATCGGGCGCACCGCCGTCACCTGGCTGGAACACTGGCTGGCGATGCGCGATCTGTTCGGACCGGACGATGACGCGATGTTCCTGTCCAATCAGGGGCGGCGCATCTCGACGCGCAACGTGCAAAAGCGCTTCGCCGAATGGGGCGTGAAACAGGGCGTCAACAGCCATATTCACCCGCACAAGCTGCGCCATTCCTTCGCCACTCACATGCTGGAGTCCAGCGGCGATCTGCGCGCGGTGCAGGAGCTGCTCGGCCACGCCAACCTGACCACCACGCAAATTTATACCCACCTCGACTTTCAACATCTGGCGAACGTGTACGATGCCGCGCATCCGCGCGCCAAACGGGGGAAATCCTGATGCATTTTTATCGCCCGCTGCGCCCGCTGGCGGCGCTGACTTTCGATCTGGACGACACGCTGTATGACAATCGCCCGGTGATCCGGCAAACCGAACAACAGTCGGTGGCCTTCCTGCAGAGCTACCACCCCGGTCTGAACAGCTTCCAGTCGGCGGATTTCCACCGCCTGCGCCAGGAGCTGCGCGAGCAGGATCCGGAGATCTACCACGACGTCACCCAGTGGCGCTGGCGCGCCATTCATCTGGCGCTGAGCCGGCAGGGGCTGCGCGATGCCGACGCGGCGATCGGGGCCGATGCGGCCATGCAAAACTTCGCGCTGTGGCGCAGCCGCATCGAGGTGCCGCAAGCGACCCACGCCACGCTGAAGGCGCTGGCCGCGCGCTACCCGCTGGTGGCGATCACCAACGGCAACGCCGATCCGGCGCAGTGCGGCCTGGACGGTTATTTCCAGTTCGTGTTGCGCTCCGGGCCGGACGGGCGCGCCAAGCCGTATCAGGACATGTATCACCTGGCCGTCGAGCGGCTGGGCGTGGCGCCCGAGCAGATCCTGCACGTGGGCGACGATCTGACCACCGACGTCGCCGGCGCGCTGCGCGCGGGGCTGCAGGCCTGTTGGATCAACGATCGGCAACGCTGCCTGATGCAGGCCGCCGACAGCCGCCTGCTGCCGCATATTGAGATTTCGCAGTTGGCATCGCTGACAGCATTGTTATAATCCCTGCCAGAACTCTGTATAAATTTCCAGTGAAAAACCCGTCAGCGGCGGGTTTTCCCTTAACCATTAGTGGTGCCTATGGACGTCTCCGATCTGCTCGACAGCCTGAATGAAAAACAACGTGAAGCCGTGGCGGCGCCGCGCAGCAACCTGTTGGTTCTGGCCGGAGCGGGCAGCGGCAAGACGCGGGTGCTGGTGCATCGCATCGCCTGGCTGCTGTCGGTGGAGAACTGCTCGCCGTATTCGATCATGGCGGTGACCTTCACCAACAAGGCGGCGGCGGAAATGCGCCACCGTATCGAACATCTGATCGGCACCAGCCAGGGCGGCATGTGGATCGGTACCTTCCACGGCCTGGCGCATCGTCTGTTGCGCGCCCACCACCTGGAAGCCAACCTGCCGCAGGATTTCCAGATCCTCGACAGCGACGACCAGCTGCGGCTGCTCAAGCGCATCATCAAGGCGCTGAACGTCGACGAGAAGCAGTGGCCGCCGCGTCAGGCGATGTGGTACATCAACGGCAAGAAAGACGAGGGTCTGCGCCCGCAGCACGTCGAGACCTACAACAACCCGGTAGAGGCCACCTGGCTGCGCATCTACCAGGCCTATCAGGAAGCCTGCGATCGCGCGGGGCTGGTGGATTTCGCCGAGCTGCTGCTGCGCGCGCACGAGCTGTGGCTGAACAAGCCGCATATCCTCAACCACTACCGCGAACGTTTCACCAACGTGCTGGTGGACGAATTCCAGGATACCAACAGCATCCAGTACGCCTGGATCCGTTTGCTGGCGGGCGGCAACAGCAACGTGATGATCGTCGGCGACGATGACCAGTCGATCTACGGCTGGCGCGGCGCGCAGGTGGAAAACATCCAGCGCTTCCTGAAAGATTTCCCCGGCGCGGAAACCATCCGCCTGGAGCAGAACTACCGTTCCACCAGCAACATCCTGAAAGCGGCCAACACCCTGATCGCCAACAACGACGGGCGCATGGGCAAAAACCTGTGGACCGAAGGCGGCGAAGGCGAACCGATCTCCATCTACTGCGCCTTCAACGAACTCGACGAAGCGCGCTTCGTGGTCAACCGCATCAAGACCTGGCAGGACAACGGCGGCGCGCTGAACGACTGCGCCATCCTGTACCGCAGCAACGCCCAGTCGCGCGTGCTGGAAGAGGCGCTGCTGCAGACGGCGATGCCGTACCGCATCTACGGCGGCCAGCGCTTCTTCGAACGCCAGGAAATCAAGGATGCGCTGGCCTACCTGCGCCTCATTTCCAACCGCAACGACGACGCAGCCTTCGAGCGCGTGGTCAACACCCCGACGCGCGGCATCGGCGATCGCACCCTCGACGTGGTGCGCCAGGCGGCGCGCGATCGCCAGCTGACGCTGTGGCAGGCGACGCGTGAGCTGATGCAGGACAAGGTGTTGGCCGGCCGCGCTGCGTCGGCGCTGCAGCGCTTTATCGAACTGGTGGAGTCGCTGGCGCACGAAACCGCCGACATGCCGCTGCACGTGCAGACCGACCGGGTGATCCGCGATTCCGGGCTGTTCATCATGTATGAGCAGGAGAAAGGCGAAAAGGGGCAGGCGCGCATCGAAAACCTTGAGGAATTGGTGACGGCGACGCGCCAGTTCAGCTATCAGGACGAAGATCAGGATCTGATGCCGCTGCAGGCGTTCCTGTCGCATGCGGCGCTGGAAGCGGGCGAAGGCCAGGCCGACGCCTATCAGGACGCGGTGCAGCTGATGACCCTGCACTCGGCCAAGGGGCTGGAGTTCCCGCTGGTGTTTATCGTCGGGATGGAAGAGGGCATGTTCCCGAGCCAGATGTCGCTGGATGAAGGCGGCCGTCTGGAGGAGGAGCGCCGCCTGGCCTATGTGGGCGTAACGCGCGCCATGCAGAAGCTGACGCTGACCTATGCCGAAACGCGCCGTCTGTATGGCAAAGAGGTTTACCACCGGCCGTCGCGCTTTATCGGCGAACTGCCGGAAGAGTGCGTGGAAGAAGTGCGCCTGCGCGCCAGCGTATCGCGCCCGGTCAATCACCGCCGCATGGGCACGCCGATCAGCGAGAACGATACCGGCTACAAGCTGGGCCAGCGCGTGCGCCATCCCAAGTTTGGCGAAGGCACCATCGTCAATCTGGAGGGCAGCGGCGAGCACAGCCGGCTGCAGATCGCCTTCCCGGGCGAGGGCATCAAGTGGCTGGTGGCGGCCTACGCTCGCCTGGAAACGGTATAAAAGAGAGGGGCGCGTTGCAGGGGGCAGCCCCTGCAATCGTTCAGGATCAGTGAGGGTAGCGATCGCCGACCTGCGCGGTGGCATACCAGCGCATCACCGCTTCGGTGCCTTCACCGCCTTCCTGCGGTGCCCACGGCATGCAGTCCTCTTCGGTCAACGCCTGATACGGGCCCTGCTTTACTTCGAACACCACGCCGCCGGCATCGACCGACAACACCGCATGCCAGGTAAATGCCGGCATCTCCAGCACTTTGGTTTCTTCGCCGAGCAGGGTGCGCTGCGTCACGACGCCGTCATCGTTGAACTGCAGCACGACAAAACGGCCGCGCAGCGGCGTCAGCAGTTCCCAGGTTTGCGGGTGACGGTGCGGGCGGATATAGGTGCCGGGTTCCATGGCGATCGCCAGGCGTTGCACCGGGTCGCTCAACTCTTCGTGTAAGGTGCGGTGCGCGCGCAGGCGGGGCACGCTGGCGGCCTGTTCGCTCATCGCGGTCAGTTCATGGGCGGTAATCTGTTTCATCGTTTAAATCCGCATGCTTGTCGTACCATTAGGGTGATGTCATCTTAGCAACATTCTTGGTGGCGGTAAGCGATCGCCGCGACTTTTTCAGTACGGTTTAGGCGCCATTTTTGCCATTGAACATCGTGATGATTTGTTGCGCAATTATCCCGCCTAACGTGTTGACAGGCTTTTTCTTCTCGGCGTAACATGCGCGCACTATTATCATTGAGGACAGACGCCTTGGACACACCCAGTAGATACTGGCTCACTGACCTGCGCCGCAGGTATAACTTCTAAGGCTCTCCGTTTTTGCTGATAGCCTTCGTGGTTGTCGGCGACCCCGCAAAGCGTCGCTATGAGTCAGATCTCTTCATGGTCTGAAACAAATCGGTGATACGCATCCCCTCTGTTTCTGTGCTTCAACGCGTTGTCCGCACCCGTTACCTTCACGGAGTTTTGGCACATGCTGAGCGCTTTTAAATTAGATAACCGCCGCTTGTCCCGTCTGGAGCTGGACGACTCGGATGATCTCACGTCATCGCTGTGGGTTGATCTGGTCGAGCCGGAAGAGGGCGAGCGTGAGCGCGTGCAGAATGAGCTGGGACAAAGCCTGGCGACGCGTCCCGAACTGGACGACATCGAAGCCTCCGCCCGTTTCTTCGAAGATGAAGACGGTCTGCATATCCACTCCTTCTTCTACTTTGAAGATGCGGAAGATCACGCCGGCAACTCCACGGTGGCGTTCACCATCCGCGACGGCCGCCTGTATACCCTGCGCGAGCGTGAACTGCCGGCGTTTCGCCTGTACCGCATGCGCGCCCGCAACCAGACCATGCTCGAAGGCAACGCCTACGAACTGCTGCTGGATCTGTTCGAAACCAAGATTGAACAGCTGGCGGACGAGATAGAGAACATCTACAGCGATCTGGAACAGCTCAGCCGGGTGATCATGGAAGGGCATCAGGGCGATGAATACGACGCCGCGCTATCGACGCTGGCGGAGCTGGAAGATATCGGCTGGAAGGTGCGTTTGTGTCTGATGGATACCCAGCGCGCGCTCAACTTCCTGGTGCGCAAGGCGCGTTTGCCGACCGGCCAGCTGGAGCAGGCGCGTGAAGTGCTGCGCGACATCGAATCCCTGCTGCCGCACAACGAATCGCTGTTCCAGAAGGTGAACTTCCTGATGCAGGCGGCGATGGGCTTCATCAACATCGAACAGAACCGCATCATCAAGATCTTCTCGGTGGTGTCGGTGGTGTTCCTGCCGCCGACGCTGGTGGCCTCCAGCTACGGCATGAACTTCGAATTCATGCCGGAGCTGAAATGGTCGTTCGGCTACCCGGGCGCCATCACCTTGATGATCCTGGCCGGTCTGGCTCCTTACCTGTACTTCAAGCGCAAGAACTGGCTGTAACCCGGCGGCGCCGGGCTCAGCGCAGCTTGCGCTGGGTGTAGAGCGCGTCGAGGGTGAACAGGATCAGCGCCGCCCAGATAAAGCCGAAGGTCACCAGTTTGTCCTGGCCGACGGTTTCGCCGTAGAAGGTGATCGCCAGCAGGAACATCAGCGTCGGGCCGAGATACTGGAAGAAACCGAGCGTCGACAGGCGCAGCCGGGTGGCCGCCGCGGTGAAGCACAGCAGCGGCACGGTGGTGACGATGCCGGCGGCGACCAGCAGCAGGTTCAGCGACCACGGGTTGGCGCTCAGGTGGCTGGTGGGGCTGTCGGCGAACAGGAACAGATAGGCCGCCGCCACCGGCAGCAGCCACAGCGTTTCGATCAGCATGCCGGTCTGGGCGTCGATGGCGATTTTCTTGCGCAGCAGGCCGTAGAAGGCGAAGCTGAACGCCAGCCCTAGACCGATGATCGGCAACGAACCGAACTGCCAGAGCTGCACCAGCACCCCGGTGAACGCCAGCGCCACCGCCACCCACTGCATGCGGCGAAAGCGCTCGCCGAGAAACAGCATCCCCAACAGCACGTTAACCAGCGGGTTGATGAAGTAGCCCAGGCTGGCTTCCAGCATATGGTGGTTGTTCACCGCCCAGATGAACAGCAGCCAGTTGCCGCCGATCAACAGCGCGGTGACCGCCAGCAGCAGCAGCCGTTTGCGATTTTGGCAGGCGGCGCGCACTTTCGGCCAGTTGCGGCCCAGCGTGATCAGCGCCAGCATGAAGAAAAACGACCAGATGATCCGGTGGGTGAGGATCTCGTCCGCGGATACTTGCTGAATCAGTTTGAAATAGGCCGGGGCGATGCCCCACATAAAATAGGCGGCCAGGGCGAAGAAAATGCCCTGACGCGTTTGCTTTGCGTCCATGACGTCACTCGGTGGGGAACGTAAGATGCGGTGAGTGTACTGAAGACGCCCACCGCACACAATCATCAGCCGACCAGATAGGTGGCGGTCGCGGTCGCGATATGCAGGCCGTCGTGGTTATGCAGTTCTACGCGCGCGACGGCGACCTTATTGCCGCTGCGCAGCACGCTGGCGGAGGCGACGAAGTGTTCGCCGCGGCCGGGGCGCAGGTAGTCGACGCGCAGATCGATGGTGCCCATGCGCGACAGTTTGGCGGCGATCTCTTCTTCGATCAGCGGCTCCATGCGCGTCAGCACCCCGCCGGCGCAGGCCAGCCCGGCGGCGACGTCGAGCACCGCGGCGATCACGCCGCCGTGCAGAATTTCCTGTGCGGCGTTGCCCACCAGCTTGCGCTGGTTGGTGAAGCTCAGCTCGACGTAATCATCGTCGAAGCGGCGCAGCTCCAGGCCAAGCTCGCGGTTGAACGGCATGTGGTAGACAAAGATTTCGCCGATCTTGCGGCGGGCGGCTTCCAGGGTCAGTGGTGTGGTCGACATAGCGGGTTTCCGTTTTTCTTTTGCGTTTTAAGGGAGCTAACTGGTCAGTCCAGGTTAATGGAATGTTGATTTTATGCTTAACCTTTGTTGCTTTCCAGACTATTCCAATAAAACCGGCCTGCGCTGCGGTAAAGCCTCCTTTGTGTGTAAAATGGCCTGATTTTTTCCGGGATTGCCCTTTTTCGTTGGAGTGAGGAGAGGTTATGCGCATTTTGTCAGGGATCGTTTCCGCCACGCTGCTGATGCCGGCGCTGGCATTGGCTGCGGAAGCCAAAGAGCAGCAGATTCACGATAAGCCGGCGGTGCGCGGCAGCATTATCGCCAACCTGCTGCAGGAGCACGATAATCCGTTCACGCTGTACCCTTACGATCCCAATTATCTGCTATACACCGACACCAGCGATATCAACCAAGAGGCCATCAAGACATACAACTGGGCCGACAAGGCGCGCAAGGACGAGGTGAAATACCAGCTTAGCCTGGCGTTTCCGCTGTGGCGGGGCATTGCCGGCGACAACTCGGTGCTCGGCGCGTCTTATACTCAGCGCTCCTGGTGGCAATTGTCCAACCGCGGCGAGTCTTCACCGTTCCGCGAGACCAACTACGAGCCGCAGCTGTTCGTGGGGTGGGCGACCGATTACCGCTTTGCCGGTTGGACGCTGCGCGATGTTGAAATCGGCGTTAACCATCAATCCAACGGCCGCTCGGACCCGACGTCGCGCAGCTGGAATCGCGGCTATGCGCGGCTGATGGCGCAAAACGGCAACTGGCAGGTGGATCTCAAGCCCTGGTTCCGTTTCTCGGAGAGCTCGAGCAACGACGACAACCCGGACATCACCAAATACATGGGATACTACCGGCTGAAGGTCGGTTACGCCTGGGGCGACAGCGTGTTCAGCGTCGACAGCCACTACAACTGGAACAGCGGCTACGGCGGCGCGGAACTGGGCTGGAGCTACCCGATCACCCGCAACGTGCGATTCTATACCCAGGTGTTCAGCGGCTACGGCGAATCGCTGATCGACTACAACTTCCGGCAGACACGGGTGGGCGTTGGTGTCATGCTGAACGATATTATGTAATCATACCCGGTGGGTGTGTACCGATGAAAAAATGGGGAAGTGTGTGTCAACCGCAGCAGTGATTAACAGAGAGTTGCTGGCCGAGCAGGTATTGCGCGATACCTTCGGCTACCAGCAATTCCGTCCGGGCCAACAAACGATTATCAACGCCGCGATCGGCGGGCAGGATTGCCTGGTGGTGATGCCGACCGGCGGCGGCAAGTCGCTGTGTTACCAAATCCCGGCGCTGGTGATGGACGGCCTGACCCTGGTGGTTTCCCCGCTGATCTCGCTGATGAAGGACCAGGTCGACCAACTGTTGGCCTACGGCGTTTCCGCCGCCTGCTACAACTCGACGCAAACCCGCGAGGAGCAGTTGGACGTCATGGCCGGCTGCCGCAACGGCACCATCAAGATGCTGTACATCGCGCCGGAACGGCTGATGATGGAAAGCTTCCTCAACCTGCTCGACCACTGCCCGCCGGCGATGCTGGCGGTGGATGAGGCGCACTGTATTTCGCAGTGGGGCCATGACTTCCGGCCGGAATATCGCGCGCTGGGTCAGCTGAAACAGCGCTTCCCGTCGATGCCGGTGATCGCGCTGACCGCCACCGCCGACGAGTCCACCCGCGGCGATATCGTGCGCCTGCTGTCGCTGCAGGATCCGCTGGTGCAGGTCAGCAGCTTCGACCGGCCGAACATCCGCTACACGCTGGTGGAAAAATTCAAGCCGCTCGATCAGCTGTGGCGCTTCGTGCAGGATCAGCGCGGCAAGAGCGGCATTATCTATTGCAACAGCCGCGCCAAGGTGGAAGACACCGCCGCGCGTCTGCAAAGCCGCGGGCTGAGCGTCGGCGCCTACCACGCCGGGCTGGACAACGATCGCCGCGCGCAGGTGCAGGAAGCGTTCCAGCGCGACGATCTGCAGGTGGTGGTGGCCACCGTCGCCTTCGGCATGGGCATCAACAAACCCAACGTGCGCTTCGTGGTGCATTTCGACATCCCGCGCAATATCGAATCCTATTATCAGGAGACCGGCCGCGCCGGGCGCGACGGCCTGCCGGCCGAAGCCATCCTGCTGTACGATCCGGCCGACATGGCCTGGTTGCGCCGCTGTCTGGAGGAAAAACCCGCCGGGCAGCAGTTGGACATCGAGCGCCACAAGCTGAACGCCATGGGCGCGTTCGCCGAGGCGCAAACCTGCCGCCGCCTGGTGCTGCTCAACTACTTCGGCGAAGGCAAGCACGAGAACTGCGGCAACTGCGATATCTGCCTCGATCCGCCCAAGCGCTACGATGGGCTGGAGGACGCGCGCAAGGCGCTGTCCTGCGTGTACCGCGTCGGCCAGCGCTTCGGCCTGGGGTACATCGTGGAAATGCTGCGCGGTTCCAACAACCAGCGCATTCGCGAATACGGCCACGATAAACTGCCGGTGTACGGCATCGGCCGCGATCAGACCACCGAACACTGGACCAGCGTGCTGCGCCAGCTGATCCACCTGGGCTTTATCACCCAGAACATCGCCATGCACTCGGCGCTGCAATTGACCGAGGCGGCGCGTCCGGTATTGCGCGGCGAAGTGGCGCTGCAGCTGGCGGTGCCGCGTATCCAGAGCCTGAAGTCGCGCGGCAGCGCCAACCAAAAATCCTACGGCGGCAATTACGATCGCAAGCTGTTCGCCAAGCTGCGAAAACTGCGCAAATCGATCGCCGATGAAGAGAACATTCCGCCGTATGTGGTGTTCAACGACGCCACGCTGCTGGAAATGGCCGAACAGATGCCGATCAAGGCCGGCGATCTGCTGAGCGTCAACGGCGTTGGCCAACGTAAACTGGAACGTTTCGGCGCGCCCTTTATGGCGATGATCCGCGACCATCTCGACAATGATGAAGACTGAGGGCAATAAATCATGCTGATGCTGTTTCTCACCGTGGCGCTGGTGCATCTGATTGCGCTGATGAGCCCGGGGCCGGACTTCTTTTTCGTGTCGCAAACCGCTGCCAGCCGCTCGCGCCGCGAGGCGATGATGGGGGTGGTCGGCATTTCTCTCGGCATCGTGGTATGGGCCGGCGTGGCGTTGATGGGGCTGCATCTGATCCTGCAGAAGATGGCCTGGCTGCATCAGATAATCATGGTCGGCGGCGGCATTTACCTGTGCTGGATGGGGTGGCAATTGCTGCGTTCCGCGCGGGCGCAGCAAGCGCAGCCGGCGGCGGAGGCCCAGGTGGCGTTGCCGAAGGCCGGGCGCAGCTTTATTCGCGGTTTCCTGACCAATCTGTCCAACCCGAAAGCGGTGATCTATTTCGGCAGCGTGTTCTCGCTGTTCGTCGGCGACAGCGTCGGCGCCGGGGCGCGCTGGGGGCTGTTCCTGCTGATCGTCGCCGAGACCTTCGTCTGGTTCAGCCTGGTGGCGGTGGTGTTCGCGCTGCCGGCGATGCGCCGCGGCTACCAGCGGTTGGCCAAGTGGATCGACGGGGTGGCGGGCGTGCTGTTCACCGGCTTCGGGTTACACCTGATCTTTACCCGCTGACCGGCAGTGACATGCCCAAGGCCGAGCAGCGATGCCCGGCCTTTTTTTCAGGCCTTGCGGGCGGTCGCCAGCAGCCCCGCCACCAGAATGAACAGCGAACCGAATACCCGGTTGAGCAGCTGCATTTGGCGCGGCGTTCTCAGCCAGCCGGCGATGCGCGTCGCCAGGGTGGCGTAACCGATCATCACCAGAATATCCACCACCACGGTGGTGACGCCGAGCACCAGATACTGCTCGGCCTGCGGCTGATTGGGCAAAATGAACTGCGGGAACAGCGCGGCGAGGAACACGATGCTTTTCGGGTTGGTCAGGTTGACCAGCACCGCGCGGCGGAACAGACGGCGGCGCGGCATGCTGCCCGCCAGCGCATGCAGATCCAGCGCCCCGGCGGCGCGCCATTGCTGGATGCCGAGCCACACCAGGTAGGCGGCGCCCAGCCATTTCAGCAGCTCGAACGCCAGCAGCGATTGCGATATCAGCGCACCGAGGCCGATGCCTACCAGCACGATGTGCGCGCTCAGCCCGACCTGCAGCCCGGCGATCGACGCGGCGGCGCCGCGATAGCCGTGGCTGATGCCGGTGCTCATGGTGTTGATGGCGCCTGAGCCGGGGGACAGGCTGAGGATAAGCGTGGTCAGCAGATAGGTTAACCACCAGTCCAAGGTCATGGTTCTCGGCTCCCTGAAAGTGTCGTTTTGTGCCACAATGCGCCGAGGCGGCGCCGTTTTTTGTAAGAATTGAATCACAATACGCTAGTATGATTTCTTGTGCCAGCGGTCACATTTTCCGCCGGCCCCACAGGGAAAACGCTCTCGATGACCTCGTTCACTCTCAGCTCCGATGACTGGTTAACGCGTGAAACGCAGTTCGCTGCCTTCGCCACCGGGCCGCTGTTGGACTTCTGGCGGCTGCGGGAAGAGGGCGAGTTCAGCGGCGTGGACGGCGTGCCGATCCGCTTTGTGCGTTTCAGTTCCGCGCGGCATCAGCGGGTGGTGGTGGTCAGCCCCGGCCGCATCGAAAGCTACGTGAAATACCCCGAGGTGGCCTACGATCTGTTCCACTGCGGTTACGACGTGGTGATCGTCGATCATCGCGGCCAGGGGCGCTCCGGCCGTTTACTGGCGGATACGCACCGCGGTCATGTGGTAAACTTCGCCGACTACGTGGACGATTTCGAGCAGCTTTGGCAGCGCGAGGTCGAATCGCGCGGTTATCGGCAGCGCTTCGCGCTGGCGCATTCGATGGGCGGCGCGATCCTGGCGCAGTTCCTGCAGCGCCGGCCGCAGGCGTTCGACGCGGCGGCGTTTTGCGCGCCGATGTTCGGCATCCAGTTGCCGATGCCGGATTGGCTGGCCGAACGCATTCTCGACTGGGCGGAGGCCCACCCGGCGATCCGCGACTATTACGCGGTGGGCACCGGCCAGTGGCGGCCGCTGCCGTATGTGGTCAACGTGTTGACCCACAGCCGCGAACGCTACCGGCGCAGCCTGCGCTATTACGCCGATTACCCCGAGCTGCAGGTGGGCGGGCCGACCTACCATTGGGTGCGGGAGAGCATCCGCGCCGGCCGGCAGATTATCGCTCGGGCCGGGGCGATCACAACGCCGCTGTTGCTTTTGCAAGCCGGTGAAGAACGAGTCGTCGACAACCGTTCGCACCAGGCTTTTTGTCAGGCTCTGTCAGACGCGGGGCGCCCTTGCGAAGGGGGGCTTCCGTGGGTTATCAACGGCGCACGCCATGAGATCCTGTTCGAGCGGGACGCGATGCGCGCCGAAGCACTGAACGCAATCCTGCGCTTCTTTGCTCAACACTTAGGCGGCGCGCTGCCGCCGACAACTCCATCAGAGGTTAGAACATAACGCTATGTATCACGTCGTCGCTTCCGATTTAGATGGCACGCTGCTGTCTCCCGACCATACCCTGTCGCCGTACGCCAAAGAAACGCTGAAGTTGCTGACCCAGCGCGGCGTGCATTTCGTATTCGCCACCGGCCGCCACCATATCGACGTGGCGCAGATCCGCGACAGCCTGGAGATCAGCGCCTTTATGATCACCTCCAACGGCGCGCGGGTGCACAACACCGCCGGCGAGCTGATTTTCAGCCACAACCTGGACGAGGATATCGCCCGCGATCTGTACGGCATGCTGCACGACGATCCGGAGATCACCACCAACGTCTACCGCAACGACGATTGGTTTACCAACCGCGAAAGCCCGGAGCAGGAAGAATTCTTCCAGGAGTCGGTGTTCAAATACCAGCTGTTCGAACCGGGCCTGCTGGAAACCGACGGCGTCTGCAAGGTTTACTTCACCTGTGAAGATCACGAGCGGCTGCTGCAGGTGGAAGACGCCATCAACGCGCGCTGGGGCGATCGGGTCAACGTCAGCTTCTCGTTCCCGACCTGCCTGGAAGTGATGGCGGGCGGCGTGTCGAAAGGGCATGCGCTGGAAGAAGTGGCCAAGATCATCGGCTATACGCTGCAAGAGTGCATCGCCTTCGGCGACGGCATGAACGATCTGGAGATGCTGTCGATGGCCGGCAAGGGCTGCATCATGCGTGACGCGCATCAGCGCTTGAAGGATATGTTGCCGGAGCTGGAAGTGATCGGCTCCAACGTCGATAACGCGGTGCCGCACTACCTGCGCAAGATGTTCCTCTGACATAACCCGGGCGTTTCTCGGAAATAACAAGGGCGCCTTGCGGCGCCCTTGGCATTACTTGTGCTGGCCCTGCTTCTGCAGGAACTGCACGCCCTTGTCCGGGAAGTCGGTGAACACGCCGTCGACGCCGGCCTGGTTGTAAATCACGTCATACAGCTGGTTCACGTCGGTCACGTACTTCGGCAGCGCATCGGCGCGGATGGTGAACGGATGCACCGCCAGCTTGCTGGCGTGCGCTTCTTTCACCATGTCGGTCAGCACGATGTGGCCCGGCTTGGATTTATCCGCCACCACCAGCATGTGGTAGTCCGGCCCGATGCCGTCGGCATATTGAGCGATTTTCTTCATCGCGCCCGGCTTGAACATCCAGTCGTAATCGTACTCCACCCACTTGCCGTCGGCTTTCTGCTCGTAGGTTTCCTGCCAGTCGTTATAGGCGATCAGCTGCACCAGCTTCAGATCCATGCCCAGCTTCGGCTCCAGCTCGTTCTTGATGCGTTTGAGCTCGTTGGCGTCGAAGCACTGCAGGTAGACGTTGTCGTTTTTGCCGGTGTAGCCGTATTGCTTGAGCACCGCCAGCACTTTGCTGGAGATGTCCTTGCCTTCCTGTTTGTGGAACCACGGCGCCTTGATTTCAGGGTAGATGCCGATGTTCTTGCCGGTCGAATGGTTCAGACCCTGCACGAACTCGATCTCTTCCTGGAAGGTGTGTACGCGGAAGTCGGATTTGCCCATCGGGAAGCGGCCAGGGTAGCCCTGCACCTTCTTGCCGTTTTCGATTTCAAAGCCTTCGGTGAACTTCAGCGATTTGATCTCCGCCAGCGTAAAGTCGATGGCGTAATAACGGCCGTCCTTGCGCGCGCGGTCCGGGAAGCGTTCGGCGACGTCGGTGACGCGATCGAGGTAATGGTCGTGCAGCACCACCAGCTCGTTGTCTTTGGTCATCACCAGATCTTGTTCGAGGTAATCGGCGCCCTGCGCGTAGGCCATCGCCTTCGCCGGCAGAGTGTGTTCCGGCAGGTAGCCGCTGGCGCCGCGGTGGGCGATCACCACTTTGTCCGCCGCCTGCGCGGCGCTGACCATTGAGGTAGCGAGAATGATCCCTGTCAGCAGGGCTTTGACTTGAGTCCGCATTCCGTTTTCTCCTTGTTGTTGGGGGCAGGGTAGTAAAAAGGCCGCAGGGCGGCCTTTAAATCATGCAAAAGTCGTGTGACGGTTAGCCGCGCTTGCCGGCAGCGATTTCCGCGTGGTGTTTCTTTTCGTTCAGCATGGTCAGCAGCAGCAGGATAACCGCCAGCACGCCGCCGCCGATCATCACCATGAAGCCGCCGTCCCAACCGAAGAAGTCTACGGTGTAGCCGACGATGGCGCTGGCCGCAACCGAGCCGCCCAGGTAGCCGAACAGGCCGGTGAAGCCTGCGGCGGTGCCGGCGGCTTTCTTCGGCGCCAGCTCCAGCGCGTGCAGGCCGATCAGCATTACCGGGCCGTAGATCAGGAAGCCGATGACCAGCATACAGATCATGTCCACGGTCGGGTTGCCCGGCGGGTTCATCCAGAACACCACGGTGGCGATGGTCACCAGCGTCATGAAGAACACGCCGGTGGCGCCGCGGTTGCCTTTGAACACTTTGTCCGACATCCAGCCGCACAGCAGGGTGCCCGGGATACCGGCGTATTCATACAGGAAGTAAGCCCAGGAAGACTTGTCCAGCGCGAAGTGCTTCACTTCTTTCAGGTAGGTCGGCGACCAGTCCAGAATGCCGTAACGCAGCAGATAGACGAACACGTTGGCGACCGCGATGTACCACAGCAGCTTGTTCGGCAGGATGTACTGCATGAAGATCTGTTTGGCGGTCAGCTCTTCTTCGTCTTTTTCGCTGTAGTCGTCCGGATAGTCGTTTTTGTACTCTTCAATCGGCGGCAGGCCGCAGGATTGCGGGGTGTCGCGCATCAGGCCGAAGGCGATCAGGGCCACCAGGATGGCGCCGAAGGCCGGCATGTAAAGCGCAGCGTGCCAGTCGTTGAACCAGGCCATGCCCAGCAGGAACAGCAGCGGCGGCAGGCCGCCACCCACGTTGTGGGCGCAGTTCCAGATGGAGACGATGCCGCCGCGTTCTTTCTGCGACCACCAGTGCACCATGGTGCGGCCGCACGGCGGCCAACCCATGCCCTGGAACCAGCCGCACAGGAACAGCAGGACGAACATGATGGCGATGCTGGAGGTGGCCCACGGCACGAAGCCCATGAACAACATCACCGCCGCCGCCAGGATCAGGCCGGCAGGCAGGAACACTCGCGGGTTGGAACGGTCGGAGACCGAACCCATGATGAATTTGGAGAAGCCGTAGGCGATGGAAATGCCCGACAGCGCGAAGCCGAGGTCACCGCGGCTGAAGCCTTGTTCGATCAGGTAAGGCATGGCCAGGGTGAAGTTCTTACGCACCAGATAGTAAGCGGCGTAACCGAAGAAGATCCCCAGGAAAATTTGCCAGCGCAGCTTACGGTAGAGCGGGTCTACCTTATCGCTCGGCACACGGGCGATGTGTGCGGCCGGCTTAAAAATACTCAACATGAGCGCCTCCGATGGCTTTATCTGTTATCACATCAATATGACCTTTTACGTTCATTTGATGATTGAGCGGATATCGAATGTGGTGTTTTTGTGTTCCATAACGAGCGCCATTGTCGTCAAATACGCCTGGTGTCGCTGTGACGAATGGCGCAATTGTTACACTTTTATGAAACCACGGCGGATTTTGAGCGATTCGTTAACGTTATGAAATAGAAAAACGTCCAAAAATCGTGATTATGATCACATTGATGGTTTTTTGTGGACATTTTTATTTCGTTTGATGTTCGTTCTTGTTCCTTATCAAACAAAGACCCTTATAACCGTGGCTCAATAGGCTCATAACTACCGATCCTGAGGGAGCGACATGAGCAGCTATTTTGACGGCGGCGAAACGGATGTGATCATCATCGGCGGCGGCGCCACCGGCGCAGGCATCGCCCGCGACTGCGCGCGGCGCGGCTTGCGCTGCATTTTGCTGGAGCGCCACGACATCGCTACCGGCGCCACCGGCCGCAACCACGGTTTGCTGCACAGCGGCGCGCGCTATGCGGTGACCGACGGCGAGTCGGCGCGCGAGTGCATCGAAGAAAACCGCATCCTGAAACGCATCGCCCACCACTGCATCGAGCGCACCGATGGGCTGTTCATCACCCTGCCGCAGGACTCGCTGGACTATCAGCAACAGTTTATCGCCGCCTGTCGCCAGGCCGACATCAACGCCGAAGCGATCGACCCGCAGCTGGCGCTGCGGCTGGAACCGGCGGCTAACCCGGCGCTGATCGGCGCGGTGCGCGTGCCGGACGGCACCGTCGATCCCTTCCGGCTGACCGCCGCCAACATGTTGGACGCGCGCGAGCACGGCGCGCAGATCCTGACCTACCACCAGGTGGTGGGATTGTTGCGCAGCGGCGATCGGGTGACGGGCGTGCGCGTTTACGACCATCAGAATCAGCGGCGCTATGCGCTGCATGCGCCGGTGGTGGTCAACGCCGCCGGCATCTGGGGCCAGCAGATCGCCGAATACGCCGATTTGCGCATCCGCATGTTCCCGGCCAAGGGGGCGCTGTTGATCCTCGGCCACCGCATCAACAACATGGTGATCAACCGCTGCCGCAAACCGGCAGACGCCGACATCCTGGTGCCGGGCGACACCATCTCGCTGATCGGTACTACCTCGACCCATATCGACTACGACCAAATTGACAACATGCTGGTGACTCCGCAGGAAGTGGATATTCTGATCCGCGAGGGGGCGCTGTTGGCGCCCACCCTGGCGCAGACCCGCATTCTGCGCGCCTACGCCGGGGTACGGCCGCTGGTGGCCAGCGACGACGACCCCAGCGGGCGCAACGTCAGCCGCGGCATCGTGCTGCTCGATCACGCCGCCCGCGACGGGCTGGAAGGGTTTATCACCATCACCGGCGGCAAGCTGATGACCTACCGCCTGATGGCGGAGTGGGCCACCGACAAGGTGTGCGAAAAGCTTGGCGTAAACCGCCCGTGCACCACCGCGCAGGATGCGTTGCCCGGCTCCCGCCAGTCGGCGGAGGAGACGGTGCGCAGCGTGGTTTCTCTGCCCGCCAGCATTCGCGGCTCGGCAATTTACCGCCACGGCGATCGCGCCAGCCAGGTGCCGGCGGCCGATCGGCTCGACACCAGCCTGGTGTGCGAATGCGAGGCAGTGACCGCCGGGGAAGTGCGTTATGCGGTCAACTCGCTGACCGTCAATAACCTGGTGGATCTGCGCCGCCGCACCCGCGTCGGCATGGGCACCTGCCAGGGCGAACTCTGTGCCTGCCGCGCCGCCGGGCTGTTGACGCGCTTTAACGTCAGCACGCCGCAGCAGTCCATCGCGCAGCTGTCGCAGTTCCTCAACGAACGGTGGAAAGGCGTACGGCCGATCGCCTGGGGCGACGCGCTGCGCGAGAGTGAATTTACCAGCTGGGTTTACCAGGGGCTATGCGGGCTTGAAGCCCAGGCCGACAAGGAGCAGGAGGCGGATGATGCGATTTGACGTAGTGGTGATTGGCGGCGGCCTGGCGGGCCTGAGCTGCGCCATTGCCGTGGCCGAACAGGGCAAGCGCTGTGCGGTGGTCAGTTCCGGCCAGAGCGCGCTCTACTTCTCCTCCGGCTCGCTCGACCTGCTGGCGAGATTGCCGGACGGCACGCCGGTCGAAATGCCGCTGGCGGCGCTACCGCAGCTGGCGCAGCAGGCGCCGCAGCATCCGTATGCCCTGATCGGGCCCGGCCGGGTGGCGGCGCTGTCCGCCGCCGCGCAGCGGCTGCTGGAGCGCTGCGGGCTGAACCTGCAGGGCGAGGGCGCCAACAACCATCTGCGCATTACGCCGCTTGGCACGCGTCGCGCCACCTGGCTCAGCCCGCAGGCGATCCCGACGCTGCCGCTGACCGGCCAACTGCCGTGGCGGCGCATTGCGGTGATCGGCATCGAAGGCTTCCTCGATTTCCAGCCGCAGATGGCCGCCGACTCTCTGAGCCGGGAGCTCGGCGTAGAGACGGAGGTGGCCTATCTGCACATGCCGGCGCTGGACAGATTGCGCAATAACCCCAGCGAGTTCCGCGCGGTAAACATCGCCCGGGTGCTGGATTTGATGGAAAGCCTGCCGCCGCTGGCCGAGGAACTGCGGCGGTTGGCGGGGGCAGCCGACGCGCTCTTCCTGCCGGCCTGTTTGGGATTGGAGGACGACGCGTCGCTGGCGGTGCTGCAGGATGCGGTCGGCAAGCCGATCCGGCTGCTGCCGACGCTGCCGCCTTCGGTGCCCGGCATGCGCTTGCATCAGGCGCTGCGGCGGCGTTTTCAACAGCTGGGCGGCGTTTTCATGCCCGGCGACAGCGTGCTGCGCGCCGAGTGCGAAGCCGGCCGCGTCACGGGCCTGTATACCCGCAACCACGGTGATATTCCGCTGCGGGCGCAGCAGGTGGTGTTGGCCAGCGGCAGCTTCTTCAGCAACGGGCTGGTGGCGGATTTCGACGGGGTGCGCGAGCCGATCTTCGGGCTGGACGTACACAGCCGCGCGGATCGCGCCGACTGGAGCCGGCGCGAGCTGTTCGCGCCGCAGCCTTATCTGCAATTTGGCGTGCGCACCGACGGCAGGCTGCGGGCGATGAAGCAGGGCATGCCGTTCGACAATCTGTACGCCATCGGCGCGGTCGCCGGCGGCTACGATCCGCTGCAGCAAGGCTGCGGCGCAGGCGTGTCATTGATCGGTGCGCTGCACGTCGCGCAGCAGATCGCCGCGGAGGAAAACGCATGAGCCTGCATCAGGACCACAGCTTTGAAAGCTGCATCAAATGCACCGTCTGCACCACCTATTGCCCGGTCGCCAAAGTGAACCCGCTCTATCCGGGGCCAAAACAGGCGGGGCCGGACGGCGAGCGGCTGCGGCTGAAAGATCCGGCGCTGTACGACGAAGCGCTGAAATACTGCACCAACTGCAAACGTTGTGAAGTGGCCTGCCCGTCCGACGTCAAAATCGGCGATATCATTCAGCGCGCCCGTGCCGACTTCGCCCAGAGCAAGCCGACGCTGCGCGACGCCATCCTCAGCCACACCGACATCATGGGCTCGCTGTCGACGCCGTTCGCGCCGATCGTCAACGCCGCCACCGGGCTGAAACCGGTGCGCAAGCTGTTGGACAAGGCGCTGAAGATCGATCACCGTCGCGAACTGCCGAAATACTCGTTCGGCACCTTCCGCCGCTGGTACCGGCAACAGGCGCAGGCTCAGCGGCGCTATGCCGAGCAGGTGGCGTTTTTCCACGGCTGCTTCGTCAACTATAACCATCCGCAGCTGGGCAAGGATTTGATCCGGGTATTCAACGCGCTGGATATCGGCGTGCAGCTGCTGAAGCGCGAGAAATGCTGCGGCGTGCCGCTGATCGCCAACGGGTTTATCGAGCAGGCCAAAAAGCAGGCCAGGGTTAACGCCGAGTCGCTGCATGAAGCGGTGCTGGAGCGCGGCATCCCGGTGGTGGCGACCTCATCGAGCTGCACCTTCACCCTGCGCGACGAATATCCTCATCTGCTGGACGTGGACACCACTCCGGTGCGCGATCGGGTGGAGCTGGCGACGCGCTATCTCTATCGCCTGATCAATCAGGGGCGCAGCCTGCCGCTGAAGCGCACGCCGCTGCGGGTGGCTTATCACACGCCTTGCCATATGGAGAAGATGGGCTGGACCGCCTACACGCTGGAGCTGCTGCGGCAGATACCGGGGCTGGAGCTGGTGGTGCTGGATTCGCAGTGCTGCGGCATCGCCGGCACCTACGGGTTCAAATCGGAGAACTACGCCACTTCGCAAGGCATCGGCGCGCCGCTGTTCCGGCAGATCGAAGAGAGCGGAGTGGATCTGGTGGTGACCGACTGCGAGACCTGCAAATGGCAGATAGAAATGTCCACCAGCAAGCACTGTGAGCATCCGATCACCCTGCTGGCGCAGGCGCTGGCATAAAAACGAAAGGGCCGGCAAGCCGGCCCTCTGTGGGATTACTGCTTCAGCTTCAGGGTGGAGATGATGCCTTCGGCTTCGGCCTGCGCCTGCTGCTGATTGTCCGCCGGCAGCGTCACCTGAATGGTCAGCATGTTGTTGTTCAGCGAGCCGATCAGGACGGAGGAATAGGCTTTTTCGCCGCCGCTGGTGATGATGCTGTCCAGCTGACGCAGCGGCACGCCGTTGACGTCGAGCGCTTTGTTGGTGATCACCTGCAGGTTGGCGTCACGCGCGCGCTGGGTATTCTCCAGGCGCTTGGCCAGGGTCTCCAGGCTGTCGGCGGTCTTGTCGCCCAGGATCACGATCACCGCGCGCTGGCCGGTGCTGTCTGCGTAAACATGCATGTTGTTGGCCTGGTTGCCCAGCTTGCCGCTCTGATCCGCCATGCCGACCGGCAGGGTGAACGCCAGTTTACCGTCCAGCAGGCTGACCTGCTGCCCGGCCGGCGCGCTGGCCGCCGCGCCGTCAGACGCTGCCTTGGTGTCTTTGGTGTCGCCGTCGCAGGCCGCGAGGCCAAGCGCCAGCAGGCTGATACCCATCAATTTCGCTACTTTACGCATCGGGCTTCCTTCTTCCTTTCCGGTAGGGATTCACTGTCGTATCGCAACCTATTCCAGGCTGAAATGCAAGGCAGATGTTGTCACAAGTTTTTCTCCAGTAATAGCCGATAATCAGCCACTTCGCCTTTCTTTTCCAGCTGAACAATCTGATAGTGGTGGGCGAGCAGCATCGTCAGCATGGCGCGGAACCGGTTACGGGTTTTGACCGTCAGCCGGCGATAGCCCTGCGCCCGCGCCCAGCGCTCCTGTTCGGCCAACAAGGCCTGCGCCACGCCGTGGCGACGAAATGCCGGCAGCACGCCGCCCAGCCAGCTGTAAAACACCGTTTCCCGCTGTTGATAACCGAGTTTGAAACCGGCCGGCTGGCCGTCGATTTCGGCGATCAACAGGCTGGCGGAGGCACCGCCGATGCGCCGCTGCAGATCGGCCAGGCTATGCAGGCCGCCGAATTCGGGGATGCGTTGGTAAAGGCGGTGGATTTCTTCGAGCGTGGCGGTGCGGACGATTGGGGTCATGGGCGGCCTCCAAAGGATAGGGCCGCCCAGAATAACACGGCTCAGCCCGGCTGCAGGCTGCCGCTGCGCGCCGCGATGCGTTTGAGCAGCATGTTCAGCAACACGCCGTACATCGGCAGGAAGAACAGCAGGCAGATCATCACCTTGAAGCTGTAATCCACCAGCGCGATCTCCACCCAGTTGTTGGCCATGAAGGGATCGCTGCTCTTGTAGAAGGCGATGAAGAAGAACGCCAGCGTATCGCTGATATTGCCGAAGAACATCGCCGCCGCCGGCGCCACCCACCAGGCGCTGCGTTGGCGCAGGCGATTGAAGACGTGAACGTCGAGGATCTGGCCGAGCACGTAGGCCATAAAGCTGGCGACGGCGATACGCGCCACGAACAGGTTAAAACTGCCCAGCGCCGCGAAGCCCTGCCATTCTCCCTGATAGGTGACGGTGGAGATCACGTAGGAGATGAACAGCGCCGGCACCATCACCGCCAGGATAATCCGCCGCGCCAGCGGCGCGCCGAAGATGCGCACGGTCAGATCGGTCGCGAGGAAGATAAACGGGAAGGTAAAGGCGCCCCAGGTGGTATGGAAGCCGAAAACGGTGATCGGCAGCTGCACCAGATAGTTGCTGGAGGTAATGATGGCGATATGAAACAGCGAAAGCCAGACCAACGCCGTGAAGCGCTGCTGTGCGGTAAACGAATACATATTGTAGCCTTTTTAGCAGTGGGGTGAGGGAACCCAGTGTGTCTTGTCAAAACAGCAAAAAACGCTGCGCGGCGGCATGATACGCGTTTGCGCAACCAATGCAATGGTTAAATTTAACGCAAACGTTAACGCATCTTGCGCAGAAAAACTACCGGCGTAAACTAGGCGCTAATGAGATGCGGCGAGCGTTCGCCGATCGTTTTTGAACGAGAAAAATTGCATGACTGACTTATTTGCCCAGGCAGACCAGACGCTCGACGCGCTGGGCCTGCGTTGCCCGGAACCGGTGATGATGGTGCGCAAAACCGTGCGCCATATGGACAACGGCGAAACGCTGCTGATTATCGCCGACGATCCGGCCACCACCCGCGATATTCCGGGGTTCTGCCGCTTTATGGAGCATACGCTGGTGGCGCAGGAGACCGAGCAGGCGCCATACCGTTATCTGTTACGTAAAGGTGTATAGTTTTTAATCGCCTCGTGAGATAAGCTCCCTGCGATCGGGGAGCGTTCGAAGGGGACAAACGATGAGTATTTTACTACTGCCTACGGTTGCCAAGATGGAAAATGAGGAACGTACACAGGGCTATGAGCGCTGGTTTCTTGAAAGAGTTCAGGAAGCCATGGATGAGCCGCGGCCCGGCATTCCTCATGATGACGTGATGGCTGAAATGGATGCTGTTATCGCTGCTGCAGAAGCCAGGATCAAAGCGAAGCAGGCATAATGCTCAACATCGAATGGACTCGAGCCGCACGTCAGGATCTGGCGGAGATTGTGGGATTCATCGCCAATGATAACCCTCTGGCGGCCAGAAAAATGAAGGTTCTCATCATGGAGGCCGTCATTCCCGCCGGCAGACATCCTCGAATTTTCCGGCGCGGCAGAGTGGACGGCACGCATGAAATCCCCCTACATCCCCATTATCTCCTGGTTTACCAGGTGCTGGAAACTCACATCCGGGCGTTGCGGGTTTTACATACGCGCCGACAATATCCTTAATATTGCCGCTGCAATCGATAATGCCGGGTTCCCATTGAGGAACCCGGCCTGGCGCCGCGTTATTGGCGCTTTTTCAACAGCCGCAGCGCGTTGGCGGTGACCAGCGCGGTGGCGCCGGAGTCGGCCAGCACCGCCAGCCACAAACCGGTCAGCCCCAGCAGGCTGGTGATCAGGAAGACCCCTTTCAATCCCAGCGCGATGGTGATGTTTTGCCGGATATTGGCGTGGGTGGCGCGCGAGATGCGGATCATCTCCGCGACGCCCAGCAGCCGGTTGTGGGTCAGGGCGGCGTCGGCGGTTTCCAATGCCACGTCGGTGCCGCTGCCCATGGCTATGCCGATGCTGGAGGCTTTCATCGCCGGGGCGTCGTTGATGCCGTCGCCGATCATCGCCGTCGGACGCAGTTCGCTCAGCTCGGTGACCGCGTTGACCTTATCTTCCGGCAACAGACTAGCGCGATAGTCGAGGCCCAGCTCGCCGGCGATCGCCGCGGCGGCGCGCGGGTTGTCGCCGGTCAGCATCACGCCGCGAATACCCAGCGCGTTCAGTTCGGCTATCGCCTGTTTGGCGTCGCTGCGCAGCGTGTCGCGCAGCGCCAGCAAGCCGATGGGCGCGCCGTCTTCCAGCACCACCACCGCCGTTTTACCGGCGTTTTCCAGCTTGTCTACCTTGCTCTGCCATTGAACGGCGAGCAGGCCCGGCGCCAGCTTGCCCGGCGCGCTGATCAGAACGCTCTTGCCGTCCACGATCCCTTCAACGCCGACGCCGGCCAGCGCGCGGCGCGCCTGCGCCAGCGGCAACTCGGCCCCGCTTGCGGCGGCGCGGTTGATGATCGCCTGCGCCAGCGGGTGATGTGAGCCGGCCTCCACCGCGGCGGCAAGCTGCAGCAGCCGCTGTTCGGTGAGTGTGCCGATCGGCAGCACGTCGGTCACCGTCGGCTTGCCTTCGGTCAGGGTGCCGGTTTTATCGAAGGCGATGGTTTGTATCTGGCCCAGTTGCTCCAGCGCCGCGCCGCCTTTAATCAGCGCGCCGCGCCGCGTGGCGGCCGCCAGCCCGGATGTAATGGCCGCCGGGGTCGAGATCACCAATGCGCATGGGCAGCCGATCAGCAGCAGCGTCAGGCCGCGATAGATCCAGGTATCCCACGGCTGCGAGAACAGCAGCGGCGGCAGCAGGATCACCGCGACGGCCAGCAGCATAATGGCCGGGGTGTAATAACGGCTGAACCGGTCGAGGAAGCGTTCGATCGGCGCGCGGCGCTCTTCGGCCTCTTCAATCAGCTGCAGAATGCGGTCGATGGCGTTTTTGCCGGGCTCGGAGATCACCTTCATCTGCGCCGCCTGATCGACGGACAGGCTGCCGGCGGCCACTTTCTCGCCCTGCTGGCGCTCGACCGGCACCGATTCGCCGGTCAGGGCGCTTTCGTCGAAGCTGGCGAACGGATTGAGCAGCTCGGCGTCGGCCGGCAGGCGCCCGCCGGGCGCGATTTCAATCACGTCGCCAGGGCGCAGGCTGGCGACCGGCACGCGTTTGCGTTCCGTGCCTTGCAGCAGCAGCGCGTCTTCCGGCACCAGCTCCATCAGCGCCGTCACGCCGCGTCGCGCGCGGTTGGCGGCGTAGGATTCCAGCAGTTCGCCGACCATAAACAACAGCAGCACCATCGCCGCTTCGGCGGTGGCGCCGATGAACAGCGCGCCGATGGCCGCCACGCTCATCAGCGTTTCGATGGCGAATGGCGTGCCGGAGCGGATCAAACGCAGCGCCTTGGCGGCGACCGGCGCCAATCCGACCAGCGTGGTGGCGATAAAGGCGATGCGCCCCAGCTCTGGGTTAACCCGATCCAGCACCCAGCTGACGACCATCAAGGTAGTTAACAGCAGCAGCGGTGCGAATTCGCCGAAGCGTGAGGTTTTCGGCGCGGCGGCTTTGGCGTTCTGAGTGCCGAGCAGGGTAAAGCCGGCCTGGGCGACCGCGTCCTGGATCCGCAGGCTGATGTCGGACTGTGCGTCGACTACCAGTTTCTCGGTCGCAAACAGCACCCGCGCGCTGTCGACGCCGGGGAGTGCGGTGACGGCATTTTCGATTTTCTTGGCGCAGCTGGGGCAGTCCATGCCGGTGACTTTCCAGCTGAAACGTTGGCTGCCGGAAGGGGGAGCGGCGGCCAGCCTGTCGCTTTCCTCGTCCGGATCGTCGGGCGTGGCGGCGCAGCAGCCGCTATCGCCATGATCGTGATGATGGTGGGCCTGTTCGGCCTGCGCGGCGGCGTTTTTCGGTTCGCTGCTGCAGCCATGCTGCGTTTTGCTGTGGCTGTGGTTGCAGCCGCATCCGCCTTCGGCGTGGTGATGTTCCTGATGATTATGGTTTTGCTGATTGTGCATAACGTCCCCCTTCGGGCTGTTAAACGGGTTTGCTCAACTGACTCTACACCCTGGAGTCCACTCCAGAGTCAAGCGCCGGATGAGAATTATTGCTAACGGCGTTCAAGCGTAGAAAGGGGGATTCATTCAATAATGAATAATGCGAATTTTAATCTATCGGCTTTTCTTATCCCCTATTTGGGGAAACAGGCTCGCCGCCGATAGTTTAAATAAGAAAATAATATTCCTATAGAAACTAAAAAATCGCCCGACCTAATAATAAAGAGTTATTAATCTATAACGCTTTAGCAAAATTTACCTTTTACCCTAGGGAAAGCCAGCATGATTCGCTTGAGTCTGCAGGCCGCATTGCTATTGAAGTTTGGTGCCAACTTCTCCTCATCAAGTTTCATTTGTTTTGTAAAGAAGCCAAAAAAGCAGCATAACAAACTTTCGTTGCGATAATAAATGGTTGATTATTTTATGTGCAGTTTTGCGACCCTGCCTATAATTGGAATCGATTACCATTTTTAATGGTGATCTTATTTGCTGATATATATGCATTAATTCTACCTAACACACTGCCGGCAACGGCGCATAAGCCCCTTCCAGCAAGCCTGAGGTTCATTAACCGTGGCTTACGGGGAGGTTATGTCTATCTGTCTGATTGATATCAATCAGGTAATGAGTGGAATCGAACCAATGCAATCTACTAAAAAGGCAATTGAAATTACTGAATCCAGCCTTGCGGCCGCGACAACCGGCTACGATGCTGTAGACGACCTGCTGCATTATCATGAGCGGGGCAACGGGATTCAGATTAATGGCAAGGATTCATTTTCTAACGAGCAAGCTGGGCTGTTTATTACCCGTGAGAACCAAACCTGGAACGGTTACAAGGTATTTGGCCAGCCGGTCAAATTAACCTTCTCCTTCCCGGACTATAAGTTCTCTTCCACCAACGTCGCCGGCGACACCGGGCTGAGCAAGTTCAGCGCGGAACAGCAGCAGCAGGCTAAGCTGTCGCTGCAGTCCTGGGCCGACGTCGCCAATATCACCTTCACCGAAGTGGCGGCCGGACAAAAGGCCAACATCACCTTCGGCAACTACAGCCAGGATCGTCCCGGCCACTATGATTACGGCACCCAGGCCTACGCCTTCCTGCCGAACACCATTTGGCAGGGCCAGGATCTGGGTGGCCAGACCTGGTACAACGTCAACCAATCCAACGTGAAGCATCCGGCGACCGAAGACTACGGCCGTCAGACGTTCACCCATGAGATTGGCCATGCGCTGGGCCTGAGCCACCCGGGCGACTACAACGCCGGTGAGGGTAACCCGACCTATCGCGACGTCACCTATGCGGAGGATACCCGCCAGTTCAGCCTGATGAGCTACTGGAGTGAAACCAACACCGGTGGCGACAACGGCGGCCACTATGCCGCGGCTCCGCTGCTGGATGACATTGCCGCCATTCAGCATCTGTATGGCGCCAACCTGTCGACCCGCACCGGCGACACCGTGTACGGCTTTAACTCCAACACCGGTCGCGACTTCCTCAGCACCACCAGCAACTCGCAGAAAGTGATCTTTGCGGCCTGGGATGCGGGCGGTAACGATACCTTCGATTTCTCCGGTTACACCGCTAACCAGCGCATCAACCTGAACGAGAAATCGTTCTCCGATGTGGGTGGCCTGAAGGGCAACGTCTCGATCGCTGCCGGTGTGACCATCGAGAACGCCATTGGCGGTTCCGGCAACGACGTGATCGTCGGCAACGCGGCCAACAACGTGCTGAAAGGCGGCGCGGGTAACGACGTGCTGTTCGGCGGCGGCGGGGCGGATGAGCTGTGGGGCGGTGCCGGCAAAGACATCTTCGTGTTCTCTGCCGCCGGCGATTCCGCACCGGGCGCTTCAGACTGGATCCGCGACTTCCAGAAAGGGATCGACAAAATTGACCTGTCGTTCTTCAACAAAGAGGCGCAGAGCAGCGATTTCATTCACTTCGTCGATCACTTCAGCGGCACGGCCGGCGAAGCGCTGCTCAGCTACAACGCTTCCAACAACGTGACCGATTTGTCGGTGAATATCGGTGGCCATCAGGCGCCGGACTTCCTGGTGAAAATCGTCGGCCAGGTTGACGTCGCCACTGACTTTATCGTGTAACACAGCAACGGAACGCCCGGCGCAGTCTCGGCCGGGCGTGATGCGGGAGCCCGGTATGAAAGGTACTTTAACGCGCACCGCTTTGGCGGCGGGCGGCATGATGGTGACAAGTGCGGTCATGGCCGGCAGCCTGGCGCTGCCGACCGCGCAGTCGCTGGCGGGGCAATGGCAGGTGGCCGACAGCGAGCGGCAATGCCAAATCGAGTTTCTGGCGAATGAACAAAGCGAGACCAACGGCTATCAGCTGGTGGATCGGCAACGGTGTTTGCAAAGCGTGTTTGCGGCGGAAGTCGTGGGCTGGCGCCCGGCGCCGGACGGCATCGCTCTGCTGCGGGCGGATGGCAGCACGCTGGCGTTCTTCTCGCGCGACGGCGATCTGTATCGCAATCAGCTGGGCGCCGATGATGCCCTGACGTTGAAAGCGCTGGCTTGATAATGAAAAACGGGTTCGGCGCACCGAACCCGCGGCAGATAGTTACAGGTAGAGCGAACGCACGATCAGGAAGTGGCCGGAGAAGTAACAGAAAGCCACGATGGCGTCCGCCGCACGGAAGGTGAAACGGTAGCGGTTGAGCAGCCAAACCACGTTGGCCAGCAGCAGCAGCGAGGTGCCGGTCAGCAGCGAGAAGCCGAAATCGGTGCTACGCAGGAAATATTGCTCGCCCGCCAGCCAGACCATCAGCAGCGTCATCGCCACGTAGGTGACGATCGGCCAGCGCATCTCTTCCAGCCGGGTCCAAAGGGTGGCCAGCAGCAACGCGCCGATCGCCAGCAGCGCCAGCGGCAGCGGCCAGAACAGGCTGAACGTCATCTGGCTGGCGAAGCTCAGGGTATACAGCAGATGGGACAGGAAAAAGGCGCCGATGGCGTACAGCACCCGCTCGCGCGGCAACAGGAGCAGCGCGTCGCCGATCAGCGTCGCCAGCAGGCCGAGCACGATCAGATAACCCGCGGCGCCGAGCACCGGCGCCTGCCAGGCCAACAGCAACAGCAGCAGCAGCGTGACGGGTTTGAACACCCAGCGCTGCCAGCGCGGGCCACGGTATGAGGCGTCGACGAACAGCCAACCGGAAAAGAATACGGCAAGGAACGGCCAACTCATTTATGTCTTCCTTATGCATGAGGGAGCCGCAACAACCGGCTCCAAACTGTCACCAATGTCACTTCTTATTTCAGTGTAGGTAGCCTGCCGACGATCGACAATGCTTTCTTGAGAATGCTATGTTTACGCCGATTTGGCCGTGAAGGAAATGGGAAACCGATGAGCAAACCACCGTTATTTTTTGTCGCCGTGATTGCGCTGATCGCCGTGCTGGCCACGCAACGCTACTTCAAACAGCGCCAGCGGGAGGCGGAAAACGATCGCGCGCCGATGCGCAGCCTGCAGGTGACGGTGAGCGACAAGCGCAGCTTCCCGGTCGCCAGGACCCGCGCGCCGCAGCGCGAACCGCTGGTCAATGAGCCGATGTATTACGAGGTGGTGTTCAGCCCGAACCAGGGCGGTGAAGACATCACGCTTCGGCTGAAACAGTGGCAATACAACCCGATAGAAAAAGGCGCGCAGGGCACGTTGAACATGCAGGGCACGCGCTTCGTCTCTTTCAGCGTTCAGCCGTAGCGGTCATTTCTTCTTGATGGGCGGCTGTTTCTTTTGCCAGGCCAGCAGCTCGAACACGCCAAAGATAAAGATCTTGGCTTCTTGCCAGTAGCTGATTGGCTGATCCTTCGGCTGGGTGGATTTCAACAGCACCAGCTGCAGGCCGTGCATCACCACCATAAAGAACAGCGCCACGTCGATGAAATACTTCAGCGGCTTGGGAAAAGGATGGAACAGGTTAGAGAGCAGGA
This sequence comes from Serratia sp. CY29653, assembly GCF_052169255.1. Lineage (NCBI taxonomy): Bacteria > Pseudomonadati > Pseudomonadota > Gammaproteobacteria > Enterobacterales > Yersiniaceae > Serratia > Serratia sp. CY29653. Next base: position 50,351 of record NZ_JBJNLC010000005.1, on the reverse strand, counting down.
AGCCCCACACGCACAGCATCAGCAGGCGGCCCAGATTAATCAGCATGGTCGGTTTTCTCTTGCGAACGAATATAAAGGCGATAGGCCACCTGGCCGGCGACCTTCTCCCGGTGCAGCTGCCAGCTGGCAGGCACGTCCGCCGCGGCGCTTTCCGCCTCGGCTTCTACATAGATCCAGGCCTCGTCGGCCAGCCAGCCACGCTGCTCCAGCAGCAAGGCGGTCTCCGCCAGCAGGCTTTTGCGAAACGGCGGATCGAGGAACACCACGTCGAACGGTTGGCCCTCGCCAGCCAGCCAGCTCAGCGCGTTGGTGTTGATAACCACCCCTTTGCCCTGCAGCAGCGCCAGATTTTTTTCCAGCTGCTGCGCCACCGGCCGTTCGAATTCCAACAGCGTGGCGCTGCCGGCGTAGCGCGACAGCGCTTCCAGCCCTAATGCGCCGCTGCCGGCGAAACAGTCCAGGCAGCGCGCGCCCTGAATCACCGGCGCCAGCCAGTTGAACAGGGTTTCGCGCACCCGATCGGTGGTGGGGCGCAGCCCCGGGCTGTTCGGCACCGGAAGCTTGCGACCGCGCCATTGGCCGCCGATGATGCGGATCTGTCCGGCTGTGGCCTGGGGCGGTTTTTTGGCCGCCGCCCGTGGCGAGAGTCTTGTCATAAGCGTTGTTTGATTTCTTTTGCGGCGCGGAGCCGTAGAGGTTAACGAAAAGTTGCCCCTATTCTACCGGTGACGGGCTTCGGGGGGAACGGTAAAACTTTGTTGTCTGATTTCACACCGGAAAGCATGCCGGATGCGTGTTGCTGCGCGAGGGAAAGTGATAGACTCGGCGGATTATTGTCAGCATATATCCTTCAGGTATGTAGGGTAAGCGAGCCTTCGGTACGGAGTAGAGTCATAACATGGCAAAAGATAAGAAACGTGGGTTTTTCTCCTGGCTGGGGTTTGGCCAGAAGGAAAAGGAAGAAGAGCAACAGCAACCTGAGCAGCCGGTAGAGCAGGCGGAGCCTCAGGCCGCGGAGACGCCGGCTGAACCGGCCACCGCCAAGCTGGATGACAAGCTCCCCGCCCAGGAATCTGAACCTGCCGCCTCCGTCGACACCCCGGGAGAGTGGGATAGCGGCCAGGCCGGCGAACCCATCGCGGAAAACCTGCCGGCGGCGGCCGAACACCCGACGGCGCAAGCGTTGGCCGAAGAGATTGTCAGCGTGACCGAGCAGGTAGTGGCGCAGCAGCAGCCGGTCGTCGAGCCCGAGCCGGTGGTTGAGCCAGAGCCAGTTGTTGAGCCTGAGCCGGTTGTCGAGCCCGAGCCGGTTGTCGAACCTGAGCCGGTCGTTGAGCCTGAGCCGGTCGTTGAGCCTGAGCCGGTCGTCGAGCCAGAGCCGGTTGTCGAGCCCGAGCCGGTTGTCGAGCCTGAGCCGGTCGTTGAGCCTGAGCCGGTCGTTGAGCCTGAGCCGGTCGTTGAACCCGAGCCGGTCGTCGAGCCCGAGCCGGTCGTTGAACCTGAGCCAGTTGTTGAGCCTGAGCCGGTTGTCGAGCCTGAGCCGGTCGTTGAACCCGAGCCGGTTGTCGAGCCCGAGCCGGTTGTTGAGCCCGAGCCAGCCGCTGAGCCCGAGCCGGTCGTCGAACCAGAATCGGAGCCGGAAGAAGAAGCGCCGCTTGAACCTGTGGTGCTGGCCGCTGCGCAAGAGCAGGAGCGGCCGACCAAAGAGGGTTTCTTCGCTCGCCTGAAGCGCAGCCTGCTGAAAACCAAGCAAAACCTCGGCTCCGGCTTTATGGGGCTGTTCCGCGGTAAAAAGATCGACGACGACCTGTTCGACGAGTTGGAAGAACAGCTGCTGATCGCCGATGTCGGCGTGGAGACCACGCGCAAGATCATCACCTCCCTGACCCAGCACGCCAGCCGCAAGCAGCTGAAAGACGCCGAAGCGCTGTATGGCAAGCTTAAGGAGGAAATGTCCGAAATTCTGGCCAAGGTCGATCAGCCGCTGGATGTCAGCGGGAAAACCCCGTATGTCATTCTGATGGTCGGCGTGAACGGCGTGGGTAAAACCACCACCATCGGCAAGCTGGCGCGCCAATTCCAGGCGGAAGGCAAGTCGGTGATGCTGGCGGCGGGGGATACTTTCCGCGCCGCGGCGGTGGAGCAGCTGCAGGTGTGGGGCGAACGCAACCGCATTCCGGTGGTGGCGCAGCATACCGGGGCGGATTCCGCTTCGGTGATCTTCGATGCGGTGCAGGCCGCCAAGGCGCGCGGCATCGATGTCTTGATCGCCGATACCGCCGGCCGTCTGCAGAACAAATCGCACCTGATGGAAGAGCTGAAGAAGATCGTCCGCGTCATGAAAAAACTGGACGACCAGGCCCCCCATGAGGTTATGCTGACGCTCGATGCCAGCACCGGCCAGAATGCGGTCAGCCAGGCGAAATTATTTAATGAGGCCGTGGGCTTAACCGGCATCACGCTGACTAAACTGGACGGTACCGCCAAGGGCGGGGTGATCTTCGCCATCGCCGATCAGTTCGGTATCCCGATTCGCTATATCGGCGTCGGGGAAGGCATCGAAGATTTGCGGCCGTTTAAGGCTGACGATTTTATTGAGGCACTTTTTGCCCGAGAGGATTAATACGGATGATTCGCTTTGAACAGGTCAGTAAAGCTTATCTGGGCGGACGGCAAGCGCTGCAGGGGGTCGATTTCCATCTGCGCCCGGCGGAAATGGCGTTTCTGACCGGCCATTCCGGCGCGGGGAAAAGTACCCTGCTGAAACTGATTTGCGGTATCGAGCGGCCCAGCGCCGGCCACATCTGGTTTGGCGGCCACGACATCAGTCGTTTGAAAAACCGCGAGGTGCCGTTCCTGCGTCGGCAGATCGGCATGATCTTCCAGGATCACCACCTGCTGCTGGATCGCACGGTGTATGACAATGTGGCGATGCCGCTGATCATCGCCGGCGCCAGTACCGAAGACATCCGCCGCCGCGTCTCCGCCGCGCTGGACAAGGTCGGTTTGCTGGATAAAGCGAAGAACTTCCCGATTCAACTGTCCGGCGGTGAGCAGCAGCGCGTGGGCATCGCCCGTGCGGTGGTGAACAAGCCGGCGGTGTTGCTGGCGGATGAACCGACCGGCAACCTGGACGACGCGCTGTCGGAAGGCATTCTGCGCCTGTTTGAAGAATTCAACCGCGTCGGCGTCACCGTATTAATGGCGACGCACGACACCGGGCTTATCGCCCGCCGCAATTACCGCATCCTGACGCTGAGCCAGGGCCGCATGCAAGGGGGCGCTCACCATGGCCAATAACGCAAAAACCGCCAAGAGCAAGGCGCTGCGCGGCGGCTGGCGCGAACAGTGGCGTTACGCCTGGATGAACGCCATCAAAGACATGCTGCGCCAGCCGTTGGCGACGCTGTTGACGGTGATGGTGATCGCCATCTCCCTGACGCTGCCGAGCGTGTGCTACATCGTGTGGAAAAACGTCAGCACCGCGGCCAGCCAGTGGTACCCGACGCCGCAGCTGACGGTCTACCTGGATAAATCGCTCGACGACGACGCGGCGCTGAAAGTGCTCGACGCCATCAAGGCGGAAGCCGGCGTGGAGAAGGTGAATTACCTGTCGCGTGAAGAAGCGCGCGGCGAGTTCCGCAACTGGTCGGGCTTTGGCGGCGCGTTGGACATGCTGGAAGAGAACCCGTTGCCGGCGGTGGCGATCGTTACGCCGAAGATGAGCTTCCAGAGTTCGGATACCCTCAACACCCTGCGCGATCGCGTGGCGGCGGTGCAGGGTGTGGAAGAAGTGCGCATGGATGACAGCTGGTTTGCCCGCCTGGCGGCGTTGACCGGGTTGGCGGGCCAGATCGCGGCGATCATCGGCGTGCTGATGATCGTGGCGGTGTTCCTGGTGATCGGTAACAGCGTGCGTCTGAGCATCTTCAGCCGCCGCGACACCATCAACGTGATGAAGCTGATCGGCGCCACCGACGGTTTTATCCTGCGGCCGTTCCTTAACGGCGGGGCGATGCTCGGCTTTGCCGGCGCGCTGCTGTCGCTGGTGCTGTCCGGCGCGCTGGTGTGGCAGCTGGAGTCAGTGGTCGCCGGGGTGGCCAAGGTGTTCGGCACTACCTTCACCCTGCACGGGCTGGGCTGGGACGAGGCGCTGTTGCTGCTGATCATCTCCGCGATGATCGGTTGGATCGCCGCCTGGCTGGCGACGGTGCAACATTTACGCCGATTTACACCACAGTAAGATTTTTTTGGTATACTCTTCTCCTGCTGCTTTTGATCGCGTTGCGGGAGAAGAGTGACCTCAAGCGAAGTCAGCACAACACCTCTCTTCTTAGCGCACAAATTCCCTATCGGCCTGCACTCTCGTCACGTATTGTCAGCAACAATGCTTGCAAAAAAGGGTGAACTTTTAGGGCGGAGTACGGTCAAAAATTGCAGCAAATGTTAAGGTGCCCGGCGTGTGGAACCGCTTTTGCTTCAGCAACTGCCGTAGAATCAATCATTTCCCCGCTGTAATAATCACCTGCATGATTTTGTATTCTCATAGAGAGGGTTTGAATGACCAAAGAAATGCAAACTTTAGCCTTAGTACCCCAAGGTAGCTTGGAAGCCTATATCCGGGCAGCCAACGCCTATCCGATGCTGACGGCAGAGGAAGAGCGGGAGCTGGCTGAACGGCTGCATTATCAGGGCGATCTGGATGCCGCTAAGCAGCTCATCCTGTCTCACCTGCGCTTTGTCGCTCATATTGCCCGCAACTATTCAGGCTATGGTCTGCCACAGGCGGATCTGATTCAGGAAGGCAATATCGGCCTGATGAAAGCCGTTCGCCGCTTCAACCCTGAAGTCGGCGTGCGTCTGGTTTCCTTTGCGGTGCATTGGATTAAGGCGGAAATCCACGAGTACGTATTGCGCAACTGGCGCATCGTGAAAGTGGCGACCACCAAAGCGCAGCGCAAGCTGTTCTTTAACCTGCGCAAAACCAAACAGCGTTTGGGCTGGTTCAACCAGGACGAAGTGGAACTGGTGGCCCGCGAGCTGGGCGTAACCAGCAAAGACGTGCGCGAGATGGAATCTCGCATGGCGGCGCAGGACATGACGTTCGATCCGACTCCGGACGACGAGGCCCGCGATGGCCAGTCGATGGCGCCGGTGCTGTACCTGCAGGACAAGAGCTCCGACTTCGCTGAAGGCATTGAGGAAGATAACTGGGAAAGCAACGCCGCAGACAAACTGGCCTATGCGCTGGAAGGTCTGGACGAGCGCAGCCAGCATATCATCCGCGCCCGCTGGCTCGACGACGACAACAAGTCGACGCTGCAGGAGCTGGCCGATCAGTACGGCGTTTCCGCCGAACGCGTGCGCCAGCTGGAAAAGAACGCCATGAAGAAATTGAAAATGGCGATCGAAGCCTGAGTCGACGCGATATTCGAAAAAAAGCCCGGCAAGCCGGGCTTTTTCATGCCTGAAATTCGGCGTTATGGCGCCACGGCGGTAAAGTCCGGCGCCGGGCAGTCGTAGCCGAATTTCGCCGCCCACGGGTAGCGAGTGCCGGTGTTGATGTAGCGTTGATAAAGCGCCCGGCCGGTCTTGGCGTCGCGCTTGATAACCCAGCTGGCGGCGTTACACAGCACGGCGGCATAGGCCTGGCTCTTCGGCGGCAGCAGATCGGCCGCCTGTTGCGCCAGCCCCACCGCCTGCCAGCGATAGTGCAGGAAACGGTTGTCCTGCGCCGGCAGCGCCGCCTTGGCGCGCGCCGCTTCTGCGCTGTCGATCCAGCTTTTATGCTTCAGCTCGCGAGTATCGAACGCATCCCCCAGATAGGAATAGCCGGCGCCATAGATGGCGTAGTCCGGCGTCATCTCATAACCGGTAAACTCCAGCCCCTGGGCGCGCAGCAGGTTGGCCGCACGATAGTAAGCTTGCGCGCGCGCCAGCGGCGCGGCGGATTTGTCCTTGGCGGCCTTCAGCTCATCGGCGTACTGCTGCGCCGCTTGCCGGTAGTTGGGGATATCGAAATAGGCCTGCGCTTCCGCGGCCCGCCCGGCGCGCATCAAGCGCCGCGCCAGCAGTTCGCGCAGCTGCACTTCCGGCGTGATTTGCTGGCCGCCACCGTAGTCGTCCGGGTTAACCGGCTTGAGCGGCGGCGTCGGCGCCGGAGCGTGCTTATCGACAAAGCCTTTCAACTCATCGACGGTCAGCACGCGCTCTGCCACATCGGCCACGTCGGCCCAGTAGATCGCTTTGCCGCGATACAGCAGGTCCATCGCCTGCAGATAGTCGCCGCGGTTCAGCGCCAGGATGGCCTGTTCACCGGCCACCCGGCACTCGGGCACGATGGTTTCCGCGACAAAGTCGGCGTTACGCTGTTCGCCCCAGCTTTCGTCGGCGGGGAACGCGCTTGCCGCCTTGGCATAGGCGGCGGTGGCGGCTTTCACGTCACCGTCACGCAGCGCCATTTTGGCGCGCAGCCACCACGCCAGGCCGCCGTCGCCGGCGTTTTTCAGCAGGCTCGCCGCCATCGAGTACTGCCCGGAACGGTAGGCCAATGCCGCCAGCCGATCGCTGCCGGCGAAGCCGCTTTTCACCGTGCCGTCCAGCAGCGTCAGTATCTGGCTGATGATCTGGGCAGAGCGGCCGTTGCCGTCGGTATCCGCCATTTGCAGATTGCCGCTGCGGGCGAACAGCTCAATGGTCACCAGCTGCTGGATCAACGGATCGCCGATCACCTGCTTCAGCGTTTCCAGATGGTCGGGATTGACCAGGTAGCTGGAGACGTACTGCAGCGACTGCCCGCCGCTCGGATCGCCCTGCGCCGCCTGCTGTGCGTACAGGTGGGCAGCGGGGGCGACGTCACCCAGCCACAGGTGGATGCGCGCCTGCTGCCCGAGGCTGCTTAGCGCCAGCTGGTCGGGATCGGCGGCGCCGCTTTTCACCCGATCGATCACCTGCTGGAACGCCGCCAGCGCCTGTTCAAGTTCGGCTTTAGGTGGATGCTCGGCGGCGGGGGCCGCTTCACCCGATTCATTCACCGGCGTACCGTGGTCAGCCATCAACACCCGCCCAAGTGAATACTGCGCCCGCAGCCCCCAGTCGCCCTGTTCGGCGGCCGGGAGCTTCAGCACCTGCTGGAAATAGTCTGTGGCGCGCGGATCGTGGCTGGCGAAAGCGACGGCGCCCAGTTGATAAAGGCGTGCGGCGTTGGACAATCCCTGAGTATTGACGGCGTCAGCCTCTTCCACCGTTTTGGCGGCGCGCATTTTGCCGATCGCCACCGTTTCCGGCGACTGCGGCATCGGTTTCGGCGGCATCGGCGGCGGCGGGGCTTGCCAGCGCGGTAGCTGTTTATCCGCCGGCACCAGTCGGCCGGCTTCGAAGGCGAAATTGCCCTCCGGCATATACAGCAGGGTGCCGTTGCGGTCGATCAGCAGCCGGTTAGGGAAATCCGGGCCGCAGGCATAGCCGCTCAGCGGCAGCGCGGCGCCGATCAGCATGGCCAGCGGAAGAAGGCGGCGGGTGTTCCGTGCCGCGCGCGTATCAAGGTGTGACAAGGGTGCCTCCTGGCGTCAGTTGTTGGCAGCGTAGCCAGCCCAGCGGCCGGGATTGCCCGGCGCGCAGCTGATCGCCGCTGATGCGAATAAAGCGTTGCCGCTGCGGTGCGGATTCCAGCCGGTAGTTGCCGACCGCGTCCGCCGCCAGGCAGTCGTCGGCGCGGATGGCCACCTCTTGCGGCAGCGGGGCGTCCACCGGCCCGTTGTTATGAATTATCAGATCATACAGCCCGTTTTGCTGTGGCTGAGGCCTAAATTTTACCTGCCAGTCGACGTTCAGCGGCTGCCGTTCGATCACCGCCCGCAGCGTGGTGAGCGACCAGGCGCGCCGATCGTCCGCCAGCGGCAAGCGGAACCAGATAATGCCGCGCAGCCGGGGCGGCGTTTGCTGCGCCAGCGTCTGCAGAAAATCGGCGATCTGCTGCGGCGCGACCGTCAGCTCGCGGCCGTTGCCCGCCACGCGCAGCGAGGACTCGCTCTCCACCTGCGCGCCCTGCGCATCAAACCCCAACAGCGCCATGCCGTAGGCCGGCAGCGCGACGCGAAACGGCTTCGGTGTGACGGCGGCGTACTGCCGCACCCAGCGCAGCGCCAAGGAGCCGTCAAACAGCCCCTGCTGCGGCGAGAGCACCGCATGTACCTGCAGGACGGAGCTGTCGGCCTGTTGCAATACGCCGGACAGGTCGGGCGAGCCGATCCAGGCCGGCAGGGCGGTGATGCCGAGCTGCAAAGCGGCGGGCAGCCGTTGGCGCAGTTGCTGCAGAAAGCGTTGGTAGTCCGGCAGGCGGGCGGTGGCGGCGTCATGATCGATCTCGACGCCGGTGACGGGCAGCCCGGCCGCCTGCCAGCGCTGGGTGAGCGCCTGCAGGCGCTGGATAATGGCCTCTTGGTCCAGCTGCGGCAGCTGGCCGTCGAGGCGCGCCACCAGCCAGAGCGGGCGGCCGTCCTGCCGCAGCAGGTTGAGATCGGCCGGGATCTCCCGCCAGCCCTCGCGCGGATGTACCTGCAGCGCCAGCACGCGCAGCCCACTGAACAGATCGCGGCTGTGCGCCAGCGCATCGGCGTGCTGCGGCGTCCAGACCCGCTGCCAGATATAAACCTGCTGATCCCAGCCTGAGGCCAGGCGCAGCGCCTGCTGGCGCCCGAGGAGCGCGGCCGCCAGCCCCAGCGCAATCAAGATCAGCGCCGCCAGCCGGCGTTTCATTTTTGCCAGAGATCGCCCTGCGGTGCGAAGCCGCAGGCGCGCATGAAGTTATCGACTTCCCCGCGTTCGCGCGGCGCCAGGCCGGCGGTCGACAGCTGCCAGTGGGCGATCTGCGGCAGCTGACGCTGCGCATCCTGTACCAGGTAAAGACCGACGCCGCGGCGGCGCGTCACTTCGCGTACCAGCAGGTCCTGCAGCTCGGCGCGGTCGTCCTGCAGCGCGATTTTCACCGCCCCCAGCAGCCGCTCGTTGAAGCGGGCGGCGAACAGCGCCTTGCCGTCGCTCAGCCAGCTCTGCCACTGTTCCGGCTGCTGGTGCGGCCAAATTTTACCGAGGTCGATAAGGTCTTGCGGGGACAGCGCGGTCAGGCGCTCGATGGTCAGTTTCATGCAGAATTTCCGCGCAGCTAAATGATGCCGACAGTGTAATAGATCTTGTGCAGAGCGTTGTGTAAGTTTTTCTGTACGATTACTGTGCAATATGTTTTTTGCACGGGGCATTTTCCGAGTAAATAGTTAGTAAACGGATTGTTAACCAGCACAACGCACTACGCCTCAAGGTAAAGAGCGCAGATTTAATTCGAATTTTATCCTGTTTACACCGCTTGTTTCTGCCTGATGAAGTTGATTTGCAGAAGAAAATACCTGTTTAATGGCATGAAAAATAAAGTCTTATTAGAAAATAATGCCGACAAAGCGCCTAAATCATTATTACTTATAACAAAAGCGGTCAATAACGATCCGGTGCAGGCAAACACAACAGGTACGTTCACAACGACAGATGGGGATTTGCGGATGAAATTAACAACAGGTAAGGCACTGCTGGCGGGTTGTATTGCGATGGCCATGAGCCAGGCGGCCATGGCGAAAGACATCAAGGTGGCGATCGTCGGGGCGATGTCCGGCCCGGTCGCGCAGTATGGCGACATGGAGTTTACCGGCGCGCGCCAGGCGATTGCCGACATCAACGCCAAGGGCGGCATCAAGGGCGACAAGCTGGTCGGCGTGGAATACGACGACGCCTGCGACCCGAAACAGGCGGTTGCGGTCGCCAATAAGGTGATCAACGACGGCATTCGCTACGTGATCGGCCACCTGTGCTCCTCGTCCACCCAGCCGGCGTCCGATATTTATGAAGACGAAGGCGTGATCATGATTACCCCGGCGGCCACCAACGCCGATCTGACCACCCGCGGCTACAAGATGATCATGCGCACCACCGGCCTGGACTCGGATCAGGGCCCGACCGCCGCCAAATACATCCTCAGCGACATCAAGCCGAAGCGCATCGCCGTGGTGCACGACAAGCAGCAATATGGCGAAGGCCTGGCGCGCTCGGTGCGCGACAGCCTGAAAAAACAGGGCACCGAAGTGGCGATGTTCGAAGGCATCACCGCCGGCGACAAAGACTTCTCCACCCTGGTGGCGCGCCTGAAGAAAGAGAATATCGACTTCGTGTATTTCGGCGGTTACTACCCGGAAATGGGCCAGATCCTGCGCCAGGCCAAGCAGGCCGGGTTGACCACCCGCTTCATGGGGCCGGAAGGCGTGGGCAACTCCTCGCTGTCCAACATCGCCGGGGCCGCTTCGGAAGGCATGCTGGTGACGCTGCCGAAGCGCTACGATCAGGTGCCTGCCAACCAGCCGATCGTCGATGCGTTGAAAGCCAAGAAGCTGGATCCGACCGGCCCGTTCGTCTGGACCACCTATGCCGCGCTGCAGTCGCTGACCACCGGCATGGAGCGCAGCGGCAGCCAGGAGCCGGCGGACATCGTCAAGGATCTGAAAACCGGCAAGCCGGTGGAGACCGTGATGGGGCCGCTGAGCTGGGATGACAAGGGCGATCTGAAAGGCTTCGAGTTCGGCGTGTTCGAATGGCATGCCAACGGCACGTCCACACCGATCAAATAAGCCATAATGATTAGGGTGGGGCGCGGCTCGCTGCGCCCGGCGGGTCGGCTTGCCGGCCCCGTCTCCCTTTACCCGCCGGTTCTCCGCCGGCGGGTTTCGCAGCCAAGGGTTCAGAGTATGTCAGAGCAGCTCCTCTATTTTCTGCAGCAGATGTTCAACGGCTTAACGTTGGGCAGCACCTATGCATTGATCGCCATCGGTTACACCATGGTTTACGGCATCATCGGCATGATCAACTTCGCCCACGGCGAGGTGTACATGATCGGCAGCTATGTCTCCTTTATCGTTATCGCCGCCCTGATGATGCTCGGCATCGACGTCGGCTGGTTGCTGATCGGCGCCGCGTTTCTGGTCTCGATCGTCATCGCCAGCGCCTACGGCTGGAGCATCGAGCGGGTGGCCTACAAGCCGGTGCGCAACTCCAAGCGCCTGATTGCGCTGATCTCGGCCATCGGCATGTCGATATTCCTGCAAAACTACGTCAGCCTGACGCAGGGCTCACGCGATCTGGCGCTGCCCAGCCTGGTGACCGGCCAGTGGGTGCTGGGGGAAAGCAACGGCTTCGCCGCCACCATCAGCACCATGCAGCTGACCATCTGGCTCGTGACCTTCCTGGCGATGCTGGCGCTGACGCTGTTTATCCGCTATTCGCGCATGGGCCGCGCCTGCCGCGCCTGTGCGGAAGACCTGAAGATGGCCAGCCTGCTGGGCATCAACACTGACCGGGTGATCTCGCTGACCTTCGTCATCGGGGCGGTGATGGCGGCGGTGGCCGGGGTGTTGCTCGGCCAGTTCTACGGCGTCATCAACCCTTACATCGGCTTTATGGCCGGCATGAAAGCCTTCACCGCCGCGGTCCTGGGCGGAATCGGCAGCATTCCCGGCGCGATGATCGGCGGCCTGGTGCTGGGCGTGGCGGAAGCGCTGACCTCCGCCTATCTCAGCACCGAATACAAAGACGTGGTGTCGTTCGCGTTGCTGATCGTGGTGCTGCTGATCATGCCGACCGGCATCCTCGGGCGTCCGGAGGTTGAGAAAGTATGAAACTCAATCTGCTCAATGCGCTGATCGCCACGGCGGTGCTGTTCGTGATGGCGTCGTTCCTGATGGGCATGCAGCTTAGCCTGGACGGCACCAAGCTGGTGGTGCACGGCGCGGCGGAAGTGCGCTGGATGTGGATCGGCATCGGCTGCGTCATCGTCTTTTTCTTCCAGCTGTTGCGCCCGCTGCTGCAGCAGGGATTGAAAAAAGTCTCCGGCCCGGCGTTCGTGCTGCCGAGCTTCGACGGCACCACGCCGCGGCAAAAGCTGCTGGCGGCTCTGCTCATCGTCGCGGCGGTCGCCTGGCCGTTCCTGGTATCGCGCGGCACGGTGGATATCGCCACCCTGACGCTGATCTACGTGATGCTGGGCCTCGGCCTCAACGTGGTGGTGGGCTTGTCCGGCTTGCTGGTGCTCGGCTACGGTGGTTTCTACGCCATCGGCGCTTACACCTACGCGCTGCTGAATCACTATTACGGCCTCGGCTTCTGGGAGAGCCTGCCGCTGGCGGGCATCGTCACCGCCGCCTTCGGCTTCCTGCTCGGTTTCCCGGTGCTGCGGCTGCGCGGCGACTATCTGGCGATCGTGACGCTCGGCTTCGGTGAGATCGTGCGCATCCTGCTACTGAACAATACCGAGATCACCGGCGGGCCGAACGGCATCAGCCAGATCCCGAAACCGACCTTTTTCGGCCTGGAGTTCAACCGCAGCGTGCGCGACGGCGGTTGGGATACCTTCCATAACTTCTTCGGCCTGAAATACGATCCGAGCGATCGCATCATATTCCTGTATCTGGTGGCGCTGCTGCTGGTGGTGCTGACGCTGTTCGTCATCAACCGCCTGCTGCGCATGCCGCTGGGGCGCGCCTGGGAAGCGCTGCGCGAAGACGAGATCGCCTGCCGCTCGCTGGGCCTCAGCCCGACGCGCATCAAGCTGACCGCCTTTACCATCAGCGCCGCTTTCGCCGGGTTTGCCGGCACGCTGTTCGCCGCGCGCCAGGGCTTCGTCAGCCCGGAATCTTTCACCTTCGTCGAATCGGCCTTCGTGTTGGCGATCGTCGTACTGGGGGGCATGGGCTCGCAGTTCGCGGTCATTCTGGCGGCGATCCTGCTGGTGGTGTCGCGCGAACTGATGCGCGATCTGAATGAATACAGCATGTTGCTGCTGGGTGCGCTGATGGTGTTGATGATGATTTGGCGGCCGCAGGGGCTGCTGCCGATGAAACGGCCGCAGCTGAAGCTGCAGGCGGCGGACATTCAGGCGGGCAAGGGGGAGCAGGCATGAGCGTTCAACCTTTACTGCAGGTGGAAGGCCTGTCGATGCGTTTCGGCGGGCTGCTGGCGGTCAACAACGTGGCGTTGACGCTGAACGAAGGCGAAATCGTGTCGCTGATCGGCCCCAACGGCGCCGGTAAGACCACGGTGTTCAACTGCCTGACCGGTTTTTACCGCCCGACCGGCGGCACCATCAAATTGCGCGATCGCCACCTGGAAGGGCTGGCGGGGCAGGCCATCGCCCGCATGGGCGTGGTGCGCACCTTCCAGCACGTGCGGCTGTTCCGTGAAATGACGGTGATCGAGAACCTGCTGGTGGCGCAGCATCAGCACCTGAAAAGCGGCGTGTTTGCCGGGTTGCTGAAAACCCCGGCCTTCCGCCGCGCCGAAGCCGAGGCGCTGACGCACGCGGCGGAGTGGCTGGAGCGCGTCGGCCTGCTGGAGATGGCCAACCGTTCGGCGGGCAACCTGGCCTACGGGCAGCAGCGGCGGCTGGAGATCGCCCGCTGCATGGTGACCCGGCCGGAGCTGCTGATGCTGGACGAACCGGCCGCCGGCCTCAACCCGAAAGAGACCGACGAACTGGATCACCTGATCGTCGAGCTGCGCGATCGGCATAAGGTATCGGTGCTGCTGATCGAGCACGACATGAAGCTGGTGATGGGCATCTCCGACCGCATTTATGTGGTGAATCAGGGCACGCCGCTGGCGCAGGGCACACCGGCGGAGATCCGCAACAACCCGGACGTGATCCGGGCTTATTTGGGCGAAGAATAATATGTTGTCATTCAATCAGGTATCCGCCCATTACGGCAAAATTCAGGCGCTGCATCAGGTCAGTCTCACGATAAGCCAGGGCGAAATCGTGACGTTAATCGGCGCCAACGGCGCCGGTAAAACCACGCTGCTCGGCACTCTGTGCGGTGAGCCGCGCGCCAGCGAAGGCAGCATCGTCTTTCAGGATCAGGACATCACCCAGTGGCAAACCTCGCGCATCATGCGCGAAGCGGTGGCGATCGTGCCGGAAGGGCGGCGCGTCTTCTCGCGCATGACGGTGGAAGAAAACCTGGCGATGGGCGGCTTCTTCGCCGATCGCCGGCAGTATCAACAGCGCATCGAACGGGTGTTCACTCTGTTCCCGCGCCTGCTGGAGCGCCGAAGCCAGCGCGCCGGCACCATGTCCGGCGGCGAACAGCAGATGTTGGCCATCGGCCGCGCGCTGATGAGCCAGCCGAAGCTGCTGCTGCTCGACGAGCCCTCGCTCGGGCTGGCACCGATCATCATCCAGCAGATCTTCGACATCATTCAGCAACTGCGGGAAGAGGGCATGACCATCTTCCTGGTGGAGCAAAACGCCAATCAGGCGCTGAAATTGGCGGACCGCGGTTATGTGCTGGAAAACGGCCGCGTGGTGTTGGAAGATACGGGGGCTGCATTGTTAGCCAACGAAGCAGTGAGGTCGGCGTATCTGGGCGGTTAATCCGCCCCCCTACGAATTAAAATAATCAGGTACGAGAAGAAGAAATGAAGACAGAAGGGTTACTCGCGCAGCGCATCGTTAACGTAAAAAGTTCGGCCATCCGTGAATTGCTTAAACACAGCAAGATGGAACACGTCATTTCGCTGGCGGGCGGCATCCCCTCTGATGCGCTGTTCGATTTCGAAGGATTGAGCATCGCCACCCAGCAGGCGATCACCGAACAGCCGAAAAGCGCGTTCCAGTATGGCCTGACCGAGGGCAGCCCGCTGCTGCGTGAGCGCATTTGCGCGCTGTGCGCCGAGCGCGGCGTCACCGCGCGCGCGGAAGAGGTGATGGTCACCGCCGGCTCGCAGCAGGCATTGGATTTGGTGATGCGCGCCATCGTCAACCCCGGCGACGTGTTCGTGGTGGAGCGCCCGACCTACCTGGCGGCGCTGCAAACGCTGGAGCTGGCGGAAGCCAACATCATGTCGGTCTCGTCAGACTGCGACGGTATGGTGGTGGAAGAGCTGGCCGAGCTGCTGAAAACCCAGCGCATCAAGGGCGTGTACGTGGTGCCGAACTTCGGCAACCCCAGCGGCATCACCCTGAGCGCCGCGCGCCGCGAACTGCTGGTGAAGCTGGCCGCCGAACATAATTTCCTGATCATCGAAGACGATCCGTACGGCGAGCTGCGTTTCACCGAAGAGCGCCACCCGACGCTGCATCAGGTGTCGCAGCGGGTGCTGGGCAACACCGACCACATCATTTATACCTCGACCTTCTCCAAGATCCTGGCGCCGGGTCTGCGGTTGGGCTGGGCGATCCTGCCGCCGTTCCTGCTGCATAAAGTGGCGATCATCAAGCAGGCGGCGGATCTGCACGCCAGCGCGCTGTCGCAGAGCATCGTCGAATGCTACCTCGGCCTGGATCGCCTGCCGGCGCAGATCGACAAGATCCGCGCCGCCTACAAACAGAAGGGCGAGATCCTGGCCGGATTGGTGGAGCAGGAGCTGGGCGACTACATCACCTTCGATAAGCCGAAGGGCGGCATGTTCCTGTGGGCGCGTTTCCGCCAGCCGTTCAACGCCACCGAATGGCTGAATACCACGCTGCAGCAGGGCGTGGTGTTCGTGCCGGGGGAATACTTCTTCTCCGACAACCCGGATCGTTCGACCTTCCGCCTGTCGTTCGCCACCGCCACCGAGCAACAAATGCAGGAAGCGGTGGCGCGCCTGCGCCGTTCGCTGTAATCCCCGCGGCGGCGGAGCCCATGCCCGCCGCCGACATCAAACTGCCATCTTCACTTCACTCTCCTGTCACATGGCTGTCACTTTTTAGTTATTTTTCTGTCATCCGCGCATGGCATGTTAGCTTCCGAACAAAAAACTGATTCTTTTCGCTCACGCGCTTTTACACCAGCTTTTTCAGGAGTTAGGCATGCTCACCTACGCTATTCGCAAAACCACGCTGTGCGTCGCATTGACCCTGGCGGTCAGCACTCAGGCGCTGGCGGCGACCGAGATCCCGTTCTGGCATTCGATGGAAGGCGAACTGGGTAAGGAAGTGGACTCCCTGGCGGATCGCTTCAACCAGTCGCACAGCGACGTCAAGATTGTGCCGGTTTACAAAGGCAACTACGAACAGAGCCTGGCGGCGGGCATCGCCGCTTACCGCTCCGGCAAGGCGCCGGCGATCCTGCAGGTTTACGAGGTGGGCACCGCCACCATGATGGCCAGCAAGGCCATCAAACCGGTCTACGAAGTGTTTAAAGAGGCCGGCATCAACTTCGACGAGTCGGTGTTCGTGCCGACGGTAGCCGGCTATTACACCGACAACAAGAGCGGCCATCTGCTGTCGCAGCCGTTCAACAGCTCCACGCCGGTGCTGTACTACAATAAAGACGCCTTCAAGAAGGCCGGCCTGAACCCGGATCAGCCGCCGAAAACCTGGCAAGAGCTGGCGGCGGATACCGCCAAACTGCGTGAGGCCGGCATGAAGTGCGGCTACGCCAGCGGCTGGCAGGGCTGGATCCAGCTGGAGAACTTCAGCGCCTGGCACGGCGTGCCGTTCGCCAGCGAAAACAACGGTTTCGGCGGCACCAACGCCAAGCTGGAGTTCAACAAGCCGCTGCAGGTCAAGCATATCGCGCTGCTCGAAGCGATGAACAAGAAGGGTGATTTCACCTACTTCGGCCGCAAAGACGAATCCACCGAGAAGTTTTATAACGGCGACTGCGCCATCACCACCGCGTCATCCGGTTCGCTGGCGGACATCAAGCACTACGCCAAATTCAACTACGGCGTCGGCATGATGCCGTACGACGCCGACGCGAAAAACGCGCCGCAGAACGCCATCATCGGCGGGGCCAGCCTGTGGGTGATGAACGGTAAAGACGCCGCCACCTACAAGGGCGTGGCCGAGTTCCTGCAGTACCTGGCGCAGCCGGAAATCGCCGCCGAATGGCACCAGAAGACCGGCTATCTGCCGATCACCACCGCGGCTTACGATCTGACCAAGCAGCAGGGCTTCTACGACAAGAACCCGGGGGCCGACGTCGCCACTCGCCAGATGCTGAACAAGCCGCCGTTGCCGTTCACCAAGGGCCTGCGCCTCGGCAACATGCCGCAGATCCGCAGCGTGGTGGATGAGGAGCTGGAAGGCGTATGGACCGGCAAGAAAACGCCTCAGCAGGCGTTGGACGCCGCCGTGCAGCGCGGTGATGTATTGCTGCGCCGTTTCGAAGCATCAACCAAGTAACCCTGCGTCGCGGGCCCGGCAGACCGGGCTCGCGTCTTCACGCCGATCCTTCCGTACCCGATTAATGGTTTAACTGCTATGTCATCTTCCCGTCCCGGTTTCGGCTGCAGCTGGTTGCCCTATGCGTTGGTGCTGCCGCAGTTGCTGATTACCGCCGTCTTCTTTTTATGGCCCGCCGGCGAGGCGCTGTGGTATTCGGTGCAGAGCCTCGATCCGTTCGGCCTGTCCAGCCAGTTTGTCGGGCTGGATAACTTTAAGCAGCTGTTTCAGGATCCTTACTACCTCGACTCGTTCTACACCACGCTGATCTTCAGCTTCCTGGTGGCGGGCATCGGGCTGGCGGTTTCGCTGTTCTTCGCCGCGCTGGTGGACTACGTGCTGCGCGGCAGCCGCCTCTATCGCACGCTGATGATCCTGCCCTATGCGGTGGCGCCGGCGGTGGCGGCGGTATTGTGGATCTTTCTGTTCAACCCCGGCCTGGGGTTGATCACCCATTTCCTCAACGGGCTGGGCTATAACTGGAACCATGCGCAAAACAGCGGCCAGGCGATGTTCCTGGTGGTGCTGGCCTCGGTATGGCAGCAGATAAGCTATAACTTCCTGTTTTTCCTCGCGGCGCTGCAGTCGATCCCGCGCTCGCTGGTGGAGGCGGCGGCCATCGACGGCGCCGGCCCGGTGCGGCGTTTCTTCCATCTGGTGCTGCCGCTGATCGCGCCGGTGAGCTTCTTCCTGCTGGTGGTCAATCTGGTGTACGCCTTCTTCGATACCTTCCCGGTGATCGACGCCGCCACCGGCGGCGGGCCGGTGCAGTCCACCACCACGTTGATCTACAAGATCTACCGCGAAGGCTTCGCCGGATTGGATCTCTCCAGCTCCGCCGCGCAGTCGGTGATCCTGATGCTGCTGGTGATCGGCCTGACGGTGATCCAGTTCCGCTTCGTTGAACGTAAGGTGCGCTATCAATGATTGAGAATCGACGCGGGCTGGATATCTTCAGCCATGTGATGCTGATTATCGGCGTGCTGGTGGTGCTGTTCCCGCTGTACGTGGCCTTTGTCGCCGCCACGCTGGACGACAAGCAGGTGTTTCAGGTGCCGATGACGCTGGTGCCCGGCGGCCACCTGTGGGAGAACATCCGCAATATCTGGCAGGGCGGCGTGGGCAACCTCAAGGTGCCGCTCTCGCTGCTGCTGCTGAACAGCGTGATCATGGCGCTGGCGATCACCTTCGGCAAGATCGCGGTGTCGGTGCTGTCGGCTTACGCCATCGTGTACTTCCGCTTCCCGCTGCGCAGCCTGTTCTTCTGGCTGATTTTCCTCACCCTGATGCTGCCGGTGGAGGTGCGTATCTTCCCGACGGTGGAGGTGATCTCCAACCTCAACCTGCTGGACAGCTACACCGGCCTGACGCTGCCGCTGATGGCCTCGGCCACCGCGACCTTCCTGCTGCGCCAGTTCTTCATGACGCTGCCGGATGAGCTGCTGGAGGCGGCGCGTATCGACGGCGCCGGGCCGATGCGTTTCTTCTGGGACATCGTGCTGCCGCTGTCGAAAACCAATCTGGCGGCGCTGTTCGTCATCACTTTTATCTACGGCTGGAACCAATACCTGTGGCCGATCCTGATCACCAGCGACGCCTCGATGGGCACCGCGGTGGCGGGCATCAAGAGCATGATCTCCACCTCCGGCGCGCCGACCCAGTGGAACCAGGTGATGGCGGCGATGATTCTGACTTTATTGCCACCGCTGGCGGTGGTGCTTCTGATGCAGCGCTGGTTTGTGCGCGGTCTGGTTGATAGCGAGAAATAACGACGATGGCAGGATTAAAACTACAGGCGGTCACCAAGTCTTACGACGGTAAAACGCCGGTGATCAAACAGATCGACCTCGACGTGGCGGACGGCGAATTCATCGTGATGGTCGGCCCGTCCGGCTGCGGCAAATCCACGCTGCTGCGGATGGTGGCCGGGCTGGAACGCACCACCAGTGGTGATATCTATATCGATACCCGGCGCGTGACCGATCTGGAGCCCAAGGATCGCGGCATCGCGATGGTGTTCCAGAACTACGCGCTTTATCCGCACATGAGCGTATACGACAACATGGCCTACGGCCTCAAGATCCGCGGTTTCGGCAAGGATCATATCCGCCAGCGGGTGGAAGAAGCGGCACGCATCCTGGAGCTGGAGCCGCTGCTCAAACGCAAACCGCGCGAGCTTTCCGGCGGCCAGCGCCAGCGCGTGGCGATGGGGCGCGCCATCGTGCGCGAACCGGCGGTATTCCTGTTCGATGAGCCGCTGTCCAACCTGGACGCCAAGCTACGGGTGCAGATGCGCCTGGAGCTGCAACAGCTGCATCGTCGTCTGAAAACCACCAGCCTGTACGTGACCCACGATCAGGTGGAGGCGATGACGTTGGCGCAGCGGGTGATCGTGATGAACAAGGGCGTGGCGGAGCAGATCGGCACCCCGAGCGAAGTGTACCAACGGCCGGCTTCGCTGTTCGTCGCCGGCTTTATCGGATCGCCGGCGATGAACCTGCTGCCAGGCACCCTGAGCGCCGACGGCGGCCAGCTGCTGCTGGCGGACGGCATGGCGCTGCCGTTGCCGGCGGCCAAACCGCAGTGGGCGGGGCGGCCGTTGACGTTGGGCATTCGGCCGGAGCATATTCAGTTGGTGGCGCAAGGCCAGGGCGTGCCGCTGCAGCTGCAGACGCTGGAGCTGCTGGGGGCCGATAATCTGGCGCACGGCCAGTGGGGCGGACACGGGGTGATCGCGCGGCTGTCGCATGAAACCTTGCCGGCGGCGGGCAGTACGCTATATTTGCAGCTGCCTGCTCAGGCGCTGCACTTCTTTGACACCGACAGCGGATTACGGATGGATTGATGACCAGACACTGGCCTTACCCTCATATTGTCGCCCACCGCGGCGGCGGTTCTCTGGCGCCGGAAAACACCCTGGCGGCGATCGACGTCGGCGCGCGCCACGGCCACAAGATGATCGAGTTCGACGCCAAGCTGGCGCAGGACGGGCAAATTTTCCTGCTGCACGACGACACGCTGGATCGCACCAGCAACGGCTGGGGCGTGGCGGGCGAGCTGCCGTGGGACAAACTGGTGCAGCTGGACGCCGGCAACTGGTACAGCTCGGCCTTCAAGGGCGAGCGGCTGCCGCTGCTGTCGGAGGTGGCGGAACGCTGCCAGGAACACGGCCTGATGGCCAATATCGAGATCAAACCGACCACCGGCAGCGACGATGAAACCGGCCGGGTGGTGGCGCTGGCGGCGCGGCTGCTGTGGCAAGGGCAGACCGATCCGCTGCTTTCTTCCTTCTCGGTGGACGCGCTGGCGGCGGCGCAGCGCACCGTGCCGGATTTGCCGCGCGGCCTGCTGCTCGAGGCCTGGGACGACAACTGGCGCGAGCTGACCGAACGCCTGGATTGCGTCTCGCTGCATATCGATCACAAAGCGCTGTCCGCCGAGCGGGTAAAAGCGTTGAAAGACGCCGGGCTGCGCATTCTGGTGTATACCGTCAACCAACCGGAACGCGCGCGCCTGCTGCTCGACTGGGGCGTTGACTGCATTTGCACCGACCGGATAGATTTGATCGGCCCGGATTTTTAATCCGGCGCCGATGAATCCCGCGACGACAAGCCTTGCCGCCGCACCACCGGAAGGAATGCGATGCCTGGCTTTATGATGTCACTGTGGCACCAGATCGTGCTGTCTTTACCGCTGTTTGTGCTGATCGCGTTGGGTTATGGGCTGATTCGCTGGGGGAAATGGCCTGCCGGCATCACCGATGGCCTGACGCGCTTCGTGTTTTCCCTCGCCTTGCCCGCCATGCTGTTTCGCATGATGTGCGACTTCTCGCAGCGCCCGGCGGTTGACGCCCGGCTGCTGATCGCGTTTTTCGGCAGTTGCCTGATCGTGTTCGTGCTCGGCCGTCTCGTCGCCCGGCACCTCTTTCGGCTGGATGGCGTCGCCGGATCGGTGTTTGCGCTGGGCGGCATTTTCTCCAATAACGTGATGCTCGGCTTGCCGATCGCCAGCGTGATGCTGGGGGAGGCGGCGATCCCGTCGGTGGCGCTGGTACTGGTGTTCAACGGCCTGATCCTGTGGACGCTGGTGACGGTGTCGATCGAATGGGCGCGCAACGGCTCGCCGACGCTGAGCGGCTTCGCCAAAACCGCGCGCAGCGTGCTGACCAATCCGCTGATCGTCGGCATTCTGTCCGGCACCCTGTTCAGCCTGACCGGCCTGCCGCTGCCGGCCTTCGTCGATCGGCCGATCAGCATGCTCGGCCAGGTGGCAGCGCCGCTGTCGCTGGTGGTGCTGGGCATGGGGCTTGCCGAGTACCGCATCGGCGAAGGCTGGCGGCTGAGCAGCGCCATCTGCGTGCTGAAACTGCTGGTGCAGCCATTAGTGATTTGGCTGCTGGCCTGGATGATGGATCTGCCGCCGATGGAGACCCGGGTTGTGGTGCTGCTGGGCTCGATGGCGGTGGGGGTGAACGTCTACCTGATGTCGCGCCAGTTCAATACGCTCACCGGCCCGGCCGCCACCAGCCTGGTGATGTCCACCGTGCTGGCGGCGATCACTACGCCGCTGATCCTCACCGTTATGGGCGTGCGGGCGTAGCCGGCATCGGCGCCTGCGGCACCGCCGGCGCGGTGCGATTGAACGGATCGCGCGGCTGGTTGCCGTTGGGCAGCAGCTGCCCGCCGTTCGGCGTGGTTTGCAACAGCTGCTGCCGTTGATTGTCGAACTGCCGTTGCTGCTGCAGGCGGCGTTGATCCATCTGCCGATTGTTCAACAGGCGCTGTTGCTGAGCCTGTTGGCTGTTTTGGTTGAGCAACTGTTGCTGTGAGCGCAGGTCGGTTACGCCGTTGGCCGCCGCAGCCAGGCCGGGCAGCCACAGCAGAACAAACAGGATGTGAGAAGTTTTCATAATGGTTACCTCGCCTTTTTATTAAGCCTAACCCAACGGTGAAATTTTGCCGGTAGTTTGTATTTTGTTCAGATGTAAACCGCCTTTTCGCCAACGCGGCGCGCATCTTCCGTTACAATCGCCCTTTCGGTCTTTTTAGGGTGAACCCATCGTGCTGCTTTTGGTTATAACCACCATCCTGTGGGCGTTTTCTTTCAGCCTGATTGGCGAGTACCTGGCGGGCCAGGTCGACAGCGGGTTCTCGGCGCTGGTGCGCATTGGGCTGGCGGCGTTGGTGTTCCTGCCGTTTCTGCGCTGGCGCAATATCAAGCCCAGGGTGATCCTGCTGTATATGCTGGTGGGCGCCTTCCAACTGGGCATCATGTACCTGTTCAGCTTCCGCGCCTATCTCTACCTGACGGTGCCCGAATTCCTGCTGTTCACCGTGCTGACGCCGCTGTACATCACCTTGATCTACGATTTGCTGAGCGGCCGGCGTCTGCGGTGGGGCTACGTATTCAGCGCGCTGCTGGCGGTGCTGGGCGCGGCGATCATCCGCTATCACCAGCTGAGCGAACACTTTTGGTGGGGGCTGCTGTTGGTGCAGGCGGCGAATATCAGCTTCGCCATCGGCATGGTCGGCTATAAGCGCCTGATGGAAGTGCACCCCTTGCCGCAGCACACCGCATTTTCCTGGTTCTACCTGGGGGCGGCGGTGGTGGCGGTGGTGGCCTGGTTCCTGTGGGGCAATCCGCAGCAGCTGCCGACCACCAATCTGCAGTGGGGCGTGTTGATCTGGCTGGGCGTGGTGGCGTCGGGGCTGGGCTACTTTATGTGGAACTATGGTGCGACGCAGGTTGATGCCGGCACGCTCGGCATCATGAACAACATGCATGTGCCGGCCGGTTTGTTGGTCAACCTGGCCATCTGGCAACAGCAGCCGCATTGGCCGAGCTTTATCATCGGCGGGGCGGTGATCGTCGCTTCGCTGTGGGTGCACCGGCGCTGGGTGGCGCCGAAACGGCTCGGCTAAGCGGGCGGGCCACCCGGCACGTTTATACGTCGGCCGTCAACGCTTTGGCACCGGCAGCGCCAGGGCGTGCCGCGTCGCGCACAAACGGCAGATGATCGCAGGCGTGCTGGCGGGCCGAGCGGATAAAGGCTTCGGTTACCGCCTGGCGCTGTTCGCCGTCGCGCACGGCGGCATACAGGCGGCTCCACAGGCCGTCACCCAGGGTTTTGGTCACTATCAGCCCCTGCTGTTCGAAACTTTCCACCACCCAGTGCGGCAGCGCCGCAATCCCCATCCGCGCCGATACCATCTGGATCAGCAGCAGCGTGTTATCGACGTTCTTCAACGCCGGGCTAACGCCCGCTGGCTGCAGAAAATGCCGCCAGATATCCAGCCGCTGGCGCTGCACCGGGTAAATCAACAGCGTTTCGTCACTCAAGTCTTCCGGCTCGATGTGCGGCTTGCCGGCCAGCGGATGATCCGGCGCCAGCACCAGGCGTACCTCGAAATCGAACATCGGTGAATAGTGCAGGCCGCTGCGCGGCAGAATATCCGACGTCATGACCAGATCCAGCTCGCCCTGTTGCAAGGCCGGCTGCGGATCGAAAGTCACGCCGGAAGTAAAGTCCATCACCACCTGCGGGAAACGCCGGCGGAAGTTGTCCAGCGCCGGCGTCAGCCACTGAATGCAGCTGTGGCATTCGATGGCGATGCGCAGCGTGGTCTGATGCGGCTCGTGGCAGGCCTGCAGCGCCTGTTGGATCTGCGGCAGCACCTGTTCCGCCAGCTGCAGCAGGATCTCGCCCTGGGCGGTGAAGCGCAGCGGCTGGCTCTTGCGTACGAACAGCTTGAAGCCCAGACGTTGCTCAAGATCGCTGAACTGGTGCGACAGGGCAGACTGCGTCTGATGAAGTTGGGCCGCCGCCCCCGCCAACGAACCGCTGTTGCGCAGGGCCTGCAGCGTCCGTAAATGTTTCAGTTCGATCATGAGAGTCCTTCACATTGACAGTGAATAAATTGCGCTTGTGGTTAATACAGTACCTGCTGATTATGGATGTGTAAACATCTGGACGGCTAAATGGGGAATATGACGATGGCAATTTTGAATCACACACTGGGTTTTCCTCGCGTTGGGCTACGACGTGAGCTGAAAAAAGCTCAGGAAAGCTACTGGGCCGGCAACTCAACGCAGGAAGAGCTGTTGGCGGTTGGCCGCGAGCTGCGCGCTCGTCATTGGCAACAGCAACAGCAGGCCGGGGTGGATTTGGTGCCGGTCGGCGATTTCGCCTGGTACGATCATGTGTTGACCACCAGCCTGCTGCTGGGCAACGTGCCGGCGCGCCATCAGAATGCGGATGGCACGATCGATCTGGACACGCTGTTTCGCATCGGCCGTGGCCGCGCACCGACCGGCGAGCCGGCGGCCGCGGCGGAAATGACCAAATGGTTCAACACCAACTATCACTACATGGTGCCCGAATTCCAGCAAGGCCAGCAGTTCAAGCTGGGCTGGACTCAGCTGCTGGACGAAGTGGACGAAGCGCTGGCGCTCGGCCATCGCATCAAGCCGGTGCTGCTGGGCCCGGTGACCTATCTGTGGCTGGGTAAGGTGAAGGGCGAGCCGTTCGACCGCCTGTCGCTGCTGAAAGACATCCTGCCGGTTTACCAACAGGTGCTGGCCGAGCTGGCGAAACGCGGCGTCGAGTGGGTGCAAATTGATGAACCTGCGCTGGTGCTGGAGCTGCCGCAAGCCTGGCTGGATGCGTTCAAACCGGCTTACGACGCGCTGCAGGGGCAGGTGAAGCTGCTGCTGACCACGTATTTCGACAGCGTCGGCCACAACCTCGATACCGTCCGCACGCTGTCGGTGCAGGGGCTGCACGTCGATCTGGTCGCCGGCCATGACGATATTGCCGCGCTGAGCGCCGCACTGCCGAACGACTGGCTGCTGTCGCTGGGGGTCATCAACGGCCGCAACGTCTGGCGCGCCGATCTGAGCCGCTGGTTCGAACGTCTTCAGCCGCTGGTGGGCACCCGCCCACTGTGGATCGGCAGCTCCTGTTCACTGCTGCACAGCCCGATCGACCTGAGCGTGGAAAGCCGTCTGGACGAAGAAGTGAAAAGCTGGTTCGCCTTCGCGCTGCAAAAATGCGCCGAGCTGGCGCTGTTGAGCTCGGCGCTGAACGCGCCTGACGCGGCCAAGCAGGCTGAACTGGATGCCTACAGCGCACCGATCCGCGCCCGCCGTCAGTCGAGCCGCGTGCACAACCCACAGGTTGAGCGTCGCCTGGCCGCGATCACCGCGCAGGACAGCGAACGCCACAGCGCTTACGCCGAGCGCGCCAGGGCGCAGCGCGAACGTTTCAACCTGCCGGCCTGGCCGACCACCACCATCGGTTCGTTCCCGCAGACCACCGAGATCCGCGGCCTGCGTCTGGACTTCAAACAGGGCCGTTTGGACGGCAACAACTACCGCACCAGCATCGGTGAGCACATCAAACAGGCGATCGTCGAGCAGGAGCGCCTCGGGCTGGACGTGCTGGTGCACGGTGAAGCCGAGCGTAACGACATGGTGGAGTATTTCGGCGAGAACCTGGACGGCTTCGTGTTTACCCAAAACGGCTGGGTGCAGAGCTACGGCTCCCGCTGCGTGAAGCCACCGGTGATCATCGGCGACGTCAGCCGCCCGGAAGCCATCACCGTCGAATGGGCCAAATTCGCCCAGTCGCTGACCGACAAGCCGGTGAAAGGCATGCTGACCGGGCCGGTGACCATCCTGTGCTGGTCGTTCCCGCGTGAAGACGTGACCCGCGAAGTGATTGCCAAGCAGATTGCGCTGGCGCTGCGCGACGAGGTGGAAGATCTGGAAAAAGCCGGTATCGGCATCATCCAGATCGACGAACCTGCACTGCGTGAGGGGCTGCCGCTGCGTCAATCCGACTGGGCCGCGTACCTGAACTGGGCGGTGGACGCCTTCAAATTGAACGCCGCCGTGGCGCGGGACGACACCCAAATCCACACCCACATGTGTTACTGCGAGTTCAACGACATCATGGACTCCATCGCCGCGCTGGACGCCGACGTGATCACCATCGAGACCTCGCGTTCCGATATGGATCTGCTGGAAGCTTTCAAAGAGTTCGAATACCCGAACGAAATCGGGCCGGGCGTCTACGATATCCACTCGCCGAACGTGCCGAGCGTGGAATGGATTGAAGCGCTGCTGCGTAAAGCGGCGCAGAATATCCCGGCGGAACGCCTGTGGGTTAACCCGGATTGCGGCCTGAAAACCCGCGGCTGGCCGGAAACCCGGCAGTCGCTGGCCAACATGGTATTGGCGGCACAGCGCCTGCGCGAGCACGCGTGATGCCGTGCGGCGGATAAACCGCCGCTTATAGATTTACTGGTGTGATGATTGGGCGCTTCGGCGCCCTTTTTTATGCGCGGGAAATTATTTGACGCCGTGCTGGGCGAACCATGCCAGCATGCGCTGCCAGCCGTCTTGCGCCGCTTCGGCGTTGTAGCTGGGGCGATAGTCGGCGTTGAACGCATGCCCGACTTCGGGATACACCACGATTTCGGCCTCGGCGTTGGCGGCGCGGATCGCCTGACGCATGGTTTCCACCGTCTCCAGCGGGATGCCGCTGTCCTGCCCGCCATACAGCCCCAGCACCGGCGCCGACAGGTGGGTGGCGACGTCGACCGGCTGCTTCGGTGAATTCAGCGTTTTCTCGCCGACCAGTTTGCCGTACCAGGCGACCGCCGCCTTCAACTGCGGGTTATGCGCCGCGTACAGCCAGGTGATGCGGCCACCCCAGCAAAAACCGGTGATCGCCAGCTTGCCGGCGTCGCCGCCGTGGCGGATAGCCCAGTGCGCGGCGTGATCCAGATCCGACAGCACCTGACGATCCGGCACCTTGGTGACCAACTGCTGGAACAGCTCGCCGATATCGGTGTAGTCGTTGGCGTCGCCCTGGCGGAAATAGAGCTCGGGCGCGATCGCCAGATAGCCCTGCTTGGCCAGGCGGCGGCACAGATCCTGAATATGTTCATGGACGCCGAAGATTTCCTGCACCACCAGCACGATGGGGAAAGGGCCGCTCTGGTCGGCGGGTTTGGCGACGTAGGCCGGCAGCGCGTCGCCCTGAGAAGGAATGGTCGTTTGCCCGGCGTGAATGCCCTGTTCGTCGGTGATAATCGCGGAGGCGGCCAACGGCGCGGCGGCCGGGGCGAATCCCCCCTGAGCCTGTTCTAATGTCATCACATGTTCGGTTTTCATTGCGGTCTCCGTGCAATAGAAAAAAGCGCTGAGATTAACTATAGGAAAGATTATCCATTATTGGCGCTGCGTGGCGCACTTTCGGACAAGTTGATAAAAAACGGCTAATTATCTGGCTTTGCGGCATTTTTAAGCGCTTTTTATCATGTTATTACGCGTTTTGCCCCGCGTAAGTGCCATAAGGTGCGTTAGAGGGCTTTTTTGTCCCTAAGCAACCGATAAGATGGGGTTATTTGGGATTGATCAGCTAAATAGTTTCAGCCGGCAACCGACGGGCAGAGGGCGGCAAGATTTGTCGGCTAGACTGAGGTATAGCGGTGCGCTCTGGGGGCGTTATAGTGCTTTTTTGTGATAAAAATCACAAAAAATATGTAGCATGTAATTTGTTTCTCTTTTCATAGTGACTATCGTCACGAAATTAAGCGGCGATTTTCAGTAGAGTGCTTTTTTGTTCCTCCCAATAAACATGATCCATGAGGAGTCTCGTATGTCTCAGTCTGACGTTTTTCATCTCGGCCTCACCAAGAACGATTTACAAGGGGCCCAGCTTGCCATCGTGCCGGGCGATCCGCAGCGCGTAGAGAAGATTGCCAAGCTGATGGAAAATCCGGTGCATCTGGCCTCCCATCGTGAATTCACTACCTGGCGCGCGGAGCTGGACGGCAAGGCGGTGATCGTCTGCTCTACCGGTATCGGCGGCCCGTCTACCTCTATTGCGGTGGAAGAGCTGGCGCAGCTGGGCATTCGCACCTTCCTGCGCATCGGCACCACCGGCGCCATTCAGGCGAACATCAACGTCGGTGACGTGCTGGTCACCACGGCGGCGGTACGCCTCGACGGCGCCAGCCTGCACTTTGCGCCGATGGAGTTCCCGGCAGTCGCTGACTTCGCCTGCACCACCGCGCTGGTGGAAGCGGCCAAGGCCAGCGGCGCTACCACGCACATTGGCGTGACCGCCTCCTCCGATACCTTCTATCCGGGCCAGGAGCGTTACGACACTTACTCCGGCCGCGTGGTCAGCCGCTTCAAAAGCTCGATGGAAGAGTGGCAGGCGATGGGCGTGATGAACTATGAAATGGAATCCGCCACGCTGTTGACCATGTGCGCCAGCCAGGGCCTGCGTGCCGGCATGGTGGCTGGGGTGATCGTCAACCGCACCCAGCAAGAGATCCCGAACGCCGAGACCATGAAAAACACCGAAAGCAAAGCGGTGCAGATCGTGGTGGACGCCGCCCGCCGCCTGCTGTAATCGCCTTTCCCCCAACGGGCCGCCGACGCGGCCCGTTTTTCCATTCGCGGCGAATCTGTTACGGTGATACTCCTCAGCGCTGCACCGATGGCTGCCGCGCGTTGTCATAACAAAAACAACGAGGACGTTTATGACCGCCCAGATCCTGCTTCATCCTTCGCTCGCGCCGCTCGACGGCGGCATCAATTTCCGCGACTTCGGCGGCAACGGCGTGGCCGACGGGCGCCGCATCAAGCGCGGCCTGCTGTTCCGCTCCGGTTCCCTCGAGCGGCTGACGGAAAACGACTGCACCTTTCTCGCCGGCGTGCCGGTGCGCTCGGTGCTGGACTACCGCGATGCCGACGAGGTGCAGGCCAAGCCGGATATTCTGTGGAATGGCGCCGATTATCACCACGTGCCGGCCAACCCGCTGAGCAGCGAAGTCAACGCCAACCTGGAGAAGCTCACCAACGAGACGCTGGCCGCCTTCGACGCCCGGGCG
The DNA here is from genome assembly GCF_052169255.1 of Serratia sp. CY29653. Classification (NCBI taxonomy): domain Bacteria; kingdom Pseudomonadati; phylum Pseudomonadota; class Gammaproteobacteria; order Enterobacterales; family Yersiniaceae; genus Serratia; species Serratia sp. CY29653. The sequence goes on along the minus strand of NZ_JBJNLC010000005.1, from coordinate 21,203 downwards.
TTCATGCTGGAGCTGTATCGCCGCCTGCCGTTCGGCAATGCGGCCTATCAGCGGCTGGCGCAGCTGTTGAGCAATCCTGGCGGCGGCGCCATCGTGCAGCACTGCGCGGTCGGCAAGGATCGCACCGGGGTCGGTTCGGCACTGGTGCTGTTCGCGCTGGGGGCCGACGAAGCGACGGTGCTGGAAGACTATCTGCTGACCGAAACCACGCTGGCCACTTTCCGCGAGCAGATGCTGGATCAGCTGTCTATCAAGCTGAATGCGGCGGCGCTGGAGCAATTCGCCTACGTGCTCAGCGCGCGCGAGGAGTTCCTGATGACGGCGCTGGGCTGCATCCGTCAGCAATACGGTTCCACCGATCGCTGGCTGGAAGCGGAATACGGCCTGGGCGCAGCCCAGCGCGAAGCGCTGCAGGCGTTCTACCTCGAGTAAATCGCCGCGCGTTTAGCCGGGGTTTAACTCGCCCCGGCCTATCCTAGGCGGCGAATTATCGCGTATCAGGAGCCCCGCATTGAGCCTCAATGACGTTATCAACTGGGTCAGCGACGTCGTGCGTCAGCACGAAGGTTGGGCCATTCCCATCATCTTCTTCCTGGCGTTCGGCGAGTCGCTGGCGTTTTTGTCGCTGCTGCTGCCGGCCACGGTGATCCTGCTGGCGCTGGGCGCGCTGATCGGCGAAAGCGGCATCGCCTTTTGGCCGATTTGGGCCGCCGCCGCCGTCGGGGCGTTTTTCGGCGACTGGCTCTCTTACTGGATCGGCTATCACTATCAGGATCGCGTGGCCCATATGTGGCCGCTGTCGCGCAATCCGCAGTTGCTGGTGCGCGGCCACGCGTTCTTTGAACGCTGGGGCGTGCTGGGCATTTTCATCGGCCGCTTCTTCGGCCCGCTGCGCGCCGTGGTGCCGCTGGTGGGCGGCATTTGCGGCATGCCGCAGCGTTATTTCCAGTTAGCCAACGTCACGTCGGCGATGATCTGGGCGTTCGGCATTCTGGCGCCGGGGGCATTCGGCATCAAGTGGCTCAGCCAGTGGCTGGGCTGATTTCTCGCTAAATTGCGCAGCGCCGCGCAATATTGTGCTCGGCGGGCAAAATCAGGCTGGACATCCATACAGCCTCCCCTTAACGTGACGGGCAATGGGCGTGCGAAACGCCGGAACGGCAAGGTGCAACAGGAGGCAGGGTGGATACCAGTCTGATTTATGGGATTGGCGGTGTCGCGATCGGCATGCTGTTGGGGTGGCTGATCGCCAGTCTGCGGGTGCAGCAGGCGAATGCGCAACATGAAACCGAACTGCGGTTGCTGGAGCAAGCGTTGCAGCAGGCGCAGCAGGAAACGGCGGCGCGGCAAGAGGCTCTGCAGCGCCACGAGCAGCAGCTGCGGCAGAGCGAGCTGGAGCTACGCAACCTGCACAGCCAGTTGGCGGCCGGGCATGAAAAGCTGCAACAGCTCAACCATTGGCGCAACGAATGTGAACTGCTTAATCAGGAGCTGCGCGCCCAGCGCGAGGTCAACAGCGCGCAGGAGGCCGAGCTGCGCGAAGTCACCATCCGTCTGGAAGAGACGCGCATGGCGGCGGAAGAGAAGCAGCGCCTGCTTATCAACAGCGAACAGCGCCTCACCACCCAGTTTGAAAACCTCGCCAACCGCATTTTTGAACACAGCGGCCGCAAGGTGGACGAGCAAAATAAGCAAAGCTTGGATCGGTTGCTGCTGCCGCTGCGTGAACAGCTGGACGGTTTCCGCCGGCAGGTGCAGGACAGTTTTGGTCAGGAAGCGCGGGAGCGCCACACGCTGACGCACGAGATACGCAATCTGCAGCAGTTGAACGCGCAGATGGCGCGCGAAGCCATCAACCTCACCAAGGCGCTCAAAGGCGACAACAAGACGCAGGGCAACTGGGGCGAGGTGGTGCTGAGCCGGGTGTTGGAGGCTTCCGGCCTGCGCGAAGGGCACGAGTATGAAACGCAGGTCAACGTGCGGGTGGATCACCAGAGCCGCATGCAGCCCGATGTGATCGTGCGCCTGCCGCAGGGCAAGGACGTGGTGATCGACGCCAAGATGTCGCTGATCGCCTACGAGCGCTATTTCAACGGTGAAGACGAGGTGGAGCGCGAAGCGGCGCTGAGCGAACATATCGCCTCGCTGCGCGGCCACATTCGCATGCTGGGCCGCAAGGACTATCAGCAGTTGCCGGGGCTGCGCTCGTTGGACTATGTGCTGATGTTCATTCCGGTCGAGCCCGCCTTCCTGCTGGCTATCGATCGCGAACCGGAGCTGATCAGCGAAGCGCTCAAGCACAACATCATGCTGGTCAGCCCGACCACGTTGCTGGTGGCGCTGCGCACCATCACCAACCTGTGGCGCTATGAGCATCAAAGCCAGAACGCGCAGCGCATCGCCGATCGCGCGGCGAAACTGTATGACAAGATGCGGCTGTTCGTGGACGATATGTCCGCGCTGGGGCAGAGCCTGGACAAGGCGCAGGGCAGTTATCGTCAGGCGATGAACAAACTGAGCGAAGGCCGTGGTAATCTTATCGGCCAAATTGAAGGTTTCCGCGCGCTGGGGGTTGAGGTCAAACGGCCGATAAACCCGCTGCTGGCGCAGCAAGCCGGCGCGCAACACGATGAAGCGGAAGAGGCGAACGACGACGATGTCGCCGCGCTGCCGCAGACGAAAGACGATGACGATACCGCCGGGGAACCGGGCTTCGTTTCGCACGGCTGAGGCCGTGGCGAGGTGGGGTATTCTCCGAGCTTCTGGTACACTCATCCACACAAAATTGACTGAATAGCAGGCAGGACAATGGCAGATCAACCGCAGGAAACCACCGATTTCGGTTTTCGCACCGTCGCTAGAGACGAAAAACAGGCCATGGTGGCGGACGTTTTTCATTCGGTAGCGGCAAAGTATGACGTGATGAACGACCTGATGTCGTTCGGCATCCACCGTATCTGGAAGCGTTTCACCATTGACTGCAGCGGCGTGCGCCGTGGGCAGCGCGTGCTGGATCTGGCCGGCGGTACCGGCGACCTGGCCGCCAAGTTCTCCCGCATGGTCGGCGAGCAGGGGCAGGTGGTGCTGGCGGACATCAACGATTCGATGCTGAAGATGGGGCGCGAGAAACTGCGCGATCGCGGCATCGTCGGCAACATCAATTACGTGCAGGCCAACGCCGAAGCGCTGCCGTTCCCGGACAACTACTTCGATTGCATCACCATCTCCTTCGGCCTGCGCAATGTCACCGACAAAGACAAAGCGCTGCGCTCGATGTTCCGCGTGCTCAAGCCGGGCGGCCGCCTGCTGGTGCTGGAGTTCTCCAAGCCGCTGCTGGCGCCGCTGAGCAAGGCTTACGATGCCTACTCCTTCCACGTGCTGCCGAAGATCGGCGAGCTGGTGGTGAAAGATCCGGACAGCTACCGCTACCTGGCGGAATCGATCCGCATGCACCCCGATCAGGAAACCCTGAAGGGCATGATGGGCAACGCCGGTTTTGAAAACGTCACCTATTTCAACCTGACCGGTGGGATTGTCGCCCTGCATCGCGGCTTCAAGTTCTGAGAGGGAGATGCCGATGCTGTTTACCCCTCTGCTGACCGCTGCGCTGGAAACCTCGCTGAATAACCTGCTGTTTCGCGATCGCAGCATGAAAGCCGCTCGCCAACGCCTGGCGGGCAAGGTGCTGCGCATCGAACTGGAAGAGCTGGCTTCACCGCTGGTGCTGGTGTTCAGCGAACTGCGCGTAGACGTGCTTGGGCAGTCCGAAGACAGCGCCGATTGCACGGTGCGCAGCCGCATTCCCGTCTTACTGAAGCTGCGCGATCGCCAGCAGTTGCCGGTGCTGATGCGCAGCGGCGAATTGACGGTGGAAGGCGATATTCAGGTGGTGCAACAGCTGGTTGGCCTGCTCGATCTTGCGGAGTGGGATCCGGCGGAGTGGCTGGCGCCTTACATCGGCGATATCGCCGCCCAGGGCATTACGCAGGCGCTGGGAAAAGGCGCCTCGCTGCTGAAAGCCGGCTTTATGCGCCGGCAGCAGGACATGGCGGAGACGTTGACGGAAGAGTGGCGCCTGGCGCCGGGGCCACTGGAAGTGGTGTGGTTCAACGAAGAAGTTGATGCTCTCGCCCGCAGCGCGGAAGCGCTGTTTGCCCGCATGGACAAGTTGGAGGGCAAGCGATGACCCCAGGCGAACTGCGCCGTTTGTATTTTATCGTCCGCGTTTTTCTCAGCTATGGGCTGGACGAACTGATCCCTAAAATGCGTTTGACGCTGCCGCTGCGCTTTGGCCGCCGTCTGCTGTTCTGGATGCCGAATCGGCACAAGGACAAGCCGCTGGGTGAACGGCTGCGGCTGGCGCTACAGGAGCTGGGGCCGGTATGGATCAAGTTCGGCCAGATGATGTCGACCCGCCGCGATCTGTTTCCGCCGCACATTGCCGATCAGCTGACGTTGCTGCAGGATCGGGTGGCGCCTTTCGATGGCGCGCTGGCGCGTAAACATATCGAGCTGGCGATGGGTGGCCCACTGGAAACCTGGTTCGACGATTTCGATCAGCAGCCGTTGGCCTCTGCCTCGATCGCGCAGGTGCATACCGCGCGGTTGAAAACCACCGGCCAGGAAGTGGTGCTGAAGGTGATCCGGCCGGATATCGGGCCGATCATCAAGGCCGACGTGCGGCTGATGTACCGGTTGGCCGGCTGGGTGCCGAAGCTGTTGCCGGACGGCCGCCGTCTGCGCCCGCGTGAAGTGGTGCGCGAGTACGAGAAAACCCTGCTGGACGAATTGAACCTGCTGCGCGAAGCGGCCAACGCCATTCAGCTGCGCCGCAATTTCGACGGTAGCCCGATGCTGTACGTACCGGAAGTTTATTCCGACTACTGCCGTGAAAGCGTATTGGTGATGGAACGCATCTACGGCATTCCGGTCTCGGACATCGCCACGCTTGAACGGCAGGGCACCAACATGAAACTGTTGGCGGAACGCGGCGTCCAGGTGTTCTTTACCCAGGTATTCCGCGACAGCTTCTTCCATGCGGACATGCATCCCGGTAATATTTTCGTCAGCTACGAACATCCGGAAGATCCTTGCTATATCGGCATCGACTGCGGCATCGTCGGCTCGCTGAACAAGGATGATAAACGCTACTTGGCGGAAAACTTCATCGCCTTCTTCAACCGCGATTACCGCAAGGTGGCGGAACTGCACGTCGACTCCGGTTGGGTGCCGCGCGACACCAACGTGGAAGACTTCGAATTCGCCATCCGCACCGTGTGCGAGCCGATTTTCGAGAAACCGCTGGCGGAGATTTCCTTTGGCAACGTGCTGCTGAACCTGTTCAACACTGCGCGCCGCTTCAATATGGAAGTGCAGCCGCAGCTGGTGTTATTGCAGAAGACCTTACTGTATGTTGAAGGGCTGGGGCGCCAGCTCTACCCGCAGCTGGATCTGTGGACTACCGCCAAGCCGTTCCTCGAGAGCTGGCTGCGCGATCAGGTCGGCATTCCTGCCGTGGTGCGCGCGCTGAAAGAGAAAGCGCCGTTCTGGGCGGAGAAGCTGCCCGAACTGCCCGAGCTGTTTTACGACAGCCTGCAGCAGCATAAACTGTTGCAACAAAGCGTTGATAAGCTGACCAACCAAATGCAGGCTCAGCGGGTTCGTCAGGGGCAGTCACGTTATTTGTTCGGCGTTGGCGCTACACTGTTAGTAAGCGGTACGCTGTTGCTGCTGGGGCAAATCGAGGTGTTTCCCGCCTGGATGATGGCCGCCGGCATCGTATGCTGGGTGATTGGCTGGAAGCGAACCACCTGATTTAATTCGTTACTCTGGTAAGGCCAGGCCTATAATGCGGGCTGGCTTTAAAAGACCTTTTAAAATTAGAGGTAATTGAAATGGGCGGTATTAGTATTACGCAATTGTTGATCATCGCAGTGATCGTGGTGCTGCTGTTCGGCACCAAAAAACTGCGCACGCTGGGCTCCGATCTCGGCGCCTCGATCAAGGGCTTCAAAAAGGCGATCGGCGACGATACGCCGTCGAACCCCAACACGGCTGAAAAAAGCAGCCTGGATGACGCTGACTTCGCGGCCAAGCCTATTACCGATAAGCAGCCGGAAGTGAAACCGGAAGAGTCGAAGAACAAAGAGCAGGTATAAACCGTGTTTGACATTGGGTTTAGTGAGCTGCTGCTGGTGCTGGTGATCGGCCTGATTGTTCTGGGGCCGGAACGGTTGCCGGTCGCGGTCAGAACGGTGTCGGGCTGGATCCGCGCGCTGCGCTCGCTGGCGGCCTCGGTGCAGCACGAACTGTCTCAGGAACTGAAGCTGCAGGAGCTGCAGGACAGCCTGAAAAAAGCCGAACAGGCCGGCCTGCAGAACCTGACGCCGGAACTGAAGGCATCGATGGATGAGCTGAAAGACGCGGCGGAATCATTGAAACGCACCTACCGGGGCGAGACAGAAGAGCTGGCGAACACCATTCATAACCCGCAGGCCATCGATCCGGAAGCTTTGCACGACGGCGTGACGCCGGCGGAAGCGGCAACCCGCGCCAGCGCGCCCGCCGCCGTGCCAAAACCGGCAGCGGAGCCTGAGGCCGTTGCGGCTGCATCCCCGGCTGCGCCCGTGGCGGCGCAACCGGCCAAAGCACCGGTGGAAACCGCGCCGGCACCTGTCGAACCTGTTGCGGATAAAATCCCAGCGTCTCACCAACCTAGTGGCGATCGTTAATACATGGCTGTTGAAGATACCCAACCCCTTATCAGTCATCTGATAGAGCTGCGCAAGCGGCTGTTGAACTCGATTATTTGCGTGCTGGCGGTGTTCGTAGTGCTGGTGTTTTTCGCCAACGACATCTACCAGCTGGTTTCTGCACCGCTGCTCAAGCAGTTGCCGGCCGGGGCGAGCATGATCGCCACCGACGTGGCGTCACCGTTCTTTACGCCGATCAAGCTGACCATGATCGTCTCGGTGTTTGTCTCCGCGCCGATGATTCTGTATCAGGTGTGGGCATTCATCGCGCCGGCGCTGTACAAGCATGAACGCCGCCTGATGATGCCGCTGCTGGTATCCAGCAGCCTGTTGTTCTACCTCGGCATGGCCTTCGCCTACTTCATCGTGTTCCCGCTGGCCTTTGGCTTCTTTGCCAAGACCGCGCCGATGGGGGTGACCATTGCGACCGACATTAAAAACTACCTCGATTTCGTCATGGCGCTGTTTATGGCGTTCGGCGTCGCCTTCGAAGTGCCGGTCGCCATCATTCTGCTGTGCTGGAGTGGTGTCACCTCGCCGGAAGATCTGAAGAAGAAACGGCCGTATGTATTGGTCGGCGCGTTTGTGGTCGGCATGCTGTTGACGCCGCCGGACGTGTTCTCGCAAACCCTGTTGGCAATACCGATGTATCTGCTGTTTGAAGTGGGGGTATTCTTCGCTCGCTTCTATACCGGCAAGCGTCGTCCGCAAGCGGAAGAAGAAGACGAGGGTGACGAACCCCCAGCCTCATGATCCACATTGATTGCTAAGCCGCCCACTGGGCGGCTTTTGCTTTGGAAAAAACCATGTTTGATATCGGCGTTAATCTCACCAGCAGCCAATTCGCCAAAGATCGCCATGCGGTGGTGGAACGCGCCCGCGCCGCGGGCGTGACGGGGATGTTGATTACCGGCACCGATCTGGCGGAGAGCCGCGAGGCCGCCGAACTGGCGCGGCAACATGCGGGCTACTGTTGGTCTACCGCCGGCGTGCATCCGCACTACGCCAGCGGCTGGGATGAACACACCGCCGAGCAGATTTATGCGTTGGCCGCGCGCCCTGAAGTGGCGGCGATCGGCGAATGCGGCCTGGATTTCAACCGCAATTTCTCGACGCCCGCGCAGCAGGAAGCGGCGTTCACCGCGCAGCTGGCGCTGGCGGCGGAGTTGGCGCTGCCGGTGTTTCTTCATTGCCGCGACGCACACGCACGTTTTGCCGAGCTACTGACGCCGTGGTTGGATAAACTGCCCGCGGCCGTGGTGCACTGCTTCACCGGCACCGCCGAAGAATTAACTAGCTGCCTGTCGCTGGGCCTGTCGATCGGGATTACCGGTTGGGTCTGCGACGAGCGGCGCGGCCTGGAATTGCGCGCCCTGTTGCCGCAGATCCCGGCCGAGCGTCTGCTGCTGGAAACGGACGCCCCTTATCTGTTGCCCCGGGATTTACAGCCTAAACCCGCATCTCGCCGCAACGAACCCTGTTTCCTGCCCCATATCGTGCATCAGGTCGCCGTCTGGCGACAGGAAGAGCCGCAATGGCTGGGGCAAAAAACCGATGAGAACGCCCGCCGGCTATTCCGGCTGGTTTGAGCTAGGAGAAAACTATGAGCTATGCATTTCCGGGCACCTTCCCTGGTCGCCGTATGCGCCGCGTGCGCCGTCATGACTTCAGCCGCCGCCTGGTGGCCGAGAACCAACTGACGGTCAACGACCTGATTTATCCGGTGTTTGTCATGGAAGGTAGCAACCGTCAGGAAGAAGTGGCCTCGATGCCGGGCGTATCGCGCATGACGATCGATCTGCTGGTCAAGGAAGCGGAAACCATCGCCAAACTCGGCGTGCCGGTGATCTCCCTGTTCCCGGTGATTGAGCCAGGTCTGAAATCGCTGCATGCGGAAGAAGCCTATAATCCGGAAGGACTGGTGCAGCGCACGGTGCGCGCGCTGAAAGACGCGGTGCCTGAGCTGGGCATTCTGACTGACGTAGCGCTCGATCCCTACACCACGCACGGGCAGGATGGGGTAATCGATGAGCAGGGTTATGTGATTAACGATGTGACCAAAGACATCCTGGTGCGTCAGGCGCTTTCCCATGCCGAAGCGGGCGCGGAAATCGTGGCGCCGAGTGACATGATGGACGGCCGCATCGGGGCGATCCGCGATCGTCTGGAATTGCAGGGTCTGGTGAATACCCAGATTATGGCCTACTCCGCCAAGTATGCTTCCTGTTACTACGGCCCGTTCCGCGATGCGTTGGGTTCCAGCGGCAATCTGAAGGGTGGCAACAAGAAGACCTATCAGATGGATCCGGCCAACAGCGATGAAGCGCTGCAGGAGATTGCACAGGATCTGCAGGAAGGCGCGGATATGGTGATGGTGAAACCGGGCATGCCGTACCTCGACGTTGTGCGCCGCGTGAAGGATACCTTCGGCGTGCCAACCTTCGCTTATCAGGTGTCCGGCGAGTACGCCATGCATATGGCGGCGATTCAGAACGGCTGGCTGCAGGAGCAGCCTGCGGTGATGGAGTCGTTGATGTGCTTCAAACGCGCCGGCGCCGACGGCGTGCTGACCTACTTCGCCAAGCGTGTCGCCCAGTGGCTGCACGACGACGCGATGCGTCGCTAGGCGTGAAATGAGCCAACAAAAAGGCGCCTGAGGGCGCCTTTTGCATTACATCTTCTGGAACTGTCGGTTGTCGATGCTTTGGCTGACCTGTTTGTTGATCAGGTTCAGCAACAGCATCGAGCGGGCCTCGCCGTCCGGCTCGGTGTAGATCGCCTGCAGCCCTTCGAACACGCCGTCGACGATCAGGACGGTATCCCCCGGCTGCGGGGTTTCCGGATCGACATAGGTTTCGCTGGCGTGCGTGCGCAGCTCATCGATCACCTTGCTCGGGATGACGCTCGGCAGCGCGCCGAAGCGCACGAAGTGGCTGACGCCGCGGGTGGCGCTGATGGTGGTGGTGTGAATGCGCTCCGGGTCGAACTCCACAAACAGATAGTTGGGAAACAGGGGTTCGCTGACCGCGATACGCTTGCCGCGCACGATCTTTTCCAGCGTGATGATCGGGCTGAGGCAGTTTACCTGCTGCCGTTCCAGATGTTCCTGCGCCCGCAACAGCTGACCGCGTTTGCAATAAAGTAGATACCAGGATTCCATAATTTCACATGCCTTTCTGCCAGCCGGTAAGCATATCAAAAGCGCTTCCGGATACATAGTGATGCAAGTTTCAGCGTGTAACATCACCTATCTCTATGAATATGCGGCTATTAGCGAGGGGTCACACACTTATCGATACGGCGCTGGTATAACAGAGGGCTAAAAATTTGTTACCGTCACAGTATGGCAAGGCGTTGCGCCACCAGCTGTGACGCTATTCATCGTTTTTGACCGAGGGAAAGATAAATGGAGCTGTTTCTGTTGAGCAACGGCAAGCTGTCTGGCGAAGCCGAGCTGCTGGGGTATGCCAAAAGCCAACTGCTGGCGATGATTGCGCGTCGCGGCATCAAATCCGCCGTCTTTATCCCTTATGCGCTGATCCGTTACGACTACGACCAGCGTGCGCAGGAGCTGGCGCAAACGCTGGGTATCGAAGTCACCAGCATCCACCACGCCGCTTCGCCGGCGGCGGCGATCGCGCAGGCGGAGTGCATTTTGGTCAGCGGCGGCAATACCTGGTTGCTGAACCAAATGCTGCACGAACAAGGCCTGATCGTGCCCATCCAGCGCGCGGTGCGCGAGCGTGAAGTGCCTTACGTCGGCTGGAGCGCCGGTTGCAACGTGGCCACGCCGAGCATTCGCACCACCAATGATATGCCGGTGCGCTGCAGCGTAGTGCTGCCGGCGCTGGGGCTGTTCCCGGTGCAAATCAACCCGCATTACATCGACGCGCATATCAGCGGCCACATGGGCGAAACCCGTGACGAGCGCCTGGCGGAGTTCTGCGCGATCAACCCGAGCGAATCGGTGGTGGCGCTGCGTGAAGGCAGCCTGCTGCACGTTGAAGGCAACGAGCTGCGTTACTTCAGCGCCAACGGGCAGGGCTTCAAGGTGTTCCGCCACGGCGAGGAGACGCGCGAATATCAGGATGCGCGTGCGCTGGCTGCGCTGGTGCCGTTCAACTGTGGCTGAGGGCCACCCGATGGCGGGCGGCGTTAACAAAATTGCAGCAACAACCGTGAAGAGGGCTTATAATGCCCTCCCCACTGGCCGTTATAATGATCAGCATGAAATACCGTGACTTACGCGATTTCCTCTCGTTGCTGGAGAAGAGAGGGGAACTAAAACGCATCAGCCAGCCGATCGATCCTTACCTGGAAATGACGGAGATTGCCGATCGCACCCTGCGGGCGGGCGGCCCGGCATTGCTGTTTGAAAACCCGAAAGGCTACGACATGCCGGTGCTGTGCAACCTGTTCGGCACCGCCAATCGCGTAGCGATGGGTATGGGGCAGGAAGACATCAGCGCGCTGCGCGAAGTCGGCAAACTGCTGGCGTTCCTCAAAGAGCCGGAGCCGCCGAAAGGCTTCCGCGATCTGTTCGACAAAATGCCGAAGTTCAAGCAGGTGCTGAACATGCCGACCAAGGTGCTGGGATCCGCGCCTTGTCAGGAGCAGGTATGGCAGGGCGAGGACGTCGATCTGGGCCGTATTCCGGTGATGCACTGCTGGCCGGAAGACGCCGCGCCGCTGATCACCTGGGGGCTGACGGTGACCCGCGGCCCGCATAAAGAACGGCAAAATCTCGGCATCTATCGCCAGCAGGTGCTGGGCAAGAATAAAGTGATCATGCGCTGGCTGTCGCATCGCGGCGGCGCGCTGGATTATCAGGAGTGGTGCCAGGCGCACCCCGGCGAGCGTTTCCCGGTTGCGGTGGCGCTGGGCGCCGATCCCGCCACCATCCTCGGCGCGGTGACGCCGGTGCCGGATACCCTGTCTGAATACGCTTTTGCCGGGCTGCTGCGCGGCAATAAAACCGAAGTGGTCAAGTGCCTTTCCAACGATCTGGAAGTGCCCGCCAGCGCTGAAATCGTGCTGGAAGGCTATATCGAGCCGGGTGAAATGGCGCCGGAAGGCCCGTACGGCGACCACACCGGTTACTACAATGAAATCGACCAGTTCCCGGTGTTCACCGTCACCCACATCACCCAGCGCCGCAACGCGATCTACCACTCGACCTACACCGGCCGGCCGCCGGATGAGCCGGCGATCCTGGGCGTGGCGCTGAATGAAGTGTTCGTGCCGATCCTGCAAAAGCAGTTCCCGGAAATCGTCGATTTCTATCTGCCGCCGGAAGGGTGCTCGTACCGCCTGGCGGTAGTGACCATGAAGAAACAGTACGCCGGCCACGCTAAACGCGTGATGATGGGTGTCTGGTCGTTCCTGCGGCAGTTTATGTACACCAAATTTGTTATCGTCTGCGATGACGACGTCAATGCGCGCGACTGGAACGACGTAATTTGGGCGATCACCACACGAATGGATCCGGCAAGGGATACCGTTCTGGTGGAGAATACGCCGATCGACTATCTGGACTTCGCCTCACCGGTTTCCGGCCTGGGTTCGAAGATGGGGCTGGACGCCACCAATAAATGGCCGGGTGAAACCGATCGCGAATGGGGCCGTCCGATTCAGATGGATGAAAAGGTACGTGCGCGCGTCGACGAAATCTGGGATGAGCTCGCAATCTTCAGTGACAGGGAACCGACGCTGTAGCGTCAGGCCCTGTTCTCAGCTTTGCATTGATGACCCGACAGAGGGAACGCATGACAATATTGAGCTGTAAAGTGACCTCGGTAGAGGCCATTACCGATACGGTTTATCGGGTACGTCTGGTGCCCGAGCAGCCGTTTTCTTTCAAGGCAGGGCAATATCTGATGGTGGTGATGGACGAGCGCGACAAGCGCCCGTTCTCGCTGGCATCTACCCCGACGCAGCAAGATTACATCGAGCTGCACATCGGCGCTTCGGAGCTGAATCTGTACGCCATGGCGGTGATGGATCGCATCCTGAAAGAGCAGGCGATCACCGTCGACGTGCCGCACGGCGACGCCTGGCTGCGGGAAGAGGGCAGCCGTCCGCTGGTGCTGATCGCCGGCGGCACCGGTTTCTCTTATGCGCGTTCAATCCTGTTGACCGCGTTGGAGCAGCAGCCCGATCGCGATATTTCTATCTACTGGGGCGGGCGTGAGCTGAAGCACCTGTACGATCTGAGCGAGCTGGAAGCGCTGTCGTTGCAGCATCCGAATCTGAAGGTGATCCCGGTGGTCGAGCAGCCGGAAGCCGAATGGCGCGGCCGCAGCGGCACCGTGCTCAGCGCGGTGCTGCAGGATTTCGGCACGCTGGCGGAGCACGACATCTATATCGCCGGGCGTTTCGAGATGGCGAAAATCGCCCGTGAGCGTTTCTGCGCCGAGCGCGGCGCGCTGGAAGCGCATATGTTCGGCGACGCGTTTTCGTTTATCTGACCGATGCGATGCGCAGTGAACGGGGTGGCCGAGGGTCGCCCCGTTTTTATTTGGGCGCCGGCAAACGTCAGGCATAAAAAACCCGCCCCTGACAGGCGGGAAGAACGGCAACTAAACTTGGCGGGATGCCGCGATTTGAAGTGGTGACGCGGTCATCCCAAGATAGACACAGCTAAACGCGTTCAAAGACGGTGGCGATGCCCTGACCCAGGCCGATGCACATGGTCGCCAGGCCGAACTGCGCGTCGCGACGTTCCATGTTGTTCAACAGGGTGGTCGAGATGCGGGAGCCTGAACACCCCAGCGGGTGGCCGAGCGCGATGGCGCCGCCGTTCAGGTTGATCTTGTCGTCGATGCTGTCCATCAGCCCCAGATCCTTGATGCACGGCAGCGACTGGGCGGCGAACGCTTCGTTCAGCTCGAACAGATCGATGTCCTGCACGCTCAGACCGGCGCGTTTCAGCGCCAGCTTGCTGGCCGGCACCGGGCCGTAACCCATGATGGAAGGATCGCAGCCGACGACCGCCATCGAGCGGATGCGGGCGCGTGCCTTCAAACCGAGCGCTTTGGCGCGCGATTCGCTCATCAGCAGCATGGCGGAAGCGCCGTCCGACAGGGCGGAAGAACTGCCGGCGGTGACGGTGCCGTTGACCGGATCGAACGCCGGGCGCAGGGCCGACAGGCTTTCGACGGTGGTTTCCGGGCGAATGACTTCATCGAAATCGTAACGGGTCAGCACGCCATCGGCGTCGTGACCGTTGGTCGGTATGATCTCGTTTTTGAAGTAACCCGCCAGCGTCGCCGCATGCGCGCGCTGGTGGGAGCGGGCGGCGAACTCATCCTGCATCTGGCGGCTGATGTTGTGCATCTTGGCCAGCATTTCGGCGGTCAGCCCCATCATCCCGGCGGCTTTGGCCACGCTGCGGCTCAGCCCCGGATGGAAATCCACACCGTGGTTCATCGGCACATGGCCCATGTGTTCCACGCCGCCGATCAGGCTGACGTGTGCGTCGCCGATCATGATGGCGCGCGCCGCGTCGTGCAGCGCCTGCATCGAAGAGCCGCATAGGCGATTGACGGTCACCGCCGGCACGCGGTGCGGGATCTCGGCCAGCAGCGCGGCGTTGCGGGCGATGTTGAAGCCTTGTTCCAGCGTCTGCTGCACGCAGCCCCAGTAAATGTCATCGATCTCGGCGGCGTCCAGCGCCGGGTTGCGGCTCAGCACTTCACGCATCAGGTGAGCGGAGAGATCTTCGGCGCGCACCTGGCGGAAGGCGCCGCCCTTGGAGCGGCCCATCGGCGTGCGTACGGCATCAACAATAACTACGTTTTCCATCTTTATGACCTCATGCCGGTTGGCGGGTAGCGACGTCGGACAGCGGTGTCGCCACCGGGTAGTAGCTTTCATTGCGTTCGGCCTTGGCGCGCAGACCGGCCGGCACCTGATACAGGGCGCCGAGGTGTGCGTAACGCTGGGCCAGCTCAACGTAGTTGGCGGTGCCGAGCGTATCCAGATAGCGGAACGCGCCGCCGTGGAACGGAGGGAAGCCAATGCCGTAGACCAACGCCATATCGGCTTCCGCCGGGCTGGCGACGATCTTCTCTTCCAGGCAGCGAACCACTTCGTTGATCATCGGGATCATCATGCGCGCGATGATTTCTTCGTCGCTGATGGTCTGGCGCGGTTGGCTCACTTCGGCCAGCAGCGCATCGGTCTGCTCGTCGTTGTCCTTGCGCGGTTTGCCTTTGCTGTCCTGGCTGTAGCGGTAGAAGCCCAGCTGATTTTTCTGACCGAAGCGCTGGTTGTCGAACATCACGTCAATGGCGTCGCGGTAGTCTTTGCTCATGCGATCCGGGAAGCCGGCGGCCATTACCGCCTGCGCATGATGCGCGGTGTCGATGCCCACGACGTCGAGCAGGTAGGCCGGGCCCATCGGCCAGCCGAACTGTTTTTCCATCACTTTATCGATCTGACGGAAGTCGGCGCCGTCGCGCAGCAGCAGGCTGAAGCCGGCGAAATACGGGAACAGCACGCGGTTGACGAAGAAGCCCGGGCAGTCGTTCACCACGATCGGCGTTTTGCCCATGCGGCTAGCGTAGGCCACCACCTTGGCGATGGTGTCATCGCTGGTCTGTTCGCCGCGAATGATTTCAACCAGTGGCATGCGGTGTACCGGGTTAAAGAAGTGCATGCCGCAGAAGTTTTGCGGGCGCTTCAGCGATTTTGCCAGGTGATTAATCGGAATGGTCGAGGTGTTCGACGCCAGCACGGTGTCCTCACCGACCAGGGTTTCCACTTCCGACAGCACGGCGGCTTTGACTTTCGGGTTCTCGACGACCGCTTCGACGATCACCTGCGCGCGTTCGATACCAGCGTAGTCCAGCGTCGGCTGAATGGTCGACAGCACCTGTGCCATTTTCAGGCCATCCAGCTTGCCGCGTTCCAGTTGCTTATTGAGTAGCTTGGCCGCTTCGCTCATGCCCAGCGTCAGCGACTTGTCGCTGATGTCTTTCATGATCACCGGCACGCCTTTCAGCGCCGATTGGTAAGCGATGCCGCCGCCCATGATGCCGGCGCCCAGCACCGCCGCCTGTTTCGGCGCATCCACATTCTTGGCCAGCTTTTTCGCCTGGCCCTTCACGAACTGATCGTTGAGGAAGATGCCGACCAGCGCGCGCGCTTCGTTGGAACGCGCCAACGGCACGAAGCTGGCGGTTTCCAGTTTCAGCGCTTCATCACGGCCCAGCTTGGCGGCGGCTTCAATGGTTTTCACCGCGGTCATCGGCGCCGGGTAATGTTTACCGGCGGTCTGCAGCACCATGCCTTTAGCGGTGGTGAAGCTCATCGCCGCTTCAATCGGGCTGAGCTTCAGCGGCTCCAGCTTAGGTTGACGCGCGGCGCGCCAGTCCAGCTTGCCGTCGATCGCCTGTTGCAGCATGTTGAGCGCCGCTTCGGCCAGTTTTTCCGGAGCCACTACCGCATCCACCAGGCCGACTTTCAGTGCCTCTTTGGCGCTGACGTCTTTGCCGGCGGCGATGATTTCCAGCGCGCTGTCGTTACCCAGCAGGCGCGGCAGGCGGACGGAACCGCCGAAGCCCGGCATGATGCCCAATTTGGTTTCCGGCAGGCCAATGCGCGCGTCCGGTGAGGCGACGCGGAAATCGGTCGCCAGAATGCATTCGCAACCGCCGCCGAGCGCATAGCCGTTAATGGCCGAAATGGTCGGCACCGGCAAATCTTCCAGCCGGTTAAAGACGTTGTTGGCGAACACCAGCCACTCTTGCAGCTTTTCAGCCGGTGCGGCGAACAGAGAAAGGAATTCGGTGATATCGGCGCCGACGATAAACGCAGCTTTGGAGGAACGCAGCAGCAGCCCTTTCAGCTCAGGCTGGTTTTCCAGCACGGTGAGCGCTTCGCCCAGGCTGGCTACGGTGCGGGTGTCCAGCTTGTTGACCGAGCCCGGTGCGTTGAACACCAGCTCGGCGATGCCGTTATCGAGCCAGTGCAGTTGTAATGTTTCGCCTTGGTAGAGCATGTCTATCTCCTGAATCAGCGTATGATCTGGTATGACCAGATGATGAGGAGTGTGGTTTTTATGTTAAAAATATGCAAATGAGAGATTGCATATTTGCTGGTCGGATCACATCTCACCAAGTTAGCGTTTTGATTTAAAACGAAGTTATATTTTATGTGCTATCGGCATTTGCTGGCGGTTGTCGGCCTTCATACACTTGCCAGCGGCGATTTATCATTCAGGCGAGGTTAGGCATGAATAAGGCGGCTGGCGTCATGGCGACGACGATGCGGGGCTGAAGATGACACTCGGCTGGCTAAGGTTAAACTGCGGATGTAACGGCATTTGCCGGGAATTGCGAGCTGCTCCGCATGCCCAACGCGATGAGGTTGGTGCGCCGGAGCGCTGTGTTAAGATGACTTCTTTCGTGCTAAGGCATAAGGGTAATGTGATGGAAACGCTGGCTTCTTTGTATAACGACCACCTGGCAGAGCTGCAAAAACGCGCGCGCGAAGTGCTGGAGCGCAACAAGTTGGATGCGCTGCTGATTCACTCCGGTGAACTGCAAAAGGTATTTTTGGACGACCATAGCTATCCGTTCAAAGTGAACGCGCATTTCAAAGCCTGGGTGCCGGTGACGTCGGTGCCGAACTGCTGGTTGTGGATCGATGGCGTCAACAAGCCGAAGCTGTGGTTCTACTCCCCGGTCGACTACTGGCACAGTGTAGAGCCGCTGCCGGACAGTTTCTGGACCAAATCCCTTGAATTGATGCCGCTGGCCAACGCCGATGCTATCGCCCAGCAGCTTCCGCCGCAGCGCGAGCGCGTGGGCTATATCGGTTATGCGCAACAGCGCGCCCGCGATCTCGGCATCCCTTCGGAAAATATCAACCCGAAAGCGGTGTTGAACTACCTGGATTTCCACCGTTCGATCAAAACCGGCTACGAGCTGGCCTGCATGCGCGAAGCGCAGAAGACGGCGGTAACCGGCCATCGTGCGGCGCATGAAGCCTTCCTCTCCGGCATGAGCGAGTTCGACATCAATCTGGCCTACCTCACGGCGACAGGCCACCGCGATACCGACGTGCCTTACGACAACATCGTGGCGCTGAACGAACACGCTTCGGTACTGCACTACACCAAGCTGGATCATCAGCCGCCGGCCGAATCCCTGAGTTTCCTGATCGACGCCGGCGCGGAATACAACGGCTACGCCGCCGATCTGACCCGCACCTACGCGGCGCAAAGCGGCAGCGAATTCGCCCATCTGGTGAAAGATCTCAACGGTGAACAGCTGGCGCTGATCGACACCATCAAAACCGGCGTGCGCTATACCGACTACCATGTGCAGATGCACCAGCGCATCGCCAAGCTGCTCAAGAATCACAAGCTGGTGAACGGCCTCAGCGAAGAGGCGATGGTTGAAACGGGCATCACCACGCCGTTCCTGCCGCACGGGCTGGGCCACCCGCTGGGCCTGCAGGTGCACGACGCTGCCGGCTTTATGCAGGACGAGCAAGGCACCCATCTGGCGGCGCCGGCCAAGTATCCGTTCCTGCGTTGTACCCGCGTGTTGCAGCCGGGCATGGTATTGACCATCGAGCCGGGTCTGTACTTCATCGAGTCTCTGTTGGCGCCGTGGCGCAGCGGTGAGTTCAAGCAGCACTTCGCCTGGGATCGCATCGATGCGCTGAAGCCGTATGGCGGCATCCGCATCGAAGACAACATCGTGATCCACGAAAAGCGCATCGAGAACATGACGCGCGATCTGAACCTGGCCTGATGCGGCCGTATCCGATACCGGCGGAAGCAACCTGCTTTACCGAAGAAATAAAGAAGAGCCGTTTTATCACCCTGCTGGCGCCGACCAGCGGGGTAGAAGCGGCAAAGACGTTTATTCAGCAGGTGCGGGATGAACACCCGGCGGCACGGCACCATTGTTGGGCCTTCGTCGCCGGCAGCCCCGATGACTCGCAGCAGTTGGGATTCTCCGACGACGGAGAGCCGTCGGGTACCGCCGGCAAACCGATCCTCGCGCAGCTCATGGGCAGCGGCATCGGGGAAGTGACCGCCGTGGTCGTTCGTTACTACGGCGGTGTCAAGCTGGGCACCGGCGGATTGGTGAAAGCCTATGGCAACGGTGTTCAACAGGCGTTGAAGCAGCTGGCGTTGGCTCAAAAGGTGCCGGAAGCCGAATATATCTTGCAGTGCGACTATGCGCAGTTGGCGTTGGTGGAGAACTTGCTGCAGCAAACCGCAGGTCGGATCCTGCAGGGTGAATACGGCGCCGCTGTCGTGCTGCATCTGGCGTTGCCGGCCACCGAGGTCGAGCTGTTTGGGAATAAATTGCGTGATCTTAGTCGCGGTAATTTGCAATTAACCCCCATTTCGCAATAATTCCTCCCAATTGAATTGCTAAGGATCGTGCTGAAATGCATTTTCGCGCCATAACCCGTATCGTTGGTCTGCTGGTCATCCTGTTCTCCGGGACGATGTTTATTCCCGGCCTGGTGGCATTGATTTACCGCGATGGGGCGGGGCGCGCGTTCAGCCAAACCTTCTTCGTGGCGCTGACCATCGGTCTGATGCTGTGGTGGCCGAACCGCAAACAGAAACACGAACTGAAACCCCGCGAAGGCTTCCTGATCGTCGTGCTGTTCTGGACCGTGCTGGGCAGCGTGGGGGCATTGCCGTTCCTGTTTTCTGAACGGCCCAACTTGTCGCTGACCGACGCCTTCTTTGAATCCTTCTCGGGGCTGACGACCACCGGTGCGACGACGCTGGTGGGACTGGATTCGCTGCCGAAGGCCATTCTGTTCTATCGCCAAATGCTGCAATGGATGGGCGGCATGGGGATCATCGTGTTGGCGGTGGCGATACTGCCGATACTCGGCGTCGGCGGCATGCAGCTGTATCGGGCAGAAATGCCCGGGCCGCTGAAAGATAACAAAATGCGCCCGCGCATCGCCGAAACAGCCAAAACCCTGTGGCTAATCTATGTGTTGCTGACCGTAGCCTGTGCGCTGGCGCTCTGGGGAGCAGGAATGTCGGTGTTCGATGCCATCGGCCACAGTTTCTCGACCATCGCCATCGGCGGCTTTTCTACCCACGACGCCAGTATCGGTTATTACGCCAGTCCGACCATCAACACCATCATCGCCGTGTTCCTGCTGATTTCCGGCTGTAACTACGGCCTGCACTTCGCTTTGCTCAGCGGCCGCAGTCTGAAGGTATATGGGCGCGATCCTGAATTCCGCATGTTCATCTTCGTCCAGCTGACGCTGGTGGTGGTGTGCACGTTGGTGCTCTGGGGACATGGCGTCTATAAGAGCGGTATGGAAACGCTCAATCAGGCGTTCTTCCAGGTGGTATCGATGGCGACCACGGCCGGTTTTACGACCGACAGCATCGCCAAGTGGCCGCTGTTCCTGCCGATGCTGTTGTTGTGTTCGGCATTCATCGGCGGCTGCGCCGGCTCGACCGGCGGCGGCCTGAAGGTGATCCGTATTCTGCTGTTGTACCTGCAGGGCTCGCGCGAGTTGAAAAGGCTGGTGCACCCTAACGCGGTCTATACCATCAAATTGGGCAACCGCGCGCTGCCGGAACGCATTCTGGAGGCGGTGTGGGGATTTTTCTCCGCCTATGCGCTGGTGTTTATCGTCAGCATGCTGGCGATCATTGCTACCGGCGTTGATGATTTCTCCGCGTTTGCCGCAGTGACGGCAACGCTGAATAACCTCGGCCCCGGCCTGGGCGTAGTGGCGGATAACTTCACCACGATGCCGGCGGCGGCCAAGTGGATCCTGGTGGTGACGATGCTGTTCGGGCGCCTGGAAGTGTTTACATTGCTGGTGCTGTTTACGCCAACCTTCTGGCGTGAGTGAGCCTGATATAAGGAGTACGCCATGAAGGCATTGATACTTTATTCGAGCCGTGACGGGCAAACACGTGCTATCGCTTCTTATATAGCAAGCAAATTGCAGGATACGCTGCGCTGTGAGGTGATCGATCTGCTGCAGGCGGAACAGGTCGACCTTAATCAGTATCAGCTGGTGATGATCGGTGCTTCTATCCGTTACGGGCACTTTAACCCGGTGTTGGATAAATTCGTCAAACGTCATGCCGAGCAGCTGAATCGAATGCCGAGCGCGTTCTTTGCCGTGAACCTGACGGCGCGCAAACCGGAAAAGCGCTCGCCGCAAACCAACGCTTATACCCGCAAGTTTCTGCTGGCCTCGCCGTGGCAGCCAAAACAGTGCGCGGTGTTTGCCGGCGCATTGCGTTATCCGCGCTATCGCTGGTTCGACCGCATCATGATTCAATTTATTATGCGTATGACGGGTGGTGAAACGGATACCAGTAAGGAAGTGGAGTACACCGATTGGCAGCAGGTCGATCGTTTCGCCCAGGAATTTAGCCAGATCCCGTACGAAAAGTGACAAAAACGCGGGTTTGGCCAGCGTTTTGCC
>NZ_JBJNLC010000004.1:0-316032 GCF_052169255.1 Serratia sp. CY29653 | reverse complement strand
GCGGCAATAGCGCGGTGGTCCCACCTGACCCCATGCCGAACTCAGAAGTGAAACGCCGTAGCGCCGATGGTAGTGTGGGGTCTCCCCATGCGAGAGTAGGACACTGCCAGGCATCAAATAAAACAACAAGCCTCATGCGAAAGCATGGGGCTTTTTGTTTTGTCTGTTATCTGGCGTTCTGCTCGAGCATGGCCATGCGAAAGGCCCGTCGGGAACGGGCCTTAACGCCGCGTGCGGCGGCCCCGCAGGGGAGAGTCTCAGGATGAGACGAATACTGTAGGACAAATCCGCCGGGAGCGGATTTGAACGTTGCGAAGCAACGGCCCGAAGGGGGGCGGGCAGGACGCCCGCCATAAACTGCCAGGCATCAAACAAAGCCGAAAGCCCTGAACTGACGTTCAGGGCTTTTTGCTATGCGTAAAACGGAAAATCCCCGTTGCAATCCGCTTCAGCTTTCAGCGTGCGGTTTAATATTCATCACAAATTCCGCGCATTGTCCCTTCAAACGCCAGATATTCTTCGTCCGCTATTAAGTTTGGCTGTTAACTTATAAATAACAATAAGGTAACAACCAGAGCGGCAGGACGCCGAATTTCATCATTGCTATGGCTCGGAGAAAATACCATGACAGAAACAACCTCGGTTCTTGAGGATGAACGCGGCGTCGAACAGGGGGCGCTGGATAACAAAAAACGCATTTTTGCCATCGTCGGGGCTTCATCAGGCAATCTGGTGGAGTGGTTTGATTTTTACGTTTACTCCTTCTGCTCAATCTATTTTGCTGCCTCATTTTTTCCGGCGGGCAACAGCACCACACAGCTGCTGCAAACCGCCGGGGTGTTCGCCGCCGGCTTCTTTATGCGACCTATCGGCGGCTGGCTGTTCGGCTACATCGCCGACAAACACGGCCGGAAAAACTCGATGCTGCTTTCGGTCTGCATGATGTGCGCCGGATCGTTGGTGATCGCCTGCCTGCCGACGTATGAGTCGATCGGCAGCTGGGCGCCGGCGCTGCTGCTGATCGCGCGATTGTTCCAGGGGCTGTCTGTGGGCGGCGAGTACGGCACCAGCGCCACCTACATGAGCGAGGTGGCAATCAAGGGGCGGCGCGGCTTCTACGCATCGTTCCAGTATGTCACGCTGATCGGCGGGCAACTGCTGGCGCTGCTGGTATTGGTGATCCTGCAGCAAATATTGTCCGGTGAAGAGCTGAAGGCGTGGGGCTGGCGTATCCCGTTTGCGCTCGGTGCGCTGTTGGCGGTGGTGGCGCTGTACCTGCGCCGCTCGCTGAATGAAACCTCCGATGCGAAAACACGTAACCACCAAGATGCCGGTTCGCTGACGGGGCTATGGAAAAACCGCAAGGCGTTTGTGATGGTGTTGGGCTTTACCGCCGCCGGTTCACTGACCTTTTACACTTTTACCACCTATATGCAGAAATATCTGGTGAACACCGCCGGTATGGACGCCAAGCTGGCCAGCGGCATCATGACCGCCGCGCTGTTCGTCTTCATGCTGCTGCAGCCGGCGGCAGGCGCGTTCTCGGACAAAATCGGCCGTCGCAGCTCGATGCTGATCTTCTCGGCATTGGCCACCCTGTTGACGGTGCCGATCCTGTTCGCCCTGAAAGGGGTGAGCAACCCCTTTATGGCGTTCAGCCTGATCGTACTGGCGCTGTTCGTTGTCAGCTTTTACACCTCGATCAGCGGGCTGCTTAAAGCCGAGATGTTCCCGCCGGAGGTGCGTGCGTTAGGGGTAGGCTTGTCTTATGCGGTAGCGAATGCCCTGTTCGGCGGTTCGGCGGAATATGTCGCGCTGTCGCTTAAATCGTTCGGCGTGGAAAATGCCTTCTTCTGGTATGTTTCCGGCATGTGCCTGCTGGCGTTGCTGGTCTCGCTCCGGCTGCATCGTAAAGGCAAGGAAATACAGCTGTAATAAAAACCCCGGCCTTGGCCGGGGTCAGAGTAGATCTTACAGGATACGGCTAATCAACCGATCGATGCGGATACGCCGCAGACGGCGAATCAGTTTGCGCACCTTGATCGGGTACTGCTGAATGCTTTGCAGCTCCTGATAATGGCCGACCACGGTGGTGTGAGTGCGGATGCACTCCAGTTCTGTTTGCCGTTGCTCGCGCATTTCCTGCTTGGGATCGTGGATCAGAATGGCGTTTTCCAGATCCAACCGCCAGGCGCGCGGGTTGAGGTTATTGCCGGTAATCAGCTGCCACTCTTCGTCAACCCACATGCCTTTCAGATGATAGCTGTTATCGCCATCCTTCCACAGACGCACGATCAGCTGCCCGGTGTCGATATAGCGCTGCAAACGGCTCAGAAAACGGCGTAGGTTGATCTCGTACAGGTAGGGCAGCGCGCCGATGATTTTGAACGGCTGGTCTTCCGGAATATAGAAGTCGTTGGCGGTCTTGTCGCCGACGATGATCTCCACCTGTTTGCCCTGGCGCAGCAGATAAATGATATTGCGCACCAGCAGCGCCGGCAGGTTGAAATAAGGGGTGCATAGCGTCAGTTTCTGGTCGGCGCACGACATCAGGTGATGAATGGTTTTATTCAGCACGCTTTGCTTGCCAAGCCCAACCAGCGGCGTCACCGCCAGCTCATCGTTGCCGGCCTTGCCGCGGAAGTGATAGCCGGCGCGGCGCAGGGCGAAACGGAACAGGCGGGTCTCGTTTTTGATCTCCGGGCTTTTCGGCCGATCGCTGCGATCGAGGCGCTGTACGGCGCCGGCGGTGAGCAGATGCTGCTTGATGTAATCGATCAGGGTATCGGCCAACACCTCGTTGGTGATCAGCTGGTAGCGATCGTAACGGTATTTCTCATGCTGATGCAGATAAACGTCGTTGATGCTGGCGCCGCTGTAGATCACGGTATCGTCGACCACAAAGCCCTTCAGGTGCAGTACGCCCAACGCTTCGCGGGTATTGACCGGCACGCCGTAGATAGGCACCGACTGCTCGGGATGTTGGCCGGCCATGGCGCAGTACCAGTCGGCGTTGGTATTGGCGGCGGCGGCGCCGATGCGGCCGCGCTGTGCGCGGTGCCAGTCGACCAGCACGCAGATTTCCAGCTCGGGCCGCCGCTGCTTGGCTTGATACAGCGCGTTGAGGATCTCGCGCCCTGCGTCGTCATGCTCCAGATACAGGGCCACCAGATAGATGCGTTGGGTAGCGTTGGCGATGGCGTCCAGCAGCGTGGTGCGAAAATCGGACGGCGCGTACAACGTACGAACATCAGCAACCGTCTGGGGGAGTTTGGGCAGTTGTGCAAGGTGTTGTTGATGTTTGCTACGTTTAAATTTTGACAACATCACAGTGCGTTTCTTCTCTCATGATTGATGGCCGGAACGCCACAGGCATAAAAACATTAAACCGAATAATCGGGCGATAATACCATTAGTTGCCTCGATTGTGCGTATGTTTTGGCGTTAAGTGGTGGATTCGTAGCGCATTGCGACGCAGGTCACTGCGCGTCGGCGGCCTGCAGCGGCAGCGTCAGATTGACGATGCCGTCCTCAAGCTGCACCTCAATGCCAAAGCCCAGCCGCTGCGCCAACGCGATCATGCCGCGGTTATTCGGCATGGTGATGCCGCTCAGACGGGTCAGGCCATGGGCGCGCGCATAGGCGATCATTTTCTCCAGCAGCTGGCGGCCCAGACCCAGGCCTTTCAGGTCGGAACGCACCAGCACGGCGAATTCGGCGTCGGTGTTGTCCGGATCGGACAGCGCGCGGGTCACGCCGATGATCTCGTCTGCGCGCACCGCCACAAAGGCCATTTCTCGATCGTAGTCGATCTGCGTCATGTTGGCCAAATCGTCATGGGTAAACTCGTTGATCTCGCTGAAGTAGCGATAATAGAGGTCTTCCTTGGTCACCCGGTCGATGAAATGCTTCAGCGCCGGCTCGTCTTCCGGCAGGATCGGGCGGAACAGGCATTGGCTGCCGTCTTTCAACGCGATGGTTTCTTCCAGCTCATGCGGATAAGGGCGAATCGCCAGCCGCGCCTGCGGATCGCCGCTGAACGGCGCGAGCTGCATCGAAACGTCCAGCAGGGTGAATTCGCTGCCGGAGGCCAGCACCGGGTGAATATCCAGCCGGGCGATCTCCGGGCAGTCGAGGATCAGGTTGGAGACCTGCACCAGCAGGCGGCTCAGCCCGGGGATATCCAAAGGGCGCAGCGCGCTGCGGCCGCGGATCTTGCCGCCTTTCACCGCCTGCAGCACCAGATAACGCGCCAGCGCCATGTTCAGCGGCGGCAGCGCGACCGCCACCTGATTTTCCTGGCGCCATTCCACGCCGCCTTCGCCCAGCATGATCAGCGGGCCGAAAATCGCATCCTGCTCCACCGCGATGCGCAGCTCCTGGGCGCCGGCGCGGTTAGCCATGCTCTGCACCAGCAGGCCGTGAATGCGCGCCTGAGGGTAGGTGCGCTTTACGCGGTCGAGGATCGCCTCCGCCGCGCGCTGCACTTCGGTCGCGGTGCGCAGGTAGAGCATGACGCCCTGAACTTCCGATTTGTGCGGGATATCCGGCGAACGCAACTTCAGCGCCACCGGGTAGCCGATCTGTTCGGCAATGTGTACCGCTTCGGCGCTGTCCTCGGCAATCCAGGTCGGCAGGGTGCTCAGATCGTAGGCCTGCAGGATGGATTGCACCTCGTGGGTATCCAACTGGGTGGCGCCTTCGGCCAGCGCCTGATGGATAAGGCGGTGGGCGTCGGCGGTGTTGGCGGTCAGGCCGATCGGCAGCGCAGGCGTCTCTTTCAGCTGCTTCTGGTTGCGGCGATATTCCACCATATGCATAAAGGCGGTCACCGCGCCTTCCGGGGTGCGGTAGGTGGGAATGGCGGCCTCGGTAAACAGCCGGCGCGCCTCTTGCGAAGAGTATTCGCCGCACCAGTTGGTCAGCAACGTGATGCGCTTGCCGCGCGCATGGCGATGCAGCGCGTCGATCAGCCGTTCCGCCGTGGCGGTGCCCGGCGCCGCCGCGCTCGGCGCGTGGATCAACAGCAGCGCGTCATAGTCGTGGCTGTCGAGCAGCGCTTCGATTGCCGCCAGGAAGCGCTGCGGCGTGGCGTCATCGCGCAGGTCGAGCGGATTGCCGGCGCGGATGAAATCCGGCAGCGCGTCGCTCAATTTTGCCAGGCTCTCATCGCTCAGCGTGGCCAGTTTGCCGTTGCGTCCGAGCAGTTCGTCCAGCGCCATCGCCGCCGGCGCCGCCCCGTTGCTGACGATCATCAGCCGCTCGCCGCGCAGCGGATGCATATGGCTGAGGGTTTCCACCGCCGAGAACAGCTCGTGGGTATCCTGCACGCGCAGCAGGCCGGCGCGCTGGATAGCGGCGTCATAGGCGGCGTCCAGCCCCAGCTGGCTGTTGAGCAGCAGCTGCGCCTGTTGGCTGCGGCCGCTTTTGATCACCAGAATGGGCTTGTTGCGTGAGGCGCTGCGCGAGGCGGAGAGAAAGCGCCGTGCGTCGCTGATGTTTTCCAGATACAGCAGGATGGCGCTGGTCTTGCTGTCGCGCGCCAAAAAGTCGAGCAGGTCGTCGACGTCGATATCCAGGCTGTCGCCCAGCGCGATGAAGTAGGAGAAACCGACTTCGCGCTGCTGCGCCCAGTCGAGAATGGTGTTGGCCACGGCGGCGGACTGCGAGATAAACGCCAGTTTGCCCTTTTGGATCGGCACCGGCGAGAAGCTGGCGTTGATGCCCTGCCACGGCGCCAGCAGCCCCAGACTGTTGGGGCCCAACAGCCGCATGGCATAGCGCTGCGCGCAGGCCTTCAGCTCGGCGAACTGTTCCGGCGGCGAAGAGAGCACGATGGCGGTTTTGCAGCCGCGTTGGCCCAGCGCTTCAATCAGCGCCAGATTGCGTTTGGCGTGGGTGCAGATGATCGCCAGATCCGGCGTCAGCGGCAGGCTGGCGACGTCGGGGTAGGCCATCACGCCGCATACCGCCTTGTAGCGCGGCGTGACCGGCAAGATGGGCCCGCCGAATCCGCCGGCCAGCAGGTTGCTCATCATCAGGTTGCCGGCGCGGCCGGGCTGCTGCGAAGCGCCCAGCACGGCGATCGATTTGGGACGTAGTAGCGCTTCTAACCCTCGCTGGCTCATGCACGGCTCCTTTTGGCAACGTTACGCCTGATTTTAGGCGCTTTCTGGCTACATTGCTGTGACCGGTGCCTCCGGCCGGGTCGGTTTTCCCGCCAGATACTGTTGACGGAAATAGCGGAAATGCTGATTCAAACCGTCGGCGGCCGGCAGATCGCCCGCCTGTTGCAGCAGGGCGGCGGCCACTTCCGCCGTGCAGTGTTGCTCGGCGCGGCTGGCTTCGCGCAGCTGGTAGTTCGATGCCGCGTCGACGTTGAGGGAAAACACCGGGAATTGATTGAGGTACGGGCTTTTACGGAACATTTTGCGCGCTTCCGCCCAGGTGCCGTCCAGCATGATGAACAGCGGCGGTTTGCCGCCGGCGGGCAGCTCGCTGAACACCGGCCGTTCGGCGTCGGCGTAGGAAGCGGGGAACACCACATAAGGCTGCCGCGCCGGATCGTTGATGGCCGCCAGCAGGGCCGGATCGATCTCGGTGCGTGACCAGAGAAACGCCTGGGTGTCCGGCAGGATATCGGCGATCAGGCGGCCGGTGTTGCTGGGCTTGAGCGGCTCGGCGCCGAACATGATCAGGCAGAAACGGCTGCCGGCCTGCTGCGGGCGAATGGTGTCGCACAGGCAGTTTTTATGCGGTAGCAGGCAACCCTGACAACGCGCCACCCGGCAACCGCGCGCCAGAAAAGGGCGGGTGGCGCGGTCTAAACGGAATTGGCGCAGGCGAAGTACGGCGTTGTCGGTCATAACGATCCTGGGGAAAAACCGCCATTGTAACGCAGAAAAAAGCCCGCCGGGAGGGGCGGGCTCGATCGGGGCACGTTCGCGCGCGATGGCGGGATACGGCCTATACTTGCCGAATCACACTAACTCGTTGAGCCAGTTGTCAAACGGCGCTTTCGGCATCGCGCCGTTGAGCATATCGACCATTTTGCCCTGACGGAACACCATGATGGTCGGGATGCTGCGGATGCGGAAACGGGCGCTCAGCTCCGGCTCGGCTTCGGTGTTCACTTTCACGAAGCGCACTTTGCCGGCGCGCTCTTCGGCCACGTCTTCAAAGATCGGCGCAAAGCTGCGGCACGGGCCGCACCACGGCGCCCAAAAATCGACCACGACCGGCAGATCGTCCTGCAGCAACTGGTCCAGCGTGGCGGCGGTGGCGTTGATCACTTCACCGTCGAAGAGCTCATGGCCGCAGCGGCCGCATTTCGCGTTGTCCGCCAGACGTTCTTCCGGCACGCGGTTGGTGGCATTGCAAGCTGCACAAACTGTATTCATGTTGACCTCGGGTACAGAGAAAGCATGGTCCCCGCAACGCGGTTGCGGAGATGTTTCTTTAATGCTGACAATTATCGGCAAAACCCGGCGCATGAACAATGAGGTTTGTTCAATGGATGTGATAGTTGGGAGCTTTTAGCGCAAGTTGGTGGCTTCGTGCACCAACATCAGGTAATCTTCGCGCCCTGCGCGTTGGTGGAGAAGACAATGAACGATTCATTTAGTGGCAAGAACGGTAAAGTCAAAGTGATGTACGTCCGCAGTGACGACGACAACGGCGACGACCGCAACAAGAATAAACGTCCGGCCGGCAAAGGCCGTCCGGCTGACGGTGCGCGCTCGGGCCGCACCGGTCAAGACAAGGCGCGCGGCGGCAACGATCGCCGCGGCGCCGACTCCCGCCGCAGTGAAAGCGATCGTCCTCGCCGTCCGGCGCGCTCTGAAGATCGCGGCGGCAACGAGTCGCCGTGGAGAACCGTCTCGCGCGCGCCGAATGAAGAGCCGGCGTTCGATCACGGCGGCATCAGCGGCAAAAGCTTTATCGATCCGGAACAGCTGCGCCGCCAGCGCGCGGAAGAAACCCGCGTTTACGGTGAAAACGCCTGTCAGGCGCTGTTCGCCAGCCGCCCGGAAGCGATCGTGCGCGCCTGGTTCGTGCAGTCGGTCACCCCGCGCTTCCGCGAAGCGCTGCGCTGGATGGCGGCCAACCGCAAGGCTTACCACGTGGTGGATGAGGAAGAGCTGGCCAAGGCTTCCGGCACCGAGCACCACGGCGGCGTGTGCTTCCTGATCAAAAAACGTCAGGGGCTGGACGCGCAGACCTACCTGAAAACCGCCCCGGCGACCGACTGCGTGCTGGCGCTGGAAGAAGTAGGCAACCCGCATAACCTGGGCGCCATCGTTCGTTCGTGCGCCCATTTCGGCGTCAACGGCGTGCTGCTGCAGGATCCGGCGCTGCTGGAGTCCGGCGCGGCGGTGCGTACCGCAGAAGGCGGCGCTGAGCACATCAAGGCGATCAACGCCGACGATTTCCTGTCGGTGCTGGATACCTTCCGCAAGGCGGGTTACACCATCGTTACCACCTCCAGCCATAAAGGCACCGCGCTGGCGCAGGCCAAGCTGCCGGCCAAGATGGTGCTGGTGCTGGGCCAGGAACGTGACGGCCTGAGCGACAGCGCCTGGCAGCAGGGCGACATGAACGTGTCTATCGGCGGCACCGGCAAGGTGGAAAGCCTGAACGTTTCCGTGGCGACCGGCATTCTGCTGGCGGACTGGTGGCGTCAGAATCAGGCGTAATCTGTTCTACGTCGGATAAAAAACGGGCGCCTCAGGGCGCCCGTTTCGTTATTGAAGCTTAGTGGGCGCCGCCGCCCCCACCGCCGCCGGAGCTGAACGGCGGTTTCGCCACCCACACCAGCGCCAGCAGCACCAGGAATACCCCGGCCGACAGCCAGAAGATCTCGTTGGCGGAGATGATCAGGCCTTGCGCGGTGATCTCGTTGGCGATGTAGGCCGACGCCTGCTGCTTGCTCATGCCGAGCTGCTCCAGCTGCCGGTACATCTCCTGCGACTGCGGGTTGTACGGATTGACGAACTCCGTCAGCTGCGAATGGTGCTGCGATTCGCGCTGCGTCCACAGGGTGGTGGTGATCGAGGTGCCGATCGAACCCGCCAGCGTCCGCGTGAAGTTCGACAGGCTCGACGCCGCCGCCATGCGTTCCGGCGGCAGGCCGGACAGCGTGATGGTGGTCAACGGCATGAAGAAGCAGGCGATGGCGAAGCCCTGAACGAACTGCGGCCAGGCGGACGCGCCGAAGTCCATGCCCGGTTCAAACGTATAGGCGCGCCAGTAGAAGCACACGGCATACATGATGAAGCTGAAGGTCACCAGCTTGCGCATGTCGAGCCGGTTGCCGAACTTACCGATGATCGGCGACAGCAGCACCGGGATCAGCCC
Source organism: Serratia sp. CY29653 (assembly GCF_052169255.1). Lineage (NCBI taxonomy): Bacteria > Pseudomonadati > Pseudomonadota > Gammaproteobacteria > Enterobacterales > Yersiniaceae > Serratia > Serratia sp. CY29653. The sequence goes on along the minus strand of NZ_JBJNLC010000004.1, from coordinate 306,675 downwards.
GACCGGCGCCGACGCCAGCCCCGCCCAGGTGGCGGTATAGCCGTATACCTCTTGCAGCAGCTGCGGCAACAGCACGATGGCGCCGAAGTACAGCATGTAGGCCAGGCTGATGCACAGGCAGCCGATGGTGAAGTTGCGTGACTTGAACAGTGACAGATCCACCACCGGGTGGTCGTCCGTCAGCTCCCAGACCACCAGGAACAGCAACGCCACCACCGCCACGACGGTCAGGGTGATGATCTCGGTCGAGTTGAACCAGTCCAGCTCCTTGCCCTGATCGAGCATCACCTGCAGCGAACCGATGCCGACGATCAGCAGCACCAGGCCGACGGTGTCGATCGGTTTGATCTCGGTTTTGGTTTCTCGCCCCTTCAGCGTCGCCATCGCCGCCACGATCACGAAGGCGCCGATCGGGATGTTGATGAAGAAGATCCAGCCCCAATGGTAGTTGTCGCTGATGTAACCGCCGAGGATCGGCCCGAAGATCGGCGCGACGATAACGGTCATCGACCAAAGCGCCAGGGCCATCGCCCGCTTGGCGGGCGGGTAGTTGTTCAGCAACAGGCTCTGCGACAGCGGGATCAGCGGCCCGGCCACCACGCCCTGGATCACGCGGAAGAGGATCAGCATGCCGAGGCTGTTGGAGATGCCGCACAGCCAGGAGGCGAGGACGAACAGCGCGGTGGACCAGAGGAACAGCCGCACTTCGCCGATGCGCTTCGCCAGCCAGCCGGTGATCGGGATCGAGATGGCGTTCGCCACGCCGAACGAGGTGATCACCCAGGTGCCCTGCGAGTTGGAAGACCCGAGGTTACCGGCAATGGTGGGGATCGCCACGTTGGCGATGGTGGAGTCCAGCACCTGCATGAAGGTCGCCATGGCGAGCGCGACCGTCATCCAGGCGAGCTGGGCGCCTTCAAGCGGTTTCTGTGGCAAGATGGCCTCCCGCGCGCTTAGCCGGCGTTCGCATGGATCACGTCGGCGATCAGCTGATTAACCGGCGCCAGGTTCAAGGCCAGCGCGTCGCTCTGGTACAGCGGTTTGTCGCGCACCACGTCGGCCAGCACGCGGCCGTCCAGGTTGGCGGTGTCGACGGTCACCAGCGTCGAAAGACCGATGCGCAGCGGATGGTCGGCCACCTGCTTGGCGTCGAGCTCAATACGCACCGGCAGACGTTGCACCACTTTGATCCAGTTGCCGGTCGCGTTCTGGGCCGGCAGCAGCGAGAAGGCGCTGCCGGTGCCCATGTCGATACCGGCCACTTTGCCCTGATATACCACGTCGTCGCCGTAGACATCGCTGACCACCGTCGCCGGCTGGCCGATGCGCATGTTGGCGATCTGGGTTTCCTTAAAGTTGGCGTCAACCCAAATGTGATCGGCCGGCACCACCGCCATCAGCGGCGAACCGGCGGCGATCTGCGCGCCGACCTGCACGCTGCGGCGCGAGACATAGCCGGTAATGGGGCTGATCACTTTGGTACGCTGCAGCGCCAGCCAGGCATCGCGCATCTGCGCGGCGGCCTGTTGGATCGCCGGCTGCTGTTCCAGCGGGGTATTCAGCACCATCGCCTGGTTGGCGTTGTATTGCTGCACCGCCACTTCCAGCGCGGCCTTGGCGCTGTCGACCGCATCGCGAGCGTGTTGCAGCTCTTCGCGGCCGATGGCGTCAACGCTGCCCAGCACCACACGGCGCTTCAGATCGTTCTCGGCCTTGCTCAGATCGGTCTTGCGCAGGGCGATGTTGGCCTGATATTGCTTGCTGTTGATGATCAGCTGGTGGGTCTGGCGCACGCTGTTGGCCAGGCCGGTCTTGGCGCGTTCAAACGCCTGCTCGGCATCGGTCGGATCGAGCGTCAGCAGCACGTCGCCCTGCTTGACGTAGTCGGTGTTGTCGAAATTGACGCTGTTCACGCTGCCGGACACCTGGGCCATGATCTGCACCTGGTTGCCGGAGACGTAGGCGTCGTCGGTTTCCTGATGATGACGCAGCACCAGGAACCAATACACTAAGTAAGCCACCCCTATAACAATGAAAATAACCGTCAGCAACAGTAGCCAAAATTTACGCTGCTTCTTTTTGCCGCTCGGCTGCTGCGGGTTTTGGATTTCCGCGCTTGCGCTCATGGTGTTCTCCAAGCCTTATATTATTATGCTTTCGAATCCGCTGCGGCCGGGGCCTGATAGCCACCGCCCAGCGCACGGATCAGTCCTATCTTCGCCTGCAGTAAGTTGCTGCTGGCATTCAACTCCGCCTGTTGCTGCTGCAATAGCTGCGTCTGGCTGGTCAACAGATCGTCGCGCCCGATAATCCCTGCCTGGTAACGGGCGTTGGCGACCTGATACACCTGTTGCATCGACTGGGCCGCGGACGCCGCCTGCAGCTGCTGTTGCGCAGAACTCTGCTGGATGGTGATGGCGTCGGCGGTTTCCTGTACCGCATTCAGGATGGTTTGGTTGTAGGATTCCACCGCTTCGTCATACAGCGCGGATTCCTCGCCCAGCTTGCTGCGCAGCGCCCCGGCGTGGAAGATCGGCAGCGAAATCGCCGGCATCACGTTCCAGGCCTGGCTGGCCGCTTCAAACAGATTCGGGCTGGTGCCACTGGTATTGGTGGTCATCAGGCCGGCGAAGGCTGAAATGGTCAGGCTGGGGTAAAACTCTTTACGCGCGGCGCTGACGCGCTGGCTGTAAGACTCCACCAGCTGGCGTTGCGCGGCGATGTCCGGGCGTTTGCCCAGCAGATCCGCCGTCAGCTCGCCCTGCGGCGCCATCAGGTTGTCTGCGGGCAAAGGCACCTGACGCAGGTGCTGCATGGCGTTCGGCCCCTGGCCCGCCAGCGCGGCGAGTTGGTGCCGGAGCTGCTCGATCTGCGACTGCAGCTGCAGGATCTGCTGCTTGGCGACGTCGGACTGCGCCTGGGTTTGTTGCGGCACGTCGACGCCGGTCAGCCCGGCCTGATAGCGCTGTTGGCGCAGCGCGGTCAGGCGCTCATTGTTGTTCACTTCCTGTTGCAGCAGCTTCTCGAGCGCCAGATTGCTCTGCAACTGATAGTAGGCGGACGCCACCGAGCTGGTCAGCGTCAGCGCCGCCTGTTCCTGCTCGGCGCGCGCGGCGTTGACCTGCGCTTTGGCGGCGTTCACCTGGTTGCGGTATTTGCCCCACCAGTCGAACTCGTACGCCAGGTTCAACCCCAGCGAGTTGGAGCTTGAATAGATCGGCTTATGCGGATACCCCAACCCCATATTGACGTTTTGCGGCACGCGCTGGCGCTGGGTGCTGGCGTTCAGATCCAGGTTCGGCCCGTTGGCGGCGCTGGCTTCGCCCACCACGCTTTGCGCTTCGCGCACGCGGGCGGCGGCCTGCCGCAGGGTCGGCGAGCTTTGCAGCGTTTGCGTCATCAGGGTATCCAACTGCGGATCCTTGAGGGCGCGCCACCACTGCGGGCTGACGGCCAGCGAACTGACTTTTGGCTGAGCCAACTGCAGGCTCTGCGGATCCATCAGCGTGGATTGCGGGGCAATATTATCGGTCGAAGCACACCCGGCCAGCAGCAACACGGCGAACAGCGGGGTGAATCTCCAGTTAAATGGGGATCGCATAATAGGTACCTGAACAGAAATTGTTAATTAGGGTAACTGTTCTGTGATTTCCATTTGATCCAGACGTGCCAGCAATTTGCGCGTCAGCTGTTCCAGCTGTTTTTGCTCATCGTCGGTCAACGTGGACCACAGGAAATGCAGACATTGGTGCTGCGGCGGCAGCAGTTGACTGAGAAACTCTTCCCCCTGCGGTGTCAGATGCAGATGCAAGCAGCGGCGATCGTTGTCGCTTTCCCGGCGCTCGATCCAGCCGCGTTTCTCCAGCTCATCGGCGATGCGGGTCGCATTGGTGCGCGAGGAGCCCAAGGCAGAGCTTAGCTCAGAAGGTTGGATGCTGTGGCTCTCCTGCGCATCCAGGGTAATCAGCGCCATAAACAGTGTTTCGTTAATCCCCTGCGCCTTGAGCATCTTATTGCGGTTTTCCAGCAGCTTGCCTTGCATGTGCATGCACAGGCGGGTCAGCAGGATTTCCTGATAAGGGAAATCTTTCTGCCGCGTGGCGCGGAAATTCAGCATTTGTTCTATGGGGGCAAACGAGCTTTCCATAATTTAGGGCCTCATTAATTTCGTTCGAGATAGTAACGACGGTGACTAATAATGTAAATGTTCAGCCGTGCGGATAATTTAGCAATTCGTGTCATTTGTCAGTGTTTGTAAAGATGTGGCGCCTGAAAACGCCAAAGTGAAGCCAAACGATCGGAGCGGCGTCAGCCCGGACCGAAAAGCATTAACAGCTTTAATGTGACGCCAAAGGCCGTCGCGCCGAGCAGCGTCGACAGAATGATGCTTTTGCTGCGGTAGAAGCACAGCGCCAGCGCGGCGAACCCCACCAACGTCGGCAGCAGCTTGTCCGGTTCGCGCATCACCACCGGCGTGCTGGAGACCACCAGCAGGGCGCAGATCGAGGCGATGCCGATGCTGTCGAGCAGCAGGGCGGTTTTACCGCGTTTGAGGCCGGGCTGGGCGCGCGCCGGCGCCAGCCGCAGCGGCAGATAACGGAACAGGTAATTGGCGCAGCCCACCACCAGACCGATCGCCAGCACATCAGTGTTCATGGGGGGCCTCCGCAGGGGCTGGCTGGAACAGGGCGGCGACGCAACCGGCGCCGATGCCGGCCAAAATGGCGACCGGAATGGAGAACAGCACCACGCCGAGCAGCGCGCCGGCCAGCGCGGCGGCGATAGTCAGGCTCTGCGGGCGGCGGAAGGCGGCCAGCAGGAAGCTGAGAAACAGCGCCGGCAGCATGAAGGCCAGCGAGGCTTCGATCACCGGGAACTGCTCCAGCGGGCCGTTGCCGAACAGCGCGCCGAGCGCGGTGCCGGCGACCCAGGAGAGCCAGGAACAGAGCGCGATGCCCAGCATCCAGTTTTCGCTCCAGCTGCGGTTATTGCGCATCAGCCTGGCGGTCGCGGCGGCGAAAACTTCATCGGTCAGGCCAAAGGCCCACATCGCCGTTTTGCCGGGCGACATGCGCGAGACGATGCGGTGACGCAGCGCCGGGCCGTACAGCAGGTGGCGCACGTCCATCGCCATCACCGTCAACGCGGAGACCCACAGCGACATTCCGGCGCTCAGCAGGGCGGTGATCACGAACTGGCTGGCGCCGGCATAGATGATGCAGGAGAAGAAAATGCTTTCCAGCGGGGAAAAGCCCAGTTTGACGGCGCTGAGGCCGAAGGCGAACGCCACCGGGACATACCCGATGACGATCGGCAAACTGTCGACGACGCCGTTGGCGAAGGTGGCGCTGACGGCGGGCGGATTGAGGCTGTCTGCAGCTTGGCTTTGCATGGTTGTGGGTCGCAGGGTAGATAGGACTTCAATAGTTTATGGCCAGAACATTACCAGAGAGTAAGTAATGTTTATACCCTGCACCGCTAATAAATTTCTTAAGTTACTATTTGCACGATAATCAGATTGTCGCCGGCCCCTGCGGATCGTGGTGCTTGCCGAGCCACCAGGTCAGCAGGTTGAGCAGGCATAACACCCCGCCGGCGGCGGCCACGCCGTACCAGCCGGCATGCTGATACGCCGAGGCGGAGAGCAGTGAACCGAGGGCGCCGCCGATAAAGTAGCTGGTCATGTAGCCGGCGGTCAGGCGGTTGCGCGCGTCCGGCATGATGCGGTACATCACGCTCTGGTTGGTGACGTGTACTGCCTGCACCGCCAGATCGAGGATCAGGATGCCGGCGATCAGCGCCCACAGCGATTGTTTAGCCAACGCGATGGGTATCCAGGACAGCAGCAACAACACCAGGCCGACGGTGGTGGTCAGCCCGGCCTTGCCCTTGTCCGCCAGATGCCCGGCGCGTGAAGCGGCCAGCGCCCCGGCGGCGCCCACCAGGCCGAACAGCCCGATCACCCCCTCGGAGTAGTTGAACGGCGGCGCGGCGAGCAGAAAGGCCATGGAGGTCCAGAGCACGCTGAAGTTGGCGAACGACAGGGCGCCGAGGATGGCGCGGGTGCGCAGCAGCGGCGTGCGGCAGAACAGGCTGAAGATCGAGGCCAGCAGCTGCGGGTAGTTCAGCCCGGAGTGCTGCTTATAGCGCGGCAGCGCGCGCCACAGGATCAGCGCCATCAGGATCATCAGCACGCTGGCGACCCAGTAGATGGTGCGCCAGCCGCCGAACGACGCCAGTGCGCCCGCGACGGTGCGCGCCAGCAGGATGCCGAGCAGCAGGCCGCTCATGATGATGCCGACGGTCTTGCCGCGCTTTTCCGGGTGAGCCAGCGTGGCGGCCAGCGGCACCAGGATCTGCGCCACCACCGAGAACAGCCCGGTGAGCGCGGTGCCGAGGATCATCATCGGCAGCGTGGCGGAGGTGGCGGTGATCAGCATACCCCCGGCGGCCAGCAGCGTCATGAAAACGATCAGCCCGCGGCGCTCGAACATATCGCCGAGCGGCACCAGCAGCAGCAGGCCGGTGGCGTAACCGAGCTGCGCGGCGGTGACGATAAAGCCGGCCTGGTTGACCGACAGATTGAAGCCGGTGGCGATGGTTTCCAGCAGCGGCTGCGCGTAATAGTTGCTGGCGACCGCCAGGCCGGTAGCGATAGCGATCAGCACGGTCAGCGCCGGGCTGAGGCCCGGGTGGACGTTTTGTTGGTTCATGATTTTTTCATCACGGGAAGAAGATAGCGCGCAGTATCCGGCAATGCGTCTGCAGAAACCAATGTATAATTTTCATTTGATTTATCTCATTTCAAGATAGATGCCATGAACCTGAAACAGATCCGCTATGCGCTGGCGGTGGCGGAGGAACAGAGCTTCACCCGGGCGGCGCAGCGCTGCCATACGGTGCAGTCGGCGCTCAGCCACCAGATCGCCAAACTGGAAGAAGAGCTGGGCTGTACGCTGTTTGAGCGCACCTCGCGTCGGGTGCGATTGACCCCCGCCGGCCAGGCTTTCATTCCCTCGGCGCAGCGGCTGCTGGCGGCGCAGCAGGCGCTGGTGGAAGAGGTGACCGCCGCCGGGGATGCGGTGTCCGGCACCTTGACCATCGGCACCATTTCAACCATAAACGCGATTGATCTGACCGAAAAGCTCGACAAGTTTCATCGCCACTATCCAGCGGTGAACATCCGCCTGTACGTCGGCATGAGCGAAGCCCTGCTGGAGGACGTGCGTCAGCAGAAGTGCGATATGGCGTTCGTCGGCATCTGGCCCGGCGATGTCGATTTGCTGCCGATGTCGCACCGGCAGTTGACCGATGAGCCGCTGGTGGCGTTGGTGGCGCCGCAGCATCCGCTGGCCAACCGCGAGCGGGTGAACCTGCAGGCGCTGGCGGAAGTGCCGCTGGTGGATTTCTACAGCGGCACCGGTGCGCGGCGCCAAACCGATCGCGCCTTCCAGGCGGCGGGCATCCGCCGGCACGTCAGTTTTGAAATCGATCATATCGAATGGTTGGAGAATCTGGTGCGGCGCGGATTGGCGGCGGGCATCGTACCGATCTCGACCGCGCAACGACTAAGCGCGCTGGTGTCGATTCCGATTGAAGACGGGCCGCGACGCCAAGTGTATTGCATCTGGCCGCAGCCCTTGTCAAACGCCGCCGCACGTTTTTTACAGTTCAGCGGCATCGATATGGCGGGGTAGAGGCGCGGCACAGGCGGCGCCCCTGAACGGTTACGGCTTCGCCGCTTCGGCGGCGGTTTTCACCCAGCCGTCGAAGGTCGCCTGGTGCGCCTTGATCCAGCCGTTGACGTGGTTCTGGATGTCGGCTTCCGAAGCCTGGCCTTCATGCATGCGCAGGTTTTGCGCGTTGATGTCGGCGATCGGCAGCTTCATGATGGCGAACAGCTTGGCGGCCGCCGGATTGGCTTCGGCCCACTGCTTGTTGGCGGCGATGCGCATGGTGTTGACCGGGAAGCCGTAGTTGGCGCCGTTAGGCAGCTTGGTGTCGACGTTCTTCTGCTCGCCCGGCAGGGAGGAGAACGGCACCTGCAGCCAGACCACGTCGCGCCCCGGCACCATCACATCGCTGACCCAGTACGGCGTCCAGGTGTAATACAGCACCGGTTTGCCCTCTTTGTAACGGGTGATGGTGTCGGCGATCATCGCCGCGTAGTTGCCCTGGTTGTGCTCGACGGTGTTGCTCAGGCCGTAGGCCTTGATGTGGTGGTTGATCACCGCTTCGCAGCCCCAGCCCGGGGTGCAGCCGGTCAGATCGGCCTTGCCGTCGCCGTTGGTGTCGAACAGCTTGGCGATCTTGGGATCCTTGAGCTGCTCGACGTTGGTGATGTGATATTGCTCGGCGGTCTTCTTGTCGATCAGGTAGCCCTGCGCGGCGCCGTTGACGTAGACGCCTTCGCGGTAGAACTTGGCGTCGCCGCCGGCGGCCTTGTACTGATCGGCGTGCAGCGGATCCCAGTTGACCGCGATAAAGGTCGCGTCGCCGGAGGCGATCGAGGTGTAGGCGACGTTGTAATCCACTTCACGCGGTTCTTTCACGTCGTAACCCAGTTTTTCCAGCGCCTTGCTGACCAGCAGCGTCTGGAACGTCTCTTCGGAAATGGTGCTTTGCACCGGCTGTACCGCGATCCCCTTGCCGGGTAAATCTGCCGCGCTCACGCTCTGTGAGCCAATCAGCGTCGTCAGGGCGAGAGCCCAGATGCCCGTAGTGCGCATAGTGTTTCCCCTTTTTTCGATGTGGTGGTGTCATAGCCCGCCGGGGCCGCAGCCGCCGGCGGGAAAAGCGTCAGGCTTGTTTGATGAACGGGCGAGTCAGCAGCCCGATGGGGCCGCGGCGATACCAGCGGCCGATGCCTTTGCTGCGGCGATCGCGCCCCAGCGATTGGGTGAGGCGATCGAGAATGATCGCCAGGATCACGATGCCGACCCCGCCGACGGCGGCCAGGCCCATGTCCAGCCGGCCGATGCCGCGCAGCACCATCTGGCCCAGACCGCCGACGGCGATCATCGAGGCGATGACCACCATCGACAGCGCCAACATCAGCGTCTGGTTCACGCCGGCCATGATGGTCGGCATCGCCAGCGGTAGCTGCACCTTGAACAGCAGCTGGCGCGGGCTGGCGCCGAAGGACTCGGCGGCCTCGATCAGATCTTCCGGCACCTGCTTGATGCCGAGAATGGTCAGGCGCACGATCGGCGGCAGCGCGAAGATAATGGTCACGACCACGCCCGGCACGTTGCCGATACCGAACAGCATGACGATCGGCACCAGATAGACGAAGGCCGGAGTGGTCTGCATCGCGTCGAGCAGTGGCCTGATGACTTTGGCGGCGTGCTTGCTGCGCGCCAGCCAGATGCCGAGCGGCAGGCCGATAAGGATGCAGAAGAACAGTGCGGTCAGCACCAGCGCCAGCGTGACCATCGCCTGCGACCAGGCGCCGATGGCGCCGATGGCGACCAGGGAGAGCAGCGTTGCGGCACCCATGCCGAGGCCCGAGACCTGCCAGGCGAGCAGCGAGAACACCAGAATGGCGATCGGCGCCGGCATGCCCAGCAGCAGTTGCTGGAAGCCGCTCAGGATCATGTCGACCGGCACGCGGATGCCCTGGAACAGCGGGCGGAAGTGCAACACCAGCCAGTCGATGCCCTGCGTGACCCAGGTATCGAACGGCACCCAGGCCTTGTGGAACGGATCGAGCAGGCTGAAGTGTTCCGGCTGCGCCGGGGCGCTGCTGAGCCAATCGGCACCTGACGCGGCGGCGTCATGGGTGGCCGGCGGCGGCGCGCTGGACCAGGCGTCGCCGGCGTTGGCGGCGGCATCGTTTGCGGGTGCGGCGCCGGTATCGGCCGGTGCGGTAGCCCAGGGATCTTGGGTTTGCGTAGTATCACTCATTGGCGGAGCCCTCCTTGTCCAACGCCTGCAGCAGCATGGCCTTGGAGATGATGCCGAGATAGTTATGTTCTTCGCACACTACCGGCACCGCGCACGGCGCCTGGGCGACCAGGGAAATCAGATCGCTGAGCGGCGTGTCGGCCGGCACGGCGGCAGGAGCCTCGAGCAGGGCATCGTCCAGCGTTTGATTGGCGGACAGCGCCTTTTTCAGCGACTCTATCGACACCACGCCGATAAATTTCTTTCCGCGTTCAACAACATAACCATAATCACGGTCCTCATCGCGCAGCAGCTGCAGCGCCGATCGGGGGCCAAAGCCGGGGGTTTTGCGGATCAGCGTCACCGGGCGCCGTTGGGCGATATCCTTGGCGCTGAATACGTGACTGATGTCCACGCCGCGGAAGAAGGTGCGCACATAGTCGTTGGCCGGGTTGTTCAGGATCTCGTCCGGCGTGCCGACCTGGATCACCTCACCGCCCTGCATGATGGCGATGCGATCGCCGATGCGCATCGCTTCGTCCAGATCGTGGGAAATAAACACGATGGTGCGCTGATGTTGGGCCTGTAATTTCACCAGCTCATCCTGCATTTCGGTACGAATTAACGGATCGAGCGCCGAGAAGGCTTCGTCCATCAATAATATATCCGGGTTATTGGCCAGGGCGCGGGCTAATCCCACGCGCTGGCGCATGCCGCCGGATAATTCATCCGGATAAGACAGCGCATAATTCTCCAGCCCGACCTGACGCAGGGCATCCAGCGCTTTTTCCTGGCGCTCCTGCAGCGGTATGCCGGCTAATTCCATACCGAAGGCGGTGTTATTAATGACATTCATGTGCGGCATCAGCGCGAATGACTGAAATACCATGCTGATCTTATTTCGCCGCACGGTGCGCAGCGCCGCGTCGGATATTTTGGCGATGTCCTCACCGTCAATCAGCACCTGGCCGCGGGTGGGTTCTATCAGACGATTGAGAAGGCGTACCAGGGTGGACTTGCCGGAACCGGAGAGCCCCATGATGACAAATATCTCGCCTTCTTCAATGGCCAGAGTGGCGTCTTTTACGCCGAGCGATAAGCCGGTTTTTTCAAACAGCCGATCTTTTGTCAGACCTTTATCCAGCAGTTTGAATGCGCGTTCCGGGTGTTCGCCAAATATCTTATACAGGTTCTTTACTTCGAGTTTAATTGCCATGCAATTTGCTGTTTCCTCTGGTTTAATTAACGCGTTATGGGCTGTCCTTAGCAAAATAAAAGAGCTTTTTACCCTAACACAGTGAATATCTGAGGCAACCCTCAATGTCATTTAAATGGGATATTAGTGGTTTACATCAAGGTTTTAATTAGTTATGGTAATTTGGCCCGTGACTCAAAATTGACGGCCATTATTTGCCATAATGGTTTGGTTTTTGGGGAAATAATACGGTGTGGCGCCGAGAAATATTTGGGCGCCGCGCCTGCCGTTCGGATAATAAAAAACCCGACCAGAGGCCGGGTAAAAGTCATCAGTATTTCATCAGTTTTAACGACAGGTGCCGATATCGAGGGGGATATCGTCGGGCGTTATGTTATCGCCGTAATATGACAGCCAGATGGCAGCCTCAGGCCTTGCGATACAGCCGCCGCGGATGGCCGATATTGCCGTACAGCATCTCTACCCGCACGAACTGGGTGGCGACGCAATATTCCAGATAACGGCGGGCGGTGGTCTTGCTGATGCCGACCTGCTCCACCACGTCTTCCACCGCATGTGCCACCGCCGGCTGGGCGATAAACAGCGCCTGCACCAGCTCGAGGGTATTGGTTTCGATGCCTTTGGCGCTTGGCTCGCTGGAGAACTGCTTCGACTGCAGGTTGTACAGCGCATCGACGTTGTCCTGATCAATGATCTTGAAGGTGCGCTGGGTTTGCACGAACTGCATGAAGCGTTCGAGCGAATTGCGCAGCCGCTTGTAGGATACCGGCTTGATGATGTAGTCGAAGGCGCCGTTGCGGATCGCCTGGCTGCAGGTGTGCATGTCGCTGGCGGCGGTGATGAAGATCACCGAACAGGCGGGGTTCTTCACCGCCGGCTCTTCCATCAGCTCGATGCCCTGGCCGTCCGGCAGAAAGTTATCCAGCAGGATCAGCCGCGGCTGATGCGCATTGGCTTTGGCCCGCGCTTCGGCCAGCGTGGCGGCGTAAGCCACCACCCGCAGGTTGAAATTTTTCTCGATGAACTCCGCGTGCAGCGTCGCCAGTTGCGGCTCGTCTTCCACGATCAGAACGTCCAGTGCTTGGTGTGACATAATCGGGTGCTCAAAAAATCGGGTTATGGGTTTTATTTAGGGATAAATATAGAGAATATCGCGCCGTGCGGCTCGTTGTCCGACACTTCTATGCTGCCGTGCGCCTGCGCCACGTGGCTGGCGACCAGATGCAGGCCGATGCCGTGGTCGCTTTTATCCGCTTTGGTGGTGACGCCCTGTTCAAACAGCGTATCACGAATCTCCTCGGCGATGCCGGTGCCGCGATCCGCCACCTCGATCACCAGCTCGTCGCTGCCGTCGCTGATATAAAGCTCGATCGCGTCGTGCGGGGCCGGGCAGTGCAGCGTCGCCTCCACCGCATTATCCAGCAGGTTGCCGACGATCGACATCAGTTCGGTCTCATTCAGCGCCGCCGGGATCTGCCGCAGCTGGCAGGCCGGATCGAAGCGCAGCTCGATGCCTTTTTCTCTGGCGCTGGAATATTTGCCCAGCAGCAGGCCGCACAGCGCCGCCGAACTGAAGCGCTGCGAGATGAAATCGAGGATCTCCTGCGCGCCCTCCGACTGGGCCTCCACGTAGCGGATGGCCTCGTCGTAGCGCTGCATATGCAGCAGCCCGGCCAGCGTGGCGGTCCAGTTCAGCTGTTCGTGGCGCATGATGCGCAGGTTGTCGGCATAGCGTTTCACCTGGCTGAGCTGGCTGCTCAGGGTATTGATGTCGTTCTTGTCGCGGAAGCTGATCACCCAGCCTTGCAGCTCCTGCTCCTGCATGATGCGCACCCGGCTGGCGATCACCCGCACGTGATTGAAGCGGCACACCTCGTCGTGCGTATCCTGGCCCAGCTGCGCGGCGGCGAAGAAGTTCGGCTGCGCCTGAATGACGTCGCCGATCGGCCGGCCCAGCAAGCCGGCGGCGGGTTGGTGCAGATCCAATAGCTCGCGCGCCGCATGGTTGATGGTGATGATCCGCATCTGCGGATCGATGGCGATCACCCCTTCATAGATGGCTTCCAGCAGCGCTTTTTGCTGGCGCACCAGCAGCGCGATCTCTTTCGGCTCCAGCCAGAACATCTGGCGCTTGAGGTTTTTCGACAGCAGCCAGGAAAAGACGAACAGGGCGATCAGCAGCAGGACGATGGAGCCGATAATTTGCGTCAGCGTCCTGGCATTTAAATTATCGATGTGCGATTTCAAATAGCCGACGGAAACGATGCCAATGACGCGATTATTTTCATCCAGGATCGGCGCCTTGCTGCGCAATGAAACGCCGATGCCGCCCTTGCGAATGGAAATAATGCTTTTCCCTTCCAGCACCTCTTTATTATCGCCGCCGATCATCGGCGTGCCCAGGCGGCCTTCATATTCGGAATGATAAAGATGGCGGGCGTGATTATCGCCGATGACGATATAACTGGCGTCGCTGCTGGCGCGGATTTTTTTCATCAGCGCGGCGATTCTGGCGGCGTCGTTGTTTTCCACCGCGTCGACCAGCGAAGGAATGAGGGCGATTTCCCGCGCCTGCACCTGCGCGCGGGCGCCGAGATCGCGGTGCAGTTGCGCATCCAGCTGGTAATAGGTGTAGGCGCCGATGCAGGTCAGCAGCATGCAGGAAAAGGCCACCAGGCACAGAAACAGCTTGATTTGAAATGAGAGTTTGAGCCGCATGGCGGAGCTTCACCGTAAAGAGATCCTGAAGCCTTACCCTATCACGAGAAGCGGGGTCTGTAATATTGTGCCCGATCAACTTGTGATCCCTCACACGGGATTAGAGTGAACCGGACGAGAATTGTTCGTCTGCGATAAAGTTGATAAGCTTTAAAATAAAAGCGGTATTAACTCCATTAAAACCACGCCGGTTTTTACATAATCTTAATTAACCCCATAGAAACCATAACCACCATTAAAAACCCTTTTTAACTTTGAACATAATCACAGCAGATAATCCGTGCGCTTCTCTATGATGGCTGAACAAACTAATAAGAGGCCAGATTATGAGCACAACAGATGATTCTTACCTCGTAGCCAAAGACAAGGCCGCCGATATTCCTCTGCGTGAGAAATGGTGGCGGATACTGGACAATTATAAAGTAGGGATTATTCCGTTACCGTTCTTTATTCTGGCCGGCGTATTGATTCTGCTCGACTGCCTGGAAGGCAAATTGCCGAGCGATATCGTGGTGATGGTGGCTACCCTGGCGTTCTTCGGTTTCGCCTGCGGCGAATTCGGCAAGCGCCTGCCGATGATCGGCAAAATGGGCGCGGCGGCGATCTGCGCCACCTTCATTCCTTCCGCACTGGTGCACTACGGCCTGCTGCCGGACGTGGTGGTGGAGTCGACCACCAAGTTCTACAAATCGACCAACATTCTTTATCTCTACATCTGCTGCATCATCGTCGGCAGCATCATGAGCATGAACCGCCAGGTGCTGATCCAGGGCTTCCTGCGCATCTTCATTCCGATGCTGTGCGGCGAGATCGTCGGCATGCTGGTGGGGATGGGCGTCGGCATGGCGCTGGGCCTGGAGCCGTTCCAGATCTTCTTCTTCCTGATCCTGCCGATCATGGCCGGCGGCGTGGGTGAAGGGGCGATCCCGCTGTCGATGGGCTACGCGGCGATCCTGCACATGGAGCAGGGCGTGGCGTTGGGGCGCATTCTGCCGATCGTGATGCTCGGCAGCCTGACCGCCATCGTCATCGCCGGCCTGCTCAACCAGTTGGGCAAGCGTTATCCGCACCTGACCGGCGAAGGCAGCCTGATGCCGAGCAAGCAGGGCGACAGCGACATGAACGCGGTGGAAAAAATCAGCGGCAAGGTGGACGTCAGCACCATCGCCTGCGGCGCGCTGCTGGCCATCCTGCTGTATATGGTGGGCATGTTGCTGCACCGTCTGATCGGCCTGCCGGCGCCGGTGGGCATGCTGTTCGCCGCCGTGGCGGTGAAGCTGGCGCATGGGGTGTCGCCGCGCATTCAGGAAGGCTCGCAGGTGGTGTACAAATTCTTCCGCACCGCCGTGACCTATCCGATCCTGTTCGCGGTCGGGGTGGCCATCACGCCGTGGCAGGAGCTGGTGGACGCGTTCACCGTACAGAATCTGATCGTGATCGTCACGACCGTCAGCGCGCTGGTGGCGACCGGTTTCTTCGTCGGCAAGAAAATCGGCATGCATCCTATCGATGTGGCGATTGTCTCCTGTTGCCAGAGCGGGCAGGGCGGCACCGGCGACGTCGCGATCCTCACCGCCGGCAACCGCATGTCGCTGATGCCGTTCGCGCAGATCGCCACCCGAATCGGGGGCGCTATCAACGTCTCGCTGTCGCTGCTGGTGTTGGCCAAGTTCTTCGTATAACTCCTATAAATCCTTAGCGTTACTTTGCCTTTCCCCGCCCCCGCGGGGATTTTTTTTTGCCCGCGCGCCGGCCGTACGCGCGGGCGGGGTGGATGGGGGTTATGCCGCCTGTTTCATGGCGGCGTCGTACCAGGCGAAGTAGCGCTCTACGCCGCGGCGGCCGGATTCGATCAATGCGCGTTTTTTCTCCTCGCTGATGCCGAACTCCAGCGTGCCGACGTCAAGCGTGTCGACATACACGGTGCGTTTCCAGTCGTCGCTGTCCAGGTGCACCTTGGTTTGGATGTCCAGCATCACGTTGGCCACCGCCAGGGTGAAATCAAACAGGTTGTTGACCTGCGTGCGCGGACCTGCCTGCCCGGCGGCCTGGGCGATTTCGCCGGCGGAGTCCAGGCGAAGGCCCAGCGTGCGGGTGTTGATGCGCTGGCTTGAAGCGTCGATGTAAGGCGGCGTGGCGGAGAAGTCATAGTCGAACAGCCGCACCGGGTAGTTGTCGATCATGCCGCCGTCGATGCACAGGTCGCCCAGGGTGTTGTTCTTCGCCACGAAGGCGAATGGGAATGACATCGAAATGCGCAGGCCGTCCGCCACTTTCATGCGCGGCGTAGTGCGATGCGAATAGACCTCGCGCTGGCCGCTGTTGAGGTTGGCGCCGATAAAGTAAATCGATTTGAACCCTTTCGCCGCTTTCATCGCTTCAAACTGCTCGAAGGTAATATCCGGCTTGCCGGTGTATTGCTTGATAATATCGCGCGACCATTGATAGAAATAATCGCCGGGCGCGATGCCGTATTGATTGAACAGGCGATAGGCATCGTGGAGCGTACCGAAAAAGCCGCCGTTATAATCGAGGAATTTTTTAAAATCCATCGCCGACAGAATTTTGGTTACGTCCGCCGAGCTGCAGCCCAAGCCGACCAGCAGCGCGGCGATAGCGCCCGCCGAGGCGCCGGAGGTTTGCTTGATCTGTGGCATGATGCCTTTGGCTTCCAGCAATTCCAGCGCACCGCCATAGGCGATGCCTTTTACGCCGCCGCCTTCAAAGACCAGATTTTCGAATTGATAGTTCATGATATTTCCTCACTCTTGGTTTAGGGAGTAAGAAAAATAACCAAGTGGCGAGCGAGAAAATATTGATTGGGGTTGTGTGAGTCGGCAAACAAAACTATTCATAATAAATATATTATTTATATATTTATTAAAGGCATTTATTACACAGGCGCATCGGGATTTTTGCGTCAATACTTAGCGCTGTTCAATTCTCGCAAGGAGTCATCATGTTCTGGAAACGTTGTCTGCTGGGCGCGGCGCTGGCCGTTATGTCATTACAGGCCGGCGCCGCCGCGCCGCAGGCCAAAACCCCGACGCCGGGAGTTTACCGCATCATGCTGGGCAGTTTTGAAGTGACCGCGTTGTCCGACGGCGTCATTCGCCTGCCGGCGGACAAACTGCTGCTGAACACCACGCCGCAGCAGATCGCCGCCGGGTTGGCCGAGCGGCATCAAAGCCTGCCGGTGGTCACCTCGGTCAATGCCTATCTGATCAATACCGGCGACAAGCTGGTGATGATCGACAGCGGCGCCGGCCAGCTGCTGGGCGACGGCCTGGGCAAGCTGGTGGATAATCTGCGCGCGGCGGGCTATCAGCCTGAGCAGGTGGATGAGATCTACCTGACTCATATGCACCCGGATCACCTCGGCGGCCTGACGCACGACGGCAAGGCGGTATTCCCCAATGCGGTGGTGCGCGCCGCCAGCCAGGATGCGGACTTCTGGCTGAGCGCCGAGCGGTTGAAACAGGCCAAGGCGCAGAACAAAGGCAATTTCGAAAAGGCCATGGCGGCGATCAAGCCTTACCAGGCGGCGGGGCACTTTAAACCGTTCAACGGCGACGGTGAGCTTTCGCCGGGCATCGCCGCCTTTGCCGCTCACGGCCATACGCCGGGCCACAGTGTCTATCAGGTGACCAGCCAGGGCAAAAAGCTGCTGTTGCTGGGGGATCTGATCCACGTGGCGGCGGTGCAGATGCCGCATCCGAAGGTGGCTATCAGCTTTGACAGCGACGCCAAGGCGGCGGTCGCTCAACGGCTGCGGGTGTTCAGCGACAGCGCGCGGCAGAACGAGCTGGTGGGCGGCGCACACCTGTCGTTCCCGGGATTGGGCTACCTGAACCGCCAGGGAGAAGGGTACAGCTGGGTGCCGCTGAATTACGGCGCGTTGTAACGGGGATGGCCGCCCGTTGGGCGACCATCGAACGAGTCCAGACGCATTGTTCGATAATTTGGGATGATGATGCCAGAGAATCGGGGCTTATTCGCCGCGATAAAGAGTGCATGATTAACGTTACCCTCGTCGTTTTCTTTAAGGATCTCCGATGAACCAGAAAACTCCCCCCGTCGCTATCGTCACCGGCGCATCGCGCGGCATCGGCGCCGCCATCGCCGAGCGTCTGGCCGCCGACGGCTTTACCGTCATCATTAACTATTCAGGCAACCCGGCGCCGGCCGATGAGCTGGTGCGCAAGATAGAACAGCGCGGCGGCCGCGCGCTCGGCGCCAAAGCCGACGTCAGCGATGCGGCCGCGGTCGCCCGGCTGTTCGACAGCGCCGAACAGGCATTTGGCGGCATCGACGTGCTGGTCAATAACGCGGGGGTAATTGCGTTGGCGCCGGTGGCGGACATGCGCGATGAAGACGCGGATCGCCTGATCGACATCAACCTGAAAGGCAGCTTCAACACGATGCGTGAAGCGGCGAAGCGCCTGCGTGACAACGGCCGCATCATCAACTTCTCCTCCAGCGTGGTGGGGCTGCTGCAGCCGGGGTACGGCATGTATGCCGCCAGCAAGGCGGCGATCGAGGCGCTGACCAGCGTGCTGGCGAAAGAGCTGCGCGGCCGCAATATCACGGTAAACGCCGTCGCGCCGGGGCCGACCGCCACCGGCTTGTTCCTCGACGGCAAAACGCCGGAGCTTATCGATCGGCTGGCGAAGATGGCGCCGCTGGAGCGGCTGGGCACGCCGGACGATATCGCCGCGGCGGTGGCCTTCCTGGCCGGCACCGACGGCGGCTGGATCAACGGCCAAACCCTGCGCGCCAACGGCGGCATCATCTGATTGACGACGCGCCGCCGCAGGATCGGGTATCCTGTGGCGGCACACATCACATCAAGGGCGGTTTATGGCGGGCGACAATCAGCAATCCCAGCACGGCGTAAGATCGCCCTGCGTCTGCCTGTGCCGCATCGACGACGAAACCCAGCAGTGCCGGGGATGCCGGCGCACGCGGGCGGAGATCGCTGCCTGGCCGACCGCCGGCGACGCGGAGAAACGCGCCATCTGGCGGCGGCTTGAGCTGCGTCAATCGGTGAAATAATCACCAGCATTATTGCGCTGCCAGATTTCATGTAGCACAATTGAGCTACATGTGATTGACCGATGTTGGGAGCGATTATGTCGACGACGACCATCCGTATTCCAGATGAGCTTAAAGCCCGCGTCACCGCCGTCGCCGAGCAGGCTGGCGTGACGACTCACAGCTTTATTTTGCAGGCAATAGCGGAGAAAACGCAGCAAGAAGAGTTGCGTCGCGACTTTGAGAATGAAGCGGAAAAACGCTATGCCAAGATAATTGCGACGGGAGAGACGGTCTCTTGGAAAGAGATGCGCGGTTATTTGGAAAATTACGCAGCGGGTAACACTGACGTTGTTAAACCTCCGGTTAAAAAATTGGGGCGCTGATGGCAAATGTCGAGTTGGCGCCAGAGGTCAGGGATGATATCGAACGTATTCTCGCTCATTTGGCTCACTATGGCGCTGCGGATTCAGGGCGGCGCATTCAGGAAATCATCCAGGCGATTGCGGTATTGGAACATAATCCATTGATCGGACGAGCCCTTGGCGCAGGGCTGCGTGAATTGATTATTGGGCAGCAAGCTCGCGGTTATTTGGCGCTCTACAAATATATCCCTGATATCGATACGGCGTTTGTTCTGGCGATCCGTAGTCAGAAAGAACAAGGGTATTGAATGCACGATACCGGCCTGAAAGACCGGTATCGTTGTCATGTCCTCAGAAATCCCAGTCCTCATCCTCGGTGTTGACCGCCTTGCCGATGACGTAAGACGAACCGGAACCGGAGAAGAAGTCGTGGTTTTCATCGGCGTTTGGCGACAATGCCGACAGGATAGCCGGGTTGACCTCCGCCATCGCCGGCGGGAACAGCGCCTCATACCCGAGATTCATCAGCGCCTTGTTGGCGTTGTAGTGCAGGAAGGTTTTCACGTCTTCCGTCCAGCCGACGCCGTCGTACAGCTCCTCGGTGTAGCGCACCTCGTTGTCGTACAGATCCTGCAGCAGATCGAAGGCGAAGTTTTTCACCTGCCGGCGCCGTGCGGCGTCCACTTTCTCCAGCCCTTTTTGGAATTTATAGCCGATATAGTAGCCATGCACCGCCTCGTCGCGAATGATCAGGCGGATCAGGTCGGCGGTGTTGGTCAGCTTGGCGCGGCTTGACCAGTACATCGGCAGGTAAAAGCCCGAATAGAACAGGAACGACTCGAGGAACACGCTGGCAACCTTCTTCAGCAGCGGATCGTCGCTGCGATAGTGCGCCAGAATGATGCCGGCCTTCTTCTGCAGCGCGCGGTTTTCCTCGCTCCAGCGGTAGGCGTCGTCCACGTCCGGCGTTTGGCACAGGGTGGAGAAGATTGAGCTGTACGAGCGGGCGTGCACCGCCTCCATAAAGCTGATGTTGGAGTACACCGCCTCTTCGTGCGGCGTCAGCGCATCGGCGATCAGGGCCGGCGCGCCGACGGTGTTCTGGATGGTGTCCAGCAGCGTCAGCCCGGTGAACACCCGAATGGTCAGCTGCTGCTCCTTCGGCGTCAGCGTGGCCCAGGAGGGGATATCGTTGGACAGCGGCACCTTCTCCGGCAGCCAGAAGTTGGAGGTCAGGCGGTTCCACACCTCCAGATCCTTGTCGTCTTCGATGATGTTCCAGTTGATGGCGCGCACCAGCGGCGCCGATGTTACGGTCGTCATAAGTTGCCTCACAGCGCGCAGGACACGCAGCCCTGCACCTCGGTGCCTTCCAGCGCCATCTGGCGCAGGCGGATGTAGTAGATAGTCTTGATGCCTTTGCGCCAGGCGTAGATCTGCGCGCGGTTGATATCGCGGGTGGTGGCGGTATCGCGGAAGAACAGCGTCAGCGACAGCCCCTGATCGACGTGTTGCGTGGCGGCGGCGTAGGTATCGATGATCTTTTCCGGGCCAATCTCATAGGCATCCTGGTAATACGCCAGGTTGTCGTTGGTCATGTAGGGCGCCGGGTAGTAAACGCGGCCGATCTTGCCTTCCTTGCGGATCTCGATGCGCGAAACGATCGGGTGGATGCTGGAGGTGGCGTTATTGATGTACGAGATGGAACCGGTCGGCGGCACCGCCTGCAGGTTCTGGTTGTACAGCCCGTGCAGCATCACCGACTGGCGCAGCGCGCGCCAGTCGTCGCGGTTCGGAATGGCGATGCCGGCGGCGGCGAACAGCTCGCGCACCCGCTCGGTCTGCGGCAGCCAGTCGCGCTCGGTATACTTATCGAAGTACTCGCCGCTGGCATAGCGGGAATGCTCAAAGCCGTCGAAGGCGCCGCCGCGCTCGATCGCCAGCCGGTTAGAGGCGCGGATGGCGTGATAGGCCACGGTATAGAAATAGAGGTTGGTGAAGTCGATGCCTTCTTCCGAGCCGTAGAAGATGCGCTCGCGCGCCAGGTAACCGTGCAGGTTCATCTGGCCTAAACCGATGGCGCGGGCGCTGCGGTTGCCTTCGGCGATCGACGGCACCGAGCGGATATCGCTCATGTCGGCCACCGCGGTCAGCGCGCGGATCGCGGTCTCGATCGCCTTGCCGAAGTCCGGCGCGTCCATGGTTTTGGCGATGTTCAGCGAGCCGAGGTTGCAGGAGATGTCCTTGCCGATGCGATCGTAGCTCAGATCCTCGTGATACGTGCTGGCGCGGTTGACCTGCAGGATCTCCGAACACAGGTTGCTCATGTTGATCCGCCCGGCGATCGGGTTCTCCCGGTTAACCGTGTCCTCGAACATCACATAGGGGTAGCCGGATTCGAACTGGATCTCCGCCAGCACCTGGAAGAACTCGCGCGCGTTGATGCGCGACTTGCGGATGCGCTTGTCGTCCACCATCTCGCGGTACTTCTCGCTGACGGCAATCTCCGAAAACGGCACGCCATACACCCGTTCGACGTCGTAGGGCGAAAACAGGTACATCTCTTCGTTGTTCTTCGCCAGCTCGAAGGTGATATCCGGGATCACCACCCCCAGCGACAGCGTTTTGATGCGGATCTTCTCGTCGGCGTTTTCGCGCTTGGTGTCGAGAAAACGCAGAATGTCCGGGTGGTGGGCGTTGAGATACACCGCGCCGGCCCCCTGGCGCGCGCCGAGCTGGTTGGCGTAGGAGAAGGCGTCTTCGAGCATTTTCATGATCGGAATGACGCCGGAGGACTGATTCTCGATGCGCTTGATCGGCGCGCCCACCTCGCGAATATTGCTCAGCATGAAGGCCACGCCGCCGCCGCGTTTCGACAGCTGCAGCGCGGAGTTCACCGCCCGGCCGATCGATTCCATATTGTCTTCGATGCGCAGCAGGAAGCAGGAGACCAGCTCACCGCGCTGGCGTTTGCCGCAGTTGAGGAAAGTCGGCGTGGCCGGCTGGAAGCGGCCCGAAATCATCTCCTCCACCAGATCCTGCGCCAGGGCGGTGTCGCCCGCCGCCAGCGTCAGCGCCACCATGCACACCCGGTCTTCGTAGCGTTCCAGATAGCGCTTGCCGTCGAAGGTTTTGAGCGTATAGCTGGTGTAGTACTTGAAGGCGCCGAGGAAGGTCTCGAAGCGGAATTTTTTGGCGTAGGCCTGCTGAAACAGCTGCTTGATAAACGGGAATTCGTACTGCGCCAGCACCTGCGGCTCGTAGTAGCCTTCCTCCACCAGATAGCGCAGCTTTTCCTCCAGGTTGTGGAAAAACACGGTGTTTTGGTTGACGTGCTGCAGGAAGTAGTGCCGCGCCGCCAGCCGATCTTTATCGAACTGGATCCGGCCTTCCGCATCGTAAAGATTGAGCATCGCGTTGAGCGAATGGTAATCCAGCGCGCCCGTTTCGGGCCTGGTCAGTTCTGTCGTTGCCAAAATGCGGTTACTCCCTGTCTAACGTTTTCAACGTCTTGCGTAGTGCCGAGCAGCTCAAAGCGGTATAAAAAAGGCACCTGGCATTTTTTGGCGATGATGTCGCCGGCGATGCCGTACGCCGCGCCGAAGTTGGTGTTCCCGGCGGCGATGACGCCGCGCAGGTATGAACGGTTTTGCGGAACGTTGAGAAAGCGGATCACCTGGATCGGCACCGCGCCGACGGCGCTGCCGCCGCCATAGCTGGGTACGATCAAGATAAAGGGGTGTTCCATCAGCAGCTTGCTGCGGGCGCCGGCGATCGGAATGCGGATCGCCGGCAGGCCCAGTTTCTCAACGAACCGATGGGTGTTCTCCGAGCTGCTGGAGAAATAAACCAGCGGATTCATCGGCGGGCCTCAGCAGGTGAGCGCCAGCGCGCCGATCTTGTCCGGCCGGAATCCGGACCAGTGATCGTCTCCGGCGATAATTACCGGAACTTGCTGATAACCTAAGGATTTAACGTGGTTCAGCGCCTGCTGATCCAGGGTGAGATCGACCACCTGATAATCAATCCCCTGTTTATCAAATGCGCGATAGGTGGCGTTGCACTGGACACAGTCCGGCTTACTGTAAATAATAATGCTCATGATTCGCATTTACCTTTAGGCTGAAGGAAAGGCGGACAAGTCAGATAACGGAGCATTGTTCCTGGCGTTTCTGACGGCGTTATCAACCGAACGACACTCCCTGCGGCTGACCTATAAAATACTATATGTTGATATTTATTTTATCAACCACGCCATATATGGTGTTTTGTAAGGGTGAAGGCGCAGACCGCGCCGGGGCTGGAAAAGGCGAGGGAAAAAATTTTTGCGGGTGAGAAATTCCCCCTCTCAGTGCAGAGGGGGGAAGAGAACGCATTACTGGCGCATGCTGACCGCCAGCCGGTTGAAGGCGTTCATGATGCTGATGGCGAAGGTCAGATCGGCGATCTCGGCATCGCTGAAGTGCGCCTTCAGCGCCTCGAAAGCGCTGTCCGGCGCGCCGGTGGCGGCGATCAGCGTCACCGACTCGGCCCATTCCAGCGCGGCGCGCTCGCGCTCGTTGAACTCATGGCTGACGCGCCAGCCCGCCAGCGTATCCAGCTTGGCATGGCTGAAGCCGCTTTCGCGCAGCGCTTTGCCGTGCATATCCAGGCAGTAGGCGCAGCCGTTGATCTGCGAAACGCGCATAAACATCAACTCGATGGTCGCCTTGTCCAGGGCGCCTTTCTCCAGCGCCATCAGCGCGCTCACCATATTTTTGTACGGGGCGGGCGCCAATTCGGCATAGTTCAAACGTTGCTTAATCATGGTCAACCTCAATCGGTAGTAACGAAATCATGGCGCTACTTTAGCGGCCTTATGGTCTATGCTATAGGGCCATAAAATGATTATTTAACCGGGCCATAATGCCAACTTTCCTGACCACGCTGCGGCTGGACAGCCGGCTCGCCGAACCGCTGTACCGGCAGATTTACCTGCGGATTAAAGACGCCATCGCCCAGGGCAGCCTGGCGGCGGGCAGCCGGTTACCCTCGGTGCGCGGGTTGGCGAGCGATCTGGGCGTGGCGCGCGCCACGGTGGAAAGCGCCTACGCGCAACTTATTGCCGAAGGTTTCTTGCAGAGCCGCGGGCAGGCGGGCACCTATGTTTCACCGCAACTGCCGCACGTGCCGCCGGGCGCGGTATCCGCCGCGCCGCCGCTGGCGACGATAGCGCCGGATCCGCTGCAGCCGCAGGGCATGCTGCAGCCTTTCCAGCTGGGCGTGCCGGCGCTGGATGCGTTTCCGCGGGCGCTGTGGCAGCGCATTGTCGCCCGCCGGCTGCGCGCTTCCACGGTGGTTTCCCTGGCGCTGCCGCCGGCCGGCGGCCTGCCTGAGCTGCGTGAGGCGATCGCCCATTATCTGCATTTGTCGCGCGGCATCAGCTGTCGGCCGGAGCAAATTTTCCTCTGCGCCGGTTATCCGGCGCTGTTGGACTGGGTGGTGGAGACGCTGTTGCACGCCGGCGACGCGGTATGGATAGAAGATCCCGGCTATCCGGTTACGCGCCCGCTGTTGCGGGCCGCCGGCGTCAGGCCGGTTGCCGTGCCGGTGGATGAACAAGGCATGGACGTGGCCGCCGGTATGCTCACGGCACCTGAGGCGCGGCTGGCGGTGGTGACGCCGACCCATCAAAGCCCGCTCGGCGTCTCGCTCAGCCTGGCGCGGCGCATGGCGCTGCTTGACTGGGCGCAGCAGCGCGGGGCCTGGATCCTGGAAGATGACTACGACAGCGAGTTTCGTTATCACGGGCGGCCACTGCCGCCGCTGAAGAGCCTCGATGTTCAGGGGTGGGTGCTGTACGCCGGCACCTTCAGCAAAACGCTGTTCCCGGCGCTGCGCATGGCTTATCTGGTGGTGCCCGTCGGTCTGACGGAGACATTCGCGCGCAGCAGTCGGCTGCGTGGCTGCGGTTGCCCGCCGCTGCTGCAGGCCGGCGTGGCGGATTTTATCCGGCAAGGGCATTTCTACCGCCATCTGAAACGCATGCGGCCGCTGTACCGCCAGCGGCGCGAGTGGCTGACGCAGGCGTTGGAACGGCAACTGGGGGCGTGGCTGAGGGTGGTGCCGCAGCAGGGCGGCATTCAGCTATTGGCCCGGCTACGTGACGGGGTGGCGGATACGCCGTTGGCGGCGCAAGCCTGGCGACTGGGGTTGGCGGCGCAGGCGTTGTCGGACTGGCGAATCGATCATCCGGCGGGGCAGGGGTTACTGCTGGGGTTTGCCAATTTCACTCGGCAAGAGGAGACGGAGCGGGCGGTGCAGGGGCTGGCGCAGCTGTTCAAACGCCTAAATTAAACGGCCCGCGATTTCCGCGGGCCAGACGCACATCTGTTTTATCTTTATGACTGCAGGGGTGTTAACGCCGGGCCAGCAGCACGCCGAGCACGATGCCGACGGCGGCACCGATCCCTACGCCCTGCCAAGGTTTGTCACGCACATAGCTATCGGCTTGATCAACCGCATCGCGCGCATGCTGTGTCAGACTGGTGGAGCCATTGAACCGCGCTCGCGCGTCGCGCAGCACGCCTTTCGCCTTGCTGTGCAGCTCTTTCAGTTCCTCTTTGGTCTTGTCACCGGACTCGCGCAACACTTCATCCAGCGTATCGGCCAACAGAGTGACGTCCTGATCGATATCGCGTTCTGTTCTTTCCGCTTTCTTAAACATTCAGCTCTCCATTTCGACACATGTCTCTTAAGTGTAGACCATGGCGCGATTTGCGTGGCCGATCACGGAAAAAAACCGCCGTCACGCAGGTGTTTGCCGGCGCCTGGGCTTTGTACATTTGGTTACTCGGCGAAACCAATCACTCACGGAAGCGGCAGTTTGATTCCACTAGTATCTGTTTCAACGGCTCCATCGGAGCTTACCGAAACAACACTCTGAGGATGTAAAGATGAAAAAAGTATTAGCGCTGATCGTTGCTGCCACTATGGGTCTGTCTTCTGTTGCTTTCGCTGCTGATACTGCAGCTACTGCTCCGGCTACCACCACCGCGCCAGCTGCGACCACCACTACCGCTGCGCCAGCGGCTGCCGCTGAAAAAGCGCCGGCTAAAGCAACGCACCACAAGAAAGCCAAGCATCACAAAAAAGCGCCAGCCCAGAAAGCGCAGGCCGCTAAAAAGCACCACAAAAAAGCGCCGGCTCAGAAAGCCCAGGCAGCTAAAAAACACCACAAAAAAGCGCCAGTGCAGAAAGCTCAGGCCGCTAAAAAACACCACAAAAAAGCCGGTAAAAAATCTTAATTAAGTGATGTTTGCGGAACCGAAAGGTTCCGCACTCTCCAGCCCGTACTCCAGACACCCGGTTATCCCGGGTGTTTTCTTTTGAGGCGACGAACGATGATCAATCGCTATCTGTTTGAAGTCATTTTCAGCGCGGTAACCCTGTGCGGAGCGATCGTCGGTTGGGAACTGTTTTTGGCCGGCAGCTTTCTGTAATTATTGCGCCGCGGCGGTTTCGTGCAAATGCCGCCAGCCGAGCGCGTTGGGCTGACGTTCAAAGACCACCGTGGAATAGCGCAGCGTGGCGCTTTGCCCCGGCAGGCTCTGCTTTTCCCGGTAGCTGACTACCGCGCCCGTCGGCCATTTGGCCACCAGCTTCATCTCTTCTATCACGATTTCCAATCCCGGTTTGGCGGCGCGATGCGCGCGGAAAAAGGCGCACAGCGCGGTGAAATCCAGCGGAGCGCCGCTCAGCGCGATCATGCTGAAATCCGGCGTAAAGCGCGCCAGCAGCGCCTGCTCTTCTCCAGCCCCTTTGCCCAACCAGCGTTCAATGGCGATGTGGGCGTCGATCACTTCGGTAAAATACGGGTTCATAAAGCATCCTGTTGAGCGTTGAGTTGGCGCACGATGGCGCGGTTGGCGAGGCGCAGGCACAGCAACAGCGGGATAAATACGCTGGCGCCCGCCAGAATGAAGCAGGTTCGGTAGGCCGCCGCGGGCGGCAACACGGTTAGCAGCAGATTCAGCAGCAGGCTGAGCAGCGCCACGCCGAGGCAAAAACTGAGCTGGCGATTGATGTTCCACAGCGCGCTGGCGTCCGCCAGCTGAGCGTCGGGGATCTGCAGGAACGCGCTGCTCTGCGCGGTGCTGCTGCACAGGCTGCCGCCAAATCCCATCAGGGCGAAGGCGGCGATCTGCAACGCGTGTTGCCCGGCCTGGTCGATCTGCGCCAGCGTCAGCATGCCGGCGCCTTGCAACAGGCAGCCGGCGATCAGCAGCGGCCGCGGGCCGAGGCGGTTAAAGGTCTTGCCGGTCAGCGTGATGGCCAGGAACGACGCCAGCGCCCAGGGCAGCATCAGGCCGCCGACCTGTGCGGCGGGCATCCCCAGCTGGTTTTGCAGATACAGCATCGCCACCAGGCTGACGCCGATGAACAGGCCGGGAATGAACAAATAAACCGCCATGGCGTTGCGCAGCAGCGGATCGCCGACCAGCCGCAGGTTCAGCAACGGTTGCGGGGTGCGCAGGCTATGGCGCAGATAGTACGCCAGCACCAGCAGGCCGGCGGCCAACAGCGCCGCACCGGAAACCTGATGGCCGGCCTCGCTCAGCCGGGTCAGGCCGAGCAGCAGCAGCGTCAGCGCCGCGCAGGCGCTCAGCAACCCTTTGCCGTCGAGCGGTTTGCGCGCCGTCGCCGACGTTTCCGCGCGCAGCCACCGCGCCGCCAGCGCCAGGGCCAGGGCCGCCAGCGGCAGGTTGGCGAAAAACACCCAGCGCCAGTCCAGCCGATCGACGAGCCAGCCGCCCAGCGCCGGTGACAGCGCCGGCGCCAGCAACCCAACCAACATGATGGCCGCCGACAGCCCGGCGCGTTCATGGCTGCGGTACAGCTGATAGGTCAGCGTTTGGCCGATGGGGATCAGCAAGCCGCCGCCCATGCCCTGCAGGGTGCGCCAGCCGATCAGCGCGCCGATGCTGTCGGCGTTGCCGGCGCCGAAGGTGGCCAGCATGAACAGCGC
The DNA here is from genome assembly GCF_052169255.1 of Serratia sp. CY29653. NCBI lineage: Bacteria > Pseudomonadati > Pseudomonadota > Gammaproteobacteria > Enterobacterales > Yersiniaceae > Serratia > Serratia sp. CY29653. The sequence goes on along the minus strand of NZ_JBJNLC010000004.1, from coordinate 278,450 downwards.
CAGCGACAGCAGGAACACCCGCCGCCCACCGATGCGCTGCGCCAGCCAGGCGCTGAGCGGGATCACCAGCGTCAGGCCGAGAATATAGCCGTTGCTGACCCACGCCAGTTGGCTGACCGACGCCCGCATCGCCTGGCCGATGGCGGGGTAGGCGACGTTGGCGATAAACATATTGATCAGATCGACGAAAAAGCCGAGCAGATAGACGATTGCCACTTTGCTGCGATAAGACATGGTGCCTCCGGTTGAAGGCGAGCAGTGTATCGGGGGGAAAAGTGCGGATAAATCGGCGGCGGGCGATTACACTGTCAAAATTATTTTGACAATAAGGGCGGCGAAATGCTGAATTTGCAGCGCCTGGCGATCTTCGCGGCGGTGGTGGAAGCGGGCAGCTTTACCGCGGCGGCGGCGGCGCTGGGGCAAACCAAGGCGGTGGTGAGTTTTAACGTCAAACAGCTGGAGAATGAGCTGGGGGTGTCACTGCTGGCACGCAGCACCCGGCGGCTGTCGCTGACCGACGCCGGCGAACGCTTCTACCAGCGCAGCCTGCAGCTGCTGCAGGAGGCGGAAAACGTGCTGGACGACGTGCGTCGCGATCATCACGGCCTGAGCGGCGTGCTGCGCATCACCAGCACGCCGGAGTACGGCGCGCAGGTGGTGGTGCCGGCGCTGGCGGCATTTTCGCGGCAGCATCCGCGGCTGCGCATCCAGCATGTCTCTTCTTCTTATCATGCCGATCTGATCTCGGAGCGCTTCGACGTGGCGATCCGCCTGGGCCAGCTGGCGGATTCCAGCCACCGCGCGGCGCTGATCGACAGCTTCGCCATTTTTCCGGTGGCGTCGCCGGGTTACCTGGCCGACCGACCGATTCATTCGCTGACGGATCTGGCGCAGGCGCAGTGGATCGCCCACAGCCGGCTCAGTTCACCGCTCAGCTGGCAGGTGGCCACGCCGCAGCGCGAAGCGGTGCTGTTCAAGGTCGCGGACGCTGCCACGCTCACCGGCGACAGCGCCGCGGCATTGCTGGCGTTCGCCCTGCATGGCGCCGGGGTGGCGCTGCTGCCGGCGTGGCTGGCGCAGCCCGAAATCGACGCCGGCCGGCTGCAACGGTTGCTGCCGGATCACCGTTTCCCCGAGCAGAGCATCTATGCGCTCTACCCGAACACCCGTCACGTGCCGGAAAAGGTGCGGGCGTTTATCGATTTTCTGCGCGCGCGGGTGGCGGCAAAATCGTTAGCGAAATAATAATTCGTTATAACTCTCTCATTTATCATCAGATCCCATCGGGGTATGCTGGCAATCTCTGTCTACCCCGTCCGATGCGAGCCACCTTCGATGACCGCAGAAAATAACCTCCAACTGAACCGACGCATTCTGTCCGTGGTGATGTTCACCTTCGTCTGCTACCTGACCATCGGCCTGCCGCTGGCGGTGCTGCCGGGATTTGTGCATGAGCATCTGGGCTACAACTCGGTGCTGGCGGGCCTTATCATCAGCGCGCAGTACTTCGCCACGCTGTTCAGCCGCCCGCACGCCGGGCGCTATGCCGATCAGCTGGGGCCGAAGAAGGTGGTGCTGTTTGGCCTGGCGTGCTGCGGTGCCAGCGGCCTGTTTTACGCGCTGGCGTTCGGCGTTGACGATTACCCGTGGCTCAGCCTGCTGTTGCTGTGCGTGGGGAGGGTGTTTCTCGGCGTCGGCGAAAGCTTCGCCAGCACCGGTTCCACGCTGTGGGGCATCGGCCGGGTCGGAGCGATGCACACGGCGCGGGTGATTTCCTGGAACGGCGTTGCCACCTACGGGGCGATGGCGGCCGGGGCGCCGCTCGGCGTGTACCTGAATCAGCAGTGGGGATTGGCCGGGGTGGCGGCGCTGATCGTGCTGGCGGTCGCGGTGGCGCTGCTGTTGGCGAGCGGCAAGCCGGACGTCTCGATCGCCGCCGGGCAACGCATCGCCTTTCGCGCGGTGTTCGGTCGCATTTGGGCCTATGGTCTCGGGCTGGCGATGGGCACCGTCGGCTTCGGCGTGATCGCCACGTTCATTACCCTTTACTACGCCGACAAAGGTTGGAGCGGCGCGGCGTTTTCGCTGACGCTGTTCAGCTGCGCCTTCGTCGGCATCCGCCTGATCTTCAGCAACGTCATCAACCGCCACGGCGGTCTGAAGGTGACGCTGGCGTCGTTTCTGGTCGAGATCGTCGGGCTGCTGTTGATCTGGCAGGCCGGTGAGCCCTGGATGGTGCAAACCGGCGCGTTGCTGGCCGGTGCCGGTTTCTCGCTGGTGTTCCCGGCGCTGGGCGTCGAGGCGGTGAAACAGGTGCCGCCGCAGAATCAGGGCACGGCGCTCGGCACCTATTCGGCGTTCCTCGACCTGGCGCTGGGCATCACCGGCCCGCTGGCCGGGCTGCTGATTGGGCAAGCGGGCGTGCCGTCGATCTATCTGGCGGCGGCGCTGCTGGTGGCGCTCGGTGTGTTGCTCACTCTGCGCCTGCTGCAGCGCAGCCGGCGCTGATTCAGGAATAGTCCGAAACCCGGATTCCTCCCCAGAAAATCATTGTTTCGGTGAATGATTACGGTAAGGTCGCTCAGCGGTCCAGAATGAGAGGAGGAATCGATGTATTTACGGCCGGATGAAGTGGCTAAAGTGTTGGAGAATACCGGCTTTGAGCGTGATTATGTCACCGATCAGGCCTATGGCTACCGCAAGGGTGCGCACTACGTGTATGTGAACCGCGAAGCGCGGATGGGCAGAACCGCGTTGGTGATCCACCCGGCGTTGAAAGAGAGAAGCGTGCATTTCGCCACGCCAACCTCCCCGGTGCGCACCAGCGAGCAGTATCTGGAGTTTCCCCTGGATTTAAGCGGCGACGCCCCGAACCTGCGTTACGGCATCGCACACGGCTTCAGCTCGCGCGAAGCGCTGTCGCGCTACCTCTTCAGCATGTTCCTGTAATCGGTCCCCCGCCTTGGGGGACGCGATCAGCCGTGGGCCAACGCTTCGCGGTTGAAACGCTCGTTGTAGGCGCGGCGGAACTGCGCCAGTTCAAACGCATCGATATCCAGCTCGGCGAAGTAAAACAGCGCCGCTTCGGTGTGCTCGGCGTGCAGCTCCGGCGACAGCCCGGCGCGCAGCAGCACGTCGCGCCACAGGGCAATCTGTTCGTCGTCCGCCTGTTTGATGAACGTCAGGTAGATGAACAGCAGATAAGCCGCCTGGTGCATCTCTTCGGTGTAGCCGTTGTTCAGCATGCGGATAAAGGTCTGGCTTTGGCGGCCGCCCATTTCCTGGATCATCGATTCGATCAGCATTGGTTTGACCCTCAGCAGATGGGCCAGCGAATCGATGGCTTTGCGGGTGTCGGACGTCAGGATGCGGTAACCGATAATGAATACGACGATCAGGGCGGCGAGGATGATCCAGGTCATTTAGGCTTTATTACACTCTCAATACGCCAGAAGAGGGGCGGGAGGCGCTGTGCGACAGCGCCCGCTATCAATGCTGTTCGCCGCTGAAATTACCGACCGCGCTCTGTTGGCGCAGGTGGTGATTGAAGGTGGCCGCGTCTTTGGCCAGCGCGTCCAGATGGGCGCCGAGCATTTTGATCTGCTTCACCAGCGCATGCTGTTCCGGCACCGAGCTGGCGGTGCTCAGCTTGCGCGCCAGTTGTTCATTCTGCGCCCGCAGCGCGGCTTCGCGCTGTTTGGCTTCTTCCAGCAGTTGCTGCAGCGCCTGGTAGCTCTGCTGCCATTCGCGGTGTTGCCGTTCGAAGCTGCTCTGCAACTCATTCATCGCATTTTGAAACTGGATTTCCAGCTCGCGCATTGTCATGGGCTCGATCCTTTGCGGCACTCAATGATGGCTTAGCAGTATAGCGAAAACTGTTCGCAAGCTCACCCGTTGACGACAAATGAGACAAATGCCGCTGACAATTCCCGGCTTGCAACCGTGGCAAGGCGTCTTACAATCGACCCCATTCCCGGCCGTAAAGGCTGCCGTTCAAGAGAGGTGGAAGATGAGCGAGCAGGAAAAAGACTTTTTTGAACAGGCGATGGCGGACGTGGTGCCGCTGGCGAGCGGACGGCAGACGCTGTACCTCAAGCCGCAGGAGGCGGTGGACAAAAGCGCGCGGCGCGAAGCGCAGCGGCTGATGCAGGAAAACTTCCTCAGCACCGACTTTCTCGAGGTGATCCCCTGCGAACAGCCGCTGGAGTTCAAAGGGGAAGGCATTCAACAGGGCGTGCTGGACAAGCTGCGCAACGGCCGTTACCCGCCGCAGGCGTCGCTGAACCTGCTGCGTCAGTCGGTCGAAGCCAGCCGGCAGGCGCTGTTTCGCTTCATCGTGCAGGCGGAGGCACAAAATTTGCGTTCGCTGCTGATCGTGCACGGCCGCGGGCGGCAGAACGAAAGCCATCCGAATATCGTGCGCAGTTACGTCGCCAAATGGCTGGCGCAGTTTGAACAGGTGCAGGCGTTTTGCCGCGCCTTACCGCGCGACGGCGGCGAGGGCGCCTGCTATGTCACGCTGCGTAAATCGGCGCAGGCCAAGGCGGAAAACTTTGAGCGCCACGCCAAGCGCAGCCGTTGAAGGAATAGCCGAAATAAAATGGCCGGCGAATATCGCCGGCCATCGATGAATTATTTATTAAATATTTTATAGTCCAGCGAATAACGGCCGGCGCCGGTTACCGCCAGCAACAGCAAGCCGCCAATGATGCTGATGTTTTTAAAGAAGTTGATTTCGTTGCCCATCATTTCCATGCCGGTCATTTTCCAGAACGGATGGCCGATAAACGCGGTGCCCAAAACATACAGAGCGAAAATGACCGCGATAGGGCGAGTAAACAGGCCGAGAATAAGCGCGATGCCGAAAATAAACTCCACCACCACGGCAACGATCGCCGCCAAATAAGGCATCGGCGTGCCGTAGCCTTCCATCGCCGTGACGGTCGCACCGAAGTTGACCAGTTTCATCCAGCCGAAAATGATAAACAGAACCATCAGTAATATGCGGGACAGCAGAATTACGCCGTCTTTTGAGCTATCACCCATTTCGAACTCCTTAGCCACTGTCGGAATGATGTTGTCTTACTGAATAAAGATTAGAACAATTTACGTTTTTTTCTAGCGGCGACGGGCGGTTGCGCCACTTTTTTCGGTGAGCGGGACGCGTGGTGAAGCCGGCGGCATTGCCTATACTTGAGCCTGGAGCAAAAACAATAAAACAGGCAATGTGAGGCCAAAATGGACGAGGAATTGACCGCCGCCGGTTACCGCCGTTATTCCGGCGACAAGATTGACGTTTATTTTAACAGCGCGATATGCCGCCATTCCGCCAACTGTGTGCGTGGCAACGCGGCTATTTTTACCCTTAACCGCCGCCCGTGGATTATGCCGGACAATGCCGAGCCGGCCGAGGTGAAACGCGTTATCGACACCTGCCCCAGCGGCGCACTGAAATATAGGGAGAAATAATATGGATCATAAAATACTGGCAGACGAGAAGCGTTTTTATATCAATGATGAACAAGGCAAGCTGATCGCCGAGATCTCTTTCGTGCCGAGCGGCGACAAGCTGACCATTATCGATCACACCTGGGTGGATGAGTCATTGAAGGGGCAGGGCGTCGGTAAAAAGCTGGTGGCGCTGGTGGTGGAGAAAATGCGCGCGGAGCAGCGTAAAATCATTCCGCTGTGCCCGTTCGCCAAACACGAGTTCGATACCACGCCGGCCTATCAGGACATTCGCGCCTGACGCGATAACGGGGCGCGGCGCGCCCCGAGCGTTCAGCAGACGCCGAAATCGCCGTCTTCGTGGTACAGCGCCACGTCGCTGGCCTGCACCTCCGTGCGCTGCTCTTTGCCCAGTTCATTCCAGCTGCAAACCAGGGTTTCGCCGTCGATCGCCACCACGGTCATCTTTGGGCCGCCGGTGGTGCGTTGAACAAAATCACCGATATTGAATGCCATGCGTTCCTCCACAACAGATTAAACCTCACCTATTGATAACACAGAATGGCGCCGCCGTTGGCAGATGTTTCGCTATGTATTATTTTATATAGCGATTATCACCAAGGAGAGCAGACTAACATGCCGGGATTATTGATGTTTTATGTGGGCGGTACGGCGCCGGGCGCCAATATTGAGCTGCACGACGTGCAGTTCGCGGCGGCGGATCGGCCGGAAGAGGCGTATCCGCTGCTGCGTGAAAAGTGGTTCGGCGATAAGCGCAAGGTGCATGTCGACGGCTATGCGCGCATCGACTGGGCGGACGGTTACGACGTGAGCCTGGAGCCTGCGCCGTTCGCCGGTGAAGAGAAGCTGTTTTTCGTCAACGTGGGCGGCTACCGCAGCGATGAGCTGGCGGAATTGCACCAGTTCGGCCTGTTTGTGGCGCGCTCTGCCGACGAGGCGAAGGACAAAGCCAAACGGGTGCTGTTGACGGACAGCGCGCAGCAGCACAAGGATGACCTGGCTGAGGTGGACGACTGCCTGCTGCTGCAGGCGCTGCAGGGCTACCACGTGCATCTGCGGGCCAACCCGCACGGCAAACCGGCCCGGCCGCTGTGGCAGGGGTATCTGCCGATCGGCGAACCCGCGTTATAGCGCCGCCAGCGCCTGCAGCTGTTGCCGCAACCAGCGGCAGGCCTCCGGCCGGCCGTTTTTGCGGTGCAGGTAGATTTTGATCTGATACGGCGGCACCGGAAACGGCAGGGGATGGATAGCCAGCGCCGCCGCCTGCCGCAATTTTTGCGCGGCGTAGCGCGGGATGCTCATCACCAGTTCGCTGTCGGCGACGATGAACGGCGCTCCCAGCAGCGAAGGCGTGCGGATGGCGATATCGCGCTGCAGCCCCAGCTTATCGAGCTGATAGTCAATGACGCCGCGCTGTTCGTTCCACGGCGTCACCACCAGATGGCGCGCCCGCAGGTAGTTTTCCAGCGTCAGTTCGCCGTATTTGACGCTGAAGGCGGGTGAACAAATCGCCACATACTCATCCTCCAGCCAGCTCACTTCGTCGATCTCCGGGTAGCTTTCGCCGTCGGTTTCGGTAAAGCCCAGCGCGAAGTCGATGCGCCCCGCCAGCAGATCGTTCAGCGCCACTTTGCGCTCGGAATAGCGCAGCTGGAACGACAGCCCCGGCGCCAGGCGCTGCATCTGCGCCATCAGCGCGGGAAATACCGCGAAGGCGGTGTAATCGGTAATGGCGAAGGTGAAGCTCTCCCGGCTTTCGGCGGGAACGAAGCGCGGGCGCGGATGCAGCCCTTTGGCCAGCAGCGCCAGACTTTCGCTGACGGTCGGGGCCAGGCTGTCGGCATACACGGTCGGGTGCATGTCGTTGCCGACCCGGTAAAACAGCTCGTCCGCCAGCGCCTTGCGCAGCCGGATCAGCGCGTGGCTCAGCGCCGATGCGCTGAGAGCCAGCTCCGCTGCGGCGCGCGTCACCGATCGCAGCCGATACACCGCTTCGAACACCAGCAGCAGGTTGAGATCGAGGCGCTTCAAATCCAAATGCATGATATTCATTACCTGTTGATGAAAATGCAGTTCATACAGTATTTGAGGCGCGATATGCTGGCAAGCACAGTCATCAACACACTCAGGATTTGCCATGACCATTGAGATTTACCCGACGCAAAAAAGCGACGCCAAACTGATTCTGGATATGATTATCGAGCTGGCGGTGTACGAAAAGGCGCGCGAGCAGGTGCTGGCCAGCGTGGAAGATATCGAACGCAGCCTGTTTGGGCCGGGCGCCTGTTCCGAAGCGCTGATTTGTACGGTGAACGGCGAGCCGGCGGGTTATGCGGTGTTCTTTATGAGTTACTCCACCTGGCTGGGTAAAAACGGCATCTATCTGGAAGACCTGTACGTGGCGCCGAAGCATCGCGGCGCGGGCGCCGGTAAAAAGCTGCTGCGGCACATCGCCCAGCTGGCGTGCGAGCGGCAGTGCGGCCGCCTGGAGTGGAGCGTGCTGGACTGGAACCAACCGGCCATCGATTTCTACCTCAGCATCGGCGCGCAGCCGCAGGGCGAGTGGGTGCGCTATCGTATGGAAGGCGAGGCGCTGACGCACTTCGCGGCGCACGGGGTGGCGCTGCCGGCATAATAGCCGTTGGGGGGAGGCGGCCTCCCCAACTGTGGTGGTGTGAACGGTTTACTGCGGATCAATCAGGCGGGTTTGCGGGCGGCGAGAATGAAGATCATCGGGCGTTCCTGCTCTTCGTCCAGCGCCGGATTAGCGGCAATTTGCTGCGCGCTGGGGCCCCATTCGTTCAAATGCCGGATGATAAACCCTTGCTGCGCCAGCGGGTTGATATAGCCGCCGAGCGTGCGGTGCTGCTTGATGACGCCTTCCGCCAGCCAGTTGGAAACGCGCTGGCCTTCTCGTTGGTAGCCGTTCACCGGCCAGGATTTCTGTCCGTTGCCGTCGGTCAGCCAGCCCTGCTGCGCCGGGGCGGTGTAGATCGGGTGCTCGGCGGTGAAGATGAACTGCCCGCCGGGTTTCAGCGCGGCGTAAACCGTGGCGAACAGCGCGGCCAGGTTCTCGAGGTAGTGCAGCGTCAGCGAGCTGTAGACCAGATCGTAACTTTCCGGCGGCAGCTGAAGCTGCGCCAAATCCTGCCGACGATACGCGATGCCCGCGTCGGCGGTCATCTCCCGCGCTTTGGCCAGCATTTTTTCCGAGACGTCCAGCCCCAGCACGCTGGCTGCGCCCTGTTCGCGCGCGCTGCGGCAGAACCAGCCGTAGCCGCAGCCGAGATCGACCACGCTTTTGTCCTGCAAATCCGGCAGGATGCGGCGGATGGCGGGCCATTCCGGCGCGCCGTCCAGGCCGTGCTGCGAGCGGCTGAGCTGCGCATAGCCGTCGAAAAAGGCCTGATTGTCATAGATGTTTTGCGTCATGATGACTCCTTAGTGAATGACGGCGGCGGAATGCCGCTGCCATACCGTGCATATTGCTGCATAATTCTACGCTGACAACATGGATAACGGGAATGACGATGGACATGATTTCGGTGCGGCAAGTGCCCGAGCTGGCGCCGCGCGCCATTGCGTATTTTCAGCGGCACTGGGCCACGGCAGAGACGCTGATGATGTATGAAGACGCCATCAACCGCAGCCTCGGCGCCGCCAACCCGCTGCCGCAGTGGTACCTGCTGATGGAAAATGACCGGATCCTCGGCTGCGCGGGGCTCATCACCAACGACTTTATCAGCCGTGGCGAGCTGTATCCCTGGCTGTGTGCGCTCTACGTAGAGGAAACGCAGCGCGGCCGGGGCTACGGCGCCAAACTGATTGAGCATGTGGCGGCGGAAAGCCGCCGGTTGGGCTTCCCGCAGCTGCACCTGTGCACCGATCTGGAGGGCTACTACGAGCGCAGCGGCTTCGTTTATAACGGGCTCGGCTATCACCCCTGGGGCGAAGCCTCGCGGGTCTATTCGCGGGTGCTGTGATCGCCGCCGCCGGGGGCGCGTAAGACAAACCTGACTTTTCTTTCACCTCATCGCGCATCGCGGGTTACACTGGCCGCTTGTTCGCCACCGACCGGGTTAATTCGCCGCTGCGATGAGAGTGCCACGCCAGCTACAGCAACGCTTTACCGCCTGCATCGCCATTATGGCGGTGCTGTTGCTGTTTGTGGCGCCGGTGGTGTCGAAATCGCTGATGCACCACCCGATGATGGGCGGCATGATGCAAACGGACGCCGCTATGCCGCATGACATGCACGCGATGGCGATGCCCGCCGCCGAGCATGTCGGCCACCACGGCATGGATCCTGCGGAAATGATTTTCTGCGGCTATTGCGAGCTGCTGATCCACGTGCCGCTGCTGCTGTGGACATTCGTCCCGCTGCTGTGGCTGATGGCGCGCATCGCGCGCCTGCCTAGCGCCCCGCGCATCGTTTCTCCACCCATTCGGCGCCTTGTTCTGCGGCCGAGCCCGCGCGGGCCGCCCGGCCAACCGTTTTTCCCTATTGCTTGATCATGGGTAACGCCGTCCGTATCGCTGCGGATGGTTTGCCTGCGCGCACAGTTTGAAAAACGAGAAAGGCCATGTCTTCAATAACCAAAACTCCACCTGCCGCATCGCCGCGTGGCGCGATGCTGAACCTGATCAGACGGCTGCATTTTTATATCGGCCTGCTGGTCGCTCCTTTTATTCTGGTCGCTGCATTGACCGGCACGCTGTATGTGTTGACGCCGCAGCTTGAAGAGGCGCTGTATCGCGATGCGCTTTTCACCGAACCGCACGGGCAGGCGAGATCGCTGGCCGACCAGATCGCCGCCGCCCGCCGCGCGATGGGTGACGAGGCGCGCATTTACGCCGTGCGCCCGGCACCCGGCGCAATGGACACCACGCGCGTACAGTTCGCGGGCGCCGATCTGGGCGCTTCTGAGTCGCGCGCGCTGTTTGTCGATCCTTATACCCTGGCGATCAAGGGCGATATGACGGTGTACGGCACCTCCGGCGTGCTGCCGCTGCGCACCTGGCTGGACAAGTTGCACAGCAGCCTGCTGCTTGGCGATCTGGGGCGCAACTACAGCGAGCTGGCGGCCTCCTGGCTGTGGGTGGCCGCGCTGGGCGGCGTGGCGCTGTGGCTGGCGACGCGGCCGAAGCGCAAGCTGAAAAGGGCGAAAGGGGGCTTCGCCGCCAGCCGCCATTGGCATATCACGCTGGGTGTGGCGCTGCTGGCCGGGCTGCTGTTCTTCTCGGCTACCGGGCTGACCTGGTCGCAGTGGGCCGGCGGCAACATCGACGCGCTGCGGGCCAACCTGGGCTGGCTGACGCCGCAGGTCAACACCAGCCTGCAGGCCGATACGCCGCAGACGCCGGCCGATCCGCACGCCGAGCACCGCGGGATGATGGCGGGCATGAAGATGGCCCCAGCCGCGCAGAGCAATGCGCTGAACGGCGACTGGGATCGGGCGCTGTACGCCGCGCGCGCCGCTGGAATAGACGCCGCCAAGGTCGAGCTGCGCCAGCCGAAAGGCGAGGGCAAAGCCTGGACGGTGACCGAAGTGGATCGCAGCTGGCCGACGCAGGTGGACGCGGTTGCCATCGCGCCGCAAAGCTTCGCCGTCGTCGACCAGCTGCGGTTCGACACTTTCCCGCTGATCGCCAAGCTGACCCGCTGGGGCATCGACGCCCACATGGGCATTCTGTTCGGCTTGCCGAATCAGCTGCTGCTGGCGGCGTTCGGCCTTGGGCTGTGCTTGATGATTGCGCTGGGTTACCGCATGTGGTGGAGTCGCCGCCCGGCGGCGGGGGCGCAGCATCCGGTGCATACGCTGGTTGCCGCCTGGCTGGCGCTTTCCCTGCCGGCGCGTGCCGGCACGCTGCTGGTGGCAGCGGCGCTGGGTTATTGCCTGCCGGTGATGGGCGTGAGCCTCGCGGCGTTGCTGCTGGTGGACGTGTGGCGCTGGCGCGGCCAACGGCAAGGCCACCGGGACGAAATGCCGGAAGCGGCCGCCCGCCGTGCCGAGGTGCGCAAGTTCCGCGCGGCGGTGGCGACGGTGGCGGTGGCGGTCGGCTGCGTGATGGGCCGAGCGATCCTCGGCGGCACCGTCGAGCAATTCCAGCTGCCGATCGGCGCCTGGAGCGCCCAGATGGTGATCATGCAGAGCCTGATGGTGCTGCTGTATACGCTGGTGTTCACCCTGCTGCTTTCCATTCCGCTGTGGTATTTCTTCCTGGGGGAGAAAGAGGGGCGGTGAGGCATTTTGCGCCGACGCAAAGCATTCAACCCCGCTGCGGCGGGGTTTTTCTTGGTTACATCAGCCGGTGGGCGTGCAGCTTAACGCTCTCCATGATGCTGTCCATCGTCACCTGCACGCGGTGCGGCAACACGCCGCGCCGGCGGTAAATCAGGTAGGCTTGCATATCGATGCCGCGCTCGCGCGCCAGGCAGGGCAGCAGTGTGCCGGCATCCAGCTCGGCGGCGACGGAATAGTACGGGGCGTAGACGATGCCCAGGCCCTGTTTGGCCAGCTCGATCGCCGGCAGAATGTTATCGCAAACGCTGGCGCCGTTGATCTCGACCTGCACCAACTCCCCCTGCGCACTGTAGCCGCTCCAGGTATTGCGAATGCCGCCCAGCATGCGCAAGGTAATGCAGCGATGCTGCGGCAGTTCATCCAGCGCTGTCAGCGGCGAGCGGGCGATGTAATCCGGTGCGGCGAACAGCCCGACGCGAAAACGGGTGAAGGGCCTGGCGATCAGGCTTTCGTTTTGCGGCTGAAAAAAGCTGATCAGCAAATCGCAGTCGCTGTCGAACACTGCGCCGTACTTTTTCTCGCGTTCATCGGGATTGCGGGTCACCAGATCGACAGTCAGCGCCGGTGCAGCGTGCAGCAGCGGCGGCAGTAAATAACGGGCCAGGAAAGCGTGGATGCCTATCGGCGCGCCGAGCGTGACCATGCCGTTCAGGCTGCGTTTATAGGTGCCGGACATATCGAGCAGATCGCTGTGTTCGTCCAGCAACTGTGAGGCGCGCCGCAAGAATTGTTCGCCGAATTCAGTCAGCGCCAGGGTACGCGGGCCGCGCAGGAACAGTTCCAACCCAAGCCGCCGTTCCAGCGCGGTGAGGGTGCGCGACACGTTAGACTGCGGCATGTCCAACAGCTGCGCCGCTTTGCTGACGCTCGCCGTTTCGGCAATGACGCGGACAATCCTGAGTTCTTCAATGCGGAAGTCTTTCTCTTTCACTGGCCGGCTCTTGTGAGTTTGTATATCAAAAATGATATACACCTTTGGCGGCATTGTCATATGACTTATCGCGGACGGGTGGGTATCATTCGATTTGATTATTTGCTATTCACCAAAATAAAGAGAAACCCGTCAATGAAAGTGACAAGAGCGGTTATTTTGCCTGCGCTGTTATTACTGGCCGCGTGCTCTTCCGCCGTGACCGAAAAAGAAAAATACTCGACCTTTCTGACCAATTATAACGATATCAATAAAGGTCAATGCGCGTCCGGCAAAGACGTTTTATATTGGAAGGATAAGAACGTCGATTTTTCCCGTTATCAATATTTGGTTTATCAACCGATGATCTATTTCCCGCGGCCGAAGCCGAGCGAGATGGTGAGCCAGCGTTCACTCGACAATATTCTGAACTATACCAACCAGCAGTTTAAGCAGGCGATGGGCACCCACTTTACGCTGGTGGACATGCCGCGCGAGCATACGCTGATTTTCCGCGGCGCCATCACGGCGATCGACACTCAGAAGAAAGGGCTGCAGATCTATGAAGTCTTGCCGATCACCCTGCTGATTGCCGCGACGCAAAGCGTGACCGGGCACCGCACCATGGAGAGCGCGGTCTATATGGAAGGCGAGTTTATCGATGCGGCGACTAATCAGCCGGTCATTAAAGTGGTGCGCAAGGCTTCAGGGGAAAATCTCAATAACGAGAAAGCGCAGCTTAAAGTCACCGACGTGAAGAATGCCATCGATACCATCGCCAACGATATCAGACAATATAACACGCTATAAACCTCGTTTATTTTCGTTATTCTCAGCCAGGACTTTACATGTTTCTTAACTATTTCGCTTTAGGCGTACTGATCGCGGTATTCCTGATTTTATTTTACGGCGTCATTATTATTCATGACATTCCCTATTTGCTGGCCAAAAAACGCCGGCACCCCCATCAAGATGCGATTCACGTTGCCGGTTGGGTCAGCCTGTTTACGCTGCACGCTATTTGGCCGCTGCTGTGGATCTGGGCAACGCTCTATCGGCCGGAACGCGGCTGGGGCATGAGTGAGAAGGCAGAACCTTCAACGGATCTGCAGGCGCGCATCGCGCTGCTCGAAGCCGAATTGCAACGCCTGCAGGAAAAGCCGACGGCGGTTCTCGGCCCCACGGTAAGTTGAGCGTAGCCTATGGATTTGCTCATTATTCTCAGCTACGTGGCGCTGAGCTACGGCGTATTTAAACTGTTTCGCATTCCGGTCAACAAATGGACCGTGCCGACCGCCGTGCTTGGCGGGATCGTTATCGTCGGCGCGTTGATTCTGACGATGAACTACAACCATCCGTACAGCGATCGGGCGCAGAAGATCGCCGTGTCGGTGCCGATGGTGCCGCAGGTCTCGGGCATGATCGTTGAGGTGACGGAGAAAACCAACGTGCTGCTGCGCAAAGGCGAGGTGCTGTTCCGTCTTGACGACAGCCGCTACCGTGCGCGGCTCACCAGGCTGGAGGCAGATCTGGCCGGGGCCGAGGCGGAGATCAGAACGCGCCGGGCGGCGCTCAGCGAGTCCGCCGCCAACGTGCAGCGGGCGAACGCGGAGTACGAGCGTGCCCGTAAGGACTACCAGCGCTATGCGAAAGGGGCGGCGATGCCGGTCAACCCGTTCTCGGAGCAGGACGTCAGCCATGCGCAGCAGCAGTACCAGGCGCAATCCGCGGCGCTGCAGGCGGCGAAAGCTCAGTTCCAACAGGAACAGGCGCGGTTGTCCGGGCGCTATGACGGCGAAGACGCCACGATAGCCAGCCTGAAATCGCAAATTGCCGAGGCGCGTTACAACCTGGAACAAACGGTGGTGCGTGCGCCGAGCGACGGGTATGTCACGCAGGTGCTGGCGCGGCCGGGCACGGCGGCGGTTCGCCTGCCGTTCAAACCGGTGATGATCTTTATCCCGCAGCAAAAGCGCCAGGTGGTGGCGGTGTTCCGCCAGAACGCCATCCTGCGCTTGGCGCAGGGGGACCAGGCCGAGGTGGTGTTCAACGGCTTGCCGGGACAGGTTTACGGCGGCACCGTAAGCCGGGTGTTGCCGGCGATACCGGACGGCAGCTACCAGGCCAGCGGCGCACTGCAGGGCCTGAGCGCCACGCCGGGCCGGGAAGGGGTGTACGTGATGATTGACCTGGCGGCCAACCCGGATCTGGCTCACTTGCCCGACGGCGTGAGCGCTCAGGCGGCGGTCTATACCGGGCACTTCGAGCACGTCTCCGTGATGCGCAAAGTGCTGCTGCGCATGACCAGCTGGCTGCATTATCTTTATCTGGATCACTAGCCTGCATTGGCCCGGAACAGCCCGGGCCGTGGGGCGAGCCTTCGGAATACGCCAAACACAAAAAAGCCCGCAACCGAAGTTGTGGGCTTTTTCGCTATTATCGCCGGGTCTATCTGGTTCACTGGCGACGTATTTGGTGGAGCTGGCGGGAGTTGAACCCGCGTCCGAAATTACTACACCGTCGGCACTACATGCTTAGTCCAATCTTTACATTCGCCGGCCAGCTGCGGATGGACACGCTACTGACAGACTAGCCTGATTGAGTTTAACGCTTCAGCCCCAGGCAGGACATCCACGCGATCTCTTTTGGGTTTGACCTCTCTTGATCCCCGTCCTAAGAGCGGAGGCTAGGGAGAGAGGGCTCTAAGCAGGGTATTAAGCTGCTAAAGCGTAGTTTTCGTCGTTTGCGACTATTTTTTTGCGGCTTTTTACGAGGCCAACCGCCCCTCGGCATGCTCCTAGGGCTTCGCAAATCCCGTCGAATCCAGAATCAGCCCCAAGTAACTTTGTGCAGTATACCAGAAGTCTACTTCGATAAGCCAGCGGCTTAACGATTGGCGTGCTTCATGATACGGGCTTTCGCCGTCTGCCATTCGCGATCTTTGATGTCATCGCGTTTGTCGTGCTCTTTCTTGCCTTTGGCTACGCCGATCTTGATCTTGCTCCAGGCATTTTTCCAATACAGGGACAAGGCCACCACGGTGTAGCCATCGCGGTTGACGCGGCCGAGCAGGGTATCCAGCTCGCGTCGTTTCAGCAGCAGTTTACGGGTACGCGTCGGATCGCACACCACATGCGACGAAGCCACGTTGAGCGGGGTGATGGTGGCGCCAAACAGATAGGCTTCACCGTCACGGAACGTCACGTAGCTGTCGCTGAGGTTGGCTTTGCCTGCACGCAGCGATTTAACTTCCCACCCTTGCAGCGACAGGCCCGCCTCGAACTCTTCTTCAATGAAGTATTCGAAACGCGCGCGCTTGTTTTGAGCAATGGTGGCGGAACCGGGTTTGTGTGCTTTTTTCTTTGTCATAGTGCGTTCATTATACTGGATGCTTCAGCGAAAGAAATCCTTTCCCGTTCAGCACCTGCGCAATTTTTCGCATTTTTGGCGCCCTCATCCCTTAGCAGATTTTTTGTTTGCCGCCAGATAAATGGTATTATCTGTACGTTTTATGTCTCACAGGAAATGATATGCCCCAGATCAGTCGGTCTGCATTAGTGCCGTTCAGCGCCGAGCAGATGTATCAGTTGGTTAACGATGTTCACTCTTATCCCGATTTTCTGCCAGGTTGCACCGGCAGCCGGGTGCTTAACGCTACCTCCAACGAAATGACCGCCGCGGTGGACGTCGCCAAGGCCGGTATCAGCAAGACCTTCACCACGCGCAATACGCTGCTGGATAACCAGAGCATCAATATGCAGCTGGTCGATGGCCCGTTCCGCAAGCTGATGGGCGGTTGGCAGTTCACGCCGCTGAGCGAAGAGGCCTGCAAGGTGGAGCTGCACCTGGACTTCGAGTTCACCAACAAACTGATTGAGCTGGCGTTCGGCAAAGTGTTCAAGGAGCTGGCGGGCAACATGGTGCAGGCATTCACCCAGCGGGCGAAAGAGGTCTACAGTGTCTGACATCCAGGTCGAGGTGGTGTACGCCTTGCCGGAGCGCCAGTACCTGCGCAAGGTGAAGCTGGCCGAGGGCAGCAGCGTCGAGCAAGCGATCCAGGCTTCGGGCCTGCTGGAGCTGCGCCAGGATATCGATCTCAAGAGCAACAAAATCGGCATCTACAGCCGCCCGGCCAAGCTGGGCGATACGCTGAACGACGGCGACCGGGTGGAGATCTACCGGCCGCTGATAGCCGATCCGAAAGAGCTGCGCCGGCAACGGGCAGAAAAGGCAAAAAAATAAGGCGCTATAAGCGCCTTATTTTTTTATCTGAAACTGATTTTCTCTTCCGCGTTGCAGCCTGCGACTGTCATGAGGAACAGCATGCCCCCTCATGGGCCGGAAGAGCGGCGCCGATTACTTGGTCAGCGCCGGTTTGTTCTGGATATCGGTCAACACGCCTGCGCTGTCGAAGGTCAGCGTCAGCGTCTGCTGGGTGATGTCTTCATGGCCAGGCTGCTGGCGGAACACATAGAACCACGTCTGAGTCCCGAACGGGTCTTGCAGCATTGGGGTGCCCAATGTGTAAGCGACCTGTTGCTGGGTCATCCCTTTCTGAATTTTCGCCACGTCGGTCGACGTCAGGTAGTTCCCCTGGTTGATGTCAGGACGATAAACCACCTTTTCAAAAGTAGAACAGCCTGCAGTCAGCATCACAAGAACTACAGCGGCGGCAGTCAGCGTTTTACAGCGCATAGTAATCACATTCCTTTAGGGCATAGGATGCCGATGATAATAGACCTTGCGGCAGTTGGAAACCTTTATACCCTTCATCTTTCAAGTTGCGACGCGTTGGCTTTCTTTCAGCACCTCAAGCGCTTGGCCTGTTTCAGGCCGTTGAGGAGGCTTAGGATCGCCGCCGCGCCGCACTTTAGATATCTTTCGGGTTAACAGCGTCACTGTCAGACCGCAGGAAAGTGAAAAAGTTGAGCTTTTTTATGCCGCCAGCAGTTCTTTGGCGTTCGCCAACGTATTGCGGGTGACTTCACTGCCGCCGAGCAGGCGCGCCAGCTCCTGCAGCCGGGCGCGTTTATCCAGCGGCGCCATCTGGGTTTCGGTGACCGTGCCGTCGGTCTGCTTGCTGACGAACAGGTGTTGATGCCCGCATCCGGCCACCTGCGGCAGGTGGGTCACGCACATCACCTGGGTGGATTCGCCGAGCTGGCGCAGCAGGCGGCCGACGATGGCGGCGGTCGGGCCGCTGATACCCACGTCCACCTCATCGAAGATCAGCGCCGGGGTTTCCATCTTGCGGGCGGTGATCACCTGAATCGCCAGCGCGATGCGTGACAGCTCACCGCCGGAGGCGACCTTCGCCAGTGGCTGCAGCGGCTGCCCCGGGTTGGTGGAGACGCAGAACTCGGTGCGGCTGGCCCCTTCGGCGCTCAGATGCTGCGGCTCGAAACGCACGTCGATGTTGAACTTGCCGTGCGGCATGGAGAGCGCCTGCATACTGTCGGTGATGAGCGTGGTCAGCTCGGCGGCGTAATGCAGGCGTTTCTGATGCAGCTGTTCCGCCAGCGCCAGCGCCTGTTGGTGATGCAGGGTGACCGCCTCGTTCAGGTGCTCATGGTCGCTTTCCTGCTGCGACAGCAGCTGCTGTTCATCCAGCAACTGCTGATGCAGCTGCGGCAGCTCTTCCGGCGCAACCTGGTGTTTGCGCGCCAGGCTGATTTGGCGCGACAGGCGCTGTTCCAGCTCGTGCAGGCGGTTGGGATCGAGATCCATGCGATCGGCGTAGTGGCGCAGCTCGTCGCTGGCTTCGCTGATCTGGATAGAGGCCTCTTCCAGCATGTCCAGCAGGCCGCTGAGTTTGTCGTCCAGCCCGGCCAGCTCGAGCAGCAGGTGCTTGGCGCTGTAGAGCTGGCTGAGCATGTTGTTCTCGTCGCTGTCGGCGAGCAGCTGCAGCGTCTGCTGGCTGAGGGTCAGCAGCTGGCCGCTGTTGGCCAGGCGCTTGTACTCGGCGTCGGTCTGTTCGAACTCGCCGGCCTGCGGCGCGAATTCGTTCAGCTCTTTCAATTGGTATTGCAGCAGCTGCTTGCGCGCTTCGCGCTCGATGGACTGCTGCTGATGGTGCGCCAGCTCGCGGCAGCTCTGGTGCCAGCGTTGGTAGGCCTGGCTCATCGCCGCCAGCAGGGCGGGTTCGTCGGCGTAGGCGTCGAGCAGCGCTTTTTGGTGCTCCGGCTTGAGCAGCAGCTGATGGGCGTGTTGGCCGTGGATTTGGATCAGGCGTTGCCCCAGTTCGCGCAGCTGCGACAGCGGCACGGCGGTGCCGTTGATAAAGCCGCGCGAACGGCCGTCGGCATTGATCACCCGGCGCAGCAGGCATTCGTTGCTGTCGTCCAGCTGGTTCTGTTCCAGCCATTCGCGCGCGGACGGGGTGTCCGCCAGCGAGAAGCGGGCGCAGATGTCGGCGCGGGCGGCTCCCAGGCGCACCACGTTGCCGTCGGCGCGGTTGCCGAGGCACAGCCCCAGCGCATCGATGGCGATGGATTTGCCGGCGCCGGTTTCACCGGTGATCGCCGTCATACCCGGTTGAAAATCGATTTCCAACTCACGAACGATAGCAAAGTTGCTGATGGTTAATTGCGCCAGCATGGGAACCTTCCTGTGTATAAACACATAACTGTAGTTTCATACAGTATAAACTGGTTTTATATACAGTAAAGTGGCCGGCACAGATTTTAGAACAATTTTTTCGACCAGCCCAGCTTGGTGCTTAACGTGTTGAAATAGCTATAGTCCTTCGGGTGAATCAGGTTCAGGTGGAAATCGCTGCGGCGGATCAGCACTTCTTCGCCTTCCTGGATCGGCAGCGCGATCTGGCTGTCGCAGCTGATCTCCAGATCGCTGCCGATCTGCGAAAACTTCAGGCGGATGGTGCTGTCGCCGTTGATCACCAGCGGCCGGGCGGAGAGGGTATGCGGGAACATCGGCACCAGCGCGATCGCCTCCAGCGACGGGGTGAGGATCGGTCCGCCGGCGGAGAGCGAGTAGGCGGTGGAGCCGGTCGGCGTGGCGATGATCAGGCCGTCGGAACGCTGCGAGAAGGCGAAGCGATCGTCGATGTACACCTCGAATTCGATCATGTGCGCCACTTTGCCGGGGTGTAGCACTACTTCGTTGATGGCGGTGCTGATGCGGCACTGCTGGTGCTCTTTATGCACGATGGTTTCCAGCAGGAAACGCTGTTCGTCGATGTACTCGCCTTCCAGCACGTCCGCCAGCTGCTGCAGGGCGTTGTCGGGATCGAGATCGGTGAGGAAGCCGAGGTTGCCGCGGTTGACCCCGATCACCTTGATGTCGTAGCGCGCCAGCACGCGCGCGGCGCCGAGCATGTTGCCGTCGCCGCCGACCACCACCGCCAGGTCGGCGCGCTGGCCGATATCCGCCAGGCTGCCGGTCACGGCGTCTTTCAGCCCTAAATCATGGGCGATCTGGCGTTCGACCATCACCGAATAGCCGCGGGCGACCAGCCAGTGGAACAGCATCTCGTGGGTTGCCAGCGCTGAAGGGTGACGCGGGTGGCCAACAATGCCAATACAGGCGAATTTTTTATTCATTTGTTGTGATTTTCCTCACCGGGAGCCGTTTATGCCCCACATTGTGACCGGTTGACTTGAAACCCCGGTTTTGATCCCCATAATAAGCCAAGTTGCGAGATTAATGCTAAAACGCGGAGATATTCATGAGTAGTAAAGAACAGAAGACGCCAAACGAGCAAGTCTCGGAAGAAATGGAACAACACGCTCACCACGAGGATACGCTGCCGGAAGCGGCGGAAGGCGTCGATCTGCGCGATGCGCGTATCGCCGAACTGGAAGCCCAACTGGCGGAAGCTCAGCAGCACGAGCGCGACAGCCTGCTGCGCGCCAAAGCCGAAGCGGAGAACATCCGCCGCCGCGCCGAACTGGACGTCGAGAAAGCGCACAAGTTCGCCCTGGAGAAATTCTCCGGCGATCTGCTGCCGGTGATCGACAACCTGGAGCGCGCGCTGGATCTGGCGGATAAAAACAATCCGGAACTGGCCGCGATGATCGAAGGCATCGAGCTGACGCTGAAATCGCTGCTGGACGTGGTGCGCAAATACGGTATCGAAATCGTCGGCGACGTCAACGTGCCGTTCAACCCGGAAGTGCATCAGGCGATGAGCATGATGGAATCCGCCGATCATCAGCCGAACCACGTGATGATGGTGATGCAGAAAGGCTATACGCTGAACGGCCGCCTGCTGCGTCCGGCGATGGTTGCGGTCTCCAAAGCCAAGGCGTAATCGCCCCGGCAACGGCATAAAGAAAGGCACCCGAGGGTGCCTTTTTTGTCTCTGGACTACGCCTGCGGCAGGCGCGGCATCCAGTCGATCGGCGTGAGCCCTTGTTGCTCCAGCAGCTGATTGGCCTGCGAGAAGTGGCGGCAGCCGAGGAAGCCGCGGTGGGCGGAGAGCGGCGACGGGTGCGGTGCCTTCAGCACATGGTGGCGGTTGCGGTCGATAAAGTTGCCTTTCTTCTGCGCGTGCGAGCCCCACAGCAGGAACACCACGCCTTCGCGGTTCTCGTTCAGGGCGGCGATCACTTTATCGGTAAAGGTTTCCCAGCCCAGGTTGGCGTGCGAGTGCGCGCGGCCGCCTTCCACCGTCAGCACGGTGTTGAGCAGCAGCACCCCCTGTTCGGCCCAGCTTTGCAGGTAGCCGTGATCCGGGCGTTCGAAACCGGGAATATCAGTCGCCAGCTCTTTATACATGTTCACCAGCGACGGCGGCGCCGGCACGCCGGGGCGCACCGAGAAAGAGAGGCCGTGCGCCTGATTGGGGCCGTGGTAGGGATCCTGGCCGAGGATGACGACTTTGACGTCCGCCAGTTCGGTATAGCGGAAAGCGTTGAACACGTCCTTCTGCGGTGGATAAATGGTCTTACCGGCCTGGCGTTCAGCGGCAACAAAGGCGAGCGTTTCAACAAAATAGGGCTGCTCTTTCTCTTTGCCGATCACGTCATGCCAGGTGAGGGAGGTGGCCATAAACGCTCTCCTTTGTTTTCTTTAGCAATTCATGGGCTATAGCTTACCGTGTCGGCTCGCGCAGCGAAACCCGCTTTTCATTTCTTGCCGCTGCGTCTTATGCAATTAATTTTGAAAATTTACAAAAATAATTGGTTTTTGCCGCAGTGGGAAAATTGATATAAAACATAAATTTGCCCCTTCACGCCTTGTGCCTACCCGGTAAAAATTGACTTTAATCAAGGAACTGGCTTGGTCAGGCTGGTATACAGAACAACAAGACAACAATGGTTTTACCAAATGGCCGAAACCAGAATTGGGTTTTCTCACGACGTGAATTTTTACGCCCTTGTACGGAGGCAACATAATGATTACCGGTATTCAAATTACCAAAGCGAACGACCAGGCGCTGGTGAATTCTTTCTGGCTGCTGGACGATGAAAAAGCGGAAGCTCGCTGCGTGTGCGCCAAGGCCAACTACGCGGAAGATCAGGTTGTCGCGGTGAGCGATCTGGGCCAGATCGAATACCGTGAAGTGCCGCTGGAAATGCAGCCGACCGTGCGCGTGGAAGGCGGCCAGCACCTGAACGTCAACGTGCTGCGTCGCGAAACCCTGGAAGACGCGGTCAAGCACCCGGAAAAATACCCGCAGCTGACCATCCGCGTGTCCGGCTATGCGGTGCGCTTCAACTCCCTGACGCCGGAACAGCAGCGCGACGTTATCGCCCGCACCTTTACCGAAAGCCTGTAATTTGCGGCGCAGTCAATCAGGGAGCTTCGGCTCCCTTTTCTGCGTTTGACGGCCGAAAATCGAACGCGGATCACATTCTGCACAAAGATAAGCATTTCTAATACAGAACTCATCCGACCTGCCGATAGCTAAATCAGCACCTATTCAGGTGCTCAATAAAAAGTCTATCGACAAGGAGTCGGCATGAGTATGCCTTTAAGTTTTACCTCTGCAGTATCCCCGGTGGCCGCGATCCCTACACCTCGCGCCGCTGCCGAGACGGCGACGGCGGCGCTGCCCGCGGCAACGCCGGCAAATCCGGCGCCGGTGGCCTCTCCCTCTCAGAACACGCTCAATGCGCAGAATCTGTTGAATACGCTGGTCGGCGATATCTCAGCGGCGGCGCCGACGGCAGCAGCAGCGCCGGGCGTGACGCGGGGGCAGCAATCGCAGGAGGGGGATTATGCATTGGCGCTGTTGGCCAAGGACGTTTATTCACTCAATGGCCAGGGTGCCGCCGGGTTCAACCGCCTGAGCGACAGCGCGCTGCTCGGTTTTGGCATCGATCCCGCCAGCCTGCATGACGCGGGCAGCGGTTTCCAGGCCGGGATTTACAGCAACGACAAGCAGTATGTGCTGGCGTTCGCCGGCACCAACGACTGGCGCGATTGGCTGAGCAACGTGCGGCAGGCGACGGGCTATGATGATGTGCAGTACAATCAGGCGGTTGCCGCCGCCAAAAGCGCCAAGGCGGCCTTCGGCGATGCGCTGGTGATCGCCGGCCATTCGCTCGGCGGCGGTCTGGCGGCCACGGCGGCGCTGGCGACCGGCACCGTCGCGGTCACCTTCAACGCGGCCGGGGTCTCGGATTACACCCTGAATCGCCTGGGTATCGATCCGGCGGCGGCGAAGAAAGATGCCGAAGCCGGCAGCATTCGCCGCTACAGCGAGCAATATGACATGCTGACCAGCACCCAGGAATCGACCTCGCTGATCCCGGACGCCATCGGCCACAACATCACCCTGGCCAACAACGATACCCTGACCGGCATCGATGACTGGCGGCCGAGCAAGCATCTGGATCGCAGCCTGACGGCGCACGGCATCGACAAGGTGATAAGCTCGATGGCGGAACAAAAGCCGTGGGAGGCGAAGGCCAATGCCTGAAGGGCGTCGCTTGCGGTGGGCGCTGGCGATAGCCTTACTGGCGCTGGTCGCGGTGACCGGTTTACTGATGATGGCTAAGGAGCAACAGATGGGGCAGGAGATTTCGCCGTTTGACGGCCACAGCAATCTGGCGCTGGCTCAGGCGGTGGCGCGCGGCGATACGCAGGGCATCCGTGCGCAGGCCACGCAGGATCGTTTGCGCGAGCGGGGCGATCGGCAGGTCACGCTGTTGCAGTGGGCGGTGCTTTCGCAGCAGCCGGATAGCGTGCAGGCGTTGCTGGATCTCGGCGCCGACCCGGCGGCGGCGGGGCTGGACGGCAACAGCGCGCTGCACACCGCGGCGATGTTGCAAGACGCGCAGTACCTGCGGTTGCTGCTGACCGAAGGGGCACCGGTGAACGTGCGCAATGCCGTTACCGGCGCCACGCCGCTCGCGGCGGCGGTGCTGGCCGGGCGCGAAGAGCAGCTGCGGCTGTTGCTGGCGGCCGGGGCGGACACCACCTTGAGCGATCGGCTGGGGGATACCCCGCTGCATCTGGCGGCGAAGATTAACGCACCGCACCTGGCGCTGCTGCTGCTGCAGGCCGGGGCCGATGCCCGGGCGCGCAACCAGCAGGGCTTTGCGTTCCAGTTTTATTTCTCGCAAACGCCGGCGCATTTGCAGAATGACGAGCTGAAGGCGCAGTTCCGCGAACTGGATAAATGGCTGCAGGGGCACCGCCTGGCCACGCACTACGCGCAGCCGTAAACGCCCATAAAAAAACCGCCTGTAAAGGCGGTTTTTTCTTAGGCAGCGATGGTTATTCCGCGTCGCCGGCCGGTTTGGCCTTCGCCTGACGGCGTTTGCCGACGTTTTTGGCGTCGCGATGGCGCACTTTCACCTTGGCCTTTTCTTTGTTCTTCGCTTTATCTTCCGCGCGTTTGGCCAGCACTTTCTTCGACGGCTTGCCGTTGCTCTTCTCGTTCGGCACCTTGGTTTTTGGCCGCAGTTCGTCGATCACGCGCGCTTTCAGCGGCTCGTTCAGGTAACGGCCCACTTTGCCCAGCAGCAGATGGTCGTGCGCTTCCACCAGCGAAATGGCGGTGCCTTTGCGCCCGGCGCGGCCGGTACGGCCGATGCGGTGCAGGTAGGTGTCCGCCGTGCGCGGCATGTCGAAGTTGAACACGTGGGTGATATCGAGGATATCCAGACCGCGCGCGGCAACGTCGGTGGCGACCAGCACGTTAACCCGGCCATCCATCATGCGTTTGACCGCTTCGTTGCGTTTGGCCTGCACCATTTCGCCTTCGAGATAGCAGGTGTTGATGCCCGCTTCGCGCAGCCAGGTGGCCAGCTCGTGCACGCGTTCGCGTTTGCGCACGAAGATCACCGATTTCTGCACGTCCTGCTGCTTCAGCAGGTGGATCAGCAGCGCGGTTTTGTGCTGCACGTCATCGGCGCGGTAGTACCACTGCAGGATCTTTTTGCGTTCGCGGCGCGACGGATCGGCTTCCACTTCCACCGGCTCTTTCAGGATGCGCTCGGCGAATTCGCGAATTGCTTCGCCTTCCAGCGTGGCGGAGAACAGCAGCGTCTGGTTGCGCCAGCGGGTTTCGGCGGAGATGGTTTCGATGTCCTGCGCGAAGCCCATGTCGAGCATGCGGTCGGCTTCGTCGAGGATCAGGGTTTCCACCGCGCGGCAGTCGAAGTTCTCTTCTTTAATGTATTGCAGCAAACGGCCGGTGGTGGCGACCACCACGTCCTGATTTTCGCTGAACACTTCCGCGTGGTTCATGTAAGCGACGCCGCCGGTGATGGTGGCGATATCCAACGAGGTATGAGCAGCCAATTCACGCGCCTGATCGGCGACCTGCATCGCCAGTTCACGCGTTGGCGTCAGGATCAGCACGCGCGGCGGGCCGGATTTCTTGCGCGGGAAGTCCAGCAGGTGCTGCAAAACGGGCAGCAGGAAGGCGGCGGTTTTGCCGGTGCCGGTCGGAGCCGAACCTAAGACGTCGCGCCCGTCCATCGCCGGCGGGATCGCAGCGGCCTGAATGGCGGTGGGGCGATCGTAGCCTTTGTCGCGCAGCGCGTCGATCAGGCGATCATCGAGTTCGAGTTCGGAAAAAGTGGTTGCTGTCATGGTCTACCTCTACTTGGGGCGCCGATTATAGACGGGTTGGCCGCGATCTTCACCTATTTAAGCGGAAAGCCGCTCTTTTCCCGCCGATCAGATTGCCTTATGCTACGCCAGTTTTATAGCCAGGTGGTGAGTGTGAGCAAGCGATCGAAAGCCGATTTTACCCCGCGCCGCGGGGGTTTTACCTTTAAACAATTCTTTGTCGCCCACGATCGTTGCGCCATGAAAGTGGGCACCGACGGGGTGCTGCTCGGCGCCTGGGCGCCGCTGGGGCAGGCGCGCCGGGTGCTGGACATCGGCAGCGGCAGCGGGCTGATCGCGCTGATGCTGGCGCAGCGCAGCGGCGACGAAGTGACCATTGACGCGGTGGAGCTGGACGAAGCCGCCGCCGGCCAGGCGCGCGAAAACGCGGCGGCATCGCCGTGGCCGCAGCGCATCCGCGTGCATGCGCAGGATATTCACCATTATGCGCAGCGGCATGCCGCTGAGTATGATCTGATCGTCAGCAATCCGCCGTATTTCGAGCCGGCGGTGGCCTGCCGCGACCAGGCGCGCCACAACGCGCGCTACACCGAAACCCTGACGCACGAGGCGCTGTTGGCCTGTGCGGCGCAGCTGCTGACGGAACAGGGGACGTTCTGCGTGGTGCTGCCGCACGATATCGGCGCCGAATTCGAACGCCTGGCGCAGCAAAGCGGCTGGCACACGGCGGCGAAAGTGAACGTCAGCGATCGGGCCGATACGCCGCTGCACCGGGTGCTGCTGGCGCTGACGCGGCGGGAAACGCCGCTGCAGGCGCAGGCGCTGGCGATCAAGCAGGCCGACGGCAGCTACACCGACGATTTCCGCCGGTTGATCGCTGACTTCTACCTGTTCTACTGAAAAGAAAAGGGCACCGATTAGGCGCCCTGTCGCAGCGTTTAAGGCTGCAATATGGTCGGCAGCGCTTCCGGCAGTAAATCCGGGTAGTCCAGCGTGTAGTGCAGGCCGCGGCTCTCTTTGCGCGCCATGGCGCTGCGCACGATAAGCTCTGCCACCTGCACCAGATTGCGCAGCTCCAGCAGGTTGTTGGAGATGCGGAAGTGAGCGTAGTACTCGTCGATTTCCGCCTGCAGGGTGTTGATGCGGCGCAGGGCGCGCTCCAGCCGCTTGGTGGTGCGCACGATGCCGACGTAATCCCACATGAACAGCCGCAGCTCGTGCCAGTTATGCTGAATCACCACCCGTTCGTCCGCATCGTCCACCCGGCTTTCATCCCAGTGCGGCAGTTGTTTGGCCTGCTGAATGAACGGCAGGCGCTGCAGAATGTCTTCCGCCGCCGACCAACCGTACACCAGGCACTCCAGCAGCGAATTCGACGCCATGCGGTTGGCGCCGTGCAGGCCGGTATAGCTGACCTCGCCGATGGCGTACAGCCCGTCGAGATCGGTGCGGCCGTGCTGATCGACCATCACGCCGCCGCAGGTGTAGTGAGCCGCCGGGACGATCGGGATCGGCTGCCGGGTCAGATCGAAGCCCAGCGTCAGCAGCTTCTCGTGGATCATCGGGAAGTGCTGGGTGATGAACTCCGCCGGCTTGTGGCTGATGTCCAGGTACATGCAGTCGGCGCCCAGGCGCTTCATTTCATGGTCGATGGCGCGGGCGACGATATCGCGTGGGGCCAGTTCGCCGCGCGGGTCGAAATCCGGCATAAAGCGGCTGCCGTCCGGGCGCTTCAGGTAAGCCCCTTCGCCGCGCAGCGCTTCGGTTAGCAGGAAGTTGCGCGCCTGCGGATGGAACAGGCAGGTCGGGTGGAACTGGTTGAACTCCAGGTTGGCGACCCGGCAGCCGGCGCGCCAGGCCATGGCGATGCCGTCGCCGGAGGAGATGTCCGGGTTGGTGGTGTATTGGTATACCTTGGCCGCGCCGCCGGTCGCCAGCACCACCGTTTTGGCGCGGTAGGTTTCCACCCGCTCCAACTCGCGGTTCCAGACGTACGCGCCCACCACTCGGCGGGTGCCCGGCAGGCCGATTTTGTTCGAGGTGATAAGGTCAACCGCGTTGCGGCGCTCCATCACGCAAATATTGGGGTGAGCGCTTGCTTTCCCCACCAGCGTGGTCTCTACTTCCTTACCGGTCGCGTCCGCGGCGTGCAGGATGCGGCGATGGCTGTGGCCGCCTTCGCGCGTGAGGTGATAATGCTCTTCGCCCTGCGCGTTGACCTCGGTATCGAACAGCACGCCCTGATCGATCAGCCACTGCACGCAGTGGCGCGCGTTGCCGGCGATGAATTCGACGGCCTCTTTGTCGCACAGGCCGGCGCCGGCAATCAAAGTGTCATCAACGTGTGAGGCAATGCTGTCCGTCTCATCGAACACCGCGGCGATCCCGCCCTGGGCGTAAAAGGTGGCCCCCTCGCTGAGCGGCCCCTTGCTGAGAACGGTAACCTTGCAATGCTGCGCCAGGCGCAGCGCCAGTGACAGGCCCGCAGCGCCGCTGCCGACGATCAGTACATCGCTTACATGTTCAGATGATGGTTGCATAACGTATGATGTGTGCAGAAGAAGAGTGAATTTCATGTTAGCCTAACTGTCCGGGCAAAAGCCACGGATAGGGTGACATCAACAGAAAAAACAATGGCGATATGGAACTTCGTGTTCTATATGAACTCCAAGCGAGTGCTTGCTCAGGAAAATAATGTATGGCTGGCAGTACAATTTTACGCGTGGAGACGGATTTGGGGAGAGTTTACCTCGGATGAGCGAGCAGTTAACGGATCAAGTTCTGGTCGAGCGGGTCCAAAAGGGCGATCAGAAATCGTTTAACCTACTGGTAGTGCGCTATCAGCATAAGGTGGCGAGTCTCGTTTCCCGCTATGTGCCGCAGGGCGATGTGCCCGATGTGGTGCAGGAGTCGTTTATCAAGGCCTATCGCGCACTGGAATCGTTCCGTGGCGACAGCGCTTTTTATACCTGGTTGTATCGAATCGCCGTGAACACGGCAAAGAATTATCTGGTTGCTCAGGGGCGCCGTCCGCCATCCAGTGATGTGGACGCCAACGATGCGGAAAATTACGAAAGTGCGGGCGCACTGAAAGAAATTTCGAACCCTGAGAACTTAATGTTGTCAGAAGAGCTGAGACAGATAGTTTTCCGTACCATTGAGTCGCTCCCCGAGGATCTTCGCATGGCGATTACCCTGCGGGAGTTGGATGGTCTAAGCTACGAAGAGATAGCCGCCATCATGGATTGCCCGGTCGGAACCGTACGTTCGCGTATTTTCCGCGCCCGGGAAGCTATCGATAATAAAGTTCAACCGCTGATCCAGCGTTAGCAATGGCGGGCACAGGAAGGGTACTTAGGCATGCAGAAAGAAAAGCTTTCCGCTCTGATGGATGGTGAATCGTTCGACAGCGAGCTGTTGAGTTCTCTGTCGCAAGATCGAACGCTTCAACAAAGCTGGCAGAGCTATCACCTGATACGTGACACACTGCGAGGTGATGTCGGGCAAGTGATGCATCTCGACATCGCCGATCGCGTAGCCGCTGCACTTGAGAAAGAACCCGCCCGGCTGGTGCCTTCCGCCGTTCAGGAATCTCAGCCGCAGCCTCACACCTGGCAGAAAATGCCGTTCTGGGACAAAGTGCGTCCCTGGGCGAGCCAGATTACGCAAATCGGTATGGCGGCCTGCGTGTCGCTGGCGGTGATCGTCGGCGTGCAGCAGTACAACCAGCCTTCTGCGCCATCGAATGCGTCCGAATCGCCGGCCTTCACCACGCTGCCGATCATGGGGCAGGCCTCGCCGGTCAGCCTGGGCGTCCCGGCCGACAGTTTCTCCACCGGCAGCGGCCAACAGCAGCAGGTGCAGGAACAGCGCAAGCGTATCAACGCCATGCTGCAGGACTATGAACTGCAACGTCGCCTGCATTCGGATCAGCTGCAGCTTGAGCAAGGCAACCCGCAACAGGCCGCCATTCAGGTTCCCGGAACTCAGTCTTTAGGAATGCAACAGCAGTAATGAAGCAAATCTGGTTCTCCGTTTGTTTATTGACGGGCAGCCTGCTCTATTCCAGCATCGCCCCGGCGCAGCCAACTGCGTCCGGGGCGTTATTGCAACAGATGAGCAGCGCCAGCCGTTCTCTCAATTACGAGCTCGCCTACATCAGCATCAGCAAGCAGGGAATCGAGTCGTTGCGCTATCGCCATGCGGTGATCGGCAACGTGCCGCTCGGCCAGCTGCTGCATATGGACGGCCCGCGCCGCGAAGTGTTGCAGCGCGGCGGCGGGATCAGCTACTTCGAGCCCGGCCTGGAGCCGTTCACGCTCACCGGCGATCACATCGTCGATGCGCTGCCGGCGATCGTCTATGCCGATTTCACCCGCTTGGCCAAGTACTACGACTTTATCTCCGTGGGCAGCACCCGCATCGCCGATCGGCCGTGTGAAGTGCTGCGCGTGGTGGCGCGCGACGGTTCCCGCTACAGCTATATCGTCTGGATGGACGAGGACACCAAGCTGCCGCTGCGGGTGGATCTGCTCGACCGCGACGGCGAAACGCTGGAGCAATATCGGGTGATCTCCTTCGCGGTCGGCGCCGACGTGCAGGGCGCGATGCAGGGGCTGCTCAAAGCCAACCTGCCGCCGCTGCTGTCGCTGCCGGCGGTGGAAAACGTCAAGCTCAGCTGGAGCACCGGCTGGCTGCCGGCCGGGGTGGACGAGGTGGCGCGCAATCGCCGCAAATTGCCGAACGTCGCCGTGCCGGTTGAATCCCGGCTCTACAGCGACGGCCTGTTCAGCTTCTCGGTCAACGTCAGCCCGGCGGGCAGCGGAGCCGGGCAGCAATACTACCGTCAGGGGCGCCGCACCATTCAGACCGAAGTGCGCGCGGGCAACGAAATCACTATCGTGGGCGAATTGCCGCCGGCTACGGCCAAGCGCATCGCCGACAGCATTTCTTTCAAGGTATCGCCGCAATGATGAAGGAGTGGGCCACGGTGGTTTCGTGGCAACAGGGCGTAGCGCTGCTGCGCTGTGAACCCAAGGCCGGCTGCGGCAGCTGCACCGCGCGTTCCGGCTGCGGCGCGCGTGCGCTGAACGAGCTGGTGCCGGAAACCGAGCATCAGCTGCAGGTGCATATCGATCAGCCGCTCGAACCGGGGCAGCGCGTCGAAGTCGGCATTGCGGAAGGCAGCCTGCTGCGCTCCGCCATGCTGGTTTACCTGACGCCGCTGCTGGGCATGATGCTGGGCGGCACGTTGCTGCAATATTGTTTCGGCAGCGACGCCTCGGCGGCCGTCGGCGCCGTACTGGGCGGCGCGGCGGCCTTTATGCTGGCGCGCCGGTTGGCCCGGCGTCTGGGTGAGCAGGCCGATTACCAGCCGGTGGTGCTGCAGATTGGGTTGCCGCCTACCGCGATGCGCATGCAGGCGGAAAATTCCCCGCTGATTTAAACCGACGGCCGCGTCATCGCCGGGTTGTGATAGGCGGGGATGCGGTTGTGGATCATATGCTCCAGCAGCGCGATGAACAGATCGGCGCTGAGCAGCGAATCGTAGTTAATCGCGAACAGCACATTTCCCTGGCCGTCGAGCAAGCGGATGCCGCGCTGCGGATGATTTTCCACCGCGCGGATCTGCTCGATCGGTACGTTGCCCCGCTCAGTGGTCAGCAGGGTGGCGCTCAGCCGCAGCGTTTCGGTCGGCGTGCCTTGCCGCTTGCCGAGCAGCAGTTGCCACAGCCAGCGCGCATCGCCCTCAACGGTGTGAAACGACACCGTCTCCCCCTGATAGAGCGCATTCAACGCCAGCGGCCCGCGCTGCTGCAGCTGTTGGTCGACGATCACGTCCGCCAGCCGCCACGAATGGGCGACATTGCTGAAAACCGTACACCAGGGCTGATCCGCGCCGGCGCGGAACGCCGTGACGTCAAACAGCCCGCCAAAAGCCTGGCCGCCGCGAAAGCGATAGATATCGCCGATCTTCTCAAACGGGATGAAGCGCTCTTTGTGATGGTGGGCGTCAAAGACCCGCACGCCGTGCTCGTACAGGCGATAGGTCAGCGTCGGACGCAGATAATGCCGCAGCGCCAGCAGCGTACAGCCGAGTAAAACCGTGCCCGCGCCGGCCTGCAACAGCGTGATGACTTCGCTCTCATCAATGCTGCTCAGCAGCGGCAGCACCAACAGCGCGGCTCCCACGCTAAACAGCAGCGCCGCCGCCGCCAGAATGCCCCAGTTGACCTTCGAAAAATCGTGCCGGCTCAGCATTTGCCCTTTATCGATCATATGCACCTTCCAATCAACGTACGCAGATATGCTGCTGAACCCCGGTGGGCTGCCGATGTAGTGCCCGGAATAATGTTTTGTCGCGGAGTTCATGCCCTTTCTATCCGAGGGGCGGTGGTGGCGTATATGGGGTTTTTCCTAAAGGCAGAGGGGCGAAATAGAATTCTAAGAGGTTGATCCAAATATTCTTTTCTTATAATTTCGGAGAGGGTTTATTGCGCTGCGGCCGGTTATGTATTAGCGCCGGAGTTTGACGGCCACGGAGCACCTGCAAGCCTTGGGTTCAGGCCGTATCGTCCGCGTTAACATCTGTTTTCACCCGCCGGGGCGCCCTGTAACATTTAGCGGCGCATAATAGAATGCCTTCACTGCACCGATCGCTAGGTTTTCAGTGGTGTGGCATGTAGAATGCAGCGATTCAGGTGCAAGACGGCCTAACCCATTCACTGTCGCTTTAGGTCCATGCGGGTTTCTATAGGCGAGTAATTCAGAAATACCAAGGCAGAAAAACTTTTATAATGAAGCATATACGAAATTTCTCCATTATTGCCCATATTGACCACGGTAAGTCGACGCTGTCTGACCGCATTATCCAAATCTGCGGCGGCTTGTCTGACCGTGAAATGGCCGCGCAGGTGCTCGATTCCATGGATCTGGAACGCGAGCGCGGCATCACCATCAAAGCGCAGAGCGTGACGCTGGATTATAAGGCGCTGGATGGGCAGACCTATCAACTCAACTTTATCGACACCCCCGGCCACGTTGACTTCTCCTATGAAGTTTCCCGCTCGCTGGCGGCCTGCGAAGGCGCGCTGCTGGTGGTGGACGCCGGTCAGGGCGTCGAAGCCCAGACGCTGGCCAACTGCTACACCGCGATCGAAATGGATCTGGAAGTGGTGCCGGTGCTGAACAAAATCGACCTGCCGGCCGCCGATCCGGATCGCGCCGCGCAGGAAATTGAAGACATCGTCGGCATCGACGCCACCGATGCGGTGCGCTGCTCGGCCAAAACCGGCGTCGGCGTGCCCGAGGTGCTGGAGCGCCTGGTGCGCGACATCCCGCCTCCGCAGGGCGATCCTGATGCGCCGCTGCAGGCGCTGATCATCGACTCCTGGTTCGATAACTACCTGGGCGTCGTGTCTCTGGTGCGCGTCAAGAACGGCACGCTGCGCAAGGGCGACAAGATCAAGGTCATGAGCACCGGCCAGGTGTACAACGCCGACCGCCTGGGCATCTTCACGCCGAAGCAGGTCGATCGCGACGTGCTGAACTGCGGCGAAGTGGGCTGGCTGGTCTGTGCGATCAAAGACATCCTCGGCGCGCCGGTGGGCGATACCCTGACGCAGGCGCGTCAGCCGGCGGATAAAGCGCTGCCGGGCTTCAAGAAAGTGAAGCCGCAGGTGTACGCCGGTCTGTTCCCGATCAGCTCCGACGATTATGAGTCCTTCCGCGATGCGCTGGGCAAGCTGAGCCTCAACGACGCCTCCCTGTTCTACGAGCCGGAAAGCTCCACCGCGCTGGGCTTCGGCTTCCGCTGCGGCTTCCTCGGCCTGCTGCACATGGAGATCATTCAGGAGCGTCTGGAGCGTGAATACGATCTGGATCTGATCACCACCGCGCCGACGGTCGTCTACGAAGTGGAAACCACCGGCAAAGAAGTGATCTACGTCGACAGCCCGTCCAAGCTGCCGCCGTTGAACAACATCCAGGAACTGCGCGAGCCGATCGCCGAATGTCACATGCTGATGCCGCAGGAATACCTGGGTAACGTCATCACCCTGTGTGTCGAGAAGCGCGGCGTGCAGACCAACATGGTCTACCACGGCAACCAGGTGGCGTTGACCTATGAAATCCCGATGGCGGAAGTGGTGCTCGACTTCTTCGACCGCCTGAAGTCCACGTCGCGCGGTTATGCGTCGCTGGATTACAACTTCAAGCGCTTCCAGGCTTCCGACATGGTGCGCGTGGACGTGCTGATCAACAACGAGCGCGTGGATGCGCTGGCCCTGATCACTCACCGCGACAACTCGCAGTATCGCGGCCGTGAGTTGGTGGAGAAGATGAAAGATCTGATCCCGCGTCAGCAGTTCGACATCGCGATTCAGGCGGCGATCGGCACACACATCATCGCGCGTTCCACCGTGAAGCAGCTGCGTAAAAACGTGCTGGCGAAATGCTACGGCGGTGACGTCAGCCGTAAGAAAAAGCTGCTGCAGAAACAGAAAGACGGTAAGAAACGCATGAAGCAGGTCGGCAACGTCGAACTGCCGCAGGAAGCGTTCCTGGCCATTCTGCACGTCGGTAAAGACGGCAAGTAACCGCGACGAGTTCGCGAAACGAGGGAGTTTGCATGGCGAATATGTTTGCCCTGATCCTGGCGTTGGCCACCCTGGTCACCGGGATCATCTGGTGCTTCGAGCGCTTCAAATGGGCGCCGGCCCGCCGCGCGAAGATCGCGGCGGTCAACGCACAGACCGCGGGCGCCGTAGACGATAAAACGCTGGCGAAAGTGGCGAAGCAGCCAGGCTGGGTGGAGACCGGCGCATCGGTGTTCCCGGTGCTGCTGTTGGTCTTTGTGGTGCGTTCGTTTATTTACGAACCGTTCCAGATCCCGTCCGGCTCAATGATGCCGACGCTGTTGATTGGCGATTTCATTCTGGTGGAGAAATATGCCTACGGCATTAAAGATCCGATTACCCAGACCACGCTCATTGAAACCGGCCATCCGAAGCGCGGCGATATTGCGGTATTTAAATATCCGCTGGATCCGAAACTGGATTATATCAAGCGCGTGATCGGCCTGCCGGGCGACCGTATTACTTACGATCCGGTGAATAAGCGCGTTACCGTGCAGCCGTCCTGCAACAGTGGGCAGTCCTGCGATACCGCGCTGGCGGTGACCTACGCCGACGCGCAGCCGAGCGACTTCGTGCAGCTGTTCAGCCGCAGCGGCATGGGCGAGGCCAGCAACGGCTTCTACCAGATCCCGCTGAGCGATAACGTGCCGCCGGGCGGCATTCGCATGCGCGAGCGCCAGGAAAGCCTCGGCAACGTCACGCATCGCATCCTGACCGTGCCGGACGCGCAGGATCGGGTGGGCGCTTACTACCAACAGCCGGGCAAACCGCTGGCGGAGTGGGTGGTGCCGGCCGGGCACTACTTCATGATGGGCGACAACCGCGACAACAGCGCGGACAGCCGTTACTGGGGCTTTGTGCCGGAGAAGAATCTGGTGGGTAAAGCCACGGCCATCTGGATGAGCTTTGAAAAGCAGGAAGGTGAGTGGCCTACCGGCGTGCGTTTCAGCCGGATCGGCGGCATTCATTAATCGCTGACTGATTCCCTGTTAATTTCACGCCGCAGCCTACTGCGGCGTGAAAGATTAAGGGGATATAAAACACAGCATTATGTTTCCACTCGTTGTAGAATACTTTCTCGAGCGATAAAAAGTTGGCCCCTGCTGGGAGCCACTGCAAACGAAACAGCTTTGGATCGGCTTTCGGCGAAGCAGGCCTGTTCCGTATGCTGCAAGTTTTTGACGCATTCTTGATCTATTGGTAACTCATGAACCCCATCGTAATAAACAGGCTGCAGCGGAAGCTGGGCTACACTTTTCAACAGCAGGAGCTTTTACTGCAGGCTTTGACTCACCGCAGCGCCAGCAGTAAACACAATGAACGTCTTGAGTTTCTGGGTGACTCGATTCTGAGCTTTGTCATCGCCAATGCGCTCTATCACCGCTTTCCTCGCGTAGACGAGGGCGATATGAGCCGCATGCGCGCTACGCTGGTGCGCGGCAACACGCTGGCGGAGATGGCGCGCGAGTTTGACCTGGGCGAATGTCTGCGGCTTGGGCCGGGCGAATTGAAAAGTGGTGGGTTCCGCCGCGAGTCAATCCTGGCGGATACGGTGGAGGCATTGATCGGCGGCGTGTTCCTGGACAGCGACATCCAGACCGTCGAGCGCCTGATTTTGGACTGGTATCGCAGCCGGTTGGACGAAATCAGCCCCGGTGATAAGCAGAAAGACCCGAAAACCCGTTTGCAGGAATTTTTGCAGGGGCGTCATCTGCCGTTGCCTTCTTATTTGGTGGTGCAGGTTCGCGGTGAAGCGCACGACCAAGAGTTTACCATCCACTGCCAGGTGAGTGGTTTGAGCGAGCCCGTGGTGGGCACCGGCTCGAGCCGCCGTAAAGCCGAGCAGGCGGCAGCGGAACAAGCGCTGAAAAAGCTGGAGCTTGAATGAGCGAAGTAAAACAACACTGCGGGTTTATCGCCATCGTCGGCCGCCCGAACGTGGGCAAATCGACGTTGCTGAACCAACTGCTGGGGCAGAAGGTTTCCATTACGTCGCGTAAGCCGCAGACGACCCGTCACCGCATCATGGGCATCGACACCGATGGCGCCTATCAGGCGATCTACGTCGACACCCCAGGGCTGCACATCGAAGAAAAACGCGCCATCAACCGCTTGATGAACCGCGCGGCCAGCAGCTCGATCGGCGACGTCGAACTGGTGATCTTCGTGGTCGAAGGCACCAACTGGACCGCCGACGACGAAATGGTGGTCAACAAGCTGCGCAGCCTGCGCTGCCCGGTATTGCTGGCGATCAACAAGGTCGATAACGTCACCGACAAATCCAAGCTGTTGCCGCACATCGCGTTCCTCAGCCAGCAGATGAACTTCCTCGACGTGGTGCCTATCTCCGCCGAAAAAGGCATGAACGTCGACACCATCGCCGGCATCGTGCGCAAGCTGCTGCCGGAAGCGGAACACCACTTCCCTGAAGACTACATCACCGATCGCTCACAGCGCTTTATGGCCTCCGAGATCATCCGCGAGAAGCTGATGCGTTTCCTGGGCGAAGAGCTGCCGTACTCGGTGACGGTAGAAATCGAACAGTTCGTGGCCAACGATCGCGGCGGCTACGATGTGCACGGCCTGATCCTGGTCGAGCGCGAAGGCCAGAAGAAAATGGTCATCGGCAACAAGGGCGCCAAGATCAAAACCATCGGCATCGAAGCGCGCCAGGACATGGAACAGATGTTCGACGCCAAAGTGCATCTCGAGCTGTGGGTGAAAGTGAAATCCGGTTGGGCGGACGACGAACGTGCGCTGCGCAGCCTGGGCTATGTTGACGATCTGAAGTAACGATCCGTGGACGGCTGGGAGCGCGCTTTCGTCCTGCATGGGCGGCCGTACAGTGAAACCAGTCTGATGCTGGATCTGTTTACCGAAGGTCATGGGCGGGTGCGCTTGCTGGCGAAAGGCGCGCGCAGCCGCCGCTCTAATCTGAAGGGCTGTCTGCAGCCCTTTACCCCCCTGTTAGTGCGCTGGGGCGGCCGCGGCGAAGTGAAAACGCTGCGCAACGCCGAAGCGGTCTCCCTCGGTTTACCCCTCAGCGGTATGATGCTGTACAGCGGCCTGTACGTGAACGAACTGCTGGCGCGCGTGCTCGAGCAGGAAACCAACTACTCGGTGCTGTTCTTCGACTATCTGCAATGCCTGCAGGCGCTGGCGGCGGAAGACAGCTCGCCGGAGCAGGCGCTGCGCCAGTTCGAGCTGGCCTTGCTGCACCACCTGGGTTACGGCCTCGATTTCCTGCACTGCGCCGGCAGCGGCCTGCCGGTGGATGACGCCATGACCTACCGCTACCGCGAAGAGAAAGGCTTTATCGCCAGCCTGGTGGTGGATCACTACAGCTTCACCGGGCGCGAACTGCGCGCGCTGGCGGAGCGGCAGTTTCCCGATGCCGAGACGCTGCGCGCCGCCAAGCGTTTCACCCGTATGGCGCTGAAACCCTATCTAGGCGGCAAGCCGTTGAAGAGCCGCGAACTGTTCCGCCAGTTCGTGCGCAAACAGCCGAATACGCCGGTCGACGACGCCTGACCTTTTCCCCTTTTGCCGCCTTGCGCCCGCGTGTAAACTGCTGGCACTGAAAATCGTATTTAGAGGTTGTCATGGCTGATTTGCTGCTGGGCGTCAATATCGATCACATCGCCACGTTACGTAACGCGCGCGGAACCCAATACCCGGATCCGGTTCAGGCGGCATTCATTGCCGAACAGGCGGGAGCCGACGGCATTACCGTGCATCTGCGCGAAGACCGCCGCCACATCACCGACCGCGACGTGCGCCTGCTGCGCCAGACCATCCAGACGCGCATGAATCTGGAGATGGCGGTGACCGACGAGATGCTGGACATCGCCATTGAGCTGAAGCCGCATTTCTGCTGCCTGGTGCCGGAGAAGCGCGAAGAAGTGACCACCGAAGGCGGCCTGGACGTCGCCGGCCAGCTGGACAAAATGAGCGTGGCGGTCGAGCGCCTGGCGCAGGCGGGCATTCTGGTCTCGCTGTTCATCGATCCCGATCATCGCCAGATCGACGCGGCGGTGGCGGTGGGCGCACCCTATATCGAAATCCACACCGGCGCCTACGCCGAAGCGCAGGGCGAGTTGGCGGTACAGGCCGAGCTGCGCCGCATCGCGGTAGCCGCCGCCTACGCGGCCGAGAAAGGGCTGAAGGTCAACGCCGGCCACGGCCTGACCTACCACAACGTGCAGCCGATCGCCGCGCTGCCGGAGATGCACGAGCTGAACATCGGCCATGCGATTATCGGCCAGGCGGTGATGAGCGGGCTGCCGGCCGCGGTTGCCGACATGAAAGTGCTGATGCGGGAAGCGCGCCGGTAATGGCGGTGCTCGGGCTGGGAACCGACATCGTTGAGATGGCGCGTATCGAAGCGGTGGTGGAGCGCAGCGGCGATCGCCTGGCGCGCCGCGTGCTGAGTGACGCCGAGTGGGCGCTGTATCAGCAGCACCAGCAGCCGATTCGCTTTCTGGCCAAACGTTTCGCGGTGAAAGAGGCCGCCGCCAAGGCGTTCGGCACCGGCATTCGCAACGGCCTGGCGTTCAATCAGTTCGAAGTGTTCAACGATGCGCTGGGCAAGCCGAATATTCGTTTGCACGGCCGCGCCGCCGAGCTGGCCGGGGAGATGGGGGTCACCGCGATCCACGTTTCGCTGGCCGACGAACGGCGCTACGCCTGCGCGACGGTGATCGTCGAAAGCTGAAAATAGCAAGGGCGCCTGTGGCGCCCTTGTCAGTCCTGCGGCAAATTAAATGCGATCGGCGTGGTACAGCACCACGAACTTGTCCCACAGCTGTTCGTTGGTCTCGCGATGCTGCGGATCGGTGATGATGGTGTTGTCGATCGGGCAAACCTGCTGGCAGGTCGGCGTATCATAATGGCCGATGCACTCGGTGCAGCGATCGGTATCGATCTGATAAATCTCATCGCCCATCGAAATCGCCTGGTTCGGGCATTCCGGCTCGCACATATCGCAGTTGATGCACCGCTTTGTTATTAATAATGCCATATCAATCACTTACGAGTTTAATCTATTTAAATCATGCATTTATAGGCTTTGGTTATTGCGCACGATTCCGCACTATGTGTGTATTTATACAGTATTTGAAGCATTGAAAACCCATGTTCAGCAACACAGAATGGCAACACATGCTTTTTTAGCCCCCAGATTTAACCTCATGTGTGAGCTTAGTGTTGGTGGCCTCTGATACAAGGAAATATCAATGCCGCGCACTGTAACACAGATGCAGTATATCCCCAAAAATGATGAGTTCTTGGCTGGAGCGATGCTGATTACTACTGGTGATGCCGAGGAGAAATGCGAATTCTGGTTATTTTTGCTGTATAAGGTTGCTTTTTGCGACTAAATGTCGCATTATCTTCAGCGGTCCTCAGGACGAAAACCCGAAAACCCGAAAACCCGAAAACCCGAAAACCCGAAAACCCGAAAACCCGAAAACCCGAAAACCCGAAAACCCGAAAAATCGAAATCCGAAATCCGAAATCCGAAATCCGAAATCCGAAATCCGAAATCCGAAATCCGAAATCCGAAATCCGAAAATCCGAAAACCCGAACCCGAGGATATAAAATGGCAACCAGCATCCGCTTAGACGATGACTTTGTAAGCGATGTTAAGGTTTACGCTGACGCCTCCAGCAGGAGCATACCGAAGCAGATTGAGCACTGGGCTAGAATCGGCCGTATAGCCGAAGATAACCCTGATTTGCCATTCAGTTTCATCAGCGAAGCCTTGCTTGCACAAAGTGAAATCAAGAACAACAAGGTAACTCGCTATGTCAGAAGAACAGCAAGAAAACGAGGTTGATGTTTATCAGAGCCGCCGCTTTGAGAAAGCTCTTGATAAACTGCCTGAAGCGTTGCAAGAAATCGTTGAAGATGAAGTCGATGCGATAATTGCAAATCCTGAGATTGGTGAATTAAAGAAGGGAGATTTATCATTCCTTCGTGTCCACAAATTTCAGCTTAACAATCGCTTAACCCTTCTGGGTTACAGTTGGGTGGAAGATAAATTGGAGCTCTACCTACTTAGTGTGGGGTCTCATGAAAACTTCTACCAAGACCAAAAGACCCACCGAAAAGCTGATTTGAAGCTAATCGGGTGATGACTTCAAAGCCTCGGATAACCTCCGGGGCTTTTTTATTTCCAGATTAATGTTTGTGAAGTGGGCGGCGGAGAGGGTGAGATAACACCTCGTCCGCCAGGTGCTCATGTCAAAGGTCATTGCATCCCTTTGGTTGCGCTAAGAACTGTTGTTTGAAGGATGATACAGAGGTCATTTAAACCAATGGATTGCAATACGAGGTTTATTTAGCTATCGTGAGCACATTCGGTTTTGGGAATGAAGAGGCGGCTCCCAAAAGTAAACCGCCAAGTTGGTAACTTCGTCGCATCGACTGGGACTCCAACCGCGCCGGCTGAGAGGTCGGCTCCTTGCTTCAAGACAATGGATATAGTAGTTCTGTTGGCTTTGTTTCAATATCGCGTGGCCCCTTCGTCTTATCATAGAAGAACCAGATATTGAATTTTCTCTCTGAA
This sequence comes from Serratia sp. CY29653, assembly GCF_052169255.1. NCBI lineage: Bacteria > Pseudomonadati > Pseudomonadota > Gammaproteobacteria > Enterobacterales > Yersiniaceae > Serratia > Serratia sp. CY29653. The sequence continues at coordinate 237,571 of NZ_JBJNLC010000004.1, read as the reverse complement.
GGCCATGTGTCGTGCTTAAGAGAGTCCCATCCCAGGTGTTTTGCAACGTTACTCGCCAAGTTCTTTTTGACTTCAGATTCGATTTTTCCCTGAAAAGCGCTCATTACAGCCCCTAAGAAAAAGTCTGATATCTGAATGTGCTCAGAAGATTTCGAGTCTTTCGTTACGACAGATGAAATAATGTCTTTAATTCCGAATGATTTGCATATCATATTATTAGCAATAACATGAAATGCCTCGTCCGCCTTCTTATATCTGGACGGAAGGGGGTCTACCTCGACTCGGAAAACGCAATCACGCTCAGGGTGAGCACGAATAACATTCCCGATTTTGGTAGTCATGAGCTTTGTAAAGTGCTTTCTCATTGCAAGATCATAATCACCGCCGTGATAGCTTTTATCCACGATGGACTTTTCAACAATGATGCAGTGGAAAGCTAGCCATTTATGCTTAAAGAAGGTTTCAATCAACTCGATGTGGAAATTTGCAAATTTTTTAGAGTTGGTTTTTGTCCATTTAATTTCTTCGAAATAACCATGTTTCTCTCTGAGTTCACGGATTATACGAGCAAAATCACCCCTCCTTTGGTATTTCATCCAAAGGCTACCGAATCCATAAAAACGCTGACCATCAATGCCTGATTCGTCACATGCAACGTGCCAGATCAGTTTCCCAGGGTTATCGTTAGCAGGCATGCCTCAACTCTTTAAAAGGTAAAAGTACGGTATTTAACCACATTATTAATATTCTGAGAATGCTCAAGGAATGTGGTTCAGTTCTAACGCCCGGCATCGGCTGAGCTAACACAGGAGATAACTCATGTCCGAACCGGTAACCAGTACCGCCGCAGAGACTTACATGATTGGCAGTATCACTATTGCTGGACTGGTGGTTGGAGCAGATATCAGTTCTTAGGGGGGTTAATAGGTATCCCGGAGGGGCCGCTGGATTGATCTTCTCTTGAAAATGTCAGCGCCTGGCGTTGAAGAGCAAACCGCAGCTATTGAAAATGTGAACGCTTACCCTATCTAAAATTTGCTACCTCGTTTTGTTCAGCCTGCTTGAGCATCGGTAGGGGAGCATTTTTAGAAGGTGGCAACCCTAAGTCAAGTGCATTCTACTGACCGTATAATTGTTCCCATTCATCTACCCAACCTTGCACGACCTGATGCATGCTGGCAACACCATAAGTATAAGAGGAAAAATCATTCTGTTTACGTATATGCGCTTGGAACAGTAATCCCTTTGCAGGCCCTTTTTCTTGACGACCTTCCCAAGCTAGATAGAGCTCTCTGCATCTCTCTTTTGTTTCATTTTTGGTCATTACAACCTCTGATATATTTTTGTTATGTTATCAAGAATAAAGATTACGAAGAGAAATTACACGCTACTTGTGTTACTCATGGGATGTGATTAGCAGGGCCATAGCGTATCTCTCATTATTAACAGGGGTATTTTTCGCAGCGGCGATTATACCGGTTAAACCAGCTTTTTCATTAACTGTTCGCTGTGTTTGATGCGATCGCGGGCATGATCGAGATCGTGCTGGATCAGCGCCATAAACAGCAGGTCGGTGAGGGCGTACTGGGCCGTGCTGGAAGAGATGGCCGCGCTGCGGGTGTGGGGCTCTTCGGCGATGGTATAGAGGCAGTGATCCGCGCGCTGCTGCAGGCCGTTGGGAGAAAAGCTGGTCAGCGCCAATACCCTGGCGCCGGCCTGGCGCGCCTCTTCCGCCGCCAGATTGATTTCACGCCGTTCGCCGCTGAAAGAGATAGCCAGCAGCAGATCGCGTTTGTCCAGCGCCTGAACCGCCGCCAGCTGGACGTGCATGTCCGGTTCGGCCACTGCCATCACGCCGATTTTCAGCAGTTTGAAGGAGAAATCCTTGGCCACCAGCCCGGAGGCGCCGATGCCGATTAGCATCACCCGGCGCGCCTGGCGCAGCATGTCCAGCGCCTGATGCAGCCGCTCTTCGCTGTTGATGTCCAGCGTCGCGCGCAGCGCCGCCTGCTTTTCCGCCAGCAGTTTTTCACCGACGATTTTCAGCGTGTCGCTGCTGAGGATGTGGTTGTGAACGGTCACTACCGGCTCGGCCTGCGGCTGGGCCAGCGTCTCGCTCAGCGCCAGTTTCAGCGCCGGAAAGCCCTTATAGCCCAGCTTTTGGGCGAACTTCACCACGCTCGACTGGCTGATGCCGGCCAGCTCGGCCAGCTTTTGCGAGCTGAGATGGCGCGCCTGCTCGGCGTTGTTCAGCAAAAAGTCCGCCAGCTTGCGGTCGTTTTGCGCCAGTGTCGGATACATTTGGCGTATGCGCAGAAGGGTACTCATTGATCTTTCCCTGGAAACCAGCGGCCATTTTGCCATGCAGGCGGCGAAAACGCGCGGTGAAAATTTTTGTGAGCTCGTCGTTAAAATAGCAAATAGCGCTCGCTTTGTTGAATAAAATATTCAAATATTGATTTAAATTTGTGAATTAAAAATTCAAAGGTGAACAGATGAACTTAGGCGCACTGGTATCGGAAACCCGCAACCCGGCCACCATGGGGCTGGATGAGATGTCGACGCTGGAGATGGTCCGCTGCTTTAACCAGGAAGACCGCAAGGTGCCGGAGGCGATCGAAAAGGTGCTGCCGGCGATCGCGCAGGCGGTCGATTTGGCCGCGGCGGCGTTGAAGGCCGGTGGGCGGCTGATTTATTTGGGCGCCGGCACCAGCGGCCGCCTGGGCGTGCTGGATGCCTCCGAGTGCCCGCCGACCTTCGGCGTGCCGCATGGCGTGGTGGTGGGCTTGATCGCCGGCGGGCCGGGCGCGCTGCTCAAGGCGGTGGAGGGTGCGGAAGACGACGAAGCCCTGGGCGAAGCCGATCTCCGGGCGCTGAATCTGACCGCCGTCGATATGGTGGTGGGGTTGGCGGCCTCGGGGCGCACGCCTTATGTGATCGGCGCACTGCGCTATGCGCGCGGGCTGGGCTGCCCGACGGCGGCCATCTCCTGCAACCCGGATTCGCCGATCGCGCACGAAGCGCAGGTGGCGATTTCACCGGTGGTGGGGCCGGAGGCGCTGACCGGTTCGACGCGCCTGAAATCCGGCACCGCGCAGAAGCTGGTGCTCAACATGCTGTCGACCGGCGCGATGGTCAAGTTGGGCAAGGTCTATCAGAACCTGATGGTGGACGTGAAGGCCACCAACGTCAAACTGGTGGATCGCGCCTGCCGCATCGTGGTGGAGGCCACCGGCGCCGAACGCGCTCAGGCGGAGGCGGCGCTGGCGCAGACTGGCTTCGAGGTCAAGCCGGCGATCCTGATGATTCTGGCCGGCGTCAGCGCCGAAGAGGCGCAGCAGCGGCTGCAGCGGCACGACGGTTACCTGCGCGCGGCGCTGGCGCGTTAATTCACGGTGGGGGCGGCGATGGACAAGACAACGGCATTGGCGACACAGATCCTGGCGGGCGTGGGGGGCGAGGGCAATATCCTCAAACTGGAGAACTGCATGACGCGGGTGCGCGTCGAGGTCAGCGACGAGCAGCGTCTGGACTTGGCCGCCCTCAAGCAGCTGCCCGGCGTGAAAGGCTATATCAAACAGGGTGAGCAGCATCAGTTTATCGTCGGCCCAGGCGCCGCCGCCAAGGTGGTGGACGCCATGCGCGCATTGCTGAGTGGTAGCACGCAGCCTGCCGTCGCCGTCGGTGACGCGGCCCGCACCAAGGCGCAGGCCAAGCAAAAATACGCTGCGCCGATGAGCGGCGCGCTGAAAAAACTGGCCGATGTCTTTATTCCGCTGATCCCGGCGTTTATCGCCTCGGGCCTGATCACCGGCATCATCAACCTGCTGAAACGGCCTGACATCGCTGGCCAGCTGGCGGTGGACTACCCGAACATGCTGGGGCTGTTGGCGATCTTCGGTAGCGCGGTGTTCGCCATCATGAACATTTTGGTCGGGGTTAACGCCGCACGGGTGTTCGGCGGCTCTCAGGCGATGGGCGGCGTGATGGCCGGCATTCTCTCCAGCCCGGCGCTGGCGCAGATCACCTTGTTCGGCGAGGCGCTGCAGCCGGGGCGCGGCGGGGTGATCGCCGTGCTGCTGGTGGTGGCGTTGATGTGCTGGGTGGAGAAACGCCTGCGCACGCTGCTGCCGGAATCGGTCGAGCTGATCCTTAACCCATTGCTGACCACGCTGGTCACCGCCTCGCTGGCGATCCTGATTCTGCAGCCGATCGGCGGCATTATCTCCGACGCCATCGCCCACGGCGCCAATCTGGCGATCGACAAGGGCGGGCTGCTGGTGGGGGCGCTGCTCTCGGGGCTGTTCCTGCCGCTGGTGCTCTCCGGCCTGCATCAGGGGCTGGTGCCGATCCACGTCGAGCTGGTGCAGGCGCACGGTTCCAACCCGCTGCTGCCGATCCTGGCGATGGCTGGCGTCGGGCAGGTGGGGGCGGCGCTGGCGGTGCTGTTGAAGACCCGCAACGCGCGGCTGAAGAAGGTGATCAAAGGGGCGTTGCCTGTCGGCATTCTCGGCATCGGCGAGCCGCTGATCTTCGGGGTGACGTTGCCGCTGGGGCGGCCGTTTATCGGCGCCTGCCTCGGCGGGGCGGTCGGCGGCGCGCTGATCAGCTACTGGAAGGTGGCGACGGTCATCACCTTCGGCATTTCGGGGCTGCCTTTGGCGTTGACCATCGTCTCAGGTAAGGTGATGTTGTATCTGGCGGGGATGCTGATTACGATTATCGCCGGTTTTCTCTTCACCTGGATGATGGGGTTCAACGATCCCGAGGAGTAGCGTTTGAGCGACAAGCAGCAACAACCGGCCGCAGAGGGGCGCCGCGTGGTCTTTTTCGATCTGGACGGCACCCTGCATCAGGAGGATATGTTCGGCAGTTTCTTGCGCTTTCTGCTGCGCCGTTTGCCGCTGAACCTGCTGCTGGTGATACCGGTGCTGCCGCCGATCGGCCTGGCGCTGCTGCTGCTGGGGCGCGCCGCGCGTTGGCCGATGAGCCTGCTGCTGTGGGCGATTACTTTCGGGCGCTCCGAAGCGAAGCTCAAGGCGCTGGAGCGGCAGTTTATCGAGGCCTTCCGCCAGAAGGTGACCGCGTTTCCGGTGGTGCAAATGCGGCTGCGGCAGTATCTGGACGAGCACGATGCCGAAGTGTGGCTGATCACCGGCTCGCCGGAACGGCTGGTGGAGCAGGTGTATCGCGATTCGGCGTTTCTGCCGCGCGTGCGGTTGATCGGCAGCCGCATCACGCGCCGCTGCGGCGGCTGGGTCTTGACCCTGCGCTGCCTGGGGACGCAAAAAGTGGTGCAGCTGGAGCAGCGGCTCGGCGCGCCGCTAAAGCTGTACAGCGGTTACAGCGACAGCAAGCAGGATAATCCGCTGCTGTTCTTTTGCGAGCACCGCTGGCGGGTAAGCAAGCAGGGCGAGCTGCAGCAGCTGGAATAAGCCAAGGGCGGAGGATTCCGCCCTTGCTGTTTTTATCAGTACCGCGATCGGTCGTCGGTCACGTCGTGCGGCTTGCGCCCCAACTGCCAAATTTTCTCCGCATAATGCCCCAACGCCCACAGGCTCAGGCCGAGCAGCGCGAAAAAAATCGTCTTCGGCATGCTGTCCCAGAAAAACTCGAACAGGCGGGTATACAGGTTAATGCCGAGGAAGGTTAGCCCGAAGCCGCGCAGCATGGCGTCGTCATGCTTCAATCCCAGCCAAATGGCGGCGAGGGCGGCCAGCCCGAACAGCAGGCTCCAGTGGAACAGCTCGATCTGGCGCGCGCGGTACCAGCTGTCGAGGTCGCCGTAGTTGCCGAAGATAGACAGCAGCCACAGGGCGATAAACAGATACAGCAGGCCCATCGCCAGCGACACCCGCTGCAGGCCGCGTTGCGCCAACAGCGGCCGCAGCAGCAGCGCGGCGGCGATCAGCACCGCGCCAAAGGCGATAAAACGAATCGGGTAGCTCATGCCGAGCCAGTAGGCGCCCCAGCCGGACAGGTAGCCGGTCTCGGCGCCGAAGGCGTTGCCGAGCGACAGCAGGGCGAACCACCACACCAACCCGGAGCGGCTGAACCAGCCGATCGCGCCGTACAGCAGCGCGGCGAACAGCAGCAGCACGGAAACCCGGCCGCTGCCGTTATCCAGCCAGACCCCCAGCTGCCATAAGGCGCAGGCGGTAAGCAACACGGCGACAAACAGAGCCGCCTCATTGCCGTAGCGTTTTTCCGGGTGGCGCCGGCGGCGACGCAGCGCCCAGACGTAGGCCAGAGCTGCCAGTACGCCGGCGATCGCCATGCGTACCGGCGCGTCGAAGCGGAACAGTCCGCTGAGCCATGCAAGCAGTTCGCTGTCGGCGAACAGGCTGGTGACGGCGATCAGCAGCGAGGCCAGCGCGGCGAGAAACGCATAGCGCGCCAGCCGCCGCCAGTCGAAAGGCTGCACGGCCACATGCTGCAGCAGCTGCTGCCGTTGTGCGGGCGTCAAGGCGCCTTCCCCAACCCAGCCGTCCAGCGCCTTGCGCACCACGACGGCGTTCTTTTTACTGAGTTTCATGCTTCTTGTCCCTGAATCACACGCTGATTCGGCCAGTATAGCCATTGGCGGGCGGCTACGACAAAGGAGGGCTAGTGTGTATAATGCCCGCCGCAAAAGCGCACGAGGAATTATGCGATGACTGAATATAACGATGAGTACTGGATGCGTCAGGCATTGCAGCTGGCCCTGCGCGCGCAGGAAGAGGGCGAGGTGCCGGTGGGTGCGCTGCTGGTGCTGGACAATCAGGTCATCGGCGAGGGCTGGAACCGCCCGATCGGCCGACACGATCCTACCGCACACGCCGAGATCATGGCGCTGCGCCAGGGCGGCGTGGTGCTGCAAAACTACCGTTTGCTGAATGCCACGCTGTACGTCACGCTGGAGCCCTGCGTGATGTGCGCCGGCGCGATGGTGCACAGCCGTATCCGCCGGCTGGTGTATGGTGCCGCCGACGAGAAAACCGGCGCGGCCGGTTCACTGGTGGACATTCTGCGCCATCCGGGCATGAACCATCAGGTGGAGATCGTCTCGGGCGTGCTGGCGGAGGAGTGCGCCGCCACCCTGAGCAATTTCTTCCGCCTGCGCCGTGAACAGAAAAAAGCGCTCAGGCTGGCGCAGCGGGCGGCGGATAAGCCGGAATAATCAGTAGTTGAGCGCCAGTTCCGGCATCACCGTCGGGTAGCCTTTCCCCAACGCCTCCTGCTCGGCGGCCGCTTGCGCCGCCTTTCTCTCTTTTTCCTGCAGATAGCCCACCAGGCTGACCTGGTAGCGGCGGATGTTTTCTACATAGTTGTAGGCTTCACGCCCGCGCGCATAGCCGTAGGTCAGCTGCGGGTAGTAGCGCTTCTGGCTGAGCATCGGCAGGCGCTGTTTGACGTCGACCCAGCTGTCCGGATTGCCTTTTTGCGTCTTGGTCAGCTTGCGAGCGTCCAGCATGTGGCCCCAGCCCATGTTGTAGGCCGCCAGCGAGAACCAGATGCGCTCGTCTTCCGGCACGCTGTCCGGCACCTTGGCCATCAGCCGCTGCAGGTAAAGGGCGCCGCCCTGAATGCTCTCTTCCGGATCGAGGCGGTCGTTGACCCCGAGGCCGTCGGCGGTGGCGCGGGTCAGCATCATCAGGCCGCGCACGCCGGTGGGTGAGGTGGCCTGCGGATTCCAGTGCGATTCCTGATAGGCGATGGCCGCCAGCAGCTTCCAGTCGATCTCGTTGGCGTGCTTCTCGAACAGCGGGCGGAAGTTGGGCAGCACCGAGTCGATGGCCGACAGGAAGGTTTTGGTGTCCACATAGTCGAAGCTGCCGACGTGGCCGAGGTATTTCTCTTCGAGCCGCGCCAGGGTGCCGTCGTCCACCATCTGGCTGTAGAAGTCCAGCATCGCCGCGTACAGGCTGTCGTCGCCGTCGCGTTTCAGATACCAGGTGACCGGCTCTTCGTCGGTGACGTCGAACGCCACCGCCAGCTGCGGATGGATGCGCTGCAGCAGCGCGATGGTCACCGAATCGCCGAGGGTGTAGTCCAGCTTGCCGTCGGCCACTCGCTCCAGCAGCTCTTTGGAGGTGAGATCGCTGGAGGACTCCCAGGCGAGATCCGGGTATTTATCCTGTTTGAGCTGCTTGAGGGTGCTGACGTGCGCGGAACCGGAAGCGACCGCCAGCTTGCCTTTAATGTCGGCGAAACTTTTCGGCCGCGGGGTGCCCAGCCGGTACACCAGCTGTTGAGAAACGGAGTAGTAGGCCGGGCCGGTGCGCGCGCGGCTGAGGCGCTCCTGGTTGTAGATCAGACCCGCCGCCAGCAGGTCGGCGTCGTCGTCGTCCAGATCGTCGAACAGGTCATTGATGTTCTGATGGGGGATCACCACCAGCTTCACCCCGAGGTAGTTGGCGAAGCGCTTCGCCAGTTCGTAGTCGAGCCCACCCGGCCCTTGCTTGGTGTTGAAATAGGTCAGCGGGGAGTTCAGCGTGCTGATACGCAACTCGCCGCGGGAAATGATCTCCTGGAGTTGCCCACCCTGGCCGCTGCGCCAGGTGATATTGGGCCACAGCGCGAGAGCCAGAAGCAGGGTGACAACGCCGATGAGGATGTAGTTTATTTTAAGACGTTTCAAATAGTTATCCAGTGGTGGCACAGGTACGCCGGCGACGATAACCGCGACTTTTCTCATGGTTAAATCACCAGTGCGGGGGCATTTTGCGCAACAAAACGCCAGTGTGCAACTTTATTGACACGTTATGACAATTCGACGGTGCGGCACGCTTTTATCAATTATCCCTACGCAAACGGTTTCGTCGGCGGCGAGGATTCTCTATAATGACGCGCGTTTTCCCCTGTTGCGCCCAATGAAGCGTCTTATCCGTCGCTTCGAAGACGAGAGAACTTTGATTATGGAAATTCTGCGTGGTTCGCCCGCTTTATCGGCTTTTCGCATTACCAAACTGCTGTCCCGCTGCCAGGACGCTCACCTGCCCGTCAGTGATATCTACGCCGAGTACGTCCACTTTGCCGATGTTAGCGCACCGCTCAGTGCCGAAGAACACGCCAAGCTTCAGCGGCTGCTCAAGTACGGTCCTTCTCTCGCCGAACACGCCCCCGAAGGCCGGTTGCTGCTGGTTACGCCGCGTCCGGGCACCATTTCTCCCTGGTCTTCCAAAGCCACCGACATCGCCCACAACTGCGGTCTGCAGCAGGTCGTGCGCCTGGAGCGCGGCCTGGCGTTCTACGTCAAGGCGCCCGAGCTGACGGAAACCCAGTGGCGGCAGCTCGCCGCGCTGCTGCACGATCGCATGATGGAAACCGTCTTCAGCGAACTGCAACAGGCCGAACAGCTGTTCGCGCACCATCAGCCGGCGCCGTATCAGTCGGTCGACGTGCTGGGCGCAGGGCGCGCCGCGCTGGAGCAGGCCAACGTCCGGCTCGGCCTGGCGCTGGCGCAGGACGAGATCGACTACCTGCTGAATGCCTTTACCGGTTTGGGGCGCAACCCGACGGATATCGAACTTTATATGTTCGCGCAGGCCAACTCCGAGCACTGCCGCCACAAGATTTTCAACGCCGACTGGATCATCGACGGCGAACAGCAGCCTAAATCGCTGTTCAAAATGATCAAGAACACCTATGAGCAGACGCCGGACTATGTGCTGTCGGCGTATAAAGACAACGCCGCCGTGATGGAAGGCTCGCAGGTCGGCCGCTTCTTCGCCGCGCCGGAGACCGGCACCTACGATTACCATCAGGAAGACGCGCACATCCTGATGAAGGTGGAAACCCACAACCACCCGACGGCGATCTCGCCGTGGCCGGGCGCCGCGACCGGCTCCGGCGGCGAGATCCGCGACGAGGGGGCTACCGGCCGCGGCGCCAAGCCGAAGGCCGGCCTGGTGGGCTTCTCGGTGTCCAACCTGCGTATTCCCGGCTTTGAACAGCCGTGGGAACAGGATTTCGGCAAGCCGGAACGCATCGTCACCGCGCTGGATATCATGACCGAAGGCCCGCTGGGCGGCGCGGCGTTCAACAACGAATTCGGTCGTCCGGCGCTGCTGGGCTACTTCCGTACCTATGAAGAGCGCGTCAACAGCCACAACGGCGTTGAGCTGCGCGGCTACCACAAACCGATCATGCTGGCGGGCGGCATCGGCAACATCCGTGCCGATCACGTGCAGAAAGGGGAAATCACCGTCGGCGCCAAGCTGGTGGTGTTGGGCGGCCCTGCGATGAATATCGGCCTGGGCGGCGGCGCGGCCTCGTCGATGGCGTCCGGCCAGTCCGACGCCGATCTGGACTTCGCTTCGGTGCAGCGCGACAACCCGGAAATGGAGCGCCGCTGTCAGGAAGTGATCGACCGCTGCTGGCAGCTGGGCGACCAGAACCCGATCCTGTTTATCCATGACGTCGGCGCCGGCGGCCTGTCCAACGCCATGCCGGAGCTGGTGAGCGACGGCGGCCGCGGCGGCCGCTTCGAGCTGCGCGATATCCTCAACGACGAGCCGGGCATGAGCCCGCTGGAAGTGTGGTGCAACGAATCGCAGGAACGTTACGTGATGGCGATCGCCCCGGCGCAGATGGCGCAGTTCGACGAGATCTGCCGCCGCGAGCGCGCGCCTTACGCGGTGATCGGCGAAGCGACCGAAGAACAGCACCTGACGCTCAACGACCGCCACTTCGACAACCAGCCGATCGACATGCCGCTGGACGTACTGCTTGGCAAGACGCCGAAAATGACCCGCGACGTCACCCGCCTGCAGGCGAGCGGCGAGGCGGTGCAGCGCGAGAACATCACGCTGGCCGACGCGGTGAAACGCGTGCTGCATTTGCCGGCCGTGGCGGAGAAAACCTTCCTGATCACCATCGGCGACCGCACCGTTACCGGCATGGTGGCGCGCGACCAAATGGTCGGCCCGTGGCAGATCCCGGTGGCCGACTGCGCGGTCACCACCGCCAGCCTGGACAGCTATTACGGCGAAGCGATGTCGCTCGGTGAACGCGCACCGGTGGCGCTGCTGGACTTCGCCGCCTCCGGCCGCCTGGCGGTCGGGGAAGCGCTGACCAACCTGGCCGCCACAGAGATCGGTAGCCTGAAGCGCGTGAAGCTGTCCGCCAACTGGATGGCCGCCGCCGGCCACCCGGGCGAAGACGCCGGCCTGTACGAAGCGGTGAAAGCGGTGGGCGAAGAACTGTGCCCGGCGCTGGGCATCACTATCCCGGTGGGTAAAGACTCCATGTCGATGAAGACCCGCTGGCAGGAAGGCAACGAACAGCGTGAAATGACCTCGCCGCTGTCGCTGGTCATCACCGCCTTCGCCCGCGTGGAGGACGTGCGCCACACCGTGACGCCGCAGCTGCGCACCGATAAGGGCGACAGCGCGCTGCTGTTGATCGACCTGGGCAACGGCCATAACGCGCTGGGTGCCACCGCGCTGGCGCAGGTTTATCGCCAACTGGGCGACAAGCCGGCCGACGTGCGCAACGTCGCACAGTTGGCGGGCTTCTTCAACGCCATGCAGCAGTTGGTGGCCGATCAAGCGCTGTTGGCTTACCACGACCGCGCCGACGGCGGCCTGCTGGTGACGCTGGCGGAGATGGCCTTCGCCGGTCACTGCGGCGTGGACGTCAACCTTGACGGCCTCGGCGATGATGCGCTGGCGGTGCTGTTCAACGAAGAGCTGGGCGCGGTGATCCAGGTGAGCGCCGAACGTCTCGATGACGTGAAGCAGGCGTTCGCTCAGCACGGTCTGACCGACAATGTGCATCACATCGGCAGCGTGCAGGCCGGCGATCGTTTCGTCATCACCCAACACGGCAAGGCGCTGTACAGCGAAAGCCGCAATACACTGCGCACCTGGTGGGCGGAAACCACCTGGCAGATGCAGCGCCTGCGCGACAACCCGGCGTGCGCCGATCAGGAACATCAGGCCAAGCAGGATGAACAAGATCCCGGCCTGAATGTGAAGCTGACCTTCGCACCGCAGGAAGACATCGCCGCGCCGTATATCGCCAAGGGCGCTCGCCCGAAAGTGGCGGTGCTGCGTGAGCAGGGGGTGAACTCCCACGTTGAAATGGCGGCGGCGTTCCACCGCGCCGGCTTTGACGCGGTGGACGTGCACATGAGCGATCTGCTGGCGGGGCGCCGCGATCTGCAGGACTTCCACACGCTGGTGGCCTGCGGTGGCTTCTCTTACGGCGACGTACTGGGCGCCGGCGAAGGCTGGGCGAAGTCCATCCTGTTCAACGAGCGGGTGCGCGACGAGTTCGAAGCGTTCTTCCACCGTCCGCAGACGCTGGCGCTGGGCGTGTGCAACGGCTGCCAGATGATGTCCAACCTGCGCGAGCTGATCCCGGGCGCCGAACACTGGCCGCGCTTTGTACGCAACCTGTCGGATCGCTTCGAGGCGCGTTTCAGCCTGGTGGAAGTGGCGGCCAGCCCGTCGCTGTTCCTGCAGGGCATGACCGGTTCGCGTATGCCGATCGCCGTTTCCCACGGCGAGGGGCATGTTGAAGTGCGCGATGCGGCGCATCTGGCCGCGCTGGAAAGCCACGGCCTGGTGGCGCTGCGTTTCGTCAACAACGCCGGTCAGGTGACGGAAACTTACCCGGCTAACCCGAACGGTTCGCCGAACGGCATTACCGCCGTGACCAGCGCCAACGGGCGCGCCACGGTGATGATGCCGCACCCGGAACGCGTGTTCCGCACCGTCAGCAACTCCTGGCACCCGGAAGAGTGGGGCGAGGACAGCCCGTGGATGCGCATGTTCCGCAACGCCCGTAAGCAGCTGGGCTAAAAACGGCCACCGCCGTGCAGAGGGTGCAAGCAATTGCGCCCTTTTTTATGGCCGGCGTTCGCCGTCTGGCGGCAGTGTCTGCATTTTGCGACAGGCGCTATTTTCCCTGTCGCTAAATGGAGACATTTAACTATTTGATTTTATTAATGGTAAATGGGTTTGGCTTTAGTTGTCTGCATTTGGCGACAGCGCGGCGTTTTTTTCATCGCTCATCGGGGCGTGATGCACAAAGAAATTTGCTGATATAATCTTATTTTTTAATAAAATCATCTGGTTATTATTTTTATTGCAAAGTTGGCACGTAACGTGCATTATTCTCGGCGGCTGCTCATTCACCTTTTTATGACGGCGCCGTAATTAGACGGCAAATCGCCTCATAAGCCTCCGAATGATGCCAAAGAAATGGTGCCTATCGTCCAACCAAACCGATAACAGACCGTGCAAGCGGCTTTATCAAGCATCGGGCGACACGTGGAGTGAGGCACCGCCTGTATCCAACTGTGATGAAGGGTTCATCAATCCTGGATACTTACGGATGCTATTCGTCCTGTTCGATGCCAGCCGCTGCGCTACATCACCCTGGGGACGAGGTTTAAGGGCATCCACACTTTCCTTGCGTTGGGGCAAGTTTCTTGCCCCGATGTCAATTCTCAACGCTGCGCTTATCCCTGTTGCGTTGCCTATGCCCTCGAACGCAGACGCTATCCCCACACTCTCGTTTTCGCACCGGTTGATGTTGCCGGGGCCGCATGCCGTCGGCAGGCCAGGCCTATGGGCGCGGTTCACCGATCCCGCGGCTTTTTCCTTGCGCGTTCAGGATTCTCCCTTGCCGGGCTTTTCTCTTTCCGGCGAGTCAGTTAGCATCGTGACAGAGCTGAGAGAATGAGATGATTTCGTTGAAAAGATGGCGTTTATTCCCCCGTTCGCTGCGGCAATTGGTGCTGCTGGCCTTCCTGTTGGTGCTGCTGCCGCTGCTGGTGCTGGCCTATCAGGCCTACCAGAGCCTGGATCACCTCAGCGCGCAGGCGGCGGACATCAACCGCACCACGCTGGTGGACGCGCGGCGCAGCGAGGCGATGACCAGCGTGGCACTGGAGATGGAGCGCAGCTATCGTCAGTACTGCGTGCTGGTCGATCCCACGCTGCAAAAGCTGTATCAGAACCAGCGCAAGCAGTATTCGCAGATGCTGGACGCCCATGCGCCGATTCTGCCGGACGAGCGCTATTATCAAACGTTGCGCCAGCTGCTGACCCAGCTGGCAGCGATCAAATGCCATAACAGCGGGCCGGATCAAGAGGCTTCCGCCTTGCTCGAGTCGTTCTCGCGCTCCAACGCCGAAATGGTGCAGGCCACGCGCGCGGTGGTGTTCTCGCGCGGTCAGCAGCTGCAACAGGCCATCGCCGAACGGGGCCAGTTCTTCGGCTGGCAGGCGCTGCTGCTGTTCCTGGTCAGCGTGCTGCTGGTGGTGCTGTTTACCCGCATGATCATCGGGCCGGTCAAGGCCGTGGAGCGGATGATCAACCGTCTGGGGGAAGGGCGCGCGCTGGGCAGCACCGCGTCGTTCAAAGGGCCGCGCGAGCTGCGTTCCCTGGCGCAGCGCATTATCTGGCTGAGCGAGCGGCTGGCGTGGCTGGAATCGCAGCGCCACGAGTTCTTGCGCCATATCTCGCACGAGCTGAAAACGCCGCTGGCCAGCATGCGCGAAGGCACCGAGCTGCTGGCCGACGAGGTGGCGGGGCCGCTGACTTCCGATCAGAAAGAGGTGGTGACGATCCTCGACAACAGCAGCCGCCATCTGCAGCAGCTGATTGAACAGCTGCTGGATTACAACCGCAAACTGGCCGATGGCCCGGCGGCACATGAGAACGTCGAGCTGCGCGAAATGGTCGATTTGGTGGTCGCCGCGCACAGTTTGCCGGCGCGGGCGAAGATGATTTCCACCGAAATTGCGCTGGAGGCGGAAATCTGCTGGGCAGAGCCTACGCTATTAATGCGCGTGCTGGATAATCTCTATTCCAATGCGGTGCACTACGGCAAGGAATCCGGTAACATTTGGATCCGCAGCCGTCAGGTTGGACAACGGGTGCAAATCGACGTCGCCAATACCGGCACGCCGATCCCCGAGGCTGAAAGAGCCATGATTTTCGAGCCTTTTTTCCAGGGTAGTCACCAGCGAAAAGGGGCGGTAAAAGGAAGCGGACTGGGGTTGAGCATCGCTCAGGACTGTATCCGTCGCATGCGCGGTGAGCTGCAACTGGCGACGGTCGCCGGTGCAGACGTCTGCTTCCGCATTGAATTGCCGTTAACCGCCGAGAATGAATAAATAATGTACACATGGTCTAAGCGCCTTCGTCTTTCACAGACCGAAGGTTCACCGCGTGCCACGCACAGGACGCCGCTCGGCAAACGCCCGATCGGCTGGTTGGGCGCCGTCTTCTTTATGCCGCTGTTGCTGGCGGGCTGCGTCGATCGCGCCGTCAGCGGCGGCCTGAACGCTCAGCAGCAAGAGGCGATCCCGGATACCAAGGTGATCGATTACCGCACCGCGGCTTGCGATACCCTGTGGCGGTTGGACGACAAGGACGCGCTGGATAACGCGCTCTACTGGCTGCGCGCGATGGACTGCGCCGATCGCATCGGGTCGACCCAGGCGCGCGCGCTGGCGAAAACGGTGCCTGGCGACAGCTGGTCCGGCGTTTTCAAACAGAGCATCCTGCTGGGCAGCGCGCAGCCGACTTCCGGCGAGCGCCGCCAGATGATCGACAGGATCAACAGCTACCGAATGGAGTTCCCCGGCTCGTTGCGGCCGCTGACGCAGCTGTGGCGCCAGCAGCAGATGCTGCAGATCACGCTGTTCGATGAAAAAGCGCGCTATCAGCATCTGCAGGAGAGCAGTGACAGCCAGATCGATTCGCTGCGCCAGAGCCAGGCGCGTTTGCAATCGCAGCTGCAGGACACCTCGCGCAAGCTGGAAAACCTGACCGACATCGAGCGCCAGCTCTCTTCGCGCAAGCAGCTGCAAGGGGAAATCCCGGAAAACAGCACAGGCTCGCAAAAGGGCGAAGCCGCCGGTAAAAACGGCGCGGCCGCCAAAGGGGCGGAGCCGCAGGACGAACCGGAAAAGGGCACCGCGCTGCCGGTTGAACCGGAAGACACCTATACGCCGCCCCCTGCCAATAAGGAGTCTCACGCGCAATGACCGCACGCAAACCGGCCAACCTGCTCTTGGTTGACGACGATCCCAGCCTGCTGAAGCTGCTGGGCATGCGTCTGACTAGCGAAGGTTTTCACGTCACCACCGCCGAAAGCGGCCAGGAAGCGCTGCGCCTGCTGGCGCGCGAACAGATCGATCTGGTGATCAGCGATCTGCGTATGGACGAGATGGACGGCATGGCGCTGTTCGCCGAGATCCAAAAGCATCAGCCGGGCATGCCGGTGATCATTCTCACCGCGCACGGTTCGATTCCCGATGCGGTGGCCGCCACCCAGCAGGGGGTGTTCAGCTTCCTGACCAAACCGGTGGATCGCGATGCGCTGTACAAGGCGATCGACGAAGCGCTCGCGCTGTCGGCCACCCCGGCCGGCGACGACGCCTGGCGCGAAGATATCGTCACCCGCAGCCCGCTGATGCTGCGCCTGCTGGAGCAGGTGAAAATGGTGGCGCAGTCCGACGTCAGCGTCTTGATCAACGGCCAGAGCGGCACCGGCAAAGAGGTGGTGGCGCAGGCGATCCACGCCGCCAGCCCGCGCGCCGGCAAGGCGTTCATCGCCATCAACTGCGGCGCGCTGCCGGAGCAGCTGCTGGAGTCCGAACTGTTCGGCCACGCCAAGGGCGCCTTTACCGGCGCGGTCAGCAGCCGCGAAGGGCTGTTCCAGGCGGCGGCGGGCGGCACGCTGTTCCTCGACGAGATCGGCGATATGCCGCTGTCGCTGCAGGTGAAGTTGCTGCGCGTGCTGCAGGAGCGCAAGGTGCGGCCGCTGGGCAGCAACCGCGATCTGGACATTGACGTGCGCATCATCTCCGCCACCCACCGCGATCTGCAAAAGGCGATGGCGAAGAACGAGTTCCGCGAAGATCTCTACTATCGCCTCAACGTGGTGAACCTGAAGATCCCGGCGCTGAACGAACGCGCCGAAGATATCCCGCTGCTGGCCAACCACCTGTTGCGCGAAGCGGCCCAGCGGCACAAGCCGTTCGTGCGCAGCTTCTCGACCGACGCCATGAAGCGGCTGATGACCGCCAGCTGGCCGGGCAACGTGCGCCAGCTGGTCAACGTCATCGAGCAGTGCGTGGCGCTGACCTCGGCGCCGGTGATCGGCGAAGCGCTGGTGGAGCAGGCGCTGGAAGGGGAAAACACCGCGCTGCCGACCTTCGCCGAAGCGCGCAACCAGTTCGAATTGCACTACCTGCGCAAGCTGTTGCAGATCACCAAGGGCAACGTGACCCAGGCCGCGCGCATGGCGGGCCGCAACCGCACCGAGTTTTACAAATTGCTGTCGCGCCACGAGCTGGACGCCAACGATTTTAAAGAATGACAGTTTGCCGCCGGTGCCTGCCACGCAGGTTCTCAACAAATCCGGCGGAATGATTTACACTCCGTTCTCTTTGCCGCGGCGCGCCCGGCGTAGAGCACCATGGAACGTATTAAGCGGGATCGTACACAAATGAGCAGATCACTTTCCATCGCCCTGGCCCAGCTGAACCTGCTGGTCGGCGACATTGAAGGCAACACCGAACGCATGTTGCAAATCGTGCAGGAGCAGCAGAAGGCGGGAGCCGATCTGGTCATGTTCAGCGAACTGGCGCTGTCCGGCTACCCGCCGGAAGATCTGCTGTATCGCAATGACTTCTATCAGCGCTGCGACGCGCAGCTGCTGCGCCTGCAGCAGGCCTCCGCCGAGACCGCGATCCTGGTCGGCCACCCGTGGCGCGAAGGCGACAAGCTGTATAACGCGCTGTCGCTGTTTGCCGAAGGCCGCCTGCTGACCCGCTACTTCAAGCAGCAGCTGCCGAACTACGGCGTGTTCGATGAGAAGCGCTATTTCCACGCCGGCAACGACACCTGCGTGGTGGAACTGAAAGGCTACCGTCTGGGGCTGCTGATTTGCGAAGATCTGTGGTTCCCTGAGCCGATTGACGCCGCCAAGGCGGCCGGCGCGGAAATTATCCTGTCGATCAACGCCTCGCCGTATAACCGCGAAAAGCCGTATATCCGCAAAACGCTGATGGCCGGCCACTGCCAGCGCACCCAGCTGCCGCTGGTGTACCTCAACCAGGTCGGCGGCCAGGATGAGCTAATTTTCGACGGCTGTTCCAAGGTCTTCGACGCCGCCGGCACCATGACCCACCGTCTGGCGGCCTTCGACGAGCAGGTGACCCGCCTGGAATTCAACGAGCTGGCCGTGGTGCCGATGGCCGATCCGGCCGCCGAGCTGCCGCAGCTGGCGCAGGTGTACCAGGCGCTGGTGTTGGCGGTGCGCGACTACGTGACCAAAAACGGCTTTAAAGGCGCGGTGCTGGGCCTGTCCGGCGGCATCGACTCGGCGCTGACGCTGGCGATCGCCGTGGATGCGCTGGGCAAAGACAAGGTGCAGGCGCTGATGATGCCGTTCCGCTATACCGCGGACATCAGCATCGCCGACGCCAAGGAAGAGGCGGAAATCCTCGGCGTGGAGTTCGATATCGTCTCCATCGAACCGATGTTCGACGCCTTTATGGGCCAGCTGTCGCCGATGTTCGCCGGCACCGAGCGCGACACCACCGAAGAAAACCTGCAGGCGCGTTGCCGCGGGGTGGTGCTGATGGCGCTGTCCAACAAACGCCGCAGCATCGTGCTGACCACCGGCAACAAGAGCGAAATGGCGGTGGGATACGCCACGCTGTACGGCGATATGGCCGGCGGTTTTGACGTGCTGAAGGACGTGCCGAAAACGCTGGTGTTCAAGCTGTCCGAATACCGCAACACCGTCTCCTACGTGATCCCGCAGCGGGTGATCGATCGTCCGCCGTCCGCCGAGCTGGCACCGGATCAGGTCGATCAGGACAGCCTGCCGCCATACGATATCCTGGACGCGATCCTGGAAGGCTACGTTGAGCGCGACAAATCGGTTGCCGATCTGGTGGCCGAAGGGTTCGACGAAGCGATCGTGCGCAAGGTGATCCGCCTGGTGGACATCAACGAATACAAGCGGCGTCAGGCCGCCGTCGGGCCGCGTATCACCGCCCGTAACTTCGGCAAAGACCGCCGCTACCCCATCACATCCGGTTTTGGCCGCAAAAATTGGTAAAAGGAAAGAAGATGAAAAAGATCGACGCGATTATCAAGCCGTTCAAACTGGATGACGTCCGCGAAGCGCTGGCCGAAGTGGGCATCACCGGCATGACGGTCACCGAAGTGAAAGGCTTCGGCCGCCAGAAGGGCCATACCGAGCTGTACCGCGGCGCCGAGTACATGGTCGACTTTCTGCCCAAGGTGAAGATCGAGATCGTGGTTGCCGACGACATCGTCGACACCTGCGTGGAAACCATCATGCAGACCGCGCAGACCGGCAAGATCGGCGACGGCAAAATCTTCGTCTTCGACGTGGCGCGCGTGGTGCGCATCCGTACCGGCGAGCAGGACGAAGAAGCGATTTAATGTGATCGTCTACCGAGCACCGCCAGCTTGAGCCTGGGCAGTGCTCGGTCTCCTCACGTACTGCGTGTACGCTCCGGGCCCTGCGCGCTGGCCGTGCCCAATCTGGCCGGCGCTCGCTACGCCCCACGCCTCAGTGAACATCTCCCGACCTCTCCACAATTCTGGTTATTTTCACCATTAGCATTCTAAAAAAGCGAACGCTATCGCGTTTTTGATACTTTGCCCGATCGCTTTTTTTTGCGGGATCTACAATCAATCTAACAATCTTGATTGAGGTGATCCCCAATGAATTTCAAGTTGCGGCTAGGCGGCAAGGGCGTGCATCCCCAGGAGCTTACTCAAGTAAGTGACTGGGGTAAGCGCACGCAGACAACAACGCAGCGGCTTGAAAGGCGATGGGGATGATGACGTTACGCCAAATCCGCCACTTTATCGCGGTGGCGGAAACCGGGTCGATCTCCGCCGGCGCCCAGGCGGTGTTTGTCTCCCAGTCTTCGCTGACGCTGGCGATCCAGCAGTTGGAAACCGAGATCGGCGTGCGGCTGTTCGATCGCCACGCCAAGGGCATGACGCTGACCCATCAGGGGCACCAGTTTCTGCGCCAGTCGTATCTGATCCTGGCGACGGTGGACAACGCCAAGCGCAGCCTGCAGATCGGCACCGAAAGCCTGACCGGCAAGCTGACCGTCGGCGTCACCAGCCTGGTGGCCGGCTACTTCCTGGTGGAGCTGCTCACGCGCTTTAAATCGGCCTATCCCAACGTCACCGTGCAGGTGGTTGAAGACGAGCGCCCGTATATCGAGCATCTGTTGGTCAGCGGCGAGATCGACATCGGCGTGCTGATCCTGTCGAACATCGAAGACCGCGACGCGCTGCAGACCGAGGTGCTGATGCACTCGCCGTATCGCCTGTGGTTGCCGCCGCTGCACCCGCTGCTGGAGCACGAGAGCATCAGCCTGGCGGACGTGGCCAAACAGCCGCTGATCCAGCTCAACGCCGATGAAATGGACGTGCACGCGCGGCGCATCTGGGCGCGCGCCGGGCTGAAGCCGGAGATCGCTATGAAGACCGCCTCGACCGAGGCGGTGCGCAGCCTGGTGGCGGCAGGGATGGGGGTCTCCATCCAGCCGGACATGGCGTACCGCGCCTGGTCGCTGGAAGGCAACATGATCGAGGCGCGCAAGCTGGACGATCTGCTGGAGCCGCTGGACATCGGGTTGGCGTGGCGGCGCGGCAGCGCGCGGCCGGAGCTGGTGACGCCGTTCCTTACCATCGCGCGCGAGAACGGCAGCAAACACGCCGCCGGGCTTAAGCATTCGATTTAATCGAACGCGGCGTTCAGTATTTAGAATTTGTTGCCCGCCAGAGGCTCGCTTAGGCTGATTAAAACTAACTTATTCACATTTAGTTAACGTTTTTGTCACTTAGGGGCGTCAGGCGATGGCAGATGTGCAGGTTCTCTCAGGTTTGTCCTGTCAGCAGTTCATTAACGGTCAGATGGTCGACGGCGAAGGCCAGCAGGAGTGCATCGTCAATCCGGCCAACGGCGAGACGCTGATCGCCCTGACCGAAGCCTCTTCGGCGCAGGTCGGCAGCGCGGTGAAAGCCGCGCAGCAGGCGTTTGGTCACTGGTCGCGCACCACGCCGGCCCAGCGCGCCGCCCTGTTGCTGCGCATTGCCGACGCCATTGAGCGGCAGGCGCCGCAGCTGGCGCAGCTGGAAGCCCTCAACTGCGGCAAACCGCTGCATCAGGCGCTCAATGACGATCTGCCGGCGGCGGTCGACGTGTTCCGCTTCTTCGCCGGCGCGGTGCGCACGCAGCAAGGGCAGCTGGCCGGCGAGTATGTGCCGGGCCACACCTCGATGATCCGCCGCGATCCGATCGGCGTGGTGGCCTCGATCGCCCCCTGGAACTATCCGCTGATGATGGCGGCGTGGAAGATCGCGCCGGCGCTGGCGGCGGGCAATACCGTGGTGTTTAAACCCTCCGAGCATACGCCGCTGACCATTCTGGCGCTGGTGCCGGCGCTGCAGGAGATCCTGCCGCCGGGCGTGCTGAATATCGTCTACGGCGGCGGCGAAGGGGTTGGCAGCCAGCTGGTGGGGCACCCGCAGGTGCGGCTGGTATCGGTCACCGGCGATATCGTCACCGGGCAAAAAATTCTTCAGGCGGCGGCCAAAAGCGTCAAGCGCACCCACCTGGAACTGGGGGGCAAAGCGCCGGTGATCGTCTGCGACGACGCCGATCTCGACGAAGTGGTCAACGGCATTCGCACCTACGGCTATTACAACGCCGGCCAGGACTGCACCGCCGCCTGCCGCATCTACGCGCAGGCGGGCATCTATCCCAAGCTGGTGGACGCGCTGGGCGAGGCGGTTGCCAGCCTGCGCTTCGCCCGCAAGCGCGATCAGGACAATGAGATCGGCCCGTTAATCAGTGCCCGCCAGCGCGATCGCGTCGCCAGCTTCGTCGAGCGGGCGCTCAGCCAACCGCATATCGAATTGATCACCGGCGCCGCGGCCCACTCTGGGCCGGGGTTCTATTACCAGCCGACCCTGCTGGCGGGCTGCCTGCAAAGCGACGAAATCGTGCAGCGCGAGGTGTTTGGCCCGGTGGTCAGCGTCACGCGCTTCGAACACCTGGAGCAGGCGGTCGAGTGGGCCAACGACTCGGAATACGGGCTGGCTTCGTCGGTGTGGACGCAAAATATCGATCGGGCGCTGCACATTGCCGCCCATCTGCAGTACGGCAGCACCTGGATCAACACCCATTTCACCTTGGCGAGCGAGATGCCGCACGGCGGCCTGAAACGCTCCGGCTACGGCAAGGATCTGTCCAGCGATTCGCTGCAGGATTACAGCGTTGTCAGGCACGTAATGGCGAAGTTCAAAGCCGGCTTCTAACGGTTATATCAAGAAAAATCAGGCGGCAGCCGTTCCCTGCCGCATACCGATAAGCAACACAGGGGTAATTACGATGGGAAAAACTACCGCAGTCACCACCACCGTCTCCGCGCTCTGTCTTACCGTGCTGTGCGGCCTGGCCCAGGCGGCCGATCTGCCGCAGACGCTGGGCAAAGGCGAAGGCCGGCTGGATATCATCGCCTGGCCCGGCTACATCGAACGCGGCCAGTCCGACAAAAACTACGACTGGGTCACCCAGTTTGAGAAGCAAACCGGCTGTGCGGTGAACGTGAAGACCGCCGCCACCTCTGATGAAATGGTCAGCCTGATGGCCAAGGGGGGCTACGATCTGGTGACCGCCTCCGGCGACGCCTCGCTGCGCCTGATCTTCGGCAAGCGGGTGCAGCCGATCAACACCGCGCTGATCCCTAACTGGAAGAACATCGATCCGCGCTTGCTGAACGGCGCCTGGTACACCGTGGACGGCAAAACCTACGGCACGCCGTACCAGTGGGGGCCGAACCTGCTGATGTACAACACCAAAACCTTCCCGACGCCGCCGGATAGCTGGGCGGTGATCTTCCAGCAGCAGAACCTGCCGGACGGCAAGAGCAACCAGGGCCGGGTGCAGGCTTACGACGGCCCGATCTACATCGCCGACGCGGCGCTGTTCCTGAAGGCCACCCAGCCGCAGCTCGGCATCAGCGATCCATACCAGCTCAACGAAGAGCAGTATCAGGCGGCGCTGAAGCTGCTGCGCAGCCAGCACGCGCTGATCCACCGCTACTGGCACGACACCTCGGTGCAGATGAGCGACTTTAAAAACGAAGGCGTGGTGGCCTCCAGCGCCTGGCCGTATCAGGCCAACGCCCTGAAGGGCGAGGGGCAGCCGATCGCCACCGTGTTCCCGAAAGAGGGCGTGACCGGCTGGGCGGACACCACCATGCTGCATGCCGACGCCAAGCACCCGAGCTGCGCCTACCAGTGGATGAACTGGTCGCTGGAGCCGAAGGTGCAGGGCGACGTGGCGGCCTGGTTCGGGTCGGTGCCGGCTTCGCCGGCGGGCTGCAAGGCCAGCGCGCTGCTGGGTGAGAAGGGCTGCGAAACCAACGGCTTCAACCAGTTCGACAAAATCGCCTTCTGGAAAACGCCGCAGGCGCAGGGCGGCAAGTTCGTGCCGTACAGCCGCTGGACCCAGGATTACATCGCCATCATGGGCGGCCGCTAAGCCGCGGGGCGCAGCCCGCTGCGCCCGAACTACATCAGTATGGAGCACAGAAAATGACCATTGCCGTGCAATTCATCGATGTTTCGCGGACTTTCGGCGATGTTCGCGCCGTGGATCGGGTATCCATCGACATTCAGGACGGGGAATTCTTCTCCATGCTCGGGCCGTCCGGCTCGGGCAAAACCACCTGCCTGCGCCTGATCGCCGGCTTTGAACAGCTCACTTCCGGCTCGATTCGCATCCACGGCCAGGAAGCCGCCAACCTGCCGCCGTACCAGCGCGACGTGAATACGGTGTTTCAGGATTACGCGCTGTTCCCGCACATGTCGGTGCTGGAAAACGTCGCCTACGGCCTGATGGTGAAGGGCGTCGCCAAACGCGAGCGGCTGGCGCGGGCGCAAGAGGCGCTGGAGAGCGTGGCGCTCGGTTTCGTTGCCGAACGCAAACCGGCGCACCTGTCGGGCGGCCAGCGGCAGCGCGTGGCGTTGGCGCGCGCGCTGGTCAATCGGCCGCGGGTGCTGCTGCTGGACGAACCGCTCGGCGCGCTGGATCTCAAGCTGCGCGAGCAGATGCAGGGCGAGCTGAAGAAGCTGCAGCGCCAGCTGGGCATCACCTTTATCTTCGTCACCCACGATCAAAGCGAAGCGCTGTCGATGTCCGATCGGGTGGCGGTGTTCAATAACGGCCGCATCGAACAGGTGGATACGCCGCGCGAGCTTTACATGCGGCCTAAGACGCCGTTCGTCGCCGAATTCGTCGGCACCTCCAACGTGGTGCGCAGCGAGCTGGCGCAGCGCCTGCTCGGCGAAAGCCGAACCTTCTCGATCCGGCCGGAGCATATCCGCCTGCTGGAGCAGGGCGGCGCGGCGCAGGACGAGATCCAGGTGCAGGGCACGCTGCAGGAAATCCATTACCAGGGCGCGGCCACGCGGTATGAAATCGCGCTGAACGGCGGCGAAAAGCTGCTGGTCAGCCAGGCCAATCCGCAGTGGCTCGCCGAAGGGCAACAGCGGCAGATCGGCCAGCCGATCGTCGCCTGCTGGCCGCGCGCGGCGATGGTGCCGCTGCTGGAGGAGAGGTGAGATGGACATGAGCATCGATTCCCCCTCGGCGCGCGGCGGCACCGTGCGCGCGCTGTCGACCTGGCTCTATCGCCGGCCGACGCTGTATCTGCTTTTGCTGCTGGTGCCGCCGCTGCTGTGGTTCGGCGCGGTGTACCTCGGTTCGCTGCTGACGCTGCTGTGGCAAGGGTTTTACACCTTCGACGATTTCACCATGGCGGTGACGCCGGATCTGACCTTCGCCAACCTGGCGGCGCTGTTCAACCCGGCCAACTACGACATCATCCTGCGCACGCTGACCATGGCGGTGCTGGTGTCGCTGGCCAGCGCGGTGCTGGCGTTCCCGATCGCCTATTACATGGCGGGCTACACCAGCGGCCGCGTCAAGGCGTTCTTTTACATCGCGGTGATGATGCCGATGTGGGCCAGCTATATCGTTAAAGCCTACGCCTGGACCCTGCTGCTGGCGAAAGACGGCGTGGCGCAGTGGTTCCTGCAGCACCTGGGGCTGGAGCCACTGTTGGCTTCGCTGCTGACGGTGCCCGGCGTCGGCGGCAACACGCTGTCGACCTCAGGGCTGGGGCGTTTTCTGGTGTTCGTCTATATCTGGCTGCCGTTCATGATCCTGCCGATCCAGGCGGCACTGGAGCGCCTGCCGCCTTCGCTGCTGCACGCCTCGGCGGATCTGGGCGCCCGGCCGGCGCAGACCTTCCGCCACGTCATTTTGCCGCTGGCGGTGCCGGGCATCGCCGCCGGGTCGATCTTCACCTTCTCGCTGACGCTGGGCGACTTTATCGTGCCGCAGCTGGTGGGGCCGCCGGGCTATTTCATCGGCAGCATGGTGTACGCCCAGCAGGGCGCGATCGGCAATATGCCGATGGCCGCGGCCTTTACGCTGGTGCCGATCGTCCTGATCGCCATCTACCTTTCCATCGTCAAACGTCTGGGGGCTTTCGATGCACTCTGAACGCGCGCCCTTAGGGCTGAAGCTGGCCGCCTGGGGCGGACTAATCTTCCTGCATTTCCCGTTGGCGATCATCGCCATCTACGCCTTCAACACCGAGGATGCCGCTTTCAGCTTCCCGCCGAAGGGGTTTACGCTGCACTGGTTCAACGTTGCCGCCGGGCGGCAGGATATCCTCGATGCGGTGCTGCTGTCGGCGCAGATCGCCTGCCTGGCGACCGCCATCGCGCTGGTGCTCGGCACCTTGGCGGCGGCGGCGCTGTATCGGCGCGATTTCTTCGGCAAGGACAGCATTTCGCTGCTGTTGCTGCTGCCGATCGCGCTGCCGGGGATCGTCACCGGTCTGGCGCTGCTGGCGGCGTTCAAGGCGCTGAACATCGAGCCGGGCATCCTGACTATCGTCGTCGGCCATGCGACGTTCTGCGTGGTGATCGTGTTCAACAACGTCATCGCCCGGTTCCGTCGCACCTCGTACAGCCTGATCGAAGCGTCGATGGATCTCGGCGCCGACGGCTGGCAAACCTTCCGTTACGTGATCTTGCCGAACCTCGGCTCGGCGCTGCTGGCCGGGGGCATGCTGGCGTTCGCGCTGTCGTTCGATGAAATCATCGTGACCACCTTTACCGCCGGCCACGAGCGCACGCTGCCGCTGTGGCTGCTGAACCAGCTCGGTCGCCCGCGCGATGTGCCGATCACCAACGTGGTGGCGCTGTCGGTGATGCTGTTGACCATGCTGCCGATCCTCGGCGCTTACTACCTGACCAAAGGTGGAGAAAGCGTCGCCGGCAGCGGCAAATAATTTCCTTACCCGACCTCTGATAAAAGGATAACCCTATGCAAAGCCAACTGTTGATTGACGGCCACCTGGTGAACGGCCAGGGCACGACCCAGCCGGTGTATAACCCGGCGACCGGCGAAGTGATTGCGCAGGTGGCGGAGGCCAGCCCGGAGCAGGTCGATCGCGCGGTGCTGGCGGCGGACGCCGCGTTCGCCGCCTGGGGGCAAACCACGCCGAAGGAGCGCGCCGAGCATCTGCTCAAGCTGGCGGATCTGATCGATGCGCATGCCGAGACTTTCGCCAGGCTGGAGTCGCTCAACTGCGGCAAGCCTTATCACTGCGTGTTGAACGATGAACTGCCGGCGGTGGCCGACGTGTTTCGCTTCTTCGCCGGGGCCAGCCGCTGCCTGACCGGCATGGCGGCCGGCGAGTATCTGGCCGGGCATACCTCGATGATCCGCCGCGATCCGCTGGGCGTGGTGGCCTCGATCGCGCCGTGGAACTACCCGCTGATGATGGCGGCCTGGAAACTGGCGCCGGCGCTGGCGGCGGGCAACTGCGTGGTGATCAAGCCTTCCGAGCAGACGCCGCTGACCACTTTCAAACTGGCCGAACTGGCCGCCGGGCTGTTCCCGCCGGGCGTGCTCAACGTGCTGTTCGGCCGCGGCGCAAGCGTCGGCGATCGGTTGACCGGGCATGACAAGGTGCGCATGGTGTCGCTGACCGGCTCGATCGCCACCGGCGAGCACATCATCGCCCACACCGCCGCCGGCATTAAGCGCACCCATATGGAGCTGGGCGGCAAGGCGCCGGTGCTGGTGTTCGACGACGCCGATCTGCAGCAGGTGGTGGACGGCATTCGCGGCTTCGGTTTCTACAACGCCGGGCAGGATTGCACCGCCGCCTGCCGCATCTACGCGCAGAAAAGCATTTATCCCGAGCTGGTGAAGCGGCTGGGCGAGGCGGTGGCCAGCCTGAAGATCGGCGCGCCGGACGACGAGAGCACCGAGCTGGGGCCATTGATTACCGCCCAGCATCTGGAGCGGGTCGCCGGTTTTGTCGAGCGAGCCAAAGCCTTGCCGCACGTGCAGGTGGTGACCGGCGGCGAGAAGGTGAAGGGGCCGGGTTACTACTTCCAGCCGACGCTGCTGGCCGGCGCGCGCCAGGAGGATGAGATCGTGCAGCGCGAGGTGTTCGGCCCGGTAGTGACGGTGACGCCGTTTGACGACGAAGAACAGGTGCTGGCCTGGGCGAACGAATCCAACTACGGGCTGGCGTCGTCCGTGTGGACTCGCGACGTGGGCCGCGCGCATCGCTTAAGCGCCCGCCTGCAATACGGCTGCACCTGGGTGAACACCCACTTCATGCTGGTGAGCGAAATGCCGCACGGCGGCCAGAAACTGTCCGGCTACGGCAAGGATATGTCGATGTACGGGCTGGAGGATTACACCGCCATTCGTCATGTGATGTTCAAACATTGATTTTACAATAATTATCCGCACAATAGCGCGGCCTTCGGGCCGGCCCCGGCCGGCCGATGATAATAAAAATTGAAAGGAAGCCTATATGGGTATCACCCGACGCGATTTTCTCAACGGGGTGGCGATCACCATCGCCGCCGGGTTGACGCCGCTGCAAATCTTGCGCGCGTCGCCGCAAACCGCCAATCAAACCCTGTACTACCCGCCGGCGCTGACCGGGCTGCGGGGTAACCATCCGGGCTCGTTCGAGCATGCGCACCAGTTGGGGCGCGACGGCAAAACCTTTGATTTCGGCAGCGTGCCCGCCGTTGAAGAGTTCGATCTGGTGGTGGTCGGCGCCGGCATCAGCGGGTTGGCGGCCGCCTGCTTCTGGCAGCAGCTGAAAGGTGAGCAGCAGCGCATTTTGCTGATCGACAAC
Organism: Serratia sp. CY29653; assembly: GCF_052169255.1. Classification (NCBI taxonomy): domain Bacteria; kingdom Pseudomonadati; phylum Pseudomonadota; class Gammaproteobacteria; order Enterobacterales; family Yersiniaceae; genus Serratia; species Serratia sp. CY29653. The sequence goes on along the minus strand of NZ_JBJNLC010000004.1, from coordinate 209,310 downwards.
CATGACGACTTCGGCGGCCACGCCAAGCGCAACGAATTCAACACCGACGACGGCATGCTGCTCGGCTACGGCGGCAGTGAATCGCTGCAGTCGCCGCGCTCCAACTTCAGCCCGGTGGCGATGGGGCTGCTGCGCAATCTCGGCGTCGATATCGATCGGCTGGAGCAGGCGTTTGACACCACCTTTTACCCGGATCTGAACCTGAGCCGCGGGGTTTACTTCGATCGCAAAAACTTCGGCGTCGACAAGGTGGTGAGCGGCGATCCGGGCCGCACGGTGGCGGACGACATTCCGCGCGATCGCCTCAACGGCCGTTCTTATGAAGCGTTCATCGGCGATTTCCCACTGCCGGAAAGCGATCGCCAGGCGTTAATCGCGCTGCATACGGTGAAGAAAGATTATCTGCCGGAGATGACGCTGGAGCAGAAGGTCGAGTGGCTCGATACCCACAGCTACACCCAGTTCCTGCGCGAGAAGGTGGGTCTGAGTGAGCTGGCGATCCGTTATTTCCAGCAGACCACCAACGATTTCCAGGCGGTGGGCATCGACGGCACGTCGTGCAGCGATGCGCGCATCTGCGATCTGCCGGGCCTTGACGGCATGAATCTGCCACCGCTGGACGAGGAGTCGCAGGCGGATCTCGACGATCCTTACGTGTTCCACTTCCCGGACGGCAACGCCACGCTGGCGCGCCTGATGGTGCGCAAATTGATCCCGGCGGTGGCGCCGGCCGGCAACGACATGAACGACGTGGTGCTGGCCAAATTCGACTACGGCCAGCTCGATCGGCCGGAATCGCCGGTGAAGCTGCGTTTGAACAGCACCGGGCTGCATGCGGCCAACGTCGGCGACAAGGTGGAAGTCACCTACATGACCGGCGAGAAGATGACCAAGGTGCGCGCCGGGCAGGTGGTGATGGCCGGCTACAACATGATGATCCCATACCTGGTGCCGGAGATGTCGCACGAGCAGCAGGAGGCGCTGAAGCAGAACGTCAAGTCGCCGCTGGTGTACAGCAAGGTGGTGATCCGCAACTGGCAACCGTTCATCAAGCTGGGCGTGCACGAGATCTATTCGCCGGCCGCGCCGTACAGCCGCGTGAAGCTGGATTACCCGGTGAGCATGGGCGGGTATCAGCACCCGCGCGATCCGGATCGGCCGATCGGCCTGCATATGGTGTACGTGCCGACGCTGCCGGGCAGCGGCCTCAGCCCGCGCGAGCAGTCGCGCAAAGGGCGCGCGCTGCTGCTGGGCACGCCGTTCGAGGTGCACGAGCAGATGATCCGCGAACAGCTGCAGGGCATGCTGGGCGAGGCCGGTTTCGACCATCAGCGCGACATTCAGGCGATCACCGTCAACCGCTGGTCGCACGGTTACTCCTACTTCCTCAACGGGCTGTTTGACGACGAAGACGAGGCCACGAAAATCATCGAAACGGCGCGGCAGCCGATCGGCAAGATCGTTATCGCCAACTCCGATGCCGACTGGAGCCCGTACGCCAACTCGGCGATCGATCAGGCGTGGCGCGCGGTGAATGAACTGGCCTACGGCAAGGTTGCCGCCAAGGAGGGAGCATGAGTCTGCGTTCGCTGTACCTGTTGAGCCTGCTGGCGGCAGGCGGCTCGGCCCAGGCGATGTCGGCCGGGGAATACGTCGCCAAAGCCGGTGACTGCACCGCCTGCCACACCGCGCCGGGCGGCGCCGAATTGGCGGGTGGCATGAAGTTCCCGACGCCGCTCGGGGCTATCTACGCCACCAACATCACGCCGGACAAGCTGCACGGCATCGGCGCCTATTCGTTCGAAGAGTTCGATCGCGCCATGCGCCAGGGGGTAGCCAAAGACGGCCACCGGCTCTACCCGGCGATGCCGTACACCTCGTACGCCAAAATGAGCGCGGAAGACATGCGCGCGCTGTATGACTATCTGATGAATGAGGTGCCGGCGCAGAACGTGGCCAACCGCGCCAGCGACATCAGCTGGCCGCTGTCGATGCGCTGGCCGCTGGCGGTGTGGAACCAGCTGTTCCACGACGACCGGCCGTATCAGGCGGATCCGCAGCAAAGCGCCGAGTGGAACCGCGGCGCCTACCTGGTGCAGGGTGCGGGCCATTGCGGCAGCTGCCACACGCCGCGCGGCTGGGCGATGCAGGAGAAGGGGCTGGACGGCAAGGAGCCGGTGTTCCTGAGCGGCGCCGAGCTGGACGGCTGGTACGCCTCCAATCTGCGCGGCCTGCCGCCGGAAGAGGTGACGGCACTGCTGAAAACCGGCCGCAGCCGCCATGCGGCGGTCGCCGGGCCGATGAGCGAGGTGGTGACCCACAGCACGCAGTACCTCAGCGACGGCGATCTGAACGCCATCGCGGTGTACCTGCGCAGCCTGGCGCCGGACACCGCCGCCAAAGCCGCTGCGCCTGCCGCGCAGGCGGATAACCCGGGCGGCAAGGCGACCTACGCGATGTACTGCTCGACCTGCCACGGCAACAGGGGGGAGGGCACCGATTTTGCCATTCCGGCGCTGGCGGGCAATGCCACGGTAACGGCGGACAATCCGCTGACCGCGCTGCGGGTGGTGCTGGAGGGGGCGCATACGCCGATCACGCAGCAGGCGATGGCGTTCGACATGCCGGCTTACGGCTGGGCATTGAACGATCGGCAGGCGGCGGATCTGATGAGCTATCTGCGGGGCAGCTGGGGCAACCAGGCGGCGCCGGTGACGGTGCAGCAGGTGCAGGACGCGCGCCAACTACAGGCGAAATGAAGAGGGAGCGCGGTCTGACGGCCGCGCTCCGCAAGCATTACAGCACCTTATGCGGGCCGAAGCATTCGTAGTGGATGCGTTCGGCCTCTACGCCCATTTCCAGCAGCTGTTTGCCCACGAACTGCATGAAGGCCACCGGGCCGCAGAAGTAATAGTGCATCTGCGGATCGGCCAGGCTGCCTTGCAGCGCGCTCAAATCCATCAATCCGCGGCTGTGGTAGTCGCGGCCTTCCACGTCATCGGCGCCCGGCTCGCGGTACCACACATGGCGGCTCAGATTCGGCATGCGCCCGGCAATATCCGCCACTTCATCGGCAAAGGCGTGCACGCCGCCGTTTTCCGCCGCGTGCAGCCAGTGGACCTGCGCCTGATGCTGGTTGTCGTGCAGGGTGTTGAGCATGCCGAGCATCGGGGTTTGGCCGACGCCGGCGGAGATCAGCGCCACCGGCGTGGTCGGCGCCACGTCGAGGAAGAAGTCGCCGTGCGGTGGGGCGATGTAGATCACGTCGCCTTCCTGCGCCTGCTGGTGCAGGTAGTTGGACACTTTCCCCTGATCTTCGCGCTTCACCGCGATGCGGTAGAACTCGCCGTTCGGCGAGGTGGTCAGCGAGTACTGGCGAATTTCCTGATGTTCCAGGCTGTCGTGCTTGATGTAGACCGCCAGATACTGCCCCGGTTTGAAGTCCGCCACCCGGCCGCCGTCCACCGGCGCCAGCACGAAACTGCAGATCACGTCGCTCTGCGGCTGTTTCTTCAGGATGCGGAACGCGCGCAGATCGCGCCAGCCGCCGTTGTCGGTTTCACTCTGCTGATAAATCTGTTCTTCACGCTGGATAAATACGTTGGCCAGCACGCCGTAGGCCTTGCCCCAGGCGTCCAGGACTTCCTGACCCGGGCTGAACATTTCGTCCAGGGTCGCCAGCAGGTGACCGCCGACGATGTTGTACTGCTCCGGCTGGATATTGAAGCTGGTGTGCTTCTGCGCGATGCGCTCCACCGCCGGCAGCAGCGCCGCCAGGTTCTCGATGTTGGCGGCATAGGCGCAGATGGCGTCGAACAGCGCCTGACGCTGATCGCCGTTGCGCTGGTTGCTCATGTTGAAAATGTCTTTCAATTCCGGGTTGTGCGCGAACATGCGATCGTAAAAGTGGGCGGTCAGCTTCGGCCCGGTCGCAGCCAGCAGGGGAAGGGTGGATTTCACGGTGGCGATGGTTTGGCTATCCAGCATGGAAGCGCTCCTTGGGTTGGGATCTTGACGATAATTGTAATGATGCATTTTAAATGCATCTTATTGGGTTCCGCGTCGCTTGTAAATACCCTTGTTTTCGTTGCGGTGTTCTTCGGGCGTCGATCGCGCTCACAGAACATGAAAAAAGCGCATCGTTCGCATGAGGAAATGTTCGTTGATAAACGGCGGCGTTTAGCGGATCAAAGCCTTGCGCCACCTTATGCCAATCGTTTGCGTAAAAACCTCTGTCAAGACCTATCTTCGGTGGGGCGAAACGGTTTACACTGTGGCCCAGAACCCAAACGGGTAGTTATTTGGTGATTTTTTAGTTAGCTGATTTAAGTCAGGAGATGCCGGATGTTAAAGCGTGAAATGAACATTGCCGATTACGATGCGGAACTGTGGCGTGCCATGGAGCAGGAAGTGGTGCGTCAGGAAGAGCACATCGAGCTGATCGCGTCTGAGAACTACACCAGCCCGCGCGTGATGCAGGCTCAGGGTTCCCAGCTGACCAACAAATACGCTGAAGGCTATCCGGGCAAGCGTTACTACGGCGGCTGCGAATACGTGGATATCGTTGAGCAGCTGGCTATCGATCGCGCCAAAGAATTGTTCGGCGCCGATTACGCCAACGTGCAGCCGCACTCCGGCTCCCAGGCTAACTTCGCCGTGTACACCGCGCTGCTGCAGCCGGGCGACACCATTCTGGGCATGAACCTGGCGCACGGCGGCCACCTGACCCACGGTTCCCCGGTCAACCTGTCCGGCAAACTGTATAACGTGGTGCCTTACGGCATCGACGACAAAGGCCAAATCGACTATGACGATCTGGCCAAGCAGGCGCAAACCCACAAGCCGAAAATGATCATCGGCGGCTTCTCCGCTTACTCCGGCGTGGTTGACTGGGCCAAAATGCGCGAAATCGCCGACAGCATCGGCGCTTACCTGTTCGTCGACATGGCGCACGTGGCGGGCCTGATCGCCGCCGGCGTCTACCCGAACCCGGTACCGCACGCGCACATCGTCACCACCACCACCCACAAAACCCTGGCGGGCCCGCGCGGCGGCCTGATCCTGGCGAAGGGCGGCGACGAAGAGCTGTACAAAAAGCTGAACTCCGCCGTGTTCCCTGGCGGCCAGGGCGGCCCGCTGATGCACGTGATCGCCGGCAAGGCGGTGGCGCTGAAAGAAGCGATGGAGCCTGAGTTCAAGGTTTACCAGCAGCAAGTGGCGGTCAACGCCAAGGCGATGGTGGAAGTGTTCCTGCAGCGCGGCTACAAAGTGGTCTCCGGCGGCACCCATAACCACCTGTTCCTGCTGGATCTGGTCGACAAAAACCTGACCGGTAAAGAAGCGGACGCCGCCCTGGGCCGCGCCAACATCACCGTCAACAAAAACAGCGTGCCGAACGATCCGAAAAGCCCGTTCGTCACCTCCGGCGTGCGTATCGGCACCCCGGCCGTCACCCGTCGCGGCTTCAAAGAAGCCGACGTGCGCGAACTGGCCGGTTGGATCTGTGATGTGCTGGACAACATCAACGATGAAGCCACCATCGAACGCACCAAGAAGAAAGTGCTGGATATCTGCGCCCGCCTGCCGGTTTACGCGTAATCCCGCTTTCGCCCTATAAAACCCGCTGCGGCGGGTTTTTTTGTTTGACGATGACTCCAGCCCGGCACTTCGCTGGACTGCGCCTAAGCCCGCTACAGCAGGTTTATCAATAACTTAGGCGCGTCCATCATATGCCGGTGCTTTCCGAAACTTGACCCGGCTTCCGGTCGCGTGGCTCCCATGTGGCTCTTGGAAACCGAGGTTTCCGAGGAGTCATCATGGCAAAAATCAAACTCACCAAGTCCGCCATCGATGCGGCAAAGCCCCAGGCGCAGGCCGTCGAACTCCGGGACACCGTGGTGCCCGGCTTCCTGTGCAAGATCACCCCAGCGGGTCGTAAGGTGTTCATGCTCCAGTACCGCACGAACGCCGGCGAGCGCCGCAAGCCCGCCCTGGGCCAGTACGGGGAACTGACCGTCGAGCAAGCCCGTGTTATGGCGCAGGAGTGGCTGGCCGAGGTGCGCCGGGGCGGCGACCCCAGCGCGGCCAAGAATGCCGCCCGCAAGGCGCCGACCATGAAGGAGTTTTGCCACACCTTCATGGAGGACTACTCCAAGCAGCGCAACAAGCCCAGCACGCAGCGCGGCTATCAGGGGGTCATCGACCGCAACATCATTCCCATCATGGGCCGGATGAAGGTGCAGGACGTGAAGCGCCCGGACGTGGCCGCGCTGATGAAGAAGCTGGCCCACAAGCCGGCCGAGGCGAACCGCACCTTCGGCGTGCTGCGCAAGATGTTCAACCTAGCCGAAGTGTGGGGCCTTCGCCCGGACGGCACCAATCCGTGCCGCCACGTTCCCATGTACCCGCCCGGCAAGGAAACCCGGCTCATCGTGGACGATGAACTGGTGCGGATCTTCCGCCAGTTGGAGACGCTGGAGGCAGAGGGACTGGAGAACTACGTCATTCCGCTGGCGATCCGCCTGCAATTCGAGTTTGCCGCCCGCCGCTCCGAAATCTGCCCGCTCGAATGGGACTGGGTTGATCTGGAGAAGCGCCGGGTGGTCTGGCCCGACAGCAAGACCGGCGGCATCTCCAAGCCCATGAGCGAGGAAGCCTATCGGCTGCTTTCGACGGCGCCGCGCCTGGAAGGTTGCCCCTATGTCCTGCCGTCGCCCAACGACGCGACCAAACACTTGACCCACGGCGAGCACTATGGCGGTTGGAAGCGCGTGCTCAAGGCCGCCGGCGTGCCACATGTTGGCACGCACGGTATCCGCCACCGGGCCACCACCGACATTGCCAATTCGGGCGTGCCAACCAAGGTGGGCATGAAGCTGACGGGCCACAAGACCGTAGCGATGTTCATGCACTACGTCCACACCGAGGACAAGCCGGTGCGGGAAGCGGCCGAACTGGTGGCGAGCCGGCGGCAGGCCATCACGGGCGTGCGGCGCCTTGCGGAGGCGACGGCATGAGCAAGAAGACGCTTTCGGTGGCGGGGGACACCCCCGCCGCCCCGCCAGCCGGTTATGCCGGCATCCACGGCGGTATCGTGGAAGTGCTCGATGCCGCCCGCCATGCGGCGGCACGCAGCGTCAATGCGCTGATGACCGCCAGCTATTGGGAGATTGGCCGCCGGATCGTGGAGGCCGAGCAACGGGGCAAGCGGCGTGCCGGGTACGGCGAACAGTTGATCGAACGGCTGTCGGCTGACTTGACCGCGCAGTTCGGGCGCGGGTTCAGCCGCCCGAACTTGCAGCAAATGCGGTCGTTCTTCCTGACCTGGCCAATTCGCCAGACAGTGTCTAGCGAATCTTCCCCGGCGCCAGTGGCGCGGGCGCGTCCCTGGCGCCTCGATGAACTGGCCCAGGTCTTCACGCTGCCGTGGTCGGCCTACGTCCGGCTGCTGTCGGTCAAGGACGAACACGCCCGCCGCTTCTACGAGGCCGAAGCCCTGCGCGGCGGATGGAGCGTGCGCCAGCTCGACCGGCAGATCAACAGCCAGTTCTACGAGCGCACGGCGCTGTCGAAGAACAAGGCGGCGATGCTGGTCAAGGGCGCCGTGCCCAACCCCGGGGATGCCGTCACTCCCGACGACGCGATCAAAGACCCGTATGTGCTGGAGTTCCTTGACCTCAAGGATGAGTATTCGGAATCCGATCTTGAGCAAGCCCTGATCCGGCGGCTGGAGGATTTCCTGCTCGAACTGGGCGACGGTTTCGCCTTCGTCGGGCGGCAGCGCCGATTGCGCATCGACCAGACCTGGTATCGGGTCGATCTGCTGTTCTTCCATCGTCGCTTGCGTTGCCTGGTCATCATCGACTTGAAGCTCGGCGCGCTGACCCATGCCGACGTGGGCCAGATGCACCTCTATTGCAACTATGCGAAGGAGCACTGGACGTTTGCCGACGAGAACCCGCCCGTGGGTCTGATCCTCTGCGCCGACAAGGGCCATGCCTTGGCGCGGTATGCGCTGGAGGGCTTGCCGTCCAAGGTGATGGCGGCGAACTACAAGATGGTGCTGCCGGATGCCGAAGTGCTGCAAGAGGAACTGGAGAACACGCGGCGGCTGATCGAATCGCGCGGAACGATCGTCCCCAAGAAGCGCAAGCGATAACCGGGCGTCCCGGCGTGCCGCCGTCGGGTTCGCGGGCTGCGCCCCGCGCTTCGTGCCGAATCGCGGCCATCCAGCTTTGACCCCTGACGCCTTCGGCCCTCGCGGGCCTGCGCGCTGCGCTTGCTCAAAGGCGGGTGTGTGCAGTGGGCGGGGTTTAGGCGGTCTTGCTGTTCCCTTCACCGTACCACGGCGTTCTCGCCGTCAAAGGCGGCGCGCGCCATGCGCGCTGGCGTCCTGGCGGCCGTCTTCGACCTTGTGACTGCTTGCGCTGCGCCGTGCTGAACACGGTTCCGGGCAATTCCGCCCGAGCAACCGGAGCACGATCATGTCGCAACTGTCCTTTTCCTCGTTCGATGACGCTTTGCTGGTGCGTGACTCTCACGGGCACTATGCGCTGGCATCGGCCGATCAGATTCTGGAGGCCGCGCGCCTGGTCATCGACCAGAAGATGCAGCGGGGTACGTCTTTCACTTCACCGGCGGCGGTCAAGGAATACCTGCTTGCCAAGCTGGCCGGCTTCGAGCATGAGGTGTTCTCGGTGTTGTTCCTCGACACGCAGCATCGGCTGATCGAATACAGGGAAATGTTCCACGGCACAATCGACTCGGCCGAAGTGCATCCGCGCGAAGTGGTCAAGGAGGCGCTTCGGCTCAACGCGGCGGCTCTGGTCATCTCGCACAACCACCCAAGTGGCAACCCGGAGCCGAGCGCGGCAGACCGGGCGCTGACCCGGCGGCTCAAGGATGCGCTGGGGCTGGTGGACGTGCGCGTGCTCGATCACGTCATCGTCGCTGGCAGCACCACGGCGTCGTTCGCAGAACGCGGCCTGATCTGACCAAGGGGCTTCGGCCCCTTTTTGCTGCGCCCGATTGCGGCTATGCCAAGGCCCGCAGCCATGCCAGCAAATCGGCCTGCGGGCTATCGGGCTGCAAGGGCCGCGGCGACAACAGGCAATAGCGCGAGCCGTCCTCCACGAAACCCAGCGGCGCGGCCAGCACGCCGCTGTCCAGATCGTCGCGTGCCAGATGCCACGGGCCGACCGCCACACCCAGGCCGGCCACGGCCGCCTGCAAGCTGAAATAGAAATGATCGAAGGTTTGTCCCGGCGCATCAGGTGCGGGCTGGTCTGCGGCCGCCGCCCATTCCGGCCACGCGCCCGGCCGCGTGCGCGTGTGCAGGCGCGGTGCGCCGGCCTTGAGCGCGGCGCCGGCCTTCTTCGTGGTGAACCAGGCCGCCACCTTGTCGGGACGGCAGACCGGGCCGACCTTTTCCGCGAACAAGGGTTCGGCGTGGTAGCCCTCGGGCCAGGGGAAGTCGTCGCGGCGGATCGCCAGGTCGATGCCGTTGGCGAAGGAGAACGGCCCGCCCCCGGCGACCAGGTGTACGTCGATCCCCGGATGCCGGGCCTGGAAGTCCGGCCAGCGCGGGATCAGCCAGCGCATCAGCAGCGTCGGCTCGCACGACAGCACCCAGCGCCGCCCCTGGCGGGCGCTGGCGCGCAACTCGCCGACGGCCTGCCGCATCAGATCCAGCCCATTGCCCACGGCCCGCGCCAGCGTGCGGCCGGCATCGGTCAGGAACACGCGCCGGCTGCGGCGCTCGAATAGCGCCACGCCCAGTTCGTCTTCGAGCAGGCGCACGGCGCGGCTGACCGCGCCGTGGGTCAGGTGCAACTCGGCCGCCGCCCGGCTGAAATTCTCCAGCCGGGCCGCCGTCTCGAAGCAGCGCAGGGCCAGCAGCGAAGGCAGGCGCGAATCGCTCGATGGTGATTCCAGCTCACCATTCTTGTCAGAAAACATCGTTATCCACCGGGAGATGTTGTCGGTAGCATCTCGCTAATTCGTTGTTCTTCGACAGGATACGCCATGACCGAATTGATAGCTGTCATCACAATCACCTTGCTGGCCGTCATCAGCCCTGGGCCGGACTTTGCGATGGTCACGCGCAACAGTCTGATGCTGTCGCGCCGTGCCGGCATGCTGACGGCCCTGGGCATCGGCTTGGGCGTGCTCGTCCACGTCACCTATACGCTCGTCGGCGTGGGCCTGTTGATCCAGCAGTCGCTCTGGCTGTTCAACGCCATCAAGTTGGTCGGTGCCGTCTATCTGATCTATCTCGGCGTGAAGATGCTGCGCGCCAAGCCCAGCGGCGCGCTGGCCGACAGTACCGTGGCGCCGCTGTCGGATATGGCGGCTTTGCGTACCGGCTTCCTGACCAATGCGCTGAACCCGAAGACCACGGTGTTCATCGTCAGCCTGTTCATGCAGGTGGTGCGGCCCGACACGCCGCTGGCGGTGCAGATCGGCTACGGCGCATTCATCTCGGTTGCGCACATGGCCTGGTTCGGCCTCGTGGCGCTTTGCTTCTCGGCCGGGGCCGTGCGCGACCGGCTGCTGGCCGTGCGCCACTGGATCGACCGCGCCTTCGGCGGGCTGCTGGTCGGATTCGGTGTCCTGCTGGCGGTGGCGCGCGGGGCGCGCTGACTGCGCGGGGCATCGCGCCGCCCTGCGGCGTCTCGACCCTGGGGGGGAAACGCTGCCTCGGAAATCCGAGACAGCGTTTCGGAAATCCATTCCCTATCGTGTGCTTCTCAACGTGCCAGGAGGACGAGGACAGCCACCGCCAGCAGGATCAGCATGGCACCGGAGATGCGTTCCAGCCACGGCAGCGCCCGCGCGAAGCGGCGCAGCACGGCCTGGTTGCCGATGAGGACTGCGACCAGCACGTCCCACAGCAGCACGATGCTGAACATCCAGACGCCATAGATCGTCTTCCAGCCCGCGCTGGCATGCGCGCCGGTCAGCATCGCGGCCAGGCTCGCGTAGAACAGCGCGTTCTTCGGATTCAGGATGCCGGACAGGAAGCCCATGCCGGTTGCGCGTCGCCACGCGATGAAAGGATGCGCGGGTGCCGTGGAACGCCCGCCATTCGAGACATCCAGGTCGCTGCGGCCCGCGTGGCGGATGAACAGCACGCCAAGATAGAGCAGGTAAGCGCAGCCGGCCAGTTGCAATACGACGAACGGGAGGCTGTCCGGGCGCAGTGCCGCCATGCCGGCGAAGGCGGCAACGATGAAAACGCCATTGGCGACGGCGATCCCCAGGCAGGCGCCGCTGGCGACCCGCCAGCCGGCGGACAGCGAGGTTCGGGCGATCAGGAAAAAGTCGGGGCCGGGAGAAAGCAGCGCCAGGAAATGCGCTGCGGCAATCATCAGGAACGGCTGCATTCAGGACGCACTCGTAGTTTTTCTACGCAGTGTGCCGGCCGCAGCGCCTTCCGTATTGAAGGAAATTGCAGCCGCGCCGCTTGCGGCGTCAGGCCCGGAAACGGCCGGGCGTCACACCGGCATGCGCCTTGAACACCCGCTGGAAATGGGCCTGATCGGCGAAGCCGAGATGCTGGGCCACGTCTGCAAGGCTGTCACCGCTGCGAATCCACTCCCTGGCGAGGTTGACGCGCTGGTTGAGTTGCCAGGCGTGCGGCGTCATGCCGGTGACGGCGCGGAATGCCCGGATCACCTGATAGCGGCTCATGCCTGCCAGGTCTGCCAACTTCTCCAGGGTGGTAGTGGCGGTGGGCGAAGCACACAGACAGTCCAGGGCGGGCCGAATCCGCTCCGCCAGGTTCGACGGCACGGTCGGCCCTTTGATGGAGAGCCCCTGTTCGGTGTCGTAGTCCCCGACGAACTCGATCAGCGCGGCCTCCTTCTCGATCGGGTCGCCTTCCTTGAACAGCAGCACGTTGAGTCGGCAGAAGTGCGCATAGACCGCCGGATCGGTCACGATGCGCACCGGCTCGTCGTCCATCGCGTCGGTTCGGGCGTACTCCCGCCGAACAGCCTGGAGCCACGCGGCGTCCAGGTGCAGCATCTGGTAGCTCCAGGCGGTGTCCGGAGCCGGGTTGCACGCATGGACACGTGATGCGGGCACGAAGACGAGCGTGCCAGGGGACAGGAGAACCGGGCCATCGGCGGCACCGGTGAAAACGCTGGTGCCGCCATCGACGGCACCAATGGAAAAGGTCGGGTGATGGTGGGGCTTGTAGCAGGCCCGGCTCTGGCAGGCGCGGCGGCTCTCGACGAAGGGCAAGGCCGGATCGCGCCAGAATGCCTGGGTATCGCTGCATTGGCCTGCACAGTCCGGACGGCTAGTCATCGTTTCGAGATCGGCGTCCATGCAGTCTTCGCACATTGTTGTTCTGAAAGGTGCGGTGTCTCGGAAACAGACACCCCTGGGTCGCTGGCAATTTTAGCTTCCGGGCCTGGAACAGGCATCCATTCATTAGCGTCCCCGGCCAAGAAGCATGGCGCGGGTCGCGCTGTCGTGCGTTGCATCGAGCCTCGCTGCACGAGTCTCGCCCCTGACGGGCTTCCATCCCTGACGCCTACGGCCCGGCTTCCAGCTCCGGGCCTGCGCGCTTCGCTTGCGTGCGGTCTGCACATCAAGGCGGCCGTTGCCTTGTCCAGCCGTCTCCCCTGACTTCATCACCTTGTCCGCGACTGTAGCCCGCGGCCGTGTGCCGTCAAGGCGCGCAGGGCCGTGTCCTCGGCTGCGCCTGCGGGCCGCACCAACCCTGCGCTTGTTTCCTTGACGGCCCCCGTCCGCGCGCTCCTGACCGTCGCGGGCGATGAACTCAGGAAAGACGGTGGCAACAGGGCCAACCGGGTTCCTCGTGCCGACCGCACCGAACAGCCGAAAGGCTGGGCTCCGAATCTAGGAATCCGGTGTGCGGTTTGAACAGCAAACCCTTTTCGTCAGGAGAAATGCCATGCAACTCGCATCCCGATTCGCTTCCCGTTCCCCCTCGCTGCGCAGCGATTACCCGCTGTCCGACGATCAAATCCGCAGGGTCGCGCCGTCCATCTTCGCGGACGCGCCGCACGAAAGCCGTTCCGAGCGGTACGCCTATATCCCGACCGCCGCCGTGCTGGCGGAGCTTCGCAAAGAAGGGTTCCAGCCCTTCATGGCGTGCCAGACCCGCGTGCGCGACGAAGGCAAGCGCGAACACACCAAACACATGCTGCGCCTGCGCCATGCAAGCCAAATCAACGGCGCGGAAGCCAATGAAATCGTGCTGCTCAATTCCCACGACGGCACGAGTTCTTACCAAATGCTCGCGGGCATGTTTCGGTTCGTGTGCAGCAACGGTCTTGTCTGCGGCGACACCGTGGCCGATGTGCGCGTACCCCACAAAGGCGACGTGGCCGGACTGGTCATCGAAGGCGCTTACGAAGTCTTGAGCGGCTTCGACCGCGTGGAGGAATCCCGCGATTCCATGCGCGCCATCACCTTGAACGATGGCGAATCCGAAGTGTTTGCCCGCGCTGCGCTGGCCCTCAAGTACGACGACCCCGACAAGCCCGCGCCCATCACGGAATCGCAAATCCTGATGCCGCGCCGCCACGACGACCGCCGCCCGGACTTGTGGAGTGTGTTCAACCGCACGCAAGAGAACTTGACCCAAGGCGGCCTGCGCGGGCGCAGCGCCAACGGACGCCGCCAGCAAACCCGCCCGGTGCAGGGCATCGACCAAAACATCCGCCTCAACCGTGCGCTCTGGCTGCTGGCCGATGGCATGCGCCAGTTGAAAGCCTGACCCCACGCGGCAGGGGCAGGCAGCAGCCCTTGCCGCTTCTCTCGCTGCTCTCGCTGCTGCATCCCAATCGCTAGGAGTTATCACCATGAAAGCCGTTACTCAAACCGAAACCCGCGCCATCGAAACTGCCGCCGCGCCGCTGGAAGTGGCCGACCCGACCAAGAACCTGATTTTGGTTCCGCTCTCGCAGTTGCTGCCGCGCCGCTCCAAGCGCAACGCACGCAAGACCCCGCGCCTGTCCATTCCCGAACTGGCCGCGAGCATCGCCCGCATTGGCCTGCTGCAAAATCTCGTCGTCATTCTTACCGCCGATGGCGAGCAATACGAAGTGGTGGCCGGCGACCGCCGACTGACCGCGTTGAAGCTGCTGGCGAAAAAGAAGCGCATCGCCGCCGACTTTGAGGTGCCTTGCCTGCTGGTGCCCGACGCTTCGGCCCGTACCGTCAGCCTCGCGGAAAACCTGCTGCGCGAGCAGATGCACCCGGCCGATCAGTTCGAGGCTTTCGCCGCGCTGGTCAAGGAAGGCCGGCCCATCGAGGACATTGCCGCCGACTTCGGCGTGTCCCCGCTGGTGGTGCAGCGCCGCTTGAAGCTGGCCAACGTCTCGCCGCGCCTGCTGACCGACTACCGGGCCGCAGCCGTCACGCTGGAACAGTTGATGGCCCTGAGCATCACCGACGACCACGCCGCGCAGGAAGCCGCGTTCTACGGTGCGCCCGAATGGCAGCGTGGCGCGTCCGCGCTGCGCGAACGCCTGACCGAGCGCGAAATCGACGCCACGCATCCGCTGGTGCGCTTCGCCGGGCTGGACGCCTACACGGCGGCGGGCGGCGGCATCCGCCGCGACCTGTTCGCGGAAGGCGATGCCGGAACCTACCTGACCGACCCCGCGCTGCTGGAAACGCTGGTGCGCGGCAAGCTGGATGCGCTGGCCGGGAACGTGCGCGCCGAGGGTTGGGCGTGGGTGGAAGCCGTGCCGCACATGAGCTACGCCGAGCGGCAGGCATTCCAGAACGCGCCGCGCCAGCGCCGCGAACCGACCGCCCGCGAAGCCCGCCGCATTGCCTCGCTGCAAAGCCGCCTCGACAAGATCGACGCCGAACTGGAAGAAGCCTACGACGCCGAGGACGAGGACAAGACCGAGGCGTTGGAACCGCGCCGCGAACAGGTCGCCGGGGAACTGCAAGCCGTGGAGGAAGCCTTGCAGGGCTACGCCCCGGACGTGCGCGCCGTGGCCGGTGCCATCGTCACGCTCGACCGTGAGGGAGAAGCCGTGATTCATCGCGGGCTGCTGCGCGAAGCCGAAGCCAAGGCGCTGCGCACGCTGGAACGCTTGCGGCAGGGTTTCGGCAGCGCGGAAGGCGAAGCCGGGAACGACGACGAAGGCGAGGACGCCGAGCCGCCCAAGGCCGCGAGCCTGTCCGACCGGCTGGCGCAGCGGTTGAGCGCGCACCGCACCGCCGCGCTGCAAATCGAAGTCGCCCGGCATCCGCAAGTCGCGCTGGCCGCGCTGGTGCATGGCATGGTGCAGACCGTCTTGCAGGACAGCCACTACGGCCACGACCTGCCGCTAGGCGTGAGCATGAAAGTGCAAGACCGGCTGGAAGGCATGGCCCCGGACTGGCCGGAATCGCCCGCCGCCGTGGCGCTGCGTGAACTGCAACAGGTGGCGGGTGAAGCCTTGCCGGAGGACAGCGCCGAACTGTTCGCCGCGCTGCTGGCGAAGCCGCAGGATGAACTGGTGCGCCTGTTGGCCGTGTGCGTGGCGTCCACGGTGGACGTGGTGACGCCCCGCGCTATAGCACAGCAGCCGGGCGCGGAACTGGCGCAGGCCGTGAGGCTGGACATGGCGGCATGGTGGAAGCCGACCGCAGACGGCTACTTCCAGCATGTACCGAAGGCCGCGATTCTGGAAGCCGTTGAGCAGTACGCCCCGGCACACATCACCCGGCTGGCGAAGTTGAAGAAAGGCGACATTGCCAGCGAAGCCGAACGGCTGGCGAACGGTACGAGCTGGATGCCTGCTATCTTCAAGGCTGAAACGTCGGAAACCATGCAGGAGCAAGACAACGCCCCGGCGGATGCCGAAGCAATGGCGGATGAACTCACGCAGGCGCTGGCCGCTTGAACTTTGCGGAAGGTAAGCGCCTCGGCCACAACCGGGGCGCTTCGCTTTGTGCGATTCATCAAGGCGCAGGAATAACGCGGTCAGCAAGCACAGCGCCCAGGCCGTTCCGTCCTGGGCGCTGTGAAAAGCAAATCCGGGCGCGTCGGTGTCCGCGCCCGGATTTAAAACGAGTTATTGCTGAGAATTCGGAGTGTCAGATTGCGCATTCTTTGAAGAATGAGCCTCTTGTTCTCTTTGCCACTGACGACGCATCCGATTCGCTTCTCGACGCTCATGCAGCCTATCAAAACCGCTAAACACATCTACCTTTGTGCGTTTTTTCCCTTTGGCAACCGGACTCCAGTTTTCCTCAATTTTCTTGATGTGTTTGGCGATCTCAACCAATGGCTCATCTCCGAGACGACTGACTCCCTCATGGTCGAGCATACTTAAGGTATATGAATTTTTCTGACGCTGTTGGCTGGACGCATCACGCTTCCAGCTAATGTCAACTTCGTAGGTCTTGCCCTTCAGTTTTCCGAATTCAGACAAATAACTCACCATGCCTTGACCGGGTTTGAGGACACTTATTTTCTGGAATGGGATTTCGACCCGGTCTCCGCGTGCCTCCCCATTTTCTAGTGGAGGATCGAAGGCGATAGAAATGTCATATGCTGTCGCATTTCCGGTGTTGTCGATGTGAATATCAAAATGCCGCATTGACCACCGATTGGGAGTGAGTGTCACGACGACATGTGGTTGAGCTGCGGCTTCAGCCATCCTTGTCGTTTCATGCGCAAGAGTCTTGGTTACGCGCCATAGAAAAAAAGTTGCGACAGCGGTAACTATCGTTCCTAGGACACCGCCAACGGCAATAACAGTATTAACCCAAGAGGGCATGCCTTCCATAAGATCTCCCATAAATTATCCGGTGGCGTATCGCTTCGTGGCAGTTTAGCGTGACCCACTAAAAATTATGGGTATGCGGATTTAATGGTTGATGGGGCACCTTCCCCTCACCAACCTGATGCTACCCTCAGATGGTTGATAGATCGACCCCGTAGTTGAGCTCCTCTGCGAGGTCTGGCAGTCCGTAACCGATGGTTTTCTTGTAGAACGGAGAGACCTTCGCAGTCGGGGCCTTCTTCTTGTGCTTCGTGGTGTAGAGCATTCGCGCCCGCATCACCTCAAAGGAATAACCTCGTCCTTCACGGTTCTTGTCCTTGGCCAGTCGGTTGATGGACTCCGTGAAAGCGTTGGTGACAGGTATGTCCGTCTCGAAGTAGGTCATGATCTCCTCGCGCCAGTTGCCCACCGCCCTAAACAGATCGCTCCAGACTTCTTTCTGGCCCTTCGGGATGGTGGATATCCACTCGTCCAGGGCGGCTTCTGCCTGGGGTCGTGTGGTGGCGTCCCAGATGCTGTAGAAGCGCTCCTTGTGCTCGTAGGCAGCCAGCAGTTGCGGGAATGCGCCTGTCCAGGTTTCCATGATCAGCCGCTCCCGGTCTGAGACTTCGTGAGCGCGCTTCAGCAGGATTTTCCGGTCTCCCTTGAGGGTTCGGATCTGGGCTGGTTTCAGCTCTTTCCGGAGCCCCTTGCGCACCTTCTCCAGAGCATCGTTGGCCATGCGCACCACATGGAATTTATCGACCACGATGCGGGCCTGTGGCAGCACCGCCCTGACCGCCGTTCGATATGGATTCCACATGTCCATGCTGACGATATCGATCTTCTGCCGGTCTTTCAGCTTCATCAGGTAGTTAGTCACGACGTCCTGACGGCGAGTGGCCAGCAGATCGAGCAGGGTCTTCTCCTCAATGTTGGTCAGGATGCAGCGGTAGCGCTTGTTCAGGTACAGCTCGTCGATGCCCAGAATGCGAGGCGTTTCGAAGCGGTGCCAGCGGCCTAAGAACGCGGCGCGGGCGTTGAAGATGTCCCGTACCGTCTTCTCGTCCAATCCGGTTTGCTGCGCCACGAAAGTGTAGGGGTGGTTAAAGGACTCCTTCTCTACGTATTCATGTAGCCGCAGTGTCATGCGGAAGCCGTCCACCACCTCCGGTAGCTGGGGCCTGAAGGTAGCCTCGCAGGCCCGACAGATGTACCGGCGGCGGAGCACCCAGAGGGTGACCCGCTTGCCGTGGATGGGCAGATCATGATAGGGAACATCACGCTTGCCGAAACGCACGAACTCACCCTGCACCCCGCATTCCTCGCAAGCAATGGGATCGGGCGCGTCTACCTGGAAGTGCATTTCATCGTCGGTGGCTTTGCAGCCCAGCACCTGGTATGAGGGCAGGTGCAGGATGTTGTCGGGCATTTCGGTCATACGTTATTCTCTTAAGACGACTAGCAACTGGCTAAAGCGTTCTTAAGAACCTAGGCAACACGCGAAGGTTGGCGACTAAGAAGAAGCAGGATGCCGAAAGCAATCATTCCTCCACCTGAGGCGCGTTGAAACCAGTGCAGCTTGTTTGCTGCGAAAGCTGCTGCAAAACGCCCTGCTGACGCATATATCGCTATTGCAACGGCCTCTAGCGCGATAAAAACCGTCCCAAGAGTTGCATAGCTCAGCCAGTAATTCGTTATATCCACGAATTGCGGGAAGAATGCCGCGAAAATGAGGATTGCTTTGGGGTTACTGATGGCGATCAGCGCCTCACTACGGAATGCCTTACGAAGCGAAGGTTTCATTGCATCTGCGTTTAGGTTAGTCGAGCCAGATGTTGTTCTGAGGAGCTTGATGCCCATCCAGACCAGATAGGCGGCACCAACGATCTTGATCACGTTGAAGACCAACGCCGAAGCAGACAAAAGCATCCCTAAACCAAGCGCGCTAGCAGCAATCATGGGCACGAAGACGGCAAGCCGTGCTGTGCTTGCCATAAAGGAAAACCCTACGCCCTTTTGCGCACCGTGTGTCATCGCAACGAGGTTATTGGGGCCGAACGCCAGGTTCAGTGCGAAACATGCCGGGAGGAAAACAAGTAGATCGATCATTAGCTTTGTTGTGACCTCAAGGGAGTAGGTTGGATATGCATGGTCAGTGCACCTCGTTCAAGTAGGGCGTGACATTACGCAACATCCGCTCAATGTAGTCTTCCATCTTGCCGACCGGCGCGACATGGTGCAATGCACCCCGAGCCGCCTCAATACCTTCTAGCCGGGCGATGACCCAACTGGGGAGGTACTGAGCCCGTAGGCTACCACTCTTCGTGGCAATATTGCTTTTGGCGAAGAAAGGCTGGCTGAGCACAACGACACCCGCTTCTTGTACCGGGGCTATTGTCAAGACAGATATGCCTAGTTTTCAAGTGTTCCCTACATATGGCTATAGGGAAGGGGATCTGGAAAGACCGGCACGGTTAGCTATCAACCATTTAGTCCGTTGTGGATTTAGTTTTCCCTTCCGCTTTCTACTTCACATATCAACCATTAAATCCGCATACCCAAAATTATGAGCGTGTCGGCGCAATGCCCGCCGGGCTTTCGGGCTGCGCCCCGTGCCGTCTTTGCCGTCACGGCCATTCGGCTTCAATCCCTCGCGCCTTCGCGCCTGCGGCGCTGCGCGCTGCGCTTGCGGTGAAGGCAGCGCCCCGCCGCAATGATCGGGGCTTGTGGGCCTACGCCCCGGCTTGCTGCCGCAGGTTGCACGAAAGCGTGCCGTCCTCGACCCTGGCAGTTCGTCGCCTGTACGTCACGAAGGACGGTTCACCGACACGCCACCCGGCCTCGCTATGGAGCATCCACGCCACGCATCAAGCCCGTCGCCGCAATCTGCGGCAAGAGGCGTTCTCGCTTGTCGTTGGGGGGTTGGCCTTGCCCGCGTCAGGGCGCAAGCCGGTGAAGCCGACACGCGGGGATACCGAGTCGGCCATATCTCCATTCGGGAGCGGGCGGCCCGTGCGTCCTTGGCTTGTCGTGAATCCTGGCGAGGGAATGGCTACGCCTTGGGCTTCATGGCCGCAACCTTCCAGCGAAAACAATTTCCCCGCCGCTGCGCGGCTTCCTCGCGGGACAAATTCTTTTCGCTTCCAGGTTCTCCACGGTGTTGCGACCGCTGCGCGGTGCGGCCAGCCCATCCCCCGCCGGCCGGATCACAACAAGGACGCACTGGCGCGACCTTGTTCAACCCGAAAGGAGAAACATCATGGCTAACATCGGCACCTTCACCGCAGAGAAAGACGGCTTCACCGGCCAGCTCCGCACCCTGGCCCTCAACGTCAAGGTCAAGCTGATTCCCAACGACAAGGGCGACACCGAGAACGCCCCCGACTTCCGCCTTCAGGCGGCCGGCCACGACATCGGCGCGGCGTGGAAGAAGACCAGCGAAGCCGGGCGGCCCTACGTGTCCGTATCCCTCGACGATCCTTCGTTCCCGGCGACGGTCTATGCCCGCCTGATCGAGAACGAGGACAGCACGCACGACCTGATCTGGTCGCGCAGCAAGCCCAAGGCGGCCTGACGGCCGCCCACCGCGCCCCGCCCATTGCGGCGGGGCACAACTCTATGCACGCATGACCTTATTCCAGTCGATGCTATGACCGGCAGCTTCAAGCTCACGCGCAAGTGCCTGTTTCCAGCCCCCGCTGCTATCCATCGTCTCCCAAACGACACCGGCGAAATCGCTTGGAATTTCCACCGCCCCGCGTTTGAGAGCACATACCTTGTCTCTGCCCAGGCGACCAATAAAGTACCCCAACTCCAAAAGCACATTCTGACGGGCTCTGGGCTCAGGCGTTCCTCCTTTTACGCAGCCCTCATCATCTGGCGTAAGCAGAACTACTGCGAAACCAACATCACTGTGTGCGACCACTTTTTCGATAATCGTTCGTCCTTGGTTAGCCTGTTCGTGCAAGATGATGGCTTCAAGTCCGATTCGCTCAAGAAATCGTGCCACTGTTTCACGAGCACCATCATCGTGACCGTGAACAATAAAGACCTTGCGCGAAAATTGAGCTTTTAACATGACATCCGTGCTCCCCTTGGCCTGGATATAACTCTTGTAATCTCGCACAAAGGGAATGATTAGCTGGCCAGTAAGTGCGTGGATTCCAGCAATGATCTTTTTTCCGGAATAGAAAAAATGGTGTCCGAAGTTGGTAGCGTAGCCGGGGTCTGCCGCCAGCTTCTCGATTAAAAGCAACGTCAACCCCAGCACCTGATTGGGCTCATCTGGCCAAGCAAGCTGGGCGCTTCCAACCATGCTGCCCCCGGTCTTTTCACTTTCAGCGATGAACGCCTCAACGTCGAGACCTTCCGTGAGCTCGGCGTTGTATGGCTCAAGGTCGGGATGCCGTAGCAGTTGAGCCAATTTTTTGAGCGGTCTTTCGTAGGTTTGAAGCTGTGAGGACTGCAAGTCTAGAACTGCATTGTTTATTTCCGAGAATAAGTCTTTAGCCATCACTCATCCTCATCCGACTTTAATCTAGCTTCTGCCGATTTTTCAAGAATACTCTCCCGATACTTTTCCTTCATTTGTTCTGCGAGAGGGCCAACGATAGGGTTCGAAGAATATTCCCCTAAGCGCTCGTCGATCATTCGATTGACCGATTGAATTGCGCCCTCAATGCTGGCGGGATCATGTGGATCAAAGTTTACGACCCCCAGTTCGCCGTCTAACTCACTCAAGGCGCGCTGCGCATCTTTCAGGTTTTTCTGAAGCTTATCCAGTCCGGTAATTTTGAACACGACTCACCTCCTGTTATTTATTCGGAGGCTCGGAAAATAATGAAACTTCCCGAGCAATGTGATCCATCAGTTCGTGGACGCTTTTTGGATCACTACCTGCATACGCAAGGACCAGCAGCGTGAGTGGGTGAACATCCAGCACGGCACAAACATCTTCAATCTTATTCAATGTTGGGCTTTTCAGCCCTCGCTCCAGAGAGCTGAGGTAAGTTCGGCTGGACACATCCGAGAACGCCTCCTGGCTCAGACCACGCGCCTTTCTGATCCGCCGCAGTGCATCGGGCAACGATGGCTTAAACGCTGTCATTCTGAACTTTCCCCAAAATCCAGAATGACAACCTGTTGCATCCTATAGGGCTACAATCTATAGTGTTCATTTCGTGTTTTTGTGTCTTTACTGAAATCCGCATCGGCGGCTTTCTTCAAAAGCGGGGAACCGCCTCCGTGTCTTTCCTGGCCTGCGCAATTCCGCTTCGTCGTTTCTGTGCATGTACGGATTCGATGGCTTGCGCCTTCGTGCTTTTCCGCCAAAGCACGCATCCGCTTCAGCGGTTCCGCGCTTCGGTGGAAAATCGTATCCGTGCATGCTCGGGTGCGTGGGGATTCGAGCCATGACCCAGCCGCTCGTCACCGCTGAACAGCGGGCGCAACTGCTCGCCGTCGGCGAGGCACGCGCCGCTGGTCGGAGCATCGACCCGATGCCGACGGTACGGCTGTTCACTCCTGACGCGCACGCCACTTGGCTGCTGGCCGCGCTCGACCCGGCCGATGGCGATACGGCATGGGGTCTGTTCGACCTGGGAATAGGCATGCCCGGCCTGGGCCATGTGAAGCTGTCCGATCTGGCGTCCATCGTCGGGCCGCGCAAGCAGCCGGTGATGCGCGATCGCCACTTCCAGCCGGTGCGGCTGCTGTCGGAGTACCTGCGGCTGGCCGAGGAAAACGGCTCGATCACTGACTGACCAACCCCAGTCAACAACAGCGCATTCTGACTATTTCAGTCTTACTCAAGACCCGGAAGGTCTGAATCCACACTCTTGCACCGAAGCGGTGCGCTTCTGCTGGAAACAGTCATGATCTTTGGCGCGGGCTGCTGCACGGTGCTCCATGCTGCGCACCATTTTTGCGGAGGTGCAGCCGTCGCATTCAGACGATTTCCGCAATGCCCTGGAGCGAATCAGTCTTGACACCAGCAGTTACAGCTTACCCCGATCTTGATGACGACTTGATGGCGACTCGATAGCTCTTGCACGCCGGAATCCGTGGCGACGTTCCTGCTAAACGACAGGAGGTTGCGTCATGGCTGACCCGAGCGCCGAATACTGGTATCCGACCGCCGCGTATCTCTACACGCTGCACCTCGACGGCCCCGCGCTGGCGTGGGAATACCTGCGCCGCCACCCCGACTACCGCAGCGACTGGCTGCGCCGTCGCCGTCGGCCAGAGGCCGCCGCGCGCTGGGGATTGCGCCTGCTGGAAGATCCCGCCCTGGATGCGCGCGACGCGCATCCGATCTGGTTCCCCGATGCCGACACAGTGGTTCAGCTCTACCCGGATGCCGACCCGCCACCCGATGCGTTGGCCTTCGAGTTCTGGCGCATTCCCGGCCAGAAGCATCTGATCCACGATGGCAAGCGCCTGGTGGTGCTGGCACGCTGGCCGGGGTGCTGCCTGCGGCTGGTGATCGCTCCCGCCCTGGCCGACGGCATGGCTTACGCCTATGCCATTCGCGCCTGCGCCGCATCCTGCGGACGCTATCAGGCGCTGGCGGCCGAACTGGACAAGCTGGCCGCCGCCGGCGATGCAGCGCCGGCGGGAACGGCACGGTCGCGGCCGACACCCGCTGCGCTGCTGGAGTTGAACACGCTCCAGGCGCTCGATGGCACCCTTGCGGGCGCATCCCTGCGCGACGTGGCCGAAGGGCTGTTCGGCGCCGATGCGGTCGCGAACGACTGGCACGCGGACAGCGCCTTGCGCGCCCGCGTTCGCCGGCTGGTGCGCCGGGGCGATGCGCTGATGCGCGGCGGCTATCGCCGCCTGGCACAGCTTCCGTCCGTTGCACAGGGACGCGCTGCATCCCCTGCAAAACGTCCCTGAGCAGGAAGCCTTGCTTTCTTGAGACTGCCTCCATCCGGCCGCGTTGTGTGGCCGGGCTTTGCCGACCGATGGAGGTTCACACCATGCGACCCGCACCCTTGCGGCCTGCCGCCGCTGCTGTCGCTGCGCCCGCGCAGCCCCAACGCTACCTGACCAACGACGAAGCCGCCGAGTATCTGCGCCTGTCGCCGCGCACGCTCGAAAAGCAGCGCGTGATCGGCGGCGGCCCGAAGTTCCGCAAGTTCGGCCGCCGTGTCATGTACGCGGTGGCCGACCTCGATGCCTGGGCCGACCAGCGCAGCTACGAGGCCACGTCCGACCCGGAATACGCCGAACGCCACGCGGGCGACTACCGTGATGGCCGCTGATCGTTGGCTTGCCGGTGGCTGCCGTCATGTCCAGCCCACGGCAGGAGCGCGAACAGCTCGATCTGTTCCGTGCCTTGCCCGGCGACATAGCACCGCGCGACAGCCAGGACTTGATGGCCTTTCCGTTCTTCTCGCTGGCGAAGTCGCGGCGCACGGCGCCGATCGACTTTCGCAGCGGGAACATCACCATCCGCGTGGAAGGCACGGCCGAGCACGGCATCGCCACGATATGGGATGCCGACGTGTTGATATGGGCGGCCTCGCAGATCGTGGAAGCGCGCGACGCGGGCATACGCCCGTCGCGCTGGATACGCGCCACGCCTTACGAGATTTTGCGCTTCATTGGACGAGGAACATCCCTCAACGACTACCTGCGCCTGAAGGCCGCGCTGGATCGCCTGCAATCGACCAGCGTGGCCACGTCCATCCGCGAAACCACGGGAAGGCGCTTGCATCGCTTCTCGTGGATCAACGAGTGGAAGGAACTGGCCGACGCCAGCGGCGTGCCGCTGGGCCTCGAATTGATCCTGCCGGACTGGTTCTACGCGGGCGTGGTGGACGCCGCCCTGGTGCTGACCATCGACCCCGCGTACTTCCGCCTCAAAGGCGGCATCGAACGCTGGCTGTACCGCCTCGTGCGCAAGCACGGCGGCAAGCAGCCGGACGGCTGGCAGTTCGACTTCCGGCACCTGCACCGCAAGTCGGGCAGCGCGGCACGCTTCTCGGACTTCGCCTACGACCTGCGCGTCCTGGTGGCGCGGCAGTCGTTGCCCGGCTACGTTCTCGGCATCGAGGCGATGCCGGACGAAGGATTGGAACTGCTGACCTTCCGGCCCGTGCTGCATACGGCACGGGGATAACTGCGGTAAAGCCTGTGGACGGCCTCGTGCTATCAGGAGTACCGGGTATCGTGCTATCAGGAGTACGCCTATCGTGCTATCAGGAGTACGAAAACGCCGGAAAGCCAATAACGGCGCGGGTTTGCGTCCCCTCTAACTTACCTAACTATAAATCTCTAACTTTTGGTAGAAGCGCGCCGATTCAGTGGACAACCACCGAACGGCACGGCGAACAGCGTTTCGCACGGCAGGCAAAGCCTGGCTTTCCAGCGTGGAGGGCCATGCAATGATCGTCGCCTTGCTCAACCAGAAAGGCGGCGTCGGCAAGACCACGCTCGCCACGCACATCGCCGGCGAACTGGCGATGCGCGGCCAGCACGTCATCCTGCTGGATGCCGACCCGCAGGGTTCCTCGCTGGACTGGACACAGCGCAGAAGCCAGCAGGGCTTGCCACGGTTGTTCAGCGCCGTGGGCTTGGCCCGCGAAACGCTGCACCAGGAAGCGCCAGAACTCGCCCGCCGCGCAGATCACGTCATCATCGACGGCCCGCCGCGCATCGCCGCCCTGGCGCGCTCCGCGCTGCTGGCGGCCGAGCGCGTGCTGATTCCCGTGCAGCCCAGCCCGTATGACCTTTGGGCCAGCGCCGAGATGGTGGCGCTGATCCGCGAGGCACAGGTGTTCCGGCCTGCGCTGCGCGCGGCCTTCGTCATCAACCGGCGCGTCAGTACCACCATCATCGGCAGGGAAGCACGGCAATCGCTGGCCGAACAGCCGCTGCCGGCGCTGCGCAGCGAAGTACGTCAGCGCATCGTCTTCGCCGACAGCGTGGCCGCTGGCCGACTCGCCCGCGAAACGGCGCCTGACAGCGCCGCCACACGCGAGATCGCTGCGCTGGTCGATGAACTGCTGCGGTGGCCGACATGAGCAGCCCGCGCAGCAAGCGCGTCGGCATCGGCGCACGTCCGCCCGCGAATCCGCACGCCGAGGCGTGGATTCGCCAGGGCGATGCCGATGCGCTCAACAAAGGCGACCTCTACACCGCACGCCTGACCCTCGACGTGACGCCTGCGCTGCGCGCGCGCATCAAGATCGCCGCCTTCGGCCAGGGCGTGACCGTGGCCGAACTGCTGCGCGGCCTGCTGGAGCGGGAGTTTCCCGACAAGCGCCCGGAGAACCTGCCATGAACGCATCCGCCTTGCCTGCCGCTCATGCGGCGACGGCTGCACCGGCTACCGTGCCGCCGCCTTCGCTTTCGACGCTCGCTGGCCAAGCTGGCAGCGTGCCCCTGACTCGCGTATCGCTCGCCTACATCGAGCCGCGCTTCAAGCTCTACCTGCGCTTCGGCGAACCGGCGCGCACGCTCCAGCTCGACCGCTGGCGGCGCTGCGCGGTGTTCTTGCCAAACGCGGTTCTGTGTCGCATCCGCTGGCAGGCCAACGACTACGGCACGATCCGCTGGCAGCTCATGGTGATGCAAGCCGCCACGCCGCTCGATACCGTGCAGCGCATCCCCGGCGTGCGGCCCGGCGCACGCCTGCTGCTGCACGCAGAAGGCGAGAACGCGGTGCGTGCCGTGCTGGAACGCATCGACGGCATCGAGGCGCAAGGCATCGCCGCCATCGACGTGTCCCCCGCGTACTGGCGCACGCTGGGCAACCGTCTGGCGGCCCGCCTGCCACTGCCCGAATACACCGCCGAGCGGCACGCCGCTTGGCTGGCCGGGAGGGCGCTGCCATGACCGCTGATTCCACCACCGCATGCACGCCCGAAGCCGCGCCGCATCCTCGCTCGCGCCTGCGCGCTCGCATCGGGCTGGCGGGCTTCGCCGCCGTCGGCCTCGCTGCGCTGGCCTGGGCCGCGTTCGTGCAACCGCTGCCGCGCCTGATCTACAACCCGTCCGACAGCGTTCCGGTCGGCTGGTATCACGTGCAGCCGCTTGACCATCGGGCCGCCTCGCTGCCGGTCGGCAGCATCGTCCTGACCCGATTGCCTGCCAACGCTGCCGCGCTCGCTGCGCAGCGCGGCTACCTGCCTGCTCACGTTCCGCTGCTCAAACGTGTGGGCGCGGTCGCGCCGCAACACGTCTGCATCGTCGCCGGTCAGGTTCGCATCGACGGCGTGCCTTCGGCCGCCGTGCTGCCTGCCGACCGGCTGGGCCGGCCGTTGCCATCCTGGCCGCAATGCCGCCGCCTTGCGCCTGGCGAACTGCTCCTGTTGAGCGTGACCAATCCGGCGTCGTTCGACAGCCGCTACTTCGGCCCGGTCAGCGCATCTTCTGTGATCGGCGTCGCGCATCCGGTCTGGCTGGAGACACGCCCATGATGGCTGCCGATTCGCTGCATGGTGCCGTGCATCTCATCGTGCCATCGGGCATGCCGTTCCGGCTGCTGCCACCATGTCGTCGCGCGTGCAGTGCGTGTGCATTCGCACCGCACTTCGCGGCGTCTCCGGCGCAGCCGTCCAACGTGCAGGCGTCTTGCCTCGAACGCGCCTGGCCTGCGGCCATTGGCGCGTTCGCCGGCGGGCTGGCTGCAAGCAGCACAGCGCCGCCGGGCCGCCGACGCCCGGAGCGAGAGCGAGGGGCAAAGGCGGAAGGCAAGACAAAAGGGTTCGGCACTCTGCCGCCCGCAAAGCCAGTCTGCACATGGGGGTGGCGCGGCACGGAGCGGCTTCGCCGTCGTGCCGCGTGGGGCGCGAGGCCCGCGCCAATGCAGGCATGCCCGCGTGCTTCGCACGACAGGACACGCCAGAGCTTGCGGGGAGCGCAGTCATGACCGACCGCCGCGACGACGATTTCCGGGTGCGCCCCAGCGCCCCGAAGAACCGGGGCAAAGGCCAGGGCCAGAGCTTCGTTTCCAAGGTGCTCAAGCAGGCTGGCAAGGCTAGCGGCGGCAAGTCCTCGATACGCCATTCCGTAGCCGGTGGCAGCGGCGCACGCGCTGGCCAGCGTCCCGGCTCGCGCCTGGGGCGCGGCCATACGGCGGCGCGCTTCGCCGGGGCGAAGCTGACGCCCATGTCTCGGCGCGTGACGATCAAGACCCTGCTGGTCAATCAACGCAATGCCAGCCCGCAATCGCTCGCCAAGCATCTGCGCTACATCAAGCGCGACGGCGCCGGCCGCGATGGCGAACCTGGGCGGGCCTACGGGCCCCAGACCGACGAAGCCGACCTTGACGCTTTCAAGGAGAGGGCCGCCGACGACCGGCATCATTTCCGCTTCATCGTCTCACCGGAAGACGGCGCCGAGCTGGACGACCTGCGCACCTATACCCGGCATCTGGTGAACCGGATGGAAGCCGACTTGGGGACGCGGCTGGATTGGGTGGCGGTCGATCACTGGAACACCGACAACCCGCATACGCACCTCATCGTGCGCGGGCGCGACGACACCGGCAAAGATCTCATCATCGCGGGCGACTACATCGCCCACGGCTTTCGCCATCGCGCCGCCGAACTGGCGACGGAATGGCTGGGGCCACGCACCGAACTGGAGATCCAGCAGACCTTGCAGCGCGAGGTGGAGCAAGAGCGGTGGACGAGCCTCGACCGCACCCTGCAACGAGAGGCCGGCGAGGATGGCCGGGTGCAGATCGAACGCTTCAACGAACCGAAGCTGCAACGCCAGCGCCTGCTGCTGATCGGCCGCCTGCAACGCTTGCAGCTCCTGGGCCTGGCCGACGAGACCCAGCCCGGCACCTGGGCCGTCCATGCGGACGCGGAGAAGACCTTGCGCGCCCTGGGCGAGCGTGGCGACATCATCCGCACCATGCAGCGGGCCATGAGCGGCCGGCCGCGCGAGCTGGCGGTGTTCGAGCCGGGCCAAAATGCAGATGGAAGCTGCCGCAGCATCGTCGGTCGCGTGGCTGCCAAGGGGCTGGCCGACGAGCTGCACGACCGGGGTTATCTGGTCATCGACGGCGTGGACGGCAAGGCCCACTACGTTGCGCTCAACGCCCGCGACGAGTTGGCGAACTATCCCACCGGAGCCGTGGTGGAGGTACGCGGCTCCGCCGAGGTGCGGGCGGCCGACAAGAACGTCGCTGGGCTGGCGAGCGGTGGCCTGTACCGCACAGATCATCACTTGGCGATCGAACAAGGCCGGGCCAAGGCTGGGCGCGACCCGCAGGAAGTCGTCGCGGCCCACGTCCGCCGACTGGAAGCCCTGCGCCGGGCCGGCATCGTGGAACGTGTGGCGGATGGACTATGGAAGGTGCCGGACGACCTGGCCGAGCGTGGCCGCCAGTACGACGCACAGCGCCTGGGCGGTGTGGCGGTAGAACTGAAATCGCACCTGCCGATCGAGCGGCAGGCGCGGGTGATCGGCGCGACCTGGCTCGACCAGCAACTGATCGGTGGAGGCAAAGGGCTGGGCGACCTGGGTTTTGGTGGCGAGGTCAAGAACACACTGCAACAGCGCGCCGACTTCCTGGCCGAACAGGGGCTAGCTGAGCGGCGCGGGCAGCGCGTGATCCTCGCCCGGAACCTGCTGGGGACGCTGCGCAATCGGGAACTGACGCAGGCCGCGAAAGACATTGCCAACGAAACGAGTCTGGAGCATCGGCCTGTGGCCAATGGCCAGCGCGTGACTGGCATCTACCGGCGCTCGGTCATGCTCGCCAGCGGGCGCTACGCGATGCTCGATGACGGCATGGGATTCAGCCTGGTGCCGTGGCGGCCGGTGATCGAACAGCGGTTGGGGCAACAGCTCGCCGCCACGGTGCGCGGCGGTGGGGTGTCGTGGGAGATCGGCCGGCAACGTGGGCCTTCGGTTTGAAAGCGCGTCACCAGTCAAATCCGCTGACTGGTGGCGCGCGCGAGCCGGCATTCCGTTTCTCTATCACCTGCCAGCCGCTATCGAGACAATGCCCCGCTTGGTCAGCGACCGGATGGCGATGCCGGCGCCCTGAACACCAGCGCCAACCCGACCAGGATCGCCGCCATGCCCGCCACAGCCAGCGCGGGCATGGCATTACCCAGGATCAGGTAGTCGAGGATCACCGTGACCACCGGCACCAGGTAGAACAGGCTGGTGACGTTGACCAGATTGCCGCTGCGGATCAACCGGTACAGTAGCAGTTGCGCCCCGACCGAGATCACCAGGCCCAGCCACAGCAAGGGGATCAGGAACCCCAGGTTCGGCTCGAAATGGAACGGCTGGAACGGCACGAAGGCCAGGCACAGCAGCAGCGTAACGGCATACTGCAATGGCAGCACCTCGGCGGGTGCCTGCTGGATGCGCTTTTGCAACATGGCGCCGAACGTCATGCACAGCAGCGCGCCCAGCGCAAAGCCCGTGCCCAGCCCGGACAGCTTCGTCAGCACCAGGCTCTGGTAGACCACCAGCGTCAAGCCGGACAGTGCCAGCAGCAGGCCGCACAAGCGCCATGCGGAGGAACGCCGTTCGGTCAGCAGCAGGGTCAGGATCGGTTGTACGCCGAGCAGTGTCGCCAGCAGCCCCGGTGTGATGCCGTGGGCCATCGCCTGGAAGTAGCAGACCGAATAGCTGCCGATCAGCAGCAAACCCGTTGCGGCGACCTGCCAGCGCGTGCCGGGTCTGGGTAGCCAACGCCTGCCAGGTAGGCCGATCAGCAGCAACGCACCCAGTGCCAGGGCGAAGCGCAGGATCAGCAGCGCGAACACCGAGCCGTGATCGAGCCCCCAACGGGTGAAGATAGCCGCGCTGCCCCAGAGCAGCACGAATGTGGACATGGCGGCGAAGGCCGTCCATGTGGAGGACTTGGAAGTCATTTTGTACTCACCTGTCGAATGAAGAACAGGCCCCGGCCATCCACGGGACGCAACTGCGTCAGTGGAACCCAATCGGTTTCAGGAGGGGCCGCGAGGCGGGCTGGATCAGCCCAGGACGATCGCGCGTGGCGGATGCACGCCAGCCACTGCGATGTCCGCCGGAGGCGCGACAGATGAGACAGGAGGAGGATTCGTTGCGCGCACGCCGCAAGCCACATTGTTTGTGACCCAGGCAGACTTGGAATGGCGTGCAAACGAAATCATGCGAAGGAACTCTAAGCTCAAAGCAGACGGTCAATCTGGAATATAGCACCGCGTCGCGCATGACGCACCTGGATTCGGGTGCTCTGGATATAGGCGTTCGCCAACTTGAGCGCAGCAGAACTTGCGCGGAGCCGACAACGATGAGCGGGTGCAGATCGAGTGCTTCAACGAACCTACGCTGCAACGCCAGCGACTGCTCGGTGCCGAAACCTGCAACGCTCGCCAGCGGCCGTGAGGTCTGGCCGACGCGAGGATATTCTGTCGTGTTGGGCTTGTGACCGAAGCCACGCGCAAGCGGTTCTATGGTGACGGCAAGGCGCCCTATGCGGCCCCGGAGAATCCGCCCAAGTTCTGATCGTAGGCGATCCGCCACGAAGCCGCCAACACCGGACTGGAGCATCAGCCGGTAGCCGACGGGCAACACGTGGCTGGCATCTACCGACGCTCGGTCATGCTCGCCAGTGGGCGCTACGCGATGCTCGATGACGGCATGGGATTCAGCCTGGTGCCGTGGCGGTCGGTGATCGAACAGCGGCTGGGGCAGCAGATCGCCGCGACTGTGCGCGGCGGCGGTGTTTCGTGGGAGCTTGGGCGACAGCGGGGGGGCGTCTATTTCATGATTTTCGTTGCGTCATCGCTTAGGGAGTATGCCGGCCGGTGCGCCGTGCCGACTGTATATGCTCTATAAGTGATATTTTGTTAGTATCAACGGATGAACAATGATATTTACTAGGTCTCATGATCGAAACTCGACTTCTTCACCAGTTCATCGCCGTCGCAGAGGAATTGCACTTCAACCGCGCTGCGGAACGGCTTCACATGGCGCAGCCACCGTTGAGCCAAGCGATTCGCCGGCTGGAGCAGGAGATCGGCGCGCCGCTATTCGAGCGCACCAATCGCAGCGTGTCGCTCACGCCTGCTGGCGCGGCCTTTCTGGAGTCGGCCAGAAAGGTGTTGCGCCTGCTTGACGAAAGTGTCGGGCAGACCCGGCGTGTGGCGCAAGGCATTGAAGGCCATCTCACCCTGACCTTCATCAACATCGCGCCTTATAGTGCATTGCTGCGTGCGCTGCGGCGCTTCCGCTCCGCATTCCCGGCGGTTTCCTTCACGATGCAGGAGGCCACGACTCAAGAACAGGTCGAAGCCTTGGAACATGGTCGCGCCGACCTCGGCTTCATGAGACCGCCGGGGAGGACGGCGCCGGGCTTACGATTCGCGTCCATTCTGCGCGAGCCCATCGTGGTGGCCCTGCCTGCCAGGCACCGACTTGCAGGCAGCAAGACCATCTCGCTGGCCGCACTTCAGGATGACGCCTTCGTCTCGTCACCCCGGCATTTGGGCCAGGGCTTTCATGACCAACTCGTCCAGCTTTGCGAGGCAGCGGGTTTCGTGCCGCGCATTGCCCAGCAGGCACGGCAACTCCAAACGCTGGTGGCCCTCGTGGCCGGCGGCTTCGGCGTTGCGCTGCTGCCGGCCTCACTGGTACAGGACGGACGCAAAGACGTGGCGTTCCGGCCAATTAAAGTGGATGCGCCGGACGCATTGCGGCATGTGGAATTGCTGATGGCATGGAGCGAACATGCACCCTGCGTGATTCGGGACAGGCTGATCGACGAGGTGCGCGACGCAATGGCATCAGCGTCGACAATTGAGACGATTTGAATCTTGTTTCGGTACAAATAATATATTTTACGGACGACGGCGGACGTTCCATCATCGTGACATTTAGGTTCACGGAGATGCACGATGGAACATCAAGCAGGCGAGATTTTTAAGGGCAAGGTCGCTATCGTCACCGGCGCCGCTCAGGGACTTGGACGGGCCTACGCGCAGGCGCTGCTTGACCGTGGCGCGCGTGTAGTCGCTAGTGACCTGGGCACGGATCGGGCTGGTGAGGGAGCCAATGAGGACTTGATAGCCGAGGCGGCGCGCACCTTGCTGGCCGACGACGGGCAATTGATCGCGCACAGCGGGCGGCTGGATCACGAGGCCGGCTGCAAGCAACTCGTGGAGCTGACCATCGCGCAATTCGGCGCGCTGGATATTCTGATCCACAACGCTGGCTGGGTCGGTTATCAGTCCATTGAGGAGCAGGAAGAAGATTTCCTTGAGCACGCCATTGGCATCAACGTGCGTGCGCCAGTCTGGTTGAGCAAGCACGCCTGGGCGCACCTCAAGCAGTCTTCGTCGGCGCGGGTCGTGCTGAATACGTCCGACCGCGCCATGTACCAGCGGTACGCGCAGCCGGGCCTGGCGGCCTATGCCGCCGGGAAGATGGCTCAGGTGGGCATCATGAATGCCTTGAGCATGGAAGGCGAACCGCACGGCATTCTGGTCAATGCGGTCTCTCCTGTTGCCAAGACCCGCATGTGGGGGATCACACAGGCACCCGAAAACCTCAAGCCGGAGTGGGTGACCCCCGGGGTGCTGTACCTGGCCAGCCCGCTGTGCCAGGACACGGGTGTCATCCTGCGCGCCAGCAACGGCCAGTTCACCGCGACACGCTTTTGCGAGAACCCTGGCGTCGTTTACCCCACGAACCTGGCGCGGGTCGAATGTGCCAGCTTGGAAGACATCGCCCGGAACTGGCATCGCATCAAGGAGTTCGGCGATGCGTGACGATCACGGCCTGCGCAAGATCGCCCACGTTCGCGCCGATCTTGGCGAAAGTCCAGTGTGGGATGCGCGCGAGGGGCTTTTGTACTTCGTCGATATCTCCGGGGGCAAGATCAACGTGCTGCGCCCGCAAGGACAGGTGGAAACCGTCCATAAATCGGCGGCGCGCATCGGTGCCTTGGAACTGACCGATAAAGGCAATCTGATCTTCACTGAAGACGCCTGCGTTGCCATGCTTGATGTGAAGACTGGCGAGGTGTGCAGGCACACTGCCGCCGCCCATGACGGGGCGAGCTATCGCTTCAACGATGGCGCCTGCGATCCGCTGGGACGCTTTGTCACCGGCCTCATGGACGAGGGGCCGAGCCGCAAGACCGGTGCGCTTTACCGCTACGACAGCGCGCTGAATGCCCAAGTGATCCATCGGGGCCTGGCTCTGCCCAACGGCCTGGCCTGGTCGGAAGATGGGCGCACGCTGTTCTTCGTCAATTCCGTGGCGCGCTCGATCTTTCTGGCTGCGTATTCGGCCGATGGCGTACTTGGGGCTGTGACGCTGTTCGTCGAGACGCCGGCCGAACTGGGGCGTCCCGATGGCATCGCCCTGGATCGGGCTGGAGGGTTATGGGTCTGTCAGTTCAACGGCGGATGCCTGCTGCGCTACGACCGCAACGGGCGCTTGAGCGATCGTGTCGCCATGCCTGTGCCGCGTCCCACCAGTTGCTGCTTCGGCGGGGATGGTTTGGACACGTTGTTCATCACCACAGCACGCTTTGCCATGACGCCCTCGGAACTGGCCGACTACCCGGACGCTGGGGACTTGTATGCCATTCGCCCCGAGGTCGCTGGTAGTCCACGGCACTTGTTCAAAGAGTGACGCCGAGTCGCTAGATCAAGGTCGCGTCGAATCGGCTTGAATGAGATTGGAGCATATATGTTCAGGAAACGAATTCTTTTCTTAATTATTGGATTGCTGGGGATGCAGATCATGACGTCCGCACATGCTCAAGTTTTACAGGGGGAACAAAGTTCGCATTTTGTTTCAAGCAAGGAAATCTACCAGATGCGGATCTACGAGATTTTCGAGAGGAACAAGGATGCCTTTCATGCCAGGTTCCGCGACCACGCCGCACGGATCATGAAACGGTATGACTTCCATATCGTTGCGATGTGGGAGGCCAAGTCCCAGGGACGTCCCGAATTTGTATACGTCATCAGATGGCCGGATGAAGCAACCATGAAGCGGCAGTGGAGCCAGTTCATGAGTGATCAAGAATGGGATCGCATTAAGAAGGAAAGCGCTCAGGAGCACGGGAAAATGGTCGGTCACATCGAAGAGAGGGTGATGCTGCTGACGTCCTATTCCAACCCAATCGAATACGGGCGTTAAACAATACGGCAATTAAGAAGTGGAATTGCGTCACTTGCGCTGTTTCCTTGCCGTAGCCGAAGAACTCGCCCGCGCAGCGGAGAAGTTGCATATCGAGCAATCGCCGCTGTCGTGCGCTATCAAGGAACTGGAAGAAGACCTGGGCGGGGCGCTGTTCGCACGCACCACACGCAGCATGCGGCTGACCCGTGCGGGCAAGCTGTTCTTTGAGCATGTGCCGCGCGTCTTTGCCCCTTTGCAACAGGACCGGGAGAGTATGAAAGCAGCGGTCAATGGCTTTCATGGCCAGCCGCGCATCGCCTTACATCACTTTCCGCACTTCAGTGGCGGCGGGCGGCAGCGCGGAACCATCCTTGGCTTGCGGCGCCATACGCGGAATCGGCTTGCCGGTGCGCTTGTCGATCAGCACCGAATGGCGCTCCCCGCGCTTGAACAAATGCTGTTCGCCCCATTGCCGCAATGCCACCACGATGGGGAACAGGCTCTCCCCTTTGGCCGTCAGCACATACTCCTGATAGGCCGTGCCGTCCGAGGCATCCTGCATTTCAAGAATGCCCGCATCGACCAGCTTGCGCAGGCGGTCGGACAGGATGTTGCGCGCCATACCCAGACTGCGCTGGAAATCGCCAAAGCGGCGCATGCCATCGAAGGCATCGCGCACGATGAGCAACGACCAGCGGTCCCCGATCAGCTCGACAGAGCGCGCAACGGGACAAAGTTCGTCGTTCATGGGTTTGCGAGTTGGCATGAAGTCTCCTGGCAGGATGACAGCGGCAGGCAGTCTAGTTGCATTTTAAAACCAATAGGTCTAGCATTCAATCGGTTTTGTTTTGAAACTAGATTGGATGGACTGAGGATCATGAAGGCTTCTCTTGCGTCACCGCCGGGCCAAGGCCGCGCCCTGGCCCGGCCTACGGACATGCCGCGCAGCCTGGTGTTGCTTTTTGCCGCTGCCAGTGGATTGAGTGTGGCGAACGTGTACTACGCGCAGCCGTTGCTGGACGCTCTGGCCAGCGACTTCGGCATCAGCCATGCGGCGGTGGGCGGCGTGGTGACGGCCACGCAGGCCGGGTGCGCCTTGGCCCTGTTGTTGCTGGTACCGCTGGGCGATCGTGTAGATCGTCGCCGCTTGATGGCAGTGCAATTGCTGGTCTTGGTGGCGGCACTGGCGACGGTTGGCATGGCGCAGTCCGCGCCAGTGCTGCTGGTGGGCATGGTCGCCGTGGGCCTGCTGGGCACGGCGATGGCGCAGGGGCTGATTGCCTACGCAGCCAGTGCGGCAGCGTCTTACGAACAAGGGCGGGTTGTCGGCACGGCGCAGAGCGGCGTATTCATCGGCCTGCTGCTGGCGCGGGTGTTCGCGGGCGGCGTCAGCGACCTGGCGGGTTGGCGCGGCGTGTACTGCTGTGCTGCCGTACTGATGCTGGCGATTGCACTGCCGCTGTGGCTGCGGCTACCCGCTTTGCCTGCGCCACCGAATCCAATGCCTTATCCGCGCTTGATCGCCTCCATGCTGATGCTGCTGCGCCAGGAAAAGGTGTTGCAAGTACGCGGCATGCTGGCGCTGTTGATGTTTGCCGCGTTCAACATCTTCTGGAGCGCGCTGGTGCTGCCCTTGAGCGCGCCGCCCTACAACTTCTCGCACACCGTCATCGGTGCGTTCGGCCTGGTCGGCGTGGTGGGCGCCTTGGCCGCTGCGCGTGCCGGGCAATGGGCGGATCGGGGCTATGCACAGCGCACCAGCGTTGCCGCGCTCACGGTACTGCTGCTGGCCTGGTGGCCGCTGTCGCTGATGGCATGGTCGCTGTGGGCATTGGTGATCGGCATCGTGCTACTCGACCTGGGCGGGCAGGCGCTGCACGTCACCAATCAAAGCCTGATCTTCCGCACCCGGCCCGAGGCGCATAGCCGGCTGGTCGGCCTCTACATGCTGTTCTACGCGGTCGGAAGCGGGCTTGGTGCGATCAGCACCACCGTTACTTATGCCCACGCCGGCTGGCAGGGCGTATGCCTGCTGGGTGCGGCGGTCAGTCTGCTGGCGCTGTTGTTCTGGTGGATGACTCGGCGTGCCGCACTGCAGGCGCCGGCTCAGGCATGAAACAGGAATGGAGGGATTCTCGATGGACGAACTGGAATTGCTGGCCCATGCCGATGCGCTCGGCCGCCGCTATACCGAAACCACTGGTCATCGCCGCGTGTTCCCATCGGACGCAGCCATTGCCGCTTTGGCGGCCTTTGACGAGCCCTTGCCCGAACGCGATTCGCCCGCCGAAGAGACACTGGCGTTGCTGGACGAGGTGGGCTCGCCCGCGACCACCGCGTCCAACGGTCCACGCTACTTCGGTTTCGTGATCGGCGCGGCATTGCCCGCCGCAGCGGCGGCGGAGCGGTTGATGCTGGCGTGGGATCAATGCGCCTCGACCTTCGACAATTCGCCGGTGTCGGCCACGCTGGAGCGTGTGGCCGCTCGCTGGGTGCTCGACGCGCTGGATCTTCCGCGAGACAGCGCGGTGGGTTTCGGCACCAGTGCCACCGCCTGCACGCTGACCGCCTTGGCAGCAGCACGGCGCGAGCTGCTGGCACGCCTTGGTTGGGACTTCGACGGCCAAGGGTTGAACGGCGCGCCGGAAATCCGGGTGGTGATCTCCGAACTGGCGCACATCACGGTCAAGAAGGCATTGCGCGTGCTGGGCTTCGGCATGAACACGATCATTCATGCCCCGGTCGATGCGCAAGGCCGGGTCGATGCCGCCCGACTGCCGCCGTTGGATGAACGCACCATCCTCTGCCTGCAAGCGGGCGAGGTAAATACCGGGGCATTCGATCCTTTCGAGCAGATCATTCCGTACGCCAGCAAGGTCGGCGCATGGGTGCATGTGGATGGCGCTTTCGGCCTGTGGGCGCGGGCTTCGTCGCTGACACACCTGACCCAAGGCATCGAACGGGCCGATAGCTGGACGACCGACGCGCACAAGTGGTTGAACACGCCCTACGACTGCGCCATGACCATCTGCCGCGATGCGCGGGCGCTGGCCGAGGCCATGAACAGCGATGCCGCCTATTCCAGTGCCAGCGTGAACGCGCAGAAGAACCTCACACTGGAATTCTCACGCCGGCCGCGCGGCATACCGGTGTGGGCGGCGCTGCGCAGCTTGGGGCGCGAGGGCATCGCCGAACTGGTGGAGCGGCATTGTGCGCAAGCGCGCCACATCGGCGATGGCTTGGCTCGGGC
This sequence comes from Serratia sp. CY29653, assembly GCF_052169255.1. NCBI lineage: Bacteria > Pseudomonadati > Pseudomonadota > Gammaproteobacteria > Enterobacterales > Yersiniaceae > Serratia > Serratia sp. CY29653. Next base: position 171,210 of record NZ_JBJNLC010000004.1, on the reverse strand, counting down.
CGGTTTCGAGGTGCTCAACGAGGTAACGCTCAATCAGGTGCTGTTCCGTTGCACGACCGATGCGCAGACGTTGGCAGTGCGCGCGGCGGTACAGGCATCCGGCCGAGCGTGGTTCGGTGGCACGGTGTGGCAGGAACGACCTGCGATGCGAATCAGCGTGTCGTCCTGGCGCACACAGGACGCGGATGTTGAGGCGCTGCTGGCCTTGCTGGTGAAGATAGGCCCCGCGCCAGAAAAGGCTGCGACATGACCGCTGCCCTGGTATCGCACTTCGTCCAAGCAGCGGAGCGACTGCACATACCCGTGGCACAGTCGGCGCGCCTCCCATCACTGACCAGATGCGGCGCCATCCTGCTGCCGCGCATACACCACCAGCCGCAGGTGCCGATCTTCATCAACGGTCAGCGAAGTGTGCTCGAACGGCTCCGGTTGGCCGTCGATCATCAGCTTGCGCACGCCATTGCAGGGCGCTTGAACGTCGTGCTTGCGCCACCACGACTTGAACTCCGGCGACACCCGTTCCAGTTCGTCCACCAGTTGATGAATGTCGGCTTCCTGCGTAGCGCGGGCGAAGTCGCGGCGGAAGCTCGACAGCATCAGCGGGGCTTGTTCTTCCCATTCGTGGAAACGGGCATGCAGGGCGGGATCGGTGAACAGCAGCCAGAGCAGGTTGCGCCGCTCGGGCGTATGCGTCCCGAAGCCGAACATCTGGTCGGACGCCGCATTGAAGCCCAGCACGTCCCAGCGCAGGTTGAGCACGAAGGCCGGATGCGGCAGGTCGTGCATCAGGCGCCGCACCAGCGGCGGCAGCACGCACCAGGTCTTGCCCGGCTCGGCGGGCGGCCGTTCGTGGGCCAGCAGGAACAGGTGGCGGCGCTCGGCAGCATCCAGTTTCAGCACCCGCGCCAGATTGTCCAGAAAGGCGGCCGACACGCCTATCTCCCGCCCCTGTTCCAGCCATGTGTACCAGGTCAGGCCGACGCCGGCGAGTGCGGCGACCTCCTCGCGCCGAAGCCCCGGCGTGCGGCGCCGGCCACCGCTGGGCAAGCCCACATCGGCAGGCGTCAACCGTTCACGGCGTGCCAGCAGGAAGGCCGCCAGATCGGAGCGGGTTCGTTCCAGGGTTCGCATCGCTTATCTCGTTGCTTTGAGTAATAGCATAAATAGTTAAATTGTAATTGCTTAAAAAGGACTTGAGAATGATCGCGTCTTTACCCTGGATACGCAAGATGACCTCAAATTCCTGCCTTTCGATGCCGCCTGCGCGCGCCGTCAGCGGCCCGCGCTGGCTCGGCTTGTCCGTGTTGCTGCTGGCCGGTTTCGTCACGATCTTCGACCTGTTCGTGGTGAATGTCGCCATCCCCAGCATGCAGGCCGGGCTGGGTGCGAGCTTCGCGCAGATCGGCTTTATCGTGGCCGGCTACGAGCTGGCCTTCGGCGTGCTGCTGATTACCGGCGGGCGGCTGGGCGACCTGTTCGGGCGCCGCCGCCTGTTCGTCGTCGGCATGGCGGGCTTCACTGTGGCTTCGGCCTTGTGCGGGCTGGCGCCCAGCGCTGGCTTCCTGATCGGTGCGCGGGTGTTGCAGGGGCTGGCGGCCGCCTTGCTGTTCCCGCAGGTCTATGCCTCCATCCGTGTCAACTTCGGCGGCGACGACGGCCGCCGCGCCTTCGGCCTGCTGGGGATGACGCTGGGCCTGGCCGCCATCGCCGGGCAGGTGCTGGGCGGATGGCTGGTGCATGCCGACCTGTTCGGGCTGGGCTGGCGCAGCATCTTTCTCATCAACGTCCCTATCGGCCTGCTCGCCATCGCGGCGGCACGCCACATCCCCGAATCTAGCGCACCGCAGCGCCCGGCCCTGGACTGGACGGGCGTGGCGCTGGTCAGCGCCGGGCTGGCGCTGCTGCTGGTGCCGCTGATCGAGGGGCCGGGGCAAGGCTGGCCGGCCTGGAGCCTCTGGTCACTGGGCGCGGCGGTGGTATTGCTTGCGATGTTCCATCGTCAGCAAGAGCAGCGGCGCATGGCTGGCGGATTGCCCCTGGTGGACATGCGCTTGCTGGCCCAGCGCCGTTTCGCGCTGGGCGCGTTGCTGGTGCTGCTGGTCTATTCCACGTCCAGCTCGTTCTTCCTGTGCTTCGCCTTGCTGGTGCAGACCGGACTGGGCCTCGACCCCTTCGTCGCGGGCAGCATCTTCGCGCCATGCAGCGTGGGCTTCGTCCTGGCATCGCTGGCTGCGCCGCGGCTGGTGGCGCGCTGGGGAACCCGCGCCATCGTCGCGGGTGCGCTGGTCTATGCGGTTTCCATCGGGCTGCTGATCGCGCAGGTACGGATGGCAGGCGCGGAGCTGGTGCCCATGCGGCTGATTCCCGTGCTGGTCGTGGTCGGCGCGGGCCAGGGCTTCATCATGACGCCGCTGCTGAATCTGGTGCTGGGCTTTGTCGATGAAGCCCAGGCCGGCATGGCAGCGGGCGTGGTATCGACCGTCCAGCAGGTCGGCGCGGCGCTGGGCGTGGCTGTGGTCGGCATCCTGTTCGGTGCGGCGCTTGCAGGTAATGGGGCAGTACCGCAAGCGGGCCAATACGCCTCGGCCTTTGTCGCAGGGATGCTCTACAACCTGGGCGCGGCGTTGCTGGTTTGCGTGCTGTTGCTGATGCTGGCAAAAGCACAGCGGCCCGCAGGCTGACGCGGAGCGGCACGCGATGGAGCTTCGCCACCTACGCTGTTTCCTCGCCGTAGCCGAAGAACTGCACTTCGCCCGTGCGGCGGAGAAACTGCACATCGAGCAGTCGCCGCTGTCGCGTGCCATCAAGGAACTGGAAGAAGAACTGGGCGTGGTGCTGTTCGCCCGCACCACGCGCAGCACGCGGCTGACCCGCGCGGGCAAGTTGTTCTTCGAGCATGTGCCGCGCATCTTCGCTGCCTTGCAGCAGGCACGCGACAGCGTGAAGGCGGCAGCCAACGGCTTTCATGGCCAGTTGCGCATCGCGCTGTCCGACGGCATCACGCCGTCGCGCCTGCCGGCTTTGCTGGCGCTGTGCCGGCAGGAGGAACCCGAGGTCGAAATCCGCCTGACCGAAGTGCCGCTGTCGCAACAGATCAAGGGTCTGCACGACGACCTGTACGACGTGGGTTTTGCCCGCGCCGATGAAGTCGGCGATGGCATCGTCGCCATGCCCGTCTGGAGCGACCCGCTGATGGTGGCTGTGCCCGCACGGCATCCCCTGCTGACCCACAAGCGCATCCCGCTGGAAGAACTGCTGCGCTACCCGCTGGTGCTGTGCGATCCGCAGGCGTGCGAGGGCCATGCGCGGCAGGTCGAGCGCGTGCTGCGCCGGGTGGACATGGAACCGCTGGTCGCCGAGCGGGTCGCGTCCTGCGACTTGATGATGGCCCTGGTTTCGGCCGGTTTCGCCCTGGGCTTGACTGGCGCCGCGCACATCACCGCCAGCCGGGAGCAAGGCGTGGTGGCACGGCCGCTGGCGGGACGTTCGCCGCTGCTCACGACCTATCTGCTGCGCCTGGATGGCGAACCCTCGGAAACGCTGGCCCGCTTCATCGAGCGCGTGCAGGCCATCGAGTCCCCCGAAGATGCCAGGCCAGCGCCAGGCCATATCCCTGATCCCTCGGAGGAACCCAAGCCATGAAGAAGGCAATGCTGTTTTCGCTGGCCGTGGTGCTGACCGCCTGCGGCCCCGCCGAAACGCCAAAGACGGAAAGCGTGCCAACCGTTGAAGAATTGGCATCCGACCCTGTGCGCCTGAAAGAACTGCGCCAGCAATGCAGACTGGAACGCGCGAAGCTGGGCGATGAGCTGTGCAACCGGGTGGCCGAGGCCACGCGCAAGCGGTTCTATGGCGATGGCAAGGTGCCCTATACGCCGCCGGAGAATCCGCCAAAGTTCTGATCGTGTTCGATCCGCCACGAAGGCGCCTCAACCGGCCTGGCGTGTCGGCACGTGCTGGACGGCCGGCGCGTGGTTGGCATCTGCTGGGCAGGGAGCCAACCAACGCAGATGGCTAAGACAAGGCTTATTCTTGACCGATTGATAAAGTATTGATCTAATCCCGTACATGAATTGCGTTGAAGGACAGCGGCCATGAGCGGAAGACCCAAGGAATACGATGACAGTGCCGTTATCGACGCTGCGATGGATGTGTTCTGGACGAACGGCTACGAAGCCAGTTCAACGCAGGAACTGTGTGAGCGCACAGGCTTGGGACGTGGCAGCCTCTACCATGCCTTTGGCAGCAAACAGAACCTCTATGAGCAAGCCTTGCGCCGTTATCAGGAATTGGGACTCCAGGCACAGACGGACATCCTCAAGGGCGTTGGAACTGCCAAGGAACGATTGCGGGCGTTGCTGCAATGGGGCGTGGATGGCGACCTTGATCCGACCAAGCGTCGCAGTTGCATGGCCCTGTTCTCGGTCATGGAACGCAGTAGCAAAGACCCAGTGATCGACCGGATCAACCGTGCGTACGTCACCAAGCTGGAAGCGGCACTCTGCCATGTCATCGCCGTCGGTCAACGCAATGGCGAGTTGTCCAGTGACCGGCCTGCCCTGGAGGTGACACGCGCATTCCTGGCGAGTTACTACGGGCTGCGCATCCTTGGGCAATCCATGCCTGATCGTGCGTTCCTGTCCGATGTGCTGGAAGGAACGATAGCCAAGCTCTGACTCCAGAAGATCGAACGTCGGCCGATGGCCGGTTCTTTTTGTCCAATTCTGTACTGATTGATAAACTATAGAAGGAATTTCCATGCCGTTAGTGGTTTACATCCTGGGGCTGACGATCTTTTCGTTGACCACATCCGAGTTCATGGTGGCGGGCATGATGCCGTCGCTGACCCAAGCCTTCGGCGTGTCAGTGACGCAGATCGGCACCCTCATTTCGCTTTATGCGATAGGCATGGTCGTCGGTGGGCCATTGCTCACCGTCGGCCTGCTCAAGCTGCGCGTGCCCAACAAGAAGGCGCTGCTCTGGCTGTTGGGCTTCTACGCGATTGCGCAATCGGTGGCAGCGTCCGCGACAAGCTACGAGATCATGGCCATCGCCCGAGTCGCCACGGGTGTGGCTGGCTCCGCCTGCTTCGGCGTGTCGCTGGCGATCTGTGCCGAGATCGTGGGCATGGCGTCGCGCGGACGTGCGGCGTCCATCGTGGTCGGCGGACTGATGCTGGCAACCGTGCTGGGCGTTCCCGTTGCCACGGTCATCGACCAGCATTGGGGCTGGCGTGCCAGTTTCTGGCTGGTGGTCGCTCTGACCGTGCTGTGCGCGGTGGTCATCACATTCATGGTGCCGCGCGCCAAGGCTTCCGAAACGATCAGCCTCGGCGCGGAATTGGCAGAGTTCAAGAATCGCCACCTGTGGGCGGCCTACGCCACCAGTGGACTGATCATCGGCGCGACGTTCGCGGCCTTCAGCTACTTCGCGCCGATCCTGACCGAAGTGACCGGCTTCGCTGCGTCCTCCATCCCTTGGCTGCTGGGAATCTATGGGGCAGCGAACGTGGTAGGCAATATGGTGGTGGGACGCTATGCGGACAGGCACACCATGCCCATCATGGCGTGGGGCCTGATCGTGCTGGGCGCCACGTTGGCGCTGTTCGCCGTCTTCGCCCAAAGCCAGGCCCTCAGCCTTGCCTCACTGATCGTGATCGGCCTGGTCGGCGTTCCCATGAATCCCGCCATGATCGCCCGTGTCATGAAGACTGCGCATCCGGGCGCGCTGGTGAATACCGTCCATACCTCGGTGATCAACATCGGCTTGGGGGTCGGTGCATGGGTCGGGGGCCTGGGCATTGCGGCCGGTTACGGCGTGCGTTCGCCGTTGTGGGTCGGCGTCACGCTGGCCATTCTCGGGCTCTTGAGCTTGCTTCCCTACCTCGGGAACAGCCGGCGAGATACACAAGCCCCGGCAGCAAGCCGATAGTCGTTGGGCGGGCCGGCTGGGGATCGACATGTGGGGGGGGGGCTCCGCACCCCGATGTTCGGCTGTAGTTCGATAAGCGTAGTGAAGAAGGGAGGACGGATGGAGCTACGCCACTTGCGTTGCTTCTTGGCCGTGGCCGAAGAACTCCACTTCGCCCGTGCGGCGGAGCGGCTGCATATCGAGCAGTCGCCGCTGTCGCGCGCCATCAAGGAACTGGAAGAAGAACTGGGCGTGGTGCTGTTCGCCCGCACCACGCGTAGAACCCGACTAACGCGAGCGGGCACGTTGTTCCTGGCGCATGTGCCGCGCGTCTTCGCAGCCATACAGCAGGCACGGGAGAGCGTGAAGGCGGCCGCCAATGGCTTTCACGGCCAGTTGCGTATCGCTTTGTCCGATGGCATCACGCCTTCGCGGCTACCTGCCTTGCTGGCACTGTGCCGACAGGAGGAACCGGAAGTCGAAATTCGTTTCTTCGAAGTGCCGTTGTCACAGCAGATCAAGGGGCTGCACGACGACCTGTATGACGTAGGGTTCGCCCGTGCCGATGAAGCCGGCGATGGCATCGTCGCCTTGCCCGTCTGGAGCGACCCGCTGATGGTGGCTGTGCCCGCACGGCATCCCCTGCTGACCCACAAGCGCATCCCGCTGGAAGAACTGCTGCGCTACCCGCTGGTGCTGTGCGATCCGCAGGCGTGCGAGGGCCATGCGCGGCAGGTCGAGCGCGTGCTGCGCCGGGTGGACATGGAACCGCTGGTCGCCGAGCGGGTCGCGTCCTGCGACTTGATGATGGCCCTGGTTTCGGCCGGTTTCGCCCTGGGCTTGACTGGCGCCGCGCACATCACCGCCAGCCGGGAGCAAGGCGTGGTGGCACGGCCGCTGGCGGGACGTTCGCCGCTGCTCACGACCTATCTGCTGCGCCTGGATGGCGAACCCTCGGAAACGCTGGCCCGCTTCATCGAGCGCGTGCAGGCCATCGAATCACCCGAAGACAACAGGCCGACATCGGGCCTTGATGCCGACACCCCTGAGGAACCCAAGCCATGAAGAAGGCAATGCTGTTTTCGCTGGCCGTGGTGCTGACCGCCTGCGGCCCCGCCGATACGCCAAAGACGGAAAGCGTGCCAACCGTTGAAGAACTGGCATCCGATCCCGTGCGCCTGAAAGAGCTGCGACAGCAGTGCAAGACCGATCGCGCCACGCTCGGCGACGTGTTGTGCAACCGGGTAGCCGAGGCCACGCGCAAGCGGTTCTATGGTGATGGCAACACACCTTATACGCCGCCGGAGAACCCGCCCAAGTTCTGATCGCTGGCGATTCGCCACGAACTTTTCATTTTCTGCCCGACACGCCGCAATGCGCCTTCGCTTGCGGCGTTTTTCCTTGGCCCGATGCGGCCCTAATTCTTTCCAATTACTCGACCTTTCTTCCGATAACGGTCTTTGACCGGCACCGACCCGGCACCGATCCTCACGCGATGCGGCACGTCCTTGTGCCGCGTGTGAGCGAGGAATCAGCGCAGGAGAAATCGGAGGCCAGTCATGCAAGGTCAGGGCGTGCTGTTCGGGCAGATCGCCGCTGTTTTCAGCATCGTGATCGCCGGCGTATGGAGTGCAACGCAATGGACAGCGGCCGCTCTCGGACATCAAGTACGTCTTGGCTCGCCCTGGTTCGACTTCTTTGGCACGCCGGTCTATCACCCTTGGCGACTGTTCGAGTGGTGGTTCTTCTTCGATGCCTATGCGCCGCACATTTTCGACGTAGGCGGTGCGATTGCCGGCGGTAGCGGCCTACTGGCCGTGCTGGTCGCCATCGCCATGTCGGTGTGGCGCTCACGGCAGGCCAAGCTGGTCACGACCTACGGTTCGGCGCGTTGGGCCGATGCCGCCGACATCCGCAAGGCGGGCCTGACGCAGCCGGCCGGTGTGTTCCTCGGCCAGCATGATCGCCAGTACCTGCGGCATGAAGGCCCGGAACACGTCCTGTCCTTCGCACCCACGCGCTCGGGCAAAGGCGTGGGCCTGGTGGTGCCGACGCTGCTGTCGTGGCCTGCCTCGGCCGTCATCCACGACATCAAGGGCGAGAACTGGCAGATTACGGCTGGCTGGCGTTCGCGCTTCTCGCATTGCCTGCTGTTCAACCCCACCGATGCCAAGTCGGCGGCCTACAACCCGCTGCTGGAAGTGCGGCGCGGTGCGCATGAAGTGCGCGACGTGCAGAACATCGCCGACATCCTGGTCGATCCCGAAGGGGCGCTGGAGAAGCGCAACCACTGGGAGAAAACCTCACATGCGCTGCTGGTGGGCGCCATCCTGCACGTGCTCTATGCGGGCAAGGACAAGACGCTGCGCGGCGTCGCCAACTTCCTGTCCGACCCGGCCAGCCCCTTCGAGCTGACCTTGCACCGGATGATGACCACGCCCCACCTCGGCGATGGCCCGCATCCGGTGGTGGCCTCCGCTGCGCGCGAAGTGCTCAACAAGTCGGACAACGAACGCTCCGGCGTCCTGAGCACCGCCATGTCGTTCCTGGGTCTGTACCGCGATCCCACGGTGGCCGAAGTCACCTCGCGCTGCGACTGGCGTATCGCCGATCTGATTGCTTCCGAGCATCCGGTGTCGCTGTATCTGGTGGTGCCGCCTTCGGACATCAGCCGCACCAAGCCGCTGATCCGGCTGATCCTCAACCAGATCGGCCGGCGCCTCACCGAATCGCTCGATGGCAGCGACGGCATCGACCGCCGCCACAAGCTGCTGCTGATGCTGGACGAGTTTCCGGCGCTGGGCCGTCTGGACTTCTTCGAGACGGCGTTGGCCTTCATGGCCGGCTACGGCATCCGCAGCTTCCTTATCGCGCAGTCGCTCAACCAGATCGACAAAGCCTACGGCCAGAACCATTCGATTCTGGACAACTGCCATGTGCGTGTGACCTTCGCCACCAACGACGAACGCACGGCCAAGCGCATTTCCGAAACGCTGGGAACGGCCACCGAGCTGCGCGCGCAGCGCAACTACGCGGGCCACCGGCTCGCGCCGTGGCTCGGGCATCTGATGGTGTCCCGGCAGGAAACCGCACGTCCGCTGCTCACCCCAGGCGAAGTGATGCAGCTTCCGCCAGATGACGCCGTGGTGATGGTGTCCAGCGTCGCGCCTATTCGGGCGAAGAAACTGCGCTACTACGCCGACGCCAATTTCAAGCGCCGCGTGCTGCCGCCGCCCCCGCTGGCGGACGGGCAGTACGCCGACGCGCCGCCATCGCGCCCCGACGACTGGAGCGGCCTGGCGATTCCGGCCGTGCCTGCCGCGCCGGCCGTGGCACCCGCCGATGGCCTGGGCGGCACCGACGACGGTGGCCCGCGCCGGCAGCCGGAGCTATCCGAGGTTGCCGAGTACCACCCTGAACAAGCGCCAGCCGCCAACGACCTGGCGCTGCTCGATGACGACGACGACTTGCCGCTGCCTGCCTTTGCCGCGCTTCCCGGCCAGCTCGATCCGGCCATGCAGCGCACGGCCCGGCTGGCTTCCCTCGACCCTAACGACGGAATCAACTTATGAGCCAATACCGCCTCAACCTGTTCATCCAGCACGAGCACGCCAAGCGTCTGGACGAACTGGCCGCCAAGAAAGGCGTGTCGAAGTCCAGCATCGTTGCCGCTGCCTTGGCGTCCTGGCTGTCTCCCGACGCGGGCGATCAGCGCGAGGCCGCCATTGCCAAGCGGCTGGATCGCCTGTCGCGGCAGACCGAACGCCTGGAGCGCGACCAGAACATCCAGATCGAAACGCTGGCGCTGTTCGTCCGCTACTTCCTGACCGTCAGCACGCCGGTTCCCGAAGCGCATCAGGAAGCGGCCCGCGCCCAGGGCAAGGCGCGCTTCGAGCAGTTCGTCGAACAGCTTGGCCGCCACCTGCTGCGCGGCCGCAGCCTCGTGCGCGACGTGGTGGAAGAACTGCACCCGGACACCGCACGCATGGATGACGCGGCGGCATTGGCCGAAGCCCATGAACGTGCTGCGGAGCGTGCCTCATGAGCGCCGTTCCGCAGTTCCCGCCCGAGCCACGTTCGTCGGCCGCGACTTCGCTGGATCGCCGCATCCAGATGTTGCGCACGGCAATGGGGCCGCTGATCGCCACCGCGCTCGAAGACCCGGACGTGGTGGAAATCATGCTCAATCCCGACCGTACCCTGTGGGTCGATCGCCTGTCGTCGGGTCGCACGCCGCTGGGCGTCGAACTTCCCGAAGCCGATGGCGAACGCATCATTCGTCTGGTCGCAGCGCATGTCGGCGCGGAAGTGCATCGCGGCCAACCGCTCTTGACCGCCGAGCTGCCCGAAACCGGCGAGCGTTTCGAGGGCATCTTGCCGCCGGCCGCACCCGGCCCGGCGTTCGCGCTGCGCAAGCGCGCCGTGAGCATCATCGGCCTGGATCGCTATGTGGCCGACGGCATCCTGACCGCCGGGCAGGCGGACTTCCTGCGCCGCGCCGTGCGCGAGCGGCAGAACGTCCTGATCGCCGGCGGCACCAGCACCGGCAAGACGACACTCGCTAACGCGCTGCTGGCCGAGATCGCCGCCACCGGCGATCGCGTGCTGGTACTCGAAGACACCATCGAACTGCAATGCGCGGCCCGTGACCATGTACCGCTGCGCACCCGTGCGGGCGTGGTGTCGATGCAGGAGCTGGTGCGCGCCACGATGCGCCTGCGCCCAGACCGGGTGATCGTCGGCGAAGTACGCGGCGGCGAAGCGCTGGATCTCATCAAGGTGTGGGGCACCGGCCACCCTGGCGGCGTCGCCACGATCCACGCCGGCTCCGCGCTGGGCGCGCTGCTGCGGCTGGAGCAACTGATTCTCGAAGTGGCCGTGAACCCGCCGCGTGCGCTGATCGCCGAGGCGGTCAACGTCGTCATCCACATCGCCGGACGTGGCCGCAAGCGCCGCGTTGAAAGCATCGCCCGCGTCGTCGGTTTCGACGCCGCCGGCTACCGGCTGGCGGACGCGCTGGAAGCGCCGTTTCCCGAGCTGCCGCCGGTTCTTCATGCAGCCGCCGCCGCTGCGCCTTCCCCGTCCCCTGACCAACCCTCTGGAGAACTGCCATGACGCCCGTTGATGCTTTCCGTCTTTCCGTAAATCCGCTTTCTCGGCTGCCCATGCTGGCACGGTTGCGCTGCCTGGCCCGTCCCGCCGGACAAGGGCTGCTGCTGGCCGCGCTGATGCTCTTGCTGGCGGGCACGGCGCAGGCCGCCGGTTCCTCGATGCCCTGGGAAGGCCCGCTGCAATCCATCCTGGAGTCGATCCAAGGGCCGGTGGCGCGCATCGTCGCGGTCATCATCATCATCGCCACCGGCCTGGCGCTGGCCTTTGGCGACACGTCGGGCGGCTTTCGCAAGCTGATCCAGATCGTGTTCGGCCTGTCCATCGCGTTCGCCGCGTCCTCGTTCTTCCTGTCGTTCTTCAGCTTCTCCGGCGGGGCCGTCGTATGAACACGGCCAGCGATCTTCCGGGCTTCGAGGTGCCGCTGCGCCGCTCGCTCACCGAGCCGATCCTGCTGGGCGGTGCGCCGCGCACCGTGGCGATCGCCAACGGCACGCTGGCTGCCGCCGTCGGGCTGGGCCTGCAGCTGTGGATTCCCGGTGTCGTGCTCTGGATTGTCGGCCATTCGCTGGCGGTCTGGGGCGCGCGCGTCGATCCGCAGTTCATGCAGGTCTTCGCCCGGCACATCAAGCACAAGCCGCTGCTGGACGTATGAGGGGGATGCCATGCTGAACCTTGCCGAATACCGCCAGCGGCCCGCGCTGCTGGCCGACTGGCTGCCCTGGGCCGGGCTGATCGCGCCGGGTGTCGTCTTGAACAAGGATGGCAGTTTCCAGCGCACGGCGCGCTTTCGCGGACCTGATCTGGACAGCGCTACGCAGGGCGAGTTGATCGCCACGTCGGCGCGGCTCAACAACGCGCTGCGCCGCTTGGGGTCGGGCTGGGCCTTGTTCATCGAGGCCGAGCGCCGGCCGGCGGCGGACTATCCGCATTCCGACTTCCCCGAGCCACTGTCCTGGCTGGTCGATGAAGAACGCCGCGCGGCCTTCGAGGAATCGGGGCATCACTTCGAGAGTGGCTATCACCTGACGCTCGCGTACCTGCCGCCCGAGGAATCGCGCGCCCGCGCTGCCAAGCTGCTCTACGAGAACTCGCCCGGCGATGGTGTGGACTGGCGTGGCCGGCTCGATACCTTCATCGCGGAAACCGATCGCGTCTTCGACCTGCTCGATGGCGTGATGCCGGAAATCGCCTGGCTCGATGACGCTGAAACGCTGACCTATCTGCACGCGACCGTCTCGACACGATGCTACCGCGTGGGCGTGCCCGAAGTGCCGTTTCACATCGACGCGCTGCTGGCCGACTCCGCGCTGGTCGGTGGCCTGGCGCCCGTGCTGGGCGACCAGCACCTGCGCGTGGTGTCGGTGCGTGGCTTTCCGACTTCGACCTGGCCGGGGATTCTGGACGACCTCAACCGCCTGGGCTTTGGCTACCGCTGGAGCACGCGCTTTGTCTGCATGGACAAGGCCGAGGCGGAAAAGGAACTCGGCCGCCTGCGCCGTCAGTGGTTCGCCAAGCGCAAGAACGTGGTGGCGCTGCTGCGCGAAACCATCTTCCAGCAGGAAAGCCCGCTGGTCGATACCGACGCCAGCAACAAGGCGGCCGACGCCGACGCCGCCTTGCAGGAGCTGGGCAGCGATCAGGTCGCGTTCGGCTATCTCACCGCCACGGTGACGGTGCTCGATGCCGACCCGACCCTGGCCGACGAGAAGCTGCGCATGGTGGAGCGCGTCATCCAGGGCCGGGGCTTCGTCACCATCCCCGAAACCCTCAATGCCGTCGATGCGTGGCTGTCGTCCATTCCCGGCAATGCCTATGCGAACGTGCGCCAGCCCATCGTCTCGACGCTGAATCTGGCGCACATGATGCCGCTGTCGGCGGTGTGGGCCGGGCCGGAGAAGAACGATCACCTCGACGGGCCGCCGATGATCGTGACGCGCACCGATGGCGCGACGCCGTTCCGGCTGGTGACGCACATCGGCGACGTGGGGCATACGCTGGTCGCTGGCCCGACCGGCATGGGCAAGTCGGTCCTGCTCGCCAAGCTGGTCTTGCAGTTCCGCCGCTACTTCGGCTCGCGGGTCTTTGCCTTCGACATGGGCCGCTCGATGCGCGCCACCATCCTCGGCCTGGGCGGCGAACACTACGACCTGGGCGCCGATGGCGGCATTGCCTTCCAGCCGCTCGCGCGCATCGACCATGAGGGCTACCGCACCTGGGCGGCCGAATGGGTGGAAGGCCGCTTGCTGCATGAAGGCGTGACCGTCGGCCCGGACGAGAAAGCGGCGATCTGGTCGGCGCTGGGCAGCCTGGCCGGGGCGCCGGTGGAGCAGCGCACGATGACCGGGCTTTCCGTGCTGCTGCAATCCAACGCGCTGCGACAGGCGCTCGCCCCGTATGTGCTCGGCGGCGCGCACGGCAAGCTGCTGGACGCGGACGCCGACCGTCTTGGCCTCGGCGCCGTGCAGGGCTTCGAGATGGAAGAACTGATGCACAGCCCCGCCGCTGTGCAGGCAGTGCTGCGCTACCTGTTCGCCCGCTTCGATGAGCGTTTCGACGGCGCACCCACGCTGCTGATCCTCGATGAAGCCTGGCTGTTCCTCGATGAGCCGTCTTTCGCCGCCCGCATCCGGCAATGGCTCAAGACGCTGCGCAAGAAGAACGTCAGCGTCATCTTCGCCACGCAATCGCTGGCCGACATCAAGGATTCGACTATCGCGCCAGCCATCATCGAGAGCTGCGCGAGTCGGATTTTCCTGCCGAATCCGCAGGCGACCGAGCCGCAGATTCGCACGATCTACGAAGGCTTCGGGCTCAACAGCCGTCAGATCGAGATCGTCGCCACCGCGCAGCCCAAGCGCGACTACTACTACCAGTCGCGCCTCGGCAACCGCCTGTTCGACCTCGACCTGGGGCCGGTGGCGCTCGCCTTCGCGGGCGCATCCACCCCCCAAGACCAACGCGACATTGACCGCGTGCTTGCACAAGCCGGCGCTCCCGGCTTCGCGGGCGCGTGGCTGCGCCATCGCGGCCTCGACTGGGCCGCCGACCTGCTGCCGTCCGCACCGGCGGCTGCTTCCTTCTTGTCCCAACTATCGGAGAACCAGCCATGAAAAAGCGTCTTCTCGCCGCCACTGTCGCGGCCATGCTCTGCACCGTCTCTACCGTCCAGGCGCAATGGGTCGTGGTCGATCCCACCAACCTCGTCCAGAACACGCTGACGGCGATCCGCACGATGGAGCAGATCAACAACCAGATCCACCAGCTCCAGAACGAAGCGCAGATGCTGATGAACCAGGCGCGCAACCTGGCGAATCTCGACTTCAACATCGTCAACCGGCTGCGCTCTACGCTGGCCACCACCGAACGCCTGATCGCCGAGGCACAGGGACTGGCCTACGACGTGACGAACATGGATCGGGAGTTCGCCCGCCTTTATCCCGAGCAGTACGCCGCCACCGTCAGCGGCGACCGCATGGCGCAGGACGCCCGCGAGCGTTGGCAGAACACCTTGAACGGCCTGCACACCGCGATGCGGATGCAAGCCCAGGTGTCGCAGAACCTGGCGCAGGACGAAAGCGCGCTGGCCGACCTCGTGAGCCAGAGCCAGTCGGCCACCGGCGCGCTGCAAGCCATGCAGGCGACCAACCAGCTTCTCGCGCTCCAGGCCAAGCAGTCGATCCAGGCGCAGCAGCTCCAGATCACGCAAGACCGGGCCGCTTCGCTGGAACTCGCGCGGCAGGCGGCGGCCACCGAGCGCGCCCGCGAAGTGCGCAGGCGCTTCCTTGGCACCGGCACGTCGTACACGCCGCAGTCCGTCAATTTCTACCCCAACAACTGACGGAGGCGGCCATGCGATGCGCTTGTGTCCTGCTGGCCGTGCTGCTGACCGCTTGCGGCCAGCAGCCGGCCGAGAACCTGGCCGACGCCTTGGCCGCCGATCCCGTGCGGCTCAAGGCGCTGCGCGGGCAATGCGCGGCTGACCGGCAGGCCGTGGGCGAGGACGCCTGCCGCGCCGCCGCCGAAGCCTTCCGGCAGCGCTTCTTCGCAGGCCATACCGGGCCGGACGAGTACGACTCGCTGGCCGAACTGCCGCCAATCCCGCCGAGCTTCGATACACCCGACGACGACATGCAAGAAGGCAACGCGCCGCTCGCCCCACCGGAGGACACGCCATGAACGACGTGACCATCATCGACCGCTTCCTCGATACCTTCTCGCGCTACATCGACTCGGGTTTCGGCCTGCTGCAAGGCGAAGTGGCGTTCCTGACCGCCACGCTCATCGTCATCGACATGACCATCGCCGGCCTGTATTGGGCCATGAGCCACGCCACCGGCCAGGGCGAGGACGTGATCGCCAAGCTGCTGCGCAAGGTGCTCTACGTCGGTGCGTTCGCCTACATCATCGGCAACTTCAACTGGCTGGCCGGCATCGTGTTCCGCTCGTTCGCCGGCCTGGGGATTACGGCCACCGGCTCGGCCATCACGATGGAGAACTTCCTGCAACCGGGGCGGCTGGCGAAGACCGGCATCGACGCGGGTGCGCCGATTCTGGAACAGATCGGCGACATGGCTGGCTTCCCCGAAGTGTTCACGAACATCGACCCGATCGTGGTGATGTTCCTGGCGTGGCTGGTCGTCATCCTCTGCTTCTTCGTGCTGGCCGTGCAGCTTTTCATCACGCTGATCGAGTTCAAGCTGACCACGCTGGCGGGCTTCGTGCTGGTGCCGTTCGCCTTGTGGAACAAGACCAGCTTCCTGGCCGAGAAGGTGCTGGGCAACGTGGTATCGGCCGGGATCAAGGTGCTGGTGCTGGCCGTGATCGTCGGCATCGGCTCGGGGCTGTTCGCCGAATTCCAGACCGTGCCGGATGAGCCTTCCATCGACCATGCCCTGGTGGTGATGCTGGCCTCGCTCGCGCTGCTGGCACTGGGCATCTTCGGCCCCGGCATCGCCACGGGCCTGGTGTCCGGTGCGCCGCAGCTTGGCGCGGGCGCGATGGCCGGTGCCGCTGTCGGCGCTGTCGGCACGGGCGTTGCCATCGGTGCCGCCGCGACCGGCGTAGGTGGTGCCGTAGCAGCCGGGGCGCGCATGGCGCCAGCCGCCGCCAAGTTGGCCGGCGCTGGGGCGCGTGCCGCCACGTCGGCGGCAGGCAGCGCCCGGTCGGCGTTCCAGGCCGGCTCCGCCGCTGCGGGCGGCGGGGCCAAAGGCGCGGCGGCTGGTCTTGGCAACATCGCCAAGACCGGCGCACAGGCCGCTGGCCGCCGTGCCGCGTCGGGCGCGTCCGCCGCCGGGCAGAAGATGACCAGTTCCTTCCGTTCCGGCTGGAACGGATCTTCGGGCGATGACGGCGCAGGGGCCGCGTCCGGCCAATCCGCCGCAGGCGACGGCGCGGACGGCGCCGCCGGCTCGCAGAAGCAAGAGCAGCCCGCCTGGGCCAAGCGGATGCACCGCCGCCAGCAGATCACCCATGCCGCGACCACCGCCGCCCACACGCTTCGCGGTGGCGACGGCGGCGGCTCGGGGCAAGGCCCGAGCCTGCGCGATTCCGATACCTGACCACCAAGGAGAACCCTTATGCGATTCAAGCGACCGCAGGTGCGCTATGCCGATACGCCGCAGCCTGCCACCCCGTATCAAGCCGCCGCCCAGGTGTGGGACGAGCGCATCGGCTCGGCCCGCGTGCAGGCGAAGAACTGGCGTTTGATGGCCTTCGGTTGCCTGGTGCTGGCGCTGCTGATGGCCGGCGGCCTGGTCTGGCGCTCGGCGCAGTCCATCGTGACGCCCTACGTCATCGAGGTCGATCAGGCCGGACAAGTGCGTGCGGTCGGCGAGGCCGCCACGCCATACAAGCCGGCTGATGCGCAGATCGCCTACCACTTGGCGCACTTCGTCAGTCTGGTGCGCTCGCTGTCCATCGACCCCATCGTCGTGCGGCAGAACTGGCTCGATGCCTACGACTACACCACCGACCGCGGCGCGGCCGTGCTCAACGATTACGCCAGCAAGAACGATCCGTTCGCCCGCGTCGGCCGCGAGTCGGTGACGGTGCAGATCACCAGCGTCACGCGCGCGAGCGATGCCTCGTTCAACGTCCGCTGGACGGAACAGCGGTACGTCAACGGCGCACCCGCCGGCACCGAACGCTGGAACGCGGTGCTTTCCACCGTCCTGCAAACCCCGCGCAGCGAGCAGCGCCTGCGCAAGAACCCGCTGGGTATCTACGTCAACGGCCTGTCGTGGAGCCGCGAACTGGATTCTTCCGAAGGAGCCAAGCCATGAACCTGCCTTTCCGCTTTTACGCTTTGCCGTTGATCCTGCTGGCCTCGACTGTCCTGTTCTCGGGCTGCGCCACTCAGGGCAAGCCGCCGCCAACCATCTCGCTCGATGAGCCGGTGCAGGCCCAGCCGCTGCCCGAACCGCCCCAGCCGGTGGAGGTTGTTGCCATTCCCGAGCCGCTGGCGCTGCCGGCGCAGCTAAAGCCGCTGCCGGAGGTGGACGAGGCCAAGCCCGCGCCGGAACCGGCCGACGAGACCGTGCGCGTGTCGAAGGCCAATGCAGAGGCGCGCATCGCGCCCACACGCGAAGGCTACGTCAATGCGATTCAAGTCTGGCCCTTCACCGATGGCGCGCTCTATCAGGTCTATGCCGCGCCGGGGCGTGTGACCGTGGTTTCGCTCCAGCCGGGCGAGGAACTGGTGACGGTGGCCGCCGGCGACACCGTGCGCTGGATCGTCGGCGACACATCCAGCGGTGCCGGCGACGAGCTGCGCGTCAATGTGCTGGTCAAGCCCGTGCGTTCGGGCCTCAAGACGAATCTGGTCATCACCACCAATCGCCGCACCTATCTGCTGGAGCTGACCTCGACCGAGCGCGCGTGGATGGCATCCGTCTCCTGGGACTACCCGCGCGACCGGATGCTGGCGTTGCAGCGCCAGGCACAGGCGGCCAACGCCGCCGCGCCGGTTGATGCCGGCCTGTCGCTGGAGCGCATCCGCTTCCGCTACGCGATCAGCGGCGGCAAACCGTCGTGGAAACCGCTGCGCGCCTTCGATGACGGCGAGAAGGTCTATATCCAGTTCCCGGCCGGCATCGCCCAGGGTGAGCTGCCGCCCTTGTTCGTCATCGGCGCGCAAGGTGACGGACAACTGGTGAACTACCGTTTCCGCTCGCCGTACTACATCGTGGATCGCCTGTTCGGCGCGGCCGAACTGCGCCTGGGTGGGGACAAGGGCGACGTGGTGCGGATCGAGCGCACCGACGGCGTGGCGCGGAGGAATTGAGCATGAGCCAGGACGACACTCCCGACCTTGCCATCCCGCAGGCGGACAAGGTGGCCCCGGAAACGGTGGCGCTGCGCGCCCAGCCGCGCCCGGTCACGCGCTTGAACCGGCGCGTGCTGGCGATCCTCGCCGGCGGCCTGTCGGTGGCGGTGCTGGGCGCGCTGATGTGGTCGCTGCAACCGCAGCGGCGCGGCGCAGGCGAATCCACCGAGCTGTACAACGTCGATCGCGTTTCGCGCTCCGAAGGACTGGAGCGGCTGCCGACCGACTATTCCCAACTGCCGCCCGCCTTGCCGCCCGAGATGCCGGAACTTGGGCCGCCGCTGCCGGGCGATCTTGGCCCGGCCATCGTCAATGCACAGCAGCAGCCGACGGTCGGCTACGCGCCGCCAGGCCACGACCCGGCCGAGGCCGAGCGCCTGGCCCGGTTGAAGGAGGCCGAGGAAGCGGCCGCATCGTCGGTGTTCTTCCGCACGGGCACGCAAGGCGCCGTGCCGGTGGCGCAGTCGCAGGTCGCCGCTGCGCCGGGCTTCTCTGCCAATGCGGCCTTCGATCCGATGGCGGCCGGGCCGGCCTCGACGGCGGCCCAGCCCGCCGATCCGACCACCGTACAGAACCGGCAGGAACAGAAGGAGGCGTTCCTGCAAGGCGCTTCTACGGAAACCCGCAATTCCGGCAACCTGACCCTGCCGGCTTCGCCGTATCAGGTCATGGCCGGGACGGTGATCGCCGGCGCGCTGGTGACGGGCATCAAGTCAGACTTGCCGGGCGACGTGATCGCCACGGTCACGGAGCCGGTCTATGACACGGCCACGGGCAAGTTCCTGCTGATCCCGCAGGGTTCGCGCATCCTCGGCCGCTACAACAGCCAGGTCAGCTACGGGCAGAGCCGCGTTCAAGTCGTCTGGAACCGGATCATCCTGCCGGACACGTCTTCGCTCACGCTCGACAACCTGGTGGGCACCGATCCGGCCGGCTATGCCGGGCTGGAAGACGACGTGGACTACCACTGGGGCCGCATCTTCGCCGGGGCGGCGCTGACGACGCTGCTGGGCGTCGGCGCCGAACTGGCCGCGCCGGAGAACCGTCAGGACGGCGATCGCATCATCATCGCCGGGCGCGACAGCGCGCAGGACAGCATCAATCAGGTCGGCCAGGAGATGACCCGCCGCAACATGAACATCCAGCCGACCTTGACCAGTCGGCCGGGCCTGCCGGTGCGGATCATCGTTGCGCGCGATTTGACGCTTCGCCCCTACCAGCCGCTCATGTTCAATCGAGGAACATCACGATGAGCACGCCAACCAAGAAATTGCGGCTGGGGCCGCTGCCGTCCAGCAGCAGCGTCAAGCTGACTTTTACATGCCCGGCCAGTCTGAAAGACGAACTCGACCGCTATGCGCAGCTCCATGCGCAAACCTATGGCGAATCTGTCGATGCAGCGACGCTGATCCCGCACATGCTGGAAGCCTTCATGGCGGGGGATCGGGGATTCAGGAAAATCCGAAAATAGATATATAAATTTAGCATCTTAAGAGGACTCGGAACTCATCTCCAATCCGAGCTTAGCTCTGACTCTATAACTGGCAAGTACCTATAAACTTGCTCTCGATCACTATTTTTCTCTTCATCGCTTAGGCTTGTATATGGGGTGGCTATTTGCTTTTCCCAACGCTCTGCAAGCTTGGCGGGAATTATAAGCGAGCCATCTTCTTGACGCACACATTGCTCATGCAGATAGCTTTGCCAATGAGCCCAGCGTTCATGTTCAATAGCGGCTAGTTTCTCTATGAGATCTTTGCGTGACAATAGAGATAAGTTGTCTGTCATTTCAAGACCTATATTAAGCCTTCTTTTACGAGATTCCAATAATGCTGACCTAACACTGTTAACTCGCAAGCTTTTCTCTGCATGGCAGCGTGCCACATATGGGGTGCGCCAACAGGCCGAACAAGATTAACTTTTACATATCGCTGAAGGATGGCGAATATAGCGTTATTCACTGGATTGGGCGCTGGAATGGTTGGGTCATTGCGCTGTTCCTCGGAGCGTTCCGGCTCATATGAGGGATCTAGGGGTAATTGATAATCTGCACTCGGGAAATGCCTTATTATGGCCTGGAGATCGGCCAGGCCAATTGGAGGTGCAGCCTTCCTTAGAGAAACAAAAGTTTTAACGTTTGTCTTAAATACAGGACGCTGCGCCCATGGGCCAAGTGATTGATCAATGTGAGCGTAGACGCTACCTGGGGTAACATCGCCAACAAGGTTCGCAGCAGCCCCGCCAAGCGCATCAACAAATAAGTTTGTAAAAACACCAGAGCCGCCGCCCGGAGCTTCCATGGCATATTGCTCTGCTGTTGATGCAGTGAGGATTGTTGTTCCTTCTTTTATTTCAGCAAATCCGGCCAGATTCGAGGTGTCTCCTGCAATACCACTATGGCAGCTGTCCAGAATAATGACTTTATTCTTTGCCCTAGAGTTGTTGGCTAGAGTCATAACTTCCGACAAAGCAAGTCCATCATCGCCCGTTCTGCAATCTCCTGCGCAAAGGAAGCCGCCGGTATCCTCAATGTATCCATGCCCGGCAAAATAGAACAGCGCAATATCTGCATCGCCGCTAAAAAGCTCTCGTACAGCATCTTTGAGGAAATGCTTTTCAACAATGTCGGCTGGACCTGTTCCAGTTATCACTCGGGGAGTTGCAAAATTGACAGTCCCATCGGCGTGTCGCTCCAAAACCGCCTTGACAGAGTGGGCATCGTTAACGCAGCCGCTGAGGGAATTTATATTTGCGTAATGATCAATCCCTACTATTAGTGCTTTGCGCATGACCTTGACCTATAGCGAGTCGATAAAATCGCTAATATTCTTGTCACTCCACGCATAAGTGGTAACGCCAGAAATTTGTGTTCGATCTGTCGAATAGGCCCAGATTCCACGAATCGGCTTATTTTCCTCTTTGGCGCATTGAATTTCCCATTTCTGACCGCTTGAATTGAGAGAATTTTTGCTCACCAGCACTATTACACCGTGAGACCGTCTGATGCGAGTGCGGACGCGATCTTTCCAATCCTTGTCATACGGTTCTTTAACCGACATATCTACAAATTCGTAAGGAGCTCGTGGACTCAACGATTGTCCTTTAAGGAAATCCCTCTGCCTCTCGTCCTCGATAGCGAATGCAATGAAAACTACTTTTTTATCAGCCATTTTTCCCCCTATGGTGACCGGAAAGATACAGTGAACTTTTGCTGCTCTTGACTATACACCTTGTTGCATGTCCCTCAAACGGTGTTGCGGACACTTTTTATGCATTGGAGCAGAAGTCAAAGCCGATCTCGCCGGCTCAGGTCAAGCTGTTGATTAGGGTTCGGGGCTACCGCCATCCTTTGAAGGTTCCGCCAACGCTGCACGTTCTTAGTTCTGGAGCGCAGCCAACCATTGGGCTATGATGACCGAATAAGCCCACCGTCCCTTGGCAATCGTCACCGCTACAGCGCGACCCGGCTTGCTTTCCCAGGGCTCTCATGTGGCTCCCAGCCCACAACGCCGCATCCCCTGCAAGCGGCACGAAACAGAGCTAACCTATTGCCCCGTATATGGTTTCAAGCCTCGCGTGATTTGCACGAAGGGCTTGACACCGGCCCTTTTTTGTGGCCGCTCGCGGCAAACTGTGAGCTGTCTGGCACTCTAACGCATTGAAGTGGAATGAAGATTGCGGGTCGGTGTGAGCTCTGTCAAAGTATTGCCCTCACTCCGGAGGGATCATGGTTCTGCAATCCACGCGTTGGCTCGCGCTCAGTTATTTCACCTACTTCTTTTCCTATGGCATCTTCTTACCGTTCTGGGGCGTGTGGCTGAAAGGCGAGGGCATCGCGCCCGAAACCATCGGCATGCTGCTCGGCGCCGGCTTGGTGGCCCGCTTCCTCGGCAGCTTACTGATTGCGCCCCGCGTTAAAGATCCCTCTCATTTAGTCTCCGCCCTGCGGCTGCTGGCGCTGCTGACCCTGGCCTTTGCGGTCGGTTTCTGTTTCGGCAACGGCTGGGGTTGGCTGATGCTGGTGATAGCGGGTTTCAACCTGTTCTTCTCGCCGCTGGTGCCGCTGACCGACGCGTTGGCCGCCACCTGGCAAAAGCAGATCCGTATGGACTACGGCCGGGTGCGGCTGTGGGGCTCGCTGGCGTTCGTCATCGGCTCGGCGCTGACCGGGCAGCTGGTAGCGGTGTGGGGCCATAACGCCATTCTCTACAGCCTGATTTTCAGCGTGCTGGCGATGCTGCTGGGCATGCTGTTGAAGCCGAGCGTCATGCCGCAGGGCGAAGCGCGCACGCACAGCGGAACCGAACGTTCGCTGTGGGCGCTGCTGAAAGAAGGGCCGGTCTGGCGCTTCCTGCTGTGCGTCACGCTGCTGCAAGGGGCGCACGCCGGCTACTACAGCTTCGGCTCCATTTACTGGCAGGAGGCCGGCTATTCGGCCTCGACCATCGGCTATCTGTGGTCGCTGGGCGTGGTGGCGGAGGTGATTATTTTCGCCAGCAGCAACGTGCTGTTCCGCCGCTGGAATGCGCGCAACCTGCTGTTGCTCTCCGCCTGCTGCGGCGTGTTGCGCTGGAGCCTGATGGCCTACAGCACCGAGCTGGGCTGGCTGCTGCTGATCCAGATCCTGCACTGCGGCACTTTCACCGTCTGCCATTTGGCGGCGATGCGTTTTATCGCCGCGCGTCAGGGGCAAGAGGTGATCCAACTGCAGGCGGTGTATTCGGCGCTGGCGATGGGCGGCGGCATCGCCGTCATGACAGTCATTGCCGGGTTCCTGTTCGAACATTGGCAGGGCGGGGTATTCTGGGTGATGGCGGCGGTCGCGGTGCCGGCCTTGTTCATCCGGCCGCCGGCGGTCAGCGTCAGCCGCTGATTAAGGGGCTTCCAGCAGCGCGCGGATCGCCTGGCGCTGCCGGGTTTCCAGCGGCAGTTCGGTATAGACCAGCGGCGGGTGCGGATCGCTGTGCACCGCCGCATAAGGGGTGATCACCAGCGTGATGCCCTGCGGCGCTCCGCTGCGCAGATAGTCGCTCAGCGGCAGGTACTTGATGTTCAGCGGCAGCAGCGTGAGCTCTCGGATCTGATATTCCACTTCCTCTTCCAGCTGCGGGTTGTCCAGCGTCAGCAGCAGCACCTGCTTTTCCTGCAGCGCGTTGTCCTGCATCAGCCAGGCGCCGAAGCTGATGGCCACCAGACCCGCCTCCTCGTTGGAAAAATGCACGCCGTACTCCTGCTCCAGCGGTTTCAGCGCTTCCTGCGTGGTGCGCATCAGCCGCGGGTATTTGCGCACCACTTCTTCCAGCAGCATATTGTCGATGCCGATGGCGAAACGGCAGCGCTCCAGCGCCGGCGCCAGATGGGCGAACAGCTGGCTGACCAGCTCCGCCTTGCTGCTGAAGGCCATGCCGGAAAGTTGCTGGAAGCGCTCAACCATGTTGTCGATCGCCGCCATCAATCTCCGCTCTTGCGCTGAGTCGTTGCTGTGGTAGCTGTGATTTTTCAACATGGTGAAGGTGAGCGCCAAAAAATCGCGCTCGTCTGCCTGCGGCGGCTGGTTAAACAGCCGGTTGCAGGCCTGATGCAGCCAGGCGGCGGCTTGCTGTTCCGGCTTTTTCCGCAGCCAGTCGCGCTGAACGGCGTCGAAACGCGGATGCTGCTGCAGGCGATTTTGCCAGGCGCAGTAGAGCAGGTAATGCTGCAGGAATTGGCGGTCGCGCGCATCGAAGTGGCGGCTGAGCAGCGGCTCGCAGGCGTCGATCGCCTCTGCCAGCGCAGACGCCGGGGCGGCATCGGTCGCCAGCGCTTGCCGCAGGCGCGGGGCGAAATCGCCTTCGACAAACCGCGGGCTGCAGCGCAGGGCCCGCCGCAGCCAGTGGATCAGGCACAGGCGTTGGTCGAGCACGCTGCCCCGCAGTTGGTAGCCATGGTCGGGATCGACGGCGATCTCCAGGTGATGGAAACGCTGGATTTCACTGGCCACCTCGGCTATATCTTGCCGGGTTATCGGGGGGGCGACGCCGTTGATTCGGCTTAGGGTCTCCAGCTGTAACTCGGGCTCCGGCGTGTACAGCATCAGCAGCAGATGGCAGCGCCGTTGTTGTCCGGAGAGCTCGGGCACGGGAGAGGTGTCCAGGCTCATTATCACCTTCCGGCATAAAAGGTTGCGATTATGCCTAAGCATAGCAAAAGGCTTTGTGACGGCAGGATTACCGCGCGGCTTTTACTTCGGCTTACAACTTTCGTCACAAATATCGCCGGGAGAGGCGGGCCGTTAGGCATCTATTTGTGTTACGTTATAACAAATGCAGGTAAGACAGGATAATGATGAAGTTACGTCGTCTTTTGGCTGCCTTCGGCGCCGTGTTCAGCGCCGGTGCGATCGCTCATCCGCACAGCTTTATCGACATGAATACCACCTTCGTCGCCAAAGACCAGCGGCTGGTCGGCCTGAAAATGGTGTGGGTGATGGATGAAATCACCTCGGCGGATCTGCTCTACGATGCGAAAAACGCCAAGAGCGATTCGGAAGTGTGGAAAAAGCTGGCGGCGGAAGTGATGGCCAACGTGCTGGGGCAGCACTATTTCACCGATCTTTACCGCGACGGCAAACCGGTGAAATACCTGAACTTGCCCAGTGAATATCACCTGTCGCGTCAGGGCAACCAGGCGGTGCTGGAGTTCGTGCTGCCGTTGGCCGAGCCGCAGCCGCTGGCGGGCAAGCCGTTCGAACTTTCGACTTACGATCCGACTTATTTTGTGGATATGACCTATAAAGACCAAAATGCGCTGCATCTGCCGCCGGAGATGGCGCAGCTGTGTAGCTACAAGCTGATGACGCCGAAGCCGAATGCGTCGCTGCAGGCCTATGCGCTGTCGCTCGACAAGAACGACTCGCCCGGCGAAGACCTGGCGCTGGGGCAGCAGTTCGCCCAGCGGGTGACGCTGCAATGTCGTTAAATCTCTCGCAACCGACGACGAGCCGGCGCCACTGGGCCTTCGGCCTGTGGCCGCTGCTGCCGTTCACGCTGGCGCTGGCGGCCGCCGCGCTGCTGGCGTGGCACTATTGGCCGCAGCTGCTGATGCAGAGCGTGGTGTGGCAAAAAGCGCTGCACCAGCAGATGGCGGGGCTGTTGCAGCAGGTGAAGGCCGCGCCGCAGCAGGCCGGGCTGGCGCTGATGCTGTTCAGCCTCGGCTATGGCGTCTTGCATGCGCTCGGCCCCGGCCACGGCAAAGTGGTGATCGCCACCTACCTGGCTACCCATCCGGCGCGGCTGAAAAGCAGCCTGAAGCTGACCTTCGCCGCCTCGCTGGTGCAGGGTGGGGTAGCGATCGCGCTGGTCACGCTGATGCTGGTGGTATTGCAGCTCTCTTCGCGCCAGCTGCACCAAAGCAGTTTCTGGCTGGAGAAGGGCAGCTTTATTCTGGTGATGCTGCTTGGCGTGCTGCTGAGTTGGCGCGCGCTGAAACGCCTGTTTGCGGCGATCAAGGCGATGCGCCCGGCGCCGGCGCTGCGCATCAACAGCCTGACGCCGCTGGCGGCGGATCATGTGCACAGCGCCCACTGCGGCTGCGGCCACCGGCATCTGCCGAGCGACAGCGAGCTGCAGGCGGGAAGCGACTGGCGCACTCAGGCCGCCATCGTGCTGGCGATGGGCATGCGCCCCTGTTCGGGGGCGATTTTGGTGCTGCTGTTCTCCAAGGTGATCGGCGTGTTCGGCTGGGGCGTGATTTCCGCGCTGGCGATGGCGTTCGGCACCTCGTTGACCATCTCGATGCTGGCACTGCTGGTGCATTACAGCCGCCGGCTGGCGGTGCGCCTCAGCCGTTCGCGCGCGCCCGCCGCCTGGAGCGCGGTGGCCTGGGGGGCGTTGGCGCTGGCCGGCGGCCTGATCCTGTTGGCCGCCGGGCTGTTGCTGTACGTCAGCGCGCAGCCGGAATTCGGCGGTGGCATCCGGCCCTTCTCCCGCTAACGGGCATAAAAAAAGCGCTGCATCGGCAGCGCTTTTTTCGATTCGCTTCTGGCGATTAACGCTTCAGCGCTTCGCTCAGTTCTTCACGCATGGTGGCCAGCATGGCTTTCACTACGCGCGGGTTGCCTGCCACCACGTTGCCGGAGCTGAAGTGGTTGTGGCCGCCGACGAAGTCGGTCACCAGGCCGCCGGCTTCACGCACCAGCAGTTCGCCCGCGGCGAAATCCCACGGCTTCAGGCCGATTTCGAAGAACCCGTCTACGCGGCCGGCGGCCACATAGGCCAGATCCAGCGCGGCGGAACCGGTGCGGCGGAAGTCCGCGCACTGGGTGAACAGCTTGCCGACGATGTTGATGTAAGGTGTTGCGTGCTGTTTGACCTTGAACGGGAAGCCGGTTGCCAGGATGGTGCCATCCAGATCTTTGGCGTTGGTGCCGCGCAGGCGGTAGCCGTTGAGCTGTGCGCCCTGGCCGCGAGTGGCGGTGAACAGTTCGTTGCGCATCGGATCGTAAACCACGGCCACTTCAGTACGGCCTTTGATGCGTACGGCGATGGAAACGGAGAAATGAGGGAAACGTTTGATGAAGTTTGCAGTGCCATCCAGTGGATCGATCACCCATTGCACATCGCGATCTTCGCCGATCAGCTCACCGCGTTCTTCGCTCACGATACTGTGTTGCGGATAAGACTTGCGGATGACGTCGATGATCAGATGCTCTGCATCGCGATCGACGTTGGTGACGAAGTCATTGGTCCCTTTCTGGCTCGCTTCTACAGCGTCCGGGGTTTCGTAGTTTTTGGCAATCAGGTTACCGGCCTTGCGCGCAGCGCGCACGGCGATAGTCAGCATCGGATGCATGGGTATCTTCCAACTAGGATGTTAAAGAACAGGAAACGGCGCGAAGTATAGCAGCTGTTCGGCAAATTGCCTACGGCTGTGTTAAGATGCTGCGATTTTCCGCCACGCTCAGAGTTTGTATGCTGCACAATATCCGCATTGTTCTGGTAGAGACTTCACATACCGGCAACATGGGCTCGACCGCCAGAGCCATGAAAACCATGGGTTTAACCAACCTTTATCTGGTTAATCCGCTGATCAAACCCGATTCTCAGGCCATCGCCCTGGCCGCCGGCGCCAGTGACGTGATCGGCAACGCCACTATCGTCGACACCCTCGATGACGCCATCGCCGGCTGTAGCCTGGTGGTGGGCACCAGCGCCCGTTCTCGCACCTTGCCGTGGCCGATGCTGGAGCCGCGTGAATGCGGCGTGCGCGCGGTGCACGAGGGCGAACACGCGCCGGTGGCGCTGGTGTTCGGCCGCGAACGCGTCGGGCTGACCAACGATGAATTGCAGAAGTGCCACTACCACGTCGCCATTCCGGCCAACCCGGACTACAGCTCGCTGAACCTGGCGATGGCGGTGCAGATCCTGGCGTATGAAGTGCGCGTGGCTTACCTCGATCGCCAACAGGCGGGCGCGCCGCAGCTGGAAGAGACGCCGTATCCGCTGGTGGATGACCTCGAGCGTTTCTATCAGCACCTGGAGCAGACGCTGCAGCGCACCGGCTTTATTCGCCCGTCCCATCCGGGCCAGGTGATGAGCCGCCTGCGTCGGCTGTTCACCCGCGCGCGCCCGGAAGGGCAGGAGCTGAATATCCTGCGCGGCATGCTGACGTCGATCGAGAAACAGGATAAACATCAAGGTAATTAATTGATGTGGTATAGCGGCGGGTGACAATAGTATTAGTTATCCAAAGGTTATAACATGTATTTTATATACCTTTGTTCTTGCTAAGTTCAAAACGTGCTAATACTTGAGTCAATTACTAGGTTAAATAGTTGACTGTTTTACTCAGGAATGTCAGACTTTCGGCCATATTTGACCAACAGGTAACCATTGAGCTATGAGACTGACATCCAAAGGCCGTTATGCCGTAACCGCTATGCTCGACGTAGCGCTGCATTCCCAGGAAGGGCCGGTGCCACTGGCGGACATTTCCGAACGCCAGGGTATTTCGCTCTCTTATCTGGAACAATTATTCTCCCGTCTGCGCAAGAATGGCCTGGTGGCCAGCGTGCGCGGCCCGGGCGGTGGTTATCTGCTGGGTAAAGACGCGGGTGAGATCGCCGTTGGCGCTGTCATCACTGCCGTCGATGAATCGGTAGATGCAACCCGGTGCCAGGGCAAAGAAGGCTGTCAGGGCGGCGATCGCTGCTTGACCCACGCCCTGTGGCGCGATCTGAGCGAGCGCATCAGCGGGTTCCTGAACAACATTACGCTGGCAGAACTGGTCAACAACCAGGAAGTGCTGGTGGTGGCGGATCGTCAAAACAACGATACGCGCCGCACGGCCAACGGTCGTCCGCAAGAAACTATCAACGTTAATCTGCGCGCATAAGCAGCTGGCGAAATTATTTTAGTTTTTGGAAGTGATGTACGGAGCACAAGAGCAATGAAATTACCGATTTATCTGGATTACTCAGCAACGACGCCGGTTGACCCGCGCGTTGCTGAGAAGATGATGCAGTTTTTGACCCTGGACGGCACTTTCGGCAACCCGGCTTCCCGTTCCCACCGTTTCGGTTGGCAGGCGGAAGAGGCGGTAGACATCGCCCGTAACCAAATCGCCGAACTGGTGGGCGCCGATCCGCGCGAAATCGTCTTCACCTCCGGGGCGACCGAATCCGACAACCTGGCGATCAAAGGCGCTGCCAATTTCTACCAGAAAAAAGGCAAGCACATCATCACCAGCAAAACCGAACACAAAGCCGTGCTGGACACCTGCCGTCAGCTGGAGCGCGAAGGGTTCGAAGTGACCTATCTGGCGCCGCAGAGCAACGGCATTATCAGCCTGCAGGATCTCGAAGCGGCGCTGCGCGATGACACCATTCTGGTCTCCATCATGCACGTCAATAACGAAATCGGCGTGGTGCAGGACATCGAAGCGATCGGCGAAATGTGCCGCGCGCGCGGTATCATCTACCACGTTGACGCCACCCAGAGCGTGGGCAAACTGCCTATCGATCTGAGCAAGCTGAAAGTCGACCTGATGTCGTTCTCCGGCCACAAAATCTATGGCCCGAAAGGCATCGGCGCGCTGTACGTGCGCCGCAAGCCGCGCATCCGCATCGAAGCGCAGGTACACGGCGGCGGTCACGAGCGCGGCATGCGTTCCGGCACCCTGCCTGTCCACCAGATCGTCGGCATGGGCGAAGCTTACCGCATCGCCAAAGAAGAGATGACCGAAGAGATGGCGCGTCTGCGCACCCTGCGCGATCGTCTGTGGAACGGCGTAAAAGATATGGAAGAAGTGTATCTGAACGGCGATCTGGAGCACGGCGCACCGAACATCCTGAACGTCAGCTTCAACTACGTTGAAGGCGAATCGCTGATCATGGCGCTGAAAGACCTGGCCGTTTCCTCCGGTTCAGCCTGTACCTCCGCCAGCCTCGAGCCGTCCTACGTGCTGCGCGCGCTGGGCATGAGCGATGAATTGGCGCACAGCTCGATCCGTTTCTCCCTGGGGCGTTTCACCACGGAAGAAGAGATCGACTACACCATTCAACTGGTGCGTAAATCCATCGGCCGTCTGCGCGATCTGTCTCCGCTGTGGGAGATGTTCAAGCAGGGCGTGGACATCAACAGCATCGAATGGGCGCATCATTAATTCTCAGGTTTCAGGAGCAAGGTCATGGCTTACAGCGAAAAAGTAATCGATCATTATGAAAACCCGCGCAACGTGGGTTCCTTCGACAACGAAGATCCTACCGTCGGTAGCGGCATGGTAGGGGCGCCGGCTTGCGGCGACGTCATGAAGCTGCAGATCAAGGTTAACGATGAAGGCATCATCGAAGACGCGCGCTTTAAAACTTACGGCTGCGGTTCCGCCATCGCCTCCAGCTCGCTGGTGACCGAATGGATGAAAGGCAAGTCGCTCGATCAGGCTGAAGCGATCAAAAACACCCAGATCGCCGAAGAGCTGGAATTGCCGCCGGTCAAAATTCACTGCTCGATCCTGGCTGAAGACGCCATCAAAGCAGCGATTGCCGACTATAAGAGCAAGCATAGCGCCGAGTAATTTGTCTGAGTCGGCCCGGCCACGCCGGGCTTTGATTTGAAGTGTGAGGTTGTGATGTCTATTACCATGAGCGACAGCGCTGCGCAGCGTGTTCAGGCGTTTTTGACGAACCGCGGCAAGGGTCTCGGCCTGCGTCTGGGAGTGCGAACTTCCGGCTGCTCCGGAATGGCCTACGTGCTGGAATTTGTTGACGAAGCCAACGATGACGACATCGTGTTTGAAGACAAAGGCATCAAGGTGATCATCGACGGCAAGAGCCTGGTTTACCTTGACGGCACCGAGCTTGATTTCGTTAAGGAAGGCCTGAACGAAGGCTTCAAGTTCAACAACCCGAACGTCTCAAGCGAATGCGGCTGCGGCGAGAGTTTCAACGTCTGACAGTCCATCGTGCTCCCCCGTTTCGGCGGGGGAACTTCATCCGCTAACGCCCAGAGCACGCTATGGATTACTTTACTTTATTCGGGCTGCCAGTTCGCTACACCGTGGACGGCAGCCTGCTTGCGTCCCGCTTCCAGGATCTGCAGCGCCAATTTCACCCCGATCGTTTCGCCAACCAGCCGGAGCGCGAACGCCTGATGGCGTTGCAGCAGGCGGCGACCATCAACGAAGCCTACCAGTCGCTGAAGCACCCGTTAAAACGCGCGGAGTATATGCTATCTTTGCACGGCTTCGATCTGGGCAACGAACAGCATACGATGCGCGACACCGCGTTTCTGATGGAACAGCTGGAGCTGCGCGAAGAGCTCGACGCCATTGAGCGCAAGCCGGAGGCGGAAAGCCTGCTGGCCGATTTCGGCGCGCGGCTGACCGCCTCCATCAAACAGCGCAGTGCGCTGATGCTGCAGCAGCTGGACGGCGAGCAGTGGGCGGACGCCGCCGACACCGTGCGCAAGCTGCGCTTTTTGGACAAACTCCAGCAACAGGTTGAACAACTCGAAGAAAAACTGCTGGGTTTTGAGTAACACCTTCTGATTCTGATTCTGATTGTGGAAGCTTCAACATGGCCTTATTACAAATTAGTGAGCCTGGCCTCAGCGCCGCGCCGCACCAGCGACGCTTGGCCGCCGGCATCGACTTAGGCACCACCAACTCGCTGGTCGCCACGGTGCGCAGCGGGCAAGCGGAAACGCTGGCCGACGAACAGGGCCGCCATTTGCTGCCTTCGGTGGTGCATTATCAGGCGGACGCGCAGCGCGTCGGCTGGGAGGCGCGCCAACAGGCGGCGCAGGATCCGGCCAATACCGTCAGCTCCATCAAGCGCATGATGGGTCGCTCGTTGGCGGACGTGCAGCAGCGTTACCCGAACCTGCCGTATCAATTCCAGGCCAGCGACAACGGCCTGCCGCTGATCGTCACCGCCGCCGGTCCGGTTAACCCGGTCGGCGTCTCCGCCGATATCCTGCGGGCCCTGTCCGCGCGCGCGCAAGCGGCGCTGGAAGGGGAGCTGGATGGCGTGGTGATCACCGTTCCCGCCTACTTCGACGACGCGCAGCGCCAGGGCACCAAAGACGCGGCGCGTCTGGCCGGCCTGCATGTCCTGCGCCTGCTGAACGAACCGACCGCGGCGGCGATCGCCTACGGGCTGGACTCCGGCCAGGAAGGGGTGATCGCGGTTTACGATCTGGGCGGCGGCACCTTTGATATCTCCATTCTGCGCCTCAGCCGCGGCGTGTTCGAAGTGCTGGCCACCGGCGGCGATTCCGCGCTGGGCGGCGACGACTTCGATCACCTGCTGGCCGACTGGCTGCGCGAGCAGGCCGGCGTGGCCGATCGCAGCGACCACGGCGTGCAGCGCCAGCTGCTGGACGCCGCCATCGCCGCTAAAATCGCGTTGAGTGATGCCGACAGCGTGCGCGTCGAGGTGGCCGGCTGGCAGGGTGAGGTGACCCGCGCCCAGTTCGAAGCGCTGATCGCTCCGCTGGTGAAACGTACGCTGATGGCCTGCCGCCGCGCGCTGAAAGACGCCGGCGTCGCCGCCGACGAGGTGCTGGAAGCGGTGATGGTCGGCGGTTCCACTCGCGTGCCGTTGGTGCGTGAGCAGGTGGGGGCCTTCTTCGGCCGCACGCCGCTGACGTCGATCGATCCGGATAAAGTGGTCGCCATCGGCGCCGCGATCCAGGCCGACATCCTGGTGGGCAACAAGCCGGACAGCGACATGCTGCTGCTGGACGTGATCCCGCTGTCGCTGGGCCTCGAAACCATGGGCGGCCTGGTGGAGAAAGTGATCCCGCGCAACACCACCATTCCGGTGGCGCGTGCGCAGGAGTTCACCACCTTCAAAGACGGCCAGAGCGCGATGATGATCCACGTGCTGCAGGGCGAGCGCGAGCTGGTGCAGGATTGCCGTTCGCTGGCGCGCTTCACGCTGCGCGGCCTGCCGCCGCTGCCTGCCGGGGGGGCGCACATTCGCGTCACCTTCCAGGTGGATGCCGACGGTCTGCTGAGCGTCACCGCGATGGAGAAATCCACCGGCGTGGAAGCGTCGATCCAGGTCAAGCCGTCGTATGGCCTGTCGGACAGCGAAATCGCCGGCATGATCAAGGATTCGATGGCCAACGCGCAAAGCGACGTGGGCGCGCGCAAGCTGGCGGAGCAACGCGTGGAAGCCGCGCGGGTGCTGGAAAGCCTGCAGGGCGCGCTGGCCACCGACGCCGCGCTGCTGAGCGAGGCGGAAAGCCAGGCGATCGCCGCCGCGACCCAGGCGTTGCAGCAGGCGGTGCAGGGGGAAGATCCCGCCGCTATCGAAGACGCCATCAAAACATTAGATGCACAAACGCAAGATTTTGCCGCGCGCCGCATGGACGCTTCCATTCGCCGCGCGCTGGCTGGCCATTCTGTGGATGAGGTTTAACCATGCCTAAAATTGTTTTCCTGCCCCATCAAGATCTTTGCCCGGAAGGGGCGGTTCTGGAAGCCGAAAAAGGGGAGTCGATCCTCAACGTTGCGCTGCGCAACGGCATTGAAATCGAGCACGCCTGCGAGAAATCCTGCGCCTGCACCACCTGCCACTGCATCGTGCGTGAAGGCTTCGATTCGCTGGAAGAGAGCAGCGAGCTGGAAGACGACATGTTGGACAAAGCCTGGGGGCTGGAGCCGGAAAGCCGTCTGAGCTGCCAGGCGCTGGTTGCCGACGAAGATCTGGTGGTCGAAATGCCGCGCTACACCGTCAACCACGCGCGTGAGCATTAATTGTTAGCCGCAGCGCCAACCCGGAGATCATAATGGGACTGAAGTGGACCGACAGCCGAGAAATCGGCGAAGCCCTGTACGACCAATACCCGGACACCGATCCGAAAACCGTGCGTTTTACCGACATGCATCAGTGGATCTGCGATCTGGAAGAGTTCGACGACGATCCGCAGGCTTCCAACGAAAAAATACTGGAAGCGATCCTGCTGGTCTGGTTAGATGAAGCGGAGTAAATAGCGTAACGGGCTGCCATGGGCGGCCCGTTTATTTTGTATCCGACATACCCGTCGTCTTTCAAACCGCAGCGTTGTTACCTGCACGATCACACCCCAGTCACTTACCTGAGTAAGCTCCTGGGGATGAGATCGCTGGGCGCCTAGCTGCAATTTGAAATCCATAGGGTATGCAATAAAGCCCTAATGAAATAATAAAGGGAACATCCG
Organism: Serratia sp. CY29653; assembly: GCF_052169255.1. NCBI lineage: Bacteria > Pseudomonadati > Pseudomonadota > Gammaproteobacteria > Enterobacterales > Yersiniaceae > Serratia > Serratia sp. CY29653. The sequence continues at coordinate 137,181 of NZ_JBJNLC010000004.1, read as the reverse complement.
GAGTAAGAAGGCTATGACAACAGAATTCATGCAGGTCACGCTGTCGCAACAACCTGCCGATGCCCGTTGGGGCGAAAAAGCGCTGCTCAGCACCAACGGCGAAGGGATGACCATCCACCTGACCGGCGCCGACAAGCTGGGCGCGATCCAGCGTGCGGGCCGCAAAATTGACGGTCAGGGCATCAAAAACGTCAAACTCGCCGGCGACGGTTGGGACTTGGAAAACAGCTGGGCGTTTTGGCAGGGTTACCGCGGGCCGAAAGGGCAACGCAACGTCGAATGGGCCGAGCTGCCGGAAGCCGCACGTCAGGAGCTGGATAAGCGCCTGAAGATCGTCGACTGGGTACGTGACACCATCAACATGCCGGCGGAAGAGCTGGGGCCGGAGCAACTGGCGACCCGTGCCGTCGATCTGATGTGCGACGTCGGCTGCGATGCTGTCAGCTATCGCATTACCAAGGGCGAAGATCTGCGCGAGCAGAACTATGCGGGTATCCACACCGTCGGCCGCGGTTCCGAGCGCCCGCCGGTGCTGCTGGCGCTGGACTTCAACCCGACCGGTAACCCGGACGCGCCGGTGTTCGCTTGCCTGGTCGGCAAGGGCATCACCTTCGATACCGGCGGTTATAGCCTGAAACAGAGCGCCTTTATGGATTCGATGAAGGCTGACATGGGCGGCGCGGCCACCATCACCGGCGCCCTGGCGCTGGCGGCGGCGCGCGGCCTGAAGCAGCGCGTGAAGCTGTACCTGTGCTGCGCCGACAACATGGTCAGCGGCAACGCCTTCAAACTGGGTGACATCATTCGCTACCGCAACGGCAAAACCGTCGAGGTGATGAACACCGATGCGGAAGGGCGCCTGGTGCTGGCCGACGGCCTGATCGACGCTTCTGAGCAGAACCCGCAGCTGATTATCGACTGCGCCACCCTGACCGGTGCCGCCAAAACCGCGGTCGGCAACGACTACCATGCGCTGTTCAGCTTCGACGACGCGCTGGCGCAGGAGCTGCTGAACAGCGCCACCGCCGAGCAAGAGCCGTTCTGGCGTCTGCCGCTGGCCGAGTTCCACCGCAGCCAACTGCCGTCCAACTTCGCCGAGCTGAACAACGTGGCCGGCCCGGCCTACACCGCCGGCGCCAGCACCGCGGCGGCCTTCCTGTCGCACTTCGTCAAGAATTACCAACAAGGCTGGCTGCACATCGACTGTTCCGCCACCTACCGCAAAGGCGCGGTGGAGCAGTGGTCGGCCGGCGCGACCGGTCTGGGCGTGCGTACCCTGGCCAACCTGCTGCTGAGCAAAGCCAAATAATTGAACGCCCGCCGCGTCGGGCGCTAGAATGCGCATTATCTTCGGGGCCCAGCATGCTGGGCCTCGCTATTTGATCCCTGGAGTTTGTCATGAGTGCCCATCATCACGATGCCGCCCCGAGCGAGAACGAACTTGAACGCCTGCTGAAGCTGGCGGTGACGGAGCCGGCCCACCGCCCGGCGTTCTTCCGTGAACTGCTCGACGCCACGGTGCTGATCCTCGGCGACAGCGAGCAGGTGCAGCAGGACGGCGACATCGCGCTGAACGCGGATACGCCGGTCAATATCCAGCATTGGGAGAAGCAGGACGGCGGCAGCATCATTCCGTTCTTCACCTCGCTGGAAGCGCTGCAGAAAGCTGTTGAGGACGAACAGCCGTTCATCGCCATGCCGGCGCGGGTGCTGTTCGAAATCACCCAGGGTGCGGATCTGTTCCTCAACCCGAAGGCGGAGTACGGCAAGGAGTTCTATCCGGAAGAGGTGGCGATGCTGCTGGCGACCGGCGGCGTCGTCAAACCGGTGGAGCATTACGTCGATAAAGAGACCCAAATCCTGCTGGGGCAGCCCGAAGAGTATCCGTCGGCGATGGTGGACGCGTTGACCACGCTGTTCAGCCAGCGCAAGCCGGTGCGCCGCGCGTTTCTGGCGCTGATGCACGATCAGGCGGCGGACGAGAAGCCGAATCTGCTGATCGGGCTGGAAGTGGACGCCGAGCCGGCGGAGATCGAGGCGTTGATCAACGAGGCCGGCAGCGTCGCCAGCGAAACGGCGCCGAACGACGAACCGGTGGATTTCTGCCTGGTGTCGGAGAACGAGCGCGGCATCAGCCACTATCTGATCTCCCATACGCAGCCGTTTTATCAGCGCCGCTGGGGCAGTTGGCTGCGCAATTTGATCCCGTCTACCGACAAGACCCAGTAGCGCCGCCGCGTGGTCGAAAATGAATCATGAAGATCATATTTTTTTAATGAAATGTTGTTTTTCCCGTAGGCAAGCGTTAACGGCGCACATATAATCTGCGCCACTTGAGAAGGCCGGCAACATTGCAGACCGGCCTGTTTTGGAAGTCATACAGAGGCCATCATGACCGTAGAACGTACCTTTTCCATCGTTAAACCAAACGCTGTAGCCAACAACGACATCGGCGCTATCTACGCTCGTTTCGAGCGCGCCGGTTTCAAAATCATCGCCGCTAAAATGCTGCGTCTGACTCGCGAGCAAGCTGAAGGCTTCTACGCTGAGCACAAAGGCCGCCCATTCTTCGACGGTCTGGTTGAGTTCATGACCTCCGGCCCAATCATGGTGCAGGTTCTGGAATCTGAAAACGCCGTGCAGCGCAACCGCGACATCATGGGCGCAACCAACCCGGACAACGCGCTGGCCGGTACCCTGCGTGCCGACTACGCGGACAGCTTCACCGCTAACGCCGTTCACGGTTCCGATTCCGTTGAATCCGCACAGCGCGAAATCGCTTACTTCTTCAACGAAAGCGAAATCTGCGCACGTTAATCGTGCCGTTTCTTGGCTGATAACCAGGCATTCACCGGCTGATACAATAAAAATGCCCTGAATGCCTTTCAGCCGTAGCCACCCGCTACTAAAATTTGTACAATGCCGCGCCCCTGATAAGACGACTTGTCAGGGGCGTGTTTTTAGTGCCGCCACCCGAATCATGCGGGCTGAAATGCACAACTTACTGTCCATTCTTTAGCGCCATAACGTGTAATAACGAGGCCAGAGATCATTATGTTAGAACCCATCACGTCCGAGCACACCGTGTCTGAAAATAATTCGCTGACTACCCCCTCCGTTAACGTGGAGCAACCGGCTGCGGCCAAAATCAACCTGCTGGACCTGAACCGCCAGCAAATGCGCGAGTTCTTCGCCGAAATGGGCGAGAAACCGTTCCGCGCCGATCAGGTGATGAAGTGGATTTACCACTACTGCTGCGACGATTTCGAGCAGATGACCGACATCAACAAAGTCCTGCGCGGCAAGCTGCAACGCGTGGCGGAAATCCGCGCGCCGGAAGTGGCGGAAGAACAGCGTTCGGCCGACGGCACCATCAAGTGGGCGATAAAAGTCGGCGATCAGCAGGTCGAAACCGTGTACATCCCGGAAGCCGACCGCGCGACGCTGTGCGTCTCCTCGCAGGTGGGCTGCGCGCTGGAGTGCAAATTCTGTTCGACGGCGCAGCAGGGCTTCAACCGCAACCTGCGCGTGTCGGAAATCATCGGCCAGGTGTGGCGCGCGGCGAAAATCATCGGCGCGCTGAAGGTGACCGGCCAACGCCCGATCACCAACGTGGTAATGATGGGGATGGGCGAGCCGCTGCTCAACCTGAACAACGTGGTGCCGGCGATGGAAATCATGCTCGACGACTTCGGCTTTGGCCTGTCCAAACGCCGCGTGACCCTGTCTACCTCCGGCGTGGTGCCGGCGTTGGACAAGCTGGGCGACATGATCGACGTGGCGCTGGCGATCTCGCTGCACGCGCCGAACGACACCATCCGCGATGAGATCGTGCCGATCAACCGCAAGTACAACATCGAGACCTTCCTGTCCGCGGTGCGCCGCTATCTGGAGAAATCCAACGCCAACCAGGGCCGCGTGACCGTCGAGTACGTGATGCTGGATCATATCAACGATAGCACCGACGATGCGCATCAGCTGGCGGAAGTGCTGAAAGACACGCCGTGCAAGATCAACCTGATCCCATGGAACCCGTTCCCGGGCGCCCCTTACGGCCGCAGCTCCAACAGCCGGGTGGATCGTTTCTCCAAGGTGTTGATGGAATACGGCTTTACGACTATTGTTCGTAAAACCCGTGGTGACGATATCGACGCCGCCTGCGGGCAACTGGCGGGTGAAGTGATCGACCGTACCAAGCGTACCCTGAAGAAGAAAATGGCCGGGGAACCTATCAACGTACGGGCGGTCTGAATCCTATAGCACCATTTTTTGTTATCTAACAGCCTGTTATGCGAAAGCGTGTCGCTGGCGGGCGTTAGCTGACGGCCGATAAGGAAATGAATGCGGGCATGAAGCTGAAACTGTGGGGTGTGTGGCTGGCGGCCGGGTTGTTGGCCGGGTGTTCCGGTTCAACGCCGGAAAAGGAAGCGCAAGTCTCTGAGGCGGGCCAAACGCGGTTGCAGCTGGGCCTGGAGTACCTGCAGCAAGGCGATATGGACGCCGCGCGCCAGAACCTGGAAAAGGCGCTGGACGCGGCCCCGCAGGATTACCGCACGCAGTTGGGCATGGCGCTCTATGAACAGCGGATCGGTGAAAATGCCGCGGCCGAACAGCGTTATCGGCAGGCGCTCAAACTTGCGCCGGGCAATGGCACCGTATTGAATAATTACGGTGCGTTTCTTTGCGGTTTAGGGCAGTATGTACCGGCGCAACAGCAGTTTAGCGCTGCGGCGCTGGCGCCCGATTATGGCCAGGTCGCCGACAGCCTGGAAAACGCAGGTTACTGTTTTCTCAAGGCCGGACAAAACGATGAGGCGCGCACGCTGTTGAGTCGCGCGCTGAAAGTCGATCCGGACAAAGGCACTCCGCTGTTGGCGGAGGCCGAAAAGCAATTTGGAGAAGGGAAGCGCGCCCAGTCGCAACTTTTATTGGATGTTTATCAGCATGTTCTGCCGGCCAGCGCCAGCAGCTTATGGTTACAGATTCGTTTCGCCGCGTTAGCCGGCCGTCAGGATAGCGTTCAACGCTATGGCAAGCAGCTAGCGCGAAGTTTTCCACAATCCAAACAGTACCAGCAGTTCTTAGCTAATGAATACTGAAGCCTCCCAAGATAAAACCGTATCCATGACGACGGGCCAGCGCCTGCGTCAGGCCCGTGAGCAACTCGGGCTGAGCCAACAGACCGTTGCAGAACGCCTGTGTCTCAAAATGTCCACCGTGCGCGATATCGAGGAAGACAGCGTGTCCGCTGACCTCGCGTCCACCTTCGTGCGCGGCTACATCCGTTCCTACGCCAAGCTGGTGCATTTGCCGGAAGACGAACTGCTGCCGATGCTGGCCAAGCAGGCGCCGTTGAAGATGGCGAAAGTGGCGCCGATGCAAAGCTTCTCGCTGGGCAAGCGCCGCAAGAAACGCGACGGCTGGCTGATGAGCTTCACCTGGCTTATCGTGTTCGTGGTGATCGGCCTGACCGGCGCCTGGTGGTGGCAAAACCACAAGGCCCAGCAGGAAGAGATCGCCACCATGGCCGATCAGTCCTCCGCGCAACTTTCGCAGAATAACGAAGGGCAGTCCGTGCCGCTGACCGACGGCAATGCCGATGCCGGCACCAACGTGCCGTTGACCGACAACAGCGCCGCGCCGGCCGATACTGGCGCAGCGGCTCAGGCGCCGGCGGCGACCGCCCAGGCGCCGAGCGCGGCTCAGCAGCAGCCTGCCGTGGTGTCGCCAAGCCAGACCACCCTGCCGGAAACCGCGCCGGCGGCACAGGCGCCGTTGCCGACCGCCGATGCGGGCGTGGCTGCGCCAGCGGCCGATCCGAATGCGCTGGTGATGGATTTCTCCGCCGACTGCTGGCTGCAGGTGACCGACGCGAGCGGTAAGACGCTGTTCAGCGGCACCCAGAAGCAGGGTGGCAAGCTGAACCTGGCCGGCACTGCGCCGTATAAACTGACCATCGGCGCGCCGGCGGCAGTTCAGATCCAGTATCAGGGTAAACCGGTTGATTTAAGCCGGTTCGTTAAGTCAAACCGTGTTGCTCGCCTGACCGTCGCCGCGCAGTAATCGCGCGGCACCGGTCGTGATGTCAGAGCAGCAATGGAGAGTAAGTAATGCATAACCAAGCGCCCATCAACCGTCGAAAATCTACACGCATTTACGTCGGCAAGGTGCCTATTGGTGATGGCGCGCCGATTGCCGTGCAGTCGATGACCAACACCCGTACCACCGATGTTGAAGCAACGGTTAATCAGATCAAAGCGCTGGAGCGCGTGGGCGTCGACATCGTCCGCGTTTCGGTTCCTACCATGGACGCCGCCGAGGCGTTCAAGCTGATCAAGCAGCAGGTCAACGTGCCGCTGGTCGCCGATATCCACTTCGATTATCGCATCGCGCTGCAGGTTGCCGAATACGGCGTAGACTGCCTGCGCATCAACCCGGGCAACATCGGCAACGAATCGCGCATTCGCTCGGTGGTGGACTGCGCCCGCGACAAGAACATCCCGATTCGCATCGGCGTCAACGGCGGCTCGCTGGAGAAAGACCTGCAGGAAAAGTACGGCGAACCTACGCCGGAAGCGCTGCTGGAATCCGCCATGCGCCACGTGGACATCCTCGATCGCCTCAACTTCGACCAGTTCAAGGTCAGCGTCAAGGCGTCGGACGTGTTCCTGGCGGTACAGTCTTACCGCCTGCTGGCCTCGCGCATCGATCAGCCGCTGCATCTGGGCATCACCGAAGCCGGCGGCGCGCGCAGTGGGTCGGTCAAATCGGCCATCGGCCTGGGCATGCTGCTGTCTGAAGGCATCGGTGACACCCTGCGCATCTCGCTGGCGGCGGATCCGGTCGAAGAAGTGAAGGTCGGTTTCGATATCCTGAAGTCGCTGCGCATCCGCGCGCGCGGTATCAACTTTATCGCCTGCCCGACCTGTTCGCGTCAGGAATTCGACGTGATCGGCACGGTGAACGCGCTGGAGCAGCGCCTGGAAGACATCATCACGCCGATGGACGTCTCGATCATCGGCTGCGTGGTGAACGGCCCGGGCGAAGCGCTGGTGTCCACCATGGGCGTAACCGGCGGCCACAAGAAGAGCGGCTTCTATGAAGACGGCGTGCGCCAGAAAGAGCGTTTCGACAACGAACAGATGATCGACCAGCTGGAAGCGAAAATTCGCGCCAAGGCCGCGATGATGGACGAAAGCAACCGCATCACGGTCAACCTGCTGGAAAAATAAGCGTTATCGCTACACGGCGGGCCTGTTGGCCCGCTTGTTTATGAACCTGAAGGGCAGAAAACCGCATCCGCGTTGAATACCGGGCGGCAAAGTCCCTATAATCAGGTTCATTTTTACAGACAACGGACAGAGAACTCACGTGGCAAAGAACATTCAAGCCATTCGCGGCATGAACGACTACCTGCCGGAAGAAACGGCATTATGGCAGCGTATTGAAGGCACCCTCAAGCAGGTGCTGGGCAGCTACGGTTACAGCGAAATCCGGTTGCCGATTGTAGAGCAGACCCCGTTATTCAAACGCGCGATCGGTGAAGTGACCGACGTCGTGGAAAAAGAGATGTATACCTTCGAAGACCGCAACGGCGAAAGCCTGACGCTGCGTCCGGAAGGGACGGCCGGCTGCGTGCGCGCCGGCATCGAACATGGTCTGCTGTACAATCAGGAACAGCGTCTGTGGTACATCGGCCCGATGTTCCGCTACGAGCGCCCGCAGAAGGGCCGTTACCGTCAGTTCCATCAGCTGGGCGCGGAAGTGTTCGGCCTGCAAGGCCCGGACGTCGACGCCGAGCTGATCCTGCTGACGGCCCGCTGGTGGAAAGCGCTGGGCATCGCCGAGCACGTCAAGCTGGAGCTGAACTCCATCGGTTCGCTGGAGGCGCGCGCCAACTACCGCGACGCGTTGGTGGCATTCCTGGAGCAGCACGTCGAGGTGCTGGACGAAGACTGCAAACGCCGCATGTACAGCAACCCGCTGCGCGTGCTGGACTCCAAGAATCCTGAGGTGCAGGCGCTGCTGAACGACGCGCCGCGCCTGTCCGAGTACCTGGATGAAGAATCCCGTGCTCACTTCGCCGGTCTGTGTGAACTTTTGGCGCAGGCAGGTATCCCATATACCGTTAACGAGCGCCTGGTGCGCGGTCTGGATTACTACAATCGCACCGTGTTTGAGTGGGTGACCACCAGCCTGGGCGCGCAGGGCACCGTCTGCGCGGGCGGCCGTTACGACGGCCTGGTCGAGCAACTGGGTGGCCGTGCCACCCCGGCGGTCGGTTTCGCCATGGGCCTCGAACGCCTGGTGTTGCTGGTGCAGGCGGTTAACCCGGAATTCAAGGCGCCGTCGGCTATCGACGTGTACGTCATCTCTTCCGGCGCGGGCACCCAGAGCGCGGCGATGCAGCTGGCTGAACAGGTGCGCGACGCGGCGCCGCAGCTGAAGCTGATGACCAATTACGGCGGCGGCAACTTCAAGAAGCAGATCACCCGTGCGGACAAATGGGGCGCGCGTATCGCGCTGATCCTGGGTGAGAGCGAAGTGGCGGCGCAGCAGGTGGTGGTGAAAGACCTGCGCAGTGGTGAACAAGAAACGCTGGCGCAAAGCGAAGTCGCTGCGCGTCTGGCTTTGATGTTAGGTTAAGGAGAAGGACACCGTGGAAGTCTATACCACTGAAAACGAACAAGTCGACGCACTGCGTCGGTTCTTTGCCGAGAACGGCAAAGCGCTGGCGGTGGGCGTGGTGCTCGGAATTGGTGCCCTGGTTGGCTGGCGTTACTGGCAGAGCCATGAAAACTCCAACATGATGGCTGCGTCGCAATCCTATCAGGAAGCCAGCGATCGTCTGGCGGCCGGCAAGCCGGATGATGTGGCTGCCGCGGAGAAATTTGTCCAGGCTAACGGCAACAGCTACGGCGTATTGGCCGCGCTGCAGTTGGCCAAGCACTTTGTCGAACAGAATGATTTCGCCAAGGCGGAACAGCAATTGGCGCTGGCGCAGGGCCAGACCAAAGACGACAACCTGTTGGCGATGATCGACCTGCGTCTGGCGCGCGTCCAGCTGCAGGAGAAAAAGCTGGATGAAGCGCTGAAAACGCTGGATGGCGTGAAAGGCGAAGGCTGGGCGGCGATGATGCAGGATGTGCGCGGCGATGTGCTGCTGGCCAAGGGCGACGCCAAGGGCGCGCGCGAAGCTTACAGCAAAGGCATTGAGTCCAACGCTTCTCAGGCGCTGCAGGTACTGCTGCGCATGAAATTGAATAACTTGTCCAGCTAAGGGGAATTCCCATGCAATTGCGTAAAACACTCTTGGTCGGACTGGTTTCCGCTGCCTTGCTGAGTGGTTGCTCGCTGTTTAACAGCGAAGAAGACGTGGTTACCATGTCGCCGTTGCCGAAAGTTGAAAATCAGTTTACGCCGAACAAGGCGTGGAGCACCTCGGTGGGCGACGGTATCGGTGAGTATTACTCCCACCTGCGTCCGGCCTATCAGGACAGCACCATTTACGCCGCCGATCGCTTCGGCATCGTGAAAGCGATGGACGCCGACAGCGGCAACGAGAAGTGGAAGGTCAATCTCTCCGAGAAGACCGGCTTCTTCTCCAGCAACCTGTCTGCGCTGCTGTCGGGCGGCCTGACGGTCGCGGGCGACAAGGTTTACGTCGGCAGCGAAAAAGCGGTGGTTTACGCATTGAACACCGCCGACGGCGCCATCGCCTGGCAGACTAAAGTGGCCGGCGAAGCGATCTCCCGTCCGGTTGTCAGCGACGGCATGGTGTTGGTGCACACCTCCAACGGCATGCTGCAGGCGTTGAACGAAGCCGACGGCGCGGTGAAATGGACGGTTAACCTGGACATGCCTTCGCTGTCGCTGCGCGGTGAATCCGCGCCGGCCGTCGCCTTTGGCGCCGCCATCGTCGGCGGTGACAACGGCCGCGTCAGCGCCGTGCTGATGCAGCAGGGCCAACTGATCTGGCAACAGCGTATTTCTCAGCCGAGCGGCGCGACCGAAATCGATCGCCTGAACGACGTGGACACCACGCCGGTGATCGTTGACGGCGTGGTCTACGCGCTGGGCTACAACGGCAACCTGACGGCGCTGGATCTGCGTTCCGGCCAGATTATCTGGAAACGCGAGCTGGGTTCGGTGAACGATTTCATCGTCGACGCGGGCCGCATCTACCTGATCGACCAGAACGATCGCGTAGTCGCGCTCAGCACCGAAGGCGGCGTGACCGTGTGGACGCAGAGCGATCTGCTGCACCGCAACCTGACGCCGCCGGTGATGTATAATGGTTATCTGGTGACCGGTGACGCCGAAGGTTATCTGCACTGGATTAACACCACCGATGGCCGTTTTGTCGCCCAGCAGGAAGTGGACAGCTCCGGCTTCCTGTCTGCGCCGATGGTGGCCGGCGACAAGCTGATCATCCAGGCTCGCGGCGGGAAAGTTTACGCTTTCACCCGCTAACGCCGCTCGTCGCAAGGCTTGAAAACGGCTCCTGAATGTTCAGGGGCCGTTTCGTATTTTTATAAGCTGCACCGCTGGTGTCTATCCACAGTGCAGTAACGCATTGATTATTAAGTAATGAGGCTTCAACAATGATACCTGTCGTCGCGCTGGTCGGGCGCCCGAATGTGGGTAAATCCACCTTGTTCAACCGTTTAACCCATACGCGCGATGCGCTGGTGGCGGATTTCCCGGGGCTGACGCGTGACCGCAAGTATGGTCGTGCTGAAATCGAAGGCAATGAATTCATCATCGTCGATACCGGCGGTATCGACGGCACCGAAGACGGCGTCGAAACGCGCATGGCCGGTCAGTCGCTGCTGGCGATCGAAGAGGCGGACATCGTGCTGTTCATGGTCGACGCCCGCGCCGGCCTGATGCCGGCGGATCAGGGCATCGCCCAGCACCTGCGCAGCCGCCAGAAGGCGACCTTCCTGGTGGCCAACAAGACCGACGGTCTGGATCCGGACACCGCCACCGCCGATTTCTACTCGCTCGGCCTGGGTGAAGTGTTCGCTATCGCCGCTTCCCACGGCCGTGGCGTGACCCAACTGATCGAACACGTGCTGGTGCCGTTCGTGCCGGAAAAGCCGGAAGACGTCGAGCTGACCGAGGAAGAGGCCAACGCCGCTTACTGGGCCGAGCAAAACGGCGAAACGCTGGAAGGCGAAGAAGACGAAGAGCCAGAAGAAGCGTTCAACCCGCAGGATCTGCCGATCAAGCTGGCGATCGTCGGCCGTCCGAACGTCGGTAAGTCTACGCTCACTAACCGCATCCTCGGCGAGGAGCGCGTGGTGGTGTATGACATGCCGGGCACTACCCGCGACAGCATCTACATTCCGATGGTGCGTGACGAACGCGAATACGTGCTGATCGACACCGCCGGGGTGCGTAAACGCGGCAAGGTGACTGAAACCGTCGAGAAGTTCTCGGTGATCAAGACCCTGCAGGCGATTGAAGACGCCAACGTGGTGCTGCTGGTGATCGACGCGCGTGAAGGCATCTCCGATCAGGATCTCTCGCTGCTCGGCTTTATCCTCAATAGTGGGCGCTCACTGGTGATTGCGGTCAACAAGTGGGACGGCATGAGTGAAGAAGATCGCGAGCACGTGAAAGAGATGCTCGACCTGCGTCTGGGCTTCGTTGACTTCGCGCGCGTGCACTTCATTTCCGCGCTGCACGGCAGCGGCGTCGGCAACCTGTTCGAATCGGTGCAGGAAGCCTACGAGTGCGCAACCCGCCGCGTAAACACCTCGATGCTGACCAAAATCATGCAGATGGCGGTTGACGATCACCAGCCACCGCTGGTGCGCGGCCGCCGTGTGAAGCTGAAATATGCTCACGCCGGCGGTTACAACCCGCCGATCGTGGTGATCCACGGCAACCAGGTCAGCGATCTGGCCGATTCGTACAAACGCTACCTGATGAACTACTTCCGCCGCTCGCTGAACGTGATGGGGACGCCGATCCGCATCCAGTTCAAAGAGGGCGACAACCCGTTCGCCGGCAAACGCAACCTGCTGACGCCGACCCAGATGCGTAAGCGCAAGCGCCTGATGAGCCACCTGAAAAAGAGCAAGTAATCGCTCATGAGGGGCGCGGCAGTGATGCCGCGCCCCTTTTTTATTGGCCCGAAATCGTTTTATTATCTGAAGATTACCTCGCCTGCCTGAAGGAACACCATGTCCTGGGAAACCTGGAGTTTTGCGTTTAACGTCACCGTGCCGAATCTGCTGATGATGCTGTTGGGGATCCTGCTGCGCCATTGGCGCCTGATGGATGACCGCTTCGTCGACGGCGCGACCCGCCTGGTGTTCAATCTGGCGCTGCCGTGCCTGCTGTTTTTCAGCATCGCCACCAACCATCCGCAGCTGCTCGGCAACCTGCCGCTGGTGCTGTTCGGCGCGGTCGGCACGCTGGCGACCTTCCTGCTCCTGGAGCTGGCCGCCAAGTGGCTGGTGAAAGAACCGCGTGAGCGCGGGGTGTTCGTGCAGGGCGGTTTCCGTGCCAATACCGCCATCGTTGGCCTGGCCTACGCCATGACCGCCTACGGCAGCGAAGGCATTGCGCTCGCTTCGCTGTACCTGACGGTGACGGTGATCCTGTTCAACATACTGTCGGTCATCACCCTCACGCGCAGCCTGCAGGGCGGGCAGGGCAAGAAAATCAGCCACCTGTCTTTGCTGCGCAGCATCGTTACCAACCCGCTGATCATCGGCCTGGTGTGCGGGCTGCTGTACGCGCAAACCGGGCTGGGCATCCCGACCGTGATCCGCCAAACCGGCAGCTATATCTCTGCGCTGTCGCTGCCGCTGGCGCTGCTGTGCACCGGCGCCAGCCTGGATTTTCGCGCCATGTTCCGTTCGTCCAACGTGGCGGCGCTGTCGTCGGCGGCCAAGCTGTTTCTGGTGCCGTGCCTGATGACGCTGGCCGGCTGGCTGTGCGGGTTTCAGGGGGCTGCGCTGGGCATTATCTTCCTGTTTTCCGCCACGCCGACCGCGTCGGGCAGCTATGTGATGACGCGCGCCATGGGCGGCAACGCCACGCTGGCGGCCAACATTATCGCCATCACCACCGTCGGTTCGTTCTTCACCACCGCGTTGGGGATTTATTTCTTGCGCTCATGGGGCGCGATTTAACCTGGAGTCGTTATGGAAGCGCACTGTCCGCACTGCCGTCAGACCATGAAGTGGGTAGCGGGTCACTACCATTGTGAAGCCTGCCAGCGCGATTATCGGCAGCTGGCGAGCTGCCCGGCGTGCGGGCAGCCGCTGCAAGAATTGAAAGCCTGCGGGGCGGTGGATTACCTGTGCCAGAACGGGCACGGGCTGATCTCCAAAAAACGGGTGAATTTCAGCTATCAGCCGCTGTAAGCCCTCACTCATCCACCTGGCCGGTTTTCCACAGATCCACCAGCGCCTGCGGCGCGCTGCTTTCCGGGATTAACAGCACGATCTCAGTGCTCAGGGTGGGGCTGGTGTAGTTGATTTGCACGCGGTAGTAGCGCTGGTCGCCGCAGCCGGGGGAGGTGGGCTGGCCTTCTTCCTGCGCATAGGGCAGCGTCTGGTTCAGCAACTGATTCAGGCGCTGCCGCTGCTCCGGCGTGATATCGGCCAGCGCGATGCGGCGCTGGCCCGCCAGTTTGGGAATGTAGGCAAAGCCTCCCTCGCGCGCCAGCTCAATGACCGTATCCTGATTGAGCGTCGGCAGCGGTTTCATTATTCCACCCCCACCTGATGCCAGGCTTGCTGCACCTTGTCCGCCACGCTCTGATCGAAACGCGCCTGCGCATGTTTCACCGTGGTGCGGGCGAAGGTGGCGAAGTCGGCGTTTTGCGGCAGCGCTTTGTCGCACACCGTGTCATACCAGACGTAACCGGCTTTCTCCCAGGCGAAGCCGCCCAGCGCCGTCGCCGCCAGGTAGAAGGCGCGGTTGGGGATGCCGGAGTTGAGGTGCACGCCGCCGTTGTCTTCCTTGGTCTGGATATAATCCTTCATGCTGGCGGGCTGCGGGTCTTTGCCCAGCAGCGGATCGTCGTAGGCGGTGCCGGGTGCCGACATCGAGCGCAGCCCTTTGCCTTTGATGCCCTCGGCGAGCAGCCCGGCGCCGATCAGCCAGTCGGCTTTATCGGCGGTTTGCTGCAGGTGGAACTGCTTGACCAACGAGCCGAATACGTCGGACAACGACTCGTTGAGCGCCCCGGACTGCTGGTAGTAGATCAACCCGGCTTCGCTCTCGGTCACGCCGTGCGCCAGCTCGTGGCCGACCACGTCGATGGCGATGGTGAAACGGTTGAAGATCTCGCCGTCGCCGTCGCCGAACACCATCTGCTGGCCGTTCCAGAAGGCGTTCTGGTACTCCTTGCCGTAGTGTACGCTGCCGACCAGCGGCAGCCCCTGGTTATCCAGTGAATTGCGGCGGTAGGCCTGCCAGAAGAAATCGTAGGTGACGCCGAGGTAGTCGTAGGCTTCGTCCACCGCCACGTCGTGGTTGCTGGGCTGGCCCTCTTTGCGCACCTGTTTGCCGGGCAGTTGGGTGCCGTTCTGGGCGTCGTAGATATCGCGGAGCGCTTCGCCGGCTCGGGCGTTTTTCTCGGTCGGCGAACGCAGCGGCTTGTTGCCGAGCAGGCTTTGCACGTGGTTCAGCGTGTGCAGCGCGCAGTCGCGCTGCGGGGCGTTGCCGTGTTCAATGATGCGGCGCAGCATGTAGGGAGGAATGACGGAACGCATGCGCTGGGCTGGCATAGTGGCTCTCCTTAGGCAAAAATTTTACCTCATCGAATGAATGCACTGTGCCTAAGTGTAGCCTACTCGTCATAAAGCCTGTGGTCATGCGTGCTCACCGCCGGCGCGGTCTTGTGCGGGCTGATGCGTCGCACCGAGGCGCGCACCGCCAGCCGGCCGTGCAGCAGCAGATTGCACGGCGGCGCGTCGGCGCGCAGCATGCGCCGCTGCAGCAGCTGGATCGCCTCGTAACCCAGTTCGTCGCGCGGCACCTGCACCGAGGTCAGCGGCACATCGTGGATTTCCGCCAGATTGAAGCCGTCGGTGCTCATCACCGAGACGTCGCCCGGCACGCTCAGCCCCCGCTTGTTGAGCGCTTTGACCGCCCCGACCGCCATGTAGTCGCCGCCGGCCAGGATCGCCGTCGGCAGCGGGGAGTGGCCGTGGATGCCATCGAGATAGGTGGTCAGCGCCTGCTCGGCCTCTTCGCCACCGAAGCCGGAGGTGGTGATCAGATGGCGGCCGTCGTCGAACGGCAGATGATGCCGGGCGTAGGCCTGGCGGATGCCCGCCAGCCGCAGCTCCATGGTGTGGCGGCGCAGGCATTGCAGATTGAGGATATGGCTGTGCCCCTGCTGGAACAGGTAGCTGGCGGAATAGTCGCCGATCAGTTGATGATCCGGCGAGACGCTGTCCAGCCGCATCTGCCGATCGCTGCAGTTGATCAGCACGCAGGGCTTGTGCAGATCGGCGGCCAGGGTGTGGATATGCTCGTCGTCGATGCCGATGATCAGCGCCGCTTCGGTGTGCGGGTCGCTCATCTTTTCCAGAAACAGCGCGCCGTCGCTGTGTTGCTCTTCCAGCCCGCAGTAGCGGATGCGCACCTCGTGCTCCATCAGCGCGGCGGCGATACCCTGAATGACCTTGTAGTAGAAGATGTCGGTGCGCACGTCGAACGCGCGCTGCGGCGCGAACACCATCACGTTGTTCAGCATCAGTCGGCCGCTGGAAATGCCCTGCAGAATGCCGTTTTGCTGCGCACAGTCCAGCACCTTGCGGCGCGCCTCGGCGCTGGTGTTGGCCTTGCCCGCCAGCACGCGGGAAACGGTGCTGATCGACAGCCCGGTTTGGCGAGCGATCTCCTGAATTTTCAGCTTTCCGTTCATTCTGTGATCTCCTTCAAATTCGTCCGTGAGAATATTTTCATTGCAGATTTTCAGCGTCTTGACCGGATTTCTTGGTCATTATGACTATTTTTTCACCCGCCTGTGAAAATCTTTGCAAAAAACAGCGTTTCGCTGCGCGCTCTCGCTGAGTAGTCTGCATTGGTACACCAATTTTAGCGACATGTCAGTCCAATTTTAACGGTGTGCGAAAATGAAAACAAAAATAAATCATGGGGTTGTGATTGTCTGTCGGCCAATGATATGGCGCCGACCCGTTTTCACCGCCCCGTGTTTGATAGCACAACGTACCCTACCAAAACGCGCGTCGCCGTAGCCGGCGGCCGCGGGGAGAGAACCGATGAGTGTGGAGATCAATCAGGCGGTCGCGCAGAGCGGCCGGCGCAAGTTCAAATCGCTGCGCTGGTGGATGCTGGCGCTGTTCTTGCTGGGCGTCACGGTCAACTACATCACCCGCAACTCGCTGGGCATTCTGGCGCCGGAGCTGAAAACCAGCCTGAACATGAGCACCGAGCAATATGCCTGGGTGGTGGCGTCGTTCCAACTGGCTTACACGGTGTTTCAGCCGATCTGCGGCTGGCTGATCGACGTTATCGGCCTGAAGATGGGCTTTCTGATCTGCGCCGGTATTTGGGCGGTGGTGTGCATGCTGCACGCCGGCGCAGGCAGCTGGCTGCAACTGGCCATTCTGCGTTTCTTCATGGGGGGCGCGGAGGCGGCGGCCACCCCGGCCAACGCCAAGGCGATCTCCGACTGGTTCCCGAAGAAGGAGCGGCCGATCGCCGCCGGCTGGGCCGGCGTCGGTTTCTCCATCGGCGCCATGCTGGCGCCGCCGATCATCGTCATCGCTCACGTCTCCTTCGGCTGGCAGGGCGCCTTCCTGTTCTCCGGCGGGCTGGCGCTGATCTGGGTGGTGCTGTGGTGGCTGTTCTACCACTCGCCGCAGCAGCACCCGAACCTCAGCCAGCAAGAGCTGGATCTGATCCGCGAAGACAACGAACCGGTGCTGCCTAAGCTGCCGTTCCTCACCTCGCTGGCCAGCCTGTGCAAGAACAAGAAGTTTTACGGCATCGCCATCCCGGCCTTTCTCGCCGAGCCGGCCTGGGCGGTATTCAGCTTCTGGGTGCCGCTGTACCTGGCCACCGAACGCGGCATGGATCTGAAACAGATCGCGATGTTCGCCTGGCTGCCGTTTCTGGCGGCGGATATCGGCAGCGTCGCCAGCGGCTATCTCACCACCCTGTACCGCAAATGGTTCGGCTGCAGCCGCGTCAACTCGGTGGTCGCCAGCTCGGTGACCGGCGCTTTCCTGATGGTGTCGCTGGCGTTCGTGGCGATCACCCAAGATCCCTATGTGGCGATCGCGCTGATCTCGATCGGCGGCTTCGGCCACCAGGTGATCTCCTGCATGCTCAGCGCGCTGGTGGTGGAGTCGTTCGATAAAAACCAGATGGCGACGGTCAACGGCATGCGCGGATCCAGCGCCTGGATCGCCAGCTTCCTGTTCACGCTGCTGATCGGCGCGGTATCCGACACCATCGGCTTCAACCCGCTGTTCATCGCCATGGGCTTCTTCGATCTGATCGGTGCCCTGTTCCTGATTGCCCTGATCGCCGAACGCGGCGGTAAGAAAACACCTTCACACAGCTAAGTGGAATGCTTATGAAAACCTTGAAAAACTGGACGCTGGCGGCGCAGCATGCCGACCACGTTGAGCTGCTGGTCGATGAACGCCACCGTTTCTGCCTGTACGTGCTGGAAGACGGTCTGTTCCGCGTGTTGATCAAACGTGAGGGCGAACTGGCGCTGGATCGCACCTGGAGCATCGCGCCGCAGGAGGATGTGCCCTGGGAGGGGCGCGATCGGCTCAGCGTCGCCGGCTTCAGCCTGCCGGGCTACCAGCTGCGCCAGGAGGGCGATCGGCTGGTGGTCAGCACGCCGCTGCTGCGCGTGACGGTGCATCAGCCGCTGTGGCTGGAATGGGAATATTGCAACGCCGCCGGCGAATGGCGGCCGCTGGCGGCGGATCGGCCGACCAGCGCCTACCTGCTCAATGCGCACGGCGACGGCGTGGCGCACTATCAGCGGCGTTTCGCCGATGAGCGTTATTACGGCCTGGGGGAGAAGGCCGGCGATCTGGAGCGCACCGGCCGCCGCTTCGAGATGCGTAACCTGGACGCCATGGGCTACAACGCCGCCAGCACCGATCCGCTGTACAAGCACATTCCGTTCACCATCACCCGCGGGCCGGAGGCGAGCTTCGGCCTGTTTTACGACAACCTGAGCAGCTGCTGGTTGGATCTGGGCAACGAGATCGACAACTACCACGCGGCCTATCGCCGCTATCAGGCCGAAGCGGGCGATCTGGATTACTACCTGTTCCTCGGGCCGAAGGTCTTGGACGTCACTAAGGCCTTCGTGCGCCTGACCGGCCGCACCCACTTCGGACCGAAGTGGAGCCTGGGCTACAGCGGCTCGACCATGCACTACACCGACGCGCCGGATGCCCAGCAGCAGCTGCAGCAGTTCATCGCGCTGTGCCGTCAACACGCCATTCCCTGCGACTCTTTCCAGCTGTCGTCGGGCTACACCTCGATCAACAACAAGCGCTACGTGTTCAACTGGAATTACGACAAGGTGCCGCAGCCCAAGCAACTGAGCCAGGCGTTTCACGACGCCGGCCTCAGGCTGGCGGCCAACATCAAGCCGTGCCTGCTGCAGGATCACCCGCAGTATCAGGCGGTGGCGGCGCAGGGGCTGTTTATCCGCGATTCGCAAAGCGACGCGCCCGAGCGCTCCAGCTTCTGGGACGACGAAGGATCGCACCTCGACTTCACCAACCCGGCGGCGGTGCGCTGGTGGCAGCAGGGCGTCACGCAGCAACTGCTGGAGATGGGCATCGACTCGACCTGGAACGACAACAACGAGTACGAAGTGTGGGACGGCGAAGCGCGCTGCCACGGCTTCGGGCGGCCAATCGCCATCAAGCACATCCGCCCGGTGATGCCGCTGCTGATGATGCGCGCCTCGATGGAGGCCCAGCAGCGCTTCGCGCCGCAGAAGCGGCCGTATCTGATCTCGCGCTCCGGCTGCGCCGGCATGCAGCGCTACGTGCAGACCTGGAGCGGCGACAACCGCACCAGCTGGCAGACGCTGCGCTACAACATCCGCATGGGGCTGGGCATGAGCCTGTCCGGGCTGTATAACCTCGGCCACGACGTCGGCGGCTTCTCGGGCGACAAACCGGATGCGGAGCTGCTGGTGCGCTGGGTGCAAAACGGCGTGATGCATCCGCGTTTCACCATTCATTCCTGGAACGACGACGCCACGGTCAACGAGCCCTGGATGTACCCGGCCGCCACCCCGGCGGTGCGCGAGGCGATCAACCTGCGTTACCGGCTGATGCCGTATTTCTACACTCTGTTGTGGCAGGCCTGCGCGGATGACGAACCGATGCTGCGCCCGACCTTCCTCGATCATGAACAGGATGCGCGCACCTTCGGCGAGAACGACGATTTTCTGATCGGCCGCGATCTGCTGGTGGCCAGCGTGGTGGAGCCGGGGCAGCGCCGGCGTTCGGTGTATCTGCCGGACAACGGCGAAGGCTGGTACTGCTTCTACAGCGGCCAATGGTTCGGCGGCGGCCAGACGGTGACGCTGGCGGCGCCGCTGGAGCGTTTGCCGCTGCTGGTGCGCGCCGGGGCGGCGCTGCCGCTGTCGCAGCGGCTGGCGCATGTGGACGTGGCCGCCGACGATCGGCGCGAGCTGCGGCTGTTTCCGCTCAAGGGCCGCGGCGCAAGCAGCGGGCTGTTGTTTGAGGACGACGGTGAAAGCGAAGGCTGGCGACAGGGCGATGCGCTGTGGTTGCGTTGGGAAATGCGCTGCGACAATCAGCGCATCATGCTGGATATCACGACGGAAGGGCGTTTCCGCCCGGCCTGGCGCACGTTGGCGCTCAGCCTGCCGGAAGGCGAAATGCGCGCGTTGTGGGTGAACGGCGAACCGGGCGAGCGTTTTACGTTGGAGTAGGGGTTACTCGGCCGCGCGTTTCTTGCGCGGCTTCTTGGCGACGGTGATGGTTTTCACCTCGCTTTCCACCCAGCCGTCCTGCAGGCGGGTTTTCAGCAGTTCGCCGACCTGCGCCTGTTTGGTGGTTTTCAGCAGCTCGCCGCGTGGGGTTTGCGTCACGCTGTAGCCGCGCGCCAGCGTCGCCAGCGGGCTGACGGTTTCCAACTGGCTGCAGGCCACGCCGAAGCGCTGGCGGTAGGCGTTGAGCTGCCGCTCCATCGCTTGCTGCAGGCGGTATTCCTGCTGCTGCACGCGCTGTTGGTAGCGGTGAATGCGGCCCTGCGGCTGCACCTGTGCCAGCCGCTGCTGGGCGCGTTCGCTGCGGCGGGCGGCCAGGCGCAGCTGTTGCTGCATGCCGTCTTCCATCCGGCGCTGCAGCTTGAACAGCAGCGTCTGCTGGCGCGCCAGGCGCAGATGCGGATGCTGCTGCTGTAAACGGTGGTGAATGCGGGTGAACTGCTGCTGGCGCTGCGCCAGGTAGTAATCCATCGCCATCTCCAGCCGCTGCTGCTGCGATTGCAGCTGGCGCAACAGCTCGAGCTGATTGCGGCTGACCAGTTCGGCGGCGGCGGAAGGGGTCGGCGCGCGCAGATCGGCGACGAAATCGGCGATGGTGACGTCGGTTTCATGGCCGACGGCGCTGACGATCGGAATGCGGCTGGCGAAGATCGCCCGCGCCACGCGTTCGTCGTTGAAGCTCCACAGATCTTCCAGCGAACCGCCGCCGCGGCCGACGATCAGCACGTCGCATTCGTCGCGGCGGTTGGCGGCCTCGATGGCGCGCACGATCTGCATCGGCGCTTCGGCGCCCTGCACCGAGGTGGGGTAGATGACGATCGGCAGCGACGGATCGCGCCGCTGCAATACCTGCAGAATATCGTGCAGCGCCGCGCCGCTGGCGGAGGTGATCACCCCGACGCGTTTGGCCGGGGCGGGCAGCGGCTGCTTGAACTGCTGATCGAACAGCCCTTCGGCGCTCAGGCGCTGTTTCAGCTGCTCGAACTGTTGCTGCAGCAGGCCGTCGCCGGCGGGCTGCATGCTCTCGGCGATCAGCTGGTAGTCGCCGCGCGGTTCATACAGCGTGATGCTGGCGCGCACCAATACCTGCTGGCCGTTTTGCGGCCGGAAGGTGACGCGGCGGTTGCTGTTGCGGAACATCGCGCAGCGCACCTGGGCGCGATCGTCTTTCAGCGTGAAATACCAGTGGCCGGAGGCGGGCTGGGAGAGGTTGGAGATCTCGGCGGAGAGCCAAATCTGCCCCATTTCCATTTCCAGCAGTTGGCGAACCGTCTGATTGAGGCGGCTTACGGTAAAAATGGAAGGCGAAACAGGTAGCGACATGTGACCCAGATCAAATTTCAAAACAATCACTTAATTGGTCGATACTACATGGCTGAAAAAGGTAATCAAGACTTTTTGTAAGAAAGTGCTGGAGGCAACCGATTCCGCTCTGTATAATGCCGCGGCAATATTTTATCTTTTTCACAGCCCACCCTGGTGAGATATTGCCCATGCTACGTATCGCTAAAGAAGCTCTGACGTTTGACGACGTCCTCCTGGTTCCAGCCCACTCCACGGTTCTGCCTAACACCGCAGAGCTCGGCACCCAACTGACCAAAACCATCCGCCTGAACATCCCTATGCTGTCCGCAGCCATGGATACCGTTACCGAATCCGGCCTGGCCATCGCGCTGGCGCAGGAAGGCGGCCTGGGCTTCATCCACAAAAACATGTCCATCGAGCGCCAGGCTGAAGAAGTCAGCCGCGTGAAGAAACATGAAAGCGGCGTAGTTACCGACCCGCAGACCGTTACCCCATCCACCACGCTGCAGGAAGTGAAAGAGCTGACCGCGCGCAACGGCTTTGCCGGTTACCCGGTCGTCACCGAAGACAATGAGCTGGTCGGCATCATCACCGGCCGCGACGTGCGCTTCGTGACCGATCTGACCCAGCCGGTCACCGCGGTCATGACGCCAAAAGATCGCCTGGTCACCGTGAAAGAAGGTGAAGCGCGCGACGTGGTGCTGCAGAAGATGCACGAAAAGCGCGTAGAAAAAGCGCTGGTGGTGGACGACAGCTTCCACCTGCTGGGCATGATCACCGTTAAAGACTTCCAGAAAGCGGAACGCAAACCGAACGCCTGTAAAGACGAGCACGGCCGTCTGCGCGTGGGCGCGGCGGTCGGCGCCGGCGCCGGCAACGAAGAGCGCGTTGACGCGCTGGTGGCGGCAGGCGTTGACGTTCTGCTGATCGACTCCTCGCACGGCCACTCCGAAGGCGTGTTGCAGCGCATCCGCGAAACCCGCGCCAAATACCCGGATCTGCAGATCGTCGGCGGCAACGTTGCGACCGCAGCGGGCGCCAAAGCGCTGGCTGAAGCCGGCGTGAGCGCGGTGAAAGTGGGTATCGGCCCTGGCTCCATCTGTACCACCCGCATCGTGACCGGCGTGGGCGTACCGCAGATCACCGCCATCGCCGACGCGGTGGAAGCGCTGGAAGGCACCGGCATCCCGGTTATCGCCGACGGCGGCATCCGCTTCTCCGGCGACATCGCCAAAGCGATCGCCGCGGGCGCATCCTGCGTGATGGTCGGTTCCATGCTGGCGGGCACCGAAGAATCCCCGGGCGAAATCGAGCTGTATCAGGGCCGTTCGTTCAAATCTTACCGCGGCATGGGCTCGCTGGGCGCGATGTCCAAAGGCTCTTCCGACCGTTACTTCCAGACCGATAACGCCGCCGACAAACTGGTGCCGGAAGGTATCGAAGGCCGCGTCGCCTATAAAGGCATGCTGAAAGCCATCGTGCACCAGCAGATGGGCGGCCTGCGCTCCTGCATGGGCCTGACCGGCTGCGCCACCATCGACGATCTGCGCACCAAGGCGGAGTTCGTGCGCATCAGCGGCGCCGGCATTCAGGAAAGCCACGTGCACGACGTGACCATCACCAAAGAGTCGCCGAACTACCGCATGGGCTAATGCCTTAACCTCTCCTGAGTGAGAGGCCGGGATGGGGCGTTAAGCCCCATCCCGAAACACACATTTTCGCTCTTTTTCTCTTGTTGCTGGAATTCGCCTCACATGACACAAAATATCCATAAGCATCGCATCCTGATACTGGACTTCGGTTCGCAATACACCCAACTGGTCGCCCGCCGCGTGCGCGAAATCGGCGTTTACTGCGAACTGTGGGCCTGGGACGTTAGCGAAGAGCAGATCCGCGAATTCAACCCAAGCGGCATCATCCTGTCCGGCGGCCCGGAAAGCACCACCGAAGCCGGCAGCCCGCGCGCCCCGGACTATGTGTTCAACGCCGGTGTGCCGGTGCTGGGCGTGTGCTACGGCATGCAGACCATGGCGATGCAACTGGGTGGCCATGTGCAGGGTTCCACCGAACGCGAGTTCGGCTATGCGCAGGTGGAAATCGTCAACGAGAGCGCGCTGCTGCGCGACATCGAAGACGCCATCAGCCCGGCCGGCAAACCGCTGCTGGACGTGTGGATGAGCCACGGCGACAAAGTGACCGCGATCCCGTCCGACTTCGTGACCGTCGCCAGCACCGACACCTGCCCGTTCGCCATTATGGCCAACGAAGAAAAACGCTTCTACGGCGTGCAGTTCCACCCGGAAGTGACCCACACCCGTCAGGGCCAGCGCATGCTGGAGCGCTTCGTACTGGACATCTGCCAGTGTGAAGCCCTGTGGACCCCGGCCACCATCATCGAAGATGCGGTCGAGCGCATCCGCGAGCAGGTGGGTGAAGACCACGTGATCCTCGGCCTGTCCGGCGGCGTCGACTCCTCCGTGACCGCGATGCTGCTGCACCGCGCCATCGGCAAACGCCTGACCTGCGTATTCGTCGATAACGGCCTGCTGCGCCTGAACGAAGCCAAGCAGGTGATGGAAATGTTCGGTGACCATTTCGGCCTGAACATCGTGCACGTCGAAGCGGAAAACCGCTTCCTGACCGCACTGGCGGGTGTGGACGAGCCGGAAGCCAAGCGTAAAATCATCGGCCGCGTGTTCGTTGAAGTGTTCGACGAAGAAGCCTGCAAGCAAGAGCAGGTGAAATGGCTGGCGCAGGGCACCATCTACCCGGACGTGATCGAATCCGCCGCTTCCGCCACCGGCAAAGCGCACGTGATCAAATCGCACCACAACGTGGGCGGCCTGCCGAAAGAGATGAAACTGGGCCTGGTCGAGCCGCTGAAAGAGCTGTTCAAAGACGAAGTGCGCAAGATCGGCCTGGAGCTGGGCCTGCCGTACGACATGCTGTTCCGTCACCCGTTCCCGGGCCCGGGTCTGGGCGTGCGCGTGCTGGGCGAAGTGAAGAAAGAGTACTGCGATCTGCTGCGCCGCGCCGACGCCATCTTCATCGAAGAGCTGCACAAAGCCGATCTGTACAACAAAGTCAGCCAGGCGTTCACCGTGTTCCTGCCGGTGCGTTCGGTCGGCGTGATGGGCGACGGCCGCAAATACGACTGGGTGGTCTCCCTGCGTGCGGTAGAAACCATCGACTTCATGACCGCGCACTGGGCGCACCTGCCGTATGACTTCCTCGGCCGCGTTTCCAACCGCATCATCAACGAAGTGGACGGCATCTCCCGCGTGGTGTACGACATCAGCGGCAAGCCGCCGGCGACGATTGAGTGGGAATGATGAACGGCTAATTACTGACTATCAGTGATTATTTAAAAACCCCCGTTGCGGCTTTGCCACGCGGGGGTTTTCTCTTTTAGGAGCTTGGTTGTGCTGTGAGCATCTGTGCTTGCTCAGGTACGCTACCCGTGCTGCCGTATACTGAGCTCGTTGTTCCAAACTGCGCCATACAAAGTTGCTGCTGCTTTGTATTACTGATCAACTATTGATTTGTCATGTATTGGCATATTTACGCTACAGGCGTAAGAACGCTAGATAGCAATGAATCGGCAATCAGGGTGAACAACTGGGAGAGTCAGTTGTTCACGAGACGGACTATTCAATATATCCTGGTAAGATTATTTGACTAGATTTTGCGTGATGGCGGCATCCTTTTTTAACCAAGAGGCTATGTTTGCTCCCACACGCATCATGGGTTTTTCCACAAGGTGATAGGTAGCAAACCCAACAATAATGACAATAATGAACGATGTAGCGTATCCAAAGCCGATCGGAACTCCCATCTTCTTTGCTATAAACGTCACGGGTATTGCTACTATAGGGTGCATTAAGTAAATTGAGTATGATATTTCACCCAGTTTTCTCAGGGCATTAGTCAATACGTTATTGTAGCTGGGGTTTAATTTGTAAAGCGAAAAAACAAATGCCACGCATAAAGTGGAGATGACAATTCTATTGTTTCCTGAAACCAGGTTTATTTTATCTCCGGAAACAGGATAAAAAATGAATGCCAAAGTTGATAATAAGCAAATTGATAACAGAGAGCTGTTGCGCATTGTTAACTTCGGTGCATATTTACCAATTGCAGCGCCACACATAAAGAGGAATAATTGGTTAAAAGGGTTTATGTAGTTAGCCCACTGTTCGGCAAGCGGTGATGAGGAGTCAAGAACGCTAAAAGCGAAGTAAAATCCAGAAATGATACTTAACACCATTACAATCGGGAAGGTATATCTGTACGATGAAGATAAAAAATAAGTAAGGCAGAATATGAAATAAAATACAAGTTCATTGCCGATTGACCAGGCTCCGGTGGATAAGTAAGCTGTTGGTTCAATAAATCCAAATAATAGTGTATAATTTAAAAATGCTTTGTAATATGGGAAGTCATATGCTAGGCCATTCACCGTCGCCAAAAGCCAGCTAAAAATAATCATCCCGGTTACGGCTATCCAAAATAAAGGGAATATCCTAAATACACGCTTTATGGCGAATGCTGAAACTTGACGTGTGGATGTTATTTTTCCTTCGTAGATATACGCTAGACTAACACCACTAAGAATATAAAAAATAGAAACTGCATAGATACCCAGTTTCCCTAGTATGAACTGACTGCCGATAACGTCAACTGACGAACCGGTAGACATTGACCATGAAATATAATGATAGATTACAACGGATAAGGCCATTAATCCACGGAGATAATCAAGTGACTCAACGCGGTTATTTTTCATTGAAATTCTCTTTTCTGGGCATGCTCAAAGCGCTTAAATGAGAAAAATATCGTTATGATAACGTCTAACCGAGTTGCCTCGGTCAGATAAGTTACAAACCATCTTCAAATTTCAGAGTTCTAACGCCATTGCTATGCAGTTCATTAGACAACTTTTCTGATAAAATATATTCGTTGCCTCCAGACTGTTCTAGCTGCCTACGCATATTTGTGCGGGAGAAGTCGTAAGTGAAAGTGTTTGGTGCACCGAATGTAAAGAAGAAGCTACGCTTTGGCTTTCCAGATTTCAAACTGCAATAAAAGTCACGTACTTTACGGCCAATTTCTGACTTGCCATTCATATCACCAAGCATCCTTCCTATCTTCAGCAATCCTTTCTCAATAACATCATATTCTTTACCTGCGTGCGTAATTCTTACATCAAAAATTACAACATCTCCGGGCTTAGTGGCTAATGAGATGGCCTCTCCTTCCGTTAGGTTGTTTTTAAGATGAGAACCTATCCTTACCGACATACCGTTTCCATCAGAGGAGTGATCATTCATGTAGATCCCCATTTTGTACACTCGGCAATCGGACGTGAAATATGGCTCGGAAAAATATGCACCTTTGGCGTCGTCTTTATGCCAACCGAATCCCATGTTGTGATGAATATCTGCATGGGATGTAAAAACAAATTCGTCCTGGCCAAATACAGAACGGTAGGCTTCTAATACCTTTGGATGACTAATTACCCATGAGAAATCAGGCTCTTCAACAGCAATGTTTGGTTGAGTCAGTCCGTAACGGTAAGTTACGCCCTTTTTTTGAAAAAAGGTGTGTATGGAAGAGTTCATCCGAGCCATTTCTTCTGGGGTGAAAAGGTTACGAATGACGACAAAACCATCACGCTCAATTGATTCCTTAGCTGTGTACATAATTAACCTTGCAAGTATTTTCAGTTGCTTAGATTTTATCATACTATTTTTACATAAAAAGACAATTTGTAAAGCCCGTGAGTTTTTAAGTGCAAAAATTAATCATGAGCTTATTTTTTTGGAGTAAAAATCTATTTTTAATTAGAAAATCATTTTTTTTATTTCGAAAATAACAAATTAACGATTGTTTTTTCTGGTTTTAATCGAAAAGATTCTAAACATTCTCATCGCTTAATAGTTTATTAGTGTGGGTAGTTTTATGTTTTTTAACGTTTTTTATGTTGAGGCTCCAGCCAAGTTATTGACGATGAAGAACATGTTTATGGTTCATATGAAAGCCGACAGCTCATAGGAAACGCCAGGAGGAGCGAGGATGAAAACAGAGCAATTGCTACGGTAATAACGCGGAAACCTTAGATATATCTTTTCCATGTTTCAGAATCCTACGAACAAGATGGTGGTGAGAGAAGGCCGTTGTTTTGTTGAGATTGCTGCCATTTTCAATGAAAGATAAATCTGATGAGTGCGCGCGCTCCAGGGAAAAATTATGAGAGGGACCGTTTCCACCATACATACAATCTTGTCATATCGACGGGATATAAGGTGTTTGAATCATAGCGCCTGAACAAGCAGATGGATGCACAGTTTCTCGTAGAGAGCTCTCCGCATGATCCTTGGCATCACCATGTTGTCAGCACCAAACCACCCTTAGCCCGCCCCCCACTGCGTCAGCAGCGCATGCAGCCTGGCCGGCTCCAGCGGTTTGCGCAGCACCAGATAGCCTTCCTGCTCGGCCTCTTGCAATATCTGTGAGTTGAACTCGCCGCTGACCATGGCGCCGCTCACGTCCGGCAGGCGTTCGAACAGCGCTTTCAGGATGTCGAAACCGCTCTCGCCGGAACGCAGGCGCTGGTCGCACAGCACGGCGAACGGCGTAAAACCGTCGTCGACGATGGCGAAGGCTTCCTCGGCGGAGGCCGCGCAGCGCACGGTGATGCCCCAGGTGCTCATCAGGCTCTCCCAGGCGGAGGTCACCAAGGGATCGTCGTCCACCACCAGGCAGGCGCCGCGCAGCGGCGCATAGCGGATGGGCGTGGCGGTGTTGTCGTAGGCGGCCGCGGTTTCCGGCGCTTTGTCTTCGCCGATGTATTGCGTGAAGCGCATCCAGAAGCGCGAACCTTTGCCTTCGACGGAGTGCATGCCGTACTTCACCTTCATTAGCTTGGCGCAGCGCGCCACTACCGCCAGCCCCAGCCCGTGGCCGGCGCTGTCGATTTTCCACGCCAGTTCGGGGCGGTAGTAAGGGGAGAAGATTTTGCTTTTCTCTTCGTCGGCGATGCCCACGCCGGTGTCCCATACTTCCACCAGGCACTCGGCGCCGCGCGGGCGGATGGCGATCAGCACGCCGCCCCGTTGCGTGTAGCGCAGGGCGTTTTGGATCAGGTTGATCAACGATTGCCGCACCAGTAGCGGATCGCCCATCACGCTGATGCGCCGTTTAGGCCGCCAGGTGCGCAGCGCCAGGGCGCGGCTGTTGGCCTCTTCGCGGAACAGGGTGATCACCGAGTCGAGCAGGGCGCCGATATCCACATGGGTGGCGGCGGTGCGCACGTTGCCGGACTCGATCTTGCTGAGATCGAGCAATGAATTGAACATCAAATGCACCGAACGCACGCTCTGCTGCAGATCCAGCAGCTGTGGCGTCAGGCTGTCGTCGCGGTTCTTGTGGATGATGGCTTCGATCAGAAAGCCCATGGCGTGCACCGGCTGGCGCAGATCGTGGCTGGCGGTGGTCAGGAACTGGTTCTTGTCCAGCAGCGCCTGTTCCGCCTCCTCTTTAGCTTGCCGGAACTGTTCCGCCAGGCGCGAGCTTTGTTCTTCGAGCAACGCCTGCTGGATAAAGAACGCATGCGAGGTTAACGCGTGGCGGTAAATGGCGAAGCCGTACAGCAAGTTCAGCATCAGCACGATGAACATCACGTCTTCCAGCCGCCAGATGATGCCGAGGTTCAGCAGCCCCCAGGAAGCGAAGAAAAAGCGGGTAAAGGTGCTGATAACCGGCGTCAGATGCGTTGCGTTGGCGGCGACGATCGCGGCGATGCTGATATTGAGCAGCAGAAAAAAGTCAAAGTTATGGGTCTGCGGGGTAATTAAATAGAGTGATGAGATCCCCAACCCGTGAATAAACGCCACCTTATTAATGCGCGGCAGCCAGCGGCGCAGCACGGCGTCTTCATCATTTTCTTTGGCCTCGCGTTGGTAGCGCCGATGCCATATTCTGATCGCCACGGCGCATAGCAGGTAAACCATGATCCAGGCAATGGTTGGGCCGAGTTCATCCCCCAGCAAATAAATCCAGATGGCGAACGGGATGCCGACGAAAGGCACGGCAGTGAAGCTGAACACCAACCGCATGAAGGTGTTGTCCAGCAGGCGGATCTGCGCGCGTGAGGAGATGCCATCATTTTGTAAATTCTGGAAAAACTTCATTGCGACGGATCCCGTTTGCCGTGCAACAGCGTGATGGCTTCTACCCGGCTGTTGACGCCGATCTTTTTCAAGATATTACTGATATGCTCTTTCACGGTGGGTTCGGAAATAGACAGCTGCGTCGCGATCCTTTTATTCGGCAGGCCGCGCAGCATCATAGTCAATACGTCGATTTGTCTCGGCGTTAAATTGAATTTATTTAAATGTTCATGACTGTTTTTAATGGCGGATTCATTTCCTTCCGGGAACCACTCATGATTATTATTCAACGCAAAAACCGCTCTGGCGAATAATTCCGGGGGTTCATTTTTTAATACGAACCCATGCCCGCCGGCATTGTGCACTTTCTGCCAGATATCGTTATTTTCGTCGCCGCTGACCACCAAAATACGCACCTGAGAATAACGTTGTTTTACTTCTTTGAGTAATTTCAACGCCGTACCGGAAGAGAGCCAAAAATCGATCACCAGTAAACGCGGTGGGCCATTTTCCCTAATATGACGGTAGCAATTTTCTTCATTGGTCACCACATGTGCCTGTTTGAATCGGCAATGCGTGCTGAGAAAGTTAGCGATACCGCTTGCTACCAATGGATGGTCATCAACGACCAACGCATAATCCTGCCCCAAAGGATTCTCCTTTCGCCTTCACAGTTCAGATAGGTCTGATGAATTATTATCAACCCTCCCTACTTTAGGAGGGTTTTTTCGTTTAGGAAAGGGAAATATATTATTCGAGGATTTGGATAAGAGAAAACATAAAGCCAATCGATAATTTTAACTGATTGGTTATAAAGGATAATTTATGAAAAAACCACTTATCGCTTTAACCGTTACGATGATGATAGCCGGTTGTTCCACCCTGAAAACCGATCAGGCCATTCCATTACTGCAGGCGGAAACCGCCAAAATGCTGGGCCTGGGCTCATCGGACGAAATTACCGTGACCAATGTCAATGGCGCACCGCCGGATGCGCTGGGCGGGCAAAAACTTTCTTATCGCGCCACCACGGAAAAAGGCCGCATTTTCGATTGCTCGTCGCTGATGATGCCGGGAATTTTAGGTTCGTCGCCGTCGCTGAGCGCGCCGACCTGTACGCCGGTGGTCACGCATAAATAATTCGCTTTGGGGGCGGTATTGCCGCTTCCTGGTTTTCCATCGTCGGAGCGTCAGCGCCGGGGGGCAATAAGCTTTTGCTTCGACGATCACTAAACCGGCGTGCGCGAAATAACGCCTTACACCTCCTCTAGTGCATTGAGTTTCCCTATAACAATAAATTTCGCGCCATCACGCCAACGAGTACGGAGATAGCCCGTGAATGACAAGACATCGCATCCTTTAGCGGTTAAAACACCGCTTTCCAAACTTTACCTCGCTCTATTTTCTGCGCCGCTGTTGATGCTGGCGCCCGCCGATATCGCTCGCGCAGATGATGCCATTTTTGATGGCGACGCAAAAATTACCGAATCATTGGCCTACACCGGGGACGTTTACGTCGGCCGTAATCAAAGCGGCAACCTGCTGATCGATAATGGCAAGATCAGCGCCTATAACATCAATATCGGCCGGATGTTCAACGGCCAAATTCATGAAAGCCTGGTCACGGTCCGCGGGCCGAACGCCGAGCTGAACGCGGTGAACGATCAGTTCGTGCTGCGCGGCGGCCTGAATCTGGGGCGGGGCACCCTGCGGGTTGAAGACGGCGCGCTGGCCAGCGCGAAAGAGATCGTGGTCGGCACCACGCGTGGCTACGACAGCCATCTGATCGCCACCGGCGCCGGCTCCCGCGTCACCAGCAATTTTCTCAGCGTCGGCACCGATTTAGGGGCACGATCCACGCTGGCGATTGAAGACGGCGCGGTGCTGAACACCGCCTTTGACGCGCGCATAGGCAATGGCAGCGGGCCGGGCGAGACCGATACGCTGAGCCCGAAAGCCACGGTCACCGGGGCCAATTCCCAATGGAACGTCGGCCGCGCGCTCACGCTTTACGGCGATCTGGACGTGCTGAACGGCGGCGCGGTCAGCGTTGGCAGCATCGAAGTGGCGGGCGTCTCCGGCGCGCGTAAAACCGCCGAGTTGACGATCGCCGGCAACGGCTCACGGTTTACCAGCGGCAGCAGCGTCAACGTCGGCGATTACGGCAACGGCGTGTTGGCGGTCATGGACGGCGGGACATTCTCCGCCGGCGGCAACGAAGTGGTGCTGGGCAAGACCGGCTCCGGCTCGAACCGCGGCGCGCTGATTATCGGCAGCCGCGGCAATATGGATACCGGCACCGGGTTGACCGAGCCGACGCTCGGCGCGGCGGGCGCCGCAGGCACCATCGATGCCCAGACGGCGATCGCCCTGCGGGGCGGATTGTTCCGCAGCTATGTGTACTTTAACCATACCGACGGCAATTACGTTTTCAGCAACAAGATGAGCGGCGAAGGCGAGGTGATCAACAGCGCCGGGCACACGACGCTGAACGGCGATCTCTCTGAGCTGCAGGCCAACATCACCGCGCGCGGCGGCAAGCTCATCATCGCCAGCGACATCAATACCCAGAAAGAAGACGACATCTTCGAGATCCAAACCCTCAGCGCAGAGAACGGCGGCACGCTGATCCTCAACGCGACGGCGGGTTCCGACGTCAATAACGGGCAGGGCTACAGCAGCGCCGCGTCGATCAAGGCCGGCGGCACATTGGGCGGCAACGGCACGCTGGGCCAGACCGAGATCCAGTCCGGCGGCCATATCTCGCCCGGCGACGGCAATATCGGCACGCTGACGCTGAAACGCTACCTGAACTTTATCGGCGAATCCTTCTACGACGTCGATATCGCCGGCGACGGCCGCAGCGACCAGCTGCTGGTGGCGGGCAAAACCACCATCAGCGATCGGGCCAAGGTGCAGGTTACGGCGCTGGATCCGCAAACCAGCTATAAAACCGGCCAAAGCTATCGCATTCTGACCTCGGACGGCGGCATTGACGGCCAGTTCGCGGCGGCGGTCTCCAAGTCTGCCTTCCTCGATGTAGCGCTGAATCACAGCGCCAACGCCGTGGATCTGACCATCGCGCAGAAAGACACGGGCGGTGAAAATCCAGGGGGCGAAAACCCGGGTGGAGAAAACCCAGGCGGTGAGAATCCAGGGGGCGAGAACCCGGGCGGAGAAAACCCAGGCGGTGAAAATCCGGGGGGCGAGAACCCAGGCAGCGGCAAGCCGGGCATTTTCCAAACGGTGGCCGAAAGCGGCAACCAGTGGAATACCGCCGGTGCGCTCTCGACGCTGACGCAGAGCGGCCCTTCGTTGGCGCTATACAACTCGCTGCTGCTGCTGA
Source organism: Serratia sp. CY29653 (assembly GCF_052169255.1). Taxonomy (NCBI): domain Bacteria; kingdom Pseudomonadati; phylum Pseudomonadota; class Gammaproteobacteria; order Enterobacterales; family Yersiniaceae; genus Serratia; species Serratia sp. CY29653. Next base: position 104,354 of record NZ_JBJNLC010000004.1, on the reverse strand, counting down.
GTGCGCCGGAAGCGCGCGAGGCGTTTAATCAGCTGTCCGGCGAAGTCTATCCGTCGATGCAGTCTAACCTGATCGCCAGCAGCACCCAGCTGTTCAACGTGCTGAACCAGCGCATGCTGCGCCTGTTCGACAACGACAGCCTGCCGATACCGCCGTTGGCGATGTCGCTGGTGCAACCGGCGCAGGCGCAAAACAGCGGCGTCTGGGGGCAGACCTTCAGTTCCTGGGGCAAAAACAGCGGCAACGGCAACGTGGGCAAGCTGGATGGCAACACCACCGGCTTCCTGTTGGGGGCGGATCGCAAGCTGACTGATCATAACGTGCGCATCGGCGGCTACTTCGGTTACAGCCGCGGCGACTACGACGTCGACAGCCGCCGTTCCAAGGCCGATACCGACAACTACCACCTCGGCCTGTATGCGGCGGGGCAGCAGGATGCGTTCTCGCTGCGCGGCGCGCTGGGTTACACCTGGCACAAGATTGAAGGCAAGCGCAACGTCGATTTCAGCGGCTTCTCGGATCGGCTGAAGTCGGACTACGACGCCAACTCGCTGCTGGCGTTCACCGAAGCGGGTTACCGTTTCGGCCAGCCGGAGATGAACGTCGAACCGTTCATCAACCTGAGCTATATCCGCCTGCATACCGACAGCTTCCAGGAGACGGGGGGCGCGGCGGCGCTGAGCGTGCGCAATGAAACGATGAACACCTTCTACTCCACGCTCGGGGTGCGCGGCGTGACCGAACTGCCGAAGAACGTCAGCCTTTATGGCTCGCTCGGCTGGCAACACGCCTACGGCGATAAGAACACCTCATCGCGCATGGCGTTTGCCGGCAGCGACGCGTTCGTCACTCAGGGCCAGGCCGTGGATGACAACGTGATGGTGGGCGATATCGGCGTGAGCGTGAAACTGTCGCGCGCCGCGACGCTGGATGTCGGCTATCAGGGGCAATTCGGCGCCGATACCCGCGTGAATTCGGTCAACGCCAACCTGCGCTGGTCGTTCTGATTCTTCCTCTAGACTTCTCTGGTACTGACTGGCCCGCTTGATGCGGGCCTTTTTTATGGTGAACATTAAGTTTCCCGTGAGCCTGCGTAAGGGGGCGCTAAGACATTTCCCGATATGAGCAGGGCGGGATTGCCTGTATGATTAATGTTCTTCTTAGCATGGGCAAGGGACTGATTTTCCAATGCGTGACTTGACAAGGCCGTTAACGATTTTCACCAGCAAGAAGCCTTTTAACGACCGTTTTGCTGATGATATGCAATATGGCGATATGGATGAACGTACACTTAAGCAACGATATCGTTTGGGGCAAGTATCAACGTTTATCGATTGGAGTACTTATAAATCGCCCTATGACCATCCGGCAACGCGAAATATTCCGGCAGCTGGAAAAGAAAAGGCGGTTGCAATGCTTTTTGATGAGCTGAGAGCTGCATCGAGATACTTTTCTTTTACTGGCGTTTATCAAGGGTTGATAGTTAAACTTTTCAATCATATGCAGTACAATAACGGAACTGACTTTCAAGATGTTCAAATGGACTTGGCCTATAAAAGGCTGATACTGAGCGATAAATCAGAAAATAGTACGCTAATTCGAATTAAAAGTGTTCTCGATACCTTTGATTTTAACTCATATCAGTTGAATAAAGATGCATTTACTCTTCAGTTATCACAAAGCCGTTTGCCAAAGTATGTTCGCTGGGAAGACTGCATAAATGGAATGGGAGTCAGTGTACATGAGGTCAATAGTACAGAGATCAGTATTGATTCTTTGTTTTTTCAAGATAATAAATATACTGCTGTGATTAGCTATAAAGCTCAGGATCATTTTGGGTTAGATAAAGAAGATATTAGTAAATTAAAGTTTAGTTCTATTGGGTTTTTCAGGATTTGGTTTGTACTTCAAAGGTATAAAGAGTTCGCGTTTAGACCCTTTTTCACCAACTTTGGCGCGAAAATAATAGTGACAGGTGAAAACTATGCTTAACAAAAAAAAGGTTGCGTTCTTTTCTTTGGTCGCCGTAGCGGCTCTTTGGTTGGTTTGGGTGCTTGTCAGGCCGGCTAATGTTGTGCGGGTTGATGGTGCTGCTGTTTATGTTCAATACCTTCCGCTGACCACGGAAGGTAAAATATCTTGGTGGAATGATAATAAAGATAAACTTCAGGATAAGTATCATATTATCAAGGACGAGAATCATTTTACCGTTGCCGTAATGAATTTTGACGGCTATGTTGCCGCTCCGACTGGCAGCAATGATGGAAGTATTGATGACTATCATTGTCTTAGCGAGGGTGATACCAAGAATAAATGTATCTATAAGGATATAGCGATGATTATTAATGGTGATGTTAATAAAAGAGTTTTTATCAGTCTGGATGGGAAGACTTTCGCTCAAGAGCCTGACGGTAAGACCACGCTGTTAAAAAAATAGTGACTCTTACCCTCTGAGTTTTTCCTCGCTTTCAATCAGACTCGTCTAAGTGGTGCTCAGGCTTTCGCCCTCGCCAAGCCCACGCAAGTGCGGGCTGAGCGAGGGTAAAAGGGCGTTTAACGCCCTTTTTTCTTGCGCCCTGGCTGGGTAAAGCGCTTGCGGCCGGCCGGCGCAGCGGCTTTGTCGGCGCTTTTGGGGCCGCCGGCACTCGGTTTTTTCGCCGCGGCGGATTTGGCCGGGGCCTTCTTCGCCGGCTTGGCCTCGGATGAAGAGCCTTCAATCAGTTTGAACAGCTCGATCAGCTCGTCATCGGTCAGATCGCGCCATTCGCCCAGCGGCAAGCCTTTCAGGCTGACGTTCATGATGCGCGTGCGTTCCAGCTTGGTGACCTCGTAGCCGAAGTGTTCGCACATGCGGCGGATCTGGCGGTTCAGCCCCTGCACCAGCGTGATGCGGAACACGAAAGGTGCCTCTTTCTTCACCTTGCACTTTTTGGTCACCGTGCCCAGCATCGGCACGCCGGCGCCCATGCCGCGAATAAACTCGTCGGTCACCGGCTTGTTGACCGTCACCAGATACTCTTTCTCGTGATTGTTGCCGGCGCGCAGGATCTTGTTGACCAGGTCACCGTGGTTGGTCAGAAAGATCAGCCCCTGCGAATCCTTGTCCAAGCGGCCGATCGGGAAAATGCGTTTGCTGTGGTTGACGAAGTCGGCGATGTTGTCGCGCTCGCCGTCTTCGGTGGTGGTGACGATGCCGACCGGCTTGTTCAGCGCGATCAGCACCAGATCTTCTTCATTGCGCGGTTCGATCAACTGACCGTTAACCTTCACCACATCGCCGGCAAATACCTGAGCGCCAACGGTGGCGCGTTTACCGTTGATGAAAACGTTGCCCTGTTCGATGTATCGATCGGCGTCGCGGCGTGAGCAGATACCGCTCTCGCTAATGTATTTGTTCAAACGAATGGATGAGTTGGTCAGCATGGGATCTCCGTAAAACGCGGACTATACATTACCTGCAGGGGATTGCGGAAGCTGTTAGAGAATAGATGCAATAGCGGAAGGTGATGCATGCGCCATCAATGCTGATTGGGCCTTACTCATTGCTGATTCTATCATCACGAGTTAACAATATTCACAAAATCAATAAGATAGATAGAATCTTATTTGCTGGATATTATCGGTGCTCAGCCAAAGGATGGGGAAATAAAATGCTTCGCTGCTTTTTAGTTCATAATGGAAACAAAATAAACACACTGTTGTGTCAAGGGGTTGGGATGTTCTCTGTGTTTTCTGGTAATAAACAGTATACAAATCAACCAGGATGCACAGATGTTCCCAATCACGGGGCTATACCAGCCGGTACTTACTGGATTGTGGATCGGCCATCCGGTGGTTTAAAGTCGCAGACTATTACTTTCATAAAAGATATTGTGACCAATGTAGATCACAATAGTTGGTTTGCTTTATACAGAGATGATGGAACAGTTAACGATAGAACATGGATTAACGGCATTATGCGTGGGCAATTCAGGTTGCATCCAATCGGTCCACTTGGATTATCCGAAGGATGTGTAACCTTTTATTCCCAAAACGAATTCAATCGTCTGCGAGCTGCATTGCTGAAATCGAAAACAGCCATAGTTCCGGGAACGACATTACAGGCATATGGGACTATCGAGGTGAAAGGCTATGAAAAAACTTGCCCTGTTGCTCGCTAACGCATTGGCTGTTGTTGGGCTGGCTGTGCTGACAATAAAGCTTTTTCCTGTACCCAAGCTAAACCAGAATCAAACCGCTTGGCTGATTGACGCCAGTGGGTTTTTCCATTTTAACGATACGGAATGGTTTGGTGCGCTCGTTTTTGGCGCGGTTTATCTGTTGGCCGGGTGTCTGGAATGGCTCTTTATCCGCCAGGTTTTTCAGCGGGTGAGCTGCGGGCACCGCCACTAACTCTCATCACCGTTCCTCCACCTTCACCACCCGGGTATTCAGCGGGGTGAGCGTCTGCCCGGCGCTGCCGATCGGCGTCAGGCGCGGGACGGGGCGGCCGCTGTCGCTTTCCACCAGCGTTGAGTGCGCTTCTCCCTCGGCGAACAGATGATCTTCCCCCCACTGGCGCAGGCCGACGATCACCGGAAACAGCGCGCGGCCTTTCTCGGTCAGCACATATTCCTGATAGGCGCTGCCGTTTGCGGCGGGCACGATTTCCAGCACGCCGTGTGTCACCAGCGCGCGCAGGCGGGTGGCAAGGATGTTCTTCGCCATCCCCAGCCCTTTTTGAAATTCGCTGAAGCGGGTGACGCCGTCGAAGGCGTCACGCACGATCAGCAGCGACCACCAGTCGCCAATCACATCCAGCGTGCGCGCCACCGGGCACGGCGCGTCTTCCAGGCTTTTACGTTTCACGACGGTTATCTCCAGCTGCACATTCTGGTTGCATTATAAAACCTCTGCGCCTAAAGTTCATTGGGTTTAATAATGAAACCAGATTGAGGTATGCGATGAGCGACAAACTGCTGGATCCCCCCTGTGCGGCGCTGGGGGGCCTGCCGGCCCCTCTGGTGCTGCTGTTGGCCGCCGCCAGCGCCTTTAGCGTGGCCAACGTTTACTATGCGCAGCCGCTGCTGGACGCTATCGCCCATGATTTTTCCATCAGCCTGGCGGCGGTCGGCATGGTGATCACCGTGACCCAACTGGGCTGCGCGCTGGCGCTGCTGTTGGTGGTGCCGCTCGGGGATCGGCTGAACCGGCATTGGTTGCTGGCGGGGCAACTGCTGGGGCTGATCGGCGCGCTGCTGCTGGTGGGCTGGGCGCACAGCGCGCCCTGGCTGCTGGCGGGGATGTTGCTGATAGGCTTATTGGGTACCGCCATGACGCAGGGGCTGATCGCTTTCGCCGCAGCACTGGCGGCGCCGCAGGAGCGCGGGCGGGTGGTCGGCGCGGCGCAGGGCGGAGTGGTGTTGGGGTTGCTGCTGGCGCGCATCCTGTCCGGCGCGCTGGCGGATGTCGGCGGCTGGCGCACGGTGTACTTCTTCTCTGCCGGGGTGACGCTGGTATTGCTGCCGATCCTGTCGCGCCTGCTACCTGCGCCGCGCACCGCTCCCAGTACGCTGAGTTATCCCGCGCTGCTGCGTTCAATGCTGACCCTGCTGCTGCATGACCGCACGCTACAAATTCGTGGCATGCTGGCGCTGCTGATGTTCGGCGCCTTCAGCCTCTTTTGGAGTTCGCTGGTGTTGCCGCTGAGCCAGGCGCCGTTCAACTTCACCCATGCCGCGGTGGGGGCGTTCGGTCTGGTCGGTGCGGTAGGCGCGCTGGCGGCGGTGCGCGCCGGGCATCTGGCGGATCGCGGGCTGGGGCAGGCGGCCAGCGGCGTGTGTCTGCTGCTGTTGACGCTGGCCTGGCTGCCGCTCGGTTTGCTCGGCAGCGGCCTGGTTTGGCTGGTGGCGGGCATTGTGCTGCTGGATCTGGCGGGCCAGGCGATCCACGTGCTGAACCAGAGCATGATCTTCAGCGCCAACCCGCAGTCGCACAGCCGGCTGGTGGGCTGCTACATGCTGTTTTACGCCGTCGGCAGCGCGCTGGGCGCCTTTGCCGGCACCCATATGTATGCCTGGGCGGGCTGGAGCGGCGTCTGCTGGCTGGGGGCGGGCGTCAGCCTGAGCGCGTTGCTGTTTTGGCGGCTGACGCTGCGCGGCATGCCGCCCTCAGCGGCGGCGGTGGAGCAGTGAAAGCTGGAAGCCCAGCGCACCGCACAACTGCTGAGGCGCGGTGAAGCCGCTTTCCGCCAAGAGGAGACGGCTGCGTGCCGCCGTCATCGGGTGCCAGTTGCGGCGGGTGCGTTCGATCACCTCCTGCGCCTGCGCCGCGGAATGCCCGGCGCTTTGCAGCCAGTGTTGGTAGTGGCTGGCGGGCAGGCCATCCGGTTGATAGTCGAACAGCAGCAGCGGCGCGGCGGGGGAAAGGCGCTGCGCCAACTGCTGCAGGAAATCCAGTTTGGCGCCATCGTCGGCGATAAAGTGCAGCACCAATGAACACACCGCCGCGTCGTGGCGGGTTTGCGGCGCTTGTTGCAGCAAGGTGGGCTGGAAGCTCACCCGCTGTGCATAACCCGCGGCTTCGGCTTTGGCGCGCGCGGCCGCCAGCATGCCGGCGGAGGGTTCCACTGCGCTGAAACGCCAGCTGGCGTTGGCGGCGGCCAGCGCCGACAGTTCGCTGCCGGTGCCGCAGCCGGCCAGCAACAGCATGGCGTCATTCGGCAGCGTCTGCGCGAGCGTCGCCGTCAGCAGCGCCTGAGCAAACTGATAGCCGGGCACCAGGGTCAGAATACGGCGATCGTAGTCCGCCGCCGCGGCATCGGGGAAGCGTGTATCCGTTTGATGTTGCATAACCTTCCTTGCAAAGTTCATTGAGAGAGACAAGGAAGGGTATGCTTAAGTGATAATGAAATCCATTATCATTAATGAGTTCTGTGACGGGAAAGGCGGCGTTAGCGGGCCGGCGAATGCATCAGGTAATAATCTTCTTCGCCGTCGTTGCCGGTAGAGATGATGCGCCAGCCGTGTTTGCGGTAGAACGCCAGCGCCTTTTCATTCTTCACCAGGCATTTCAGCGAGCCGGTGGCGGTGAAGGTAGCTTCCGCCGCCTGCAGCAGCGCACTGCCGACGCCGCGCGGCGGCTGATGGGGATCGACATACAGGTTATGAATGAAGTTGTCTTCGCGGTAGACGGAGACGAATCCCAGCAGCGTGCCGCCGTCTTCCGCCACCCAAATCGCTTCGCCCAGCGTCGCGCCGTCGAAATCTTCCAACTGATAGTTTGAGGTATCGCGCCAGCCGAACGCCGACTTGCGCGATGCCAAGTACAGCGTGCGCAGGAAGGGGCGATCGGTTTCTTGATAAGGTCTTATCTGCATGGCATCTCCCGGTGGTTTGTGCTCACTATAGCGCATAGCGCGGCGTATGCCCGCCGGGCAATTTATTCGCTTGTTTGTCCGCGTCGCCGCTGGCATGATCCCCTGCAGGGATTAACGCAAGTTGATCACAACCTATTGATTTTCATGACTCGGGGTGCCCTTCTACGTGAAGGCTGAGAAATACCCGTATTACCTGATCTGGATAATGCCAGCGTAGGGAAGTCACGGCCGCCCAGCCGGCGCCGCCTTCTTGAACGCCGGTTGGGAGGAATATGATCGCTCGACCTGATGCACTACCCGGCGCGCGCGCCGCGGCCTGTCTGACCCAATTCCAACAGCGGCCTCCGCTGATCCACTGCCTGACCAACGAAGTGGTGCAATCGCTGACCGCCAACGTGCTATTGGCGCTCGGTGCCTCCCCGGCGATGGTGGTGGAGCCGCAAGAGGCGGCGCAGTTCAGCGCGCTGGCCGACGGCCTGCTGATCAACGTCGGTACCCTCAATGCGCTGCGCGCCGAATCGATGCGGGCGGCGGTGGCCGCCGCCAATCAGGCCGGCAAGCCCTGGACGCTGGATCCGGTGGCGGTCGGCGCGCTCTCCTACCGCACCGCCTTTGCTAAACAGCTGCTGGACGAGAAACCGGCGGCGATACGCGGCAACGCCTCGGAAATCATGGCGCTCAGCGGGTTGCTGGCCAGCGGCCGCGGCGTGGACAGCGGCGACGATTCGCTGGCGGCATTGCCCGCCGCGCGTGAGCTGGCGCAGCGCAGCGGCGCGGTGGTGGCGGTCACCGGCGCGGTGGATTACGTCACCGACGGCCAACGCGATTGGGCGATCGAAGGCGGTTCCCCGCTGATGACGCGGGTGGTGGGCACCGGCTGCGCGCTGTCGGCGGTCGTGGCAGCGTTTTGCGCGCTGCCGGGCGATCGCCTGGACAACGTGGCGACCGCTTGCCGGGTGATGTCCCACTGCGGCGGCCTCGCGGCCAGACAGGCCACCGGGCCGGGCAGCTTTACGCCGGCGTTCCTCGACGCCCTGTATCAGCTGCGCGGGGAGGATCTGTGATGAAACGCATTAACGCCCTGACCATCGCCGGCACCGATCCCAGCGGCGGCGCCGGCATTCAGGCCGATTTGAAGGCCTTCTCGGCGCTCGGCGCCTACGGCACCTCGGTGATCACCGCGCTGGTGGCGCAGAATACCCGCGGCGTGCAGTCGGTGTATTACATCGATCCGGCGTTCGTCGCCGCGCAGCTGGACTCGGTGTTCAGCGACGTGCGCATCGACAGCGTCAAGATCGGCATGTTGGCCAATGCCGACATCGTGCAGGCGGTGGCCGAACGGTTGCGCCATTACCGGCCGGAGTTCGTGGTGCTGGACACCGTGATGCTGGCGAAAAGCGGCGATCCGTTGTTGGCGCCGGAGGCGGTGGCGTCTATTCGGCGCGAGCTGTTGCCGCTGGTGTCGATCATTACGCCGAACCTGCCGGAAGCGGCAGCGCTGCTGGCGTGCGCGCCGGCGGAAGATGAAGCGCAGATGCGCGAGCAGGGGCGGGCGCTACTGGCGATGGGCTGCCGGGCGGTGCTGATGAAGGGCGGCCACCTGAGCGAAAGCGAGAGCCCGGACTGGCTGTTTACCGCAGAAGGCGAGCAGCGCTTTACCGCGCCGCGCGTCGCCACCCGCCACACCCACGGCACCGGTTGCACGCTCTCGGCCGCGCTGGCGGCGCTGCGCCCGCGCCATGCCGACTGGGCGGCTACAGTGGCCGCCGCCAAGGACTACCTGCAACAAGCACTGCAACAGGCGGACACGCTGGAAGTGGGGCACGGCATCGGGCCGGTGCATCATTTCCACGCCTGGTGGTGAGTCAACTTTTTGCCGCAACCGTGGTCTGACTAGTTCAGGCCCGGTTTGACGGGCGAAACCTGATTTAACCTAGGGAGAAGGACTATGACGGGACACCAGGCGCTGCGTTGCGCCCTCTTCGGCGCACTGCTCAGCTTCAGCGCGGGCAGCTTTGCTCAGCAGATCGTCACCACGTCGGATTTGATTCAGCAGCCGGGGTATCAGGCCAGCTGGCAAAACATGGTGAAAGGCCAGGCGCGGATGCCGGGCTGGGCGCGCAAGGGCGTCGGCACCTCGGCGCCGGCGCAGAACCTGAGCTGGAAGGGCAAAGAGTATCTGGTCGGCAATCTGTGCAAACCGCACGACTGCGGCAACAACTTTTTGATCGTGGCGTTCAGCGCGGACAAATCCCAGGCCTGGGGCGTGCGGGTGGCGGTGGAAGACCGGCCGGAAGCCGTCGACCATCCGAAGAAGTATGCCAAGTATCAGTGGCTCGGCAAGCCGGATGACGACATGAAGGCGCTGCTGAAGCAGCAGTTCGAGAACAATCCCGACTGGAAATGATCTGAGCGGGGGCGCCGGTGATGGCGCCCCCGGCGTTGGTCAGCCGATGCCTGCCTGATGCAGATCGTGCAGGTTGAGCGCCCCCACCAGCACGCCGTCCATATCGACCACCGGGGCCGCGCTGATGTGCTGTTCGTGCAGCGCCTCCAGCGCCTCGCCGGCGCGCCACTGCTCCGGCAGCCGATAGCCCGGGCGGGTGATTGCCGGGCTGAGCGGATCCTGCAGGCTGTTGCCCTTCACCAGCCAGCGGCGCAGGTCGCCGTCGGTAAACACGCCCACCACCCGCTGCTGCGCGTCGCAGACCGCCACTAACCCGAGCCCGGTGCGGCTCAGTTCCAGCATCGCTTTCATCACGTTGGCGCTTTCGCTCACGCGCGGCAGGCGATCGCCGGTGCGCATCAGGTGATGCACGCGGTTCAACAGGCGCGCCCCCAGGCTGCCGCCCGGGTGCGAGCGGGCGAAATCTTCCGCGTTGAAACCGCGCTGGCGCATCAGCGCCATCGCCAGAGCATCACCCATCATCAGCGTGTTGACCGCGCTGGAGGTCGGTGCCAGCCCCATCGGGCAGGCTTCGCGCTCGACGCCGATATCCAGCACGCAGGCGGCGGCCTGCGCCAGCGGCGACTCTTTGCCGCCGGTGACGGCGATCACCGGAATGCCGTTCTCCGCCAATAGCGGCAGGATCAGATCCAGCTCTTTGGCGCGGCCGGAGTAGGAGATGAACACCACCACGTCGTCGGCGCCGATCATGCCGAGATCGCCGTGCAGCGCCTCCGCCGGGTGCACAAAGAACGACGGCGTGCCGGTGCTGGCCAGCGAGGCGGCGATTTTCTTGCCGATGTGGCCGGATTTGCCGATGCCGGAAATCACCGCTTTGCCGCGGCAGTTCAGCAGCAGTTCGCAGGCGCAGATGAAGTTGTCGTCCAGGCGCGCCAGCAGGCGTTGCGCTTCGGTCAGCTCGATCTCCAGCGTTTCGCGGGCGAAGGCGAGCAGGGCGTTGGCGTTACTCATCGGGGTCTCCTACCAGAAGGATATTGATGCCTTTCGCCTGCAGCGCGGCGAGGTAATCGGGGTTGATGTCTCGGTCGGTGATCAACGTGTCGACGGCGCTGAGTTCGCACACCACGTTCGGGCTCTTGCGGCCGAATTTCGAGGAGTCTACCAACAGAATAATGCGGCCGGCGGCTTCGCACATCGCTTTGCTGACGTTGTGCACTTCGTTGAAGGTGGTGACGCCGGCGTTGAGATCGACGCCGTCCGCGCCGATAAACAGCTTGTCGAAGCTGAACTGCTGAAACGCCGATTCGGCCAGGCTGCCGTGGAACGAGGCCGATTTTTTGCGGTAGGTGCCGCCCGGCATCAGGATGGTCTGATCGTTGTCCAGCTCCACCAGCGCGTTGACGATGGTCAGGCTGTTGGTCATCACCGTGATGTTATTGAACTGCGCCAGGTGCGGCACCATCTGCAGCACCGTGCTGCCGGCGTCGAAGATCAGCGAGTCGCCGTCGGCGATCAGCGCCACGGCGGCGCTGGCGATGTGGCGTTTTTTCTCGGTGTTGATATGGGTTTTGCGGTCGATCGGCTGATCGCCGTCGTCGCGGCTGAGCACCACGCCGCCGTAGGTGCGGATCACCTCGCCTTCTTCTTCCAGCAGGGTGAGATCCTTGCGGATGGTGGTGCCGGTGGTGGAGAAATGCTCGGCCAGGGCATCCACTGCCGTTTTGCCGTGCCGCTGCAGATATTCAAGGATAGCGGCCTGCCGCTGCTTTGGTTTCATCGCGATTCCCGTTCACAAGAGTTGGGCATTTCCCCTCGCTGAATAATTCACTATGAAAGGTAATGTCTTTTAATGTGAAAATATCACGATTTGGGTTCAATCGCTAACGATAGTGCAGACTGGCATGCGCGATCCTCGGGGAAGATCACATCCGGGCGCAAATCCCGCTGATGCAAACCGTGCAATCGAGGCAGCGGGCGGGGCCGGGCGAAAACGGTCAGGCCGCGCAGCAACAGGCTGCCGCACACCCGTCGCTCGGCGTCGAAGGCCAGCGCCAGCACCACTCGCGGGCGGAAACGGCCGCCGGAACGGCCGACGCCGACGCCGACGGCGCCCAGCCGGCACAGGCCGTCGAAGGCGCGGTTGAAGCGCTGCAGTTGCCACCAGCCAAAGGCGATTTGCAGCAGCCAGGCCAGCAGCGCGAAGGCGATCAGAGCTTGAGTCATGGGGTTCTCCTTAGGCCCCCTTCCGCCGAAGGGGGCGTCGATGGCGTCAGAACATCACCTGGCCGCCGGTGATGTTGATCGATTGGCCGGTGCAGTAAGAGGCCTTGTCGCTGGCGTAGAACAGCAGGGTGTTCAGCACGTCCTGGTAGTCGCAGCCGCGCTTCAGCGGCACCTTGTCGATGTAGTACTGCTCCACCTGGTCCGGCGCGATGCCCAGTTTTTGCGCGTACTGCGGCAGCAGCGACTGGAACATCGGCGACTTCAGCAGGTTGCCGAGCATCAGCGAATGCACGGTAATGCCGTATTCCGCCAGATCGAGCGCCAGCGACTGCGTCAGCCCCACGCCGCCGAACTTGGCGGCGCTGTAGCCGGAGTTGTGCTTGCTGCCGACCTTGCCGGACTTGGAGTTGATCTGAATGATGCGTCCGGCGATGCCGTCGCGGATCATCAGGCGCGAGAACTCGCGGGCGCAGAGGAAATAACCCACCAGGTTCACCTGCAGCGAGCGATCGAAGTCGCCCAGCGGGAAATCGGTGATCGGCGCCGCCTTGGCAATGCCGGCGCTGTACACCAGCAGGTTGGCCTGGCCGAACGCCCGGTCAACCGCCGCCGCCAGCGCCATCACGCTCTGTTCGTCGGTGGCGTCGGCCTGAAAACCGCAGGCGCTGCCTGCGCCAAACGCTTCGTTGATCTGCTGTGCCACCTGATTGGCATTGTCGGCGTTCAGATCGGCCACCGCCACCCGATAACCGGCCTGCGCCAGCCCGTGGGACAAAAAGGCGCCTAACGTTTGGCCGCCGCCAATCACTACAGCTACTTCAGACATGGTCTACTCCTTATGCGATAAATGACAGCGTGCTGCCCAACGGGATATCGGTCGGCGTCGGGCCGGATACGTGGATCGAGCCGGGGAATTCGGCTTCGGCTTCGCCGTCGAAGCGCACGGTGATGTGGCCCAGCTCGCGCAGATTCTGCGTGGCGACGCTGCCGACGGCGGTGATGGCGTAGCGCCGCTGCGCCAGTTCCATCACGCCGCCGACCTGCAGCTCACCGGCGGTCGCGCCGTGGCGGTGGATGAAGCAGAACTCTTCGATATCCGCCGGCGCGCCTTCACGGAAGGTGATCAGCATGTTGTCCAGCAACGCGTCGCGGGCGCAGCCGCCGATCTGCGTGATGGTGGTGTGAAAAATGGTGTGCATAAACGTCTCCCAGGAAATCAGCTTATTGATAAATGAAGGCCGAGGCGGCCCAGGCGATCAACACCGTCGGCGCGCCGGTCAGGAAGCGGCCGACCAGCACCGAAGGCACGCCGACCCGCACGGTGTCCTGCTTGGCTTCCGCCAGCGACAGGCCGACCGGAATGAAGTCGCAGGCGGCCTGCGCGTTGATGGCGAACAGCGCGGGCAGCGCCAGCTGCGGCGGAATATGGCCGAGACCGATCTGCACCCCGACCAGCACGCCGATCACCTGGGCGATGACCGCGCCGGGGCCGAGGAACGGCGACAGCAGCGGGAATGAGCAGATCAGCGCCAGCGTCACCAGGCCGATCGGGCTGTTGGCGAGCGGCGTCAGGCCGTGAGCGATAAAGTCCCCGAGGCCGGAGGCCATGATTATGCCGATCAAGGCCGAGACGAACGCCATGAACGGCAGGATGGTCTTCAGCACGGTGTCGATGGTGTCGCGCCCGGCCTGGAAGAACACCGCCACCACCGATCCCATGCCCATGCCGACCTTCGCCAGCAGCCCGTCGCTTTGCTCGGTGATCTTCTTGCTGGTGTCGTAGTCGCGCGCCTTGGGCGGCGCTGCAACGGTGGCGGCGGGTTGGCTATCTGCCGCTTCGATTCGGCTGATGTTGTGGTCGCGCACGCCGGAGACATAGATGTCTTCGAGGATAAACTGCGCCAGCGGGCCGGACTGGCCGGTGGCGTGGATGTTGACCGTCGGAATGCGGCGTTTCGGATACAGGCCGCAGCGCAGGGTGCCGCCGCAGTCGATCACCGCCACCCCGATCTCTTCCGCCGGCGGTTCACCTTCTTTGAAGCCGTCGACGGCCGGCCAGCCGGTCAATTCGCTGAGGCGATCGACGATCGAAGGTCGGGTGCCGGCGGTGATGTACACCACTTTCTTGCCGGGCTCTATCGGCAGCTCCAGGGGGCCGCCCCAGCCGCTGGCGCCTTTTTCAATACGAATATAAGCACTCATGCTGCACTCCACGAATTAAAGTTGCACCTGGCGATCCAGACGGATGCCCATCTTGCGTTCGAACAGGCTGGTGGTGAGATCGGTGACCCAGCCGCGGAAGAAGTTGGTGAACAGCCCCACCAGGAAATAACTCACCGCCAGCGGGCCGAGCGGCAGGCCGAGGGTGGTCAGGCCGCTGGCGATGCCGAGGTAAACGAACAGTTCGCCCGGATTGATGTGCGGGAACAGGCCGTTCATCGAGTGGCAGCTGTAGGAGGCCGCCGCGTAGTAGCTCGGCTTGTATTTCTCCGGCATGAAGCGCCCCAGGCTGAGGGTCATCGGGTTGCAGAAGACAAAGGTGCCGATCAGCGGCAGCAGCAGATAACGCGACACGGGGTTGCCCGCGCAGCGCTGCGCCAATCGTTCGATACGTTCCTGGCCAACAAATTTGATCAGCGCGTTCATGATAACCAACAGGCTGATCAACAAAGGTAAAATGCCGGTCACCATGCCGACAAACACTTCACCGCCTTTCTGAAACAGGCCGATAAACCACTCGGCGCCGTGGGTGATTAGCTCAATCATTATGTTCTCCTGTAATGGACTGATATGGCCTGGAGCGAACGGCGGCTCTGTCGCCATGGGCCTTACAGTAGTCACTTTGTTGGGCCATTTGTTTTAAATAGATCACAATTTGAAAGATAAATATTTTATTTTGAAAGTTTAAAGTGAAAGAAAGATAAGGTCTGTGGCATGAGGGGGAGAGCGCGGGCACAAAAAAGCCCGGTGAACCGGGCTTTGGGGAGGGGGTATACGGAAATCGCCGTTGTTAGCGTGTTTCTGTTACTGCTCGAGAATCTTTTGTATTGTCTCTACGGAAGCACCGTTTCTTTCGGCCGTTTGGGCCAGTTCTTGCTTTTGTTTGTCTTTTTCAGCGATTGCCATATCTTTGGCGGCGGCTATCGCGGCCAGGAAAATTTCTTTTTCCGTCGCGGTGAGCGGGCCTTGTAGTCTGGCTTCGCAGACGCGATACAACGTATCGCGGATAAAATTTACCGTGGTGGTGCGCCGAGCCAGATCGACTACGGCGGTGCTGAACTCTGCATCGCCACTGACTTTTTGAATTTGTTCCGTGCTCATTTCAGCTTTCAGCGCGGCAATAACGGACTGCGCGACATCAGGCGGTGGAGCCACGCAGTACTTGATATTTGAGTCTGCGGGAATATAAATGGCGCTGCTTCTTGTTGAGTCATAGTCAAACCAATACGTTTCTCCAGGTTTCAACTCATGCCTAGAGGCCGGAGATTTAAATAGCGCGCAAGACGATAGCGAAAGGATGAGCAGGGAGATGATTACAATATTGACTTTCATGATGGCACCACCATAAAAATGTGGATTAACTAGCGTAAAATTTAGCCAAAAGTCCATAAATAACAATGAACTATAATAATTATTAATGCGCTAAGTTTTTGTGTTTTCGGAAAAGGTGGGGAATTTGAAATTTGATAAGGTTAACTTTCAATCTTTAATGATTTATGTCGTTCTCTTTCGCATATTTGGAATAAAAAAAGCCCAGGGAGATTAAATAAAAACCAGCTCTTATTTTTGCTCATAAAATACATTCGGTTGCATTATTTCCTTGTCAAGACCTCCCTCGATGCACAAAAAAGCCCGGCGAACCGGGCTTGAGGACAGGCGGTCCGTCACATCAGGCGATGGTGACCTTCTTGTCCAGGTAGGCGTCTTGCACGGCGTTGATCAGCGCCACGCCGTCTTTCATCGATTTCTTGAACGCCTTGCGCCCCAGGATCAGGCCCATGCCGCCGGCGCGTTTGTTGATCACCGCGGTGCGCACCGATTCCTGCAGATCGTTCTCACCGGCGGCGCCGCCGGAGTTGATCAGCCCAGCGCGGCCCATGTAGCAGTTGGCTAACTGGTAGCGCACCAGATCGATCGGGTGATCGGTGGTCAGCTTGGTGTAGACGCGATCGTCGGTATAGCCGAATTTCACCGCGCGGTAGCCGCCGTTGTTTTCCGCCATTTTCTGTTTGACGATGTCGGCGCCGATGGTGGCGGCGATGTGGTTGGCCTGGCCGGTCAGATCGGCGCTGGAGTGGTAGTCCACGCCGTCCTTGTTGAATGCCGGGTTGCGCAGATAGGCCCACAACACGGTGACCATGCCCAGCTCATGCGCGCGCTCGAAGGCGATCGAGATCTCTTCGATCTGGCGGCGCGACTGCTCGGAGCCGAAGTAAATGGTAGCGCCGACCGCCACCGCGCCCATGTTGAACGCCTGCTCGACGCTGGCGTACAGGGTCTGGTCGTACTGGGTCGGGTAGCTCAGCGTTTCGTTGTGGTTGAGTTTGACCAGGAACGGAATTTTATGCGCGTAGCGGCGCGATACCGACGCCAGCACGCCGTAGGTGGAGGCGACGCAGTTACAGCCGGCTTCAATCGCCAGCTCGACGATGTTCTTCGGATCGAAATACAGCGGGTTGGCGGCGAACGAGGCGGCGGCGGAGTGCTCGATGCCCTGATCGACCGGCAGGATCGACAGGTAGCCGGTGCCGGCCAGGCGGCCGTGGTTGAACAGGGTTTGCATAGAACGCAGCACGCTGTTGGGGCGGTTGTTATCGATCATTACGCGGTCGACGAAGTCGTCGCCCGGCAGGTAGAGATTCTCGGCGGGGATAGTGGTACAGCGGTGTTGCAGCAGATCTTCCGCTTCCTTTCCTAGCAACTGCACAATATCAGTCATGATTCACTCCCGATTAAGCTTCTTCATACACCGGCAATGCAAGGGTTTTTGACCACCGGCGCAGTAAAAAAGCGGTGATTGAAGCTGTAAAGCGATACTACCGAACTGGATCCGGCAAGGACAAACAATAGATGCGATTGAGAGGAAATGCCATTTGCGAGGCCAAATACGCGGGGACGATCGCCCCCGGCGCGCTAAACGATTGATTATTCGATCTCGAACCACTCGGTGTTCTGCTGGGCAATCGGGGTGATGGAGTAGATCATCTCCTGCAGGTGATCGTGGATGGCGCGCTCCGCCGCCTCGGCATCGCGCGCTTTCAGCGCCTCGTAGATGCGGTAGTGCTGCTTGATCAGGCTCTCCGGCGGCGAGACTTCGCTCAGGCTGAGGAAACGCACCCGATCCATGGTGGCCTTGATGGTTTCGATGGTCTCCCACGCCAGCGGGCAGTCGGCGAACTGGGTCAGCAGCTGGTGGAATTCGTCGTCCAGCGCCAGAAACTCGCGCGTTTGCCCGTTCTGCGCCGCCAGCGCCTGGCGGTGCAGGTTATGCTCCAGCGTCATCAGCTGCGCCGGGGTGGCGCGCTCGGCCGCGCGGCGCACGATGGCGCATTCCACCGCCTGGCGGATAAAGCGCCCGTCGGCCACGCGCTTGGCGGAGATTTTCATCACGAAGGTGCCGCGTTGCGGCAGGATCTGCACCAGGCCGGCCTCCGCCAGCTTGATGAAGGCTTCGCGCACCGGCTGGCGCGAAACGCAAAAGCGCGTAGAAATCTCTTTCTCGGACAACAGGGTGCCGGGGGGGATGGTGCAGTCGACGATATCCTTGCGCAGGAAGCGATAGATCTGTTGGTTGACCGGGACGTTGTTGGTGAGACTGTACGTTTCAGACATGGCGACAATCAGGCATCTGGCTGGAATTCGAATGCCACCATACTAGCAGATTATTGGTTGAGGGCGGGTGGATAAATCCACCCGCCGGGCAGGGTAATTCAGTGATGCCAATCCTGATATTCCTGCTTGCGCCGCCCTGGCGCGGTTTCCGGCATCAGGCTCAGGCCGATGGCCGACACCACGCCCAACACCATCATGTAACCCGCCAGCCCGTAGTAGTGGCCGCCGGTCACCTGCAGGATCTTCACCGCCAGCAGCCCGAGAATGCCGCTGCCGATCAGCGATCCGATCTGCCAGATCAGCGCGATGCCGCTGCAGCGCACGCGGGTGGGGAACAGCTCCGGGAAGTAGGAGGCCTGCGGCGCGTAGCACATACTGTGGCCGAAGGTCAGCACCACGATCATGGCGATCTGCGTCACCCAGAAATTATCGAGGTTGATCGCCATAAAGAACGGCACGATGCACACCACCTGCAGCAGCGCGCCGGCGATGTATACCGGTTTTCGCCCAACCCGATCGGAGAGGCGGCCCATCAGCGGAATGGCGAAAATCTCCAGCAGCACCGCCACGATCATCGCCTCCAGCAGAATGGTTTCGTTGAGGTGGTTGGCCTTGCCGTAGGCCAGCACGATCACGGTGAACATGGCGAAGGCGCAAGCTTCAATCAGCTTGGCGCACACCCCTTTGCCGATAAGGCCGGGGTAGCGGCGGGCCACTTCCACCACCGGCCGGCTCTCCACCGCCTTGGTGGCGCGGATCTGGGTAAACACCGGCGACTCGTCGATCTTCAGGCGAATAAACAGCCCGACGATCACCAGCAGCAGGCTGAGCAGGAACGGAATGCGCCAGCCCCAGTCCAGCATCTGCGCCGGCGACAGCACGGCGGTCAGCAGCGCGAACAGCCCCGATGGCAGCAGGAAACCGGCGGGCGCGCCGATCTGTACCCAGCTGGCGTAGAAGCCGCGCCGCGACGGCGGCGCGTATTCGGCGGTCATCAGCACCGCGCCGGCCTGTTCGCCGCCGACGCCGAAGCCCTGCAGCACGCGGATAAAGATCAGCGCGAGCGGCGCCCAGATGCCGATCTGCTCATAGGTGGGCAGCAGGCCGATGCAGAAGGTGCCGAGGCCGACGATCAGGATGGTGATCACCAGCGCCTTCTTGCGGCCGACCTTGTCGCCGATGTGGCCGAACACGATGCCGCCCAGCGGGCGCGCCAGGAAACCGACCGCGTAGGTGGCGAAGGCCGCCAGCGTGCTGATCAGTGGATCGGCGCTGGGGAAAAACAGCTGGCCGAAGAACAGCACCGCAGCGGTGCCGTAAGCGAAGAAATCATAATATTCGGCGGCGGTGCCGATGGCCGAAGCGCTGGCGACGCGCCGCAGCAGCGGTTGATTGCCGGTATTGACGGCGTTATGCGTGGTGACGGTCATCGGAAACCTCCCAGTCGGTAAGCGGCAGAGCGGCGACGGCGGCTTTGGCCCCCAGGCTCAGCAGTTGATGATAAGCGTGGCTGACGGCGCGGACGAAGTCAGGCGAGTCGGGCAGATCCTGGCCGAAGACGCTGTCGAGCTGCAGCAGCGCCAGGACGCGGGGCCGGCCTTCCTCGCTGCCGGCGACCAACGCGACGATGGGGTCGCGCAGCGGATCGCTGATGTCGATCGGCGCGCCTTGCCCATCGCGGCCGCCGACGTAGCGCATCCAGCCGGCGACGCCCAGCGCCAGGCAGTCGAAGCGGCTGCCATGCGCCAGATGCCAGCGGATCGCGTCCAGCAGCCGCTGCGGCAGCTTTTGCGTGCCGTCCACGGCGATCTGTGCGGTGCGGTGCTTCAGCGCGCGGTTGCGGAAACGCCGCAGCAGCGAGTCGGCATACTGCGCCAAATCGACGTTCGGCACCTGCAGGGTCGGCGCCTGTTCCGCCAGCATCAGGTGACGGGCGGCGCGGACAAAATCCGCGTCCTGCATGCAGTCGCCGATGTGCTGATAACCGGCCAAATAGCCGAGGTAGGCGAGGAACGAATGGCTGCCGTTCAGCATGCGCAGCTTCATCTCCTCGTACGGCAGCACGTCGCTCACCAGCTCGGCGCCGACCTTTTCCCAGGCCGGGCGCCCCTGGGGAAAGCGATCCTCAATGACCCACTGGCTGAACGGCTCGCAGGCCACGCCGACCTCATCCTCGACGCCGCCCAGGCAGGCAAACAGCTGCCCGCGGGCTTCCTGCGTCATCGCCGGCACGATGCGATCCACCATGGTGGAAGGGAAGGCGACCGCTTGACGCACCCAGTCGGCCAGCGCCGGATCCTGCCGCTGCGCCAGGTCGAGCAGCACCTGGCGCGTGACCCGGCCGTTGGCCGGCATATTGTCGCAGGACATCACGGCGAACGGCGGCAGCCCGCGTTCGCGGCGCAGGCGCAGCGCCGCCAGCAGCAGCCCCGGCGCCGACTGTGGCCGTGCCGGGTGGGCGATATCATGCGCGATCGCCGGGTGTTCCGTCATCAGCCGGCCGCTGGCGGGCTGGTGGCAATAGCCCTTTTCGCTGATGGTCAGCGAGACGATGGCGATCTCAGGCTGCGTCAGGGCCGCCAGCACCGCCGCCAGCCCGTCGGTTTGCAGGTGCAGCGCCTGGCGCACCACGCCGATGACCCGGCCCCGCAAGCCGTCGTCGTCCATCTCTGCCACCGAGAACAGCAGATCCTGTTGCTGCAGGTCGGCGATCTTTTGCTGGCCGTGCTGCATGCTGATTTCGCAGTAGCCCCAGTCGCTGCCGTGCTCGCTGGCCAGCCTGTCGGCGTACATCGCCTGGTGCGCGCGGTGAAACGCGCCGAAGCCGATATGCACCATGCGCGGTTTCACGCGCTTACGTGCGTAGCCGGGCCGGAGAACGGCGGCCGGCAGCGCGCTGTGATCGGAAAGTCTCATGTTCAATGTCCCTGGAGAGGTAAGCAAAGGGGCGAAGCCGCCCCGCCTGGCGTTATGGTTTTAAGATTTGCACGCCCGCCGTCGCGCGCGGCGCCTTGATCACCAGCAGCACCAGCAGCGCGCCCAGCGCGGCGACGCCGCCCGCCAGCATAAAGGCGCTGTCGAATTTGCCGGTGTTCTGCACGATGTAGCCGGTGACGATCGGCCCGATGATGCCGGAGACGCTGCCGATCAAATGAATGAACCCGCTGGCGCCGCCGACCCGGGATTTATGCACCACGTCCTGGATGATCGCCCAGTAGAGAGCACCGGTGATGTAAAGGAAGAAGATCGACACCGACATCAGCATCACTGCCGGCACCACGCTGCTGACGGTGCCCGCCAGCGCCACGCACACCGCCGCCGCCAGCAGGCTGGTGACCAGCACGATCTTGCGCGACAGCAGCAATTTGCCGGTGATGTTGAAGATCTTGTCGGAAATATAGCCGCCGAGCGCCAGCCCGACGAAGCCGACGATCCACGGGATCATCGTGGTCAGGCTCATCTCTTTGATGTTCAGGTTGTGCGCCTGCACCAGATACGAGGGGAACCAGCTCAGGAAGAAGAACAGAATGTAGTTGTAGCAGAAGAAGGCGAAGGCGGTGACCAGAATGATCGGCTGCTTCAGGTAGTAACCCAGCCCGTGCGCGGCGTCGCTCAGCGCGCTTTCCTCGCCGAGGTTTTCCTGTTTCAGCCGCGCGATCAGCGCCCGTTCTTCGGCGCTGACGCGCTGGCTTTTCGCCGGGTTATCCGCCACCACGAAGAACCACACCAGCATCCAGACGATGCCGATGGCGCAGATGATCATAAACGCCGGTCGCCAGCCGAACGCCAGCGCCAGATAGCCGACGATTGGCCCGGCCACCGCGCCGCCCAAAGGCGAACCGGCGCTGAGCAGGCCCATGGCGGTCGCCGCCTGCTTCTTCGGGAACCAGCCGTTGATCATCTTGTTGGCCGAGGCGCAGATCGGCCCTTCGGCCATGCCGAACAGGATGCGCAGGATCAGCATCGAGTAAAAACCGGTGGCGATCGCCGTCATGCCGCAGAAGATAGACCACAGACCGACCGCCACGCCCAGCACCAGCGTCGGGCCGAAACGGTCGACCGCCAGCCCGCCGACGAAGTTGAAGATGGCGTAGCCGAAGAAGAAGCTGCCGAAAATCAGGCCGAACTGTTCGGCGTTCAGCATCAGATCCTGTTCGATCATTGGCACGGTGATCGACAGCGCCACGCGGTCGAGGTAGTTGATCATGTAGACCATGAACAGCAGGAACACGATGGTCCAACGCAGGTTTTTAAACATAAAGCGCTCCACTGGGTGTCGTTTTAATCGTGATGCTTCGTTGTTTGCACGGGCGGCGGGTGCCGCCCAATGCCCCGATGCTGCCTTGGCGTTACTCGAACTGCAGCAGCACCTTGCAGCAGGTGCGCTGATCCCGCTCGAACATCAGCATCGCCCGTTCGACGTCGGCGGCGGGCACGCAGTGGGTGAGCAGCCGCTGCGGGTCTAGCTTGCCGTCTGCCATCCAGCCGATCACCTGCGGGAAGCGCGCGCTGTTCAGGCGCGAGGAGAAGATCGACAGCTCCTTGCTGGTGATGCTCTGCTGGGTCAGGGTGCAGGCGTCGCCGGAAAAGCCCATGATGCCGATGCGCGCCGCCGGCGAGGCCAGATTGATCGCCTCCGGCAAAATGGCGGGGTGGCAGGCGGCATCGACGATCAGCGTCGGCTGAATGCCGCGCTGCTGCAGCATCTGCGGCAATGCGGCCTCGGCGTTGTTGAACGTCTCGTCGGCGCCGTTGGCGCGCGCCATGTCCAGCCGTTCGGCGATGCGATCGACGACCCACACCTGCTTGACGCCGTACACGCCTTTCAGCGTCTGGATCACCGTGAGCCCCATCGGCCCGGCGCCGTAGATCAGCGCGATGTCGTCGGGGCGCGGTTGCAGATGGGCGGTGATGTTGGCGGCGATGGTGAAGGGTTCGATCATCGCGGCGTGGCGATCGCTGATGGTGGGCGGAATCGGATAGGCGTTGCGCGCCGGCACGCAGGCGTAGTCGCTGAAGCCGCCGTCGCGGTGCACGCCGATCACCTGCAGCGAGGTGCAGACGTTGGGGCGGCCGACTGAACAGGGATAGCAGTGGCCGCAGCTCACCACCGGATCTACCGAGACGCGTTCACCGAGGCGCGCTGGATCGACGCCTTTGCCCAGCGCATCGATCAGGCCGAAGAACTCGTGGCCGATCACCCGCGGATAGCGGGCGAACGGGTTATGGCCGTGATAGATATGGACGTCGGAGCCGCAGATGCCGGCGAATTTCACCTTGACCCGCACCTCGCCGGCCGCCGGCTGCGGCAGCGCGCGCGTCTGCAGCGCCAGGCGCCCGGGCTGTTCGATCACGACGCTGCGCATGGTGTTTACCAGTTCCATAAGGTGCCATCCTCCAGACGCGCGACCGGCAGGTAGGCCGGTTCATACGGGTAGCGGGCCGCCAGCTTCTCATCGAACTCGATGCCGATGCCCGGCTTGTCGCCCGGATGCATATAGCCGTCGTCGAACGTCCAACTGTGCGGGAACACCTCGAGCATTTGCTCGGAATAGCCCATGTATTCCTGCACGCCGAAATTCGGCACCCACAGATCGAAATGCAGCGCCGCCGCCATGCAGATTGGCGACAGATCGGAAGGGCCGTGGGAGCCGGTGCGCACCTGATACAGCGAGGCGAAGTCGGCGATGCGCCGCATGCCGGTAATGCCACCCGCGTGCGTCAGGGTGGTGCGGATGTAGTCGATCAGCTGTTCTTCGATCAGCTGTTTGCAGTCCCAGATACTGTTGAACACCTCGCCGACGGCGATCGGCGTGACGGTATGCTGGCGGATCAGGCGGAAACAGGCCTGATTTTCCGCCGGCGTCGGATCTTCCATCCAGAACAGGCGATACGGTTCGGCGCTTTTGCCGAAGCGCGCCGCTTCGATCGGCGTCAGGCGGTGGTGCATGTCGTGCAGCAGATGTTCGTTGAAGCCGAACCTGTTGCGCACCGCGTCGAACAGTTTGGGGGTGAAATCGAGGTATTTTTCCGTCGACCACAGCTGCTCTTCCGGCCAGTCGCCCTTGGTGGCCGGCTCATAGGCCTGGCCTTTGCCCTTGGCCATGCCGTAGGTGGTTTTCATACCCGGCACGCCGCATTGAACGCGGATCGCCTTGAAGCCTTGTTCTTTATGTTTGGCGTAGTCGTCGAGCACCTCGTCGATCGAGTGGCCGGTGGTGTGGCAATACACCATCACACCAGAGCGCGAGGCGCCGCCCAACAGCTGATACAGCGGCATGTTGGCGGCCTTGGCCTTGATGTCCCACAGCGCCATGTCGACAGCGGAAATGGCCGACATGGTCACCGGGCCGCGCCGCCAGTAAGCGCCTTTGTAGAAGAATTGCCAGAGGTCTTCGATCCGCTGCGCGTCGCGGCCGATCAGCTGCGGGCAGAGGTGATCTTTCAGGTAAGAGGCCACCGGCAATTCGCGGCCATTTAGCGTGGCGTCACCGAGGCCGACGATGCCGTCATCGGTGGTGATTTTCAGCGTGACAAAATTGCGCCCCGGGCAGGTGACGAACACCTCGGCGTTGACGATTTTCATAACCTTCACATCCTGTAGCTGCGGAGAGATAGCGCGAAAATACGTCATGAACTAACTACCATACAAGTATGATTTGATGAATTTGCCGGAGAGGATCACATTTGATCGCGAGCGGAAGCGGGTAAACGGGGGAAGAAACGGGGCGCAGCGGCTGCGCCCGACAAGGTCAGCCCAGCAGGGCGCAGTTAGGCGGCAGGCGGCATTCGATGGCCTGCGGCAGCACTTCGATGCGGAAATGGCGACCCTTGAGCGGTTCGCCGTCGAGGTTGAAGGTCATCTCATGCGGCGCGTCGATCTCGAGCCACGGCAGCGCCGCGCTGAGGATGCTGTTGCTCTCTTCGTCGTTGAACAGGGCGGCGACCAGCGCCGGCAGCAGCTCATCGGCGATCAGCAGGCGCAGCTGCAGCAGGCCGTCGTTGATCAGCGCGCTGGGGCACAGCTCCTGGCCGCCGCCAGCCTGCTTGCCGTTGCCGATGCCGATCACCAGCGCCTCGCCGGCCCAGCGGAAGTCCGGCCCGCGGATTTCACAGCGGTCGGCCTGCAGCGTATCCATGCGCAGCAAGCCGTGCACGAAGTAGGACACGCCGCCGAGAGCCGCCTTCAGCTTCTCCGGCGTTTC
The DNA here is from genome assembly GCF_052169255.1 of Serratia sp. CY29653. NCBI lineage: Bacteria > Pseudomonadati > Pseudomonadota > Gammaproteobacteria > Enterobacterales > Yersiniaceae > Serratia > Serratia sp. CY29653. The sequence goes on along the minus strand of NZ_JBJNLC010000004.1, from coordinate 79,330 downwards.
GGTGGTGATGCGGGTGCCGAAGCCGCCGGTGGCCATGTTGATGAAGTAGCGCTCGCCGTTGACCTTCGCCAGATCGATCGGCACCGAGCGGCCCTTGATCGCCAGCTGCAGCGCCTGTTCCGGCGAAGGGGGGATGTTGCAGGCCATGGCGAAGTCGTTGGCGGTGCCGAGCGGCAGGATGCCCAGCGCCGGCCGGTTGTGCGCCGGCAGTTGCACCAGCGCGGCGGCCACTTCGTTGATGGTGCCGTCACCGCCGCCGGCGACGACGGTGCCGACGCCGAGCTGCGTGGCTTCTGCGACATAGCGCGCGGCGTCGCCGTGCTCCCAGGTCACGCGCACGTGCAGCGTGATTTGCTCTGCGCGCAGGCGTTTGACCGCCTGACGCAGCTCTTCGTTACCGGCGCCTTTGCCGTTGATGATAAGCAGGGCGGGCGCATGTGAGTGTTGAGGCATTGCCGATATCCTCCGGCGGAAAACCAAGAATGCCTCAAGATAAACCAGCTGCCGCCACCAGGCCATCAGAATATTCAGCTAATTCTGGTTATTTCCCGGCGTTCAGTGAATAAGAAACAAGGCGAATTTATCTGAATTTTACCCGGAAATAAGCCAGGTTTTAAAGACGAGAGGATTAATCGCTGTAGCGTTATTTATATATCGAAGCGGCGTGATTATTATTATTAAAACGGATAACGGGAATAAGTTATGGAAATCGGCGCGGCGAAAAAAATAGGCGCACCCATAAAGAAAAAGCCAGCCCAAGGGAGATTGGGCCGGCTAAGGAGGTGGTTCCTAGTATTGCTATGCAAATATTTTCGTTGTTCGTTTTAAGCAGCGTGATAGTAACCAAGCTGCGCGCACATTGATGTGATCCAATTCTAATATTTGCTAAAAATCGCCGCCGAATGACGGCGATTCATTTTTATGCCCCGGCGCTATTTTCTTCCGCCAAATTGCGGATCAGCAACGCATAATTGAGATCGATATCCTGCGGGATCGGCAAATAAACGATATGGCCGTTGCCCGGCGCCACCTCAATCGGCTCGCCTTTCTTATTTTGCATGCTCTCGAGGGTGAACACCACGTTGCCGCCCGGCGTCATCATCTCGACGCTGTCGCCGAGCGCGAACTTATTCTTCACGTCGACTTCCGCCCAGCCATCGCGGCGCACGCCGGTGAATTCGCCGACGAACTGCTGGCGCTCGGAGAGCGAGGAGCCGTAGTCGTAATTCTGCTGCGCTTCGTGCACGTGGCGGCGCAGGAAGCCTTCGGTGTAGCCACGGTGCGCCAGGCCTTCCAGCGTCGTAAGCAGAGTCGGATCGAAGGGTTTGCCGGCGGCCGCGTCGTCGATGGCGCGGCGGTAGACCTGGGCGGTGCGGGCGCAGTAGTAGAAGGATTTGGTGCGGCCTTCGATCTTCAGCGAGTGCACGCCGAGCTGCGTCAGACGCTCCACGTGCTGGATGGCGCGCAGATCCTTGGAGTTCATGATATAGGTGCCGTGCTCGTCTTCGAAGGCGCTCATATATTCGCCTGGCTTTTGCGCTTCAGACAGCATGAACACCTTGTCGGTCGGCGCGCCGATGCCCAGCGTCGGCTCGACGGTTTGCACCGGGATCGGCTCGTGCAGGTGCACGATATTGCCGGTGTCGTCCTCTTTGCCTTCCTCCGCTTTGTACTGCCAGCGGCAGGCGTTGGTGCAGGTGCCCTGGTTGGGATCGCGCTTGTTGATGTAGCCGGACAGCAGGCAGCGGCCGGAGTAGGCCATGCACAGCGCGCCGTGCACGAAGATCTCCAGCTCCATGTCCGGCACTTCGGCGCGGATCTCGGCGATCTCTTCCAGCGACAGTTCGCGCGAGAGGATCACGCGGGTCAGGCCCATTTGCTGCCAGAACTTCACCGTCGCCCAGTTAACGGCGTTGGCCTGCACCGACAGGTGGATGTCCATCTGCGGGAAGGCTTCGCGCACCATCATGATAAGGCCGGGATCGGACATGATCAGCGCATCCGGGCCCATATCGATAACCGGCTTCAGATCGCGCAGGAAGGTTTTCAGCTTGGCGTTGTGCGGGGCGATGTTTACCACCACGTAGAATTTTTTGCCCAGCGCATGGGCTTCATTGATGCCCTGCGCCAGATTCTCGTGGTTGAACTCGTTGTTGCGCACCCGCAGGCTGTAGCGCGGCTGGCCGGCGTAAACCGCATCGGCGCCGTAAGCGAAGGCGTAACGCATATTTTTCAGCGTTCCGGCCGGGGAGAGAAGTTCCGGTGTAAACATAGTGTGTCTCGGTCTGATTTCAGGTCAGCACCACGCCACCTGATGGCGCAGTAAAAGCGGGGAATTGTAGCCGCAGCGCGGCAAGAAATCAGCAGTTAACCGGATTTATTCAGGGGAGATTGATCTTGGTCAAACGGAAAATGCGCGGCGGCGGGCCACCGCGCGGGAGAAAGGGAAAGATCAGGCGCTCAAATCGCGGATATCGGTGGTCGGGCCGTTTTTCATCACCGATTGGATACCGTTTTTGGCGGCGCTTTCGGAGCTGTACATTTCGCTGACGCCGATCACCTGATGGTTCTTTGCCTTCAGCACAAAATAGGGCTGATTGCTGGTGCTGTGCTTCAGTTCGTACTGCGCTTCGTGCGGTGAATTGGTCTGCACCGAAGCGATGCCGTTCTCCGCCGAGGCTTTGCTGGCGTACATTTCGCTGGCCAGGATGCTCTCGCCGTTACTGGCTTTCAGGTTGAAGTGGTACTGCCCGTTCTTTGCTTTTTTCAGCTCATAATGACCGATTGCCATGGTTCTTCTCCTGTAGGTTCCGATTCGTGATGTAAGTGTAGCCAATCGCTTGAAAATCGGCGGCTAAACCTCACAGCAGCTTAGTCGAAAAAATGCGCAGTTTTTTTGCGCCGGCGCGGAGTTTTCATTCGGTGAACCTGGCGCCGCACGGGAAGCTAAGGGAAGGCGCGATGATTGCGCAGTGCGCCGCATAACGAGGGGAACAGGGTTTCAACCCGTGAGATAGCGCGTTACTGTTTGGCCGTTTCGTCAATGTGGATAAAAAATGAGCGGTGCATCTTGGCATCGACACGCTACAGGCATATGCTTTGGCCTATGCCTGCTGTGGAGGTGTCTGGATGGAAAGAATCGCAAAGCTGTTTAAAAACGGCAGAAATCAGGCGGTGAGGTTACCGGTGGAATTTGAATTTGATACGGATCGTGTCTATATCCGTCGCGATCGGGAGGGTAACGTGATTTTATCCAAATATCCGGCAAAGCCGGACAGCTGGGCACCGCTGCTGAGCATTATCGCCCAAACGCCGGTGCCGCAAGAGTTTCTTGGCGCGGAGGATCGTCTGCAAGGGGGTGCAGACCGCGATCCATTCTCAGAGGACGAGTAGGCGATGTACATGTTTGATACCAATACCGTCAGCCACTTGTTTCGGCAGCATCCGCAGGTGCTTAACCTCATGGAAAAGCTCCCGCCTTCTGCCGTGTGCATTTCCAGCGTCACGGAAGCGGAACTGCTTTACGGTGTCGCTAAACGGCGGAGCAAGGCGTTGCAAAGCACGGTCGAGGCCTTTCTTGCCGCGGTGACGGTCTATGCATGGGATAGCGAGGCCGCCCGCTGCTACGGTGAAATGCGCGCGAACATGGAGAGAAGGGGCAAAATCATGGGCGCGCTGGATCAACTGATCGCCGCTCATGCGCAGAGCCGTGGTGCGACGCTGGTGACCAACGATCGCGCTTTTACCCTGGTGCCTGGGCTGGCGGTTGAAGACTGGACGCGCTGATTTCCCCCTAAATCCCGTTCATCAGCCGGCAGGGCTCGGCTTCCCAGCGGTAGCCCACGCCGTATACCGAGCGGATAAAGGATTTTTCCCCGTCGATCAGTTCCAGCTTGCGGCGCAGGTTTTTGATGTGGCTGTCGATGGTGCGGTCGGTGACTACCCGGTAGTCGTCGTACAGGTTGTTCAGCAGCTGCTCGCGAGAAAACACGTTGCCCGGCTGGCTGGCCAGCGTTTTCAGCAGGCGGAACTCCGCCGGCGTCAGATCCAGCAACTGCCCCTGATAGCTGGCCTGGAAGCGCGGTTCATCGATGTGCAGCAGGTCATCTTCCCGCGCGTTCTCCTGCGGCCGATAGCTGCGGCGCAGGATGGTTTTCACCCGCGCCACCACTTCGCGCGGGCTGTAGGGTTTGCAGATGTAATCGTCGGCGCCGATCTCCAGCCCCAACAGGCGGTCAATTTCTTCGATTTTCGCCGTCACCATCACGATGGGCACGTCGCTGAAGCGGCGCAGCTCGCGGCACACCGTCAGGCCGTCGGCCCCCGGCAACATCAGGTCGAGCAAGATCAGCGCCGGCGGATGCTGGTGCACGGTCGGCACCACCTCGTTGCCGTTGGTCAGCCAGCGGGTGGCGTAGCCCGCCGCCTGCAGATAATCCACCAGCAGCTGGCCCAGCTTGGGCTCATCTTCAACAATCATGATCTGCACGGGTTGATTCTGAATGTCCATCAGGGCGCCTTATTTTTTATCGGGGTAGCAAGTTCTACTGTAATGCGCACGCCGCCTAAAGGCGAATGCTCGGCGCGGATTTTCCCGTCGTGCGCTTCCACGATGTTGTGGCAGATCGCCAGCCCCAGCCCGGAACCGCCGCTGGCGCGGTTGCGTGAACCCTCCGCCCGGTAGAAACGTTCGAAAATGCGCGTCAGTTGCTGATCGCTGATGCCCGGCGCGCTGTCCTGCCAGTAAAGGATCAGTCTCCCCGGCTGCAGCTCGGCGCCGATCTCCAGCCGGCCGCCGGCGTCGGTGTAACGCAGGCTGTTTTCCAGCAGATTATTGAACAGCTGGTTCAGGCGATCGGGATCGCCGAACAGCGGCGCCTGGGCCGGCAGATGGGTGACGATCTCCAGCCCTTTGGCGCGGAAGCGTTCGCGGAAGGCGGCGACGGCGATCTGCACCAGGTGCACGCAGTCCACCGACGCCTTGCGATAGGCCAGCGCGCCGAGATCGGAGAGCGACAGCTGGTGCAGGTCGTCGACCAGTTTGGTCAAGGTGGAGACCTCGGCCTGCAGCGAGCTGAGCGACGCCGGCGTCGGCTGGCGCACGCCATCCTGCAGCGCCTCCAGCTCGCCGCGCAGCACCGCCAGCGGCGTGCGCAGCTCGTGCGATACATCGGCCATAAAGGCGCGGCGCATCTGCTCGTTTTTTTCCAGCGAGGTGGCCAACTGGTTGAAGTCGTGCGCCAGCCTGCCCAGTTCATCCTGGCTGCTGACCGCCACGCGGGTGGTGAAATCCCCCGCCGCCAGGCGGTGGGTGCCGGCCACCAGGCGCTTGACCGGGGCCAGCATGCCGCGCGACAGCAGCCAGGTCACCGCCGCCGCCAACAGGGTGGAGAGCGCGACGATGATCCAACTGGTGCGCCGCTGCTGGCGATCGAAGTTGATGTCGGTATTGCGCGTCAGGCGCTCGACCGGGGTGGTGAGCACCCAGCCGACGATCTCGTTGTTGTAGCGGATCGGGTGGCGTGGCCCCTCCTTCGGCAGGGGGCCAGAATGCCCGACCAAGCGATTGAACTGGCTGTCCACGACCCAAAACTGGGTGCGCCAGCCCTTGGGCGGCAGGTTGTGGCTGCTGTCGCTGTTCTGCTCGAACGAACGCATGATTTGGTAGACCACCTGATCGTTGTTGCGCAGGAATACCCAGTTGCCATGATGGCTGTACTGTTCCTCCAGCGCTTCGCTCAGCATGTTGATGCGCTGCTCGTTGCTGCTCTTGATGTAATCGATAAAGCCGCGCTCAAAGCTGACGCGCACCCCCCAATGCATGGTGATCAACACCAACATGCAGGTAGCGAAAATGGCCAGGAACAGTTTCCCGGTAATGCCTATCCTCATTGCAACCTCGTTGAGCCGGTACCCGGCTCTTTGGTCAGCGTGCGGTTGGGCGCGCTATCGGCCGGCACGCGCGCGAAGGCGAGCGCGGGCAGAGCGATAATCAACGCCATACAGCAGTAGCTGTAAATAAATGCGCCGTGGATGGCCGGGCTATCGGCCACCACCTGGTGATGGGCGAAGCTGCCGATCAAGATGCCGGCGACGCTGACGCCGAGGCTCATCGACAGCTGCATGACCATCGACAACAGGCTGTTGCCGCTGCTGGCCAGCCGGTCCGGCAGATCTTTCAGCGTCAGGGTGTTCATCGCCGAGAAGCGCAGCGAGTTGACCATCCCCTGGAAGAACAGCACCACCGGCAGCAGCCACAGCCAGCCGAGCATCGCCGCCAGCAGGAAGCTCAGGCTGACCAGCGCCAGCAGCAGCGTGGCGGCCACCAGCACGTTGCGGTAGCCGAAGCGGTTGACCACCTGCACCACGATGCGTTTCATGCCCATGCTGCCGATGATCATCGGGATCATCATCAGCCCGGCGTGGAACGGCGTAAAGCCCATGCCCACCTGCAGGAACAGCGGCGTCATGAACGGCAGCATGCCGCTGCCGATGCGCCCCAGCAGGCTGGCCAGCAGCCCGATTTTGTAGGTCGGGGTGCGCAGCAGCCGCAGCGAGAACAGGGCGCGGCTATTGCCGTAGGCATGCCAAACATACCCCAACAGCGCCGCTACGCCCAGCGCCACCAGGCCGGCGATGGCGCTGCCGGAGAGCCCCATGCCCTTGTGGCCGTCGAGCGCCAGCGTCAGCGACGCCATGCCGATCGCCAGCAGGATAAAGCCGCTGAGGTCGAAGCGTCGGGTCTGCATTTGGTAGTTGGGCATCAGCAGCAGCGTGGCGATGGCGCCTACGATCCCCACCGGAATGTTGATCAGGAAAATCCAGTGCCAGCTGGCGTATTGCACCAGAAAGCCGCCCAGCGCCGGCCCCATCAGCGGGCCGATCTGGCCCGGCAGCGTCACGAAGGTCATCGCCGCCATGTACTGCTCGCGCGGCACGATCTTCATCACCGTCAGGCGGCCGACCGGCACCATCATCGCGCCGCCGATGCCCTGAATCACGCGCGCGGCGATCAGTTCGTTCAGGGTTTCCGAGCGGGCGCAGAGAATGGAGCCGAGGGTGAACAGCACGATGGCGCTGAAAAACACCCGCTGTACGCCGACCTTATCCGCCAGCCAGCCGCTGGCCGGCAGCGTCACCGCCACCGTCAGCACATAGGAGACGATCACCGACTGCATGCGCAGCGGGTTCTCCCCCAGGCTGGCGGCCATCGAGGGCAGGGCGGTGTTGACGATAGTGGTATCCAGCGTCTGCATAAAGAAGCCGAACGCCACTATCCAGAGTTGCCAGCGTACCGTGGCGGTGTGTTTCATCAGCATCGGTCAGCCATTAATGGGGCAGCGGGGCCAGTTGCTTGTTGCGGCGGAACTTCGCCTGCAGCCGGTCGAAGTAAAGGTAGACCACCGGGGTGGTGTACAGCGTCAGCAGCTGGCTCATCACCAGACCGCCGGCGATGGTGATGCCGAGCGGCTGGCGCAGCTCCGCGCCGTCGCCGCTGGTCAGCACCAGCGGCAGCGCGCCGAACAACGCCGCCAGCGTGGTCATCATGATCGGCCGGAAACGCAGCAGGCTGGCCTGGAAAATCGCCTCGCGGGCGCTGATGCCGCCGTTGCGCTGCGCCTCGAGCGCGAAGTCGACCATCATGATGGCGTTTTTCTTCACGATGCCGATCAACAGCATGATGCCTATCAGCGCGATCAGGCTGAACGGTGCGCCGAACAGCTCGAGCGCCAGCAGCGCCCCCACGCCGGCGGAAGGCAGCGTGGAAAGGATGGTCAGCGGATGGATATAGCTCTCGTACAGCACGCCGAGCACGATATACACCGTGGCGATCGCCGCCAGGATCAGGATCAGCTGCGACTTCAGGGTGTCCTGGAATACCTGGGCGGTGCCGGCGAACGCGCCGCGCACCGTGGACGGCACGCCGAGCTGAGTCATGGTGCGCTCTACCGCGGCGGTGGCGTCCGACAGGCTGCCGCCGTCCGGCAGGTTAAAGGAGATGGTCGAGGCGGCGGACAGCCCCTGATGGTTGACCGACAGCGGCGCGTTGGCCGGCCGCCAACTGGCGAAATAAGAGAGCGGAATCGCCTTGCCTTCGTTGTTGATGATGAACATTTTGTCCAGCGAGCTCACGTCCTGGGTGTAGGGCGGCGCCACTTCCATCACCACCTTGTATTGATTGAGCGGCTGATAGATGGTCGAAATCTGCCGCTGGCCGAAGGCGTTGTTCAGCAGGTTGTTGGCGTCGGACACCGAAATGCCGAGGCGCGCCATGGTTTCGCGATCGTAGACCATATCCATTTCCGAGCCTTTATCCTGTTGATCCGAGTTGACGTCCGCCAGCTCGGGCAATGCGGCCAGCGCGGTGCGGATCTTCGGCTCCCATTCGCGCAGCGCGGCGAGATCGTCCGCCAGCAGCGTATATTGGTAGCTGGCGTTGGCCTGCCGGCCGCCGACGCGGATATCCTGCACCGCCATCAGAAACAGGCTGGCGCCCGGTTCTTTGGCCAGGCGAGCGCGCAGGCGGGCGATCACTTTCTGCGCGTCGTCGCTGCGTATCGACAGGGGTTTCAGTGAGATGAACATCGAACCGCTGTTGGTGCGCGAGCCGCCGGTAAAACCGGTGACGTTTTCCACGTCCGGATCTTCGCGCACGATTTTCATGAAGTCTTCCAGTTTGCCGCGCATCGCCTGGAACGAAATGCTTTGGTCGGCCTGGATAAAGCCCATCAGGCGCCCGGTATCCTGTTCCGGGAAGAAGGTTTTCGGGATGCTGATATACAGCCAGACGTTGAGCGCAAGGGTGGCGAGGAACACCGCCAGCACCCAGCGCGAGTGGCCGAGCACCCAGTTCAGCGAGCGTCCGTAGCCCTGCTGCAGCGCCAGCAGCATTTTGCCGAAGCCGCGCGCCCGCCGCTGCGAACGCGGCGGCTGGTGGCGCAGCAGGTAGGCGCACATCATCGGCGTGAGCGTCAGCGAGACGATGAGCGACAGCCCGATCGATACCGACAGGGTGACGGCGAACTCGCGGAACAGGCGCCCCGGCAGGCCTTCCATCAGCAGCAGCGGGATAAACACCGCCACCAGCGAAACGCTCATCGACAGCACGGTGAAGCCGACTTCCCGCGCGCCCAGCAGCGCGGCGTTGATCGGTTTCATGCCGGCTTCGACATGGCGGGAAATGTTTTCCAGCACCACGATGGCGTCGTCCACCACAAAGCCGGTGGCGATGGTCAGCGCCATCAGCGACAGGTTGTTGAGGCTGAACCCGCACAGATACATGGCGGCGAACGAGCCGATCAGCGACACCGGCACGGCGACCGCCGGGATCAGCGTGGCGCGCCCGGAGCGCAGGAAGATGAACACCACCAGGATCACCAACCCGATGGCGATCGCCAGCGACTGTTCCACCTCGGCCAGCGACGCGCGAATGGTCGGCGAACGATCCTGCGCGACGCTGAGTTTAATCGAGGCCGGGATATTCTCCTGCAGGGCGGGCAGCTCGGCGCGAATGCGATCGACGGTTTCGATGATGTTGGCGTCCGGCGCGCGGCTGATGGCCAGAATGATCGCCGGTTTGGCGTCGGTCATCCCGGCGTTGCGCACGTCTTGCACCGAGTCGTTGACCTCGGCCACGTCGGCCAAACGCACCGCCGAGCCGTTGTTGTAATGAACGATCAGCGGACGGTAGGCATCGGCGGTTTTCAGCGCGTCGTTGGCCTGGATCTGCCAGCGCTGCTGCGGGTTTTCCACGGCGCCCTGCGGGCGGCGCACGTTGGCGTTGGCGATGGCCTGCCGTACGGTGTCCAGCGACACGCCCTGATTGAACAGCGCCGAAGGGTTCAGCTCCACCCGCACCGCCGGCAGTGAGCTGCCGCCCACGGAAACGTCGCCGACGCCCTCGGTCTGGCTGATCTTCTGCGCCAGCTGGGTGGAGGCGAAATCGTAAAGCTGCCCCTGGCTGTAGGTGTCCGAGGTCAGCGTCAGGATCATGATCGGCGCGTCGGAAGGGTTGACCTTGCGGTAGCTGGGGCGGCTCGGCATGCCGGTCGGCAGCAGGCTTTGCGCGGCGTTGATCGCCGCCTGCACGTCGCGCGCGGCGCCGTTGATGTCGCGATCGAGATCGAACTGCAAAATGACCCGGGTACTGCCGAGCGAGCTCATCGAGGTCATTTCGTTAACCCCGGCGATGCGGCCCAATGCGCGCTCCAGCGGCGTCGCCACCGAGGACGCCATGGTTTCCGGCGAGGCGCCCGGCAGCGACGCGCTGATCGAAATCACCGGAAAGTCCACCTGCGGCAGCGGCGACACCGGCAGCAGGCGAAAACCGATCGCGCCGCTGATGGCGATGGCCAGCGTCAGCAGGGTGGTGGCCACCGGCCGGTGAATGAACAGGGCGAAGAATTTCACTGTAGCTCCTGCGTATCCGGCTGGCGATGCGTGTTGCGCGCCAGTTTGTCAAACAGCAGGTAGATCACCGGCGTGGTGAACAGCGTCAGGATCTGGCTCATGATCAAACCGCCGACCATACAGACGCCGAGCGGATGCCGCAGCTCCGCGCCGACACCGGTGCTCAGCATCAGCGGCAGTGCGCCGAGCAAGGCCGCCAGCGTGGTCATCAGGATCGGCCTAAAACGCAGCAGGCAGGCCTGATAGATGGCGTCGCGCGGCGATAAGCCCTGTTCGCGTTCCGCCGCCAGCGCGAAGTCGATCATCATGATGGCGTTCTTCTTCACGATGCCGATCAGCAGGATGATGCCGATGATGGCGATCACGTCCAGCTCGCTGCCGGCCATCATCAGCGCGAGCAGCGCGCCGACCCCGGCGGTCGGCAGGGTGGAGAGGATGGTGACCGGATGAATGAAGCTTTCATACAGCACGCCCAGCACGATGTACATCGCCACCACCGCCGCTAAAATCAGCCACAGCGTGCTGCCGAGCGCCGCCTGGAAGGCCAGGGTCGCCCCCTGGAATTGGGTGGTGATGTCCCTCGGCATGTTGAGATTTTCTTCCGCCTGGGTGACCGCGTCGACCGCCTCGCCGAGCGAGTAGCCGTCGGCGACGTTGAACGAAACGGTGGCCGACGGGAACTGGTCGAGATGGTTGACCGACAGCGGGCCGAAGCGCTCTTCGATTTTGGCGATGGCGCTCAGCGGCACCACGGCGCCGTCGTTGCCGCTCAGACGGATCTCATTGAGCGCCGCCAGCCCCGGCGTCGCGCTGACGTCGTGCTCCAGCACCACGCGGTATTGGTTGGCCTGGGTGTAGATGGTGGAGATCAGGCGCTGGCCGAACGCGTTGTACAGCGCATTGTCCACGTCGCTCATGGTGACGCCGAGGCGGGAGGCCGAATCGCGATCGACGTTGACGTAGGCCACCAGCCCCTGATCCTGCCAGTCGCTGGTGACGTCCGCCAGCTGCGGGGTTTGCTTCAGCTCATCCATCAGCTGCGGCACCCACAGGCTGAGATCGTCCAGCGACATCGCCTGCAGGGTGAACTGGTACTGGGTGCGGCTGACCTGGGTATCGATGGTCAGATCCTGCACCGGCTGCAGATACAGCTTCACGCCGGGGAACTGCGCCGTCTGCTGCTGCAGGCGGCTGATGATCGCCGGAATGCGCTCGCTGCGTTCGCTCAGCGGCTTCAGATTGATCTGCAGCCGGCCGCTGTTGAGCGTGGCGTTGCTGCCGTCGACGCCGACGAACGAGGTCAGGCTTTCCACCGCCGGATCTTTGAGGATCTGCGCCGCGACCTGCTGCTGGCGCTCGGCCATATTGCTGAACGAGACGCTCTGCGGCGCTTCCAGCGTGCCCTGAATGATGCCGTTGTCCTGCACCGGGAAGAAGCCTTTCGGGATCAGCAGGTACAGCAATACCGTCAGCGCCAGGGTGCCGACGGCCACGCCGAGCGTCAGCCAGGGATGGTTAAGCACCGTTTTCAGCCACTGGCCGTATCGCGCGATCACCCGGTCGAAAAAGCGCTCGGAGGCGGCGGAAAACCGGTTCTGCTTGCGCAGCGATTCGTGGCTGAGCATGCGCGCGCACATCATCGGCGTCAGCGTCAGCGACACCACGGCGGAGATCAAAATCGCTACCGCCAGCGTGACGGCGAACTCGCGGAACAGGCGGCCGACGATGTCGCCCATGAACAGCAGCGGGATCAGCACCGCCACCAGCGAGAAGGTCAGCGAGATGATGGTGAAGCCGATCTCGCCGGCGCCTTTCAGCGCGGCGTCGAGCGGTTTTTCCCCTTTCTCGATGTAGCGCGAGATGTTCTCGATCACCACGATGGCGTCGTCCACCACGAAGCCGGTGGCGATGGTCAGCGCCATCAGCGTCAGGTTGTTGATGGAGAAGCCGAGGAAGTACATGGCGGCGAAGGTGCCGACCAGCGACAGCGGCACCGCCACGCTGGGGATAATGGTCGCCGGCACGTTGCGCAGGAACACGTAGATCACCATCACCACCAGCGCGATCGCCAGCAGCAGCTCGAACTGCACGTCGCTGACCGAGGCGCGGATGGTGGTGGTGCGATCGGTCAGCACCTTGACGTCGACCGACTTGGGCAGGCTTTTAATCAGCGTCGGCAGCATTTCGCGGATGCTGTCGGCGGTGGTGATGACGTTGACGCCGGGCTGGCGCTGAATGTTCAGCACGATCGCCTGTTGCTTGTTGGCCCAGGCCGCCAGCCGGGTGTTTTCCGCTCCTTGTTCGATGGTGGCGATATCCTGCAGGCGGATCGCCGCGCCGTTCTGATAGGCGACGATCAGCTGGCGATAGTCGTCGGCGGATTTCATTTGGTCGTTGGCGGACAGGGTGACCGAGCGGGTCGGGCCGTCCAGGCTGCCTTTCGCCGAGTTGACGTTGGCGTTGCTGATGGCGGCGCGGATGGTTTCACTGTTCAGGCCATAGGCGGCGACCGCCGCGGCGTTCAATTTTACGCGCACCGCCGGGCGTTGGCCGCCGGCCAGCGTCACCAGGCCGACGCCGGTCACCTGAGAAATTTTTTGCGCCACGCGGGTTTCCACCATGTCTTCCACCTGCGTCATCGGCATGGCGGTGGAGGTCACGGCCAGCGTCAGGATCGGCGGATCGGCCGGGTTAACCTTGCTGTAGATCGGCGGGTAGGGCAGATCGGTCGGCAGCAGGTTGGTGGCGGAGTTGATCGCCGCCTGCACTTCCTGCTCCGCGACGTCGAGCGGCAGCGCCAGCTGGAACTGCAGCGTGACCACCGAGGCGCCGCCGGAGCTTTGCGACGCCATTTGTTTGAGGCCGGACATCTGGCCGAACTGGCGTTCCAACGGCGCGGTAATGGCGGAGGTCACCACGTCCGGGCTGGCGCCGGGATACAGCGTCACCACCTGGATGGTGGGGTAATCCACCTCCGGCAGGGCGGACACCGGCAGCGCGCGATAGCCGATAATCCCCGCCAGCAATATCGCCACCATCAGCAGCGTGGTGGCGACCGGACGCAGAATAAACAGGCGGGACGGACCGCCGCCGGCGTTGGGAGGCATCACCTGCATCAGGGCTTCCTCTGAACGTCAGGTTCGCGCTTGGCGTTGGCCGCCGCCGGCGCTAGCACTTCCACCTGCATGCCTTCGGTCAGGCGATCGATGCCGTCGGTCACCACCCGATCGCCGGCGTTGAGGCCGGCGCTGATCACCACCTGCCGGCTGTCCTGCACGCCGGCGGTGACCCGATGTTTGCTGACCCTGTTGTCTTCGCCGAGCGTCCAGACGAAGTTGCCCTCGTTGCCCATCTGCAGCGCGGCGGTCGGGATAACCACCGCATCGTGCAGGGTATCCACCTGCAGCCGCGCGTTGACGAACTGGTTGGGGAACAGCGCGTCATCTTCGTTGGTGAAGCGCGCTTTCAGCTTGATGGTGCCGGTGGCGGTATCAATTTGGTTGTCCAGGCTCAGCAGCGAACCGGTCGTCAGCTTGTTCTGGTTGGTGCGATCCCAGGCTTCGACGCCCACCGGCCCGGCTTTTTGCGCCTTGAGCAGATCGGCGATGTTGCCTTCGGGCAGCGTGAACACCACGTCGATCGGGTGCGTTTGCGTGATCACCACCAGACCGGTGGTGCTGCCGCTGGTGACGTAGTTGCCGACGTCGACCAGTTTCAGGCCGACGCGGCCGTCGATTGGCGCGGTGATGCGGCTGTAGGTGATCTGCAGTTTGGCGCTGTCGACCGCGCCCTGATCGGCCTTGATCGCGCCTTCGGTCTGCTGCACCAGCGAGGCTTGCGTATCCAGCTCCTGACGGGAAACCAGATTGGTTTTCACCAGCTGCTGATAGCGCGCCAGATCGCGCCGGGCGTTGGCCAGCGTGGCCTGATCTTTTGCTAACTGCCCCTGAGCCTGGGTCAACTGCACCTGGAACGGCCGGGGATCGATTTCCGCCAGCAGATCGCCGGCTTTGACCTGCTGGCCTTCGGTAAAGTGGATCGCCATCAGCTGGCCATCGACCCGGCTGGTGACGGTCACGGTATTGGCGGCGGTGGCGGTGCCCAAGCCGGAAAGATAGCGCGGCACCGTCTGGCGGGTGGCGGTCGCCGCCTGCACCGGCGACATCGGCGCGCCGCGTCTGCCGCCCGCCGCGCGGCCCGCTCCCGTTTTACCGGCGGCCTGGTGCGCGCCCGGCGTCGTCCCGGTGGCCGGTTGGGCGGCGCTGAAATGGCGCCAGGCCAGAACGGCGACGATGATCGCAATCGCCGCAACCAGCAGGCGCAGCAGCAGGGAACGACGTTGGGGTTTTGCATTCATGGTGGTGAAAATTCTCTCCAAAAGGCAGGGACGCGGGCACTCATTGCCACAAAAATGACACTCCTTACAGGATACTAGTTTAGCCAGCGAAGACGGCATAAAAATGAAGGAAATATGGAGGAACCGTCAGCATTGTCCTAATAAGTGGGTGATTTGAGCGTGCTATGTTTATAAGTGATTTATTCCGGCTTATAGCCAATGCGTTTTAACGATTTCCTGCATTTGGCGCTAATAATTAACAGGCAAATCATTTAACCCATGGAGCCTTTGTGATGAGCAAGAAACAACTGGGCCGTTCGGGCATTCAGGTGCCGGCGTTAACCTTCGGCGGCAACGTGTTCGGCTGGACGGCGGATCAAGCGACCTCTTTCAGCCTGCTGGATGCGCTGGTGGACAATCAGCTCAACTTTATCGATACCGCCGATGTCTATTCCAGCTGGGCGCCGGGCAACCGGGGCGGCGAATCGGAAACCGTCATCGGCGAATGGCTCAAGAAGAGCGGCAAGCGCGACCAGGTGATCATCGCCACCAAGGTGGGCAAACCGATGGGGGAAGGCAAACAGGGGCTGTCGCCGCGCTATATTCAGCAGGCGGTGGAGGACTCGCTGCGCCGTCTGCAAACCGATTATATCGATCTCTACCAGTCGCACGACGATGACCGCGATACGCCGCTGGAAGAGACGCTGGCGGCGTTCGATGCGCTGATCAAGGCCGGCAAGGTGCGGGCGATCGGCGCCTCCAATTATCAGGCGGATCGCCTGGAAGAAGCGCTGCGGGTGAGCGAAAGCAACGGGCTGGCGCGCTACGAAACCCTGCAGCCGGAATATAACCTGTATGCACGCGAAGGGTATGAGGCCGAGCTGGAAGGCGTGGCGCAGCGCCATGGCCTCGGGGTGATCAACTTCTTCGCGCTGGCCAGCGGCTTCCTGACCGGCAAATACCGCAGCAAAGCGGACGAGGGCAAAAGCCAGCGCGGCGATCGCATCGTCGAACGCTACCTTAACCCGCGCGGTTTCCGCATTCTGGCGGCGCTGGATCAGGTGGCGGGCAAGCACGGCAGCTCCCCGGCGCAGGTCTCGCTGGCCTGGCTGATTGCGCGCCCGAGCATCACCGCGCCGATCGTCAGCGCCACCTCGTTGCCGCAGTTGGATGAGTTGGTCAGCGCCACCCGCCTGACGCTGGATGCGGACGACATTCAGACGCTGAACCACGCCAGCGCTGAGTAAGAGCCGCCGGCGATTTTGCTCTATGCTGAAGGGGTCAATATGACTTATTCAGGAAACTGCAATGTCTGGCGATACCATCAACGACCTCGCGACGCTGGAACAGCTGTACGGCAAACCCGCCGCGCCCTCGGTGTTTAAAGAAGTCAGCTATATTCACCCGGCGTACCGCCCGTTTATCGAGGCGGCACCGTTTGCCGCCCTCTCGACGGTCGGGCCGGACGGCATGGATGTCTCGCCGCGCGGCGATCCGGCCGGTTTTATCCATATCGAAGACGAGAAAACCCTGCTGCTGCCGGATCGGCGCGGCAATAACCGCATCGACAGCCTGCGCAATATTCTGCACGACAACCGGGTGGCGCTGCTGCTGCTGATCCCCGGCATCGGCGAAACGCTGCGGATTAACGGGCGGGCGGAGATCGTGGTGGCGCCGGCGGTGCTGCAGCGCTTCGCCCACCGCAATCAGCTGCCGCGTTCGGTGCTGCGCATTCGGGTGGAGGCGGTGTTTTTCCAGTGCAGCCGGGCGATCTTGCGTTCGGGACTCTGGGAAGAGGGCAGCCGCCTCGAACGTTCGGCGCTGCCCAGCCCCGGCCATATCTTGGCCACGGTGAGCCAAACGCGCTTCGACGGTGAGGAGTACGACCAGGCGCTGCCGCAGCGGCTGAAGGATACGCTGTATTAATCGCCGCGACGTTCGCGCCACGTTTGCCGGTTCAGCCGGTACAAGACGTGCTTTTGCAGCGGATGGCCCGCCGGCAGGCGTGGGTGCAGGAAGGTTTCGCCGTCAAATTGCATGCCGATGCGCGTCATCACCCGGCGCGACGGTTGGTTGTTTTCGGCGGTGAAGGACACCATTTCCGGCAAGTGAAGCGTGTCGAAGGCGCACGCCAGCGCCGCGCGTGCCGCTTCAGCGGCGTAGCCGTTGCCCCAGTGGGCCGCCGCCAGCCGCCAGCCAATCTCCACGCAGGGGGAACAGGGCAGATCGTCGCCCGGCCGCGCCAGCCCGACAAATCCGATAAAGGGCGCGCCGTCTTTCACTTCCACCGCCCATAGCCCCCAGCCATGTTGTTGCATGAAGGCGCGGATGCGTTCGGCCTGCGCGCGGCTTTCCTCGGCCGTCATCGTCGCCGGGAAATAGCGCATCACCTGCGGATCGGCGTTAAGCGCAGCGAAGGCCGGCAGATCTTCGTCGCGCCAGGGGCGCAGGCGCAGCCTGGCGCTGTCGAGGGTAAGGATGGTTGACATGATGTATAGCCTCCAATGAGCAAGGGCGCGACGAGCCGCGCCCTTGGGCCGTCAACGGAACAGCGTTTGCGCCCAGCGCGCCAGCCCGGCGGTGACCGAGCCGAAGTCGTTGCCGCCAACGATCGGAATGCCTGGCAGCTGCTGTTGCAGCGCGGCGCGCAGCAGGGGGGAGCGCGCGCTGCCGCCGGTCAGGTAGATCACCTGCGGCGCGGTCTGGCTGCTGGCCAGCGCGGCGCTGACCTGTTCCTGGATGCGCATCAACGGCTGCGAGATGGCGTCGGCGAGCTGAGCCTGGCTGATGCTCTCCGCCAGATCGGCCTGCACGAAGCCGAGCGGCGCGCTGATGGCGGTTTGGCCGGACAGGGCTATCTTACTCTCTTCGGCCGCGCGCACCAGTCGGTAGCTCAGGCGCTGCTGGTACACTTTCAGCAGGCGTTTGACCTTTTCCGGCTCCGCCGCGTCGAGGATCAGATCGCGCAGCACGCGGCCGTTGGCGGCGCTGTAGAAGTCGTTTTGCGCCGGCACGTCGTTGGTCGCCACCGCGTTCCAGTAAGGCAGCGCCGGCAGGGCGATGCCTTTCGCGGTTTCGCCGCCCAGGCCGAACAGCGGCATCAACTGTTTGAAGGCCAGCATGATGTCCAGATCGTTACCGCCAACCCGGCAGCCGCTGTGGCCCAGCAGGCTTTGCTGGCGATCGGCGCGGTCGCGCCACTGCGGCCCCATCAGCAGCACCGAGCAGTCGGTGGTGCCGCCGCCGATGTCCACCACCAGCACGGTTTGCTCTTCGCTCAGCGTCGCCTCGAAGTCCAGCCCCGCCGCCACCGGCTCGAACTGGAATTCAATGGCTTTGAAACCGGCGCGTTCGGCGGCGCGCTGCAAAATGCCCTGCGCCTGCCGGTTGGCCTCTTCGCCGCCGATGCCCTGGAAGTTGATCGGCCGGCCGATCACCGCCTGCTCGATACCGGTCTGCAGCACGTTTTCCGCCTGGCGTTTGATGTGGAACATCATGGCGCACACCAGGTCTTCGAACAGCGCGATCTGCTGCGGTTTCAGTCCGTTGGCGCCGAGGAAGGATTTCGGCGAGCGCACGAAATACACCTCTTCCGGATCTTCCATGTAGTGCGCCAGCGCCTGCAGGCCGAACAATACGCTGTCGCCGTTGACCGGAATGTCCTCTTCGCGGTTGTAACTGATGGCGCGGCGCAGCAGCTGCTGGTTTTCTTCGCTGCCGGTCGGCACCTGCCAATGGCGGTGCAGGCATTCGCTCACCGCTTCGCGGGTCGGCGCGCACAGCATCGAAGGCAGATACGGTTCGTTGTTTTCCAGCGTCAGCAGCTCGGGGCCGTGGTCGCGCATCACCGCGACGGAACAGTTGGCTGTCCCGTAATCGAATCCAATAAACATCTCTTTTTTGTCCCCATGCCAATGAAGGGGGGCGACTTTACCCGAGACGGGGCCGGCGGGCAATGCGCCAATGCGCGAGTGTCGAAAAATTTAGCGGGCGCGGCATCGGCATGCTTAACTTAATGTCCGAATTCCGCACGTCAGCGCGCCAGGCGAGCCCTATAATGCAGAAAAAACCGAACCCGAGCGTTGCCATGAATACTCAACAGCAAGCGTTGTACGACGCGCTGCGCGCGCGTGACCGCAAATTCGACGGCCGCTTTTTCGTCGGCGTCTCTTCCACCGGCATCTATTGCCGCCCGGTGTGCAGCGCCCGCACGCCGAAGCTGGAAAACTGCACCTTTTATCCGAGCGCGGCGGCGGCCGAGCTGGCGGGCTTTCGCCCCTGCCTTAAATGCCGGCCGGAGCTGGCGCCCGGCCTGGCGCTGATCGATCTGGGCAATCGCTATGCGCAGGTGGCGGTGCAGCTCATCGAGCAGGGCTATCTGTCCGAACACAGCTGCGAAGCGCTGGCGGCGCGGCTTGGCATTTCCGATCGCCACCTGCGGCGCATCTTCGCCGAACAGTTTGGCGCTTCGCCGATCGATTACGCGCAGTCGCACCGGTTGCTGCAGGCCAAACGCCTGCTGGCGGACACCGATCTGCCGCTCAGCGAGGTGGCGTTCGCCGCCGGTTTCGGCAGCCTGCGGCGTTTCAACGAGCTGTTCAAGGCGCGCTATCGCCTGATCCCGTCTGCGCTGCGCAGCGGCGGCGCGCGCGGTGAGCGGGCCGCCGCCAGCGGGTTGGTGTTTCACCTGGGCTATCGGCCGCCTTATGACTGGGATCGCATGCTGAATTTCCTGCAGGCGCGCGCCGTGCAGGGCGTGGAACGGGTCGAGGGACGCCGCTACCTGCGTTCGATCGCCGTCAACCAGGGCGGCACGGAATATCGCGGCTGGGTCAGCGTGCAGCCGGAGGAAGCGCGCAACCGGGTCAGGGTCGAGATCGCGCCTGCGCTCAGTTTGGTGACGACGGAGGTGCTGCGTCGCGTGCGCCTGCTGTTTGATCTGGACGCCGCGCCGGATCGCATCAATGAGGCGCTGGGCTCGCTGGCGGCCGATGCGCCGGGGCTGCGCCTGCCGGGCTGCGTGAACAGCTTCGAGCAGGCGGCGCGGGCGGTGCTGGGGCAGTTGGTCAGCGTGAAAATGGCGGCGACCTTCGCCGGGCGGATGGCCGAACGCTGGGGAGAGCCGCTGGCGGCGCCGCACGAGGGCATTACCCACGTTTTCCCCAGCGCCGAACGGGTGGCGCAGCTGCAGCCCGAAGCACTGCGCCCGCTCGGGGTGCAGCTGAAGCGCGCGGCGGCGCTGATCGAGATCGCCCGCGCGCTGGGCGAAGGGCGGCTGCAGCTCGACAACGTGCTGGATATCGACCAGGGCATCAGGGCGCTGACCGCGCTGCCGGGCATCGGCAACTGGACCGCCAGCTATATCGCGATGCGCGCCTGGTCTTGGCCGGACGTGTTCCTGGCCGGCGACTACCTGATCAAACAGCGTTTCCCCGGCATGACGCCGCGCCAGATCGAACGCTATGCCGAACGTTGGCGCCCGTGGCGCTCTTACGCCACGCTGCATCTGTGGCACAACGACGGCTGGGCGCCGGAAGGGGAGGATTGAGCATTCGGGCTAGCGGGGGGGCTCGATCAGCTGCAGCAGGCGGCTCATGCCCTCGCGCATCAGGAACGCCAGCAGCTTTTCCCGCTCGGCCGGCGTCAGGTGGTAGTAATACTCGATCCAGACCCGTATCGGATCCTGGCGTTTGACGTCGTAGCCCGGAGGGTCTGTCTCGCGCAAGGCCGACAGGCTGCGCGCGCCGTACGGCAGGCTGTCGATATGGTATTCCAGCGCTTTGCCCTGCACGCCGCTGCGGCGGCGGCTGAGCCAGCCTTCGCGCCGGGCCATCAAATTGACCCCTTGCGGGGTTGAAGGCAACCCCGCCTTGCCCATCAGTTCCCTGGCGGAAAACCATTTCTTTTCCATAGTCCCTTATCCCTGAGCCATCACATGTCGAGGAAAATCAACGGATACGCTGATGTTCGCATGGGAGTTTCATCTTATTTAATCGTTTAAGCTTCAGGTGTTATTTATATCACTAATCTCGCATGGGTTAACACAATGTGAATAACGGGAGTGCGGCGCCGCCCGCGAGACGGCGCCGGTGAGGGGGAGGGGTTAGCGAATGCCGAAGTAGCCGTCGCTGAGCAACACCGCCAGCGGCTGCTCCAGCGCTACCTGATCGCCATCCGCCAGATCGACGCCGATATCGCGCAGCGCCTGCAGCGTCACCGGCTGGTGGGCCGGCCCGGCGAGCGTCTGCGCTTTGATCCGATGCGCCGCGCCGTTGAGCATCGAGACCATCAGTTCATCCATCTGGTTGCAGTGCACGTTGGTGATAAAGCGTTCATCGACGCGAATGATGTCGATTTTCTGATCGCCCAGTTCATCGAAGGCATTGATGTTATGCCCGAAGCCATTGACGATCAGCCGGCAGCCCAGTTGCTGCAGTTCGCGAAGACACGCCCGGCACTGCGCGGCGTGTTCCAGCACCACGGCCTCATCGACGCTGAACAGCAGTGCCCGCGGCGGCAGCGAGGAGGCGCGCACCGTTTCCGTCAGCTCGCGTTGGAAGTCGGTGTTCAGCAGGCTGTCGGTGGCCAGCGGCAACGCGAGCGACAGCCCCTTGCGCTTGATGTCGTCGGCGCAGTGCACCAGCAGCTGCGCCACCGTCCAGCGGTCGATGTCCGGCATCAGGCCGTACAGCTGCGCGGCGGCGATGAATGCCTCGTGCGGCAGCGGCCGATCGTCCGGCGCCATCACCTGCAGCTTCACCTGGTGGAACGCGGCCGACAGCGGCGTCGCCGGCGGCGCGACCGCGCGGGTCAGCAGCCGCAGCTGCCCCTCGCTGACGATCGTCTGCACTTCCTGCAGGCTCAGCAATTCATGCTGCCGCTCCAGCAGCTGTTTTTGCCGCGCTTCATACAGATACACCTGGCCGCGCCCGTGGTGCTTGGCGGTGTAGCAGGCGATGTCGGCCTGGGCCAGCAGCTCGCTGCTTTTGGCGTCGCCGCCGATGCGCGTGATGCCGGCGCTGGCGCCGACGCGATAAATTTTCCCTTCCCAGTAGAACGGATGCTGGCTGATTTGGTTGACCACCTGTTGCATCAGCGATTTGGCCTGCTCCGGCCGGCAGTCGAACAGGATCAGGCCGAATTCGTCGCCGCCCAGCCGGGCCAGGCAGTCGCTGTTGCGCAGCTGGTGCCGCATCAGCTGGGCGATGTCCCGCAGCAAGGCATCGCCCGCCGCGTGGCCGGCGGTGTCGTTCACCGCCTTGAACCGATCCAGATCGAGGAACACCAGCGAATGCGGCGGTGACGGTTCCCCGCCGGCGACGATTGCCGCTTTCAGCTGCTTCTCGAAGCTGGCGCGGTTCGGCAGGCCGGTCAGCGCGTCGTGCGAGGCGCTGTAGCTGAGCTTTTTCATCAGTTCGCGCGAGGCGGTGACATCCTGCAGCACCATCACCGCGCCCATGGTTTCACCGTCGAGGGTTTTTAGCGGTGAGACAGACTGCTGCACGTCGAAATAGCGCCCGTCGCGGCTGTGCAGCACCAATGCGTAATCCGCCGGCCACTGCCGTGGATATTGCGTGAGGTTTTCGATTTCCGGGCCGTCTTTGCCGTTGGTCAGGCGCACCACGCCGGCGACGGGCATACCGATCGCCAGATCGAGCGGCCAGCCGCACATCTGCTCGGCCACCGGATTCATAAAGGTAATGCGCAGGTGGCTGTCGGTGGAGATCACCCCTTCGCCGATGGCGTCGAGGGTGATGTGCAAACGCTCTTTCTCCTCGTGCAGCGCTTCGGCGAGGCTCTTGAGCTCGGTCATGTCGATATTGGTGCCGATCATGCGCAGCGGCCTGCCCTGATCGTCGAGGATCACGTTGCCCTGGCCGCGAATATGGCGCACGCTGCCCTGACGGGTCACGATGCGGTATTCCATGACGAAAGGCTTGGGGTCGGCCAACAGCGCGGCCAGCTCGCGATCGGTGCGGTCGCGATCTTCCGGCACCAACAGGGTGCGCCACAGCGCCAGCGTCGGCGTTTGGTCGGGATTGAGATCGTAGAGTTCGAACATGCGCTGATCCCAGGTGAAGTTTTCCTGGCTCATCACCCATTCCCAGATGCCGACGCCGCCCACCTGATTGGCCAGCGTAATGCGCTCCACCAGTCGGTTGTTTTCCGCCTGGCTGCGCTTCAAATCGCTGATGTCCTCCACCTGCGAGATGAAATACAGCGGCAGGCCTTCGGCGTCGCGCACCAGCGAGACCGCCAGCAGCGCCCAGACGGTCTGGCCGTCGCTGCGGATGTAGCGTTTCTCCATGGTGTAGCTGCTGATATGGCCATCGAGCAGGTCGTGCAACTGGCTGAGATCGGCGGTGAGATCGTCGGGATGCGTAATTTCTTGAAAGGTCAGCTTATGCAGCGCCTCAGGCGTATAGCCGAGCAGCGCGCACAGCGCCTGATTGACCTGCAGCCATTTCCCCTGCGGCGACACCAGCGCCATGCCGATGGCGGAATACTCCAGCGCGCTGCGAAAGCGGCTTTCGCTCTCGACGATGTGCTGTTTTTCCACCCGAAAGGCGTGCATCACCACCGCCATCGCGTGCGCCGGGATTAAAATCAGCAGCATCGGCAAGTACAGACCGAGATCGCCAAGGTGCTTGCCGGAAGCCTGGAAATGCAGCAACCCCAGCGAAATCATCACGGTGATCAGCAAGAGGGTGCAGAAGCAAACGGTGAACGCCTCAAAACGCGGCAGTGCGATGGCTGCCCACAGCAGCGGCAAAATCACGAACGTGAACGGAAAAGGCAGGTAGGTCAGCGCCACAAAGCTGAAAGCCAGCGTAACCATCAGCGTCAGCAATAATGGAAACGGGTTCAGCGCCGTCAGGGTGCGACGATTATAAGAGAGGCCGATCGGCGCCAGCGACAGCACCCCTATCGCTTCGGAAATGAACCAGGTACCGAACGGCTGCCAAAAAGGCTGGCCTGGCGCGGGCACCAGGCCGGCGGCCAGCAGCGCGCTGAACAGCGGGGTAAAAATTACCGCGCACACCACAAAACGCAGCCAACTGGCGAGATCGTTCAACGGATCGTACGGGTGTAGCATGCGGCGCAGCAGCAGGGCGCAAACCGCCGCTTCCAGCAGGTTGATGGCGGCCAGCTTGATGGGCGTGGCGCTGACGCCGAACAGCAAGAAGCTGGCGAGCACGATGCCGAGGCCGCTGGCCAACAGCGGCAGGCCCCAGTGGCGCGGGGCGTGGCGGTACAGCACCGCGATAGCGGCGGCGGTCGGAAACCACAGCGGGGTGAAGTGGCTGGCTTCGCTGGACAGCGACAGGCTCAGCAAGGCGAGCAGAAACGTCGCCAGCGCCACTAACAGGGAATGCGTCAGCACGACGCCTTTGTGGGTGCCGAACGTGTTCGGCGCGCTGATCTCCATAGACACCCTTACCGATGGCCTCTGTCAGTGATTGGATTCATGACGTGGATGAATTAAGACGATTTATTGGCAAAGGGTAGTACAGCGCGAGAGGAAAACCTACCGGGATGGCCGACTTTACTGCGTTAACGCAAACCCGGCGACAGAATGGCGAAAAAGCCGGCGCGCGGCCGGCTTTTCGCGTATTACAGCAGGAACAGGGTGGCGAGGCCGAGGAAGATGAAAAAGCCGCCGGTATCGGTCAGCGCGGTGATGAGCACGCTGGAGCCGACCGCCGGATCGCGGCCCACTTTGAGCATGGTCATCGGGATCACTACGCCCATCAGCGCCGCCAGCAGCAGATTGAGCAGCATCGCCAGCGTCATCACGCCGCCCATCGCCGCGTCGCCGTACAGCAGCCAGGTGATGACGCCCATGATGCCGCCCCACACCACGCCGTTGATGATGGCGACGCCCAGTTCCCTGAGCATCAGGCGCGAGATGTTGCCGACTTCGATCTGGTGCAGCGCCAGCGCGCGCACGATCATGGTGATGGTCTGGTTGCCGGTGTTGCCGCCGATACCGGCGACGATCGGCATCAGCGCCGCCAGCGCCACCAGCTGGGAAATGGTGTGTTCGAACAGGCCGATCACCCGCGAGGCGATGAATGCGGTGCAGAGGTTGATCGCCAGCCAGGCCCAGCGGGTCTTGACCGCCTTGCTGACCGGGGCGAACACGTCTTCTTCCGGGCTCAAACCGCCCATGCGGCGCAGGTTGGTGTCGCTCTCTTCGTTGACGGCGTCGACGATCTCTTCGATGGTCAGGCGGCCCATCAGTTTGCCCTTGGCGTCAACCACCGGGGCGCTGATCAGGTCGTAACGTTCGAACGCGCCGGCCGCTTCATCGGCCTTGTCTTCGGGCTGAAAGGTGGCGGGATCGCTGTCCATCACTTCGCGCACCGGGATCTCCGGATCGTTCAGCAGCACTGCGGTCAGCGGCAGCTCGCCCAACAGGGTGTTTTTGCGATCGGTGACGAACAGTTTATCGGTGGCGTCGGGAATGGTTTTGCGCATGCGCAAGAAGCGATGCACCGCGCCGAGCGTGACGTCCGGCCGCACCGTCACCAGTTCGAAATCCATCATCCAGCCGACGCTGTCTTTGGCGTACTGGCTCATCTCGCGCACCTGGGCGCGCTGCTCCGGCTCCAGCGAGGTCAGCAACCGGCCCATCAGGTTACGCGGCAGGTATTGCGCCAGGTAGGCCTGTTCGTCGACGTCCAGCGTTTTGATCGCTTTGAGCAGGTCTTTGTCGCTCATTTCCTCGATCAGGCTGTCCCAGACCGGTTCGGCGACCTCCACCAGCGTCTGGCCGCGCTTGCTGTTGCCCACCAGCCGCCACAGCGCCATACGTTCGTCCTGCGGCAGCGCCTCCAGCAGGTCCGCCAGGTCGGCGGCGTGCATATCGTCCAACAGACCGGTGATTTCCGCCGTCTGGTTCAGCAGTTCGCTTTGGCTGAGGGCGTGTTCATCCCCTGGCCGGCCGAGAATGCCGTCGACCAACTCCTTATTGTTCAACAGCAGAGTGAGAATGCGCTGGCGGTATTCAGCGACTTTTTTGACGTTATGGGTTGCGGCTGACATGGTGTTCCTTTACGGGCGCTCGGCGTTCCTGACGCAGGCTCATTAAAAGATAGAGCATAGCGGGTGCCGGCGTCATTTTTATGAAACGGCCGGGGTGCGGCGGTTATTCAGAGGAGGCGTCCTGTTGCGGCGCGCTGACTTCGGCGGCGTTTTGCGCAGCGGCCTGCTTTTTTTCCTGATGATGAGGCACCGCCACCACGGCGGCGTACAGCAGTCGGCCGACTAAAATGATAAAGCTGATAAACAACACTATCTTCGTCATCTGTCCGGTGGTTTTCTTGCGCATATATCACCCGGTATGCCGGTGTCCTGTGTTATTCGCTCGAGAATTTGTAAGCGGATTTTAGGCGCTGATGACAAAAGTTGTCCATTTTTTTCCGGCGTGCGGGGCGGTGCATTAGGGCTTCGTTTAGGTTGACGGGGCGAGGGCGGAAAGAAAAACCCCCTGTCTGGCAGGGGGTGGGGGATCAGGCGGAGCGCTGTTCGTTTTGCGAGCCTTCTTCTTCGATCAGCAGCTTCCAGCCGACGACGTCGTTCCAGTAGGCCTGTTCGCGCTCGAAATCGAGCTGCACCAGGTTGTTTTGTGCCAGGTAGCCGGCCGGGAAGCGCAGCGTCCAGTGGTTGTCGTCGGTGGTCAGGCGCAGCGTTTCCGGCGTGGTGGTCGACTGACGCTGGTTGTTGAGCAGGGTGCTCAGACGCAGCAGCTGGATCAGCGGCAGGTAGTGCTTCTTCTTGAACAGGTTGAGGCGCGGCAGCTCTTCGAGCTTGATCGCCTTGCGGTGGAAACGCACCAGCGCCGCCAGCAGCAGCTGCTGTTCCTGGTTGAAGCCAGGCAGGTTGGAGTTTTGCAGAATGTAGGCCGAATGGCGGTGCATGCCGCTGTGGTTGATGCTTAGCCCCACCTCGTGCAGCATGGCGGCCCATTTCAGCAGCGCTTCCAGCTGCGGATGCGCCAGCTTGGTGTTTTGCGCCATCCACTGCGAGTAGAGCAGCTCGGTGGTTTCCAGCACCCGCTTGGCCTGTTCGCGGTCGATGTTGTAGTGATCGGCCAGGCTCTTGGCGGTGCGGCTGCGGATGTCCTGATGGCGGAAGCGGCCTTCCATTTCATACAGCACGCCTTCGCGCAGCGCGCCGTCGGACAGGCGCAGATCGCGGATCGCCAGCGCGTCGAACACGCCGCACAGGATAGCCAGCCCCGGCACGAACACCGATTGGCGATCCTCCGACAGCCCCGGCAGGCTCAGCGAGCTGAAGCTTTTGAACTGCAGCACCTGTTCGGCGAGCATTTCCAGGCGATCCAGGGTGATGAGACCGTCTTTTTCCCCCATCGCCACCAGCACTTCGTGGGCGGCCTTGATGGTGCCCGAGGCGCCCAGCGCGTACTGCCAGCCCTGAATGCGGTACTGCCAGGCCAGCGTTTCCAATTTTTGCGCCGCCGCCAGCCGCGCGCGGCGGAAGTTGTTTTTGCTGATCTCGCCGCCCGGGAAGAACAGCTGGGCGAAGCTGACGCAGCCCATGCGGCGGCTTTCCGCCAGCAGCGGCTCGAAGTCTTCGCCGATCACCAGCTCGGTGGATCCGCCGCCGATGTCGATCACCAGCTTGCGGCCTTTCTCCGGCTGAGTGTGCTCCACGCCCATGAAGATCAGGCGCGCCTCTTCCTGGCCGGCGATGATTTCTATCGGGTAGGGGATCACTTTGGCGGCGCGTTTGAGGAACACTTCGGCGTTCACCGCCTGACGCAGGGTATGGGTGCCGACGATGGTGACGTTATCCGCCGGGAAGCCCTGCAGCCGTTCGGCAAACAGCGCCAGGCAGGCCAGGCCGCGCTCTATCGCCTCTTCACTGAGTACGTTGTTGCTGTCCAATCCGTCGGCGAGATGCACCCGCTGTTTTAAACGGCCCAATACCTGTAAGGCGCCGTTGACGACGCGGGCGATCACCATGTGGAAACTGTTCGACCCGAGGTCGATGGCGGCGATTTCCTGCGGTTTGTTCGTTGCAGTGTTTTTTAGCGGCATAGTTGCTGGCCTACTGTCCTGGTTGTTCCAGAGCTTTTAAATACTCGTAAATAGCCACCTGGGCACGCACTTTGCGGCGGTTGCCGCGCGGCACGAACTGGTTGCTCAGTTCTTTATCCACATAACGGGCCTTGACCGTATCGCTGAACAGGATCTCCAGAATGTCCAGAACGCGCTGTTTCAGCGCCGGATCCAGCAGCGATACCGCCACTTCGATACGGTAATCTATGTTGCGGGTCATCCAGTCGGCGGAGGACAGATACACCCGTTTGTCACCTTTATTGTCGAAAACGTAAACCCGGTCGTGCTCTAAAAAGCGATCGACGATGCTGATCACCTGAATATTGTCGCTGATCCCCGGCAGGTTGGGAATCAGGGAACACATGCCCCGCACCAGCAGGCGGATCTTCACGCCGGCGCCGGACGCGGTATATAACCGATCTACCAGCCCTTTATCCACCAGATTATTTATTTTCAACATAATGCCGGCCTGTTCCCCGGCCTGGGCGTTGGCGATTTCGTTGTCGATCAGCTCATACAGCTTCAGGCGCGAGTTCTGCGGCGACACCATCAGGTTGTCGAAGGTGACCGGCCGGTAGGGGTTCTCGATAAAGTTGAATACCCGGCGCACCTCGTTGGTGATGCGTGAGTCGGCGGTCAACAGCGAATAGTCGGTGTAGATGCGCGCGGTTTTTTCGTTAAAGTTGCCGGTACCGATATGAGCATAGCGCACAATTTCATCGCCTTCACGGCGCGAAATCAGGAACAGCTTGGCGTGGATTTTCAGGCCCGGCGCTGAGAAGATCACGTGTACGCCGGCCTCGGTCAGGCGCTTCGCCCAATGAATGTTGGCTTCTTCGTCGAAGCGCGCCTGCAGCTCGACCACCACAGTGACTTTTTTGCCGTTGTGCGCGGCGTGGATCATCGATTCGATGATGCGTGAATCTTTCGCCACCCGGTAGATGTTGATCTTGATAGCCAACACGCTCGGATCGAACGACGCCTGGCGCAGCAGCTCCAGCACGTGCTCGAAGGTGTGGTACGGATAGTAGAGCAGCACGTCTTTTTCGCGAATGGCGTCGAAGCCGTTGCGGAAACCGTCGAACCAGATGTGGCGCAGGCGCGGCAGCGGCTTGTTGACCAGGTTGGCCTTGCCAACGTTCGGGAAACTGATGAAATCTTTGAAGTTGTGGTAGCGGCCGCCAGCGATCACCGAATCGTAGTTGGAGATGCCCAGTTTGCCGCGCAGCAGTTCCACCATTTCGTTCGGCATGTCGCGCTGATACACGAAGCGCACCGGCTCGGCGGTCAGGCGCTGTTTCAGGCTGGAGGACATCAGTTCCAGCAGGCTGGATTCCATTTCGGTCACCAGATCGTACTCCGCGTCGCGGGTCATTTTCATCGAGTAGGCGTTGAGCGCGTCGTAGTCGAAGAAGCCCTTGAAGATATCGTCCAGGCAGTAGCGCAGAATGTTGTCCAGCAGGATCATCGGCTTGCGGCGGCGCGGCGCTTCCGGCGGCAGATTGACGAAGCGCGGCACCTTGTCGGACGGGATCTCCAGCAGCGCATAGTCGATGCGCGCGCCGCGGATGATCTCCACCGCCAGATAGGTGTAATCGTCTTTCAGGAACTGCACCAGATTGGTGTCGTGATTGATCAGGATCGGCGTGATGTGCTGGCGCAGATGCTGTTTGAAATATTGCCGCAGCCAGATTTGCTGGTTCTCGGACACCTGGCGTTCGTTGATCAGGAAGATCTGGTTACGCGCCATTTCCAGCAGCAGATCGTTGTACAGGCCGTCGAACTCCTGATCGGTTTTCAGCACCTTGGCCTGGATCTTTTTCAGCAGGTGGCGCGAGGCGCCGGCGGAGCCTTGCTCTTCGCTGATCAGGATGCGCCGTTTGAGATCGGCGAAGCGGACTTTATAGAATTCGTCGAGGTTGTTGGAGTAAATGCCCAGAAAACGCATACGTTCAATCAGGGGATTGCTCTTATCTGCGGCTTCCTGCAACACGCGTTCATTAAAGGATAACCAGCTTAGTTCTTTTTCGATGTAGAGCTTTTCCTGACCCATTGCCACTCCAGTTCAAATTTAGAATAGGATCCGGGACGCAGCGCCCGGATGCCGCTCTAGTGTCCTTGATCATTATTGCGAGAGATTGACAGGAAAGTCCAACATATCCATTGCGTTGGCGCGCGGCATTTTTCGGCGGCAATAAATTTTCGCCGAGGCGGGACGCCCGGCAGTGAAGTGAGTAGCATGAAATGACGATTAGCAGGCTCATTTTTGGTGATATTAAGCGTGTTTACGTTCATTTTTCAGCAATATACCGACGCCATATTGTCTGTTTGCAGTGTAAAAAACCTGGGCAAAGCAGGGTAACTTTGTCATGCAAACGTCATAAAACTGACATAAGATGCCCGGTTATCTTACGGCGCAAGCCCGATTACATCAGCGACAGCGAGACACATGACACAGACGACGGCCAATCAACATCCCCGAGATCGCATGCGCGGGCGCATCGACCGCGGCGTGCAGGCGGCAGTGACCGCCAGCGGGCTGATGGTGCTGATGACGTTGATGCTGATCTTCGTTTATCTGCTGTTTGCGGTGCTGCCGCTGTTCAAACCGGCCTCGCTCGGCCAGGCGCAGCCGCTGCCGATCGCGGCGTCGGCCCCGGCGCTGGCGCTGGGCATGGACGTGCAGCAGCGCGTCGGTTACCGCATCGACGCGCAGGGCACGGGGCAATTTTATCGCCTGACGCCGACCCCGAACGGCCAGCCCCAGGCGCCGCTGGCGCAGCAGACGCTGTTGGCCAAGCCGGCGCTGCTCGCGCAGGCCGCCGGAGAGCGCGATCTGTTTGCGCTGGCGCAGGCCGACGGCCGCTTGGTGGTGGCGCGCGCGGATTTCGCGACGGTGGAGACCGGCCGGCCGCAGTGGCTGTTCCCGCTCGGGCAGCAGCCGTTGGCGCTGGATCCACAGCGCAAGCCGCTGAAACTGATGACGCTGGCGGATGCGCATCGCGGGCAGTATCTGCTGGCCGGGGTGACCGACGATCGGCGCCTGGTGTTCGGCCGTTTCAGCCCCGACCGGCCGCCGCAGTTCAGCGAGCGCCCGCTGGAACATGATGCTGAGCAACTGGTGCTGACGCCGGATGGCCGCCAGCTTTACCTGCTGACCGGCAACCGGCTGGCGCGTTATCAGATCGACGGCGCGCAGCTGCAGCTGCGTGAAACGCGTACCCTTGGCGAACATGCCCCGTATCAGATGACGGCGCTGCCCGGCGGCAGCGCGCTGCTGATCAAGGGCGCCGACGGCAATCTGCGCGAGTGGTTTGAGGTGGAAAAAGATCGGCGCTGGCGCCTGACGCCAGTGCAGCATTTCGACCACGGCGCCGACGGGCGGGAGCTGACGGTGGCCGAGCCTTACCGCCGGGTGTTCGCCACTCTGCGGCCCGACGGCGGTTTTTCGCTGTTCTCCGCCATTCAGCCGCAGCCGCTGCTGAATGCCCGCTTGGGCGCCGAGGTGCGGCAGATGGCGTTCGCGCCGCGCGGCGATGGCCTGCTGCTGGAGAGCGCGCAGGGCTGGCAGCGCTATGCGCTCGACAATCCGTATCCGGATGTCACCTGGCGTTCGCTGTGGGGCAAGGTGTGGTATGAGAACTACCCGCAGCCGGCCTACGTCTGGCAATCCACCTCCGGCGAAGACAGTTATCAACCGAAATTCAGCCTGATGCCGGTGATCTTCGGCACCTTCAAGGCGGCGGCTTACGCGATGCTGTTCGCCATTCCCCTGGCGCTGGCCGGCGCTATCTATACCGCTTATTTTATGACGCCGGGGCTGCGGCGGGTGATCAAACCGGCTATCGAAGTGATGGGCGCGTTGCCGACGGTGGTGATCGGGCTGGTGGCCGGCATTTGGCTGGCGCCGATCATCGAGCAATACCTGTTGGCGGTGCTGGCGTTGCCGCTGCTGCTGGCGGCGGCGGTGCTGCTGTGCGGCGCATTGACCCACCGCTTTATGCCGCGCTGCCGGCCGGGTGTCGATCTGCTGTTGCTGTTGCCGCTGCTGGCGTTGACGGTGTGGCTGGCGCTCAGCCTGGGGCCGCGGCTGGAGGTGGCGCTGTTCGGTGAGCCGCTGCATTTCTGGCTGGGGGATAATTACGACCAGCGCAATGCGCTGGTGGTGGGCGTGGCGATGGGCTTCGCGCTGGTGCCGATCATCTTCTCGCTGGCGGAGGATGCGCTGTTCAGCGTGCCGGCTACCCTGAGCCAGGGCTCTTTGGCGCTGGGTGCCACCCAATGGCAGACGGTGATCAAGGTGGTGCTGCCTTCCGCCAGCGCCGGGATTTTCTCCGCGCTGATGATCGGCTTTGGCCGCGCGGTGGGGGAAACCATGATCGTGCTGATGGCCACCGGCAATACGCCAATTATCGACGGCAGCCTGTTCCAGGGGCTGCGAGCGCTGGCGGCCAATATCGCCATCGAAATGCCGGAGGCGGTCTCCGGCAGCAGCCATTACCGCGTGCTGTTCCTGACCGCATTGGTGCTGTTTATCTTCACCTTCGTGTTCAACACGCTGGCGGAGGCGGTGCGCCTGCGGCTGCGCAAGCGCTACACGCTGAATCAGGAGGCGCCATGAAGAACTGGGTGAAGAGCGGATCGCCGTGGATTTGGCTGACCGCCGGTTCGGTCGCCGTCAGCCTGTTGGCGCTGATCGGCATTCTGTTGCTGTTGGCCGGGCAGGGGATGCGCTATTTCTGGCCGAGCCCGGTTTATCAGTTCGAGCTGAATCAGAACGGCGCTGGGCCGGTGACGGTGATCGGCGAGCTGTACCAGCAGCAAAGCATTTCGCGCCGCCAGCTGACGGAGGCGGGTGTGACGCTGCCGGGCGAGGCGCAAAGCGTCGAACGCTATCTGATCAAGGTCGGTAACCGCGAGCGCGAGGGGCAGGATTTCCGCACGCTGCTGGCCAGCGACATCGGCAGCCAAAGCACGCCGCGCAGCCTGCTGGTGCTGGAGCGCGACAGCCACGGTACCGCCTACGGCTATCTGGCGGGGCTACTGGAGGATGGGCAACCGCTGACCGGCCGCAATCTGGGGCAGGCGTTGCAGCAGCGGCTGCCGCAAATCGCCGCGCTCTCGCGCCAGGCGCACGACATTCAATTTCGCGATATGGCGCGCATCAATCAGCAGTTTGACGCGCTGCGGCTGCGGGAAAAGCGCCTGCAGCGCGACGATAAGCTGGACGCCCGCGCGCAGGACGCCATCAAGGCCGAGCGGCTGGAGCTGCAGCGGCAATACCAGCTGCTGTCCGAACGCCTGGCTGGGCTGAACCGCGATCGCCAGCGCGATGCGCTGCTGCTGCGCGACATGCACGGCCAGACGTTGACCATTCCGCTCAGCCAGGTGCGCGATGCCTGGTACCCGAACGCCATGAACACCAGCGAGAAGCTGGCGCACTGGGGCGAGCAGGTGAAGAAGTTCCTCACCGACAGCCCGCGCGAGGCGAATACCGAAGGCGGGGTGTTCCCGGCCATTTTCGGCACGGTGTTGATGGTGATCCTGATGTCGATCGTGGTGATGCCGTTTGGCGTGATCGCGGCGGTGTATCTGCACGAGTATGCCGGCAACAATCTGCTGACGCGGGTGATTCGCATCGCGGTGGTCAACCTGGCCGGCGTGCCCTCGATCGTCTACGGCGTCTTCGGCCTCGGCTTTTTCGTTTATATGATAGGCGGCACGCTCGACCAGCTGTTCTATCCTGAATCCTTGCCCAACCCGACCTTCGGCACGCCCGGCGTGCTGTGGGCGGCGCTGACGCTGGCGCTGCTGACGCTGCCGGTGGTGATCGTTGCCACCGAGGAAGGGCTGTCGCGCATTCCCACCTCGCTGCGGCAGGGCTCGATGGCGCTGGGCGCCAGCCGGGCCGAGACGCTGTGGCGCATCGTGCTGCCGATGGCGGCGCCGGCGATGATGACCGGCCTGATTCTGGCGGTGGCGCGCGCCGCCGGGGAGACCGCGCCGCTGATGCTGGTGGGGGTAGTGAAATCGGTGCCGGTGCTGCCGGTGGACGAGATTTTCCCGTATCTGCACCTGGAACGGAAGTTTATGCATTTGAGCTTCCAGATCTACGATATGGCATTCCAGAGCCCGAGCGTAGAGGCGGCGCGGCCGCTGGTGTTCGCCACCGCCTTCCTGCTGGTGACGATCGTGGTGAGTTTGAATCTGGCGGCGATGGGTATCCGCCATTCGCTGAGGGAGCGGTACCGAGCATGGTCGCAGTAACAATGACGCTATTTTTGGGGAGTGCGTAATGGGTTTGATGACGCCAGGCAGTTTGCCCCGGCTGGATGTCCAGCATCTCGACGATGAACAGACCGCGCTGGCGGTCAACGAACTGAACCTGTTTTATGGTGACAAACAGGTGCTGCACGACATTTCGCTGCGCATTCCGAAGCACCGGGTGACGGCCCTGATCGGCCCTTCGGGCTGCGGCAAATCGACGCTGCTGCGCTGTTTCAACCGCATGAACGATCTGGTGGACAACTGCCGCATCGAGGGCGATCTGCAGCTGAACGGCGCGACGATCTCCGGCGCGCAGATCGACGTGGCGGCGCTGCGGCGGCGGGTGGGCATGGTGTTCCAGCGGCCGAACCCGTTCCCGAAATCGATCTATGAAAATGTGGTGTACGGCCTGCGGCTGCAGGGCGTGCGCGACCGGCGCTTGCTGGATGAAGCGGTGGAGCGTTCGCTGCGCGCCGCCGCGCTGTGGCATGAGGTGAAGGATCGGCTGCGTGAAAATGCGTTCCGCTTGTCCAGCGGCCAGCAGCAGCGCCTGGTGATCGCGCGCGCCATCGCCATCGAGCCGGAAGTGTTGCTGCTCGACGAGCCGACCTCGGCGCTGGATCCGATCTCCACGCTGACCATCGAGGAGCTGATTTCCGCGCTGAAACAGCGTTACAGCGTGGTGCTGGTGACGCACAACATGCAGCAGGCAGCGCGCGTCTCCGACTACACCGCTTTTATTCATCAGGGGCGGCTGGTGGAGTACAACGATACCGACGCCATCTTCACCTCGCCGCGCCAGCGCCGCACCGAAGATTATATTACCGGGCGGTATGGGTGAGGGCGTTAGCGGCGTAAACCGGTGGATTTGCGCCGCTCATTGAAGATAAAGTCCAGCAGATATGGCTCGGTATCGCAATAAAAATCCTTTCATAATTATTTTCCCTACATTATTCATGCTATATAGAGGGTTCTCGCTAAAAATCTGGCTCTTGGTGAGTTTTTAATTCGTCATTTTCACCTTTTATCTTTTTTGAATTTTCTCGATGAGTTAATAACTGTCTATAAAAGGGAATTATAAGCATGAATATTGATGAGGTTTATATCAAAGAATTATCTCTCCAGTTATTACCCCTACTGATCTCTGGAGTGGCATGGTGGTTTTTACGTTGGTTAAAGGGATATGATTCCCAGCGACGTTGCCAGTTTGATAGGGTCAGCGATGTAAAACGCTTGTCCGTCCTGTCGCGCATTCAGAAATTGCGGGATGCGCCGCAGAGTGGCATGACGTTGCTGCAAATTAAAGCGCTATATGAAAGTATTGGGATCCGCCTGCCGGTATGGGTGGCGCATCAACTGATGGATTATCTGGGCCGTGCGCCAGTGACATTGAGTGACCTTGCGCTAAATTGCTTCCTGCGCCGTACTTCGCTTACCGCTAGCAAAGATCAAGAAAACAAAGTATTTTCCCTCGATGTCAACCAGTTGTGTAAGCAGCGCTTTTTTGTGCTGATATTCTTTTTCGTCAGTGCGTTGGCTATCGCCTACGGTGTCTATACCAGCGTGCTTCCGTTGGGGGTAAGCGAAGCTACTGCCAGTAATCTATTTTTGTTTTCATTCTTCTTTTTCGCCTATTTGTTCTTGGCGTTGTTCGTCGTAGCTTGGTCGATTAATGAATGGGGATCTCTGCAGCACGCCAAGGCTTTCTGGCTGAAGTGGCAGCCCCACCTGTGTCAAAACGAAGCGGAGTATCAGGCGCGTTGTCGGCTTGAGCGGAACGTTACGGAACAAGAGAAGGCGCCTGATACCGCTTTAGCAACCGTTGCCGATTTGTCTCCCACTGAAAGGCCACTGCGTGGATGGCTGATGCGTAGGCTGGGCAAGAAAGATAATTAACCTCTAAGCGCCATACCATCACATGGCTCTTAACGCGTTTTATCGGCGAGTCGCAACACCACCCCCACCAGCAGCAACGCAGCGCCCGAGGCGTAGAGTGGGAACCAGCGCGTCCACCAGAGCGGGGAAAACAGCGGGGCGCTATTGGGATCTGCAGGCGTGTAGCCGCTATAGGTATTTAGGCCGGCGGTTATGGCGAACATGACCAGACCGATAAAAAGCAGCAGGTTTGAGATGGTCGTCATTATATTTTCCTTTGTAGAGGTAGAGGGTAACTCTTACTATCAATATGAATTATTGTTCGATTAATTATCTCGGGAAATATTATTTATTTCCGCATTCATCAGACTATTTCCTGACGATAAAATAGCATGCCTTAATACTAGCCACTTATTTCCCAATAAAAAACCCGCCTGCGCGGGTTTTCTCTTTTTCTTGCTGACCGTCACTTCACCAGCGGCTTATCATTGGGCGTTTTGAACTTCGCCAGGTATTGCGGCTGGAAGATGCACATGCGCAGCACGGTGCGGTATTCGCCGTTGA
Source organism: Serratia sp. CY29653 (assembly GCF_052169255.1). Lineage (NCBI taxonomy): Bacteria > Pseudomonadati > Pseudomonadota > Gammaproteobacteria > Enterobacterales > Yersiniaceae > Serratia > Serratia sp. CY29653. Next base: position 42,790 of record NZ_JBJNLC010000004.1, on the reverse strand, counting down.
CGAAGAACTCGTCGATCAGCTCGCCTTCCACGTTGAAGCCCAGCTTGCTGTAGATGTGGATCGCCTTCGGGTTCTCTTTGTCGACGATCAGGTACAGCTTGTACAGGTTCAACACCGAGAAGCCGTAGTCCATCGCCAGGCGGGCGGCGGTGCTGGCATAGCCTTTGCCCTGGTGGGCGGGATCGATGATGATCTGGAACTCTGCGCGGCGGTGGATGTGATCGATCTCCACCAGCTCCACCAGGCCGACCTTGGCGCCTTCGTGCTCGATGATAAAGCGGCGCTCGCTCTGATCGTGGATGTGTTTGTCGTAGAGATCGGAAAGCTCGACAAAGGCTTCGTAAGGTTCTTCAAACCAATAGCGCATAACGCTGGCGTTGTTGTCCATCTGGTGGACGAACGACAGATCGTCCCGTTCCAATGGGCGTAACCTGACGCTGGCAGTGCTGGACATGTGGGCTCCTCTGTGCCGTGAAATTGTGCAAAGTATAACTTCACAGAATGGATGAAGGCGAAAAAAAAACGGCGCCGCGTGGGCGCCGTTTAGGCAAGGTTCAGGCTGCGCGCATCAGTCGGCGGCGTGGCCCTGCTCAGGCAGGCGTTCGCCGTCCAGCCAGGCGGCGCCATCGCGCATCGCCAGGCGGCCGTCGACGAACCAGCTCACCACCAGCGGATAGATCGTGTGTTCCTGGGTTTGCACCCGTTCAACCACGTCATCCTCTTCGTCGTCAGCGAAAATCGGCACCTTGGCCTGCAAAATCACCGGGCCGCCGTCGAGCTGCTCGGTCACGAAGTGCACCGAGGTGCCGTGTTCGCTGTCGCCGTTGTCGATGGCCTGACGGTGGGTATGCAGCCCGGGGTATTTCGGCAGCAGGGAAGGGTGGATGTTCAGCATGCGGCCGGCATAACGCTGCACGAACTGCGGGCTGAGGATGCGCATGTAGCCGGCCAGCACCACCAGATCGGGCTGGTACTGGTCGATGGCGTCCGCCAACGCGGCGTCGAACGCCGTGCGATCGGCGTAGGCCTTGGCATCCAGCGCCTGGGTGGCGATGTCCGCCGCCTCGGCGCGCTGCAGGCCGTAAGCCTGCGCCTTGTTGCTGAACACCGCCACGATCTCGGCGGCGATGCGGCCCTGCTGGCAGGCGTCAATCAGCGCCTGGAGATTGCTCCCCTGGCCGGAGACCAACACCACGATCTTTTTCATCAGTTGATGACCACTTGTTGTTCGTCGGAAGAGGCGGTCAGTTTACCGATTTTCCACGCTTTTTCACCTGCCGCGGTCAGCAGCGCGATGGCCGCTTCCACTTCGGCTTCCGGCAGGGCGATGACCATGCCTACGCCGCAGTTGAAGGTGCGGTACATTTCATGGCGGCTGACGTTGCCGGCCTGCTGCAGCCAGGTGAACACCGCCGGCCACTGCCAGCTGGCTTCGTCGATCACCGCCTGCATGCCTTCCGGCAGCACGCGTGGAATGTTTTCCCAGAAGCCGCCGCCGGTGAGGTGAGCGATGGCGTGTACGTCCGCCTTCTCGATCAGCTCCAGCACGGACTTCACGTAAATCTTGGTCGGCGCCAGCAGGTGGTCGGCCAGCGGTTTGCCTTCCAGCTGGGTGGCGGTCGGATCGGTGTTGCTCACTTCCAGGATTTTGCGCACCAGCGAGTAGCCGTTGGAGTGCGGGCCGGAAGCGCCCAGGGCGATCAGCGCGTCGCCGGACTGCACTTTGCTGCCGTCGATGATCTCGGATTTTTCGACCACGCCGACGCAGAAACCGGCCACGTCGTAATCTTCGCCGTGGTACATGCCCGGCATTTCAGCGGTTTCGCCGCCCACCAGCGCACAGCCGGACTGTTTGCAGCCTTCGGCGATGCCGGTGATCACGCTGGCCGCGGTGTCCACATCCAGCTTGCCAGTCGCGTAGTAGTCGAGGAAGAACAGCGGCTCGGCGCCCTGAACCACCAGATCGTTGACGCACATCGCCACCAGATCGATGCCGATGGTGTCGTGGCGTTTCAGATCCATCGCCAGACGCAGCTTGGTGCCCACGCCGTCGGTACCGGAAACCAGCACCGGCTCGCGGTATTTCTGCGGCAACGCACACAGGGCGCCAAACCCGCCCAGACCGCCCATCACTTCCGGGCGACGGGTCTGTTTAACTACACCTTTGATGCGGTCTACCAATGCGTTGCCAGCATCGATATCGACACCTGCGTCTTTATAGCTGAGAGAGGTTTTGTCGGTCACTGCGCGATTCCCCACGACGGTTTGCGGTTTGAAAACTGTGCTTCCGATGTTGATTCCGGAATAAGGCGCGGCAATTCTAACAGCGCAGGCAAACGTTTGCGAGCGGCTTGTGAACCGGCTCCGCTTTTTCGTCATCTATACTGATATTCAAACTTTTGTTGATCCCGATCGGGCTATTGTGGGTGGCGCGGTGAAAAAAAGGAGGTATAATCCCGCGATTTTTTTGGCCGCAACCACCTTAATAGGAGAAAAATGATGAAGATCGTTGAGGTGAAACACCCGCTGGTAAAACACAAGCTTGGCCTGATGCGCGAAAATGACATCAGCACCAAACGCTTCCGTGAGCTGGCCTCAGAAGTGGGTAGTTTACTGACCTATGAAGCGACCGCCGATCTGGAGACGGAAAAAGTCACCATCGAAGGCTGGTGCGGGCCAGTTGAAGTGGATCAGATCAAAGGGAAAAAGATTACCGTAGTGCCGATCCTGCGCGCAGGCCTGGGCATGATGGAAGGGGTGCTGGAGCATGTGCCGAGCGCGCGCATCAGCGTGGTGGGCGTATACCGCGACGAAGAAACCCTGGAGCCGGTGCCGTACTTCCAGAAGCTGGTTTCCAACATCGAAGAGCGCATGGCGCTGGTCGTCGACCCGATGCTGGCCACCGGCGGTTCGATGATCGCCACTATCGATCTGCTGAAGAAAGCCGGCTGCCACAGCATCAAGGTGCTGGTTCTGGTGGCGGCGCCGGAAGGCATTGCCGCGCTGGAGAAAGCGCACCCGGACGTTGAGCTGTACACCGCCTCCATCGATCAGTGCCTGAACGACAAGGGCTACATCGTGCCTGGCCTGGGCGATGCGGGCGACAAGATATTTGGTACCAAGTAAACATTTGAGCCGACTTAACGAGTCGGCTTTTTTTTGACTAAAACCTATAAAACCAATAAACCGAGGAAAAGCACACATGACCCGTCGCGCCATCGGCGTCAGCGAGCGCCCGCCGCTGCTCCAGACCATTCCGCTCAGCTTCCAGCACCTGTTCGCCATGTTCGGCGCCACCGTGCTGGTGCCTATTCTGTTCAAGATCAACCCGGCGACCGTGCTGCTGTTCAACGGCATTGGCACGCTGCTGTATCTGTTCATCTGTAAAGGCAAGATCCCGGCCTACCTCGGTTCCAGCTTCGCGTTTATCTCGCCGGTGCTGCTGCTGTTGCCGCTCGGTTACGAAGTGGCGTTGGGCGGTTTCATCATGTGCGGCGTGCTGTTCTGCCTGGTGGCGCTGATCGTGAAAAAGGCCGGCACCGGCTGGCTGGACGTGATGTTCCCGCCGGCGGCGATGGGGGCGATCGTCGCCGTCATCGGGCTGGAGTTGGCGGGCGTGGCGGCCAACATGGCGGGGCTGCTGCCGGCGGAAGGCACCAGCGCTGATTCGACCACCATCACCATTTCGCTGGTGACGCTGGCGGTCACGGTGCTCGGCTCGGTGCTGTTCCGCGGCTTCCTGGCGATTATCCCGATCCTGATCGGCGTGCTGGTGGGTTATGCGCTGTCGTTCTTCATGGGCGTGGTGGATTTGACTCCGATTCGCGAGGCGCACTGGTTCGCGCTGCCGACCTTCTACACTCCGCGCTTTGAGTGGTTCGCCATCTTCACCATTCTGCCGGCGGCGCTGGTGGTGATCGCCGAGCACGTCGGCCATCTGGTGGTGACCGCCAACATCGTGAAGAAAGATCTGATCCGCGATCCCGGGCTGCACCGCTCGATGTTCGCCAACGGTATCTCGACGGTGTTCTCCGGCTTCTTCGGCTCTACGCCGAACACCACCTACGGTGAGAACATCGGCGTGATGGCCATCACCAAGGTCTACAGCACCTGGGTGATCGGCGGCGCGGCGGTGTTGGCGATCCTGCTGTCCTGCATTGGTAAGCTGGCGGCGGCGATCCAGGCGGTGCCGGTGCCGGTGATGGGCGGCGTTTCCCTGCTGCTGTACGGCGTGATCGGCGCCTCGGGCATTCGCGTGCTGATCGAGTCCAAAGTGGATTACAACAAAGCGCAAAACCTGATTTTGACCTCGGTGATCCTGATCATCGGCGTGAGCGGCGCCAAGGTGCATATCGGTGCGGCGGAGCTGAAAGGCATGGCGCTGGCGACCATCGTGGGTATCGGCCTGAGCCTGCTGTTCAAGGTCATCAGCCTGTTCCGCAAGGAAGAAGAGGTGCTCGACGCGCCGGACGAACCGGCGAAGCAGAAGTAACGAAAAGGGCAGCCCAGGGGCTGCCCTTTTTACTCGTATTTCTGCCTTTACATCCGTTGGGATAAAGTAGCTGATAGCATTAACAACATCGATTAAAAGGAAAAGGATATGGAGTACTACGGATATATTTTGCTCAAATTTGTTATTGGCTTTGTCATTGTTATCACCCACTTGAACCTGTCCGGAAAGACCCAGCTATCGCAAATGACCCCTGTGGATTTTATCGGCAACTTTGTGCTCGGGGGCATTATTGGGGGCGTTATCTATAGCGACAGCATCCCCTTGTACCAGTATGTCGTTGTACTGCTTATCGGTGTAGGACTAATTTCTCTGTTGAATGCAATCAGTAAACACTGCAACTTCTTTCGTTCGGTCACTATCGGCAACCCGATACCAATTATAAAAAACGGCCGCTTTTTAATGGAAAATATTTTGGCCAAGAAAAATAAAATCGATATCTTGAACGTTTCCTCACAGCTGCATGCGCAGGGGATTCACGCTTTTCAAGAGATTGTCTATGCGCAAATTGAGCCGGGCGGTCAGATCACCGCGGTATGTGAGGGAAATGAGCTGCCTTCGATTATCATTATGAAAAATGGCAGGGCCAGGCCTTATGAGCTGCAGGAGATTAATAAAGATGAGGAGTGGTTGAGCCAAACTATCCGTGAACACGGTATAGAGCCGAAAGATATTTTTATTGCTGAGTTTTGGGACGGGAGAACTGCGTTCATTCTTAATGACGGACGCATGGTCAAATAGTGAAAAAGGGGGAGCCTCAGCCCCCCCGATATCATATTAGCTGCGAATTTTGCGGTACACGAACAGCACCACGATGGCGCCGATAACCGCTACCACGAAGCTGCCGAAGTTGAAGCCGTCAACCTTGCCGTAGCCGAAGAAGGTGCTGATATAGCCGCCGACCACGGCGCCGATGATCCCCAGCACGATGGTCAGGATAAAGCCGCCGCCGTCTTTGCCGGGCATGATCCACTTAGCCAAAATACCGGCGATCAGGCCGAAGATAATCCAGGAAATAATCCCCATTTACTGCTCCTTACTTTATTGCTGAGTATGCTTATTGCTGGGTGGCCGGCTGCGTATCGCCGTTTACCGCCGCATCGGTCTCTTGTTTCAACTCTTGCGCTTTGTTTTCGGCGCTGCTCTTGATGGCTTCGGTCTTGGCCTTGGCCTGCTCGGTCAGATCGTTGGCGCCGTTGATGGCGTCGTTCTTGATGGCTTTAGCCTGATCCACCAACTGCTGGCTCTGTTTGCCTGCGTCGTCTTTGATCGCGGCGGCTTTGGCCTTGGCGTCGTTGGTGATGGCGTCCGCCTGTTTGGCGGCTTCATCTTTAATCGCCGAGGCTTTGTCTTTCAGCTGGTCAGCCTGGGTGGCGGCCTCTTTTTTGATTTCATCCGCCGTTGCTTTCGCCTTGTCCGTCAGATCGTCCGCTTTTTTCTGGGCGGCGTCTTTCATCTGCTCGGCACTGTCTTTGGCTTTATCCAGGTTGGCGTCAACCTTGGATGAGTCATCACAGCCGGCAACCAACAACCCGATAAAGGAGGCCAACAGCACTTTATTCCATACTTTCATCGTCTATATCCTTGCAGAAACCTTGTTGATGGTGATTGCATTTAGCCTACCTATACTAGGTCAGATTTTACTTAAATTACAAATTTAACCTGCGCAGGCATGGAGTTAGGGAATGATATCGGACAATTCTTGCCTTGGCGGACACCGCAGCCGATCAAGCGGCGCTTAGGCATTGCTCACTATTGCGGCATAAGATCCTGCCGGTTCAACAGCGCCCGTTTTCTGTGTTAAACTGCCCACGTTTTTCTGCCAGTTTTGGTTGAGGTGCTTCTCTGAATACGCCGGCACAGCTTTCACTGCCACTTTATCTTCCCGATGATGAAACTTTCGCCAGTTTTTATCCGGGCGAGAACCCATCCCTATTAGCCGCGATCCAATCCGCCGTCCGTCAGGAACATGGCAGCTATATCTATTTTTGGTCGCGTGAAGGCGGCGGGCGCAGCCATCTGCTGCATGCGGCCTGTGCCGAGCTTTCGCAAAAGGGCGAGGCGGTGGGCTATGTGCCGCTCGACAAGCGCGCCTACTTCGTGCCTGAAGTGTTGGACGGAATGGAGCAGCTGGCGCTGGTCTGCATCGACAATATTGAATGCATCGCCGGCGACGAAGAGTGGGAGATGGCGATCTTCAACCTCTACAACCGCATTCTGGAAACCGGCCGCACCCGTTTGTTCATCACCGGAGATCGCCCACCGCGCCAGCTGAACCTGCGTTTGCCGGATCTGGCTTCGCGCCTGGACTGGGGGCAGATCTACAAGCTGCAGCCGCTGTCGGACGAAGAGAAACTGCTGGCGCTGCAGCTGCGCGGCAAACTGCGCGGCTTCGAGCTGCCGGAAGACGTGGGCCGCTTCCTGTTGAAACGGCTGGATCGCGAGATGCGCACGCTGTTTATGACCCTCGATCAACTCGATCGCGCCTCGATCACCGCCCAGCGCAAGCTGACCATCCCGTTCGTTAAAGAGATCCTGGGGCTGTAGCGAGCCGTCAAACCTGTTTTTCTGCATGTTCCAGCAGGGAGCTGTAGTGCTCAACCTGCTGGCGTTGCCGATCGCTTCGCAGTTGCAAAGCGAGATTGATATGTTCCAGACACTGCGCATTGTCTGCAAGCCGTGGGTCGATTTTCCCTTGTTGCGCCAACCAGGCCGCCACGTCAGCCCAGCGCCATAACGGTGAGGTGCCGCCGAGCCGTTGAATGGGGGAAGGGAAGCCGCCGGGGCCGCGAGTCCCGTCTTTTAGCATCGCGATCGCCTGACGCGACAGTTCAGTGAGCTCGGCAATATCGCTTAATCCCACCAGGCTGGAGTCTACCGATATCACCTTGGCGCCAATATTTGCAGACTCAATATCACTGATGGCGCTGCAAATCGCGTGCGCAAAGTTATCGCTTTCTCGATCGAACTCCAGGTAGACGGTTTTACCGTAGAAACAGATCAGCGCGTCATCGCATCCCGCTGCATGCAGCGCATCCTCCAACCCGGTGGTATCCGCGGTCACTCCATCTAGCGTCAATGAGAAATGAAAGAGCGTCATGGTGATTCTCCGGTTATTTTTTCTGCGACAGCGCCAGGCAGTGATCGACTTTGCGCCGAATCTGTTTGGCATGTACCTCTGGATTTTTCGGCGTGCTCCAGATGCTCATCATATGTTCTTGATGTCCGGCAAAGGCGCAATGCAGTCGTCCAAATGCGTGCCCTTTGCTGGGGCGAAAATGCCACCCCTGAGAAAGGGCGTAAGCTAATGCCGCCTGGATATGCTTGTCTGGGTGTTTTTTCATCGCTCGTCCAGTGATGCGATTAGGGTAGTGGGGGTGTTGACGGTTGTCAACGCCTGTCTTGCCGTGAGGCTCGGCATTTGTGCAGCATAGCAACAGGAGAAGTTGAGGATGATGAAAAGTATTTATATAACAAACAATTAAAAATAGCCCTGTTCAGGGCTATTGGTATGTTACGGCTCAATAAGAGGCGGGTTGACCGTTTACAAAATCTCCAGCACCTGCTCCGGTGGCCGGCCGATGCGCGCCTTGCTGCCTTTCACCACGATCGGGCGTTCGATCAGTTTCGGGTTCGCCGTCATCGCCGCCAGCAGCTGTTCTTCGCTCAGGCTGTCGTCCGCCAGCTTCAATTCCTTGTACAGGTCTTCTTTCTTGCGCATCAGATCGCGCGCCGATGTGAAGCCCAGTTCCTTCAACAGCTTTTTCAGCTCATCGGCCGACGGGGGCGTTTCAAGGTACAGCACCACCTTGGGATCGACGCCGTGCTGTTCCAGCAGCGCCAGGGTTTCACGGCTCTTGGAGCAGCGCGGGTTATGGTAAATCGTGACGTTTTTCATGGCGTTCATTCCTTGTTGCATCAGCTGCGCTGGTATTGGCGGAAGCGCTGTTGCAGTTGGCGCAGCTGGTCGATGCGCGCATCGTAGCGCGCCTGTTTCAGGCTGCCGAGTTTTTGCAGCGAGCTGGCATTGCTGAGCAGGCCGATGGCCTGATCGAGCCGGCCGGTCAGCGCCAGGCTTTCGGCGCGGGCCGACAGTTCTTCATCGCGCAGCCCTTGGGCGGCGCTGGCCTGCGCCAGCAGATCCCAGCCGTTCGGATCGTCCGGATGGGCAAAGGTGTAGCGGTTCAGGATCTTCGAGGCCTGCGCCGGCTGGTTGCCTTCGACATAGGCGTTGGCCAGGTTGAGCTGCAGCACCGGGTTGTTGCTCTGGGCGGCGTTGGCCGCCTGCAGCCGGGCGATGGCCTGCGGCGCGCGTTTCTGGCCGAGATCGATGTCGGTCATCAGGTCGATCAGCCAGACGTTTTTCGCATCCTGCGCCAGCATCGGCTGAATGATGTTGCGCGCGTCGTCGTATTTTTTCGCTTCATAGAACAGGATGGCGCGGCCGTATTTGGCGGCCGCCTGTTCGCGCACATTGCCCTTGCTGAGCGAGCCGAGCAGCTCTTCGTTCAGGCCATAGCCTTCCGAGCTGTACATGCCCAGTGCGCGCACCTTGGCCATCAGGTAATCCTGCGAAGACTGCACGATGTGTTTCGGCATCTGGTTGGCGCGGTTGCGCGCGTCGGAAAGGCGGCTGTCCGGCAACGGGTGCGTCAGCAGCATTTCCGGCGGTTTAGAGGCGTAGCGTGACTGATCCGAGAGCTTCTGCAGGAAGTCGGGCATCGCTTCCGGATCGAATCCGGCGCGCTGCAGCACCTGAATGCCGATGCGGTCGGCTTCCTGTTCGTTCGACTGGGTAAAGCTGATCATGCCCTGCTGGGTGCCGGCCAGGGTGCCGCTCAGCGCCGCCATGCCCATGGTCGGGTTGGCCATCGCCAGCAGGATGGAGCCGAGTGCCCCCACCCAGGTCAGCGGGGCGTTGCGCTGCTGATCTTCCATTGCGCGCGCCAGGTGGCGCTGGGTGACGTGCGAGATTTCGTGTGCCAGCACCGAAGCCAGCTGGCTTTCGTTGTCGCTGACGCGCAGCAGCGCGGAGTGCAGCACCACGTTGCCGCCGAAGAAGGCGAAGGCGTTGATCTCGTCGTTGCGCACCAGATAGAAATGGAACGGCGTGCGCACCGAATAGGCGCTGGCCACCAGCCGGTTGCCCAACTGGTTGATGTACTGGCTCAGCAGCGGATCATTGATCAGCGGGGCGCTGGCGCGCAGTTGGCGCACGTAGAAATCGCCCATCGCCAGCTCTTGTCCGATGCTCAGGGTGCCGCCGGCGGAGGTGCCCATATCCGGCAACTGATCCTGGCTTTCCGCCTGTGCTGGCGCCAGGGCGGTGGCGTTCAGCGTGCCGAGCAGCAGCACCGCTAACGCGGTTTTGGTCAACCGGTTGGTCATAGTCAGGCGTTTCCCTTAAATAATCATTTCTAAGACGTCAGCAGCAGACAAGAGTTCTTTATTCCCGCGGCGCAATCCGCGCGAAAGTGCGGCGGCTCACAAACCGCGGCGGCGGCACCCATCACATCATAGTCAGCCGCAGGCGACAAGGAAACGTTAGCCGGGCGCGGATCGGGCAAAAAAGTTTTATTTTTCATTTTGAAGGGCGTTTTTTCGTCGCTGGCGGCATGCATTTCGAATAAAACACGGATCAACTTTGTCCGTGTTTTATTGACAAGAGAAACGCAGACTCATATAGTCTGCGTTATTGAAGATTCATTGATGGTCGAAAACGGACACATGGCGTACATCACAACCAGCGTTGAATATGGCATCCACTGCCTGCTGTGGCTGGTCGGCGATAACCAGCGCGCGCTCAGCAGCCGCGAACTCGCCGAGCTGCAAGGCATCTCCCCCAGCTTTCTGGCCAAGATTTTCCCCAAGCTGGAAAAGGCAGGGATCGTCGCCGCCAGTGAAGGGGTGCGCGGCGGTTATCGTCTGGCGCGCCCGGCGGACGAGATCAGCTTCCTGGAGATCATCGACGCCATTGAAGGGCACAAGCCGCTGTTCGATTGCCAGGAGGTGCGCGGGCGCTGTGCGGTGTTCGACGATTCCCCGCCGGATTGGGCGGTTTCCGGCAAATGTGCCATCCACGCGGTGATGCTGCAGGCGGAGAAAGCGATGCGCGACGCGCTGGCGGCGCAGACCCTCGGCGCCGTCGCGGCCCGCTTTGGCCGCAAGGCGCCGCAGGGCTTCTTCGGTGAGGTCAACCTCTGGCTCGACGAGCGCATGACGGAACGCACCGCGCGCAGCGGAAAAACGGCGCGCGCCAAGACCTAACCACCGCCTTTCCTTAAAGCGAAACACACTTTTCCCGCCTCTTCGGAAGGGGCGGGCGGGCCTTCTGCACCCTGTTACGGGAGCGGAACGGCATCGTTCATCCGAAAACTTGCGGGCAGCCTTATCGCCCGGTTAACCCTGTATGAAGGAGTCATCCCATGACGCAGAAAATAGTGATTGCCGGTTCCGGTTTTGCCGGTTTTTGGGCCGCCGTGTCCGCCATGCGCGCCATTAACATCGCCGGTAAGCATGACGATATCGAGGTGCTCATGGTCTCGCCGACGCCCACGGTCACCATCCGGCCGCGCCTGTATGAAGCGGTGCTGGAAAACATGAACCCGGACATTTCCGCGCAGCTCGCCGCCGTCGGCGTGCGCCACCTGGCCGGGACGGTAGAACGCATCGACGCCGCCGCCAAAACGCTCACGGTGGCGCAGGCGACGGGGGGATCCCTTGAACTGGTCTACGACCGCCTGGTGTGGGCCACCGGCAGTCGGCTCTCCGTGCCTGCGGTGCCGGGCTTTGCCGAATACGGTTTCAACGTCGATACGCTGGAAAGCGCGCAGCGTTTGGATGCCCATATCAAAGCGCTGGTGGCCAAACCCTCGACGCCGGCGCGCAACACCGCCGTGGTGGTGGGTGCGGGGCTGACCGGGCTGGAGAGCGCGGCGGAGATGCCGCAGCGGCTGCGGGATGTGCTGGGCAAAGACGAGAACGTGCGCGTGGTGATCGTCGATAGCGCCCCGGAAGTGGGCGCCGGGATGGGGGCGGAGCCGGGGGCGGTGATACGCCAGGCGCTGGCGGAGTGCGGCGTGGAAGCGCGGGCCGGTCTGCGCGTCTCGGCCATCGACGCCGAGGGGGTGATGCTGTCGAACGGTGAGCGCATCGCCGCCAACACGGTGATCCTGGCGGCGGGCGTGCGGGCGCATCCGCTGACCGAGCAGATCCCCGGCGAGCGCGACGGCAGCGGCCGGGTGATCGGCGACGCCTTCCTGCGCGCGCCGGCGGCGGCGGGCATTTTCGTGACCGGCGATACGGTGAAGGCGGCGACCGACGATCTCGGCAACCACAACCTGATGACCTGCCAGCATGCGATGAGCCTTGGCCGCGTGGCCGGCCACAATGCGGCGGCGGAGCTGGCGGGATTGCCGACGCACCCGTACAGCCAGCCGAAGTATGTGACCTGTCTGGATCTGGGGCCCTGGGGCGCGCTGTATACCGAAGGCTGGGATCGCCAGGTGCGTTTTACCCGTCAGGAAGGCAAAAAGATTAAGCAGGAGATCAATACGCAGTGGATTTATCCACCGGCGGCGGATCGCGAGGCGCTGTTCGCCGTAGCCAATCCGGATTTCGTGATTGTGCCTTAAAGAAGTCAAAACGGGAGCGGCAACGCTCCCGTCGTCATTTTCCCAGCGGCAGGAATGAACGCTCCGGCACTACGGTTTTCATCACCAGGGTGGAGCTCAGGCGCTGCACGCCCGGCAGAGCGGAGAGTTTCTCGTCGTAAAGCTGTTGAAAGGCGGGCAGATCGCGGGCGATCACGTGCAGCAGGTAGTCGGGATCGCCGAACAGCCGCTGCGCCTGCACCACCTGGGGAATGTCCATCATGGCGTTTTCGAAAGTTTCAACGGCGCGGCGATCGCCTTCGCGCATGGTGACGAACACCAGGGCGGAAAAGTTATAGCCCAGGCTGCCGGAATCGAGCTGGGCGCGGTAACCTCTGATCACCCCGGATTCCTCTAACGTCCGCACCCGGCGGTGGCAGGGGGATACGCTCAACCCGATCCGCTCGGCCAGCTCGGTCACCGACAAACGGCCGTCGGCCTGCAGTTCAGCAAGAATCTTGCGATCAATCTTATCCATTTAGAAGAATTTCCCCTCTTATGCCGATTTCAGGCAAGTAATTGAAAGCACATTTTAATCCCTTGAGGATATTCTTGCCATCTGTTGAACGGTTTTGACGGCCGCCGCGGCAGGCGGGGCCGTTCTTCTTCCACGAGGAAAGCGCAATGGTTCTCTGTTCAGTGTGGCGCAGCGCGTTTGAGAGGGCGGCGGTATGACGCTCGCTCTGTTCGCCGCTTTTTGGGCGGTGTCTATTTTGTTGGTGATCACGCCGGGTATGGATTGGGCCTATGTGATCTCGGCGGGCATTCGCGGCCGGGTGGTGGTGCCCGCCGTCGCCGGTTTATTGTTTGGCCATTTGTTGATGATTGCGATCGTGGTGGCGGGCGTCGGCGCGCTGCTGGTCGGCAACCCGCTGGCGCTGACGGCGCTTACCTTGCTGGGAGCGGCTTACCTCTTGTGGATCGGTTGCAACATGCTGCTGCACCCGCCGCTGCCCGGCGCCGGTGAAGATCAGCGTTCCGATTCCTGGCTGCGCTGGGCCGGCAAGGGCGTGTGCGTCAGCGGCCTGAACCCCAAGGTGTTTCTGCTGTTTTTGGCGCTGCTGCCGCAGTTTACCGACGCCCGGGCCGAATGGTCGGTGCCGATGCAGATGCTGGCGTTGGGCGTCGTGCATTTGATCAGCTGCGGCCTGGTGTATCTGCTGGTGGGATTCGGATCGCAGTCGGTACTGCGCACGCGCCCACAGGCCGCGAAGGTGGTGGGGCGCATCTCCGGCGCGGCGATGATCGTCATCGCCCTCGGGCTGCTGGCCGAGCAGGCGCTGAAATAGCGCCTGGTCAGCGAAAACACCTATCGTCGGTAGATGTCCGGCCGGGCGATCTGCCAGACAAAGTCGGGGCGGTTGATGGCGCTATAGCCCACTTTTTCATAGAGCCAGGGGGCGGTGCTGGTGACCAGCATGACTCGCCGCAGCGTCGCCATCAGCGGATGGGCCTGGCAGCATTCCGCCAGCCACAGACCCAGCCCGCTTTTTTGGTACGTTTCCAGCACGTACACGTCGCACAGATAGCCGAAAGTGGCGTAATCGGTAACCAGCCGGGCGAAACCGATCTGCCTGGCGCCGTGATACAAACCGAAGCACAGGCTGTGGGCGAGGGACTGGCGGACGGTCTCTTTATCAATGCCTTCCGCCCATGACGAACGGGTCAGAAATGCATGGATGGCATCGAGATCCAGCAGAGCGGGATCGGTGCTGACGAGATAGTCCGCCCGCTGCCACTCCCGTGGGGCAGGGGTTGTCATGAGGGGGCTTCTCCTGTTGTCTGTTCGTTCGTTGTTAAGTGCCTGTACGCAGGGTGAGGCCGTTTATCGACGGTGTAAGGCGAGATAACCATGCACGGCACCGGGATCGATAGCTGGCGGATTGGTTTTGATAATACGAGATGTCGCCATGACTTTTAGAGAAGGAAGGAAAATAATTACGCTTGATTGCGTAAATAATAATGAGTATGTTTCTCATTCTCTTTGTTGTTCGCGGGCGCACGAAGGAGTTATTAGCCTGCATTAGCGTGATAGTTGATTCACAGGGAAACACTGAGACGCGCGGTGGCGCTCATTTCTCGTGATGAGAAAGCTCAAAACTAAACTGCAGAGCCCGCCGTAAACACCGTTTTGAATGGTCAAGGATTTCCCCGATGAAAATGAAAACCTCTGTGCTCGCCCTGCTGACGGGGATGGCGCTCAGCGGCTGCACGCCGCACCAAACCTCTTCCTCTTCCCCTGCCGTGCAACCTCTGGCGCAAGCGGCGCAATCCGACAGCATCGTCAAACGCCAACTGGCTTATGGCTTGTATGAAATGGCGCTGACGCCAGGGGGAGATGCGCTGTACGTCGCCAGTGCCGAAAGTTTTAAAGATGTACAGGGTGGCGTGGTCTATAAGCTGGACGCCAAGACCCTGAAAACCCTTGGCACGACGCATACCGATCTGAAAAATTTCGCCATGCAGGCCGCTGCGGATGGGAAAACCCTTTATGTCAGCAATTCGCTGGACGGCGGTATCAGCGCAATCGGCGTCGCCGACGGTAAGGTGAAAGGGCGTTTGCTGTTCAGCGAGCGCAATGAGAAAGGGTTGCCGTATGGTGCGCGCCAAATTCTGGCTCACGACAACACGCTGTATGTGGGGGCGGTGGCCGACCCGGCGCAAATTTGGGTGGTTGACGCTGAATCGCTCAAGCTGAAAACGCGCATTAAAAATACCGGCAAATGGATGACCGGCCTGCATTACTCCGAACAGACCCAACGCGTGTATGCCGCCAATGGCAGCGGCGAGATCCTGGTGATCAACCCGCGTTCCAACCGCATCGAAAAACGCTGGAAACCGTTGGGAGACCAACCCGCACTGCTGCTCAATATGGCGGAGGACGAGGCTACCGGTCGTTTGTTCGTCACCGACAACTCCAAGGCGAAGACCACGCTGGTCTTGGATATTCACACCGGGAAGTTATTGAAGCGGCTTGATGTGGGCGACTCTTTGGCTGTCGTTTTCAATCCACGGCGCAACGAAATTTACATCTCGCAGCGTGAATCCGGCAATGTGCTGAGCCTGGATGCGACGACCTATGCGGTGAAACAGCGCTGGCCGCTGCCGCCGAATCCAAACAGCTTGCTGCTGTCGGCAGACGGCCAGACATTGTTCGTTACGGTCAAACAGCCGTTTAACAAAGATCATTCCACTCAGGGGCCGGACAGCGTGGTTCGCATCGCGTTGAATAAATAAGCCCCATCGGCCCGGCGACGGGCCATTTAACTTTTATCCTCATTCATGAGTGAATTATGCACAACACCAGTACAACGAATTTCCCTTTACGTAAAACGCTGCTGGCGCTGACTATTGGCGCGCTGAGCCAGGGGGCGCTGGCCGCAGACGGCGGCGCCAAGAAAAACCAGGAGGACACCCTGGTTGTCCGGGCCGAAAAACACGGCGATTTCAACTCCGGCGGCAATGATTTGGTTCCCGCCTACCTGGATGGACAGGTCGCCCACGGCGGCCGCCTGGGAATGTTGGGCGAACAGAAAGCGATGGACGTTCCGTTCAACGTCATAGGTTATACCGCGAAGCTGGTACAGGATCAGCAGGCGAAGACCATCGCCGACGTGGTCAGCAACGACGCGGGTGTACAGGCGGTGCAGGGGTACGGTAACTTCGCCGAAACCTATCGTATCCGCGGTTTCCAACTGGACGGCGACGACATGACGATGGGCGGGCTGCCGGGCGTGGTGCCGCGCCAGGTGATGGATACCCAGATGCTGGAGCGGGTGGAGATCTTCAAAGGGGCGAACGCCCTATTGAACGGCCTGGCTACCAGCGGCGTTGGCGGCATGATCAATCTTGAACCGAAGCGGGCGGAAGAAACGCCGACCACCCAGATCGGCCTCGACTACACCTCCGATTCTCAGGTGGGCGGCACGCTGGATCTGGGCCGCCGTTTTGGTGACGACAACCAGTTTGGCGCTCGCGTCAACCTGGTGCACCGTGAGGGTGAAACGGCGGTTGAGGATGATAAGCGGCGCACGACGCTGGCATCGGTTGGGCTGGACTATCGCGGCGATCGTTTCCGTTCATCGTTGGACTTCGGTTATCAGAAAAAGACTTTCCATGGGGGAACGATGGGGGTCAACATCAGCGGCATCGATGTGATACCCGCGGTGCCTGACACCCGTAAAAATTACAGTCAGCAGTGGGGCTACAGCGATATCGAGAACGAATTCGGCATGGCGAAAGCGGAATATGATTTAACCCGCGACTGGAAGGCCTATGCCGGCTTGGGCGCGCAGCACGGCCATGAAACCGGTGTTTACAGCGCGCCGAAGCTCATCAACGCCAACGGCGACGCCACGGTTGGGCGCCTGGACACCAACCGCATTATCGACGCTTTCAGCGGCATGGCGGGGCTTGAGGGCAAGTTCACGACCTGGGCGGTTTCGCATCGGGTCAACGTCGGCTATTCCGCGCAGATTAAACGCGACAAAACCGCGTGGCGCATGTCCGCCAACAATCCGACGACCAATATCTACGATAACCATGATGTCGCAATACCGGACAACGCCTATTTCGGCGGCAACTACAGCGATCCGCTGACCACGGCGCGTAACCGGACGCAGGGCTGGTTGTTCAGCGATACGTTGGGCTTTTTCGGCGACCGGGTGTTGTTAACGGCGGCGGCGCGCCATCAGAAAGTGGTGGTGCGTAATTACAGCAACGCCACCGGCCTGGAGGATACCGCCTCCCGTTATACGCAAAGCCGCTGGATGCCGACGTTCGGGCTGGTCTACAAGCCGTGGGAAACGGTGTCGCTTTATGCCAACCATACCGAGGCGTTGCAGCCTGGCGGCATTGCGCCGAAAGAGGCGGCTAACTTCGGGCAGAGTACCGGTATCGCCCGTTCCAAGCAAAATGAAGTGGGCGTGAAAGTTGATTTCGAACGCGTGGGCGGTTCGTTGGCGTTGTTTGAAATCAAAAAGCCGGCCACCATGATCGACAGCAACAACTACTACACGTTGAACGGCGAGCAACGTAACCGCGGCGTGGAGTTGAATGTATTTGGCGAACCGGCCTTCGGCCTGCGCCTTAACGGCAGCGCTACCTGGCTTTCGCCCGAGCTGACCAAAACCCAGGGCGGCCGTAACGATGGCAAAGACGCTATCGGCGTAGCGCACTTCTACGCGGTGCTGGGGGCGGAATACGATATCAGGCCGGTCGATGGCCTGACGGCGACGGCGAAAGTGCGGCATACCGGTTCGCAATATGCCGACTCCGCCAATACCAAAAAGCTCGATAGTTTCACGACCCTGGATCTCGGCCTTCGCTATCGCATGCGTTTGAATGAGGATCAAAATACGCTGGTATGGCGTGTGGGGTTGGACAACGTCACGAACGAGAAGTATTGGTCCGGCGTAGAAAGCAATGGCACTTACGTCTTCCAGGGACAGGCGAGAACGCTGAAAGCGTCGGTAACTTACGACTTCTAAGCGATACAGAAACGACGGCGGCCCACATGTGATGTGCCGTCGGTTTCTTCGTCACCGGGGGATCGTTTTTCACTATGACCGATGGGTGAGCACGCTTATCAGATCCAGCGCGTCGTCCGCCGCCGCGATTTCGCTTTCGCTGAGCGCCTGCCGTTCGATGAAGCTCTCGATGGCTTCCAGCAGGGAGAAGACGCTGATTTCATCTCCTATCTTCACGACTTCGCAAACGCCACGCCCGATCGCCAGACAGATGGCTTCATCAAATTCACACGGTTTGCTGTTCATCTTTTTTCCCCCTACGGCGTTTGGGATGATATCGGCCATGCTACCGGTTTTTGCCCGGCGGCTGTCTGACGAAAATCTCATTTTTTCGTTGATGCTGGCGGGCGCACGATCGCGTGCAGTGGCGAAATTCTGATTTCCTCACCGTGGCCAAATTTCCCTTGTGACCGCCGTGCCGGCGCGGTATTGTCGCCAAATGACGACAATACCGCCTCATTGTCCGCATAAAAAATTCATGACGTTATCATCCCTTCATCCCGCTGCCGTGCGGGATTTTTTTATGAGGTTTATCTCAAAGTGCGGATAACCTCGACGCGATCGCTTGCCATGTTCTGGGAATAATCTTAGCTTGAAATAGTCATTTAGGGTTAGCAATCCCTCATGACCTCCTTGTAACACTTGATGCACCAGAACGTTTTCTCCCCCGCTGCGGCGGGGGTTTTTAATGACGTGCATCAGAAAAGGCCGCAACGCAAGAACCGACAGAGTTCGTGACGATAATCAGTTTAAGCATCAGGGGATGGGAAAATGAAAAATGATCTGGCGGCGGCGATCGCGATTGGCTGTGTGCTGTTGTTCGCATTGGCGGTCGGTTCGCCCCTTTCTATCGGTACCTCGCTGTAATCTTCCGCGGCCCCGTTCGGGGCCGCTCACCGCGCCTGTCGCCGCGTCTGCGGATTTTTGCGCCGATCGCCTGCCCACGCGATAAAATCAGCCAAATTGCGGTTGATGTATGGCGAACTTTGAGTACTCTGAGTGCTTTGCACACCTCGCGTGCGCCCGTTCTATCTATGCTTTAATCACGCCCATCACAGGAATCGCCATGCCCGCCCGTCAAACCTCGAGGAGCCCGCTCTGATGCTGGAGATGTTATTACAGTGGTACCGCCGCCGCTTCACCGATCCGCAGGCTATCGCGCTGCTGGTGATCCTGGTTGCCGGCTTCCTCATTCTCTATTTTCTGCACGGCATTCTGACCCCGTTGCTGGTCGCCATCGTGCTGGCCTATCTGCTGGAGTGGCCGACCGCGCGCCTGCAGCGCATCGGCTGTTCGCGCACCTGGGCGGCGAGCATCATGCTGCTGGTGTTCGCGGGCGTCGCCATGCTGCTGGTGTTCGTCGTCGCGCCAACCGCCTGGCAACAGGGCATCAATCTGATGAGCGATCTGCCGGGCATGCTCAACCAGTTCTATAACTTCGCCGCGACGCTGCCGAAGCGTTACCCGGCGCTGGTGGATGCCGGCATCATCGACATGATGGCGGAAAACCTGCGCAGCCGGCTGTCCGGCATGGGCGAGTCGGTGGTGAAATTCTCGCTGGCGTCGCTGGTCGGCCTGCTGACGTTGGCTATCTACCTGATCCTGGTGCCGATGATGATGTTCTTCCTGCTGAAAGACAAAGAGCAGCTGCTGAACGCGGTGCGCCGCGTGCTGCCGCGCAATCGCGGCCTGGCGGGGCAGGTCTGGAACGAGATGAATCAGCAGATCACCAACTACATTCGTGGCAAGGTGCTGGAGATGGTGATTGTCGGCGTGGCGACCTACCTGGTGTTCGCCGTGCTGGACATGCGCTATTCGCTGCTGCTGGCGGTGCTGGTGGGCTTCTCGGTGCTGATCCCCTACATCGGCGCGGTGCTGGTCACCATACCGGTGGTGGTGGTGGCGCTGTTCCAGTGGGGCGTCGGCGCCGATTTCTGGACGCTGATCGTCGCCTATCTGGTGGTGCAGGGGCTGGACGGCAACCTGCTGGTGCCGATCCTGTTCTCCGAAGCGGTCAACCTGCATCCGCTGGTGATTATCCTTTCTGTGATCGTGTTCGGCGGGATGTGGGGCTTTTGGGGGGTGTTTTTCGCCATTCCGCTGGCGACGCTGGTGAAGGCGGTGATTCACGCCTGGCCGGATGAACTGCGGGTCGAGGTGGAAGACGAGGCCGGCTGAGAGGGAATAACGAAGCGCAGCAGGCCGCTGCGCTTCGTGAGATTTACTGCTGCAGGTAGTTCAAAACGATGTCGTGGTGATTGGTGGTTTTGAAATCATCAAACACTTTTTCAATCTTGCCTTTGGCGTCGATCAGGAAACTGATGCGGTGAATACCGTCGTAGGTCTTGCCCATGAAGGTTTTCTCGCCCCACACGCCAAACTGTTGCGACACTTGATGATCTTCATCAGACAACAGCGTGAAGTTGAGCAGCTCCTTTTCGGCGAAGCGCGACAGTTTTTCCGGTTTGTCGGTGCTGATGCCCAGCACTTCGACGCCGGCCTTTTTCAATTCGTCCATGTTGTCCCGCAGGCCGCAGGCTTGCACGGTGCAGCCCGGCGTCATCGCCTTCGGATAGAAGTAAACCAAAACTCGCTGTCCCTGGAAGTCGGCCAAATTAATTTCCTCACCGTCCTGGTCAGGCAAACTAAATTTCGGCGCTGTGTCACCGGCTTTCAATGGGCTCATCACTACTCTCCATCTTTCTCGTCATGCTGTGGATAGTTCACCACGCTAATACTGCCTTGCGCGTTCAATTCTGTACATAGGCGATGGAAGGCTTGCTCAATATTTGAGGCGTCCCGATCGCCGGAGCTGTGGGCGGTGATTTGGATATACAGCTGCGGCGGCAGGTCGCCGTCCGCCGGCTGCGTGCGCGAGACCAGTTCGGCGATATTCATCTGGCTGGAGTCGAACAGATCGGTAAAGCGTTCGATGATGTGCGGCGAGTCCTTCACTTCCACCTGCACCCACACCGTGGCCGGCATCGGCGGCCTTTCGTGCGAGTTTGTGCGCTTCATCACGATCAGCAGATCCAGCTCCGCGCCTTTTTGCGGCAGGGTGGATTCGATCAGGGTGATGGCGTTCCAGCTGCCGGACAGCAGCATGATGAACGTGAACTCCTCTCCCAGCATGGCCAGACGGCTATCTTCGATATTGCATCCGCAACTGCTGACGTGGCGGGTGATGGTATTGACGATTCCGGGGCGGTCGGCGCCGAGCGCGGTAATCACGAGATAGTGTTCGTCTGACTGAGGCAAAATAGCGCTTCCTGTCGTGCTTAATGGGGTTACCATGGTAAACATAAAAAAAACCGCCTGCCAAGCGCTTACAACGCGGTTGTGCGCTTGCTTTTGGATAGGCAGCAAAAGTACCATGAGTGACTTGTTTGTGGAGGGGACGGCCAATGTTTACGGGAAGTATTGTTGCACTGGTTACGCCGATGGACGACAAAGGTGCTGTCGATCGCGCGAGCCTGAAAAAATTGATCGATTATCATGTAGCCAGTGGCACCGCGGCGATCGTTTCCGTAGGGACCACCGGCGAGTCCGCAACGCTTGCCCATGACGAGCACGTTGACGTGGTGCTGCAGACGCTGGAGCTGGCTGACGGCCGCATTCCGGTGATCGCCGGCACCGGCGCCAACGCCACCGCCGAAGCCATCGCGCTCACCACCCGCTTCGCCAACACCGGCGTGGTGGGCTGCCTGACGGTGACGCCGTACTACAATAAGCCGACGCAGGAAGGGCTGTATCAGCACTTCAAGGCGATCGCCGAGAGCACCGAGCTGCCGCAGATCCTGTACAACGTGCCTTCGCGCACCGGCTGCGACATGCTGCCGCCGACCATCGCTCGGCTGGCGAAAATCAAGAATATTGTTGCTGTAAAAGAAGCGACGGGGAACTTAAGTCGCGTTAGTCAGATCCAAGTGCTGGTTGACGATGAAGATTTCATTTTGCTGAGCGGCGACGACGCCAGCGGGCTGGACTTCATGCAACTGGGCGGCAAAGGGGTGATTTCCGTGACGGCCAACGTGGCCGCGCGCGAGATGGCGGAACTTTGCGCGCTGGCGGCGCAGGGCAAGTTTGCGCAGGCGCGCCGCTTAAATCAGCGCTTGATGCCGTTGCATCAGGATCTATTTGTAGAAGCAAACCCAATTCCGGTGAAGTGGGCCTGTAAGGCGTTGGGATTGATGGCAACCGATACGCTGCGTCTGCCGATGACGCCGTTGAGCGAAGCCGCCCGCCCGGTGGTGGAGCGCGCGCTGAAAAGCGTCGGTTTGCTGTAACTCTAAGGGAAATTTGATGGCTTATTCATTGCAAAAGTCGACGGTAGCAAAAGTAGTGGGCATCTCTTTGGTGATGATGCTGGCGGCCTGCAGCAGCGATCAGCGCTACAAGCGCCAGGTCAGCGGCGACGAGGCCTACCTCGACGCGGCTCCGCTCAAGGCGCTGAACGCGCCGTCCGGCATGATCCTGCCGGTGCAGAGCGGCAACTATGACGTTCCCGCCACGACGCTGCAAGGCAACGTCGGCAAGCAGCTGGACATTCGTCCGCCGGTGCAGCCGTTGGCGCTGCTGAGCGGTTCACGCGCGCAATACGCCGGCGACAGCGGCACGCTGCTGCTGGAAAACAGCCCGCAGAACCAGAACCTGTGGTCGCGCGTGGTCAGCCTGCTGCAGGCGAAGAACATCGCGATCGCTTCGCGCCAGGACGCCGGTCAGACCCTGACCACCGACTGGGTGAAGTGGAACCGTCTGGACGAAGACAACCAGTACGAAGGCCGTTATCAGATCAGCGTGCAGCAACAGGGCTACCAGCAGGCGCTGGTGGTGAAAAGCGTTGGCCTGCAGCAGCAGGGCAAGACCGAACAGGTGACCGATCAGTCTGAAATCCAGCGCTACAACGGCATGATGATCAACACCCTGATCGAAGGCCTGGACAAGCAGGACAACCTGGCGAGCAGCCAGACCGCCAGCCGCTTCGGCGCGCTGGACGTGCAGAGCGGCGCCGATGACACCGGCCTGCCGATGCTGGTGGTGCGCGGCCCGTACACCGTGGTGTGGGATCGCCTGCCGCCGGCGCTCGAAAAACTGGGGATGAAAGTGGGTGACCGCAGCCGTCCGCAGGGCACCGTCGCCGTGACCTACAAGTCCCTGAGCAGCAGCGATTGGGATGCGTTGGGCGTCAAGGATCCTGAACTGGCGGAAGGGGATTACAAGCTGCAGGTCGGCGATCTCAATAACCGCACCAGCCTGCAATTCATCGATCCGAAAGGCAAACCGCTGACCCAGTCGAAAAACGACGCACTGGTGGCGGCATTCCAGTCTGCCTTCAGTAAAACCAGCGTTAACTAATCGAAAAGGGGCTGCGGCCCCTTTTTGTTTTGTCTATACGGTATCGTTTGCGTCGCAGGTTTGGCACAATAGTGCCCGGCACGCCAAAGAATTCATTAGGTCAATTCTATACCCCCTAATTTCGGGCCGCGCTCGGGAGACATCGGGGATACATCACTGGAGTAAGTAAGATGCAAAAGCTAGCTGAGCTGTATCGCGGAAAGGCAAAAACCGTTTACACCACCGAGAATCCCGATCTGTTGGTGTTGGAGTTCCGCAACGATACGTCAGCACTGGATGGTCAGCGCATTGAGCAGTTCGATCGCAAAGGCATGGTGAACAACAAGTTCAACCATTTCATCATGAGCAAACTGGAAGAAGCCGGCATCCCGACCCAGATGGAGCGTCTGCTGTCCGACAACGAAGTGCTGGTGAAAAAGCTGGACATGGTGCCGGTGGAATGCGTGATCCGCAACCGCGCCGCCGGTTCGCTGGTGAAGCGTCTGGGCATCGAAGAAGGCCTGGTGCTGAACCCGCCGCTGTTCGATCTGTTCCTGAAAAACGATGCCATGCACGATCCGATGGTCAACGAATCCTACTGCGAAACCTTCGGCTGGGTGAGTAAAGCGCATCTGGCGCGCATGCGCGAGCTGAGCTACCGCGCCAACGACGTGTTGACCCAGCTGTTCGACGACGCCGGCCTGATCCTGGTCGACTTCAAGCTGGAGTTCGGCCTGTTCAACGGCGAAGTGGTGCTGGGCGATGAGTTCTCGCCGGACGGCAGCCGCCTGTGGGACAAAAACACCCTGGACAAGATGGACAAAGACCGTTTCCGTCAAAGCCTGGGCGGCCTGATCGAAGCCTATGAAGAAGTGGCGCGCCGCATCGGCGTGAAGCTCGACTAAGCGTCGGCACCGCCATTCGGGGCGATCCGGCCGGATCGTCCCGCTATTCTGCGTTTTTCCAGAAAATTTCTACATTTCCTCTGCGGCAGACCATTTATAATGATGGATGCGAGATGACTAAAACCTATCCCACTCAGGCTTGAAGCTGCCTTTGCGCTTACCATCGCGGCGCAACTTCAACGAGCAGGGGAAATATCTGGAGTATATTTATGCGTTGGCAAGGGCGTCGGGAAAGTGACAATGTTGAGGATCGTCGCGGGCAATCTTCAGGTTTGGGCGGCGGCGGCTTCCGCGTGCCGGTGCGCGGCAAGGGCGGCATCGTCATTCTGGTGGTGGTGCTGGTGGCCGGCTATTACGGCATCGATCTGTCGCCGCTATTGAACGGCGGTAACGTTGCGCCGCAGGGGCAACAACAGAGCGCCAACATCAGTCCGAAAGATGATGAGCTGGCCAAATTCACCTCGGTGGTGCTGGCCTCGACCGAGGACAACTGGAAAGAGATTTTCCAGCGCATGGGCAAAACCTATCAACCGCCGAAGCTGGTGATGTATCGCGGCGTGACGCGCACCAGCTGCGGCACCGGTCAGGCGGCAATGGGGCCGTTCTACTGCCCGGGTGACAGAACGGTGTATATCGATCTGTCTTTCTATCAGGACATGAAAACCAAGCTGGGCGCCGGCGGTGATTTCGCTCAGGCCTATGTGGTGGCGCACGAAGTCGGCCACCACGTGCAGAACCTGTTGGGCATCGAGCCCAAGGTTCGCCAGATGCAGCAGGGTGCCAGCCAGGCGGAAGTGAACCGTCTGTCGGTGAAAATGGAGCTGCAGGCGGACTGTTTCGCCGGCGTGTGGGGCAAATACGCCGAGAAGCAGCAGATGCTGGAAGAGGGCGATCTGCAGGCGGCGCTGAACGCCGCGCAGGCGATTGGCGACGATCGGTTGCAGCAGCAGAGTCAGGGCCGCGTTGTGCCGGACAGCTTCACTCACGGCACCTCGCAGCAGCGCTACACCTGGTTTAAACAGGGCTTCGACAGCGGCGATCCCAATACCTGCAACACCTTTGCATCCCGTTAACGCCTCAAGTGCCGGAGCCTGACTCCGGCATTTTTTTCGGATTGAGATACAGCCTTATGCTACAGGCAGCGCAACAACTCATGCGGCGGCAGGGCATCCGGCGCCTGCTGGTGCTCAGCGGTGAGCCCGGCTGGTGCCGCGAACAGGCGCAGCGGCTGGCGGCGACGCTGCCGGGCGACTGGCCGTGGGTGGGGGAAAACCCGCCGCCCGGCCTGACGGCGTTGGCGAGCGGCGCGGTGCGCCAACTGCTGGGGCAGGAACGGCTGCACGCGGTGTTCGACGCCGGCCAATCGCTGGACGTGGAGGCGTTGGCGGCGCTGTGCGGCGCACTGCGCGCCGGCAGCTGGCTGCTGCTGCTGACGCCGCCCTGGCGGCAATGGTCTCAGCTGCCGGACGGCGACAGCCTGCGCTGGAGCGATTGCCCACAGCCGATCACCACCCCGCATTTCATTCACCATCTGCAGCAGCACCTGGCAGACGACCGAGAAGTGACGATCTGGCGGCAGGATGAGCCTCTGACGCTCGCCGAGCTGCCGGCGCGCGAGGGTTGGCTGCCGCCGGATGGCCGGCCGACCGGGGAGCAACAGGCGATCTTGACGGCGCTGCTGCAGGCCGAATCCGGCGTGTGGGTGCTGACCGCCGCCCGCGGCCGCGGCAAATCGACGCTGGCCGGCATGCTGGTGGCGCAGTCGCCGCTGACCTGTTGGATCACCGGGCCGAGCCGCGCCGCCACGGAGGTGGCCGGGGAATGGGCGCAGGGGCGCGCGCAGTTTTGGGCGCCTGATGCCTTGCTGGCGCAGTGTCGGGAGGGGGACGTCGGCGCCGTGGGCTGGCTGCTGGTGGATGAAGCGGCGGCGATCCCCGCGCCGCTGTTGCAGCAGCTGATCGGTTATTTCCCGCGCGTGCTGCTGACCACTACGGTGCAGGGGTATGAGGGCACCGGCCGCGGTTTTCTGCTGAAGTTTTGCGCCGGGCTGCCGTCTTATCAGGCGTTGAGCCTGCAACAGCCGATGCGCTGGGCACAGGGCGATGCGCTGGAACGGATCACGGACAATGCGCTGTTGTTCAACGAGCTGCCCGTCTGGCCGGCGGATGGCCAGGCGATCGATTACAGCCAGGCGGAGCAGCGCGAACTGTGCGCCGATCCGCAGCGGCTGGCGCGTTTCTACGCCCTGCTGAGCAGCGCGCATTACCGCACCTCGCCGCTGGACTTGCGCAGGCTGATGGATGCGCCCGGCATGCATTACGGGCTGGCGCAGGCCGGGCCAGAGGTGGTCGGCGCCGTGTGGCTGGTGGACGAAGGCGGCTTGAGCGCCGAGTTGGCGCACGATGTGTGGGCCGGCCGCCGTCGGCCGCGCGGCAACCTGGTGGCGCAGTCGCTGGCGGCGCACGGCGGCCAATGGTGGGCGCCAACGCTACGTTCACGGCGCATTACCCGCATCGCGACGCTGCCGGCGCTGCGGCGACAGGGTATCGCGCGTCAGCTGATTGAACGGCAACGCCGCCAGGCGCAGGGGCTGGATTTCCTGTCGGTCAGCTTCGGCTATACCGAGCCGCTGTGGCGTTTTTGGCAATCCTGCGGTTTCGAGCTGGTGCGCATCGGCAGCAAGCCGGAGGCCAGCAGCGGCTGCTATACCGCGATGGCTATTTTACCCTTGAGCGAGCAAGGGGAGGCGCTGCGGCACGCGGCGCACAAGCATCTGGCGCGCGACTGGCCCTGGCTGCGGCAGCGCATCGAGCTCGCGCTGGCGATCCCGGGCGACGACGGCGATACGTCGCTCGGCGAAGAGGACTGGCGCGAGCTGGCCGGGTTCGCTTTCGCCCACCGGCCGCTGGAGGCCAGCCTGGGGGCATTGCAGCGTTTGCTGTTGGCCAGCAATCTGCCGCTGCCCGCGCTGCGCGGCCATCTGCAGCGGCGGCAATCCCCGGCAGCCTGCGCGGAGCAGGCGGGCGTCAGCGGCCAGAAAGCCTTGCTGCGCCACTGGCGGCATGAAACGGCGCAGGCGCTGGAACAGCTGAATGCGCAGCACTGCCGCTACTGGCGCGACTGGGCGCAGTCGTTGCAATAAATTGAACAATTCGCTCAATAAAACCCGATTTTCCCGCTTTCTCAACGGCGTATAGTCACTGTCAGCGGTGCGGCGGCGACTGTCCTCGCACCAGGTTTGGTTACTATTAAGGAGTCATCGATGAAACATGAGCATTTCGTTGTCCAAAGCCCGGCGACCCCGGCGGCGCAGCTGATCTTGCTGTTTCACGGTGTCGGCGACAACCCGGTGGCGATGGGGGAGATCGGCAGCTACTTCGCCAAAGAGTTTCCTCAGGCGCAGGTGGTGAGCATCGGTGGCCCCGAAGCGTTTGGCAACGGCGCCGGGCGCCAGTGGTTTTCGGTGCAGGACGTGACCGAAGAGAACCGCGCGGCCCGTATTGCAGACGTGATGCCGCAGTTTGTGGCGGTGGTGCGCCATTGGCAGCAGCTGAGCGGCGTGGGCTATGCCGGCACGGCGCTGGTGGGGTTCTCGCAAGGGGCCATTATGGCGCTGGAAGCATTGAAAGCGGAAACCCGGCTGGCCGGGCGCGTGGTGGCGTTCAGCGGGCGTTTCGCCCAGCTGCCTGAGCAGGCTTTCGGCGACAGCGTGGTGCATTTGATCCACGGTGCAGAGGACGCGGTGATCGCGGTGCAACACGCTCACGCGGCGGCGGAAGCGCTTCGGGCCGGCGGCGCCGATTTCACGCTGGACGTGGAGGAAAACGTCGGGCACGCGATCAACCAGGGCATGATGAACGCCGCGCTGGAAAGGCTGCATTATTATGTGCCGCAGCGCTACTGGGACGAGGCATTGTCCGGCAAGCGCGGCGAGCTGATCGCCTTTCGCTAAAAACTCAGGGCGCCGATAAGCGCCCTGGTGTCATTTCTTTTTCGGCCAGTCGTCTTCGTCATCCCACTGGGCATTATTGTCGCGGTGCGGCGGGATCTCCGGCTTGTTGGCCAGATAGCTTTTCACGTCGACGCGGCGCAGTTCCTTGATGCCGCTGACGACCATTCCCACCAGAACCAGCAGGATAATCCACCAGTAATCAGCTAACCATTGCATAGCTACTCCTTTACTTCACTGCGTATAAAACGCGAAAAAATCGAGGGCAGATGGCGTTCGAGCCATTCGGCACCGGCGACCTCCTTGTCTTGCCAGGCCGCCAGCAACAGCGCCGGGGTCAGCAAGCGTTCGGCCTCTTGCGCCAGCGGCCGGTAGCTCAGATGCCACGGCTCAACCGCCACGCCACCGCTGTCTTCGGTAAAGGGGCGGTAGAAACCGAACTCGGCCATATGCGCCGTCAGCCACTGGTTGAGCGGCGCAAAGTAACCGCCTTCTTCATATTCCCACGGCTCCAGCTGCAGCTTTTTCCCTTCCGGCAGCAGCGACGGATCGTACACATCCAGATCGCTGCCCCAGTGATGGCGGCTGGCGCCCGGCAGAGCCGACCAGCGCAGGATCGCCTCACAGCGCTCAGCGGCGGGCAGCGGCGCGACGTCGATCGGGCGGCTGTCCTTATCTAATACTGGCCGCTGGCCGCAGAATTTGCCATTCCAGATCGCCAACTGCCGGTCGAAATCGCGGAAGGTGCTGGCGGGTTGGAGATCGAATCCCGCCTCACGCGCCGCTTGCTGCATCGCCAGGAAGGCGTTGACCGCCTGCGGCTGCAGCCGATGGTTCCCGCTCAGCGGCGCCAGGTGTTCGGTTGAGCGGCCGGTGAGCATCTCTGCGTTGATCATGCGACCAATTGCTCCATGATGCGTTGATACATGCGGCTCAGCAGCTGCAGATCTGCGGCGTTGACGCATTCGTTGACCTTGTGGATGGTGGCGTTGACCGGCCCCAGCTCCACCACCTGCGCGCCCATCTGCGCGATGAAGCGGCCGTCGGAGGTGCCGCCGGTGGTCAGCAACTGCGGCGTCAGTTCAGAATAGTGCTCGACGGCGTTGACCACCGCATCCACCAGCGCGCCGCGCGAGGTGAGGAACGGTTGGCCGGACAGCCGCCACTCGATGCTGTAGTTCAGCTGGTGGCGTTCCAGCAGCTCTTCCACGCGCTGCTTGATCATCGCATCGGTCAGCTCGGTGCTGAAACGGAAGTTGAACTGCACGTAAAGATCGCCCGGGATCACGTTGTTGCTGCCGGTGCCGGCCTGCACGTTGGCGATCTGCATGCTGGTCGGCGGGAAGAACTCGTTGCCGCGATCCCATTCGATCGCCACCAGTTCATTCAGCGCCGGCATGGCGCGGTGCACCGGGTTGTCCGCCAGGTGCGGATAGGCGACGTGCCCCTGTACGCCGTGTATATGCAGGTTGGCGGTGATGGAGCCGCGACGACCGTTTTTCACCACGTCGCCGACGCGCTCGGTGCTGGACGGCTCGCCGACCAGGCAGTAATCCAGCCGCTCGTTGCGCGCCATCAGCGCTTCGACCACCTTAACCGTGCCGTGGGTGGCGCTGGCCTCTTCATCCGAGGTGATCAGAAATGCCAGGCGGCCCCGGTGATCCGGGTTGGCGGCGACAAAGCGCTCGGCGGCCACCACCATTGCGGCCAATGAACCTTTCATGTCCGCCGCGCCGCGGCCATACAGCATGCCGTCGCGGATCGCCGGTTCAAACGGCGGGTTGTCCCAACGCTTTTCATCGCCGGTCGGCACCACGTCGGTGTGCCCGGCAAACGCCAGGGTTTGCCCTTCGCCGCGCCAGGCCCAGAAATTCTGGGTGTCTTCGAAGTCCATCGCTTCGACGGTGAAGCCGATCGCCTGCAGACGATCGATCATCAGTTGCTGACAGCCTTCGTCATTCGGGCTGAGGGAAGGGCGCTTGATCAGCTGCTGGGCCAGTTCGATAACCGGGCAAGTCATACGGCGACCTCGGCGATAAATTGCTGGTAAGTGTCGGCGTTAAAACCGAGCAGGGCGCGGCCGTTGCCGTCGTCCAGCAGCGGGCGTTTAATGATTGCCGGCTGCGCCAACATCAGCGCGATGGCGGCGTCGGCGTTATCGCAGGCGTTGCGCTGCGCTTCATCCAGCTTGCGCCAGGTGGTGCCGCGGGTATTGAGCAGCGGCTCCCAACCCAGTTGCGCGACGAAACCGCGCAGCTGCTGTTCGGTCAGGCCGTCGGCGCGGTAGTCGTGAAAATGATAGGCCACGCCCTGATCTTCCAGCCAGCGGCGGGCTTTCTTGATGGTGTCGCAGTTTTTGATGCCGTACATCGTCAGCGTTGTCTGTTGCGGTTTGTTTGCCATGGCGTAAAGCTACCTGTCTCGTCGAGTCGATACTGGGCGGCGGGCGCGGTCTTAGGCCTTCTCGCCGCCCGGCGATAGCAGAGATAATGCCAGTAAAGCGGCGGCGAGATCCAGACAACGATGCGCGCGAGATGCGATTGAGCACCAGGGAGAGAAGTTGGCAATGTGGTTGAACGGCAGACTTCGCCGACGGTGCTTGTAAAAGACGTCGGCGAACGCGTTCAGCCGCCAATGCGGATCTGGGCTCAGAGGAACTATTCTTTATTAATTTTTATATTTAAACGATCGGTTAAACACCGTACGCGGGTAATATGCAACAGCGGTTTTATTCTGCTGGCGCCAAGCTTTTTCATGATTCTCGATTTGTAATGATTGGCGGTTTTGTTTCTTATATTCATAGCGTTGCTGATATCGGTCAGCGATTTTCCCGTCGACCACTCCGACAGGAAAAGGGACTCGCGCCGGGAGAGCTGCGGCGGCTCGGTATAGTGACTGTAGCGCGTATATAAATCGCCGATCAGGTGGCTGAAACGGCTTAAAGATATAAGGTTTGATAATATAATGGTCTTATTGTCGACAATCACCATCTCATGCGGGCAGTCGGTAATAATAACTATTTTGTAGGTTTTGGGGTTGGCATATTCATCGCGGTAACGCGCTTCAAAATTGGCGAGGGTGACATCGATAAAGCAGACCCTTCTGCGGTTAAAGTCGGCTGGCGTGTTTTTTTCTGACCATGTTTGATTTATCAGTTGTCTGATACCGATAATGGTATAGGTACATTCGCTGAAAATATCGATCTTCATATTATTATAATCCTTTATTTTTTATTCCCGGTGGCGACGGTTATCTTAAAGTATAAAAATAGAAATAATCGAAATAATTAAATGTTGAATTATTTCCGATGATGAATCTCAACATTTACCTATACCGCTGGTTTAGTCAGTTTGTTTTTTATTTGATTGATAATCAAGAGATAAATAGGATTAATAAAAAGTGCCGCAAGAGGGGTAGAGGTTTTTAAATAGATGCCAGCTATCAATCAAGGAGAATTAAAAGGAAATAGCATAGATTATTCCTATCGTAAATTAATATTCGATCGTTTTTACCGATCTTTTGGTTCGTGATATCTTTGTAAGAGGTCTAATGACTAAGAAATATCTCTAACAGGAAGTTCAAACGTTTTCTCATTCATGGTTGCAGAGGTGAATAATAGTGAAAATAAAAAGTTAAAAGAGAGTGTGTGTTTTTTCTGGGGCGTTTTGGCTAAGCATTTTATCTGTCTCAAGCAGATCGTCAGCTGTATTCTGCTGAGAAAAGTATTTTGATCAAGATGATCAGCGGATATAACCGCCGTTTTGCAACCGTTGCAGTGAGGCGCCGTCCGCATACACCATGCCGGTGGTCAAATCATGAAAGCCGTACTTTTTATAGAAGGCCAGTTTTTCCGGCACGGAATAGATGAAAATCTTGCCGAGCGGCGCCAAATCTTGCATCACCCGATCCATCAACCGGCGCCCCAGCCCTTGCCCCTGAAAGCGCGGATCGATCGCCACGTCGGCCAGATAAGCGACCGAGGTCAGGTCGCTGATGGCGTGCGCGGTGGCGATCAGCTCGTCGCCGATAAACCCCCAATAGCAAAACTGACTGTGTTGGTAAACGCGCCGCAGGGTGTGCGGATCGCGCTTGCCCAGCCCGGCGGCCTCCAGCAATTCACACAGCCGCTGCCAGTCGATGGCGCGGCGGTTCGGGTCGGTGATAATTTCCATCGTTTTCCTCTAACCAATAAGACTGAGGTCGGCGGCATAGTGCCGAATGGCGCGCTGATACCCGCGGATGTCGGCGCCCCATTGTCGTATTTTTATACCTTTTACACGCTATCGCGGAGAAATTGATATCACAAGGGAATAGCAGCACTAAACATTGATCAGATAAATACGAAAATGTGCGCTAAGCCCGGTTTCCGGGCCCGGCATCGTTCCCGCTTCCCTTCACATGGTCAAAAAACAGGCGTAGAATCCGCTTCGTCAAATAATTGAGGTTGTAAAGTATTATGGTTGATCGTGAATTAGGAAACTGGAAAGACTTCATTGATGAGATGTTGGGCAACTGACACAGCGTTGAAGCAGATGGCAAGGTTGAGTCATTGGAAAGTCACTGAAACACCTTGGGAACGAGATTATCGTTCGAAATAAAGCAGCATCGGTAACCCGACGCTGCTTTTTTTATGCCCAGGCTATCACTCCCCGGCGGCCGTCGTATTGCCTGCCGGATGCGCTTTGCCCGGGAAGCGGCGGCGCACCAGCACGAAGAACAGCGGCACGAAGAAAATCGCCAGCAGGGTGGCGGAGATCATGCCGCCCATCACCCCGGTGCCGACCGCATGCTGGCTGCCGGAACCGGCGCCGCTGCTGGTGGCCATCGGCAGCACGCCGAAGATGAACGCCAGCGAAGTCATCAGGATCGGCCGCAGACGCATGCGTGATGCGTCGAGCGTCGCGGACATCAGATCCTGCCCTTTGTGGTTCAGCTCGTTGGCGAATTCGACGATCAGAATGGCGTTTTTCGCCGACAGCCCAATGATGGTCAACAGGCCGACCTGGAAATAAACGTCGTTCTCCAGGCCGCGCAGCCAGGTGGCGGCGACCGCGCCGATCACCCCCAGCGGCACCACCAGCATCACCGAGAACGGTATCGACCAGCTTTCATACAGCGCCGCCAGGCACAGGAACACTACCAGCAGCGAGATGGCGTACAGCGCCGGCGCCTGCGAGCCGGACAAGCGTTCCTGGTAGGAGAGCGCCGTCCATTCCAGCCCGAAGCCGGTCGGTAACTGGCTGACCAGTTTTTCCATTTCCGCCATGGCGGTGCCGGTGCTGACGCCGTTGGCCGCCTCGCCGACGATTTCCAGCGCCGAGTTGCCGTTATAGCGTTCCAGCCGCGGCGAGCCGTATTCCCAGTGTGAACTGGCGAAGGCCGAGAACGGCACCATGCCGCCCGCGCTGTTGCGCACATACCATTTGTTGATGTCTTCCGGCAGCATGCGGAACGGCGCGGCGGCCTGCACGTAAACTCTCTTCACCCGGCCGCGATCGACGAAGTCGTTGACGTAGGTCGAACCCCAGGCGGTAGAGAGGGTATTGTTGATGTCGTCGATAGATACGCCCAGCGCCTGCGCCTTGCGCTGATCGATATCGATCTGCAGCTGCGGGCTGTCGTCCAGGCCGTTGTGGCGCACGCGCGACAGCAGCGGATTTTGCGCCGCCAGCTGTAACAGTTGGTCGCGAGCCGCCATCAGTTTGGCGTGCCCCAACCCGGCGTGATCTTCCAGTTCCATGTCGAAGCCGGAGGAGTTGCCGAGGCCAGTGATCGCCGGCGGGCTGCTGGCGATCACCCGCGCTTCGTTAATCTTGTTGAACGCCAGCGTGGCGCGATCGATGATGTCGAACGAGCTGTTGGCGCCCGAGGTGCGCAGATCCCAGTCTTTCAGCCGAACGAACAGACGCGCCACGTTTTGGCCGTTGCCCCCCGGCCCGGAGCCGATGATGGCGAACACCGACAACACGTCCTGTTTCTCTTCGGTGAGGAAATACTGCTCGACCTTTTCCACCACTTTAGAGGTTTGCTGCAGGGTCGAGCCCGCCGGCAGCTGTACCTGTACGGTGAAGATGCCGCGGTCTTCCTGCGGCAGGAACGAGGTCGGCAGCTTGATGAACAGCAGCGCCATGCCGCCGAGCAACAGCAGATAAATCACCATGTAGCGGCCGCTGGCGTGCAGAATGCGCCCCACGCCGCGCTCATAGCGTTCGGCGTTGCGGTTGAACATGCGGTTGAACCAGCCGAAGAAGCCGCGCTTGCCGTGATGATGCCCCTTGGCGATCGGTTTGAGCAGCGTGGCGCACAGGGCCGGGGTCAGGATCATCGCCACCAGCACCGACAACACCATGGCGGAAACGATGGTGATGGAGAACTGGCGATAGATGGCGCCGGTGGTGCCGCCGAAGAACGCCATTGGCACGAACACCGCTGACAGCACCAGGGCGATGCCGACCAGCGCGCTCTGGATTTGCCCCATGGATTTGCGCGTGGCTTCACGCGGCGGCAGGCCTTCTTCGCTCATCACGCGTTCGACGTTTTCCACTACCACGATGGCGTCGTCCACCAGCAGGCCGATCGCCAGCACCATGGCGAACATGGTAAGGGTATTGATGCTGAAGCCGCAGGCGGAAAGGATGGCGAAGGTACCCAGCAGCACCACCGGCACGGCGATGGTGGGGATCAGTGTGGCGCGGAAGTTCTGCAGGAACAGATACATCACCAGGAACACCAGCAGGATGGCTTCCAGCAGCGTTTTCACCACGTCCTTGATCGAGGCTTTGACGAAGGGGGTGGTTTCATAGGCCACTTTGGCCTCCAGCCCGTGCGGGAAGTATTGCGACAGCTCGGCGATCTTGTCCTTCACCAACTGGTCGGTCTGCAGTTCGTTGGCGCCGGAGGCCAGCTTGATGTTCATGCCCGCGGCCTGCATGCCGTTGTAGCGGCTGAGGTAGTTGTAGTTCTCGCCGCCCAGTTCGACGTTGGCGACGTTGCCCAGCGTCACCAGCGAACCGTCCTGATTGACCCGCAGGGTGATTTGGCGGAACTGTTCCGGCGTCTGGAGCTGCGACTGGGCGTTAATGGTGGCGTTCAGCGCCTGCTTATCGACCGATGGCGTGCCGCCCAACTGGCCGACCGCGACCTGGGCGTTCTGCGACTGAATGGCGCTGACCACATCCTGGGTGGTCAACTGATAGCTGTTGAGCTTGTTGGGATCGAGCCAGATGCGCATGGCGTATTGCGAGCCGTACACGTCCATGCTGCCGACCCCGTTGATGCGGCTGAGCGGATCCTGCAGGTTGGAGACGATGTAATCGGCGATGTCCTGCCTGTCCATGCTGCCATCGGTGGAGACGAACGCCACCATCATCAGCGTGGTGTCGCCGGATTTCGAGACCGTCACCCCCTGATTTTGCACCGCCTGCGGCAGGCGTTTGATCGCGGCCTGCAGCTGGTTTTGCACCTGCTGCATCGCCTCGTTGGGATCGGTGCCGGCTTCGAACGTCAGCGTCACGGTCGCCTGGCCGGTATTGGTGCTCTGCGACGACATGTACATCATGTTGTCGAGGCCGGTCATATTCTGTTCAATGATTTGGGTGACGGTG
This sequence comes from Serratia sp. CY29653, assembly GCF_052169255.1. NCBI lineage: Bacteria > Pseudomonadati > Pseudomonadota > Gammaproteobacteria > Enterobacterales > Yersiniaceae > Serratia > Serratia sp. CY29653. The sequence continues at coordinate 7,308 of NZ_JBJNLC010000004.1, read as the reverse complement.
TTTTCCAGCGTTTGCGCCGAAGCACCTGGGTAAGTTGCGCTGATGCGCACGTTCGGCGGCGCCAAATTCGGGTATTGTTCTACCGGTAAAGAAAAAATCGCCAACGCCCCGGTCAGGCAAAGAATAATTGCCAGCACCCAGGCGAAAATCGGGCGATCAATAAAAAAATTGGCCATGCAGCGCGAACCTCGTTATGACTTGTTCTATCTTTAAAACGCATCGGAAATATGCATTTCAGCGGCAGGGAAGGATTCCGGCGCTATTGCACTTTACTCGGGATAGCCGAGGAAAGCGTGGAGAAAAAAAGGAGATAGTGTAAATAACGGTAGCGGAAAACGGCGCGGGCGTATCGGCGTCGGTAATTGTACGCTATTAAGACATTTTTATTACTATCAAAGGCCTTGCGCATTTTTTCGCCGCAGGGAATCGAAAAGTAAAAACTGGCCTCACCTTACAGCAGGAGCTTGGCATGGGAATTAACCCGGTATTTGCCCGTCGGCTTTATTTATGCTGGCTGATCAGCCACAGTGAGCGGCCCAATGTGCCGCGGTTGATGGCGCTGACCGGCTGGCCGCGCCGTACGTTGCAGGATGTGCTGAAGGCGCTGCCCGGCATGGGCGTCGAGCTGCAGTTCGTGCAGCAGGGCGTGCGCAACAACGACGGTTTCTATCAGTTGGAAAGCTGGGGGCCGTTCAACAAGAGCTGGGTGCACCAGCATCATCAGGCGCTGCTCAGCGCCATCGAGTAAGCGGCCCCGGCGGATCGGCCGGGGCGGGGCGATCAGTGGCTTTTGTACTCCAGGTACATCACCGTCGCCGCCACGCGAGAACGCACGTCCAGCTTGCGCAGTATGTTACGGATGTGCACCTTCACGGTTTCTTCAGAGATATGCAACTGCGCCGCCACCTGCTTGTTGGACAGGCCGCGCGCCACCTCTTGCAGGACGTCCAGTTCGCGTTCGGTCAAGGCGGCGAAGGGGTCGCGCTGCTCGCTGCGCGCCAGCAAATAGTCGGCCATCGCGTCGCTGATCACGTTCTGGCCCTCGGCGGCGGCGCTGATGTGCTCCAGCAGTTGTTCGGGTTCGCTGTCTTTCAGCAGATAGCCGTCGGCGCCGGCGTCGATCAGCGCATACAGATCGCTGCGCGCGTCGGAGACCGTCAGCACGATGATGCGCGCGTCCACGCCTTCGTCGCGCAGGGCCCGCAGCGTATCCAGCCCCGACATGCCCTTCATGTTCAGATCCAACAAGATCACGTCCGGAGCGTGTTGCAGCGCCAGCGCAACCGCCTCGCTGCCGTTGCCGGCCTCTGCCACCACGCCAAATCGCGCATCCAGTCCCAGCAGTTGTTTGATGCCGCGCCGCATCAACGGATGATCGTCAACGATCATGACTCGGTATTGCTTCATCACCATGAAATATGCTCCCTGTAGCAAGTAAAGCCACTCAAACGCGCCCGGAGGCGTGCTTCACAGTGGGACTGTCTCTTCAAAAATAGCGGCATTCTGCACCGCAAACCTCTCCGGGCGGCCTTCAGGCCGGCGGCAACCGTAACGCAGAGTGAACAGCCGCAAGGTCAGGGCGAGAATGTCAGGCAGACCGCCGTGCCGCCGCCGCTTCTGCGCCGGATGCGCAGCGTTCCTCCCAGTCGCGCCGCGCGTTCGCTCATGATGGTCAAGCCGTAATGCCCTTCCGGTTCTTCCAGACTGGCGATGCCGCAACCGTCGTCGGTAATGCTGAATACGTTGTCGCCTGCGGCGTTGACCTCGCAACATACCGCGATCTCGTTCGCTCCGGCGTGCTTGACGGCATTGAGCACCGCCTCGCGCACGATCTGCAGCGCGTGCACCTGCTGCTGGGCGTTGAGCGCCTGCGAGGGCAGCCGACAGTGTAACTGAATCCGCGCGGGGGTTAGCGCCTTTAATGGCTGCAACAGTTGCTCCAGCGCGGCATTCAGATCCGCCTCCTGAATGTTGAGGCGGAAGGTGGCCAGCAATTCTCTCAGCTGGCGATAGGCATCGGCCAGCGTGCGCTCGAAATCGTCGATAATCGCCTGCGCCGCCGGATCGTCGGCGGCGCGCCGGAGCAGCGTCAGCTGGATGCGCAGGAACGACAGCGTCTGCGCCAGCGAATCGTGCAGCTCGCGTGCGATGGTTCCACGCTCTTCCATCAACAGCAGATATTGGTGCTGCTTTTGCGCCCGGTTGAAGTAGACGCCGCGCCCCAGCATGTTGGCCAGGCTCTGCATCAGGTGAGGATGCGGCGGCTGTGCTTCGGGCTGCCATCGCAACTCGCCCAGCAGTTTATCGCCTTGGGTGATCGGCAGCGTGCTCCAGGTTTGCGCCGGCGCCGGTTCTCCTTCGTTCAGTTGCCACTGGCCATGATCGTCCGCCACGTTCAACCGGATGCAGCGCAGTCGTTCACTTTGGCGCACGATGCGCAGCGCATTTTCGAACGCCTGCTGATCGATCTGACGCACGCTCAGCGCCTGCGAGCAGCGATAGAGCACCTCCAGCGTGTCGTTGGCCTGCTGCAGGCGCTGGGTCTTTTCCTGCACTTTCAGCTCCAGCGACTGATAGAGGCGGGCCAGCTCGTCAGACATGGCGCTGAAAGTTTGCGACAGCACGCCGAGCTCGTTCGGCAGCGCCACGTCCAGCTGCGGATGGCGAAAGTCGCGCTGTTGCACGCGCTGGCTGGCGTCGACCAGATGCTGCAGCGGCGTGACCACCTGGCGGCGCATAAAGCGGATGCAGAACAGCACCAGACCGATGATGGCGGCGTAGCCCAGTACGCTGACGGCGGCCACCAGGGTGAGTTTCAACTCGGAATAACGCTGCAGAGCGGAAACGAAATGATCGACGCGGTTGACGTAGCCGGCGACCTCAGCCCGGTAGGCGGCCGCCTGCCCGTCGCGGATCTGCCGCTCCATCGTTTGCCATGTTCGTTGCAGCGCCAGATAGTGGTTGCGCACCTCGGCCGGGACGTAAAAGCGCGCCAGCTTTTGCAACGCGGGCGCCTGCAAAGATTGCCGATACTGCTGCAGGTGCAGCTCCAACTCCGGGCTCTGCCGCTCGAGATCGAAGGCCAAGCGGTAGCTTTGCATGCGCAGCGAACCGGCAATGTTGATCGCCTCGGCATCGCTCTGGCTGCCGGCGACGGTCGTCAACGCCAACCCGGTGGCGAGCACCGACAGTATCACGATGCCGAACAGCGCTCTGGCCAGGCTGCCGGTCACGGAACGTTTAACAAGCAATCACGGAATCCTTTTCTCTCAGGTGAGGCGCTTCGCCAGTTTCATTCGAAAGCAAAACTATAACTTTTGCAACTAAATTGCACCGCGATTTGTATCAAGTTGTCAACAAAACGGGAACAATTGTCGTTGTGTAATCAAATGAATAGCGAAATGCCCGCCGATGTTCAGCGGCGGGCCGTTTTTCTCTGAAGATTTGCCTTTAGCGCGGATGAAATCAGGCAGAAGGCCCCCTGTTTCTGGGGGCGCTTTATTGCCGCGCTTCAGGGCGTCGGCAGATTCATCGCGGCCACCTGCTTCGCTGCGTGGTCGCTGAAGCGCAGCCCCCAGCGGGTGAAGTACTCGCGCAGATCCTGCCCCGCCTCCCGGCTGTAGACGACCACGCTGAAGTCGATGACCTTCTGCGGCGTGCCGAAAACGTATTTATACTTATCCTGCATGGTGTTACCCGGCGCCGCGAAAGTCTGCTTCAGCCGTTCCTGATTAATCCGCGGGAAGAAGGATTCATCATAAGCGTGCAACAGATGGGTAAAAAACCCCAGCGCGACATCATGCTGCTTCTTCGGGAATTCGTCATAGCGCACTTCTGATGCGAGGAACTTACGCACCGCATCCCGATCCCACTCCTTGTCGGCGCCCAGTTTGCAGGTTGGGCCATAGTCGAAATCGTTGCGTTCCGACAACAGGCGGCAAGCCAGTACCGAATAACGGTTGACCTGCACTTCGGGGAATACGTTGTATTCCCACTGCGGTTCGTTCTCATGCCCCAGTTCGTGCCAGAGTCCCCAGTGGGCGGCGTTGGCGCGGGTGGTCTTGTCGGTGAAGAAACCGACGTTGACCGCGCCCTCGCGGTATTCGGCGCTGCAGCATTTGCTGTAGTTGAGGAACAGGGAACCCTGTGATGCCGTGAACATCTCGTGGGTGCCGTCCATGCCGTTCACCGCTTCATACAGCGCGGCGATGCTGAGGCTTTCCCCCAGCGATTTATTGATGATCTCCTGCGTTTTGTCGGTAATTTTCTTCGGTACGAAGTGATTGGATTTACCGTCATACAACACGGCGCCGCCCAGGATGCCGGCGCCGGCCTTCTGTTGCTCCCAGTCGCCTTGCGTATTCTGACCGAGAATGTGCAGGTTGCTGTCGCCACCGCCGCTCACCTCTAACTGGACAAATTCGCCGTTTTGCTGTTTTTGCGGATGGCTGCAGCCTAACGCCAGGACGCCGGTTTGCGCGAAGGTATAAGTGGTCTCCTTGTTGGCATCAAGCTTTCGTTTGTTCGAGTAGATGTTGTCAACGTTATCGAAACGGGCGCTGGTCGCCGCAAAACATGAGCTGCCTGCCGGAATAGTTCCGGCCTTTATCGTGACGCTGTCGCCCTGATTCCCCAGCGTGCGGGTGTAGAAGAAAATTCCGCGCGCCATGCTGCCATACAAGGAGTTGTACCAACTGGCGGCGTGAACGATCGGCAGCCGGTAGACATTTGGCGTGTCTGACGGGTACATCTGCATGGTGCGTTTGAGCCAATACAGCGGCGTGCGGGCATCTTGCGAGTCCGCCAGCGCCTGTTCGGCGTCCTGATTCAGCGCATCCAGGCTGGTGCCGATGTAACGCAACGCATCGTTGAATCCCTCCTGCTCGGCATAGGCTTGCCACCAGGGAGTCTCCTGGGCGGCACACTGGCCGAGGTTTTGCCAGGGTTCGCCGACCCAACCGGCTACGCCGGGGATATGGTGTTTTTCTGCCCACCATTTATTGGCGAACAGCGTATTGTCCTTTATGACCTGCGTGCCTTTGATGGCGTAGGTTTTAGCCGCCCATTCCGGCACGTTGGCGCAGTCCGCCGCCTGAGCGCCGGCGCTGGCCATCAATAAAAGGCTTAATGGTAACAAGCAGCGATGAGTCAGTTTCACGTTGGTTTTCCCTAAAGAGGCGTTGAAAAGTAAAATAGGCGCGTGTTATTAGGATGATGTGGCGCTATCCCTTATGGTTTTTTTTCAGGGTTTCCGCTACTTAGATGTGCTTACTTTAAGATGATTTCAGGTCGGGCCGCCGCCGGGGCCGATGATGTTTTGTTGCAAATCGTCTGCCGCGGCGCGGCGTAATCGCGGTATGATCTTCAGGTTGCAACTCAAGGGAAAAGGGTCATGTCGTCGAAAATTGAGAATGTGAAGAAAGAGCTGCTGTCGGACAACTGGTATGTGCTGCATAAGTATACGTTCGATCTGAAACGCAAAAACGGCGGTTCGGTGCAACAGATGCGCGAGGTCTACGATCGCGGCAACGGCGCCACCATTTTGCTGTACAACCGCGCCAAGGGCACGGTGGTGCTGACCAACCAGTTCCGCATGCCGACTTATGTCAACGGCAACGAGAGCGGCATGCTGCTCGAGGCCTGCGCCGGCCTGCTGGACGCCGATTCTCCGGAGCAGTGCGCGCGCCGCGAAGCGGTGGAAGAGACCGGTTTTCAGGTGGGCGAGGTCAAGAAAATCTTCGAAGCCTACATGTCGCCGGGCGGCGTGACCGAGATCGTGCACTTCTTTATCGCCGAATACCATGACGATGAGCGGCGCGCGGCCGGCGGCGGCATTGAAGATGAAGATATTGAAGTGATCGAACTGCCGTTCAGCGAAGCGGTGGCGATGATCGCCGACGGCCGCATTAAAGACGGCAAGACCATCATGCTGCTGCAGTATTTGCAGATCCATCGGGTGATGGCATAAAAAAAGCCGGTCACGATGACCGGCTTTCTTATTGGCTGGCGCCAGGCCGCTTACTTCAGCAGCGCCTGCGCCTTGGCCACCACGTTGTCCACGGTGAAGCCGAACTCGGCGAACAGTTGCTCCGCCGGCGCCGACTCACCGAAGGTGGTCATGCCCACGATGGCGCCGTTCAGCCCCACGTACTTGTACCAGTAGTCCGCGATACCCGCTTCCACCGCCACGCGCGCCGTTACCGCCGCCGGCAGCACCGACTCGCGGTACGCCGCATCCTGCTTGTCGAACGCGTCCGTCGACGGCATCGACACCACGCGCACCTTGCGGCCCGCCGCGGTCAGCTTGTCCGCCGCTTCCACCGTGATGCCCACTTCGGAGCCGGTGGCAATCAGGATAACGTCCGGCGTGCCCGCGCAGTCTTTCAGCACGTAGCCGCCGCGGTACACGTTCGCCAGCTGCTCTGCGGTGCGCGGCTGCTGGGTCAGGTTCTGACGCGAGAACACCAGGGTGGTCGGGCCGTCGTTGCGCTCGATGCCGTACTGCCACGCCACTGCCGATTCCACCTGGTCGCACGGGCGCCAGGTGCTCATGTTCGGGGTCACGCGCAGGCTCGCCAGCTGCTCCACCGGCTGGTGGGTCGGGCCGTCTTCGCCCAGACCGATGGAGTCGTGGGTGTAGACGAACACGTTGCGCAGCTTCATCAGCGCCGCCATGCGCACCGCGTTGCGGGCGTATTCCACGAACATCAGGAAAGTCGCCGAGTACGGCAGGAAGCCGCCGTGCAGCGCGATGCCGTTGGTGATGGCGGTCATGCCGAACTCACGCACGCCGTAATGAATGTAGTTGCCCGCCGGGTCAACGTTCAGCGCTTTCGAGCCGGACCACATGGTCAGGTTGCTCGGCGCCAGGTCGGCAGAGCCGCCCAGGAACTCCGGCAGCACCTTGCCGAACGCTTCCAGCGCGTTCTGCGATGCCTTGCGGCTGGCGATGTTGGCCGGGTTGGCCTGCAGTTTTTCAACGAACGCCTTGGCGTCGGCTTTCCAGTCGGCCGGCAGCTCGCCGTTCATGCGGCGCTTGAACTCGGCAGCCTGCTCCGGGAAGGCCCTGGCGTAGGCGGCGAATTTGTCGTTCCAGGCCGCTTCTTTGGCCTGACCGGCTTCCTTGGCGTCCCACTGGGCGTAGATGTCCTGCGGGATTTCAAAGGCGGCGTATTTCCAGCCAAGCCGCTCGCGGGTGGCGGCCACTTCGGCGGCGCCCAGCGCGGCGCCGTGCACGTCATGGGTGCCGGCCTTGTTCGGCGAACCGAAGCCGATAACGGTCTTGCACATCAGCAGCGACGGCTTGTC